>JAJZTF010000025.1 GCA_021821945.1 Pseudomonadota bacterium
GTAGTCAGCCAGCAGCCCGGTAATCAGCTCCTGGGGGATTGCTTTTGATACGGTCATTTTCGCTCCTTATTGCGTTGCGGTAGTTTCCTACCAAATGACCGTTTACACAAAATTTCTTATACCCTCTATCTAATGATCCAGCTAATTTATACGGTGGCGGTAAGTGACTTAATTCACCCGTACCCTCTTCCGTTGGCTTAACGATGAAATGAAGACTCCTAGGTGAACTTAGAATTTTCCTAAATCCATCTTGGGTCATTCCTTTTGTTGTCGCATCCATTCCCTCATCGATAAACGGGTCCTCAATCTCCCAAATATCATGTATCACGTCCTCCGCGACAGAATAGATAGTCAGATTGCACTGTGGATCAGCATCTATCATCAAGACTTTGTAACCCATACCAGCAAGGGCGTGAGACAAATGATAGGTCAGCGTCGTCTTCCCCACGCCACCCTTGTTATTAAATACAGATAATATTTTCATGATATTTCCTTATCGACTAATCGGCTTATACCGAATCCGCTTAGGCTTAGCCCCTAGCCATTCGACTAAGCGAGCAAACAACACTCGCTAAGTCGCTGGTTATCGCCCAACCGCTTGCTTGTCCGGTTTTCATCTGCTGATTGGCTTGTAGCGTATGCGTTTGGGTTTGGCTCCTTCTTCTCCTAAACGTTTGCGCTTGTCCGCCTCATATTCCTGATAGTTCCCATCAAAGAACACCCACTTCGAATCGCCTTCGCAGGCGAGGATGTGGGTGGCGATGCGGTCGAGGAACCAGCGGTCGTGGGAGATCACCATGACGCAGCCGGCGAATTCGAGCAGCGCATCTTCCAAAGCGCGCAGCGTCTCCACGTCGAGATCGTTGGAAGGCTCGTCGAGCAGAAGCACGTTGCCGCCCGCGATCAGGGTCTGCGCGAGGTGCAGCCTTCCCCTCTCCCCGCCCGACAATTGCCCGACGATCTTGGCCTGGTCAGCGCCCTTGAAGTTGAAGCGGCCGATGTAGGCTCTGGCAGGCGTCTCGTACTTGCCCACGGTCAGTATCTCGTTGCCGCCCGAAATCGCCTCGAAAACGGTCTTGTCGTTGGCAAGCCCTTCCCGCGACTGGTCGACAAAGGCGAGCTTGACAGTGGGCCCTATCTTCACCGTCCCCGAATCGGGGGTTTCCTTGCCCGTGATCATCCTGAAAAGCGTCGACTTGCCAGCGCCGTTGGGGCCTATGATGCCCACGATGGCACCGGGAGGAACCTTGAATGACAGGTTGTCGATCAGGAGGCGGTCGCCGAATGCCTTCGACACGTTCTCGAATTCGATCACCTCGTTGCCGAGCCGCTCGCCCACCGGGATGAAGATTTCCTGCGTCTCGTTCCTCTTCTGGTATTCGACGTTCGACAGTTCCTCGAAGCGGTTCAGACGCGCCTTGGATTTGGCCTGCCTCGCCTTGGGGTTCTGCCTCACCCATTCGAGCTCCTGCTTCATCGCCTTCATGTGCGCATCGATCTGCCTGTTCTCCTGCTCGAGGCGCGCCTCCTTCTGCTCGAGCCAGGAGGAATAGTTTCCCTTCCAGGGGATGCCGTGGCCTCTATCGAGTTCGAGTATCCATTCCGCCGCATTGTCCAGGAAGTAGCGGTCGTGGGTGACGGCGACCACGGTTCCCGGGAAGCGCACCAGGAACTGCTCGAGCCACTCGACCGATTCCGCATCGAGATGGTTGGTGGGCTCGTCGAGCAGAAGCATGTCGGGCTTTTCCAGAAGCAGCTTGCAGAGCGCAACGCGGCGCTTCTCGCCGCCCGAGAGGTTCTTGATCTGAGCATCCCATGATGGAAGTCTCAGCGCGTCGGCCGCGATCTCCATCTGGTGCTCCGCATCGGCGCCGCCTGCCGAGATGATAGCCTCGAGCCTCGCCTGCTCCGCAGCGAGCGCATCGAAGTCGGCATCGGGCTCTGCATAGGCCGCATACACCTCGTCGAGCTTGGCCTGCGCCTGCATCACTTCGCCCAGCGCGGACTCGACTTCCTGCTTCACGGTCTTCTCGGGATCGAGCTGCGGCTCCTGGGGAAGATAGCCTATGCGGATGTTGGGCAGGCGCTGCACCTCGCCGTCGAATTCGTGGTCCACGCCCGCCATGATCCTGAGGACAGTGGATTTTCCCGAACCGTTGAGACCCAGCAGGCCTATCTTCGCGCCCGGGAAGAAGCTCAAGGAGATGTCCTTGATGATCTGGCGTTTGGGTGGGACGATCTTGCTCACGCGGAGCATGGACATTACATATTGGGCCATGATGATTCGCTATTCCGGTCAAAAGCGCTAGCTTACCGCAGCCCGCGCGTTTTTGGGAGGCTGCCTTAATGCGAGTTTCCAAATGCGCCGCGATCTGGTTTAATCTGCCATCCCCCGAAACCTGACGAGCCGCCCATGAGAGCCGCAATACTCCTGTTTTCCCTTTTCGCTGCGCAGGCCGCGCTGGCCGCGGACGAGGTCGTCCTCAGCGCGAAGCAGATCGAGTCTCTGGGCATCGTCACGGAAAGACTTCCAGACAGGCATGGCGGCGAGCTGGCCGGCATGCCGGCCCAGGTCGTGATCCCGGCCAACAAGGCGGTGGTGATCAGCGCGCCGCTCCCGGCCGCCGTTCGCGAGGTCGGGGTCGGTGTCGGCGACCATGTCGCCAGGGGACAGGTGCTTGCCCACCTGGAGAGCCCCGCACTTGCCGAGGCCGAGCGCGGATTTCTGGAGGCTGCAGCTCAGGAACAGCTTGCAAGCAGCACGCTCGCGCGCGACGAGCAGCTTCTAAAGGAAGGCATCATCTCCGAGAGCCGCTACCGCGCTGCACTGAGCCAGCATGCCTCTGCAAGCGCGGCTCTTGCAGAGCGCCGCCAGATGCTGAAGCTCGCGGGCATGGACGACGGCGCCATCGGGAAGCTCAAGTCCGCCGGCAATCTTAGCAGCCAGCTCGAAATCACCTCGCCCATCGAAGGCGTGGTCCTCGAGAGGAACATCAGCGCCGGGCAGCGCCTCGATGCCGCGGCACCGCTCTTCAAGGTAGGGAAGACCGGCTCCCTCGCCCTCGAGATCCAGGTCCCCCTCTCCGCGACAGACGACCTCGCGGTTGGCGCCCCCGTCAGCATTCCGGCCTTCAATGCCCAGGGCAGGCTGATCGCGATCGGCCGCAGCCTGAGCGGCGCGAACCAGACCATACTGCTGCGCGCGATCATCCTCGAGGGTTCTGAAAACCTGCGTCCAGGGCAGTATGTCGAAGCCAGCATCGCGACTTCAAGGGTGGCAGCAAGGCAGTGGGACATCCCCAACAGCGCGATCGCGCGCATCGGCGGCAAACCCGTGGTGTTCGTCGCAACGCCGAAAGGTTTCCGCGCGGCGGCTGTCAGCGTCCTGCACGAGGGCGCCCGGCACAGCGTGGTCACGGGAAGCTTCAACGGAGACGAGATGATCGCGGTTCAGGGCGTGTCCTCGCTCAAGGCAAGCCTCACGGGCGTGGGCTCCGGAGACTAGCATGCTCTCAAGGCTGGTCGAATTCGCATTATCCCAGCGCCTGCTGGTCGCAGCGCTCACCCTGCTCCTGATAGGCTCGGGCGTCGTCGCCTTCCGGGAACTGCCGATAGACGCCTTTCCCGACGTGTCCACGACCCAGGTCAAGCTGATCATGAAGGCGCCCGGCATGACGCCAGAGGAAGTCGAGGCGCGCATCACCGCGCCCATAGAGCTCGAGATGCTGGGCATCCCCAACCAGCGCATCCTGCGTTCCACTTCGAAGTATGCGATCGCGGACATCACCATAGACTTCAACGACGGGACCGACATCTACTGGGCGAGACAGCAGGTGGCGGAGCGCCTGTCCAACGTGCTGCGCGATCTTCCATCCGGCACGACTGGGGGCCTCGCCCCCATCACCACCCCGCTGGGCGAGATGTTCATGTTCACCGTGGAAGGGAAGAACGCAACGCCCGAAGAGCGCCGGACCGTGCTCGACTGGGTGATCCGCCCCGCGCTGCGCACGCTGCCCGGCGTGGCCGACGTCAATTCGCTGGGCGGCCTGGTGCGCAGCTTCGAGGTGGTGCCGGACCACACCGCCCTTGCCGCGCGCGGCATCTCGATGCAGATGCTGCAGGGCGCGCTCGAGTCCAACAACCGGAACGACGGAGCGGGCAGGCTCACGGACGGCGACGAGACGCTGCTCGTGCGCACCGAGGGCAGCATCAAGACGCTGCAGGACGTCCGCAACATCGTGATCGCAAGCCCCGGAGGCAACCCGATCAGGGTGGGCGACGTGGCAAAGGTGCGCATAGGCAGCCTCACCCGGTACGGGACGGTCACCAAGGATGGGAAGGGCGAAGCGGTGGAAGGACTGGTGCTCGGGCTCAGGGGGGCGAACGCGCAGAAGGTGGTGGAAGGCGTGCGCGCGAAACTTGCCGAGCTCAAGCTGCCAGACGGCATCACCACCCGCGTCTTCTACGATCGCGGGAGCCTCGTGAAGCGCGCCGTGGGCACGGTTTCCAAGGCGCTCACCGAGGCCATCGTGCTCGTCGTGATACTCCTCGTTCTCTTCCTGGGCGACCTCAGGGCAGCCCTCGTGGTCGCGCTCGCCCTTCCGCTTGCGGTGCTCGCGACCTTCATCCTGATGGGCCGGTTCGGCATGTCGGCCAACCTGATGTCTCTCGGCGGACTCGCCATCGCGATAGGCATGCTGGTCGATGCGGCGGTCGTCGTGGTCGAGAACATCACGAGCCATCTCTCGCACAGCCAGACCCACCATCTGCATGCGATCTACCGTTCCGTGAAGGAAGTCATCACGCCGGTCGCTGCAGGCGTTGCGATCATCATCATCGTCTTCCTTCCCCTGATGACGCTGCAGGGGCTCGAAGGCAAGCTCTTCGTGCCGGTCGCGCTGACCATCGTCTTCGCGCTGGCGGGCTCGCTGCTGCTCTCGCTCACCGTGATCCCCATGCTCGCATCCTTCATGCTGAAGAAGTCCGCCCATCGCGATCCGTGGCTCGTGAGAAAGGCGTTTGCAACCTACGAGCCGCTGCTCGACAAGGCGCTGAAGCACGAGCGCACCGTGATCGTAGCTGCCGTCCTGCTCCTTGTCGCGACGGCCGCGGTCTACCCGCTGATAGGCAAGACCTTCATGCCCGAGATGGACGAGGGCGACATCGTGATGCAGACCACCAAGCTTCCCTCGATCAGCCTTGAAAAGACCGCGGAAATGGACGAGCGCATACAGCGCGCGATCCTGAAGGCGGTCCCAGAGGTCAAGAGCATCATCTCGCGCGCGGGCGCGGACGAGCTCGGCCTCGATCCCATGGGGCTCAACGAGGCGGACAACTTCATGGTTCTGAAGCCACAGGCAGAATGGCGCTCCCCGGACAAGAACGCGATCATAGAGAGCATAAGGCGCGTGATGGAGAATTTCCCCGGCATCGAATACAGCTTCACCCAGCCCATCTCCATGCGCGTGTCCGAAATGCTGACCGGCGCCAGGGGCGACGTGGCGATCAAGATCTTCGGAACGGACATAGCAAGACTGGATGACCTGGCCGGGCAGATGGTCGACGTGATCAAAGGGATCAAGGGCAGCGAGGATGCCTACACCGCGCAGAACACCGGCGTGCAGTATTACCGCGTGGTCATAGACAGGCTCTCCGCCGGCCGCATGGGCCTGAGCGTTGACGACGTGAGCAGCACGCTGCGCACCCAGATCGAAGGCAGGCAGCTCGGCATGGTGATCGAGGACGGACGCCGCACACCTTTGCTTCTGCGCGGAGAGGCCGACGTGCAGCAGTCGCCCGCGCTTTTCTCGGCACTCACGCTCCCCCTGGCCGACGGCCAGAACGTGCCGCTCTCGGCGATCGCAAGGCTGGAACGCAGCGACGGCCCCGTCAGGGTCATCAGGGAAAACGGCGAGCGCATGGCGGTCGTGCAGGTCAACGTGCGCGGCCGCGATCTGGTCGGGTTCGTGGACGAGGCCAAGGCGGAGGTCGCGCGCAGGATCAAGCTCCCGCCGGGCTATCATCTGAGCTGGGGGGGGCAGTTCGAGAACCAGCAGCGCGCCGCGGCGAGGCTTTCCGTCGTCGTCCCCGTCGCGCTGGGCCTCATCTTCATGCTGCTGTTCGCCACATTCGGCTCGGTCCGCCAGGCGGCCCTCGTGCTCACGAACGTCCCGTTCGCGATGACGGGCGGCGTATTCGCGCTCTGGATCAGCAGGGAATATCTCTCCGTTCCCGCATCCGTGGGATTCATAGCGCTCCTGGGCATCGCGGTCCTGAACGGCGTGGTGATGGTATCCTACTTCAACCAGCTGCACGCCGAAGGAAAGGAAATCACCCGCGTGGTCACGGAAGGGGCGAGACGGCGGCTGCGCCCCGTCCTGATGACGGCCAGCATCACCGCGTTCGGCCTCTTGCCCCTGCTTTTTGCAAGGGGTCCTGGTTCCGAGATACAGAAGCCGCTCGCCATCGTGGTCACCGGCGGGCTTTTGAGCTCGACCCTGCTCACGCTGATCATGCTGCCCGTCCTTTACCGCCGCTTCGGCGTCGAGAAGAAGAGGAACAAAGTTGAAGACGCTTGACTGCTACCTGATCCTGATCTGCCACAAATCGCTCGAGGAGCGCCTTGTGGACCATCTTCTCGCCCATCCTGAATGGGTCAGCGGATTTTCCGTAAGCGCGATCGAAGGGCATAGCCTGCGCGAGTTTCTCCCCAGCGCAAAGGAGCAGGTCCGCGGCCGTTCCGAGCGCATCGAGATCAGCACCGCGATCAACCTAGAGGATGCAAGATCGCTGATCTCGCATCTCAAGTCAGCAGAGCCCAACAGCGAGATCGCCTACTGGATGATGCCTATACTCGAGTTCGGGAGGCTCGCATGAGGGCCTTTCTGCTTTTCGTCCTGCCTCTAGCAGCGGTCGCCGCAGAATTTCCGGATCTCCCTCCGCCCCAGGAAGTCACGGCCGCGCTTGAGAGCAACGTCGACGTCCAGACCGCGAGAACCGGAATAAGCCTCGAGCAATCGAACAGGGAGAGGCTGAAAGCTGGCGAGCACGAATTCAACCTGCGCACGGATTCTGCAAGCCGCAAGATGCTCGATGCGGGAGGACAGCGTTTAAGGGAATGGGGTGTCGCGCTGGAGCGCCCCATCCGACTTCCAGACAAGGCGCAGATAGACAGGGAAATGGGCGCTGCCGGCGTTGAGCGCGCGCAATACGCGCTGGGCGACGCGCGCCACGAGGCAAGCCGTATGCTGCTCACCCTCTGGTTCGGCTGGCTGCGCGAAAAGGCCGGTGCAGACCAGTGGCAGCAGCAGGTCGGAATACTCAAACAGCAGGCCGCATTGACGGAGAAGCGCGTTGTGGCAGGAGATGCGCCCAGGATGGAACTGAACCAGGCAAACGCGGCTGTCGCCCAGGCGGTCGTGTCCCTCTCCCAGGCGAAAAGCAAGGCCATGCTTGCCGCGAACGATCTGGCCCGCCAGTTTCCCGCGCTAAGGCTCCCGGAAAGAATAGAGGCATCCGATCCACAGCCCATCCCACATGATTTCGCCTACTGGCGCGAGCGCGTCATGGCTGACAATCACGAGCTCGGAATGATGCAGTCCGAGCGCCAGATCCAGCAGCTTAAGGCCCAGCGCAGCCGGGCCGACAAGATTCCGGACCCCACGATAGGCCTTCGCTATTCAAGCGAATTCGGCGGAAACGAACTCGTGACCGGAGTCTATCTCGTCGTCCCCTTCTCCTTCGGGTTGCGAGACACCATCGCGAAGAGCGCAGGATATCAGGCCGAGATCAGCGCAGAGCGCGAGGCGTATGTGAAGCGCCGGCTTGAGAACGACGTCAGGGGAGTCTATGCGGCAGCGACCGGCAGCTACGACACATGGATCAATGCAAAGGATGCGGCAATCAGCATGAGGCAGAACGCGGACCTCGTTGCCCGCGCCTACGCCCTTGGGGAGAGCAGCCTGTCCGATGTGCTGACCGCGCGCCGCTTATCGCTCGAGTCCTCGCTCTCCGAAACGATGGCAAGGCTGGACGCAAACGAATCCCGCTACCGACTCATGCTGGACGCGCACAAGCTCTGGGCAACGGACGAGCACGACTAGATCCTGCGCACGAGAAGCTTGCGCAGCTCTTCGGCCGCCAGCATCAGCGGCATGAAAAACAGTATATACAGCCAGACACCCGCGCCTACAGGCACTGTGCCGAAAATCCCATTGCCAAGCGGCGTGTAGGCGATCAGCGCGAGCAGTACAAGCTCGAAGGCTATGCCGTAGGCGATCATCCTGTTGAAACCCATGGAGAACGCCGAGTACCTGGGATGGCGGCAGAGGAAGATGTTGACCACCTGCATCGCGATGATCGCCGAAAGGCAGGCCGTGGTCGCCTGCATGTAGAGCGGGTCATGGACTGCAAGGCTCAAACCGAAATGCCAGCCTCCGCTTTTGAGCACATGGAAATATGCGGCCATCGCGGCAAGCGCCTCCATGGGTCCTAGAAACAGATAGACGCGCGATATCATGCCCATGCTCAGGAGGCGCTCGCTGATTTTTCTCGGCGGGCGCTTCATCGCGTCGCTGTCCGGTCTTTCAGCGCCAAGTGCCAGCGCGGGCAGCGTGTCCGTGCCCAGGTCTATCGCGAGTATCTGCATCACCGTGAGCGGCAATGGCACTTTGAAGAGCGCGAAGGCGAGATAGGGAACGAGCTCGGCCACGTTGTGAGTCAGGATGTAGGCCAGGAACTTCTGCAGGTTGTCGTACACCGCGCGCCCCTCCTCTATCGCCGCGACGATGGACGCGAAGTTGTCGTCCAGCAGTATGATGTCCGCGGATTCCTTCGCCACATCAGAGCCCGCAATGCCCATCGCGATTCCGACGTCCGCGAGCTTCAAGGCAGGCGCATCGTTCACGCCGTCCCCTGTCACCGCGACCACTTCCCCCCTATGCTGAAGCGCTTCCACGATGCGCATCTTGTGCTCGGCAGAAGCGCGGGCGAAGATCAGTTCAGGCTCGTCAAGCAACAGCTCGAGCTCTGCCCCGGACATCTTTTCAAGCCTCTCTCCCGTCACGGTAACAGGGTTGCTGGCGAGCCCGATCTCCAGCGCCAGCGCGCGCGCCGTGTTCTGGTGGTCGCCCGTGATCATGATCACGCGTATGCCCGCCTCAAAGCAGGTGCGCATCGCATCCGCAACCCCTGCCCGCGGCGGATCTCGCAGGCCCATGAAGCCTGCAAAGACCATACCCTCTTCAACTAGTTCTGCCCCCGCCCTGTAGGAAAGCGCCAGCACGCGCAGGCCTTCCTTCGCCATCTCCTCGTGCATGTCCATGAGGTGCATTCTTTCCGCATCGTCGAGAGGCAGCACTGAGCCTTCAGACCAGACATGACTGCAAAGAGGCAGCACCGATTCGGCCGCACCCTTGCAATAGAGCACCGCGCCTTTGGGCGTTTCGCAGACCACCGACATGCGGCGGCGCCCTGTGTCGAAAGGCATCTCGGCAAGCCTCGGGTACTCCGGCATATCGGACGGGGTGGACTCCAGCAGCGCGATCTCGGTGGGGTCCCCCTGCCAGAGCGTCTTTCCCCCCTGCTTCACGGAGCGAAGATCGTGGCAGTTCTTCATCACCGAGAGCATCTCTATAGGAAGACCGGTTGTCTGCCTGATGCTCCCCGAGTAGCAGGCCTTTCTTGCGCTCATCCTGTTTTCCGTCAGCGTTCCCGTCTTGTCGCTGCAGATCACGTTTGCAGAGCCCAGCGTCTCGACTGCAGAAAGGTGGCGCACCAGCGCGTTCTTCTTCGCCATGCGCTGTGTCGCCATCGCGAGCGCCAGCGTGACCGTGGGCAGGAGTCCCTCGGGCACGTTGGCCACGATGATGCCGATCGCGAACAGCAGGTTCTCCCAGAACGAAAGACCGATGAAGCTGCCTGTCAGAAAGAAGAGCATTCCCAATGAAAGCGCGAACAGAGCGATCAGCCGGGAAATGCGCGCGATCTCCTTCTGAAGCGGTGAGGGCGGCTCCACAATCGCCTGCGTCAGACGCGCGATGTTGCCGAACTCGGTGTTCATGCCGGTCGCAAAGACGATGGCCTTCGCCTTCCCCGAGACCAGCGAAGTGCCTGCGTGCAGCACATCCCCCAGGGCTGAACGAGGCTGGGGGCGCGACTCGCCGGTCAGGTTGGCCGCATTGACTCTCACGCCGTATGCCTCTATCAGCCTGCAGTCTGCGGGTACGTCATCCCCTTCGGAGAGCAGCACCAGGTCCCCTGGCACGATTTCCTCGACTGGAATCTGCACGCTGATGCCGTCCCTCACCGCGGTCGCAAGGCGCGGCAGCAGGCTGCTCAGCGCCTCCAGCGCCTTTTCCGCCCGGTATTCCTGAAAGAAGGAGAAGAGACCGTTGACCAGGATCACGCAAAGCACCGCATAGCCCAGCGTTGCCATGCCCTGGCCGGGCTCTCGCCATTCCGCGAAGAATGCGAGGGCGGCCGCCAGCCAGAGTATCAGCGCGAAGAAATGCGTGAATTCGCGAAGCAGCCTGAAGGCCATGTGCGTTGACTCGACCTTCTCGAGCCTGTTGGGGCCCAGCCGCATGAGGCGGCGCTCCGCCTCGGCCTGCGACAGACCTCGCGGCTCATTATTTCCCAGCTTCTGATGAGGATCTTCATCGTCCATCGCAAACCCCTCGGACCTGCATGCATCCTTCGTTTCAAACGCGCGCATCGAAAGCAAAAAACCTGACATATCACAAGGTTTTGATTGCAGCGATATTATTGAGCTTTCCATAAATCATGACATTACCAGAGCGTAGCCTGCATCCAACACGCAGCGATAATCGAAGGGCGTTTTTGCGCACTCTTGAGTTTGTTGCGCGCGCTTGTGTGCAACTCGCCCAG
>JAJZTF010000018.1 GCA_021821945.1 Pseudomonadota bacterium
AGGAAGCAATGAATCAGTTCGCGATTCTGTACGATGATCGCTTTATTCGTTCAGTACGGTAAAATGCAGTCAGGCGAATCTGATGTGGGATCGTCTCAACCCGCCTCACACACAGAATTTCTGACACTCCCCTCATAGCCTGAAGGAATTTTTCATTCCTGGGTGGCGGATTTTCAACCAGTTCCAGCAAACGCATCGATTCTCTACGTGTAAGGACGATTGTCGATGCGCTTTCAATGATCTTCTCGGCCTTTTCCAGCGCTGCTTGCACTACAAACTGATTTATCGTTCCACCCACGAGATCTGCCGCCATCTTCAATTTTTCTTGCACATGGTTTGTGATACGGGTGGTAAGACGTTTTCCGTTATGAGCTAACATGTAAGCCTCCTGTTTTGCCGATTGCTCTAGGCTCTCAGTGTATTGAAGCAGCGTCATTTTGTCGTTTCCTTTTTTTTGATTGACTCCAGGATTCCCTCCAGAGATCAACGCCACAAATGGGTGGAAGCTGACGCGGCTATTACAACAACATACAGATTCTCGGCAAGCCACAACTTTCCGTAATTTGTACCTTTTACGGAGAGTTGCGATTTTTCGTCAGCGAGTTAACAAGGTTTCAGGGGAATGCACTGATTCCCCAAGTATCATAAATCGGTAAGTTCACAGCTCGCACTTTTTCACCCTCCTGCTCCCATAATAGGAAGCGCCGATCGTCTTCCGCGAATGGCCCGCTCGCTCCATCAGTTTGCCAGTCGCATCGTCGAACTCTTTTTTGTCCAATACCGAAATGTCCCCGCCCTTTACCGGCGCAGGTATCCCTAACTGTTCCTCAAACCGCTCATGCGTGTACTGATGCCTCAGCCCGTGCGCGCTCACACCTTCGTCAGCCAAGGTCATCCCATGCTTCCTCATCTGGTAGTAAACCCCCTGTATGTTCTGTTCTACCGTCTTTCCGCGCACCATCAGCTTCCCACTGGTCTGATCCACGATCCCTTTTACGTCGTCCAGCAAGTTACGCTGCCATTCATGCTCAACAGGAACGTGCCTGGCCCGACCTCCCTTCGTGCCGTTCACCACCATCAGTACCCCGTCGTCATCCGACTTGAACACATTCATCATCACAGCCTCGCGTATCCGAAGCCCAAACCCGTAACACATCAGCAAAACCCCGGCCGCGCGCTCGTCCTCCTTCCGAATCAGCTCGACCTTCTCCATCAGGTTCACGCCATTCCCTTCCCAGGACTTGTCTTCCGTGGCCACCATGCTCCGCTTGGTAGAGAAAGGATTCACCACATACCGGC
Organism: Pseudomonadota bacterium; assembly: GCA_021821945.1. Taxonomy (GTDB): domain Bacteria; phylum Pseudomonadota; class Gammaproteobacteria; order Burkholderiales; family Gallionellaceae; genus Gallionella. The sequence continues at coordinate 1,300 of JAJZTF010000018.1, forward strand.
TCGAGTCCTTCACCATCCCGTGCTTTCCCATCCACTCGCAGAAGATCCTCATGATGGAAATCTTGTTCTGCAGCGTCGCCGGCGACTGGCCCTGCGCCTCCAGAAACTTGAACACCGCCTCCAGATGCTTCTGCTTCAGGTCATAGATACTTCTCAGGTCATACTTCAGGTACAGCAAGTCCCCAAAGAAAGTCAGGATCACCTCCTTCCGCTTCTCCGCTGTCTCACCGCCAACCTTCTTATCCTTCGTTGCGCCACGGGTCAGGTTCTCGCGCATGATCTCAATCAGCTCAAGACGCAACTTCGGACGAATATGCCTCCGCTTGGCTTTATAAGAAGAATTCTTCCCATTCACCCGCCCAGGCTTCATCCCGGCACCTTCGGCACCAATATCCGATCCAATTCCTTCATTCATACCGTCCATAACCTCTCCTTTGTATGAACTCCAATCCACATACCTTCGCAACGCCCTGGAATGGAACTTCTCCAGATCAAAGCCACATTCCGGGGCGCTACGAAACCTTCACGCAGACCAGCTTCTCTTCTCGCTGTCACCGCAGCTACGGAGTGGACTACCACCATCTACGTCTTGCCGTCGTCACGGAGTGGATTACCACCATCAGAAACAGGTTCGCCCCTTGCAGGAGCTGGCTTAACTTTAGTACCCATGGGGAGGATCTTTCGTCTGGACATTTCTGCCCGTCAGACATTGCATGCAACCGCTAGACTCTTCGCCTATCCTCTTTTAAGCAGCTTCCGCCGCTCCCTGTCATTCTTCCCATCACACCGGTCGTCTCTCTATTGGCTCCTGCCACCAGAACCTCACCTCTCGGAACCTATTTTTCCCTGTCCAACTGTGTGAGGGCCTTCCCTCTCCAGCAGCCAGCTCAGACTTGCCTCGTGCAAGTAGGGTCGTTATGGTCAAAGAGGCAGGAGATGCCGGAGACTACAGAGACTCCAAAGATTCCCAAGACGCCGGATTTCTCCTTCCTGGGGTACATCCGGAACTTCAAGATGAGCGAGAGCCAATATGAGCGATTCGCATCCAGCACCCGAATGATGATGTATTTCTATGCTTTCCTTGCCGGCATCGCGTCAGCCAAGGGAGATGTTTCGATGGCCGTCACCTGCGGTGCGTTGTTCGTGAGTTTTCAGGCCATGCTGTTTTGGGTGACGAGGAAATGGGTATCGAAAAAATGATTACACGGAAGCGGATATAAAGTTCAGAAATCGAAAAGTTTCAAGAGCCAATCGATGGTTTTTTCCGAATTTCGACTCGCTTCCAAGGCATCTTTTCCAAAATGTTCCGCATAATTCTGACTGTTGGTGGCATCCTGAGAAACAAACGGTGCAAACTGATCTTTCAGTGCTGCCGACCCTTCTGAAGGATGCTGTTCCAGTACACGAAGCAACATGGCCTCAAAGCATGGTTCTGATAGAAGTAATTGAATCTTTTTCCTTTCCGCTAACTTCCTGACAGCAGGTGACCAGTCCGTATCCGTGTCGAATAGCGTCGCGACAATGTCGTAATCTGCGATGGCTGCCTGCCTGACGGTCCATTCCACGACATGCTTGGCTCCCTTTCCTTGGGCGTTTTTTATCTTCACCGCCAGACCGCAGCCGCGAGGTGCATAAAGCTGTTTGACGTGATTTAGAAATGCGACTTCGTCGGCTCCTTCGCCGACGATCAGCAATGTTCGGTTTGCTTTCCAGTTGGCCATGTCAAGCCCTCAGAACTGAGGAACGGCACCATAAGCGCCAGCCATGTATTTGGCATAGAAATTGTCGTCGCTGCGGATACCCTCAACCTTGTCCATGCGAATTGCCGTGCTTTCGCAGTTATCGTCCTTTTCCACCAGCATGACCTGGGACTTTTGGATGAGATTCATCACTTCTACAGCATGGCAGGTGAAAAGGATCTGTGCGTTATAGGGATTTATTGCTGGATCGGCGAAAAGATCCAATATCGGCTCGAGCATGTGCGGATGCAGGTCGTTCTCGAACTCGTCCATGACCGCAAGGCCGCCATTTTCCAGAGCAGGAAGAAGTTGCGACAGTAGGACAAAGGCCGCCTGGGTGCCGCTCGATTCCAGTGCGAAGGGCAAATCGAATTCCTTTCCGTAGCTCCTGTGTTTGCCCATGGGCATCCAGATCTTCTGATTTGGGTCTTGCGGATTGTTGGCAGGGATTTCCCTCAAATCGACGCCAGAAAGGCCCAGGTCCCATGCTGAAAGCAGCCGGCTCATTTTTTCTTTCTGCTCCGGGCGCAATGAAAAATGCTCAGCAGCCAAATATACGCGCATGTCCGCCATGTGCACTCTGCCGATCAGGTTTACGTTGGATATGACGTAAGGTGCTGTCATGCGCAATGCAAGGGGGATGCCGAACTGGGCCGCCCATGATATCAGCGAAACATTCGGCCTGACCCTGCGCGCTTCCTGAGCCGGCAAACCGAATTCCTGCTGCTTCACAATGTAGGAATTGGTGTTGTCGTCCCAGTCCCTGACGAATACGTAATTGAACCGCTCCTTCTTCTGGTAAAGCGCCTCGTGAAGCACGCGGGTTGGCGTGCATCGGAGCACATAGCGCCAGAGCCTATCATCGAAATCGACCGTGCATTCGAATTCTGCCGGATCGTTCTGCGCCGATGCATGAAGCGTCAGAGGGATGCCCGCATCCGGATGATTATGGAAAGATTGGCTGACGAACCAGCCTATGAAAGCCATCGGTTTGATGAGCGCGGTCTTGCCGCTGCCGTTCGCACCTACCACGGCCATCAGTTTTGAAACTCGCTCTCCGGTCGGCACCTCGACCATCCAGTTGGTCATGGGTACTTTCCGGGTCTGTGTCAGATCGATTTCGACCCTGTCCCGGAATGACTGGAAATTGGAAAATGCATAGCTGTGTAGCATTGAATCACCGAATATGTTTTGTAATAAACGAAATATTGTTAATTATACGAGATAATTCAATTTTATCTAGGGCTATCTGAACAAATTGCTTGGATCAGCTAGGCAAGGAAACCCTGAAATCGATCTGATTCATGCAACGACGATATACAAGAAAGCGCGGAAAATAACGAACAAAATCGAATGTGCGAAATCTGATCACTCGTGAATAGACCGAGGATTATTCATGGTCAGCTTACTGCTCAATATGGCTAGCTGCTTAATTGATTCAGCTGACTTCCGCCCCTGAGTTGTCAGGACTGGGCTAGCAACGGCAGGATAGAACCCTTATGGAAAGCTTTCCATAAAGGTTCTTATGCAAAGTCGTTGATTATGGAAAGTAGCTGGTTTAACTGGTCATCAACCGCCGCTAGTGAGCGGTTGATGCCGATTTTGCGCTTCACATAATCAAAGCTTTTGCAAGAAGGCGAGCAGCGAGTCAGGTGCTGTATAGATACGGATGCAGTACTTGCGGGTGCCGGTGGCCAAGCCGCGAACATCCCGCAGATATACGTCATAGCGGTTCAGCCTCTTTTCATCGATTGCTGAGCCAGATAGGTACGCAATCAAATTTCCGTGTCTCTTGAAACCTTGATGGTCCTGCGAGCAGTATTTTCTTGAAATTCAATATCGTTTATATGCGCGCAACGTAAAATTCGAATACAATATAACCATAAGCGAATTCAACCACCAGGAAATAAGCCTGCGGTTTCAATCTGCGATTGAACCAGCCACGCCATGCTGAGACGGGTTTGTACAATATTGCTGCTATTGATCAGCCTGAAGGCGCAGGCATTCAATGCGGCTTTTTTCTATGGCACCCCATTCCCTCAGGAATTGCATGTCTATGATGCAGTCGTCGTGGAGGCGGGCCACAAAGACTTCCAGAAGATCGAAGGCAGGATGCAGGGCAAGCTTTATGCCTACACCAGCCTGGGCGAAGTGGGCCCGGAAAGACCCTATGCAAACGCCGTTCCTTCCGTTGCTAAGCTAGCGCGCAACCCGGCCTGGAAAAGCACTGTGCTGGACCAGACGAGTCCTGCCTGGCGCGCCTTCTTCATCGACAACATCGTCGCTCCCTTATGGCAGCGCGGATTTCGCGGAATCTTCATCGATACACTAGATTCATACCAGCTCGCAGCCACCTCGCCTCAGGCAAAAGCACAGCAGGAGGCAGGCATGGTCGAGACGCTACGCCAGTTGCACGAACGCTACCCGGAGATGCGCATCATTCTCAACCGAGGATTCGAAATACTGCCACAGGTACATCAGTGGGTGACCGCAGTCGCTGCCGAATCCCTTTTTCAGGGATGGGACAATGCGGCACAGTCTTATAGGCCCGTTTCAGAGCCGAACCGGCAATGGCTGATGGAGCGCCTGAACCACGTTAAAAACGAATACCACCTGCCGGTCATCGTGATCGATTATGCAGCACCCGGACAGCGCCGCGAGGCGCGCGAGATTGCAAGCAGGATACGTGCAGCCGGTTTCGTTCCCTGGGTGACGGACTCGGATCTGGATATGGTGGGCGTGGGCTATCCGGAAATCCAGCCCAGGCGTATCCTGATGCTCTACAGCGGCACACAGGACATTAATTTTACTGATCTGCACCGGTTTGCCGCAATGCCCGTGCAATACATGGGATACATCCCCGAATACAAGGCGCTGAACCAACCGTTGCCAGACTCTCCTCTGATCGGGCGATATGCGGGCATCATACTGTGGACAAGCGACATGCAGGACAACGCTGCAGAGCTGAAATCCTGGCTGCTGAAACAGATCGATCAGGGCATGCATCTCGCAGTGATCGATCAGTTCGGCTTTGCGCGCAGCAACGACAATTTGAATGCATTCGGCCTGAAAGTGAAAGACAGTGTGCCTGGGAACCAGGTCGAAATCGTCGACAAGGACCCGATGGTCGGGTTCGAGCATCCTGTCAGCACATACCCCGACATGCTGGATGTGGTCGATGCAGGAAAAAACAGCATACCCATTTTGCGGCTCAAGGCGAAAGGTGAGACTACGGATGTCGCGGCCTATATGCCGTGGGGCGGTTATGTGCTGTCCCCCTTTGCAATCTATGAGATTCCCTATCATCAGGGCTCACGCTGGCAGATCAATCCGTTCGAATTTTTCAAACGCGCGCTCAATCTGCCGGATATGCCGGTGCCGGATGTCACGACATCGACCGGAAGGCGCTTGCTGATGGCGCATATGGACGGCGATGGCTTTGCCAGCAATGCCGAATTCCCGGGTACTCCGCTTGCGCCAGCCGTCATGCTGAAAAAGATATTCAGGAGATACCCCATTCCCACCGCAGCTTCGGTGATCGAAGGAGAAACCGCACCCTGGGGACTGTATCCAGATAAGTCCGCCGAGATGGAGAAAATCGCGCGCGAAATCTTCCGTCTGCCGAATGTCGAGATTGCCAGCCATTCCTATTCACACCCTTTCAAGTGGCAGGAAATTGAACAGAATGCAGACGGGGAAGGCTACAACCTCAGCATTCCTGGCTATCGGTTTGATCTGGACAAAGAAATCGCAGGCAGCGTCCATTACATCAACCAGCGATTGTCTCCGCCTGGCAAGACCTGCAAGATTTTTCTCTGGACGGGCGACTGCAATCCCGATGCAGCGGAGATTGCAAAAACCGAGTCGTTCGGCTTGCTGAACATGAATGGTGGCGATACGGCAATGACCAAGAGCCAGCCCAGCCTCACGTTTGTCGGGCCGCTTGGCCTTGCGCGCGACGGGTATTACCAGGTGTATGCGCCCAACCAGAACGAAAATGTATATACGAATAACTGGACGGGACCGTTTTACGGCTATGCCCGCGTGATCGAGACCTTCCAGTTGACCGATAAGCCCCGCCGTTTGAAGCCGATGGATATTTATTTCCACGCCTATTCCGCATCCAAACCGGCTTCACTCAAGGCACTCGAAGAAGTTTACTCATGGGCGACCGGTCAGCCCAATCACCCCGTTTATCCTTCCGAATACATGCGCCGCGTGCTGGATTTCAACAACAGCGTGATGGCGAAATCGGAAAAGGGTTGGCTGTTTTACGGCGACGGGGACATCGATACCCTGCGCCTGGATATGCGCATGGGTTATCCAGTGATGAACGGCACCATTGCGGGCTACAGCAACTTCAACAGGGATCGCTATGTGCATCTGGTCAAATCGGATGTCAACATCATCACGCTGGACGATGCGCCAGCAAACTCGCCTTATCTTGCTGACGCAAACGGCGCCCTGCTCTCATGGCAGCAACAAGGCGGTCAGACGTTGATGACATTCAACGCTTACATGACGCTGGATTTCACCCTGCACCATGCACCCGATTGCACCTTATACGACGAACATGGTCATGTCTTGCAGCCAGATCGTCACGAAGGACATCATTACCACTATCAGACCCATGCAACAGGACACACCAGATTCCGCCTCGGCTGCTGAAAGACGCATGAATGCTCCGCGTCCGAGACTGGTCACGCTGCCCGGGCTGATCGGGCTTGCCATAACGGTAAGTGTAGTGCTTGCACTGTTGTACCCACAACGCTTCCTTCTAGAGCAAATTCGCTCGAGCGGAAAAGTGGATGAGGTCTCATTGCAGTATATGCGCAACCTGCTGGCTACCGAACCCGGCAATCACTCGCTGAGATTGAAGCTTGCGCGCGACTATGCAATGCTTGGTCGATTTGAAGAGGCGCTGGAATTATTGCAGCCACTCTATGCACTGCCTGAATGGCGGGAAGCAGCGATCGTGGAACAGATCGACATCCTTGAAAAAATGTTATGGCAGGCTAAGCCAGGCAGCCCCGAAAGGGAGAAAAAGCTGAACCTCCTGAGAAAGGCGCTGCATGGAAACGAGGACCGCATCTTCAGTGCAGATGCACTTCGCAAATTTGCAGACGCAGCAGGATACGCAGGCGAAACGGGACTCGTGCAACAAACTGTCAAACGTCTTGTTCAGATCAATCCCGACCAGGCAAATCTCGACCTCGCAGCCAAAGTGACCGAAGAAACCGGACAATACCTTGACAGCGCGGGTTACCAGTGGCGCGCCTGCCAACTGCTTTCCACTCCGTCAGCAAAAACGGCCTGTATCCTGCAGACAATAAGGATATTGCAGGCAGGCGGACTGGGCAAGCAGGGGTTGCAATGGATCAGACTGCTGCCGGCAAACGAATGGAGTCACCCGGATGTGTTGTACAGCCTGACCCGCCTGGCAATGGCTTCAAACCTCCCAGCGGAGGCGGATGGATTTGCTGCAATGCTCATGGCACAGTCATCCGGCTCAGTCGCTGCCTATGCCCCCGCGCACTTTGAGCTGGCATACACCGCATTTCTCGGAAACCGTGATCTGCCGCGCGCATTCGATGCCGCGCGCATCGCGGTTGAACAAGAGCCTGACAGCCCCGTGTGGCGCGAGCGTCTTGCGCAGGTCGCAGAATGGACGAATCAGCCGGAAATTGCGATGGCGCAATGGCGCTGGCTGGCGCTGCATCAAGGCAAGGAATCCGCCTGGCAGTCATGGATGAGGCTGGCAGGCGGGCTGTTTGACTATGCGGCTCAAATCACCGGCTTGCAGCACATGAGCCATGAAAATGACGACAGGTATGCGCGTAGGATCGTGAAACTCTACGAGGATCTGGGGCAGCCGGAGGGCGCACTGGCCTGGTTGAAAACGCAGGGTGACCTGGCAAGGCATCCCGATTTGCTTCTGCTTCGAGCGGAAGTCCTGATGCACCTGGGACGCGATGCCGAGGCGATTTCAACATACAGGCAGTATCTCAAACAGAATGTCGCCAGCCCCGATCTGGCCGTGAGAATTTCCGGCATGATGATGCGGGCAGGCCTGTACAGGGAGGCTTTTGACGTGCTGAAGAAAAGCCGGGCGCAGGCAAAGCCGAAAGATCAGTCGTTTTGGCTGAATCTCGGCGAACTGGCATGGCAGCAAAAAAATGATGATGAGGTTATCGCGGCTTATAGGGTGTTAAGCGACTCGCCCGATGCCGAATTGTTTGAACGACAGCGTCTGTTTATGGCCATAAAACACGGCAATCCCAAATTGGCCGCGCAGACGGCAGAGCGTTACTGGCTGAAATCAGCGCAAATCGAATTGTTTATGGATGCGGCCAGCACCTATGCCGAACTGAACGACTGGCGGGAAGTCAAGCGCCTGTACGAAAGGGCCGAGGCGCTCAATCTGCGTGAATATCGCAGGAATTTTCAGTATGTGTCACTACGCGCCGAGATGCACCAGCATCAGGGAAATCTTGCTGCCGCAGTGCAGGACAGGGAATTCCTGGTGCGGCATTTTCCCGCGAGTGCAGGCGCAAAGGAGTCGTTGCTGTGGTTGCTGCTGGATACGCATCAGAGTGGCAGACTCGAATACTACCTGCATAAATGGACACGACTCATAGGGCGCACGCCCAGCTTATGGGATGTCTATGCGGCCGGACAACTCGCGCTGGGGAATACGGATGGTGCCCTCATGGTATACAGGCGCACCGTGAAATCCCATGAAAAGGATGATCTGTGGATGTTGAATTATGCAGACGCACTGGAAGCCGCAGGGCAAAAGGATAGCGCATGGAAAATACGCCGTCAGATTTGGCAGCAGCGCTTTGCCCGGAAATCGGCTTGGCGCAACATACAGGCGCACGATATCGAAGCACTGCGCCTGTTGCTGCTCGATGAGCCTGCGCTGGGTCAGGGCGTGCTTTGGAAATTGCTGCGCGAAAATACGCCGGCATTAAAACAAAACACCCAGTTTATCGAACTCGCGACGGCTTGGCTCAACGATCACGATCAAAACGATGCAATGCACAGATGGCTCTTGCATCGCTATGCCAACTGGCTCAATACCCCGTTGGGAGTGCGCATCTCGGATGCGCTGGCAAGACATGACCGAGAAGCAGCGCAGGAGATACTCGGTCAGGAGGCCATACCTGCCAATGACAGGATGAATCTTTCATATCTGGCAGAACGCTACAACGATGCCGCCGAACTGGCGTTCGGTGCGATGGATCGTGCAAGACACGATGAATCCATGTACGAACAAGCAGCTCCGATGTTGCTGCATAACGACCATACGCTGGGCGCGATGACAGCCTTCAGAAATCTTTATGACTACAAGGAAATGGAGCGCAGCATCAACACGACCGGCCAGCGCATAGGCGGATTAAAGCTCGACCTTAGCCTGCACCAGACCAGCCGGTTTGGCGCCAACCCTGCGATACTCGCCTATGCGCCCAACGAAACGGGCGGCGAAATTTCTTTGCATCAGATTGGCAGTGCCTATGTAAACACACTGACCTTGAAGTTGAGCCAGTCGCTAAACACCCAGGCCGGCATCCTGTTTTCGCAGATGCGTCAAATCGGATCTCGCCTGAGATTGAAGATCGAAATGGCCTATAATGATGTAGCCAATGAGACGCCGCTGATGCGCCTGATCGGACGGCGGAACCAGATCGCGTTGCAGAGCAACTACCGGATAGACGACAGGAATGAATTGGAAACGCGCGGCGAGCTCAACCAATATCACAGCATTGATCAGCAGCACATGGGAAGCGGGCAGTCATTTTCCACGACACTGACGCATCACTTGAGCGATGCTCATCCCGCACTGCAGGGTATCGTGAACGGAACATGGAGCACGTTTCAGGCTGCAGGCACCTTGCTTTCTGGCAGAACAGCCAGCCTGATCCCGCCCGGACAACCCAATAATCCCGGCTATTTTCTGCCGCAAAATATACATGAGATTTCTACATACGCACATGTCGGGGACATGATCGACAGCAGTCTGCCTGCACGTGATTTCGAGTACATGGGGGAGGTCGGTAGATACTATGATACGGTTTACGGCGGGGGCTGGCGCATGAATGCCGGCATCGCCGGACGCGTGATTGGCGCAGATCGTTTGCAGGTTTTCCTCCGCTATGACCAGGGAGCGTATCGCCAGGGGGCCAACGAGCAATTTGTGCCCACTTTGGAAGCTGGTGTGGTTTATACGTTGCATTATTAATCATTCGAAAGGAAGAGCATGAAACGCTTGCTGATCATTTTACTATTGCTGCTGGCTGGTTGCGCTATCACAGACAGCAGCCAAGTGCCTGCGTTGGACAAGGATGCGAAATGGGCACTGTTGCCGATGGAAAATCATACTGAAACGCCTCAGGCTGCTTTGCGCATGGAAGCGATCACCGAGACACTCTTCCGCGCCAAAGGCGCGATGTCGCTAAAAACCTATCCATCCACGCTGAGCCAGGACAGCTTGTTCGAACCGGCCGATGACAAGGCGCTTGAGACAGCCCTAAGCTGGGCGCAGCAATCCGGCGCGCGCTATGCAATCACCGGGGCTGTGAACGAGTGGCGATACAAGACCGGTGTCGACGGCGAGCCCGCAGTGGGTCTGACGATAAAAATCATCGATGTTCAGACCCACCAGGTGATATGGAGTGCTGCTGGCGCACGCACGGGATGGGGACGCGAGGCAGTCAGCGCGGTTGCCCAGAAATTGCTGGAAAAGCTGACAGACGGCATCCGGCTGAGATGAATTTTTACCGGCATCTGTTGCCGCAAGGCGGCAGGTATTACGGGCAATGGCTGGAGACATTGTTCATCAGCGTGGCAGCACTTTTTCTGTCATACAGTACACAGCCTGATGACCCCTTCAATACTCATACCTTCCCGTGGGTGTGGATGGCACCCTTGCTGATTGCGCTGCGCTATGGTGTGCTGATGGGCATAGTCTCGGTATTGATATTTCTGGCTGGCTGGATCACATTGACGACAGAACAGAAATTGGATTACGTGATGTTTCCCCGTCTCACCTTCATAGGCGGTACACTGATGGTGATGATCAGCGGAGAGTTCTGCAGCGGATGGCTGATCCGCATGCGGCGCATCAGGGAATTGCAGCATTACACGGAGCAGCGTCTGGAACTGCTCACCAGGCGCCTTTACCTGCTCAGTCTCTCTCATGACCGTCTTGAGCAGGATCTGATCGGTCGCCCGGCCAGCTTGCGCGAAGGTCTGAAGGAGCTGCACCGCATCATGCCTACAGGAGAGGGGCTGCCTGGCGCACAACTGTACCTGTCACTGGTTGTGCACCAGTGCAATCTCAGCGTTGCTGGACTGCATGCAGTCGTAGATGGAAAGATCAACCCGCAGCCTGCAGCCGAAATGGGTGCATTCACCCCTATCGATGATAACGATCCTCTCATCGCTCATTGCATGGAGAGCGGCGAACTGGTTCATATCGATATTGAAGAGAATCTGAGCAAACTGCCCAGCCGCTATCTGGTAGCGGTCCCTGCAAAAACGGCAGAAGGACATATCGTTGCAATCATGGCAGTCGAAAAAATCCCGTTTTTTGCACTGCAGAGTGAAAACATGCAGACGCTGTCCGTGTTGACAAGCTATTATGCCGACACCATCACAGCCAGTGAATTCGCACCCTACCTGACAGACAGGCTCAAGGATTGCCCTGTTGATTTTTTCAAAGCGCTGCATACGCTGGCACATCTGCAGCGAGACATGGAAATCAGCAGCATGCTGGTGGGTTTTGTGGCCCCCGACAATGCGGAAAGCGTCGAACTATTGAAATTCATCGCCAGTGCAGTGCGCGGCCTGGATGAGACATGGACATTGACCAGAGGCGACTTGCGCATCTGCCTGGTGCTGCTGCCCTTGACCAGAGAGCGCGCGCTTGGTGGTTATCTGGAGAGAATAGAGCGCATCTTTGTCGAGCGCTTCGGCAGGCGTGTTGGTCAGGCGGGGATACGCACTCGTTCCGTTGCGCTTGACCAAAACCAGGCCAATGAGATGTTGGAAAATTTCATTCAGGCACTAATCAAAGGCAGCCATGATCTTCGGCAATAAACTTGTCCTGGCCCTCATCATTCTGGAATGCAGCGCATTTTTCATACTGATGCAGCAGATTGCCATTCCCCTGCAGCTGCTGGGTTTTGTGCTGCTGCATGCCGCAGCATCATTCATTGCAGCGCAGTTGGTTTTGCTGTTCCTGCCAAAACATTATCGTCAGCCCAGGCGAGCGATATCGGGATTGTTTTTTTTGCTGGCCTTTTTTGTACCGCTGCTCTCGCTTATTGCGATGTTTTCGATCGTGGTGCTGGTCCATTTTTTCAACAAACCCGGTTTCAATTATCCTTTCATCAGAATCGAATTGCCCAAATTCACATTGGGGGGCGCCGGCATTCGTCATGCATTGGGCGAAGGCGCGATACGCACACGCTTGAATACACCAGGTCTACCGACTGAAGTGCGTGTGAAGGCACTGCTCTCCGCTCATGCGATGTCAGCGCGATTTTCCATTCCAATGCTGAAGGAGTTGCTGGGAGACGAGGCTGATGATCTTCGACTGCTTGCCTATGGAATGCTGGATCAGCGTGAAAAAACCTTGAATGCACTGATACACGATGCATTGGAAAAACTTCAGGGTACCCATGAACCTGGCTTGCGTGAGCTTTATCAGAAGCAGCTGGCCGAGCTTTATTGGACATTCGCATATGAGGGGCTTAGTGAAGGAGACATACTGGTCTACATGCTCACCCAAGCCGAGCGCTATGCGCGCGAGGCGCTTGAGAACAGAGAAGACGGCGACCTTTGTGTATTGCTTGCACAAATCTTGATCAGGCAGGAAAAATATCAGGAGGCCGAAGCAGCGTTCAGCCGTGCGATAGAGCTCGGCATGCCATTGATGCGTATACAGCCTTACCTTGCCGAACTGGCTTATCTGCGTCGGGACTATCCGGCAGTACGGCAGCATCTTAGGCAGATGCCCATCAGCAATCAGATTCATCGTATCTCCAACATTCAGCGCTTTTGGCTGGGAGAAGAAGCATGAGTCTCCCTGTGACAGAAGAAGCGGATATTGCGCTGTTGCTGGAAGGGACATTTCCCTATGTGAGCGGTGGCGTGTCAAGCTGGGTGAATCAGATCATCAAGGCCTACCCTGAATATCGCTTTGCGGTGGTATTCCTGGGCAGCAGTCCACAGGACTATGGCGAGATGAAATATTCGCTTCCCGGCAATGTCGTACATTTTGAAGCACATTACCTGTATGACGCGCATGCCAAGCCCCCGGTCAAGGCAGAAGCAGGCGATCCCATGATGGCTGAGCATGTGGTTTTGATGCACCAATCATTTCGCTTTTCCCAGAACAATACCGCCTGCATTTTTGCGCAGATGGCAAAGCTGTTGGAACAGGGCAACATCAACGAGGCATTCTTTCTATATAGCCAGCAGGCATGGCAGTTCATTACACAAAGCTATCAGGAATACTGCACCGACCCTTCTTTCATCGACTATTTCTGGACAGTACGCACGATGCATTCGCCCATCTGGGCCATGGAAGAAATCGCTTCTAACCTGATTCCCGTGCGCGCCTATCATACCGTTTCGACAGGCTATGCCGGATTCCTCGGCGGTTTATTGAAGGCACGCACCGGCAAACCGCTCATCCTGTCGGAGCACGGCATCTATACCAAGGAACGAAAAATCGATTTGTACCAGAGCGCATGGATACGCGACAATCGCAATATCTTCGAGAAAGATCCAACCGAGGTCAGCTATTTTCGAGAGTTGTGGGTGCGCTTCTATTCCTCTCTTGGGCGGCTATGTTATCACCAGGCAGACAGGATCACCGCATTGTATGAGGCCAACCGCCAGCGCCAAGTCAGCGATGGCGCACCGGCTGAACGCACCCGCGTAATACCCAACGGCATCAACCTTGCGCGTTTCCAACACTTGCGCGCCAAGCGCCCAGAAACGCCGCCACCCATTTTATGTTTGATCGGCCGCGTCGTGGCTATCAAGGATGTCAAAACCTTCATACGCATGATGCGCAGCGTGATCAACAGGATGCCTGATGCCGAAGGCTGGATTGCGGGCCCGGAAGATGAAGACCCGGATTATGCAGAAGAATGCCGCGAGCTCGTGATCAGCCTTGGCCTCACAGGTAAAGTCAAGTTCCTGGGGTTTCAAAAGGTTGAGGTGGTATTGGAGAAAATCGGGTTGGTCGTGCTCTCTTCCATCAGCGAGGCACTGCCGCTGGTCGTGCTGGAGGGTTACGCGGCAGGCGTGCCTGCATTGACGACCGATGTGGGCGCTTGCAGCCAGCTGGTTTACGGGGTGACGCCTGAAGACCGGGCATTGGGTGCAGCGGGAACTGTCGTGCGGATTGCCGATCCGCAGGCAATGGCGGCAGCAGCCATCGAATTGTTGCGCCCGGAAAACTGGGTTGCTGCGCGGGATGCAGCCATTGCAAGAGTGGAGCGCTATTACACGGAAGCGCAGATGTTTGATGAATTCAGGCAAATCTATGAAGAGGCGCTGTTGTAATGGCGGGCATCGGTTTTGAAATCAGGAAAATCCTGAAGCGCGACAGTTACCTGTCAGTGTTCAGCGCCTATGCCTATGCCGGGATCATCGGTTCCGGCCCCTGGGTATTGTCCATACTCGGTGTTCTTCTCATCGGCCTCATGAGCCTGGGCGTAGTATTGCCGGAGGTACTCATCACGCAATTCCAGGTCACGGTCACCCACTTGATTGCGATGAGCCTGATATTGACGGGTTTTCTGCAACTGGGTTTCACACGCTACATCGCTGACCGGCTATATCTCAAGGAGATCGATGCCATTTTGCCGAATTTCATGGGCGCCATATTCATCACCATGCTGGTGTCAGGCCTGATAGGCATGGCTTTGGCAGCGTTTGCCTTTCCGCAGCAGGATGCGCTTTACCGCATCCTGCTGATCGCCAATTTCGTGGTGCTATGCAATATATGGATAGCCACCATTTTCCTGTCCGGCATGAAAAATTACAAAGCCATCCTGATACTTTATGCAATGGGTTACAGCCTTGCCGTGATCGCCGCCATTCTGCTGCGCGGCCTCGGGCTGGACGGATTGCTGCTCGGCATCCTGGTTGGGCATTTTTCGTTGTTCAGCGGCATGATGTTGTTCATCATCCGATCCTACCCGTCCAACCGTTTTGTCGAATTCGACTTCCTAGAAGAAAAGCGCATGTTCGTTTCACTGATATGGACAGGATTTTTCTTCAACCTCGGCACATGGATAGACAAATACATATTCTGGTATTCGCCATTGACCGGCCAGAAAGTGATCGGCGCGTTCCATGCCTCGCTGATCTACGACCTGCCCATTTTCCTGGCCTATCTCTCCATCATCCCGGGCATGGCGGTATTCCTGGTGCGCATGGAAACAGATTTCGTCGAGTATTACCAGAAATTCTACGACGCAGTGCGGGACGGCGGCACGCTCGATTACATCGAGGAGATGCGCGACGAGATGGTGGGAATCGCCCGCCAGGGGATTTTCGAAATCATCAAGGTCCAGTCGATTGCGGTTCTGGTCGTTTTTGTCACAGCCCCCGCGTTGCTGCGGTTCATCGGTATCTCGCAATACTATATTTCGTTGTTGTATGTCGATGTCGTCGCAGCAGGGCTGCAGGTGGTATTCCTGGGTGTCATCAATGTACTGTTTTATCTGGACAAGCGCATGATCTCGCTGGTTCTGACTGCACTATTCTCCGGGCTGAACCTGATATTCAGCCTGCTCAGCATACACCTTGGTGCAAGTTGGTATGGCTACGGTTTTGCCGTCTCTTTGCTCATCACACTCGTTGTAGGTCTGTACTGGCTGGACCGCAAGCTGGCGGTACTGGAATATGAGACCTTCATGCTGCAGAAATAGACCAACGACAGGCTTTTCAGGCCCTATGTCTGAGCGGAACGAGCAGATCCTTCAGGCCGTTGTGGTCGATCTCCTGCATGAGCTGCAATAAGCGCCCGATCTCGCCTTTGGGGAAACCCTGCCTTGCAAACCAGTTGAGATAATGTCCCGGAAGATCGGCGATCTTGCGACCCTTGTACTTGCCATATGGCATTTCGCGTGTGAGCAGAAGCTCAAGATGCTCCGGATTCATGCCGGGCAAGGCGCTATTCATTAAGCCCTGCCGCACAGTCAGAAAGTGCCTGGCCCCACGGATCACCACGCTCCTGTCGGGTCGGGTTGATTGCATGGCGATCGATCAGCGGACTTTCGGCGAAACCGAGATGATGTATCTTCATATGTGCGCATCCACAAAAAACCTCCGCCGACTTGATTGCTTGCTGCGCTAAAATAGCCGGAAATCACCGAACCATCAACCAATCCATGACCGAAGAACGCATAGAAAAGATCGAGACCAAGCTCGCCTTCCAGGAAGACCTGATAGAGGAGCTCAACAGGACGGTCTATCAGCAGCAGAAAAAACTGGAACAGCTGGAAGCGACCTGCAAGGCGCTGGCCCGGCACATCGCCATTCTTGCCGAATCGTCGAGCGAGAACAAGCCTGCGAATGAAATTCCGCCGCACTATTAGCTATGCAAAAACCCATCCTCTATTCCTTCCGCCGCTGCCCCTACGCGATGCGCGCGAGAAGCGCGCTCATTTCAAGCGGGACTGGGATCGAACTGCGTGAAGTCGTGTTGAGCGACAAGCCTGCCGAGATGCTGGCCGCCTCTCCCAAGGGTTCCGTGCCGGTACTTGTTCTGCCGGACGGCCGAGTGATAGACGAAAGCTGGGACATCATGCTGTGGGCGCTCCGGGCGCACGATCCGCAAAACTGGCTGGGAACAGACGAATGTCAGGTTGCGCCCTCAGTTTCCTGGCTGGAAGAAAACGACAACAGCTTCAAACAGAACCTGGACCGCTACAAGTATCCCGAGCGCCATCCGGAAAAACGACAGAGCTGCTGGCGCAGCGCAGGCGAGCAGTTTATCGGGAAGATCGAAATGCAGCTTGCCAAATCGCCATTCCTGCTGGGAGAACATTTCTCGATTGCCGATGCAGCCCTGCTGCCATTCATCCGCCAGTTCGCGGCCGTGGACAGGGAATGGTTTGCCAATGCACCCTATCCTGCCCTCAAAGCCTGGCTAGACCGATACACTACTTCGGAACTGTTCATTCAGGTGATGGAAAAATCCCCAGTATGGAAACCGTGAGCCCTGGTGATGGCAGGCAAGGCATTCCTTGCGCTGCTGCGGTTATCTCGCCCTTCGGCAGTCAGGCTCCAAGCAGGCGACGCACCAGGAGCGACTGCATATCCCGCCGGCCGTCGGCGATCACATAAATGTAGACCTTCTGCCCCATGACACGGTAGATCATCCGATAGCGCTTGAAAGCGGTCTGCCGATAATCCCGTATGCCGAGGACCACCAGTTCCTTGGGGAAGGCGCCGCGCTCAGGAAAAGTTGACAGGCTCTCGACGACTTCCAGTAGACGATCCAGCACATAGTCGGCATTGGCCTTGCAATCAAATTCCGCGATGTAGTCGTAGATCGACTCCAGATCCTGCTCGGCCCCCTCGGTCAGCAAGACCTCGCATTTTCGACCCGCCATTACTTGGCTGCCTGTTTGGCCCGCAATCTTGCGACAACCTCACCCACGGGCTTGACCTTGCCAGCTTCAATCTCCGCATTGCCGAGCGCCAGAATCTTCAGCAGCGCCAGGGTTTCCTGCGTTTCCTCGTAAGATGCCACGTCCTGAATGACCGCCTTGGCCTCCCCATTCTGGGTGATGACTAGCGGCTGCCGCCCCTCGGTCAATTGGGCCAAAACTTCGGCCGCGTTCGCCTTGAGGTAACTGATAGGTTTGACTTGCGATGAGTAGCGCATGACCTGACTCCTTAATCTAGCAAGGACCGAATATAGTCTTTATTCAGTCCCATTGCAACAATTGATCAATCCGCTTGTAAGAGCAAAGTAGTAATGTCCCCTTTTGATTTTTACCGGAGTCGGCATGAAGAGACGACGTCCACAAACCATCGGAGGTCAGGAATTCCGGTGGCCGACGGGGCGAAGTCAGGGCCTTCCGGCGATCATCGAAATTCGCACCATCCGCGAAACCCCGCCACTGCTGGCCCTTCGCGGGCATGAAAAAGGCCAGAGCATGGTCTGGCCTTGGGAATGTGGTGGAGACGAGGAGGATCGAACTCCCGACCTTCGCATTGCGAACGCGACGCTCTCCCAGCTGAGCTACGTCCCCGATACCGTCATTCTAAAGGGAAAATCCGCGCATGGACAGGCGCTCACATCGAGGTCGCACTCATCGCGAGTTCAAGCTCCATCTGGTCGTCGTCGACCGCCTTGTTCGCCTTTCCCCCACCCCTGCCCTGCTCGATCTTGTCGAGGTAGGCAGGCGTGATGTCGCCGGTGATGTACTTGCCGTCAAAGCATGAAGCCTCGAAATTCTCGATCGCCGGATTTGCCTTGCGCACCGCGGCCTTCAGATCCTCGAGGTCCTGATAGATCAGCGCATCCGCGCCGATCTCGCGACAGATTTCCTCATCCGAACGGCCGGTCGCAATGAGTTCCGCGCGGCTTGGCATGTCGATGCCGTACACGTTGGGGTATCGCACGGGAGGGGCTGCGGAGGCGAAGTACACCTTCAGCGCGCCCGCATCGCGGGCCATCTGCACGATCTCGCGGCTGGTCGTGCCGCGCACGATGGAGTCGTCCACCAGCAGCACATTCTTGCCCTTGAATTCGAGGCCTATCGCATTGAGCTTCTGGCGCACCGACTTCTTGCGCATCGCCTGCCCCGGCATGATGAAGGTGCGGCCGATGTAGCGGTTCTTCACGAAACCCTCGCGGAACAGGATGTTCAGGCGGTTGGCAAGCTGCAGCGCGCTCGGGCGGCTCGAATCGGGTATCGGGATCACCACGTCGATCTTCACGTCAGGCCAGACCCGCTTCAGCTTGTCGGCAAGATATTCTCCCATGTAGAGCCTGGCCGCATGCACGGAGATGCCATCCAGCACCGAGTCGGGACGCGAGAAATATACATGCTCGAAAATGCAGGGGCTTAACATCGCCTTGTCGCTGCACTGGCGGCTGTGGAAGTTGCCTTCGAGGTCCACGAACACCGCCTCGCCCGGTGCGATGTCGCGCAGGAACCTGAAACCCAGCGTGTCCAGCGCGACGCTCTCGGAAGCGACCAGGTATTCGGCCTTTCCTTCTATCTCGTTCACGCCGATGACAAGCGGGCGTATGCCGTAGATGTCGCGGAAAGCCAGAAGCCCGTAGCCTGCGATGATCGCAACGATCGCATAGGCACCCTTGCAGCGCTGATGCACGCCGGACACCGCATCGAAGATGGTCGCCGCATCAAGGCGCGCCCCTTTGGATTTGGACTGGAGCTCGTGCGCCAGCACATTCAGCAGCACCTCGGAATCGGAATTGGTGTTGACATGGCGCAAATCCTGCACGAAGAGCTGCCTCTTCAACTCTTCCGCATTGGTCAGATTGCCATTGTGGCCCAGCACGATGCCGAATGGCGAATTCACATAGAAGGGCTGAGCCTCATTGTGATCCACTGCGGAGCCCGCTGTCGGGTAGCGCACATGGGCGATGCCGGTATTGCCCTGCAAGGCTCGCATGTTGCGGGTGCGGAAGACATCGCGCACCAGACCGTTCCCCTTGTGCAGATGGATGGTATCGCCATTCATCGTCGCGATGCCTGCCGCATCCTGCCCGCGATGCTGCAAGACCTGCAGGCCATCGTAGAGAAGCTGATTGGCCGGGGTATACGATACCACTCCGAGTATGCCACACATGTTTTATTCCCAAGTATTAACGATAGTAATGTATGCGCCTTGCTATGTCGCCCGGCAGCATGTTTTTCGCAAGCAGCGCGCCCTGTTCCGCGGTCCTGCTGAATTTCGCATTGCGCCAGAACGCCTGTTTGGGAACATCCGTCATTCCCGCCAGCAGCACCAGTATCAGCAAGACCAGGAAGCCGCGCAGCACGCCGAAGATCCCTCCGAGGAAACTGTCAAGCGCTCCCAGGCCCACCGCCTTGATCAGCTGCACGAAAAGCCAGACCAGCACAGCCCAGAGCACCAGCGTGGCGATGAACACCAGCACATAACCCAGCGCAAAACGCGCATTCTCCTCGCTCACCGGCAGCAATGCCCCTATCTTTCCGGCAAGCTGCCACGCGAGCAGGAATGCCAGAGGCCAGCCCAGCAGGGACAAGACCTCGTGCACGAAACCCCGCCACAGCCCGATCAGCATCGACAAAGAAACGATGCCGATCGCTGCGTAATCGAAACCTGTCATTCAGCTTCCCTGACGACAGGATGCATATCGTGCTTCTCCAGCGACCTGCGAACCGCATCGGCCTTGCCGCGATCCGCATAGGGTCCCAGCCTCACCCTGGTCGTGCCGCTGATCACTTCAGTATGGGCCTTGAATCCCATCGCGTTCAGCCTGTCCGCTTCCTGCTTCGCTGCAGCAGGCTTGGAAAACGCGCCCACCTGCACGATGTATTTGACGGTTGCAGCCGGTTCGACTTTCCTGGTTTCGATCTTCTTGGCTGCCGGTTTTTGAACATCCGTCATTTCAGGCTCGGCCTTCTGAGGCTCGGACTTTTGGGTCTCTTCCCCGGGTGGCTCGGCCGGCCGGGTTTCGATCTTGCCGACCGAGCGGTTCGCGGCCGGGACTGCCGCAACGCCGGAAGAGCCGACAGCAGAAGCTGCCATCGCAGCGCTCTGCGCCTGCTCGGCTTGATCCACGACTTTCGATAGCGCAACACCGGGCACGAATTCACCCACCTTGTCTGGCGCCGGTATGCGCAGGTCTATGTCACGCCCGGTGACCCTGGGTTCGCGGTCCAGCACCATGGGCAGCACGACCACAACGACCAGTGCGAGTGCTGCCGCACCGATCAGGCGGCGCCGTGCCCGGCTCTTGATCTTGATTTCCTCTTCAGACTGCTGCTTTGCCATGGACTAAAACCTTAAATTCAGCGGATGCCGCGCACAGCCTGCTGCATGACCTGGGCCACCGTATAGAACGATCCGAAGGCGACGATTCTATCATTTTCACCCGAGACATTACAGGCATGGCCGAGCGCCTGAGACACGCCGGGAAAACGAAGCACATTTCCCCGCACTGCCGATTTCTCAAGCAAGGAGGCAAGCTCCTCACCGTCCATGCCGCGCGGCGCATCGATGCCTGCCGCAAGCCATGTGTCCACATGTGGCTTCAGCGCCTCGACCACGCCCATCACATCCTTGTCCTTCAGCATCGCGAACACGGCATAGACATGGGGGGAGGGCGGAAGGTTTTCAAGGTTTCTCGCCAGCGCGCGCGCCGCATGAGGATTGTGCGCCACGTCGAGTATCAGTTCCGGCTTTCCCGGCAGGAACTGGAAGCGCCCCATGAGCCGCACTTCCGCCAGCCCCCGTCTCACCGCTTCCATGCTCACAGGCAGGCGGTCCCGCAGCGCGTCCAAGGCCGCAAGCACGGCACTCGCATTGTTCAGCTGGAAGGCGCCCCGCAAGGCGGGGATGGGAAGTGCGGATCTCTTGCCGGCCATGCCTTCGAAATCCCATTGGCCCTGATGTGGCAGGAAGCGGAATTCGCGCCCGATGCGCCAGAGCCTCGCGCCTATCCTTTCTGCATGTCCGATTAGAGATTCTGGCGCAGCCTCCCCGGAAAAGATCGCAACCCGGTCAGGACGATAGATGCCTGCCTTCTCGAACCCTATCTTTTCTATCGTGTCGCCCAGATATTCGGTGTGATCGATGTCCACGCTGGTGACAACGGCGCAGTCCCCATCGAAGACGTTGACCGCATCGAGCCTTCCGCCCAGGCCGACTTCGAGGATCGCGACATCCACTTCCTGCCCGATGAAGACCTGCATCGCAGCCAGCGTGCCGAACTCGAAATAGGTCAGCTGCGTATCGCCCCTTGCCATTTCGACTTTCTCGAAGGAAGCGCAGAGCGCTTCGTCGCCAACCATCTGCCTTGCGATGCGCACCCGCTCGTTGTAATGCAGCAGGTGAGGCGAGGTATAGCAGCCGACCTTGTATCCGGCCGAGGAAAGAATGGATTCCAGCATCGCGCATGTCGAACCCTTGCCGTTGGTGCCGCCGACCACGATCACCGGGAAGGCGGGGAAAAGGCCCATCCTTCTTCTGACTTCGTCCACGCGCGCCAGACCCAGCGCGATGGTCTTGGGATGAAGGGACTCGAGATGGGCAAGCCAATCGGCAAGCGTGACTGGCATCGTCATGCCCCTGTCAGGTGGATTCCGCAACGGCAGGCTGACGGGTAAGCAGGGTGATCAGCTTGGCAAGCTGGTTTCGCATTTCGCGGCGGTCTACGATCATGTCCAGCGCGCCGTGCTCCAGCAGAAACTCGGCGCGCTGAAACCCTTCCGGCAAAGTTTCGCGCACCGTCTGCTGGATCACGCGGGCGCCCGCGAAGCCGATCAGCGCGCCGGGCTCGGCGATCACGACGTCACCCATGAAGGCGAAGCTTGCCGACACGCCGCCCATGGTGGGGTCCGTCAGCACGGAAATGAAGGGCAGCCTGTCTTCCGAAAGCTGGGTCAGCGCAGCGCAGGTCTTGGCCATCTGCATCAAGGACAGCAGCCCTTCCTGCATGCGCGCGCCGCCGCTTGCGGCAAAGCAGATGAAGGGGGATTTCTGTTCCAGCGCGACCCTCACCCCGCGCACGAAACGCTCGCCCACCACCGAGCCCATGGAACCGCCCATGAAATTGAATTCAAAGGCCGCCGCAACGACCGGCAGAGAGTTTATCGAACCCTGCATCACCACCAGCGCATCGTCCTCGTCCGTGCTCTTCTTGGAAGCGATGAGGCGCTCCGAATACTTGCGGCTGTCCTTGAATTTCAGCGTGTCGACCGGCAGCACCTCGGCACCGATCTCGAAGCGTCCCTCGCCGTCCAGCAGCAGATCCAGCCTCGTGCGCGCCGATATCCTGTGGTGGTGGCTGCAGTTCGGGCAAACGTTCATATTCTTTTCGAGATCGGCGTGATAGAGCACCGTCTCGCAGGAAGAACACTTGCTCCACAGCCCCTCCGGCACGTTCTTCTTCGCATCGCCCTCGCGGCGGTTGATCCTGGGCGGCAACATCTTTTGAAACCAGCTCATATATTCCTCTTTCTGCCTTGCAACATCAGGCCTGATCGATCGCCTGTCTCAATTCGTTGATCAGCGCGCTCACGTTTTCGACCACGTTCTGTTCGTTCGAAGCCTCGATTTCCTGGACGATGCGGCTACCCACCACGACGCCGTCGCAGAGTCTGGCGGTCGCCTGGGCAGTCCTTGCATCGCGTATGCCAAACCCCACGCCTATCGGCAGGCTGATGTGGCGGCGCAGCTCTGGAATCCTTTTTTCCACATCCGACAAGTCGAGATTGCCGGCACCCGTCACACCCTTAAGCGAAACATAGTAAACATAGCCTCTGGCGAGCTTCGCGACCTTCTCGATGCGCGCCTCGTCCGTGGTGGGCGCGAGCAGGAAGATCGGGTCTATTCCGTGGCGCTGCAGATGCAGAAACGCATCATGGCTTTCCTCTGGTGGGAAATCCACCGTCAGCGCGCCGTCCACGCCCACCTCCTCGCACTGTTTCGCAAAGGCTTCCCAACCCATCGCCTCTATCGGATTGCCATAGCCCATCAGGACAACCGGAGTGGCGGCGTTCTGCTTCCTGAATTCGGCCACCATTTCGAGCACGCCCTTGAGCGTCATGTGGTTCTTCAAGGCGCGTTCTGAGGCGCGCTGTATCACAGGGCCATCCGCCATCGGATCGGAAAAGGGCACGCCAAGCTCGATCAGGTCGGCCCCCGCCTTTGCCACCGCGTGCATCAGGGGAACGGTCAGCGCAGGACGGGGATCTCCTGCGGTAAAAAACGGGATCAATGCCTTGCGGTTTTGTGAGGCGAGCCTGTCGAAAACGGTCTTGATGCGGCTCATAATGAAATCCCCGAAAGACGTGCCACGGTGTTGATGTCCTTGTCTCCGCGCCCCGAGAGGTTCACCAGCAGCACCTTGTCGCGGCCCATGGAAGGCGCGATCTTCGCGGCATGCGCCAAAGCATGGCTGGATTCGAGCGCGGGTATGATGCCTTCGAACCTGCAAAGGTCATGGAACGCCTTCATCGCCTCCTCGTCGTCGATCGCGACATATTGCGCGCGTCCGATGTCCTTCAACCAGCAGTGCTCAGGGCCCACGCCGGGATAGTCGAGTCCTGCCGAGATCGAATGCGTCTCCATGATCTGGCCGTCGTCGTCCTGCATCAGGTAGACCCTGTTTCCGTGCAGCACGCCCACCTTGCTTTTGGAGGTCAAGGGCGCTGCGTGAGCGCCGCTCTTGATCCCGTGCCCTCCCGCTTCGACACCGATGATCGCCACCGATTCTTCCTCTATGTAGGGATGAAAGAGGCCGATCGCATTGGATCCCCCTCCCACGCAGGCGATCACGGCATCGGGCTGGCGCCCTATCATCTCGGGCATCTGCACCTTCGCCTCGTTGCCGATCACGCACTGGAAATCGCGCACCATCATGGGATAGGGATGCGGGCCGGCGGCAGTGCCGAATATGTAGAAGGTGCTCTCGACATTGGTCACCCAGTCGCGTATCGCCTCGTTGCACGCATCCTTGAGCGTCCTCGATCCGCTCTCCACAGGCACCACCTTTGCGCCCAGAAGCTTCATGCGATACACGTTGGGCGCCTGGCGCTGCACATCCTCGGCCCCCATGTACACGACGCATTCCATGCCGTAGCGCGCGGCCACCGTCGCGGTCGCAACCCCGTGCATGCCGGCACCCGTCTCCGCGATCACACGCTTCTTTCCCATGCGACGCGCCAGGAGCGCCTGGCCTATCGCGTTGTTGATCTTGTGCGCGCCGGTGTGATTGAGATCCTCGCGCTTCAGATAGATCTGCGCACCACCCAGTTTCTCGGACCAGTTTTTCGCGTGGTATATCGGGCTTGGACGCCCCACATAGTGCTTCAGTTCGTAAGCGAACTCCGCCTTGAAATCGGGATCATTCTGGTAGCGCAGATACTGAACTCGCAGTTCCTCGACTGCGGGAATCAGCGTCTCCGCCATGTAGATGCCGCCGTATGGGCCGAAATGGCCTGTGCTGTCTGGATAATCGTACATCTATCTATTCGACCTCTTGTAATCCGCCCTCGCGACTTCACTCATGAAGCGCGAGATCTTTTCCTCATCTTTGATGCCCCTGGAAACCTCGACGCCGCTCGAGACATCCACCGCATGGGGCCCCACCCTTTCGATTGCATCCGACACGTTATGGACATTGAGGCCGCCAGAGAGTATCAGGGGCAACGGCAGGCTCTGCGGTATCAGATTCCAGTCAAAGACCGCACCCGTTCCGCCCGGAATGCCTTCCACATGCGCATCGAGCAGCAAACCCTGGGCCCTTTTGTAAAGCGCCGCGCATTGTAGCAAATCCACGCCGGTCTTTACGCGTATCGCCTTGAGATAGGGTCTTTGAAACTGCCCGCAGTATTCCGGCGTCTCGTCTCCATGGAACTGCAGCCCATCCAGAGGAACCGCAGCCAGCACATCGCGCACTTGCTTTTCGCCCGCATTCACGAACAATCCGACCGTGGTAATGAATGGCGGCAATGCGGCCTGCAGAAGGGCCGCCATTTCAGCATCCACATGGCGCGGACTCTTCTCATAGAACACGAAGCCCACCGCATCCGCGCCGCTGTCCGCGACTGCAAGCGCATCCTCGATCCGGGTGATGCCGCATATCTTTACCCTGGTCCTTCCCCCGCTGCTCATCTTTCCTCCGACTGGGGCAGTCCCCATTTCTCGTCGTATCGTATGCGGCGCAAGTATAAACCATCCGGCATGAAGGTCGGCGCAGCCAGGCTCCTGTTCCGGCATTCCAGCAATTCAGCGATCCATGAAGGCGGCCTCTTCCCCTTGCCCACATGGATCAGGCTGCCTACAAGATTGCGCACCATGTGATGCAGGAATGCATTGGCGGTGAAATCGAACACCACCATCTCGCCTTCTTTGCGTATGTCTATGGATTGCATGCATTTGACGGGTGAGCTCGCCTGGCATTCTGCGGCCCGAAACGCGCTGAAATCATGTTCCCCGATCAAAAATCCTGCAGCCTCCTGCATCGCCCCGACATCCAGAGGCAGATGAAACCATCCTGCCTTTCCCGCCCAGACAGCGGGCCTCACCGGGCGATTGACCAGGAAATACCGGTAGCTTCTAGCAAGCGCCGAGAAGCGCGCGTGAAAATCTTCGGGCACGACATGCGCCCAGCGCACCGCGATGCTGGCCGGCAGGCTCGCGTTCACGCCGCGCACCCATGCGCTCAACGGCCTGACGGCTGCGGTGTCGAAATGCAGCACCTGTTCCAGCGCATGCACGCCCGCATCGGTTCGCCCCGCTGCGAAAACAGGGGTATGGGATGCGGCAATCCTGCTCACCGCATCCTGCAGGGCATCCTGCAGGGTCGCTAGCCCCCCCTGGCTTTGCCAGCCGAAATAGGGCCTGCCGTCATATTCCACTCCCAGCGCTATCCTCATTTCAACCATATCCAAAGCATCAGCAGCGCGCATCCCGAGAACAGGTCGGCCAGGGAATAGCGGTACAGGGGAAGTTCAAGATTCCTGTCCTCGGCATGCATTCCTTTTTCCATCAGGCCTTGCAGGCTTTCACGCCAGGGCGTCGGGCGCAGCATGCCGGCCTCCGCATACTGAAGCGTCAAGGCAAGGCGAATCGCGAGTTTTTCGCGCGAGAGACTGAACCATTGCAGGGGAGCCAGGAGACTGTAGAGGCCGGCGATCAGCTGCTGGCGATGCAGGCGCTCGAGCAGCATCGCAAGCCCCGCAAGGGCCACCAGGAGCCGCATCAGCTGCAGGCCGCCGTCCAGCAATCCTTCCTTTGTCGGGCTGACTGAAGAGTCGAACAGCGCCTGGCCCGGGGTGGTATAGGCGTAGATCAGCCACAATGAAATCATGACCCAGCGGGTGCGGCGAAAGAGCTGCAGGAGTTTCTGCCGGGAAAGAAATAAGGCGAGGAATAGCACCATCCCCCCCGATGCGAGCATGCGCACAGGCGGCAAAAACTGCATCGCCGCAACGAAGGCGCACCAGATCAGAATCCGGGTTGCGGGATGCAGGCTCATGCCGGATGCACAAGAAAAACGGCAGCCCGGGCCGGGCTGCCGCGACATTGAAGGCACGGATCAGCCAAGCTGACTGATGAGCAGTCTGGCTTCCTGCTGCTGCGCCTGGTCACCTTCCTGCAGGACTTCATCGAGTATCTCTCGCGCACCGACTTCATCGCCCATCTCCTGATACGCCTTGGCGAGGTCCAGCTTGGTGGCAACCTCGTGCCAGCGCTCGCTGCGCTCCGCCTCGGGCATTTCGTCCGCCTTGTCCGGCTCACCCATGTCCAGGCTGATGCCGGAAAGATCGATCGCAGGAGGCGGCACCTTGACAGGCTCTTCTTCCAGCGGGAAGTCCAGCATGAATTCGCCATCGTCATGTTCGGCCTGCGGGGCCGGTTTTTCCGCAGGAGTCGAAGTGACATCGAAAATCAGGTCGTCCAACGCCGGGAGAGTCTCGACAGGTGCCGCTTCCTGTGACGGCGCCGCAGAGATGTCGAAGTCGAGCGGGGCACCTGAAAGATGGTTTTCCGATGTCACGTCAAAATCCATGTCGCCATGCCGTGCCGTGGCATCGAGGTCCGGCTCTTCCTTCGCCGCTTCATGCAAGACTGGCGCAGTCACATCGAAATCTATCGTGCCTGTATCCTCCCCGCCCATGGCCTCATGCCCGAGATCCAGCGCAGGGGTGAGCCTGGTTGCGCTGTCCGTGTCCTCAAGCCTTGAGACTGCCTCATGCAGCATGCCCTCTTCCAGATGGGGCGCTTCATGCAGTCCAACTTCATCGAGAGGCGTTTCTTCATGGGTCGCCTCATCAGGAAGCGCCCCCTCGTGAAGATCGGGCTCCTGATGAGATGTCTCTTCGGTTTCTGCCTCATGAAGAGGCGTTTCCTCATGCCGGGCAAGCTTCTGCTTCAGGGTTTCCGCCTGGCTTATCGCCTCGCTGTCACCGGTTTCTTTCAGCATCTGTTCGATGTTCTCGAACGATGCCGCATCGTTGCGATCTGCATATATGCCCAGGAGCTTGAGGTGCAACTGGGGATTGTCCGGCGTATGCTGCAATGCATCCTTCAGCACCTCTTCAGCCTGCTCGTCCCTGCCAAAATTGAGGAACAGCTCCGCCTCGCTGATCGGATCGACATCCTCCGGCTGATGCTCCTCTTCATGAACCGCCGTGAAGTCTCCCGTATCAGGAGAAGACGCTACGGGGCTGGTCAGCTGGCCAGTGATGACGGCCTCATCCTCGACAGTCTGTGCTACCGGTTGCGGTGGCACCTCCTTCTTGCGACGTCCTGCCACGATGCCCAGGCCACCCAGGGCAACGAGCACGGCCGCCCCGATCCCCATGTAGAGCGGCGAACCCAGGATCTGATCGATCAGCGAAGGCTCCTCGACCGGCTTCACGGGCTTTGCCGGCTTGACAGCGCTTGCCGGTTTCACGGCGCTCGCAGGCTGAACCGCCGAGGCAGCGGCGACCTTGCTTGCCGCTGCCGCAGCTTCCGACTTCAGCTCTGCAAGGCGCTTCATGTCCTGCATGTTCTTTTCAAGCAGCGCCGCGCGGGCCTTTTCGTCCTCGACCGCCTTGGCCTTCGCGACTGCGTCCTCGGCATTGTTCTCTGCAGACTTTGACTTGCCCGCTGCTGCAGACTTGTCGCCAGGCGCTTCACCTCTGGACAGGCGCAACACTTCCTTCGCGGATTCGCTTGCGACCGGCGCCTTGTCTACGCTCGTGATCTTGCCCTTGACCACCTGCCCTCCGCCCTCATGCTCGCTCCTCGAAGCCGCCCCGGCGAGCCTTTGGCGGTACGCATTCCAGTCTTCAGCCTGCGCGCGAATTTCCTGGACCGCTTCGCTCTGCGTCAGATTGTCAACGGCGGTTCTGTCCGGCACATGCAGGATTTTTCCTGTGCGGATGCGGTTCATGTTTCTTCCGTCGAACTGGTCGGCATTGGCCCTGTAAAGTGCGACCAGCATGCGCTCCAGACTCACCTCCTGAGGCTTCACGCGCGAGGCTATCCTGTCCAGCGTATCTCCGCTCCTGACGGTGATCTCGCTTCCTGCTGCGCGAGGCTCGGCTGCGGCTCTTTCTACTCTCGCAGGCCTCTCTGCAGGCCGCACCGGCTGCACGGCGGGCCTTTCAACAGGCTGAACAGGTGCTTCCGGCTTCTCGGTCTTCACCGGAGGAACGGCAGGCGCCACCGGCTGAACCGGAACAGCCTTGGGTTGTTCAGGAACATATCCCGGAGGATCGAGCAGGAAGGTATATTCACGGACCAGCTTGCCAGATGCCCATGAGAGCTCGATCAGCAGGCTGACGAAAGGATCGTTGATCGGCTGGCTGCTGGAAAGCTTGATGTATTGCTGTCCATCCGGCCGGGTTTCTATCTTGAAACTGTATTTTATGTTATAGGGATATTCCAGACCGGCATTCTTGTAGCTTTCGGGCGAGGCAAGCCTCGCGACCAGCCTGTCGTTCTTGCCCACACCGCTAAGTTCGATCTCGGCCTTCAGGGGCTGGCCGAGACTGGTCTCGACGTTGATGCCGCCAAGACCGGCTGCATATCCGCATGTACCGAGCAAAAGTCCGGTCGCGATTCCTATGGCTTGCAGCAGCTTGCGAGGCCTGTTTACAGGAGAGTATAGATCAACCTTCTCGAACGCTGAACGGTCAGGGTTTGGGAAGTCAGGTCGTCTCGTTTTTTGCACAGTGCATGCCTCGCTTTATTTATTGAACAACAAAAGTAACATCAAGAAGCTCGCAAAATCAAGTCAATGCCCAGAACAATAAGGCATAATCCAGACGAATGGCAACTAATTCAGATAGTCGGCAATCAGAATCTCTGCGATCTGTATGCTGTTCAAAGCCGCGCCCTTGCGCACGTTGTCGCTCACGACCCACATGTCCAGCCCAAGCGGATGGGATACATCCTCTCTGATGCGCCCGACATAGGTTGCATCCTTGCCCGCCGCCTCGATCGCGGTCGGCCACCCTCCAGGCACGCGCTCATCCACCACTTCCACGCCAGGCGCCTTTTCCAGCAGCGCGCGCGCTTCGGCGGCGGTGATCTTCTTCCTGGTCTCGATATGCACGGCTTCGGAATGCCCGTAAAAAACCGGCACGCGCACCGCAGTCGGATTCACGAGTATCGTCTCGTCCTCCATGATCTTCTGGGTTTCCCAGACCATCTTCATCTCTTCCTTGGTGTAGCCGTTTTCCATGAAGATGTCGATCTGCGGCAACACGTTGAAGGCGATGCGCTTGGGATAAACCTCCACCTTCACCTCACCCGAACCGAAGAGCGCCTGAGTCTGCGCGGTCAGCTCGTCGATCGCCTCCTTGCCGGTCCCGGAGACCGCCTGATAGGTCGCGACGTTGATGCGCGAGATCCCGACCGCATCGCGTATGGGCTTCAATGCCACGAGCATCTGTATCGTGGAGCAGTTCGGATTGGCGATGATGTTGCGGTTCCTGTACTGCGCGATGGCGTGCGGGTTGACTTCCGGCACGACCAGCGGAATGTCCCTGTCATAGCGGAAATGCGCGGTGTTGTCGATCACCACGCACCCGGCCTTCGCGGCGATCGGCGCATACTTTTCGGACACGCTTCCACCTGCCGAAAAAAGGCCGATCTGAACCTTGGAAAAATCGAAGCCTTCCACATCGAGCACGGTATGCTCCCTGCCCTGAAAGGCAATCTTCGTCCCGGCAGAGCGGCTGGATGCCAGAAGATAGAGATTTCTCACGGGGAATTTTCGCTGCTCCAGGATGGCCAGCATCGCCTCTCCGACCGCACCGGTTGCGCCCAATATGCATACATCGTATTGCTTGCTCATGTTTTCTTCCAGAAATCAAAAAATTGTCAAAGCGCTGCGACCACCGCATCGCCCATCCCGGCACAACCGGTCTTCTTCATGCCATCCTCGAAGATGTCCGCTGTGCGCAGACCTTGCTGCAGCACCGAACGCACGGCAGCCTCGATGCGCTGCGCTGCCGCCTCGTCAGAGAAGGTGTAGCGCATCATCATCGCGACCGACAATATCGTCGCCAGCGGATTGGCGATGTCCTTGCCCGCGATGTCAGGCGCGGAGCCGTGGCATGGCTCGTAAAGCCCCTTGTTGTTTTCATCGAGCGATGCGGAAGGCAGCATGCCGATCGAGCCCGTCAGCATGGAGGCCTCGTCGGACAAAATATCACCGAAGATGTTGCCGGTCAAAATCACATCGAACTGCTTGGGCGCGCGCACCAGCTGCATCGCCGCATTGTCCACATACATGTGGGAGAGCTCGATCTCGGGATATTCGCGCGCGACATCGGTCACGATCTCGCGCCAGAACATGCTGGTATCGAGCACGTTGGCCTTGTCCACCGAGCAAAGCTTCCTGCCGCGCTTCATCGCGCTCCTGAACCCGACATGCGCGACCCGGCGGATCTCGGACTCGGAATAATGCATCGTGTCAAACCCCTGGCGCTCGCCGTTTTCAAGCACCCTGATGCCGCGGGGCTGACCGAAATAGATGTCTCCGGTGAGTTCCCTGAGTATCATGATGTCCAGGCCGGAAACGAGTTCGGGCTTCAAAGTGGACGCATTCACGAGCTCGGGATAGACGAGCGCCGGTCGCAGGTTGGCGAAGAGCCCCAGCCTCTTTCTGATGCGCAGCAGCCCCTGCTCAGGCCTCATGGGGCGCGGCAGGTTGTCATACTGATAGCCACCCACGGCGCCCAAAAGCACCGCATCGGATTCGAGCGCGAGCCTTTCCGTCGCCTGGGGAAAAGGGTCGCCCGCCGCGTCATAACCGGCTCCGCCGATATGCCCGTATTCCATTTCGATCTTCATGCCGTCACGATTCAGCGCATGAAGCACCTTCGCGGCCTGGGCCACGATCTCAGGCCCTATGCCATCACCTGGCAGTATTGCTATCTTCATCACTCATTTCCTAAGACTTGAAAAATTAAGGCGCTAAAGCCATGGCGATTCCGCCAGATGCCTCTTCTCGTATGCCCTGATCTCATCCACATGCTGCAGGGTAAGTCCTATGTCGTCAAGGCCGTTCAGGAGACAGTGCTTGCGGAACGCGTCGATCTCGAACGCATAAAGCCTCCCGCCTGGCGCCTCTATCGTCTGCGCCTCAAGGTCGATCGAGAGCCTGTACCCTTCGTTCGCCTCAACCTCGCGAAACAGCGTATCCACCTTGTCCGCGTCCAGCCTGATCGGCAGAAGGCCGTTCTTGAAGCAGTTGTTGTAGAAGATGTCGGCAAAGCTCGGGGCGATGATCGCGCGAAATCCGTAGTCATCCAGCGCCCATGGCGCATGCTCGCGCGAACTGCCGCAGCCGAAGTTCTCGCGCGCCAGCAGGATCTCAGCCCCCTGATAGCGCGGCTTGTTCAGCACGAAATCCGGATTCAACGGACGCTTCGAATTGTCCATGTCGGGCTCGCCGTGATCGAGATAACGCCATTCATCGAATGCGTTCGGGCCAAATCCCGAGCGCTTGATGGATTTCAAAAACTGCTTGGGTATGATGGCATCCGTGTCCACATTGGCGCGGTCCAGCGGCACGACCAGCGCATCAAGCTTGGTGAATTTTTTCATTTTGATCCGGTATCCTTGTTCCCATCCACTTCATGCAGCTTCTTCTCGACCCAGCGCCCGGCCGTCTTCAGGCCCCTGACGGTTGCCTCGCCGCCTTTCTGTATGCCACGCCCTGTCGCATCCGCCGCCTTCTCTATGCCGTGGCCTGCGGCCTCGCCGCCGCGCTTGACCGCATCACCCACCTTTTCGGGAACGCTCTCTTCCGCAAAAGCGCATGTGCTCGCGAACAAAACCAGAAACAGTATGATCTTTTTCATGTCGCCCTCACCACTTGCTCACATCGACGAAATGCCCCGCGATCGCTGCGGCTGCGGCCATCTGGGGACTCACGAGGTGCGTGCGCCCGCCCTGCCCCTGACGGCCTTCGAAATTGCGATTTGAAGTGGAGGCGCAGCGCTCTCCCGGCTCCAGCCTGTCGTCGTTCATCGCAAGGCACATGGAACAGCCGGGATCGCGCCACTCGAAGCCCGCCTCGATGAATATCTTGTCCAGCCCCTCCTCTTCCGCCTGTCGCTTCACGAGTCCCGATCCCGGAACGACCAGCGCCTGTTTCACACTAGGCGAGATCTTCCTTCCGCGCGCGACTTCGGCGGCAGCCCTCATGTCCTCGATGCGCGCATTGGTGCATGAGCCGATGAAAACCTTGTCAATCCTGATCCCGGTGATGGGGGTGTTCGCCTCCAGACCCATGTAGGCCAGCGCGCGTTCCACGCCCTCTTTCTTGTCCGCGCTCACGGATGCGGGATCGGGCACGCGCCCGTCTATGTCCACCACCATCTCGGGAGATGTGCCCCAGGTGACCTGGGGGCGTATGCCTGACGCATCCAGCACCACGACCGCATCAAACACGGCGCCCGGATCGCTCTTGAGCCCGCGCCACTGCTCGACCGCCTTGTCCCACATCTCGCCCTGGGGCGCGAAGGGGCGCCCCTTGAGGTAGGCAAAAGTGGTCTCGTCTGCGGCGACCATGCCCGCGCGCGCGCCGGCTTCTATCGCCATGTTGCAAAGCGTCATGCGCCCTTCCATGGAGAGCGCGCGCACAGCGCTGCCGGTGAATTCGATCGCATGGCCCGTGCCGCCTGCGGTGCCTATCCTGCCGATCACGGCCAGCGCGATGTCCTTGGCAGTCACCCCCCTTGAAAGCTCACCTTCTATGCGCACCTCCATAGTACGCGATTTCTTAGCCACCAGACATTGCGTCGCCATCACATGCTCGACCTCGGAGGTGCCTATGCCGTGGGCCAGCGCCGCGAATGCGCCGTGCGTGCTGGTGTGGGAGTCTCCGCAGACCACGGTCATGCCGGGCAGCGTCGCCCCCTGTTCGGGGCCTATCACGTGCACGATTCCCTGGCGTATGTCGTTCATCTTGAATTCGGTCACGCCGAATTCCTTGCAGTTCGCATCCAGGGTCTCCACCTGTATGCGCGAGAGAGGATCATGTATCCGCTCCCCACGCCCGACAGTCGGCACGTTGTGGTCCGGCACCGCCAGCATGGAAACCGTGCGCCAGGGGTGGCGATGCGCCAGCCTCAACCCCTCGAATGCCTGGGGACTGGTCACTTCGTGGACCAGATGGCGGTCGATGTAGATCAGCGCAGCGCCGTCCTCATCCTGCCGCACCAGATGTGAATTCCAGAGTTTGTCGTATAGCGTTTGTGCACTCATTGCCAGATCCAGCCCTGTTTCGAGAGCATGGAATTATGACACAATCGCCGCAAATTCGCAGCCCGGAGAGGTTCAGGAAGGATTGCTCAAAGGTTTTCCGTTCAGCACCAGGTGTCCATCCTTCACGGGGATCCTGGGGCCGGGATCGTGATCCATGCGCAACACATGTTCCTTTCCGTCCAGCTTGTAAGTCACGTTGTAACCCAAAGGCTGCTTCTCGCTGGAATATTCCATCCTGCAGCGCTCCTCCATCACCGTCTGCCGATCGGACTGCTGCATGTTCTTCTGCACGGTATTGCCCGCATAGCCGCCGGCTGCCGCGCCTGCGACGGCAGCGATCGTCCTGCCACTGCCATTGCCTATCTGGTCCCCCAGTATGCCGCCAAGCACCGCGCCGATCGCCGTCCCCGCCAGCCGGTTCTGATCCCTGACCGGCGCCTCCCTCGTCACGGGCACTTCTCCGCAGACCTTGTGCGCCACGCGCTCCTGCCTGAAAACCTGCTGCACGCTGACCACCTCGGCGTACCGGGCGCTATGGTGGGAAACCTCATAGCTCGCGATCCCGCCTACCGCCGTGGCCGCAACAGCGCCGCCTGCCAGCCCTACCAACAAAGACTTGTTCAGCATTTGCATACTCCTCATCTCTGGATGACGCGCTATTATTGCCAATGTATCAGCGGACTTTCAAGCCCCTTGGCTGCAACAGCAGAAAGCCCAAAAGCGCCATCAGCGCGCTGAAGGTATAAAGCATGCTAGACCCGAGGTGCTGCCATATCGGACCGCTTGCCATTCCGCCCAGCATCCCTCCCGCCCCATAGCTCAGGCTGCCAAAAAGTGCCTGTCCCCTGGACTGATGGCGCCCCCTGAAGAGCTCATGCACGAGCCCCATGGAGGATGCGTGATATGCGCCGAAGGTCGCGGCATGCAGAACCTGGGCGACGAGCAGCAGCAAAAGGGAATCGACGCACCAGCCTATCAGCATGAAGCGCAGCACCGCAAGCGCGAAACTCGCCCTCAGGATGCGCTGGTATCCGAAGCGGCGGGCAAGCCTTGGCATCACGAAGAACATCGCGATCTCCGAGATCACCCCCAGCGCCCAGAGCGCACCCACCGCACTCTTCGCATATCCGTGCTCGACAAGATAGATAGAAAAAAAAGTGTAATAGGGGCCATGCGCGACCGACATCAGAAAGCATGCGCCGAAGAAAAGCAGCACGCGAGGCTGCAGCACGATGCTCCTGATGGGCTGATGGTCGGCCTGATGCGCCTCGATGGGCACGGCTGGCAACTGCAGCGAAAAGAAAAGTATCCCGAGTTCCGAGACCAGTCCCGCCCAGAGCAGCCAGGCGATGGCGACATGATCGAACGCATAGCCCAGCCCCACCACGGAGAAGATGAAACCGACCGATCCCCAGGAGCGGATGCGCCCGTAGCGCGCAGCATCCGGTCCGAGATAGCTCAGGGTGGTCGCCTCGACCAGCGGCATCGACGCGCTCCAGAAGAAACTCATCAGGGCAAGCACCATGAGCATCCCCCAGAACCCCTTTGCCGCAAAAACACCGAGATAGAAAAGAGCGCTCAAACTTGCAGCAATCTGCACGACCAGCCTTCTTTTTCCCGTATGATCGGCAAGCCACCCCCAGAGGTTGGGTGCGAGCATGCGCATCACCGGCTGCACCGACATCAGCATGCCGATTCCGACCGCATCGAAGCCCAGCGATTTGAGATAAAGGCTCCAATAGGGAGCAAACATCCCGATAAACGCATAATAGAAGAAGTAAAAGCCGGCGATGCGCCAGTGATAGCTTTGGGTTCGGGTCACAGCAGAACTTGAATCTTCGATCGAAGGTCGCATTTTAGATCATCGGGCCGAACTTAATCTCAAATCCCCCTTGAAAATAAAAAAATCGTCCCAATTTGCAGCAAACACGAAATCTGGAGAAAAAAATGGAACAGGAAAATCCCGCTCAAGAAAATCCCGCACAAGAAAACGCCTCCGCAGAGGCCAGTCAGGGCGATGCCAACGAGATCATGCCGAGTCTGGAAGAGATGCTACAGGCCGCCGAACGCAAGGCTCAGGAGCACTATGATGCATGGATGTATGCCAAGGCAGAAGGCGAGAACATACGTCGTCGCGCCGCCGAGGATGTCTCCAAGGCGCAGAAATTTGCGGTCGAGCGCTTCTCGAACGAGATGCTTGCCGTCAAGGACAGCCTGGAAGCCGGGCTTGCGGTCGAGACCGCGACGGTCGAGAACTTCAAGAGCGGCATGGAGCTGACCCTGAAGCAGCTCTCCAACGTATTCGAAAAATTCAACATCACCGAGATCAACCCGGTCGGCGAAAAACTCGACCCGCACAAGCACCAGGCGATCGGCATGGTGGAAAGCGATCTACCGGCCAACACCGTGGCGAGCGTGATGCAGAAGGGTTATGCCTTGAACGACCGCGTACTGCGTCCGGCGCTCGTGATGGTTTCCAAGGGAAAATAACCCTTGAAATATCCGGATCGCATCCCCAGCTTGTGGGTCATCGAAATTAAACATTCAAACTTCTGAAAGGAATCGGCATCATGGGAAAGATCATCGGCATTGACCTCGGGACAACCAACTCCTGCGTCGCCATCATGGAAAACGGCAAGCCCAAGGTCATCGAAAACGCGGAAGGCGCGCGCACCACGCCTTCCATCATCGCCTACATGGAAGACGGGGAGGTTCTGGTCGGCGCACCCGCCAAGCGTCAGGCAGTCACCAATCCCAAGAACACGCTGTTCGGCGTGAAGCGCCTGATCGGCCGCCGCTTCGAGGAGCCCATGGTGCAGAAGGACATCGGCATGGTGCCCTACACCATCACCAAGGCGAAGAACGGCGATGCATGGGTCAAGGTGCGCGACAAGGAGATCGCGCCTCCCGAGGTCTCCGCCCAGGTGCTGATGAAGATGAAGAAGACCGCCGAAGACTACCTCGGCGAACCCGTGACCGAGGCAGTCATCACCGTTCCTGCCTACTTCAACGACTCCCAGCGCCAGGCCACCAAGGATGCCGGCCGCATCGCGGGGCTGGACGTCAAGCGCATCATCAACGAACCCACCGCTGCGGCGCTGGCCTTCGGTCTGGACAAGCAGGAAGGCGACCGCAAGATCGCGGTCTATGACCTTGGCGGCGGCACATTCGACATCTCCATCATCGACATCGCGGAGATCGACGGCGAGCATCAGTTCGAGGTTTTGTCCACCAACGGCGACACCTTCCTGGGTGGTGAAGACTTCGACATGCGCGTGATCGAGCATCTGATCGATGAATTCAAGAAGGAAAACGGCATAGACCTGAAGAAGGACATGCTCGCGCTGCAGCGCCTTAAGGATGCCGCCGAGAAGGCCAAGATCGAACTGTCAAGCGCACAGCAGACCGAAGTGAACCTGCCTTACATCACGGCTGACGCGACCGGACCCAAGCATCTTGCAGTCAAGATCACGCGCGCCAAGCTCGAAAGCCTGGTCGACGAACTGATCGAAAGAACCATAGAGCCCTGCAAGATCGCGCTCAAGGATGCAGGCGTGTCCGCATCGGACATCGCGGACGTGATCCTGGTCGGCGGCCAGACGCGCATGCCCAAGGTTCAGGAGAAGGTGAAGGCGTTCTTCGGCAAGGATCCGCGCAAGGACGTGAACCCCGACGAAGCCGTGGCAGTGGGCGCTGCGATCCAGGGCGGCGTGCTGCAGGGCGAAGTCAAGGACGTGCTGCTGCTCGACGTGACCCCGTTGTCCCTGGGCATCGAGACCATGGGCGGCGTGATGACCAAGCTCATCAAGAAGAACACCACGATACCGACCAAGGCATCGCAGGTATTCTCGACCGCGGAGGACAATCAGAATGCCGTGACCATACATGTCCTGCAGGGCGAGCGCGATGTCGCATCCGGCAACAAGAGCCTAGGACAGTTCAATCTGACCGA
Organism: Pseudomonadota bacterium; assembly: GCA_021821945.1. Lineage (GTDB taxonomy): Bacteria > Pseudomonadota > Gammaproteobacteria > Burkholderiales > Gallionellaceae > Gallionella. Next base: position 39,472 of record JAJZTF010000018.1, read on the forward strand.
CATTCCGCCGGCACCGCGCGGCATGCCGCAGATCGAGGTGACCTTCAACATCGACGCGAACGGCATACTGCACGTTTCCGCGAAGGACAAGGCGACCAACAAGGAGGCGAACATCACGATCAAGGCGAGCTCCGGGCTCTCCGAGGACGAGATCAACCGCATGGTGGCCGATGCGGAATCGCATGCCGACGAAGACAGGAAGGCACTGGAGCTCGTGACCGCGCGCAACCAGCTCGACAGCCTGATCCACTCGACCAGCAAGTCCCTGAAGGAATACGGGGAGCAGCTCGCGGCAGACGAGAAGTCGGCGATCGAGGCAGCTCTCAAGGAAGCAGAGGAAGTGGTGAAGAGCGACGACAAGGACGCCATCGAAGCCAAGACCGAAGCACTGGCCACGGCAGCGCAGAAGCTGGGTGAAAAGATGTATGCAGCAGAACAGGCCAAGGCACAGGGTGCTGCAGCCGAACCAGCGAAGGAAGAAGGCGACGTGGTCGATGCCGAGTTCACCGAGGTAAAGGACACAAAATAAACCGAGAAGCGTGAAGGGGGAAGGGATAAGGGTGTGAAGCGCGCTCACCGCAACTTGCAGGTCTGGCAGCAAGCAATGGAGTTGGTGACCGCGATTTACACTGCAACCTTGTCCTTTCCAGCGCAAGAAAAATTCGGGTTGTCCGGCCAGCTGCAGCGCGCATCTGTTTCAGTTTCGGCGAACATCGCAGAAGGTTTTGCTCGCAATGGAACAAAGGAATTGCTGCATTTTTTGAGCATCTCGGCCGGATCGCTTTCCGAGTTGGATACGTTGATCGAACTTGCTGCAAGATTGGGCTATCTGAATAACGCAGAGGAGTTGAACGGAAAAGTGGATGAAGTTTCAGGACTGTTAATGGGTTTGTCAGCATCGCTCAAGCGCCGAGCCACCCGCTAACCATTCCCGCTTCCCCCTTCTCCCTTCACATCATTAAGCATGAGCAAAAAAGACTATTACGAAGTGCTGGGCGTCAATCGCGATGCCTCTGAAGAAGAGATCAAGAAGGCCTATCGCAAGCTCGCGATGAAGCATCACCCCGACCGCAATCCGGACAACCCGAAGGCGGAGGAACACTTCAAGGAAGCCAAGGAGGCCTACGAGACCCTGTCCGATACGCAGAAGCGCGCGGCCTATGACCAGTACGGCCACGCCGCATTCGAAGCCGGCGGGATGGGCGGCGGATTCGGCGCCGGGGGGCCGCAGGGCTTCGATTTCTCCGACATATTTGGCGACATCTTCGGTGGCGGAAGGGGAGGTTCCCGCAGCAACGTGCAGCGCGGGGCAGACCTGCGCTACAACCTCGAGATCACGCTGGAGCAGGCGGCGCGCGGCACCGAGACCCAGATCCGCGTGCCTACCATGGAGGAATGCGAGACCTGTCACGGCTCGGGCGCAAAACCCGGCACCTCGGCCACCACCTGCACGACCTGCGGCGGGCATGGACAGGTGCGCATGCAGCAGGGATTCTTCTCGATACAGCAGACCTGCCCGCGCTGCCACGGCAGCGGCAAGATGATCTCCTCGCCCTGCAAGTCCTGCAACGGCAGCGGACGCGTCAAGAAGCACAAGACGCTGGCCGTGAAGATACCCCCCGGCGTGGACAACGACGACCGCATCCGCCTGTCCGGCGAGGGCGAGCATGGCGTCAATGGCGGGCCAGCCGGCGACCTCTACGTGGTGATACACGTGAAGCCCCATGCCGTTTTCCAGCGCGACCACAACGATCTGCACTGCGAGATGCCGATCAGCTTCAGCACGGCAGCCCTGGGCGGCGAGATCGAGATACCGACGCTGGATGGCAAGGCGCACATCAAGATTCCCGCCGAGACCCAGAGCGGCAAGGTGTTCAGGCTGCGCGGCAAGGGCATCAAGGGCGTGAGGAGCTCGACGCACGGCGATCTGCACTGCCATGTGATCGTGGAGACGCCCGTCAATCTGACCGACCGGCAGAAGGAATTGCTGAAGGAGTTCGAGAGCATCAACCAGCAAAACAGCGACCACCACAATCCGCGCGCAAAGTCCTGGATGAACAAGGTCAAGGACTTCTTCGGCCAGTGACGGCTATGCGCTGTCCGGCAGCTCCAGCAGGTGATGCCGGATAGCGTAGTGGATCAATTCCGCGCTGCTTGTCATCTGCATCTTCTGCAGGATGCGCGCCTTGTGGGTGCTGACGGTCTTGACGCTCAGCGAAAGTTCGGCCGCAATGCTGCCTAGCGATTCGCCCGAGACGATCAATCTGAAGATCTGGAATTCCCTGTCGGACAGCAGCGTGTGCGGTTCGGCCTCATGATTCCCGTGCAGCTCGAGCGCCAGTCGCTCGGCCACACCGGGGCTTATGAACATGCCGCCTGCAGCCACCTTGCGGATGGCCGTGACCAGCTGATCGGGCGCGCTCTCCTTGGTCAGATATCCGCGCGCGCCGGCCTTCAGGGCCCTTACCGCATACTGTTCCTCCTTGTGCATGCTGAGCACCAGTATCGCGAGTTTCGGGTGCTCGTCCTTGACCATCTTCAAAAGCTCGATACCGCTCCTGCCTGGCATCGCCATGTCGGTGAGCAGAAGATCACAGGGCAGTTCACGCAGTTTCTTCAAGACTTCGAGTCCATCGACCGCCTCGCCCACAACGACCAGGTCCGCATGCCCGGAGAGCATCTGCTTCAGGCCGCTCCTGACGACCGCGTGATCGTCGGCGATCAGCATCCTGATCACGGTTGCCCCCCAGGCCTTATCGGAAGCACGACTTCCACACGCACCCCCTCCCCCGGCCTGCTGTGGAATTCGACGCTCCCACCCATGCCCCGCGCCCTCTCCTGCATGCCCAGCATGCCGAACGAATTCCGTCTCATCGCCTGCATATCGGGCATCCCCTTGCCGTCATCGGCCACCGACAACAGGAGCCTGTCGTCCTCGCAGCGGAATCTGACCTCGACCTTTTTTGCTTCCGCATGGCGCGCAACATTGGTAAGACACTCCTGAACGATGCGGAAAGCCGCTGTGGACAGCGCACTGTCCAGCAGGTAACCCTCGTCTTCGATGCAACAGCCGGGCTCGCACACGTCGAAACCGCAAGAAACCGCAATGCCGGTGCGACGGCCAAACTCCTCGGTCAGCCACTCGACTGCCGCGACCAGACCAAGATCGTCGAGCATCACGGGACGCAGGTCTGCCGCCACCCTGCGCATCGCATCCACGGTCTCGTCGATCAGCCTGAACATCGAGGCCAGCTTGCCGGGAACGGCGGGGATATCAGGCGGCAGATTCGATTCCAGCCACTTCGCGTCGAGCTTGATGCCCATCAGCATCTGTCCGAGCTCGTCATGCAATTCGCGGGCGATGCGCGTGCGCTCTTCCTCTCTCGCCTTTTCGAAATAGGCGGTCAGCTCCCTCAGCCTCCTGCTGGAATCGATGAGCTCCCATTCGGCCTGTTTGCGGTCCGTAATGTCCTGGAAGGCGATCACGGCAGCCACCGCCCTGCCCTTTTCGACCATCGCGCTTGCAACGACGGACACGGGAATCAGCGAACCGTCCTTGCACCAGAAGACATCCTCCTCAGTCCGCCTCATTCCGCCCTGCATCAGCAGATCCGGAGACCAGTAGTCGGGCTGCTGATGCAGCAGGCCATCCTGATTCAGCGAATGGATCACGCCGTGCACATCGCGATGGCGAAGCTCTTCATGTGTCCATCCGAGCAGCCGCTCCGCCTCGGGATTCATGAAGACCAGCCTTCCTGATTCGTCCAGCACGATCACCCCTTCCCCGAGCGAAGAGGTGATTCCCTTCAAAAGCTTCTCGCTCGCAAGCAGCGCATCCCGGGACTTGCGATGTTCGCGCCTGATCCCGGCGTCCTTCAGTTCGCGCTCGATCGCAGGAGCCAGCCTTGCGAGCCTGTCCTTCATCACGAAATCGCTCGCCCCTTCCTTCATCAGGGAGACGGCAATTTCCTCTCCCATGCAGCCGGATACGATGATGAAGGGAAGGTCCTCGTCAATCTGACGCAGCGTTGACAGCGCACTCAGGGCATCGAATCTCGGCAGGTTGTAGTCCGAGATCACCACATCCCATCCGCCGGATGACAATGCCTCATGCATCTCCTCTCGCGTTTCGACGCGGGTCAGGGCCGGATCGAACCCTCCCTCGACGAGGGCGGCCAGGACGAGTTCTGCATCGTCCTCGGAGTCCTCGACCAGCAGGACGCGAAGCCTGGTCATCTCTTCAATGCCGGAGAGGTCTGGTTCAGCACCAGCCAGTAGAGGCCAAGCTGGCGCACCGCCTCGACGAACTGGAGGTAGTCGACAGGTTTCTGTATATAGCTGCTCGCCCCCAATGAATAGCTGTCGATCAGGTCCTGCTCGTGCCGGCTGGAAGTCAGGATGACCACGGGAAGCTGTTTTGTCCTTTCATCCGCGCGGACCCGCTGCAGCACTTCGAGGCCATCCACCCTGGGCAGCTTGAGATCGAGCAGCATGACCTGCGGCAGCTGGGCCATGTCCCGGTCCGCATATTTTCCGGTCAGGAAAAGGTAGTCCAGCGCCTCCTGGCCGTCGCGCACCACGACCAGTTCGTTGGCGAGATGGCATTCCTTGAAGGCGATCCTGGTCAATTCCTCGTCGTCGGGATTGTCCTCGACCAGCAGCACGATTTTCTTATCCATTTCTCATCTCTCCGCGACTCTCTGGGGAATTGTAAAATAAAAAGTTGCACCCATGCCTTCCTTCGCCTCCGCCCATACCCTGCCCTGATGCCTGTGTATGATGCGCTGCACCGTGGCAAGCCCTATCCCCGTGCCGGAAAATTCGTCCGCTCCGTGAAGGCGCTGGAATGCACCGAACAGTTTTTGCGCATAGTCCATGTTGAATCCCGCCCCGTTGTCGCGCACGAAGAAGACCTGCTCCCCCTCGCGCTCAGAGCTTCCGAATTCGATCGTGGCCTGAGGCTTCCTGCCGGTGAACTTGTAGGCATTGCCCAGCAGGTTTTCAAGCACCACGCGCATCAGACCCGGATCGGCGTAACAGGAAAGATCAGGCTGCAAAATGAAATTCACCTGCCTCGAAGGATCGGCATTCCTGATCTCGTCCATGACCTGCTGCGCGATCGCGCTCAAATCGGTCTGTTCTCGCCTGATCTGGCTGCGCGTGACCCGCGCAAGCGTCAAAAGATCGTCAATCAGATGTCCCATGCGCTGGCTCGCACGCCTAACCCGGTCGATATAGTCGCGTCCGGTCTCGTCGAGCTGGTCGTGCAATTGCCTGGCCAGGATCTGGCTGAATCCGTCTATGCTGCGCAGCGGGGCGCGAAGATCATGGGACACCGAATAGCTGAATGCCTCGAGTTCGCGGTTGACCTCTTCCAGCTGGCGCGTGCGTTCCTGAACCTTGCGCTCGAGATCCAGATTCAACTGCCTGATTTCATCTTCAGCCACCTGTCTTCTTTCCCTGTCCTCAAGGGCGTTCAGCGCAAAGCTAAGGTCATGTGACAGGTCTGTCATCAGCTGCACCATCTCCGGCGTGAAGAAATGCTTGTGCTCGGCATAGGTGTTGAACACCCCGATGACATTCCCATCGCCATCGCATATCGGAAATCCCGAGGATGAACGATAGCCGCGCTTCAGCGCTTCGGCCCGCCACGGTTCCATGATGGGATCGCTCTCGATGTCATCGCAGATCGCGGGATTGCCTGTGCGCACCATGATGCCGACCGGACCTTTTCCCGTCCTCTCGTCGTTGAGACGAATGTTGAGTCTTTTCGTGTAGCCTTCCTCTGCGCCCGCGTAGGCCACCGGCATCTCCGCTTCGCGCTTTTCATCCAGCATGCCTATCCAGATCAGCCTGAAGAGGCCGGATTCTTCGGCGATCCTGCATATCGAGGAAAAGAGCTCATCCCTGTCCTTCACGCGCACGATCGCCTCGTTGGCTTTGGAGAGCAATTCATAAAGCCGGGTGAGCCTCAGTATCCTCTCTTCCCTGAGCTTGCGCTCGCTGATGTCGCGCGCGAATCCCACGGTTCCCGTCAGGTTCCCATTTTCGTCGAACACCGGCGTCTTGACGGTCTCCATCCAGTGAATATCACCCCCGTCCGTCGTCTGCTCCTCGACATGCTTGGATTTTTTACTTACGATCACCTCGGCATCGTCGAGCAGATATTTTTCGGCATATTCCTTGGGCCAGAGAGCAAGATCATTCTTTCCCAGGATGTCCTCTTCCCTCATTCCCGAGTATTCAAGATACCGCCTGTTGACCCTGAGATAGCGGCCGTGCGCATCCTTGAACCATGCGATGTATGGCGAATTGTCCAGTATCGCCTTGAGCTGCAGCTCGCTTTGATGAAACGCCGAGGCCATCTGTTCGGCCAGCCTCTCGGCCTTGGCGCGCATGCGCTCCTGGGAGCGCGCGATGAAAAAAAGCAGCAGGCTGATGAATGCCCCCAGACCCAGGATGATCGAGGGCGCTTTGCCCTGCGCCTCACGCTCGAAGGAAGGCAGGGATGTGGCAGTCACGAGCCAGTGATGACCACCTGTCAGTATCCTCGTGGTCGTCGTGAATTCGGGATGTTCCCCGGGCTTGTCGTTTTTCTCGACTATGCTGTCGAACATCAGCGCGGATGTGCTTTTCACTTCTCCGTCATAGATGTGCACATCCAGATCGGGGATGCTGCGGCCTACTATCCCTTCCATCAGGTCATCCATCCTGAACGGACTGTAGACATAGCCCATGAGCGATGCGCGCCTCTCGGCCGGCGTGTCATGGGTCTCACCTTTCCGATAGACAGGAAGGTACATCAGAAATCCGGCCTGCTTCCTTTCCCCTTCCTCCTGAACCAGCGTGACCTTGCCGGAAACCGAAATCTCGGCCGCGTCGCGGGCGCGATCCATCGCCTCCCTGCGCACCGATTCCGAATACATGTCGAAGCCGAACGCGTGCAGGTTCACGCCCCTGAAGGGCTCGAGATAGATGATGGGGGTATAGAGGCTGCGCTGCCCCGACGGGAAGATGGTGAAACCCGGGTAGCCTTCCTTGCGTATCCTTGCGACGAGGGCTTCCCTGTCACTGTCAGGAATTACGGGCGCATAGCCCAGTCCCTGTATGCCGTCGAGATAATATTGATCCGGCAATCAATTGTTGAACTTAAGCAGCATACTTTACTGGAGCATGTTCAAAGTAGCTTTTCACCCGTTCTGGTGATTTCTGCAGCTTGCGCATGTGACTGGTCGTCACCTTGAGCAAT
>JAJZTF010000005.1:0-60350 GCA_021821945.1 Pseudomonadota bacterium
ACATGATTCATTTCGTGTAAGCACTTTATTTTCTATCGCCCACCAGCCCAAATATGAACCAGCAAACTACCCAAAAACCAAGCACCTACACTCATCGATTATCTAGCTCATTTTTAAAGATCGTCGCTTATTCAGCGAAAGAGCCGTGCATTATAGCGAGCAAAAACTCACTGTCAACACGTGACTCGAATTTGGTTGCGGGGACAGGATTTGAACCTATGACCTTCGGGTTATGAGCCCGACGAGCTACCGAGCTGCTCCACCCCGCGTCGGAGATGAAACTATAGCAAAGCGGCTCCAGCGCGTCAAATGAATTTTCCTTTTCTTGCGGATTGAAGACAGGCATCTTAAAGCCGGAATCATTACAGAATGTTTCACTGTGAGATTGCAGCGAACAAACTGATACAACGCATCTTTCCATTTATCAACATCGACTTGCAATCGAAACTGCAGAAAAAGCGTTTCAGCAATGCAACACGTTGACATTGCCCTTCGCCACCCTTCGATTCATTACTTGATCAACTCATTCATGAGGTTAGCCTGCCCGCAATCGCCTCGGCACAGACATTGCTAGCCAAAGCAGCGGAGCTGGCATATCGCCGCGTCCACTTTGCGTACACAAAGGAGAAACCAAAATGAATAGAACGCTTATATCAACTGCAATCGCACTGACCTTCGGCGCATCAAGTGCCCTGGCAAATCCGACCAACACCAACAGCGGACCTGGCACTGTCAGCGCACAGACCGCGACTGCCACTTCGACCCAGGGCGGCAATGAAAGCCCTCAGGCAAACGAAAATTCAACCGCAACGCAAACCATGGGCGCAGGCAATGCGTTCGATAGCGGAACGGCTGTCAGCGGCGCATCGACTTTCACCAGCAATTCCAACAACAATAATTCAACGATCAATGCAACAACCACTCTGAACGGAAGCGTTTACAACAACAACGTCACTTCAAGCGGCAATACTGGTGGCGCGGCAGGCAATGGCGCTGCAGGGGGCGCTGGCGGCAACAGCGCTTCGGCCACTGCCAATGCCAACAGCGGAACAGCAAATGGCGGCACTGGTCAAGGAGGCACCGGAGGCGCAGGTCATGGCGGCACCGGCGGCTCAGGTGGGTCCGGTGGCATGGGTGGCGCAGGCGGCAGCGGTGGCAGTGCAAGCAACGGCAATGCGGATGCAGGTGCTGCCAGCAATGGAAGCGCGACCAACGGCAGCGCTACTGCCGGCAATTCAGGGCCGATCACATCCACCTCCAACGGCGGAAACAATGGCACTGGCGCAGGTGGCAGCGTCACGAGCACGCCGACTTCCGGGAATACTTCGAGCGGCCATGCCTCAGGCTCCACTGACACCGCCACAAACAGCGGCACAGGCGGGGCTAGCGGCGCCAACAACCAGACCGCTTCGGGCGGCGCCAGCACGACAGGGGACGGCGGAATGAGCAGCGCATCTGCATCCAACGGCGGCAACACGGGCGGCGCAGCAGGGAGCAATTCTGGAAACAGCAGCAACGGCAACGCGAGCACTGGCAATGGCGGCAGCAATTCAGGTTCCAGCACCAACGGCCCCAATTCTACCGGTACCGGCACTGGATCCACCGATACAGCCAGCAACGGGCCAAGCGCGAGCGGCAATGGCGGCACCAACGGAACAAACAGCAACGGGACTAGCAGCACAGGCAACGGTGGTGCCGCAAACAGCACAGCCAGCAATGGACCCAATACCACAGGTAGGGGCGGCAGCTCAGGCGGCACGGCCAGCAACGGATCCAACACAGCCGGCAGCGGTGGCGCATCAGGAGCAGCCAGCAACGGGCCCAACACCACAGGCAGCGGTGGTGGCTCAGACGGCACAGCCAGCAATGGGTCCAACAGCACCGGCACTGCAGGTGGAACCACGCATACGGCCAGCACAGGAGGCAGTGGCGCAACTGGCGGAGCTGCTAACGGAACTGGTGGCAGCGGCACATCCTTGGGAGGATCCCAATCCGGCAACGGCGGCCACTCCACACCAACTGTCGGATCCGCTGATGGCGGCAATGGCGGAGCAGCCGTTCCTCCTGCACCGGGAGGCAATGGCGGCAATGGCGGCAATCCGAGCGTCGGCACTTCGACTGCCGGCAACGGCAGCGGCACCAGCGGTTCTGGAGGAAATCCCTCAAGCTCTGGCACGGGCACTGCCGGGAATGCCGGTCCTTCCACTAGCGGGAATGCCTCCACAGGATCAGGCACGGGCGGCACTAGCGGCTCCGGCTCCAACGGTCCCGCCTCGCTTACCGGCACAGCAGGTGCGAGCGGCACCGCATCCAATGGTCCTGCCAGCACAGGCAACGGTGGCGCTAGCGGTACAGGATCCAACGGTCCTGCCTCGCTAACCGGCACGGCGGGTGCAAGCGGCACGGCGTCCAATGGTCCCGCATCCAACACGGGCACGGCAGGTGCGAGCGGCACCGCATCCAACGGTCCCGCAACCAGCACGGCAGGTGCGAGCGGCACCGCATCCAATGGTCCCGCATCAAGCTCGGGCACCGGAGGCACAAGCGGCACGGCATCCAACGGTCCGGCAAACAACACGGGCACAGCGGGTGCGAGCGGCACCGCATCCAACGGACCTGCATCCAACACCGGCACTGGTGGCTCAAGTGGCGCAGTTGCAAGCGGTGCTGCCACTTCCACCGGCACTGGCGGCAATAGCGGCAATGCAACTGCAGGTCATGGAACCACAAACGGCTCGACGGGCGCTGTTGGCGCAACGACAGGTACCGCATCTTCCAGTGGCACGGGCGGCACGAGTGGCACAGCAACCGGAGGCGCTGCGAATGCCAACGGCACGGGAGGCGCCAGCGGTAATGCCAACAACACGACCGCATCGACCGCAACGGGTGGCAATGGCGGAAGCTCGAGCAACGGCAGCGCCAGCAATGGCGGCTCCTCCACCAGCGCCACAAATGGCAGCGCAACGGCCGGCAATGGCGCCGTCGGTGCAGTCGGCGGCAATGGTGGAACGGGTAACGGCGGTCAGGGCGGAACCGGCGGAACGGGTAACGGCGGTCTTGGCGGCAATGCCACGAGCGGCCAGGCTCTCGCCACGGCAACAACCGGCAATGGCGCGATGGGCGGCGCAGGCGGCAGCTCATATGGAGGCAGCGCTGGCAACTACAGCGTCTCCAACAACATCGGAAGCGGCTTCTCCAATGCTGCGGGCATTTCCGTTGTAAGCCAGAACACCGGGGCCAATGCACTGACTCAACAGGGTGTAACCGTACAGGCCAATCTGGCTGTGCATTAATGCATCACGCCCGGGGCAATTGCCCCGGGTTATCCATGCGAGAGGCAATCATCATGTACAGATACATTCATGCAAGTGCATTGCTTGGCCTGTCGATCTCGATCAACGCACTGGCGGATCAGGGGCTTCCCATGCCGGGCACAGCCGTTTCGGAGCAGACCCTGTCGGAAAACCGCGGTGGCTATGCACAGCTCAACACAAACAATCTCAATGCAGAGCTATACAACAACCAGGCCAGCTACAACATCAGCGGAACGAACTCGATAAACAGCGGCTCATTTGCAAATTCAAAGGGCTTTGCGACCGTCATCCAGAATTCTGGAAACAACGTCATCATCCAGAATGCAACCATACTGAATCTGAAGCTTCAGTGAGGAAAACATGATGCGGCTCGTATTCGCAACATGCCTTTTGCTGATCAGCATCCAGACTCATGCAGGATGGGTGACCCTGCCAGGCGTGAATCCGATCCCGGTCAGGATTTCGAGTTTCAAGGAACACCACTTCCTTGCCACCGTGCGCCAGCAATACGACTATAGCTGCGGCTCGGCCGCGCTCGCCACATTGCTGTCCTATCAATACCAGCACCCAGTAAGCGAGCAGGAAGTCTTCAGGGTCATGTGGAAAAACGGGGACCAGCAGAAAATTCGCAAGGAAGGGTTCTCCTTGCTCGACATCAAGCACTATCTGACAAGCAATGGCTATTCCGCCGACGGCTATGAGGCCACGCTGGATGATCTGGCCAAGGCCGGGATTCCGGCGATCGCGCTTATCAGGGACAACGGCTACAACCATTTCGTGGTGATCAAGGGCGTCAGCAAGGACAGGGTCGCAGTGGGGGATCCATCGGTTGGCGCCAGGATCATGACCAGAACGAAATTCGAAAAGATGCGGCTCAACCGCATCCTATTCGTCATCAACAACGCGCATGACAAGGTCGTGTTCAACGCGGAACGCGACTGGCGCATCAGGGAAAAGGCATCGCCCGATCTGAAGGACATGCCTGACAACCTATACAACATCACGCTTCTCCACTCCGGTCCAAGCTCTTTTTAGGAACCATCATGGGAAAGAATCTACCAGTCAGAATCTATATCGCGCTGCTGCTCTGCATCAACATGCAAACCGCATACCCGGAGCCGGCGAATAACAGCCTCAAGGGTTGCAAGGTGGCAAGCGATGAAACGCTCGAAAACATGCGCGGTGGATTTTCGATCAGCGCAGGAGGCTCGCCCATCCTGCTCTCGCTTGGCTTCCAGCAGGTGACCTTCATCAACGGCGTGCTGGCCGCAATGACCACGATCAACCTGCCCCAGACGAATTCCACGGCCGCCATCCCGACGCAGCTCATCCCGTCGCAGATCATACAGAACGGCCCCGGCAACAGCTATATTCCCCCGGCCGCCCTGCCATCGAATGTCATGACCGTGATCCAGAACACTCTGAACAACCAGACCATCAGCCACATGACCATCATCAATGCCACCCTTGCTTCAAAGCAGCTGCTGGATGCGATGAACATGGCCTCGACCCTGCGTCAGGCGATGCCATATGCCCTCAGATGATCACAAATCCATGGGAACGCGCAGCGTCAACTGCACACCGGGAGTAGCCTGCGTCAGCCCTGCCCCCACCGAGAGATTGATGGTCGTCTTGTCGCTGATGCGATAGGAATAGCCCAGCAACAGCGTGGCAAGCTGGGTTACCTGGGACATAGGCGCAACCGCTCCATTCACCATGTCCCTGCCGACCACGATGTGGTCATACCCTAGACTGAATGCGGCCTTTTCGTTCAGCGCAAAACCCATGCCGAAGTTGAACTCGACCGCATCCCCCGGATTGACTGTTCCATAATATTGGGTGCCCACATAACGATCGATGTTTCTCTTTACATTCCACATGTAGTTCAGGCTGCCGAAAAAGACCGCCGGATCGGATGGATAAATGACCGTCATGCCGGGCTCTATCGTGTAAAACCCGGAACCCGTCGGCGTCGTCGTCTCAAGGTTGGTCGCAGGATCGATGCCGACATCGAATGGTCCAATTCCTGTAGCCGTCTTTACGCGCAGCGTCCCGATGTAATAGGGCTTCTCTTCCCCGCCATCGTTGAGCTGATAGCGGGCTGCAAACTGTATGTCTCCCAGGCTGTGGCCATGCGCACCGAAGACCTCGTTGTTTCCGGTGCCGGCCAATGGGCGCGTCAAGGTCGAATCGGAGCGGACCACATAGGGAACGTCCGCCTCGACCTCAAGCCGGTTGGTCACGCCATACCGCGCTGTCGCCGTTCCGATCAGTATGCTGCTGTTCACGTTGCTGACATTGATCGCACCGATTACCAGTGCCGGAATGATGCTGTAGCCGACGATAGAAACCTGGTTGGTCGAATAGTATGAATATTGCAAGGAGGGCTCAAACACCAAGTGCCCTTTTGGCGTCAGCACGCCGGGCTGATCGAAAATCTGCGCTATCTGCGACTGATTGAGCTCCTTTGGCTTGTCAGGCGCCACGCCGACTGCATGGGGAGCCGCCTGTTGCGCCTTACTGGTTTCCACCTGCGCCTGAGAGGCTTTCTGCGGCACCGGGGAAGGCGCCTGTTTGGCCGGCGGGACCGCCGACTCGGCCTGTGCCGTCTTGTCAGTCGGGGGATTCATTTGCCTGTTCATCTGAGACTGCATCGCATTGATGCGCTGTTGCTGCGCTTTTAAGGCCTTGTCCATGGCTTTTTTGTAAGCAGCCAGTTGACGTTCCTGTTCTCGCAGCTCCTTCTTCAGCTTTGCCGATTCCGCACGCAGCTGATCGAGGCTCATCTTCTCGAGCGGGATCGCTTCATCCGCATGAACCGGATGAAAAACCATCATGCCTCCGGAAAAGCAAAGCCATGCAAGTGTTCTTCCGCGATGTGAAAACATGATTCATGCTCCTGGAGAAGTCAACCGGTATATTTTTTCCGCCATCGATCCTGGCTGCAATCACGAATCTGGAATGCGGTCCTCCCTGAATTTTTTGATCAGCCGATACATCGTGGCGCGTGAGACACCGAGTTCACGCGCAGCCTCGGTGACATTATTGCGATTCCTGTTCAGCACATACTGCAGCCTTTCCTGCTCAATCCTTTTTCGCGACGACTCCAGAGTGATGCCTGCCTCAGTTTTCCGATCCAGACCAAGATCGATGGGCTGCAACAACCTGTTCTCGCTCATCACCAATGCACTGCGGACCCGATTGATCAGCTCCCGAACATTGCCAGGCCACGCATGCAGCTTCATGGCATGGAGCGCCTGCTGACTGAACCCCTGGGGAGCAACTGCCCTGTCCTTCGAAAAACGCTTGAAAAACTCCTGTGCTAGCAAGGTAATGTCTTCCCCTCTTTCGCGCAAAGGGGGCATCTTCAAATTCAGCACATTGATCCTGTAATAAAGGTCTTCACGGAAATTCCCCTGCACAATCGCCTTGGGCAGGTCAACATGGGTGGCTGCAATGACACGCGCATCGACTGGTATGCTCACATTGGACCCGACCCTTTCGATTTTCTTGTCCTGCAGGAAATGGAGCAGATTGACCTGGAGTTCCATCGGCAGATCGCCGATCTCGTCCAAAAAGATGGTCCCGCCCGATGCGGCCTCGATGCGCCCGATTTTGCGCTGATGCGCTCCCGTGAACGATCCTCTCTCATGGCCAAACAGTTCAGACTGAATGAGATTGGGGGGCAATGCACCGCAGTTGACTGCGATGAACGGCTTGTCCCGCCGGGGTGATAGCTGATGAATCGCACGCGCGACCAATTCCTTGCCTGTGCCGCTCTCTCCGCTGATCAGCACGGGCTCGCTGATGCTGTGCACCTTCTCGACGCTGCGGTAGATTTCTTCCATCACAGGACTCGTTCCCACCATGCCGAAGCATCCCAGATATTGATCAGCTCGAGATAACTTCCTGCCCAGCATGGATTTTCCATATGCATGCCCTGCAGCCATCAGGAGGCGATCGCGATCGACGGGTCTAAGGTGATAGTCGAAACAATAACGCCTGATAAACCGGCAAACCGAATCCAGATGCAACCCATCCTGGGAAAGCAGCGATATCCATTCAATCTGTCTGTTGGAGAGCATAAATGCCTCCATATCCGCCAGCTCGGAATCGATTATCCTGTCCAGCCCGATCAGGCCGACATAACACTCCTTGACTCCCTTCAGTGAATTGAGTGCCGCCGCATTTGAGGCCTGGATCACCTCCCAGCCTTCCGATTTCAGAAATTGCACGACGTCTTTAAATTCTTCCACTGAAGAGATCATGAGCAATTTGCGTTCCTGCTCCTTGTTGGACAAGAAGGAATTTTCCGATGCGATCCCATCCGCCCCCAGCAGTGACCTGGACAGTCCGGACAAACTCGCTTCGCTGCAGGCATCCATTTTTTGCATCATGTTATTCACTGCGCCCGGGTGGTAAAATTGCGCCAATTCTATTTGCAAGGATGCCAAAGCAATATCGGGGATCACTGATTCCACAGGAGAAATCAACCCTTTGCGCATAGGGGATTCCCTATTGCGCTTTTAAAAGATCGGGAGCAGCAAGGATCTGATTTGCAAGACAGGACCCGACAGGACGGATCTCATGAACCATGCAGAAATCATAGGCAGCATCGCAGCGATTTTGACCACCACCGCCTTCGTCCCGCAGGCGCTGAAGGTCTGGCGCACACGCCATACGGTTGACATCTCTCTTGGCATGTACGCCATGTTCACGTCAGGTGTCGCCTTATGGCTGGCTTATGGCATCCTTTTGTCTGCATGGCCCATCATCATCGCCAACGGCATCACGCTCCTGCTTGCAGGAACCGTGCTGGCAATGAAACTAAAGTTCGGCTGACTTATCCCGCTTTCATGACCCACGCACCCGAAATCAGACCAGACCAATCCACAGCGCTTCTAAAGGAACTGCATATCCTGACGCGGGATGGCAGGCTCAATCAGGACAGCCGGCGCAAGTTGAAGCAGGTTTACCACCTTTATCATTTCATCGAACCGCTGCTCGAGGAACTGCTGACAAGCAGCGGGAATCTGACGCTGGCCGATCACGGAGCCGGGAAGTCCTATCTGGGATTCATCCTTTATGACCTGTTTCTGAAGTCGCGCAATGCCGGGCACATTTACGGCATCGAAACGCGCGAAGAACTGGTAGCCAAGTCCGAGATGCTTGCAAAAAGGCTCGGCTTCTCAAGAATGTCATTCCTGAATCTGTCGATCGAAGATTCCGTGGAATCGACACTGCTGCCCGATCAGATAGACATCGTCACCGCCCTGCATGCATGCAATACCGCCACCGATGATGCGATAAAATTTTCGCTCGACAAAAAAGCGAAGTTCATCGTGCTCGTCCCCTGCTGTCAGGCCGAAGTGGCCAACGTGCTCAACCGGCACAAGAATCAGTCATTTGGCATGACACCGCTTTCTGAGATCTGGCGGCATCCCATACACACGCGTGAATTCGGCAGCCACCTCACCAACGTGCTGCGCTGCCTGCTCCTGGAACCCAAAGGATACCAGGTGAAAGTGACGGAACTGGTTGGATGGGAGCACTCGATGAAGAATGAATTGATCATCGCCCGCCGCACAGATCAGCCAAGGAGGAATGCAAGATCGCGACTCGAAGAGATCCTTCAGGCATTAAACCTGGGAGAGCTGCGCGACCGTTTCATTTATTGAAACCATTTGACCCAATGCCGGTCTACCGGAATGATCGTGAAATATTAGGGGTATTCTCAATTATGAATTATAATTAATAATCAGGTTTCATTTAGCCCGCATGGATCAGCCTCAAGTCTAAATTCCCGTAATCGTTGTCAAACCAATGGATGCCATCACTTTAAAAGGAGGCGAACAGGCCGTATTGTTGCTTCACGGCCTTCAGAGCAGCCCCGCCGAACTTCAGCCCATTGCAAAGCGGCTGCAGCAGGCCGGCTACTCGGTACACGCCCCGCACATAAAGGGCTATGGATACACGCATGGCGACACGCCGCGCTCGGTTACACCATGGCATGACTGGCATGCCCGCGCATTGAACGAATTTCGCGAACTCAAGAGACAATACGTCAGCGTTGCAGTGGGCGGCTTGTGCATAGGCGCAACACTGGCGCTAAGCATAGCAGCGGAACTTGAAGACGAGGTCTCGGCACTGACCCTGCTTTCAACCACGCTCTGGTATGACGGCTGGGGTATTCCGTGGTACCGGTCCTTGCGCTACATCGGCTATTACTCCCCATTCCGCTATGTCTACAGCTACCGCGAGCGTGAACCTTTCGGACTGAAAAACAAGCAGCTGCGCAAATGGATCGCAAGAGAGATGAGTCACAAGGATTCGACTATCGTTGGCGCAAGCAAACTGAACCTGCCCGCGATACAGGAGGCCGAACGCATGATCGCATCGGTAAAAAAATCCCTGCACAAGGTATCGGCTCCGACCATCATCATACATGCCGAGGAGGACGAGATTGCCTCGCCGCGCAATGCCCGGTACGTCGCGGAAAATATCGGATCCAAGGTGGTCAAAATCGTCATGCTGCATAATAGCTATCACATGATCACGGTGGACAACGACAGAGAAGAAGTCGCCAATGCAACCATCGAATTTTTCAGCGAGGTCCTTGAAGCATAGCCGGCTTTGGCAAGGTCAAGCCCGACACCGTTCCTGCAATCTGAAAGACCAGAGCACGCCTGTTCCAATTCGAAAGCGCATCTTTCCTGTCCGGATTCAGTTATAATATCTCCCAAGTGTTTTTTATATCCCGTTACCATGAGTTCATTACCCACTATACAGCGCATGATGGTCGAGCAGTTCGACCTCAAACCCGAGGATCTGACACCGGATGCAACCCTGGAAAGTCTCGGGCTGGATTCGTTGTCGGTGATCGAGTTCATGTTCAATCTTGAGGATGAACTCAAGATCAAATTGCCCGACGAAAGGGTGGAACTCAAGACGCTGCAGGACGTCACCAACCTTGTCGACAGGATCGTCGCCGAGAAATCGGCGTAACGCTTGCGCATGTCCAGGCGTGTTGTCATCACCGGATTGGGCATCCTCTCCCCGACTGGCACATCACCCGATCAATTCTTCAGCAGCCTCCTGGCAGGCCATTCCGGCATCAGACGCCTGAACCGTCCGTTTGTCGATCAGCTCTCGATACGTATCGCCGCCCCGATCGAGGACTTCAGCCCCGCCGCGCACTTTTCCAAGATACAGCTGACCGGCATCGAGCGCTTCAGCCAATTCGCGCTGGTTGCAGCAGAACAGGCTGTGCAGGATGCGGGGCTTGAATTAAGCGAATCGGAACACCATCGCGCCGGCGTATACATGGGCTCGTGCCTGGGAGGGGCAAGCACGCTGGAGGACGGATACGTTGAAGTCTTCAAGCACGCAAATCCGCGCATCAAGCCGCTTAGCGTTCTGCTCAGCATGAACAATGCCGCGGCTTCTCACCTGTCCATCAAATATCAGCTTCAGGGCCCCAACATCACCTACGCGACCGCCTGTTCATCGTCCGCGATTGCGATAGGCGAGGCGTATCGCCAGATAAGGCACGGCTATGCCGAGGTGATGCTCGCAGGGGGCGCGGAAGCCATGTTGACGCTGGGCGCGATGAAAGCATGGGAAGCCTTGCGCACCCTCGCCCACGAAGACCCCAATGATGCCGGTGCATCCTGCAAACCCTTTGCAAAGGATCGAAGTGGCCTGGTGCTTGGCGAAGGTGCCGCGGTGCTGGTTCTCGAAGATGCCGAACGCGCGATGCGGCGGGGAGCAAAGATCTATGCCGAGATTGCCGGATACGACTGCTCGTCGGATGCAAGCCACATCACCAAGCCGGATGCCAAAGGCCAGACCCGCACCATAGTCAATGCGCTGAAGGATGCGAAACTCAATCCCGAAGACATCGGATATGTGAATGCTCACGGCACCGCGACGCTTGCAGGCGACATCGAAGAAACGCTGGCACTCAAGGCGTCTCTTGGTGAACATGCATACAGGGTTCCGGTCAGTTCGACAAAATCGATGCACGGCCATCTGATGGGAGCCACGGGCGCCGTCGAATTCATGGCTGCCGTGCTCGCGCTTCATCACAATGCCATACCACCCACCATCAACCTGCATCATCCAGACCCCGAGTGCGATCTGGATTACGTCCCCAACCATGGCAGGACTGGCGTACAGCTTGACGCAGTGATGTCCAATTCATTCGCATTTGGCGGCAGCAATGCGGTGCTGATCGCCAAACGCTACCAGCCTTAATTCATTCCACGAAAACGCCCCATGAAGGAGTTCAATCTTTCCGCATGGGCTCTCAAGCATCAGCCCCTGATGCTCTACACGCTGTGCGCCCTGCTTTTTTCCGGCATTCTTTCCTTTTCAGGGCTCAAACAAAACGAAGACCCTGACTTCACATTCAGGGTGATGAGCATCAGGCTGACATGGCCAGGTGCAAGCGCTGATGAGGTCGAGCAGCAGCTCACCACACCCGTGGAACGAACGCTGCAGCAGACTCCCTGGCTGGATACTCTTGACAGCTATTCAAAAGCGGGGGAAGCCGGAATCTACGTCACATTAAAGGACGCCATGCCGCCCGATCAGCTCGAGAACAGCTGGAATCAGGTCCGCAGGGAGCTCGCCTCCATGCGTCTTCCCGATGGGGCAGAACCGCCCGTCCTCGATGATCATTTTGGCCGAACCTATGCCGTCATCTATGCACTCACATCGAAAACCAAGGGCAATGCAGAACTCGCCCGCGAGGCGCGTGCCTTGCGCGATGAATTGCTGGGCATGCCAGACATCAGCAGCATAGAGCTGATCGGCATCCAGCCTGAAAGGGTATACATCGATCTTCAGGACGACAAGCCAGGAACCAATCCATGGAAGATCGCATCCGCCCTCAAGGAACAGAATGAAATCGCATCGGCAGGGGAAATCAGCACGTACCTTGACGTGATCAGGCCTCGCGTCAACGGCCGCCCGGACTCATTGAAGCGCATACAGGATGCGCTCATCGAGGACGGGGATGGGCGCCATCGCCTGAATGACATCAGCCATGTATACCGCGCATATGCCGACCCCGCCACCTTCAAGATGCGCACCAATGGGCAGGAGGCGGTCGGAATCGCCATCGCGATGACGCCCCGGGGTAATGTGTCCCGGCTCGGAGCAGACCTCGGGCAGAAAATCGCCAAGATCAGCCTGCCAGCAGGCATCGAGATACATCAGATAGCCGACCAGCCCAGGGTTGTCAGCAAATCCGTCTCCGAATTCATGCGGGCTTTTCTGGAAGCCTTCGCTATCGTTCTGGCTGTCAGCATGCTGAGCCTGGGCGTGCGCGCAGGCATGGTGGTCGGGCTCTCCATCCCCCTGGTGCTGGCAGGAACCTTCTTGCTGATGCAATGGTTTGGCATCGATCTGCAGCGCGTCTCCCTTGGGGCACTGATCATCGCGCTGGGACTTCTGGTAGACGATGCGATGATCGCCGTCGAAATGATGAAGGTGAAACTGGATGAAGGCTGCAGCAAATTGCACGCCGCAACTTTTGCCTACACCAGCACCGCATGGCCCATGCTGACGGGCACGCTCATCACCGTAGCCGCATTCATGCCGGTCAGCCTTGCGAAATCGGCTGCAGGCGAATACACCTTTTCCATTTCCGCCGTAGTGACCATCGCACTTTTGATTTCCTGGCTGGTCGCGGTGATCTACATCCCCTTCCTCGGATTTCACCTGCTCAGGAAAAATCCGCAGCCGCTTTTTTCAGAAAGGCACTACCAGAGTGGCTTCTATCTATATTTCAGGCGGGCGGTCGAATGGTGCCTGGATCACAGAAAAAGCGTGATCGCGCTCACCATGGCAGCCTTTGTGCTGGCTATCGCAGGATTTTCCAGAGTGCAGCAGGATTTCTTCCCCCCTTCCGAGAGAACCGAGCTCCTGATGGACATATGGCTCCCCGAAGGCACCAGCTTTTCCACCACCGAGAGACTCGCGACAGGCATCGAGCAGGATCTCGCGAACGATCCCGGCATCGTCAGCTACACGAGCTACATCGGGGGCAATACGCCGAGATTCTATCTGCCGCTCGAGCTTGGGCTTCCCTCGATCAATTATGCGCAAATCGTCATCAACACGCGCGACATCGAAACGCGCGAGGCCGTCCTGAAGCGCATGCGGAGCATGCTTGAGAAGAATTACGCAGCGCTTGGAATACGCATCTCGAGGCTGGAAAACGGCCCACCGGTCGGCTTTCCCATCCAGTTCAGCGTGACCGGAAAGAACCCTGAAAAGCTTCGCGCCATCGCCAAGGAAATTGCAAAAATCGTCCGGCGAAACCCGAATACCAGGAATGTCAATCAGGATTCCAGCGAAAAGATACGCATCCTCAATGTAACGCTGGATCAGACGAAAAGCCTGGAGCTGGGGCTGTCATCCGATGTGGTCTCAAGAAATCTGCGCGCGCTTTTGTCAGGGCTGATGGTCACGAGCTTCTTTGAAGACGGTCGCAGCATCGGTGTCGTCGAACGCGCCGCGGTTCACGACGATCCGGATGCGCTTGGCCTGATGCATGTCTACTCTGACCGGGGCATACCGGTTCGACTGGACGAGATTGCAAAAATCGGCGAGTCAGAGGAGGAAGGCATCATCTGGCACAAAAACCGCATGCCCGTGGTGACGGTGCGCGCCGATGTGCCGGACAATGTGTCCGCTCCGGATGTGAGCATGGCGATCGACAGGGAGCTTGCCCAGATTCACGCAAGCCTCCCTTCCGGCTATCGCATCGAGATGGAGGGCACCATGGAAGGCAGCAGCCAGGCACAAGACTCTATCATGGCCATTTTGCCCCTGATGGGTTTCATCATCGTCACGCTGTTATTGCTGCAATTGAAAAGGCCAAAGCCCGTCGCACTGGCCCTGCTGACTGCACCGCTCGGCATCATCGGCGTGACCACTACCCTGCTTGCATTTCATGTGCCATTCGGATTCGTTGCGATGCTGGGCACCATTTCCCTCTCCGGCATGATCATGCGCAATTCGGTCATCCTTCTCGAGCAAATCAACCAGAATGCCGCGATGGGCAGCTGGGATGCCATCGTCGAGTCAACCGTCCGCCGCTTCCGGCCCATCATGCTGACCGCCACCGCCGCCATCCTCGCGATGATACCCCTGACGCAAAGCGTATTCTGGGGCCCTATGGCCATGACCATCATGGGCGGCCTGCTGATTGCAACTCTCCTGACCCTGTTCAGCCTGCCTGCACTTTACGCGCTGTGGTTCAAGGTCGAACGCCCTGCCGGGAAAGCGCCCAACTGACATGCTCTCGCACCACAGCGGAAGGATGACTGGCACGCGTCAGCAGCGCGGCAACCAGGGCCTCACTCCATGGCGCATTGCCCATCGCCACTGCGATATTGCGCAGCCACTGCTCATGGCCGATCCGGTAAATCGCAGTTCCGGCCAATCTCGAATGAAAATCCTCTTCAGTCCATGAAAGCAATTCGACCAGTCCCACATCGTCCAGCTTGTTGCGCACTGCAAAATCCGCCTCGGATGTATTCACGGCAAAGCGGTTCCATGGACATACGAGCTGGCAGTCATCACAACCATATATACGGTTTCCAATTAGAGGGCGCATCTCCAGGGGGATGCTTCCTTTCAGTTCGATGGTCAAATAGGAAATGCAGCGCCTCGCATCCAGAAGATAGGGCGCGATGATGGCCCGGGTCGGGCAGACCTTGATACAGCGCTCGCAACTTCCGCAGTGTTCGCGTTTTGGTTCATCCACCGGGAGCGGCAGGTTGATATAGATCTCACCCAGGAAAAACCAGGAGCCCGCATCCCGGGAAAGCAAAAGCGTGTGCTTGCCCCGCCAGCCAAGGCCCGCCTTTTCAGCCAGCGCAACCTCCATCACAGGTGCGCTGTCGACGAATATCCTGCCATCGAATTCTTCCGCTGCTGCGCGTATTTTCTCCGCCAGCAGCGCCAGGCGCCTGCGCATCAGCTTGTGGTAATCCCGGCCCAGCGCATAGCGAGAAATGAAGGCGGACTCTCCATCGTGCAGCACTTCCCAGCTGTCCTTGGCTTTTGAAGGCAGGTAATTCATGCGCACGCTGATCACGCGCAGCGTGCCATTGACCAGCTCTTCAGGCCGGCTGCGCTTTGCGCCATGTTTTGCCATATAATCCATCTGACCGTGAAAGCCTCGCGCCAACCAGCTCAAGAGCCCGTCTTCGGCTTCCGCGAGATCGGTATCAGTGATGCCTGTTTCCTGGAATCCGAGCTCATGCGCCCACATGCGTATGTTGGAGGCCAGTTCTTCATGCCACCCTGATTGAGGATAGTTATTTTGCATGCCTTTGATGATAGCCGAATCACCCTGGTTCTCGACGATGAAAATGCAACTTCGGCACTTGCGAAGCGTCTGGCCGCAAAACTCAGGCCCGGCATGGTCATCCATCTTCATGGGGATTTGGGTGCCGGGAAAACGAGCCTGGTGCGCGGCATCCTGCATGCATTGGGCCATGCAGGCCGGGTAAAAAGCCCGACCTACACACTGCTTGAATCCTATCATGCCGGTGGGCTGGAATTGCGGCATTTTGACCTGTATCGCCTGCGCGACGAGGCTGAATGGGAGGAAGCCGGCTTCAGGGATGAATTCGACGGAAACAGCATCCTTTTCATCGAGTGGCCGGAAAAGGCCCATGTACCCCCGGCCGACATCGAGATCGATCTGGCCATCTTGCAACAGGGTCGCCGTGCTATGATAAAAGGCAACACGGCAACAGGGAAAGCATGTCTAAACCAGCTATAATCAGAATCGGTATATATCGTTTATTTGGCCAGCTGACAATGCTCGCAGTGTTCGGCCTTTGGGCTGCGCCATCCCATGCAGCCATTTCGATCACCGCAGCGCGCATCTGGCCGGCACAGGACTATACCCGCCTGACGCTGGAATCCAAAGAGCCCATCCATCACCACATGTTTTCAGTGGAAAACCCGGACCGCCTGGTCATAGACCTCGAGGATGTGGCGATGGACGACAAACTGACCAGCCTTTCCGCCAGGATAGACAGCCATGATCCCTATATTAGGAGCATCCGCATGGGCCGTTACAAGCCGGGCGTCGTGCGCCTGGTCCTCGATCTCAAGGGACAGGTCAAGCCTCAGCTGTTCGATCTCGAGCCGGTGGGCGATTACGGCTATAGGCTGGTGCTGGATGTCTACCCCGCAGTGCCGGCCGATCCCCTGATGGCATTGCTTGGCCACGAGAAGACGACACCTGCATCGGCCCCGGTCGCCGCAAGCCCCTCCGACAAACCGGCAGAAAATGCGGATGCCTCCTCGCAAGGCGTCCCACCTGAAGCGCACACAAAGACACTCCTCATCGCAATTGATGCGGGTCACGGGGGAGAGGACCCGGGCGCCAGAGGAAGCCATGGCTCACACGAAAAGGATATCACGCTCGCCATCGCACGCCGTCTATGCGCACTGGTGGATGACACGCCCAACATGCACGGATTGCTGATACGCGACGGGGATTATTTCATTCCGCTGGGCGGACGCGTCGCAAAAGCGCGCCAGGCCAAGGCAGACCTTTTCATTTCGATACACGCCGACTCCTTCATCAGACCCGATGCGCACGGCTCATCCGTGTTTGCGCTTTCCGAACATGGCGCCACCAGCAGCGCTGCACGCTGGCTTGCGAAGAAAGAAAACGAAGCAGACCTGATCGGCGGGGTCAACATCGCCGTGAAGGATCCCTATCTTGCGCGCACCCTGCTCGACCTGTCGCAGACGGCGACCATCACCGACAGTCTCAGGCTTGCCAAGCAGGTTCTGAGAGAATTGAACGACATCAATGACCTGCACAGCGGGCATGTCGATCAGGCCGGATTCGCGGTGCTGAAATCCCCGGACATTCCTTCGATACTCGTCGAGACGGCCTTCATCAGCAACCCAAGCGAGGAAGTCCGCTTAAATGACAAGGATTACCAGACGAAACTCGCGACAGCCATTCTGGATGGCGTCAAGCGCTATCTCGCCAAGAATCCAGCCTTGTACAGGCGCAATATCGCTCAGACACCCTGAAAGCGCCCAAGGCGCGCCAACCCGGCATCAGTGCGCAGCTGAAAAAAGCGGGTTCTCCGGATCAAGGCCTCTTCCCATTCTGGCCGCCTCATTGAAGGATGCGTCATCTCCGATCACCCGAAGCTGCTTCGCAATCTTCTCGAAGTTAGACTTGTCGCCGCGCTTCTCGTAGAGCTTCAGCAAGGCAAGGTATCCGTAAGTGTTGTTCGGATTGATGCCGATTGCACGCAGCAGCGCCTCTTCCGCCTGCTCCTCGTTGCCTGCCCGCAGATGCTTGTTTGCCTCCATCAATGCCGCATATTCGGGCGGGACAGAAGGCCCTTTCTGTTCGCTGGCGGGTTGCGAAATCCTGACAGGCTTAACTTCCACAGGCTGCTTCATGGGAGGCTTATGAACATCATCGCGCGGGGATTCTGCGCCGGACGCCATTTCGTCCTTCAGGTCATCAAACAGTCCTTTGCTGCCTTTTTCGATGCGCCTGCGGAACCAGAACAGAATCGACACGACAGCCAGAAGCGAAGCAAGCGTATAAAGCGGTTTTTTCCATTCTTCATCGGGCTTCGAAACTGCCCTGGGCTTCACCGTTTCGCGTCGCGGCGGCACAGCCGGGACCCGGCTGACCGCCCCGTTTGCTGAAACGGCACTTGCAGGCGCGACAGCTGCAATACCGCTCGCCGCCACCGAACTAGCCGCCATTGCAACGCCCGCCTCCTTCTCCTTCAGATCCTTGATCACCAATTGCATCTCTCCGATCTGCAGCTTGAGATCATTGAGCAGTTTCTCCTTGGCGACCAGCTCCTCCTGCAATGCATCATTGCTCGTCCCGGCAGTCGATGAAGGAGCGTACGTGGATATCGACAAAGACATCGATAGCTTCAACTGACGATGCTCATCCTGTTCTTCCCTTGCTGCGGCAACTTTTTTGTGATGCTTGGCATGCGATCTGCGTGGTTCCTTGGCAGGAACTGGCGCAGGATTTGGCCTCGGGACTGGCGCGGCGGGCTGCACAGACTCGATTGGGCTGGGGGCTTGGCGCGCCTCCACAGGTGCATCCTGAAAGGGGGCCGGATCAAGCAGTATCGTGTAAGACTTGTCGAGTTTCCAGCCGGAGGACGCCGTCTCGATCAGCAGATCGATGAATGGATCGGAAACGGGACGCTGTGTTGTCACCCGGATATAGGATTGCCCTGCAGGCTCGGTGACCAATTCAAAACGAAACTTCTGGTTCTCTGGATATATCAGGCCGAGATTCTTGTATTCCTGAACGGTTGCAAGGCGCACTTTGAATTGCTGTGCATCCGCATCGCTCAATTGCAGCACGGGTATGCGCGCATTGAGCGGATGCCCCAGAGCACTGTCTATCAGGATGTCATCCCCGAGCACCAGCGCATTGGCATTCGCCATGAAAAAAGAAGCCGCGAACAGCAGCAGCCTCATCATCCCCCCGTAACTCAGCACCCCGTATTTCATTATTATGATGAAGAATATCGATTTATGAGTCTATTCTACAGGTTTACGCCCACTCAGGTGGGGTCGAGCAAAAAAGTATAGGTTTTGATCTGCTTGCCAGTGCCGGAGGATATCTCCAGCACCAGATCGTTGAGCGGATCATCCAGAGACTGCTCTGTCGTCACCGCAATGAAAGGCTGCCCGTCCGTATCCCTCACCAGCTGAAAGTGGAACCTGCAGCCATGCGGATAAAGGAGTCCCAGCTTCTGGTAGTCCTGATTGTTGGCAAGATGCGCCTGGAATTTCTCGACATCCGCATCCGTCAAATCCGAAACAGAGATGCGTGCGTTGAGCGGCTGTCCTATCCTGCTGTCAACCTCCATGTCGCCCAGCACAAACGCATTCGCGCATTTCACAAAAAAAACAGCCATGGAGAGCACCCATAGCCAATGCCTTGCATTTTTGTTCATGGTCTTGATCATGTTCAGCATTGTAACCAAATTGCCGATTTTTGCGAGCCAGTCACACAGAAAACACCCCGGTCGACAGATAACGATCCCCCCGGTCGCATACGATAAAGGCGATTACCGCATTCTCCTGTTCTTCAGAGATGCGCAAGGCAACGCTCAATGCACCTCCTGAAGATATGCCGCAGAATATGCCTTCTTCGCGCGCAAGCCTCCGGGCCATTTCCTCGGCATCGGCCTGGCTCACGAGTTCCACCCTGTCCACATCGCTTGATCTGTAGATCGAGGGAAGGTAAGCCTCATGCCATTTGCGTATGCCCGGAATCTGCGCACCCTCCTCGGGCTGAACACCTATGATCTGAATTTCCGGATTCATTTCCTTGAAGTAACGGGCACATCCCATGATGGTCCCTGTCGTGCCCATGCTGCTGACGAAATGCGTGAGCCTTCCTTCCGTGTCGCGCCAGATTTCGGGTGCGGTGCCTTCATAATGCGCAAGCGGATTGTCGGGATTAGAAAACTGGTCAAGGATGACGCCCATTCCGGCATTTTTCATGGATTGTGCGGTGTCACGTGCCAGTTCCATCCCCCCCTCCTTGGCCGTCAGCACGAGTTCCGCCCCGAACACGCGCATGCTCTGGCGGCGCTCAACACTCTGATTTTCCGGCATCACCAGTATCATCCTGTAACCCTTGACGGCAGCCGCCATCGCAAGCGCAATGCCGGTATTCCCGCTGGTCGCCTCGATCAGCGTGTCTCCCGGCTTGATTTCCCCCCGCCGCTCGGCATGTGCGATCATGGAAAAAGCCGGCCTGTCCTTCACCGAACCCGCGGGATTATTGCCTTCGAGCTTGGCAAGCAACACATTGCTTGTCGCGCCCGGGATGCGCTTCAAACGCACAAGCGGCGTATTGCCGACGAAGTCTTCTATGTATGAATACATCCTGTTCCTCAAATGCAATCTTTAAAGCGCCATGATGGCAGCGAATATCTGCATGGCTACTCATCCCACGGAGGCGGCGCGATCGGGCACAACCAGGGACATCGCCTGATCAAGCGGCATGTGCAGCAATTCGCTCAAGGCCTTGTAATCATCCGGCAAGGCTGCATCGTCCCAGCCGTTCGCGGAGTGGCGCGCAAGGTCGACCGCGACGGTGACGATGCGCACGCGCTGCATGTGGGCGCTGCCGGCATTCATCAGCGTGATCAAGAGTTCAGGCAATCCCCACTGCATCACCAGCTCCTTTTGCAGATCGGCGAGGGTAAAACCCAGCACCTGCTTTTGCGCATCGCGGCTTCGCAGCGCCTTGTCCTGCTTCTGCAGCTCGCGTATCTTCAACATGTCCGGCGGCGAAAAACACCACATCAGAATTTCGGCAATGTCGTGCAGCAATGCGGCAACGCGCACCTCCTCGAAATGCAGGTCCTTGAGATGCACCGCCCAGTCGAAGGCATACTCGGATGCGCGATGGGACCGATGCAGCAAACGCAGCAAGGGCGGCAATGCGATGACGTTAGACTTAAGCTGGTCTTCAATCAGAAGCGCCGGCATCATGTTCTTGAAAAACTTTTCCGTGCCCAGCATCAAAAGCGCCTGCTCGACCTGGACCAGCTCGTTGATCTGCGCCTTGTGCTTATGATCCTGGAGATACCTGAGCAGCTTTACGGTCATGATGGGATCCCGCCTGATCGCGCTGGCAATCGAGTGCGCCGTCACATTCTCGTCATCCCGCAGCGCGGCCAGATCGCGCATCGTCTGCTTCAGCACGGGCAATTCGCTCGTGCTGAGCCGATATACCCATCCGTTCAAATCGCCCTCACTCATCGCCACCCCCTGTCAAGCTACAAAACTTCTGCCTCCCTGCATGGCCAACGTGCCCGAGCGCCCTTCGATCGCACCGATCAGCACCTCATGCCTCGGCATATCCCCCAATCCCTGCAGATATTGCCGCATCGAAACGAGTTCATAGCCCTGGGCCTTCCATCCCTGCAATAGCGTTTCGAAGACCGGCATCCACTTGCCTCCTTCGAGTTCGGCATGCAGCGTGTATACCTGATCGGTCCCGGGTGCAGTCAGCTGAAGCAGATGCTCGGCCACGTTCTCAACGGTGATGCCATCCCGGTTGACCAATTCGTCAAGCGTGGGCAGGGTGGTTGGAAGCTGCGGACATGCGACGATTTCCGCCTGCCAGGTCGGAATGAATGGATGCGTGCCGCGCGTATCCGAACAATAGTCAAAACCCATGCGCTGCATCAGGCGCAGCGCATGCCGGTTCAACTGCCATCCGGCCGCCGCATGCGCATGAGGCGCTTCGCCGAATATGTCCTTGTAGCGGTCTACCGCACGCTGCATCTCGCGCTCCGTCCACTTCGCATCCTGATGGGCGACATTGTC
Source organism: Pseudomonadota bacterium (assembly GCA_021821945.1). Lineage (GTDB taxonomy): Bacteria > Pseudomonadota > Gammaproteobacteria > Burkholderiales > Gallionellaceae > Gallionella. Next base: position 21,708 of record JAJZTF010000005.1, read on the forward strand.
CTGCCATCGGATGTGGTCGTAGCAATGTATGCCCACCTCGAAACCCGCATCGCGCACACCGCGCATGATGTCCGCGCAGCGGCGGCCGATGTCCGGGGAAGGAAGCAGCGTGCCATAAAGCAGCGTCCTGATGCCATAATGCTCCAGCACGGATGTGCGGGAGACCTTTCCGATGAATCCCGGCCTGAAAACCCTCTTGATTGCCCGGCCCGTGCGGTCCGGCCCCAGGGAGAAGAAGAAGGTGGCCTGCGCCTGATGGCGCTGCAACACATCGACCAGGCGCGGCACGCCTTCTCTCGTGCCGCGATAGGTGTCCACATGAACTTGGAGAGCGAGCTTATTCATGACAGGGTGCAGGATACAGGAAAGGCGTTAACCGGATTTTAGCTGGCTCCTGCATCCTGATTCCTCGATCCTGCTCTTAATCCATCAGCTTCCGCGCTTCCGCGACCTGCCCGCGGTATGCGTCGAAGATGTTGCGCAGCGTGTCAGCCATCGTGACCGCGGGTTTCCAGTCCAGTTCCTCGCAGGTATTGGTGATCTTGGGCACGCGGTTCTGCACATCCTGATAGCCCTTGCCGTAATAGGCGGCAGAGGTGGTCTCGACGATCCTGACCTTGGCGGCCGATTCCCGATATTCGGGATAATCGCCCGCCAGCTTCAGCATCATGTCGGCCAGATCGCGGATCGCGAAATTGTTCGAGGGGTTGCCGATGTTGTATATCTTGCCGGTCGCTATGCCGTCCCTGTTCTCGATGATCTTCATCAATGCGGCTATGCCGTCGTCGATATAGGTGAATGCGCGTTTCTGATACCCTCCGTCGACCAGGCTGATGTTCTCGCCACGCACGATGTGCCCGAGAAACTGCGTGACGACGCGCGAGCTGCCTTCCTTGGGCGTATGGATTGAGTCGAGTCCGGCTCCTATCCAGTTGAATGGGCGGAACAGCGTGAAATTCAGCCCTTCCATCCCATATCCCCAGATCACGCGGTCCATCAGCTGCTTCGAGCAGGAGTAGATCCAGCGCGGCTTGTTGATCGGACCGCAGATCAGTTCGGAATTGTCAGGATCGAACTCCTCGTCGTGGCACATGCCGTAAACTTCGGAAGTCGATGGGAACACAAGGTGCTTGCCGTATTTCACCGCCGCGCGAACGATGGGAAGATTGGCCTCGAAATCGAGCTCGAACACGCGCAGCGGCTGCTTCACATAGGTTGAAGGCGTTGCGATCGCAACCAGCGGCAGGATGACGTCGCACTTCTTGACATGGTATTCGACCCATTCCCGATTGATCGTGATGTCGCCCTCGAAGAAATGAAAACGCGGCTTTCCGATCAGGTCCGAGATGCGGTCCGTACTCATGTCCATGCCATACACTTCCCAGTCTGTGGTATCCAGTATCCGCTTGGAAAGATGGTGGCCGATGAAACCGTTCACGCCGAGTATCAATACTTTTTTCATGGTGACTTCCTTAACGATTAAACTCAAATTTTTGCGTTCCATACAGGCTTGCGAATTCCGCCGCACTGATCTCTCTTCCATCCAGTTCGAACCTGACGATGCGCAGCAGACCCTGACCGCAGACTGCATAAGCGCGCCCGCCCTTCACATAGAAGGCGGGCTTGCCCTCGGCATCCCCCGCCTCGAGAAGCGTCTGCAATATCCGCATGTGCCTTCCCATCAGCCGGGTCGTTGCACCCGGATAGGGGGGCGCCACCGCACGAACCAGGTTGTGTATGTCCCTGGCCGGCTTCTGCCAGTCGATCACGCCGTCTTCAGGGCGCCGCCCTCCAAAATACGCGCCCTGACGCAAATCCTGCTTCATTCTCGGCGCATTTCCTGCAAGCAATGCGGGCAGCACGCTGTCGAGCGCCATCTCGGCGGCGACCGTCACCTTCTGGAAAACCTCGAGTGCAGTATCGTTTGGCAATATGGGAACTGCAGTCTGCGCGACGATATCGCCATTGTCCGGCTTCTCGGTCATGTAATGCAAGGTTGCGCCCGTTTCCCTCTCTCCCTGGATTATCGCCCAATTCACCGGCACCCGGCCACGATACTTGGGCAAAAGGGAACCGTGCATGTTCAGCGCACCGTTCTTCGGAATCGCCAGCAGAGGCGCCTTGAGCATCTCCCGGTAATAAAATGAAAAGAAGAAATCCGGCTGCAAAGCGCGTATCTTCTCGACCACTGCCGGATCATTCGGGTTGTCCGGCGTGATGACCTCGATGCCGTGAAGATTGGCAAGTCCGGCCACGCTATCGAACCAGATGTTCTCCGCAGGATTGTCCTTGTGCGTCAAGACGAGCCTGACATCCACATCATGCGCGAGCAGAACCGACAGGCAGCGCACGCCCACGTTGTGATAGGCAAACACAACGGCCGAGGATCGGGGATTGAGACTTGCGGATGGTTCAATCCCCGCCGCCCCGTTTTTTGATCCCGATGCGTCCCTCACTCCTCCATCCCCGATCCGGCACGCCTGCCTTCCAGCACGGCTTCAACCAGATAGCGCGGCCTGTGGCGAACCTGCTGATAGATTCTGCCGACATACTCGCCCAGCAGCCCGATCCCGAAAAGCGTGATGCCGATCAGCAAAAAGGCGATCGCAAAGAGCGTGAACAGCCCTTCTGCCTCGGGCCCTACGATCAGGCGGCGCACCAGCAGAAACGCCACGAAGAAGGCGGACAATACGGATATCGAAATGCCCAGCATGGAAAACATCTGAAGCGGCACGACTGAAAATCCCGTCATCAGGTCGAAATTCAGACGGATCAGGCTGTACAGGGAATACTTCGACTCTCCGGCGGCGCGTTCCTCATGGCCCACCACCACCTCGGCGGGATTTCGCGCAAAACTGTAGGCCAGGGCCGGAATGAACGTATTCACTTCCTTGCAACTGTTGATCGCATCGATGACTTTTCTGTCATAGGCACGCAGCATGCAGCCCTGGTCCGTGATCTTGATGCGGGTGATGCGCTCGCGCAGACTGTTCATCGCGCGCGATGCCACATGCCGCCACCAGCTGTCATTGCGCTGCCTGCGGATGGAGCCGACATAGTCATGCCCCTCCTCCATCTTGGCCAGCAGATTAGCGATGTCCTCCGGGGGATTCTGCAAATCCGCATCCAGCGTCACCATGCGCTGCCCAAGGGCATATTCGAATCCGGCCATGATGGCCATGTGCTGCCCAAAGTTCCCCTGAAACAGGATAACCCGGGTCACATCCGGGCGTTTCTGGAACTGTTCTCGCAGGATGGCGGAAGACCTGTCACGGCTTCCATCATTGACGAACAGGATTTCATATGTGACCCCAAGCTTGTCCAGCGCGGGATAGAGACGATCGAACAGCGCCTGCAGGCCCTCCTCCTCGTTATAGACGGGAATGATCACGGATAGCTGTATGGTATTCATGGACCGGCATTCTACCGCATGGGACAAGGTTCGCGAAATCTGCCTTGCCTTCCTCACAGCCGATTAATTTTTTTTCATGATGGGCGATCAGACCATCACTTAAGTACAATCCTCTGACGATATTCTTCGATGCATCCCTGCTTCAACCGCCGTGCGGGCCAACGGCTGCCTCAATGCGATTCCTTAGGAGAGTGCTTTGTTGCTTCCCGTTTCAGCACATAATCCATGAGCCGGGAATGAAACATGCACAACATACACAAGCTTGTCGTCACTCGCCTCATCATCGGATGGATGCTGCTGTCCGTGATGCTGGGCGGAATCGTCTATTATCTTGAGCTGCAAAAGGTCGGGAAGTTCGTGTTTGATCTTGCAACGGTGGAGTCCAGGCTGTTTACCGCGACATTCGACCGCACCAGCAGAAAGGAAGAACTGAAAAAACGGGCCGACGACTTTCTAAAACGCCACTTCATCGTCATCGAGCTTTACGATGCGCAAAAAAACCTGATTCTGCATGAAGCAAGGCCCGACAATGAAGCATTAGAAGAAAAGCTGGACAAATCATTGCAAACATTCCATTTGGCGGATGCGATGCGCTACAAGCAGTTTCTGATAGACAGGGATTCATTTCTGCAGGTGATGCTGCCCCTGAAGGACAAGGGTGACCTGATCGGCTATTTCAAAGGCGTATACCAGGTCGATGAAAAGACCCTGCACAACGTCGAGATCGATATTTTCGGCACCCTGCTCCTGGTCGTCGTGGTGATCCTGATCACGACCATCATGCTCTACCCCATCATCATCTCGCTCAACAAGGGGCTTGTGAAACTCTCGTCCGACCTTTTAAGCGGCAACATCGAACTGATGGATGTGCTGGGCAGCGCAATTGCAAAGCGTGACTCGGACACCAACAGCCACAATTACCGCGTCACGCTATATGCGATCCGGTTTGCCGAGTTGCTCAACCTTCCCAGCATGCAAATCCGCAAGCTGATCGCAGGCGCTTTCCTGCACGATGTTGGAAAGATCGGCATCAGGGACAACATTCTTCTGAAACCCGACAGCCTGACCGAAGAGGAGTTTGCCGTCATGCGCACCCATGTGCTGCTCGGCGCAGACATTATCCGCAGGTCGAAATGGCTCGAAGGCGCGAGGGAGGTCGTGGAATTCCACCATGAAAAATTCGACGGCGGCGGCTACATGAAGGGCCTTGCCGGAAATGAAATACCGCTGAATGCGCGCATATTCTCGATTGTCGACGTGTTCGATGCGCTCACGTCCAGGCGACCCTACAAGGAGCCATTCGGATTCGAGAAGGCGATGGAACTCATGATGCCCGACAGCGGAAAGCGATTCGACCCGGAGTTGCTGCGCATATTCAACGACCAAGCGCTCGCGCTTTATCGGGAGATATCGCACGCATCGGACGAGATTCTGGAAGCCATGCTGAAGGACCTGATCAGGCAGCATTTCTTCGGATCGAAATAGGATGAGATGACCAAGATGAATGACAACAAATCCGACCCTGGCCCTTCCTACGGCCGCAACATCGAGTTGCTGCGCATGCTCGGCCTTGCCGTCATGGTCGGCATACTTGGCGCACTGGCAGTGCTGGCATTTCATCAGCTTCTGATCTGGCTTGAAACCTGGATCTATGGATTGAATCAGGGGCTGGTGGCCGATGCGGCGCATCTCTCACCCGAAATCAGGATCATCACCCCGGCACTGGGGGGGATCGCGGCCGGAATCGTGCTGCAATATTTTCTCAGAGGAAAGGAAAGTGGCGCGGATTACATGGAGGCCATCACCGCCGGCAGCGAAATTCCCTTGCGCACATCAATTCTCAAATCCGCCGCCTCGGCTGCAACGGTCGTGTCGGGCGGCTCGATAGGCCGCGAAGGCTCCATGGTGCAGCTCGCAGCCTTGTCTGGCAACATGCTGGGGAAAGTCCTGAATGTCACCCCTGTCGAGCAGCGTTTTGCGGTAGCCTGCGGCGCGGCGGCAGGGCTTGCGGGCGCATACAATACTCCGATCGCAGGCGCCCTGTTTGTCGCCGAAATCGTGCTTGGCGGCATCAGTGTGGGCAGTTTCGGCCCCCTGCTCCTGGCTGCAGCCATTGCCGACTCCGTCGTGCGTCATATCAGCAGCGTAGGCCCGATCTTTGCCGCAACGCCGGGAAACCTGCAAAGCCTGCCGGAACTGCTGCTGGTCGTTGCAACCGGAATTACCGCCGGGTTGCTGGGGCCGCTGTTCATATCCTCGCTGAATTATGCGCATCGGAACATCTCCTCATTGCGGCTTCCTCTCTGGCTCAAGATGATGCTGGCAGGACTCGTCGTGGGCGGCCTTTCGGCAATCAGTCCGGAAGTATGGGGAAATGGCTACTCGGTAGTGAACTCGTTGCTGCATCAACCTTGGGCATGGCAAGGTGTGCTGCTCATCCTTGTGCTCAAGGTCATCGCTACCGTATTGACCTCGGGATCCGGCGCTGTCGGCGGCGTATTCACGCCGACGCTGTTCGTCGGAGCGGCACTGGGCACACTGGCCGGCGGCGCAGTGCAGCATCTTCTGCCTGGCGCATCGATGGCAGGATACACGCTGGTCGGCATGAGCGCCTTTCTTGCTGCAGTGACCCATGCCCCGCTCACTGCGGTCGTGATGATCAGCGAAATGACCGCCGGATATGATCTCGTGCCGGCGCTCGCACTGGCAAGTCTTGCAGGTTATTACATCTCTTCGGTGCTGCACCCCGGATCGATTTACGCGCGCTCCATCCCGCAATCCCATCCGACCCAGACGCTGCCATCCACCCACCTATAGAATGCGAACCGACAACCCTGAGCTTTTCACGATGCAAACTCGTTCAGGCGAATTTGCAAGCCTGGTCATTTGGCTTCAGACCTAAGCTCCAGATCGATCTGATCGAACAATATCTTCTGCCAGTCAGGCGGGAAATTGAGAGGCGAAAGAACAGGTTTGCTGACGATCTCAACCGATGTGCGGCTGTCTGTTACCGGCTTGACGAAAACCGCAATCCGCTCTCCCCAGCTAAGCAGCGTGATGCCGTGCGAAAGCACGATTCTGCCGCTGCTCTTGTCGCTCTCGACGATGTCCAGCTTCTTGTCCTTGGCTGCAAGCAGCGTTGCATCATAAACTTGCTCATAGGCATGGGGATAGCTGCGGATCTCGCCCTGACCCTTTGACTGCTTGACCGTTTCCGTCGAGGCACAACCGCTCATGAGAAAAACGGCAAGCCCTATCATCAACATCTTCATGATGCCTCCTTTACGCACGAAAACACGCACAAATCCCATTTCGCCCCGTCGGTATTATTGTTTGTATGGCTGCTTATCCCAGCACTTCCACCATCGCGCTGCACACGCGCTCGACATCGGCCTCGTTCATCGCATAGAACATCGGCAATGAAACGATCTGGCGGCCTATGCGCTCGGCTATCGGGTACATGCCTTCCCTGAACCCCAGCGCGCGGTAAAGCTTGAAAAGATGGATGGGCGCATAGTGAAAGCCTATGCCGATGTTATGCGCCTTCATCCTTTCCATGAATTCCGGCCGGGAGATCCTGTCGGGCAGGACGATCTGGAAAAGGTGCCAGTTCGTGCTCTCGAAATCCTTGGGCGGAAGCCTGGCCCCTGTTTTTTCCTCGAAACCTTCCCCAAGCAGATCGAAATAACGCTTCGCAAGATGGCGCCTGTGCGCCGTGATCGCATCCAGCTTCGCGAACTGCCCAAGACCGATCGCGGCTGAAATGTCGGTCATGTTGTATTTTCCACCCAGCACGTCGACCTCTATGCCATCCCAGCCGCTGCGCGTCACGCCCTGCAGCCTGTATTTTTCTGCCAATGCCGCCTCCGCATCGCTGTTCAGAACGAGACAGCCGCCTTCGGAGGTGGTGATGTTCTTGTTTGCCTGGAAGCTGAAGGAGACGAAATCGCCGAAGGAGCCTATCGGCTTGCCATGCCAGGATGAACCTATCGCCTGGGCTGCATCCTCGATCACGCGCAGATTGTGTTTTTTTGCAATGTGGTAGAGCCTGTCCATGTCGACAGGCTTGCCTGCAAGGTAAACCGGGATGATCGCACGCGTTTTCGAAGTGATCGCAGCCTCCACCCGGTCCAGATCGATGTTGCGCGTGACAGGATCGATGTCCGCAAACACCGGTGTTGCGCCGACCTCAAGGATCACGTTCGCGGTGGCGACCCAGGAGATCGGCGTCGTGATCACTTCGTCGCCTTTGCCTATGCCCGCGATGCGAAGCGCGATCTCCATCGTGCAGGTGCCCGAATTGAAGGTGCGCACCGGCCTTCCGCCGAAATAGCCGGAGAGCTTTTTTTCGAACTCGAGCACCCTGGGGCCGCTCGTGATCCAGCCGGATCTCAACGTATCCGCGACCAGGGCGATGGTCTCTTCGTCTATGGTCGGTCTTGAAAAGGGTAAAATATCCATACTATGCCCGCGAAATGATGATGACGCCGAGGATGATCACGCCCATGCCGATGAGCTTGACAGGATTGAATTCCTCGCCCAGAAAATACCTTGCAGCAAGCGCGTTGACCACATAGGCCATGGAAAGCATCGGAAAGGCGATGCTCACCGGAACGCGCGACAGCGCGAGTATCCATACCACCACGCTCACCGCATAGCAGAAAAGCGCTGCGATGATGTGCCACTCTGTCGCAAGCCTGATGCCGATCGGCAGGATGTTCGAGATGCTGAAATCGAAATGCCCTATCGCATTGGTCCCCGCCTTCATCAGTATCTGCGCTGCCGCATTCAGCATCACGCCGGTGAAGATCAATGCAAAGCTTACGGAATTCATGGCTTCTCCACCACGATGTGCTGCCTGTCCTTGAAGATGATCTTCATCCTTAGTCCCATCTGCTGAAGTATCGGATAGGTTTGCACCTGCATGATCGCATAAGCCTTAGGCTGCCCTTCCCAGACCTTCCTGAAATCCGCCAGGGTGGGCACCCAGCGCCATGGCTCCTGCTTGATGCCGAATCCCATTTCATCCTGGTATTGCACGAGCGTGAAGGTGCGCTTGAGGTAAAAGGGCAGCGTCTGCTCGTAGGTCAATACCGAGTAAAACGGCACGCCCGGCTTGATCTCGCTTCTTATCGCTTCTGCGATATGCTTGGCAGAGCGCTCCTTTGCCACCGTATTGTAGCCCGACACGCCCAGTTGGGTTGCGATCAGCGAGGCGATGGAAATGATGATCACCGCAGGCAGCTTGCTGTTTTTCCAGAGCAGCATCATGCCGGCCAGGATGCCGGCAAGCAGGATCAGCGAGGCGGAAACCAGCCATGCCTCGTAGTGCGGATAAAGCTCCTTCTGGTTTGGGGTGTCGGCAAACCTGGCGACATTGAATGAGACGACCAGCAATGCAAGCGCAAAGGGTAGCGCCGCCGCCATATACCAGAACAAGAGCCGCTCCCTTATCTCGACAAGACGCCTCCCCATCAGCAGCGCCATTGCCGGAAACATCGGCAGCAGGTACGAAGGCAGCTTCGAATCGGAGATGGAAAAGAAAAAATAGATGAACACCGCCCAGATCAGAAGGAAAAGCGCCGGATGGAAAGGCTTCTTTCCGGAACCTGAAGGCCTTCCTATGTGGAACAGCGCATCGAAGAGCAGCGCGGTCCAGGGCAATGCGCCGGCGATCAGGATGGGCACGAAGTAGTACCAGGGCTGATAGCGCCCCAGCTCCTTGGTCATGAAGCGCGTGTAATGTTCGTAGATGAAGAACTTGTCGAAGAACTCGGGATTCGCCTTGATCACGAAATAGAACCAGGGAATCGTGATCGCGAAAAAAACGGCAAGCCCCTTCAGCCAGCTCATGCGCTTTAGCACGGCAAAATCGCGCCTCACCAGACAATAAATGAAAACCGCAGCACCCGGCAAAACGATGCCCATCAGCCCCTTGGAAAGAACGGCGAGCCCAAGCCCTGCCCATGCCAGGAGCATCCATCTTTCCGAACCGGAATTTTGCGCCAACAGAAAAGAGAATATGCCGAGCGAGATGAAGAAGGTCACGCCCATGTCGAGCGTGTTGATGTGCCCTATCATCGCGTAGAGCATGCTGCTTGCAAGCAAAAGCGCGGAATAGTTGGCAGCCTCGCGCCCGAACAGGCGCAGCCCAGTCAACCAAACAAGAAGCAGTCCGGCAAATCCGGTCAAGCCGGTCCACAGCCTTGCGGTCCATTGATGCTCGCCGAAAAGCTCGTAGGCAATCGCGGTCGCCCAGTACTGAAGCGGCGGCTTTTCGAAATACTTGAGATCGTTTAACCTGGGTGTGACCCAGTTTCCGCTGGCCACCATTTCGCGGGGGATTTCGGCATAGCGCCCCTCGTCCGGCTTGATCAGCGTGCGGTATTCGAGGTTGGAAAACCAGATCAGCGCGACAACCGCCATCATCCACCAAAACTGCCTGTCAGAGATTCGATTCATCATGCGGAAATAAGGAAAGCGGCAGGATCTCATGTTGGCCGATATGCGGGAAGCGCATTCTATCTTGCGTCACGCAGATGATACAACCTTGCGCTAATTGCAAACCGACCTGATCTGCAGAATATTGGTCTTGCCAGCAAGCACAAGCTCGATGCCGTACTGCTTCAATGTCCTCATCCCATGACCAAGCGCTTCGGTCTGCAAGGCATCGACATTTCCCTGATGCTGGATCAGCTTCTTGATCGGCTTTGTCGCTTCCAGGAATTCATACAGTCCGATTCTCCCTCTGAATCCGGTTCCGCCGCATTCTCGACATCCCTTGGGCGAATGCAGCTTGAGATCAGGATGGGATTGATTCCAGCGCCTTAGCGTGTCTGCCGGATCAAAATGCGTCCCCATGCAATATTCCTCGGCCAGTGCGGTCAGTTCGTCGGCCGAGGGGGCATAAGGTTTTTTGCAGAAATCGCACAAACGGCGCGCAAGACGCTGCGCCAATATGCCAACCAGCGCATCGGAGAAATTGAATGGATCCATGCCCAGGTCGAGCAGGCGCACCATGCTCTCGGCCGCGCTGTTGGTGTGCAGCGTCGAAAACACCATGTGGCCCGTCAGGGACGCCTGTATCGCGATCTTCGCGGTCTCCGCATCGCGTATCTCGCCGACCATGATCACGTCAGGGTCGGCGCGCAGAAAGCTGCGCATGGCAGCCGCAAAGGTCCAGCCTATGCTGGAATTGACCTGAACCTGGCGCAATCCATCCTGCGTGATCTCGATCGGGTCCTCTGCAGTCCATATCTTGCGGTCAGGCGAGTTGATGAAACCCAGTACGGAATGCAGCGTGGTCGTCTTGCCAGACCCCGTCGGTCCGCAGATCAGAAAAAGGCCATATGGTTTTTCAACCAGCTCCTTGATCCTTTGAAGCATCGCGGCGGGCAATCCCAGCATTTCAAGCGGAATGGGTTTCGCGCCTGCCAGCACGCGCATCACCACATCTTCAAGGCCGTTGGAAGTCGGGATGGTGGCCACGCGGAACTCGACCTTCTGTTCATGGCTCAGCTTCAGCTCTATCTTGCCATCCTGGGGCCTGCGCCTTTCAGAGATATCGAGCTTTGCCATGATCTTGATTCTTGATATCAAGGCCCGCCTGAAGGTTGGCGGAAATTCGAAATACTTGCTGATCACGCCATCCTTTCTAAAGCGGATTTGCGTGTTGCGCTTGTCAGGATAGGTCTCTATGTGTATGTCAGAGACTCCCTGGTTGTATGCGTCCAGCATCATCTTGTTGACCAGGCCAACCAGCGTGTTGTCGGTTTCTGCAACCCCCTCTTCCAGCCCTTCTTCATCTTCGGACGCAAAAGACATGCCCATCGCAAGTTCGTCGATCTTCTGACTGTTCGTGCTCGACTCCTTCAGCTCCCTGATCGCAAGAAGGATGTCCTCCCGCCCGGCCAGTACCGGCACGACCGTGAGATTGGTGATCACGCGCAACTCGTTCAAAGGCTCCCACAGCAGCGGATTTTCCATGGCAACGACCAGGGTCTGATCCGTGTGGTATAGCGGCAATATGGTGTATTTTGTGATGAAGCCCAAAGGCACCAGACGAAAGGCGCTCAGATCGACATGAAACTTCCGGACATCGACAAAGGGAATGCCCAGTTTCTTGGCGAGTATGTTCTGTATGGTTTCGGCATTCACCACCCCCATGTTCACCAGAATTTCGCCAAGCGCGATCTTCTTGTTCATCCGCTGCTTTTCCAGCGCCTCTTCCAGGATTTCCGGCGTGATCAGCTTTTCCTGAACCAGCATGTCTCCGAGCCTCAGGACCGAGCCGGACTGGCGCGCAAGTGCCTTGACCAGTTGCTCAGGCGTGACGATCTGTTCGCTGGTCAGATATTCGCCCAGCAGCTTGTTGCGCAGCTTTTCCTGTTCTTCGAGACCTGAACTGATCTCCTGATGCGTGACTATCCTCTCCTCTATCAGCATCTGCCCGATCTTCTTGCCGATCTGGTAGTGTCTGATCGAAACAGCGGGAATGAAACAGCGTATGATCGCATCGTCCTCGTGGACTATGTAGAGATAAAGCCCGGTTTTGTCTATCGTGTAGCCTACGGTTTCGCCGTCCAGGCTGTTGCCGTTCATGAACACGATGGAAAACTGCTGTTTTTCGGAGGCTGCCGCGATTTCCTCGTTGAACTCCCTGATCAGGGCCTCATTCTTCTTCAAATGCACGGGATTCAGGAGGCGCAGATAACTGATGTGGTCCTGGTTCAGCAGGACCAGACCGCCGCCAAAAGACTGGATTTCAAATATGCCTTCTTCGGGGGAAAAAAGCATCAGGTCGCCGAAATGCTCCTGCTCATCGCTGGAAATCACAAGACAGGGTTCATTATCGAAGTCCGCCAGATCCTCTTCAAACTGATAGTAATAGGGGGATGGCCACTGGCTGAGCTTCATATGCATTCCTCGCGTCTGTCTCTTGATTTTCACCGATTATCCGACAATTCGGCCCCGCAGGCTAATCGCCCTTGTCCTGCACCCTTGCCCGCGCCCAGCCTTTTCCAAACACGATGTTGATCTCAGCACCCAGTTCGAGGCGCTGCGCATCCGATACCAGATGGCCAGTTTCATCCTGCACCAGGCTGTATCCTCTGGCCAAAACACGCTCAGGATTCAAAAGAGCGAGGTGCTGCATGAGCGCGTCCAGTTTTTCCATGCGCTGCTTTTGACCGGTACGCATCCCCTGGAACAGGCGCTCCTGCAGATGATTGTGCCTGTCGCTCAACCGATGGAAATCATGGCCTGCGACTGACAGACGACGCATCAGCGATTCCTGCCGCCAATGCTTTTCCTGCAAAACATGCTCGAGATTGCGTTGCATGCGCTGCTGAAGCTGATCCAGCTGCTGCAGCTTGCGCCGCATTTGTTCGGCTGGATGAACGATACGGCGCTGCAGGAAATCAAGCGTCTGCATGGCATTCCTCAGCCGATTGCGCATAGGGCGCATCAGGTGCTGCGACATGTCGCGCAAACCTTGCAGCAGCGCCAGCCGGTCAGGCACCACCCGCTGTGCAGCAGCGGTCGGCGTGGGTGCACGCTCATCGGCGACAAAATCGGCTATCGTGAAATCCGTCTCGTGGCCAATGCCGCTGACCACGGGAATCCGGCTCGCTGCAATGGCTCTGGCGACAATTTCTTCATTGAATGTCCAAAGATCCTCTATGCTCCCCCCGCCGCGGCAGAGTATCAGAACGGAACATTCCGCCCTGCTGTTCGCGGTCTCTATGGCCTGAACGACCTTCTCCGCACTCCCGATTCCTTGTACGGGCGCGGGATAGAGAATAACCGGCACGCTCGGCAGGCGCTGCTTCAAGACCGAGAGCACATCGCGCAAGGCGGCAGCCTGTATCGACGTGATGATACCGATGCGCTTGGGAAAACGCGGCAAGGGCCGCTTGCGCCCAGATGCGAACAGGCCCTCCTTTTCCAGCCTCTGTTTGAGCCTTGCAAACTGCTCATACAAAGCGCCCAAACCTGCAGGACGCAGCTGCTCGACGATCAGCTGAAAATCACCCCTTGCCTCATACAGGCTGGCTGACGCAAACACCTCGACCTGAACGCCGTTTTCCAGCACATGATCCTGCAGGCTGATTTTCTGGCGGAACATCACGCAGCGCACCTGCGCCTGATCATCCTTGAGCGCAAAATACCAGTGACCTGAAGATGCCTTCACCAGGTTGCTGATTTCCCCCCTCACCCAAAGCAGGGGAACCGATCCTTCCAGCAACTGATTGATTGCGCGAGCGAGTTCAGACACTTGCAATACTCGCTGCCTTTCTTTCAAAAAATTTGTTTGAGGCATATTGACAATTCGAAATTATTCACAAACCCAGGAAATACGCCGGCCGGCATTGCAATTCGCGTCACAAAAGCATCACACTTACAACAACAATATGATTAAAAACAATAATTTCAAAAGTCAAAAAAATTGGCAACCCATGAAAAATCCTTACGGATCGCCCCATCCAGAACCTTTCCGCCCTTCTCATCCACAGAGTTATCCACAGATTTTGTGGGCAACCAAGAATATGCCTTATATAACCGGAAATTACACCATAGTTTCGAAAGAAAAATCTGAGAAATCTTGCTCAACTGGAGGCGACACGATACAGTTGCAGCTTTACGGCATCCAGAACCATCCGGCCCGAATGCTGACCGGATGACGCTGGATCACAATCATATTTGGAGAATGCCTGTGTTAGCAATCGTTGAAGCGGCTGGTTGGCCCATCTGGTTTTTGATCATTGCATCCATCATCTCGCTAGGCCTGATCGCTGAAAGGCTGATCTCCCTCCGCAGCAGCAGAGTCGCTCCGCCCACATTGCTGGACGAGGTGGTGAAGGAACTCAAGCAACGCGGCGTCAACGATGCCATGCTTGCGAAACTGGCCCAGCATTCCCCGCTGGGCAGCATTTTTGCGGCAGGATTGAAAAACATAAAAAGTTCTCCCGAGATCATGAAGGAGTCGGTGGAAGAGGCAGGACGCGCCGCCGCCCACGAACTGGAGCGCTTTTTGACGACGCTTGGGACTATCGCCTCGATCAGCCCTTTGCTGGGGCTATTCGGCACGGTGGTCGGCATGATCGAAATCTTCGGTTCCCAGACTGCCACAGGCAACAGCCCTGCGATCCTTGCGCACGGCATCTCTGTTGCGCTTTACAACACCGCATTCGGACTGATCGTTGCAATTCCCAGCATGATTTCATACAGGCACTTCAGGGCCAAGGCTGACAGCCTGACGATAGAAATGGAACAGCAGGCCATCAAGCTTGTCGAGATCGTTCACGGTCAGCGCAAGGGTTGAAGATGAACTTCCAACGTGGACGCACTCGCGAAGAGCCGGAAATCAACCTGATTCCGATGATAGACGTGCTGCTCGTGATCCTGATTTTCATGATGGTCACGACCAGCTATGCGAAATTTTCCGAGCTCAAGATCAATCTGCCTCAGGCGGGCGGTGAACCCGCGGCTTCAGAAGTCAAACCCGTCAATGTTTCAATAGATGCGTCCGAGCATTATGCGATCAACGACGGCACGATACGGTATGGCGGAGTAGCGGCTCTCGCGGCAGAGATCAAGAAAGCCGCCGGGACCCAGACCGATCCCGTCATCGTGATCAATGCGGATGCCAAGACGCCGCATCAGGCGGTGATCAACGTTATGGAGGCCGCACGCGAAGCCGGCTTCGGGCGGATCACCTTTGCCACGCAAAACGAAGCCAAGTGATGCGGGAATCGCAAGGCGGCTCCCGCTCCTTTTGCGTGCATTCGAAATGAAGTCATGAACGGGATTGAGCAATACTGGTATAGATCAAGTCCGCTCCACCTGATTCTCCTGCCCATTGCTTGGCTTTTCGGCGCATTGTCTGCATTGCGCCGCCTGCTCTATCGCATCCATGTTCTCAAATCCTTCAGACTCCCGGTTCCCGTCGTCATCATAGGCAACATCACCGTCGGAGGCACGGGAAAGACGCCGCTCACCCTGGCTGTTGCAGAACATCTGAAAAAAAGCGGTTACTGCCCGATGATCATCAGCCGGGGTTATCGCGGAAACCGCATGCAACAGGCCGTGACAGAAAGCAGCAAAGCAACCGAGGTTGGGGACGAGCCGCTCTTGATGGCTAAACGCAACATCTGCCCCGTATGGGTCGGCAGGGATCGCGTTTCCGTGGCGAGGCAGGCCTTGCATCTTCATCCGCAATGCAATGTGCTGCTTTTCGACGACGGATTGCAGCATTACCGCCTGAGGCGGGATTACGAAATCGCGGTCATAGACGGTGTCAGGCGATTCGGCAATGGCCATCTGCTGCCTGTGGGACCGCTCAGGGAGCCTTCCTCGAGGCTTCAAACCGTCGATGCCGTGGTCGTCAACGGAGGGGAGCCTTCCCCTGATGCGAAGAATCAATATGCGATGCATCTTTCAGGCAATGTATTCCGCAACTTGCGGCACCCCGAAAGGACCGCAAGCGCTGAACAGTTTGCCGGTCTTTCCCTGCATGCCGCAGCCGGCATCGGAAATCCGGCGCGCTTCTTTGCGCATCTTGCATCCATGGGATTAAGCTTCATACCGCATGCATTTCCCGACCACCATCTCTTCAAGGAAAGCGACTTGCGCTTCGAGCCATGCGATGCGCTACTCCTTACCGAAAAAGATGCGGTAAAATGCAAAGAATTCGCTGATGAACGATATTGGGTATTGCGCGTCGATGCCGAGGTCGATTCAGCCCTTCTGAGCCACCTACTGCGAAAGATTGCCATTCATGGATGCAAAACTGCTTGATATTCTCGTTTGCCCTTTGTGCAAATCACCGCTGATCTATCGCAAGACGGAACAGGAACTCATCTGCAAACCGGACCGGCTGGCATACAAAATCGATGACGGCATCCCTGTGATGCTGGTGGACGAGGCCCGCAAGCTGACTCCCGAAGAAGCCGAAGCGCTCTGAAATGACCAAATTTCACATCGTCATCCCGGCACGCCATTCCTCGACCCGCCTGCCGGGCAAGCCGCTCTTGCATATCGCAGGCAAACCCATGGTGGTGCGGGTTGCCGAACAGGCGGCAAAAAGCGGCGCGCAGCAGATATGGATCGCCACCGACCACCACGCGATTGCAAACGTCGCCCACGAGCATGGATTCAAGGCATGCCTGACAAAGGAATCGCATGCAAGCGGCACTGACCGCATCGCCGAAGTGGTCGAAAGGCAGGGCTGGCCTGATGATACGATCGTGGTCAACGTGCAGGGCGATGAACCACTGATACCGCCCGATCTGATCAATTCAGTGGCCGGCCACCTGCACGACCATCCAGAATGCGCGATCGCCACGGCCAGCCACAGGATGCATGGTGAAACTGCGTTTCGCGACCCCAACATCGTCAAGGTTGTGCTGGACAGAAACAGCAACGCGCTCTACTTCAGCCGGGCCTCCATTCCATACCCGCGCGATGCCTTTGCCCAGGGATCAGCCATGCCTTACGATTTGCCAGTGCTCCGCCACATCGGAATTTATGCCTATCGCGCGGGATTCCTGCGCGCATACGGAAAACTCGCGCCCGCCCTCATCGAACAATACGAATCGCTTGAGCAGTTGCGCGCCCTGTACCACGGATACAAAATCGGCGTGTTCATCGCAGATGAAGCCCCGCCGGGGGGAGTCGACACGGAAAAGGATTTAGAGGCAGCCAGAGCAACGTTTGCAACATCTGAAGGCAATAGCGCGCCGGCGTGAGTCCGGCTTGGTATCACCATTTCCGATTTACAACTCAACAAAAGGAGGATCAAGGAATGCGTATCATACTGCTCGGTGCACCAGGTGCTGGAAAAGGTACTCAAGCCAATTACATCAAGGAAAAATTCAACATCCCGCAGATCTCGACCGGGGACATGCTGCGCGCAGCGGTCAAGGCCGGCACGCCATTGGGTCTGGCTGCGAAGAGCATCATAGATGCAGGCGGCCTCGTTTCAGACGAGATCATCATCAATCTTGTGAAGGAGCGCCTCAAAGAGCCCGACTGCAAAAACGGCTTCCTGTTCGACGGGTTTCCGCGGACAATACCCCAGGCCGATGCGATGAAGGACGCCGGCATTCCGATCGATTACGTCGTTGAGATCGATGTCGCGGACAGCGAAATCATCAAGCGCATGAGCGGGCGTCGCGTGCACCCCGCTTCAGGCAGGACATATCACGTCATCTTCAATCCGCCCAAGGTGGCCGGCAAGGACGATGTCACAGGAGAAGATCTGGTGCAAAGACCGGATGACACGGAAGAAACCGTGATCAAGCGCCTGAATGTATATCATGCCCAGACCCAGCCCCTGGTCGACTACTACAGCAACTGGGGAAAATCAGGCGCTGCCGGCGCGCCCAGGATGATCAAGGTCGCAGGCGTGGGAAGCGTGGACGACATCAAGACGCAAATCTTCAAGGCGCTGGGTGCTGCATGATCACAAAACCGGTACTCACGCTGGACGACGCAAAGCGCATTGCCGCAGCCGCACAGGCCGAGGCGGCGCGCAATGGCTGGCGCGTGGTGATCGCCGTGGTGGACGACGGCGGGAACCTGCTGTATCTAGAGCGCGATCATCAGACCCAGTTCGGCAGCGTGGATACTGCCATCAAGAAGGCGCATGCCGCGATCGCGTTTCGCAGGCCGACCAAGGCCTCTGAGGATGCCGTCTTGAGCGGACGCCTGATCCACCTCTCTCTTCCCGGTGTCATACCGGCAGAGGGAGGGGTTCCGCTTCACCTGGGTGGCGTCATCGTGGGCGGCCTTGGCGTCAGCGGCGTGCGCTCATTCGAAGACGGCCAGATTGCCGCGGCGGGTGCATCGGCACTTGCATGATTCGTCCATCAGGAATATTGTCCCTAGCGTTGGAATTGTCAAAAACATGTTGCATAGATCAAGGAGCGGTTCGTAGAAAAATAGCAGCTCAACTCTAAAAGGAGGCAATCATGTCAGTCGGTCTGGGCTTTGCATTGTTGTGCGCGTTCATGGCAATCCTTTACGGCATATTTTCCATCAAATGGATACTGGGCAAACCGGCTGGCAGCGAAAAGATGCGAAGCATCGCGGAGGCGATACAGGAAGGCGCCAGCGCATATCTCAACCGGCAGTATCTCACCATAGGCCTCGTAGGCATCATCCTCTTCATCCTCATCCTGATTGCCCTTGGCTGGCAGACCGCCGCCGGCTTTGCAATCGGCGCCCTGCTCTCCGGCGCTGCAGGATTCATCGGCATGAACGTATCCGTCAGGTCCAATGTGCGCACCGCCGAAGCAGCCAGAGACGGCCTCAATGCGGCATTGAACGTCGCGTTCAAAGGCGGCGCCATCACCGGCATGCTCGTTGTGGGCCTGGGCCTGCTGGGTGTGGCTGGCTATTACGCGTTCCTTACGCATAATGGAGACAGCCTCACCGAAGCCACCCATGCGCTGGTCGGTCTTGGCTTCGGCGGCTCTCTCATTTCCATCTTCGCCCGTCTTGGCGGGGGCATATTCACGAAGGGTGCGGATGTCGGCGCAGATCTGGTCGGCAAGGTGGAAGCGGGCATACCGGAAGACGACCCGCGCAACCCTGCGGTGATTTCAGACAACGTGGGCGACAATGTCGGCGACTGCGCAGGCATGGCGGCCGATCTTTTCGAAACCTATGCGGTCACCATCATCGCCACGATGATGCTGGGCGGCCTCCTGATGCAGAATGCGGGGGAAAACGCGGTGATCTATCCGCTGGTGCTGGGCGGATTCTCCATCATCGCGTCCATCGTCGGCACCTTCTTCGTCAAGGCAAGGCCTCATGGCAAGATCATGAACGCGCTCTACCGCGGGCTTGCAGTTTCAGCCGTGCTGGCCTTGATCGCATTCTATCCTTTGACCGGCTGGATCATGAAAGACAATGGCGTCTACAGCGTGAATGCGCTTTATGGTTCGGCGGTGATCGGCCTCCTGCTCACCGCCGCGCTGGTATGGATCACCGAATACTATACGGCCACCGAATATGCGCCCGTTCGCCACATCGCACAGGCTTCCACAACAGGTCATGGCACCAACGTGATCGCAGGTCTTGGCGTATCGATGAAATCCACTGCGGCGCCGGTGCTCGCGGTATGCATGGCGATCATGGGTTCATATGCGCTGGCAGGACTCTATGGAATTGCCGTCGCGGCCACCGCGATGCTTTCCATGACAGGCATCGTCGTCGCACTCGATGCCTATGGGCCGATCACCGATAATGCAGGCGGCATAGCAGAGATGGCAGGATTACCCGAAGAGATCCGCAACATCACGGACCCACTCGATGCAGTCGGCAACACCACCAAGGCCGTCACCAAGGGTTATGCGATAGGTTCTGCAGGCCTTGCAGCGCTTGTTCTGTTTGCCGATTACACCCATGCGCTGGAAGCCCACAAACACACTTCCATGCTGTTTGACTTGTCCGATCACATGGTGATCGTCGGTCTCTTCATCGGCGGCATGGTTCCCTATCTTTTCGGCGCGATGGCCATGGAGGCGGTCGGCCGCGCGGCAGGTGCAGTGGTGGTGGAGGTGAGGCGCCAGTTCAAGGAAATCACAGGCATCATGGAAGGCACTAGCAAGCCGGAATATGGCACCTGCGTGGACATGCTGACCAGGGCGGCGATCAAGGAAATGCTCATCCCGTCGCTTTTGCCCGTCGCAATCCCCGTCATCGTGGGACTCACGCTGGGTGCCCAGGCGCTGGGGGGCGTGCTGGTAGGCACGATCATCACCGGCATATTCGTCGCGATCTCGATGACCACGGGCGGGGGCGCATGGGACAACGCGAAGAAATACATCGAGGAGGGCAATTATGGCGGCAAGGGATCCGAAACCCACAAGGCTGCGGTGACGGGAGACACCGTGGGCGATCCCTACAAGGACACCGCGGGACCCGCGATCAACCCCCTGATCAAGATCATCAACATCGTCGCGCTGCTGATCGTTCCCCTGCTTTGACGAAAAAGGCAGGCCGTCCTGGCGGACAAACCCGCTATAATGGGGATTTGGACAATCCCCATGGCAACCCGCATCTGCATGATCCGGCACGGAGAAACCGACTGGAACAAAAGCCGCCTCATCCAGGGCCAGATCGATATCCCGCTCAATGAAAACGGCAAAAGTCAGGCGATGTCTCTCGGCGTCATGGACGGCTTCTGCGCCGTCTATAGCAGCGACTTGTGCCGCGCCCATGAAACGGCCAGGATGCTTGCAGGAGATGCCGAAGTCATCAGACTCGCCACGTTGCGCGAGCGCCACCACGGCATTTTCCAGGGCATCACCGCAAGCGAGGCACTGCAACGCTACCCGGAACACTATGCCCGCTACAAGTCGCGCGACCCGGATCACGATTTGGAGACTGGCGAGAGCCTCATGCAATTTGCGAGAAGGATAGATGATGCGCTTGGCGAGCTGATCATGCGCCATAGCGGGGACACCTTCGCGATCGTCACGCATGCGGGCGTGCTCGATGTCGTTTATCGCAAAGCCACGGCCAGGCCTTTAAGCGCTCCGCGCGACTTCGCCATCAGAAACTGCTCGCTCAACTGGTTCAGACACGATACAGAAGGCCTGCATCTTGAATCATGGGACGAACGCAGCGCTCACATGGAATCGATCGAATAAGCGCGCCGCTTTGGCCGCTAGCTTCGCGGCACCAGCAACTGCACGTGGCCACGAAGAAAATCCAGGAATGCATGCGCAACCACCGATAGCTGCTTGCCGCGGGGTCGAACCACATACCATGAACGCTTGATCGGAAAACCCTCCACATCAAGCACAGCCACTTCCTTCTGGCTCACATCGAGGCTCAGCGTACTCTGGGATAGCAGCGCCAGCCCCAGCCCGCCGGCGACAGCCTGCTTGATCGCCTCATTGCTGCCCAGCTCCATCTTGATCTTCAGCGGCAGATTACGCTCCTGAAATGCGCGCTCAACGGTAAGACGCGTACCCGATCCCCTTTCCCGCACAATGAAGGGCTCATCGGCGATATCGGCAAATGAGAGGTTTTTGGAATGCGCCCTAGGGTGAGATGCGGGGGCCAGAATCACCAATGGATTTTCCATAAAAGGCTCGCATTCGATATCGAGGTTTTCCGGCGGAACGCCCATGACATACAGGTCATCCTGGTTGCGCAGCAGGCGTTCAAGCAGGCGATCGCGGTTCACCACCTCGAGCGCAATGTCAATGCCGGGGTACTGCGCGCAAAACGGGCCCAGCAGCCTCGGCATGAAGTATTTCGTGGTGGTCACCGCCGCAACCCGCAGCCGGCCCTGCTTGATCCCCTTGAGGTCTGCAATGGTCTGCTCGAATCCCCCCCAGGTTTCCAGCCAACCTGCACAGGTAGCGTATAGCTTTTCGCCGGCCTCGGTAAGAAAGACCTTCTTGCCGATCTGCTCCAGCAGCGGCAACCCGACCTCTTCATGCAGCAGGCGAATCTGTTTCGACACCGTAGGCTGCGTGACATGCAATTCCTCCGCCGCCCGTGAAAAGCTCCTAAGCCGCGCCACGGCCTCGAAGGTACGCAACTGCCTGAGACTGACATGCATCATGGGTGGCTCCGCAAAAGTTTCATTCCTTATAGGCTATCATTTTTATGAAAATTATTCATTATTGTTTTCATCAGTTATTCCCTACACTCGCCTCGAATGCTTCAAAAGAACGCCAAATCAACCCCACGAGGAGTCCTAGCCATGAGATCGACTATTTTCATTCCAGCGTTCGTTCTGTTCGCGCCCACCCTGCTTTGGCTGGCCGGCCTGATGCCAGCCGGCCTGGCCAACATCCGCCCACGCCTGATGGCGTGGATGAACGTGAGCGCCGCCTGGCTGACTTTCACCGGCGCTGTGGCAATGGCGATCGGATATTTTTTCAACCCGGTGCACGCATGGGTCTTGTATTCAACCCCCCTGCCCGGCGATATCGGCAGATTTTCCATCGGTACCTATGTCAACAGCGTGACCATAATCATGCTGCTCCTGGTGTCCTTCGTCGGCGCGATCGTGTCGCGCTATGCGCGTAACTATCTGGACGGCGACCCGAACCAGGGCCGCTTCCACAAGTGGCTCAGCTTGACCCTGGCCTCCATCCTGACCCTGATCGTGTCAGGAAACCTGCTCATGTTCTCGCTCGCCTGGATCGCCACCAGCCATTGCCTGCATGAACTTCTGATGTTCTACAGGGAACGTCCAGCGGCCGTGCTTTCAGCCCACAAGAAATTCATCGCGAGCCGCATCGGCGATGCGAGCCTGCTGATGGCAATTTTTTTGATCGGCTCAACCCTGCATACCCTGGAATTCAACGAGATCTTCGCACGCATGGCAGCCATGACGGGACCCTTGCCCCTGAGCCTGGAAGCCGCAAGTCTGCTGGTTGTGCTGAGCGCCGGACTTAAATCGGCTCAGTTCCCCTTCCACGGCTGGCTGATCCAGGTCATGGAGGCGCCCACACCGGTGTCGGCTCTGCTCCACGCGGGCATCGTCAACGCCGGCGCCTTCCTCGTGATCCGCATGAGCCCGATCATGTCGCATTCAGTAACTGCGCTCACCGTGCTCGCCATCGTCGGTCTTTTGACCCTGGCCCTTGCATCACTGGTGATGCTGACACAGACCAGCATCAAAGTATCGCTCGCCTGGTCGACCACGGCGCAGATGGGCTTCATGCTGCTGGAATGCGGTCTTGGCCTGTACAGCCTGGCCATGCTGCACCTGGTCGCCCACTCGCTATACAAGGCGCATGCGTTTCTTGCCTCGGGCAGCGGTGTCGACGGTTTCCGTGCACCTATCATCCGCTATGAACCGAAAGGCTTCCAGGCTGGCCAATTGCTCGCATCCCTGGTCATTTCGAGCGCAATGGCGCTGGCCATGGCGGCTGCATTCGGGTTGAGCTGGCAGCAGCAACCTGCTCTCATCGCGGCAGGCATCATCGTGGCCATCGCGGTGGGTCAGCTCATGCTGCAAAGCACGAGCCTGCATTTCAACGCAACAGCACTGTTACGCGTCATCGGGCTTAGCGCTATCGTTCTGCTCGCCTATTTCACCCTGCATGAGCTGTTCGATCGTGCGCTGGCGGGCAGTGTGCTGCCGCTGCAACACAATGCAGGCGCGTTCCGCTCGGCACTCGTGCCGCTTACCATCGCCGCATTCGCCGGTTTGATGCTGATGCAACAATATATAAAGGCTTCAAGTTCCAGTCTGCGCGAGAGGCTGTATCTGCACCTTTATAACGGGTTGTACATCGATGTGTACATCACGCGACTGCTGCAGCGCCTCTGGCCTGCCCCTGTTTAACAAACCAAGAACGACGGAGCCCAACCATGAACATGAGCGAAATCATCTCAGAGAAGAAATCCACGGCAAAACTTGACCAACGCATCGATGCAGCGTGCGCCAGAATTGCTCCCTTGTGGCCACTGAAGCACTTCGTCGCGGTCAATCCCTACTTTGGCCTGCGCGATCAGAATTTCCAGGATGCTTCCGATACGCTGGCAAGGATAGTCGGCAGCAGCCTGTACATGCCACGCGCCTATTTTCGTGAACAGTTCGCAAACGGCCGCATTGCGCGCGAGGATATCGAACAGGCTATCGCGCGCTGCGGCAGCCGACTCGATGCTCAAGCGGTCGAACGCGCATTGGCGACCGAGGCACCCCAGCCCAAGATGGGCATGGCCTCGGTCAGTGAAGTGCTAGACCGCGTGGAAGGCGGCATCTGGACCAGTTTCGTCACCGAACGCATCAGCCTGCATTGCGCGGCCTATTTTGACTTGGGCCAGGCGATGGTCGGCATGCCATGGCGGAATCTGCCGCTGTATGCATCCTGGCGCAAGGCTGCAAGCATCGACCGCAGCCCTGCGATGATGGGACTGGGGGACTTTCGTTCGGCTGTTGACAAACTGCCCGATGAACCGCGTGCCGCCATCGGCTGGGCCATAACCGAGCTGGGTGTGCCGGATGCAGCCGTGGAGCGCTATTTGCATGCGGCATTTCTCAGCATAGGTGGCTGGGCGGCCTGGGCACGCTATTTGCGCTGGCAGGCAGAACTTGCAGGAAAGCGCGACGACTCCATCGTTGACCTCCTGGCGATCCGCCTGATGTGGGATGTGCTGCTTTTCAAGGAAAAAATCTCCACGGCACTGGTGGCCCGCTGGCGCGAGATGCTTGCCGCAAGCATGCGGCCGCCCTCGGCCAAGCGCGAGGCCGCGGCGGAGATCGACCGCATCCTGCTCAACGCGATGGAGATCGGCTTTCAGCGCAGTGTGATTGCGGGCTTCAGCCATACCGCGCAGACTGCGGCTTCCACCCGTCCGGCCGTGCAGGCGGCGTTCTGCATCGATGTGCGTTCAGAAATATTCAGACGCTCCCTGGAGACCGTGGCGCCAGCGGTGCAGACCATCGGCTTTGCCGGTTTCTTCGGCATTTTCATCGAACATGTTCCGCTTGGAGCCGATGCGGGGCGCTCCCATGTGCCGGTGATATTCAACCCCGGCTATCGCATCCATGACCGGGTCAAAGGCGGCGAGGCCGCCAACTTGATCGAGCAGCGGCGCCAGCGCATCGGCCTGTCCAAGGCCTGGAAGGGCTTCAAGTTTTCTGCTTCTTCCTGTTTCTCCTTCGTGGAGGCAGCCGGGCTGATGTATGCACCCAAACTGCTGACCGACAGCTTCGGCTGGACCAGGCCGGTGCCGGATCCCAACAGCCAGGGAATCGCCAAGAACGACATGGACAGGATAGGCCCAACCCTTGAGGCCACGCCCAAGGACATGCCCCATTCGGGGATTCCAGAGGCCGACCGCCTGGATCATGCCGAGCGCATCCTGCGCGCCATGGCGATGACGGACAATTTTGCAAGGCTGGTACTGCTGGCCGGCCACGGCAGCACCACGGTGAACAACCCTCATGCCACGGGCCTCGACTGCGGCGCCTGCGCCGGCCAGACCGGGGAAGCCAGTGCACGGGTGGTCGCCGCCCTGATGAACGATCCGGCAGTAAGAAAGGGTCTGCGCAAGAGGGGCATCGACATCCCGGCGGACACCTGGTTCATTGCCGGACTGCACGATACCACGACGGACGAATTGCGCCTTTATGACACCGACGAGGTTCCCAAGGCGCTGATCCTGGATCTTGCACAGTTGCGTCAATGGCTGGAGCAGGCTGGTGACCTGACGCGCATGCAGCGCGCCGTGCTGCTGGGTGTCGGCAAATTACCCGACCACCGGGTCGAGGCGAATGTGCGCCAGCGCAGCCGTGACTGGTCGCAGGTGCGGCCTGAATGGGCGCTCGCCAACAACGCCGCCTTCATCGCCGCACCTCGTCCGCGCACCGCCGGCATGGATCTGGGTGGGCGCGCCTTCCTGCACGATTATGTGTGGCAGAAGGACGAGGGCTTCAAGATCCTCGAGCTGATCATGACCGCGCCCATGGTGGTGGCGAACTGGATCAACATGCAGTACTACGGCTCTGTGGTGGACAATCCGCGCTTTGGCAGCGGCAACAAGGTGCTGCACAACATCGTCGGCGGCGCCATCGGCGTCCTGGAAGGCAACGGCGGCGATTTGCGCGTGGGCCTTCCGCTGCAGTCCCTGCACGACGGACGCCGCTGGGTGCATGAACCGTTGCGCCTTTCCGTTTTCATCGAAGCACCGGAGGCGGCCATGGACGACATCATCGCGCGCCACGAACTGGTGCGGCAGCTGGTGGATAATGGCTGGCTGCACCTGTTCCGCATCGGCGAATACGGGACTTCGTACCGAAGGGTGGCCAGCGGTGACTGGCAGCTTGCCTGATGCAGCATGAAGGAGAACCAGAGTGACTGGAACCTATGCCGGTGCAGAGATCGCCTTGCTGACCCGGCATGGCAAGCAGCGCGTGATCGCCCCGGCGCTGGAGGGCGCGCTGGGCTGCCGCGTTCGCCATGTCGACCACTACGACACCGACCTGCTCGGCACCTTCACCCTGGAGACTCCTCGTTTTGGAACACAGCTTGAGGCGGCCAGAACAAAGGCACGCCTAGCGATGGAGCTTTCCGGCCTGCCGTTCGGTATGGGCAGTGAAGGGGCCTTCGTACCCGACCCCTTTGTCGGCATGGCCCAGTGGAACATCGAACTGATCGTGTTTATCGATTCTTTGCGCAATCTGGAAGTGACGGGAATCGCGCAGCAGGGAGGCAATTTTCGCCATTTGCTTGCCAAAGAATGGACTGAGCTCGAATCTTTCGCGCGCGAAGCCGGTTTTCCCGGACAGCAGTTGGCGATGCGCCCGCAAAATGAACGTGACCGGCGCATCCGCAAAGGGATTTGCGCTTGGCCGGAACTGAAAGCTGCCTGGACTTGGGCAGTGTCAGAAGCCGAAAACGGCCTGGCCTTCGTCGAGACCGACGGCCGCGCCCACGCGAACCCCCAGCGCATGGCGAACATCGGTCGCGCGGCTGCGGACCTGGCATCACGGCTTGCCTCGCTTTGCCCTTCCTGCGGCATGCCGGGTTACTGGCAGGTCGACCATATATCCGGCTTACCCTGCGCAGACTGCGGTGCACCGACCAGGGAAACACGCGCCCTGGTTTATGGCTGCATGAAATGCAGGCATCGCCAGACGCAAATGCTGGAAGATCGCACCCATGCCGAACCGGCGCGCTGCGATTTTTGCAACCCCTGATTTCGCCCTCACTGCCCTCATCAGCCTCATATACTCACATATCCGGATCCGCCTGTTCCCATTTCAAGAAGACGGTCTATCAGGCCCATTTATCGTTTTCATAAGAAATTACGATTGTTATTTATGGATTGCCCCCTTTAGGATTGTTCACTGCCCTCGCCCGGGCACATGAGAGCGCCAGCATAGGCGCGATTGGTACCTCCATAAACCAGATTCACATAGGGACGTTGATCAAGTGAACCAGCCTATTGCCCTGCTTTTGGCCACACCCTTGCTGTCAGCTCTGCTGATCCTGCTGCTGCCCAACCTGAAGCGGCATGGAATCGCGAGACTGAGCGTGGGATTGAGCGCACTGACATTTGCAATCGCCGTCATTTCGCTCGCGCTGTATATGTTCCATCCCCACCCCCAGTGGCTATCGTCCGGCCTGGCCTGGGGCAGCCTCTATCTCGATC
Organism: Pseudomonadota bacterium; assembly: GCA_021821945.1. Classification (GTDB taxonomy): domain Bacteria; phylum Pseudomonadota; class Gammaproteobacteria; order Burkholderiales; family Gallionellaceae; genus Gallionella. The sequence continues at coordinate 49,258 of JAJZTF010000005.1, forward strand.
CCCTGACGAGCGTGATGACCATGGCGGTCACTGGCATCAGCCTGGTGGTGCATGTCTATTCGGTGCGCTACATGGCAGAAGAGCCCGGCTATGCCCGCTTCTACATATTGCTGGATTTGATGACGGCAACCATTTTGCTGATGGTGTCGGCAGGCGATCTCATCACGCTGCTCGTTGCATGGCATTTGATCGGCGTGCTGCTTTATTTTCTGCTTGGCCATGACCTTGTCCGCCCGACTGCCCAGCGTTATGCATTCTGGTCGCTTTTCACCTACCGATTGGGTGACCTTCCGCTGATCCTCGCTTCAGTGCTGCTGTATAAGGCCTATGGCACCTTTGCAATCCCCACGCTGTTCGAGCGCATTGCCGAAAATCCTGATGTCCAGACCGTACTGGGATTGCCATTGACCTTCGCAGTGGCCATGCTGATAGCATTGAGTGCCTTTGCCCGATCCGCACAGTTCCCGCTGCACACCTGGCTGCCTTACACCATGGAAGGCCCTACGCCCGTCTCGGCACTGATGCATGCAGGCATCGTCAATGCCGGCGGCTTCATCATCAACCGCTTCGCGCCTGTGTTCGTACATGCAGGCCTGGTGCTGCATATCGTGTTCGCCGTGGGCATGGTCACCGCGATCATGGGCTCGGTGCTGATGCTGACCCAGAACGACATAAAAAAATCGCTGGGATATTCGACCATGGGGCAGATGGGCTTCATGTTCGTCGAGTGCGGAGTGGGCGCATTCTCGCTTGCAATTTATCATCTGGTTGCGCATGGCCTCTTCAAGGGAACCTTGTTTCTCGATGCCGGCAGCATGATCGGCAATGCAAGAAAACAGGACGGGGTGCCGCACGACGACATATACACATTCGTGGTTGAACGCAAGCCTGTCGCCTCGCGCATGCCCTGGGTTGTCGCGGCGGCAGTGACGCTGGTGGTGCCCTTTCTGGTGCTCGGTGTGTCGAGATGGCTGGTCGCCGGCGATTTCATCGGCCAGCAGGGTGCCGTCATCCTGTTGTTTTTCGGCTGGGCTACCGGAGCACAGTTGCTGTTTGCCACCTATCGCCTGCGCGCCGAAAATCCCTGGCGACTGATGGCGATGATCATTCTGTCCCTGATCATAGTAGTGTTCGGCTATACCGTCATCGAACACGCATTCAATCTCTTCATATACCCAGACGAATCGCTGCGTAACCGCATCTATGCCGCGGCGAGCATTCCGCTGGGCACGTTTGAAACGCTGGTGGCGATCCTCACTGCAGCCATCGTTCTGGGATGGATAGCAACCTACTACGCCACCGCCAATGGAAAGCAACAGAGTGGCAATACATCGGCTGCGCGACTGGCAATTTACTCGCTGATCTCGCGCGAATTTTATGTCTCGGACGTTTATGCATGGCTGACACAAGGGATACTGGGACTATCGCAGCGCATGAACGTCTGGTTGAGGTGGGTGTGATATGGCATTGACTCTTGCGGCTGCATTTTTTCTACCCCTGTTTCCATTGAGCATCGTGTTCAATGGCCTGCTGATGCGGCTCAGCAATCCCTACGCGCGCTTCGCGCTCGTCTTGCTCTGGCCGCAGATCGGGATTGCTGCGCTGTCCTTCACAAACCAGGCCATTCCGGAATACATGGTGATCTGGGCGATCATCAGTTCCGGCCTGTATGCACTGCGCTTGTTGACCGTGCGGGATCTTGGGCTATGGGCGGGATTTCTCGCGTCTTCTTCGCTGGCGCTGACCTGGGGACTGGCAGCCCACCATACGCCGGTCGAAATGCATCTTTTTGCGTTCTGGTTCAGCCTGCCCGCAGCACTTCTGACCCTCCTGGCCGGCTCTCTGTCCAGGCGCTTCGGCGCTGCCTATGCAGGCTTGTATGGAGGGCTCGCCAGCAGCATGCCGAGATTGTCCATCCTACTGGTGATCACGGCATTTGTCGCCATCGCCACACCGCCCTCGCCCGGATTTTTTGCAATGCTGAACTTGCTGCAGCGCCTGAGCCTGCTGGCCGCCATTGGCGTGCTGGCCATCTGGCTGCTGTGGAGCTGGGCCGCCACGAAATTGATGCAGGGCTTCGTGCTCGGAGCTGATCGCCGGCATGGCCTGCCGGATCTGGGAAGCGCAGCCATTCTGCTGTATATGGGCGTGCTCTGTGTTTTCGTCGTCACGGGTCTTTACATCACAGGAGATGCATTATGAAGTGCACATTGGGCACTCGACTGCGGATACGCGCCATGGTGCATGTGGCTGGCGAGCCGATCCCCAATTTCTGGCCAATGCGGACCTTCATTCATCACAACCCTTTGTATGGCCTCGAACACATGCCATTCCAGCAGGCGGTAGAGGAAGGTTCCCGGCTGTTCCATGCTGACGGCTACCTGCCCCGCGCCACCTATCAGGGCTATCTCGAGCAGGGAAAAATCGACATGGCCACGCTGACCGCGCAGATCGGGCGGTTTCTTGCCGGCCAACCGGAAATCCCCGGAGTGGATCTGCAGGTTTTGCTGATGACGCTGGCGACCAAGATCCGCGAACCGCTCTCCATCCGGCCTACAATCGCCGATTCAAAGGACATGCACGCCGCGCTGAAAGGCAATGCCCTGACACCTGGAGCTTGGGACGACTGGCTCAAGGAAGGGCTGAAAGCGGACATTTCGCCGGCATGCCCCGTATACACCATCGTCGATGAGTTGTTCGGCACCGCAATCGGAACGAGCCTTGATGAGCTCGTGATAAAAAGCTGCCTGGATTTTTTTGACGAAGGCCAGTCGGTGTGGCAGATGCCGGGGCGCGAACAGGGCTTGTTTCGCGCCTGGAGCGCGCTCGCAGAGCGCAATCTGAGATTGTTCATACGCGGCCTGCACATCAAGAACATCCTGCGCGCCGATGACACGCCCGAAGGCATCATCAGCCACGTGCTGACCGAGCTTGGCGTTCCGGAAGATGCATGGCTCGACTACTTCACACGCGAACTCACCCGCCTTCATGGCTGGGCGGGTTTCATCCGCTGGCGCTCCAGCGCCAAGCATTACCACTGGAGCCGCAATTTTCCGGCAGGCATGGTCGACTACCTCGCGATCCGCCTGGTGCTTGGCCTGGCACTATTGCGGGAGCATGCGCAGAGCAAGGGGACGCCTGCCAGCGTCGCCGAACTCATGCGGTTCATTGAAGAGCGCCCGGCAGAAACCTATCTGCGCCGGGAGTTTCACGGGGGCCGCGTTTTGCCTGTCCTGGCAGTTGAAGTAGAAAAAGCCATTTGCAGCGGCCGCGAATCGCGCATATCGCGCCTGCTGCCGATTTATCTGGAAAAAAAGCGCGAACAGGAAGCGAAACACCTGGGTACAGGATTGCGGGCGCTGGCCTCGCAGGCCGGCATGCTGAAGCCGATCGAGGAACTCGGGGAAATCGAGTTTCACCAGCTCACCGGGATACTGACGCGCTTCGAAAATGAAGAAGGCCAGATGTGGCTCAACGCACAGGAAACCCATTACATGCGCCGTTTGCTCAACGGCCTTGATCTTGCCAGCCCCGCGCCCCGCGATAAACGCCCGTTTGCACAGGTGATGTTCTGCATCGACGTGCGTTCAGAGCGCATCCGCCGCCATCTGGAAAAGGTGGGCGACTACCAGACCTATGGAATAGCCGGATTCTTCGGCATCCCTGTGGGTTTCATCGGCATGGACAAGGGCAGCGAAACCCAGCTTTGCCCTGTCGTGGTGAGCCCGAAAAATCTGGTGCTGGAACTCGACATAGCGCGCAATCCGGACGATCAGGCATTGGCTTCCGTGCTCGAGCAGGTGTTCCACGAACTGAAGGCGTCCATACTGTCACCCTTCATCACTGTGGAAGCGATTGGCATGCTGTTTGGTCTTGACATGTTCGGCAAGAGCTTCGCACCGCTCGCCTATAACCGCTGGCGGCAACACCTGCACCCGGAAAGACTGGACAGCCGGCTGCTGCTGGACAAGCTTTCGCGCGAAGATGCGGACTCCATCATCCGCTCGCTGCAACGCGCGATGATCGTGAAGGCCATCAGCCGCGATCTTGGAATCGAGCGGGAGGCGGTCACGGACGAAATGATCCGAGAGCTGCGCGAGACCGCATTGGGCAACCATGAAGGTCCAACCGCTTTTGCTAATCAGTTCAAACTCGACACCCGGACCGAACAAAACTTCCTGGAGCGCCTGCGGGGCGTCTATCGCATCAACAGCGGCTATACGCAGATTCAACTGGAGCGGCTTGGGCGGATCGGCTTTACACTGGACGAGCAGGTGCATTTCGTCAGTCAGGCGCTGCGATCCATCGGCCTCACCAGCAATTTCTCGCGCTTCGTCCTTTTGGCAGGACATGGCAGCACATCTGAAAACAATCCCTATGAATCCGCTCTCGATTGCGGCGCCTGCGGCGGCAACCACGGCATCGTCAATGCGCGTGTGCTTGCCCAGATCGCGAACAAGCCTTCGGTGCGCGAGCGCCTGCGCGCGCAAGGCATCGAGATAGCGAATGACACCTGGTTCGTCCCGGCGTTTCACAACACCACGACCGATGAAGTCAAGCTGCACGATCTGAGCCTGCTGCCGCCCAGCCATCTTGTCTATCTGGAACGCCTGAACAATGGACTGAGGGCGGCTTCCCGTCTATGCGCAGCCGAACGCATGGCCACGCTGCAAGAATCTGCGCATGCCGAAAATCCCGCCCAAGCCTACCGCCATGCGCAGCGCAATGCCATGGACTGGTCCCAGGTCAGGCCGGAATGGGGATTGTCGCGCAATGCCGCATTTCTGATCGGCCGGCGCCATCTCACCGAACAGCTCGATCTCGATGGCCGGGTGTTTTTGCATTCCTACGATTACCGATGCGATCCCAAGGCGCGTCTTCTTGAAAACATTCTGACCGGCCCCCTGGTGGTAGGCCAGTGGATCAGCATGGAGCATTATTTTTCTGCTGTCGACAACGAACATTACGGCAGCGGCAGCAAGGTGTATCACAACGTCGCCGGATTGTTCGGGGTGATGACAGGCAACCTGAGCGACTTGAGGACCGGCCTGCCAGCCCAGACAGTCTTGAAAAATGGCGAACCCTACCACGAACCCATGCGCCTTCTGACCGTGATCGAGGCGCCGCTCGAGCACGCAAGACAAGCCGTCGAAGGCGTGGTCAAAGTCAGGAATCTGGTGCATAACGGCTGGGTGCGCATGGCCATTGCCGATCCGGTCACCGGTGCATTTTATGTTTTTGAAGAGGGCGCATGGCAGCTGCGGCATGCGCATGAGAAAGAGCTACTAGAGAAGGAAATCGCCGCATGAAAAATCTGAAGATGAATCCCCTCAAGAAACTTGAAATCATTCTTGAAGGCGCTCACCAGGAGTTCGCAACCGACCTGCTCGACATGGCCGGCGTGACCGGTTACACCATCGTCGGGAACCTTTCCGGAAAAGGGCGTCACGGCTTCCATGAAGGACACCTGATGTTCAATGAGGATGCCGTTCTGATCATGATCATCGTCGCCGTCCCGGCGGAGCTCGTTGAACCCATCCTTGAAGGCTTCGCGCCTTTCTTCAACAAGCATACCGGCGTCGTGTTCATTTCGGACATACAGGTGACGCGCCTGGTGAAGTTTACCGGTTGACGGTTTCTTGGGAAACTTCCGCTCAAGATCGCCTGGCATTGCGGCCTGAGCGCGCTGCCGGCCTGGGTTCCGGCAAGGAGGCGATCTGGTCTGCCTCGCTCAATACGAAATCGTGAAAAGCTTGCGCAATCGGCGATAGGCGCTTGCTATGCCGGTGGACCAGATACCACTCCTTCATGATCGGGAATCCGTCCACGTTCAGGATAGCCACGCGGTTAAGTGCAAGCTCAAACTCCAGCGTATGCATCGACACGATGCCGAGCCCCAGGCCTGCCATCACAGCATGCTTGATCGCCTCGTTGCGGCTCATCTCCATCGAGGCATTGAGCTTGAGATTGCGCTCCTCGAAGAAGCTTTCCACCGCATCCCTCGTGCCAGACCCCTTCTCCCGCAGAATGAAGTTCTCTTCGACCAGCTGCTCCAATGTAACCGTGCCTGCCTTTGCCAGCGGATGGCTGGATGAGGCGATGATCACGAGCGGGTTTTGCATGAAACTCTGGAATTTCAAGTCGGCATCTTCGGGAGGTCTGCCCATGATGACCATGTCAGGGATATTGTCCTGCAACTGCTGGACGATCTCCTCGCGGTTGACAACCTCCAGATGCACTTGCGTTCCCGGATGACGTTTGACGAATTCGGCCAAAAGGTACGGTGCGAAATATTTGCAGGTGCTGGTGACGGTCAGCGCAAGCATCCCCCGCCTGACCCCCTTCATTTCATCGACAACCGACTCTATATCCCGGAACTGCTGGATGATTGAACGGCTGAATGCATAGACCTCCTTGCCTGCCTCGGTAAGGAATATCTTCTTGCCCATCTGCTCGAACAAGGGCATTCCAACCACGTCTTCGAGCTGCTTGATCTGCGTGGAAACGGCAGGCTGAGTCAAATACATCTCCTCGGCAGCCCGCGTAAAGCTTGAGTTGCGCGCAACAGCCTCAAACAGTCTCAATTGACGGAATGTCACATTCATGCCTCTCTCCTGGAAACAAGCAGCGATTTGAACACATACATAGTTATATATGATAACGATAATAATTATTCATTTTTAATTATATTTTCTATCTGTATATTTATGAACCGGGAAGCTTCAAAAAAGTGAGGCATCCGACAACCACTAACCGCTGACGCAAAGGAGAACATTCATGAGCCAAGCGACTGCAAATACACCTGAGAAGCAGCTTTCTGGCAGAGAGGCAGCGATTGCCCGACGCCAGGCGCTTTCCCAGTTCGGCAAGTCAGCTTCTGCTACTGGAAACACAACCGCAAGGAGTGCCACCGAGGCAAGACTTGCTGCTCGCAAGGAAAACAAGGAAGCACCCGAAGTTGCAAGTCCATCCAGTTGCGGCTGCCAGCACGAGGAAAAGCCATCCGCAGTTATTGAATACGCGCGTCCTTCTGTGCTCAAGCCCGAACCCATGTCTCCAGTTCGCCAGCGGCGCATGGAACAGTCCTTGAAAGGCCGTGGCGATGCTCCTCCCTGCCGTCCATGCGGGCGTGTCCGTCCCCAGCCTCCCAAGGTTGAAATCGGCACCACGCTGTCTGGCAGCACCGTGACAGGCAACCAGGTCGAGCGCACCTCGCTCGTTACAGGCAACGAGGCCGGCACCTGCCGCACCATCACCGGGACCGAATACGTGGGCGCCGAACAATTCGGAAAGTTTTGCGGCACATTGCCCGAGCCATCCGCGGCCAAGGTGGGTGCGACCACAACCAGCCGTGGCCGCCGCGTGACCGGCACCGAAGTCGGGCGCAGCACGAAAGTGACCGGAGATGAGCATGGCACATGCAAGAGAGTGACAGGCAGCGAATACCTGGCAACGGAAACCGTCGTCGAATTCTGCAACACGGCGCCCGAGCAAAGGCCGGAGAAGTCCGGCATGGGCATGACCGAGAAACACCAGATCGTCACGGGCACCGATCTCAACCGCAAGGTCAATGTGACCGGCGCTGAACAAGGCGCTCAAAGGGCCATCACCGGAAGCACATATGCGGATGCTTCTGCGATGCGCAATTCGGGAGGAAATTCCCCAAAAAAAGTGGAGACCAGTCACACCAGCGCTGGAGCACCGGTGAGCGGCACCCGAGTGGGTCCGTCGTCGAGCGTTACCGGCGATGAGCAGGGTTCCTGCAAGCGTGTGACTGGTACAGACTATATCGCCAGCGAAGATTTTGTTTCATTCTGCAATGCCAAGCCTTATCAGGCTCCTGCCAAGACGGGGATGTCGATCACGCTCAAGGGGCAGGAAGTTTCCGGTTCGCAGGTTGGCCGTTCATCCAAGGTGACCGGCGACGAATATGGCGCGTGCAAGCCCTTGACCGGAAGTTCCTACATTGGCGCAGACCAGTATGCTGAATTCTGCGCTGCGCGTACCGCTGCCGAAGCGATCAACCGCGCACGCCTGGGACGCAGCTCTGCCATGACCGGCATCCAGCCTGGTCCTGATGCGAGGATGACCGGTTACGAGCGCGGCCTGTGTCAGCCGGTCAGCGGCACGCCTTATCTGGGCGAGGATCAAAGCGCAGAAGCTTGTGGCACCACTCCAGCTTCTGCAATGCCCAGCGATTTCTCCATCAGCACGCCTGCGCGGTCCGCCAGTCAGAGCGTCTCCCGGCAGATCACGGGCAGCGCATATGGTGACAATGGCCGCATCACAGGACCAATGGCGCGCGCGCTGGGCCTGATTTCCGGCACACCGGAATTCCGCTACAGGGACGAGAATGCGAGCAATGTGGCGGCATCGCCAGCTGCTCCCAGCCTTCCCGAGCGCATCACCGGGGAAGGCCGCGAGCGCCGCATCACCGGGGACGCATGGGATCGTGGCGATCGCATTACGGGCACGGAAGGCCGCTCGGCGCAGAGACGCAATCCTACCTTGCGCGGCGATCCTCGTGGGAATGGTGTCAATGCACGCGAAAACCGCGAACTCGATCGTCCGGCTGCGGCTACCAGCAGGATCACGGGCAGCAGCGGCAATTCAAGCGCGGGTGCGATGATCACCATGTCTGGCGGTGCGAGAGGCTAAGCCAGTGCTGATGAGGAGAATCGCATCATGAATACCCGGCAACGCATGGCAGCGATGAAAGCCCGCCAGCCAGCACCCGTAGGCATGGCAATTCGCACGGTTTCACCGGCAGTGCCTTCCTGGCCGCAGCGCGTGAGCTTCTGTCCGCCCAACATGCATGAGCAGAATGGCGAATGCGTGAGCAACATATGCTCACCGCGCGTGCATCCGCTGGTGGACACCTTGCGCAACAGGGAGCTTGGCGAATACGAGAACACCGTGCGCACCCGCTTCGACGTCATCGTGCCAACGCTTAAGTCCATAGCTGCGCTGGAACATGAGGCCGGATTCGAACAACGCGCGCAGCAGATCGCAAGCGAACGCATGGGATTTGAATTGCCGGCGGATGTCCTGAGCGATGCATGGGTGAACGGTCTCGATATGCGCAGGCTTTATGGCCACAGCGTTTTGCAGACCTACCACGCCCTGGCGCGTGAACTTGCCCCGAGCTGGAATGGCAAGGCGGATGCGGAGGCAATGCAGCGTTTCTTCATCGACTGCGGCTTTCATGAAGTGGACATCAGCCCTTGCGCGGACGGCCGCCTTAAAGGTCTGCTGCAGTTCATCCTCCGCCTGCCCCACCAGGCTGTGCGGCAGCGCAAATCCTACGCTGGCGCGATGTTTGACGTGGAGCTCAACGTGAAGCAGTGGATCGAGATCGAGTTGCGCCGCTTCCGCGAAGGCCTGCCGACGCTGCCTGATGCCGGCACAAGATACCTCAAGGTTGCGGTGTATCACTTCAGCAGCTCGGATCCGCTTCACGAGGGCTGCGCCGCCCATGGCAGCGATGAAAAAAAGGCGGCAACGGCTGCGCTCGACCGTCTGTCGGCTTTCCGCACTGCGATCGAGAACGGATTCTGCTGCGGCGCTTCAGTCTCGACCCTGCTCATAGGGGTTGATACCGACAACGATGCCATCAAGGTGCACCTGCCTGACCACGAAGGAAACATGAGCGTGGATTGCTTCGTCGACAATCTTTCCCTGTATCAGAGGACAGCGGAGATGTCCGCGAGCGAAGCCCGCCGGCACTTGGAAATGGCGATTGACGAGGCCGTGAGGAACGCCGGCAGCAGCGCGCCCGAATCCGGCATGCGCAGACTGATCGAGCGTCTGCTCGTGAACAACCTGTCGCAGATCGATTACGTGTGCACCAATCATCATGGACGTTATCCGGACATCGGGCATGCCGAACGCTTCATCAACATCGGCGAGGGATTCGACGAGGTCCACCTGCGGAATCTTGCCTATTTTGGCCACATGTACACCATTGAAGAGGGTTCTGCGGACATGGATGTGGGCATCAGGATTTTCAGCAAGCTGAACGTGGCTCATGGCCTGCCGATACCGATCGCGATCCATTACCGCTATGACGAAAAGGTGCCTGGCTCGAGGGAGCGCGCAGTAGCCCGTTGCCGCCGCGTCAAGGGAGCGATCGAAGCGCGTTATCCCGCGCTGGCCAGGAAGGGATTGCTGTTTTGCTGCATGACGGTGCAGGGCAAGGAACATGGAAGCGCGCAGGAAAAAGTGGATGAAGAATTTGAAGCCGATGCGCATTGAGGTGAAGTCATGAAGATCATGCAAGTTGAAAAGACCCTGGTATCGACAAACCGTGTTCGCGAGATGGGGCATCGCCCCCTGTTGGTGGTCAGAGAAAAGGCCGGTGGTGCGCGCAGCGTTGCAGTCGATGCCGTGGGTTGCATTCCGGGTGACTGGGTAATCTGCGTTGGCAGCTCGGCGGCCAGGGAGGCTGCAGGCGCCAAGGATTTTCCAAGCGATCTGACGATCATCGGGATCATCGACCATTGGGAGGATAACTGACATGGAAATCATGCGCGTGGTATCCGATCTGGTCTGTACCAGACGCATCCCCGGGCTGTACAGCACGTCACTCAGGGTGCTGGCGGATGCAAAGGGAAAGTTTTCCGTCGCAGTAGATCCTGTCGGCGTGCCGGAAGGCAAATGGGTTTTTACTGCCGGCGGCTCGGCCGCTCGCTATGGCGCCGGCGATTACAAGATTCTCACTGATCTAACGATACTCGGGATCATCGATCAATGGGATGCGGAAAATCAGATCCGCGAAACAGCAGTTCTATCAACCAAGTAAAGGAGAGCATCATGGCAAGTACAACTAGTGGCATTGCGCTGGGAATGATTGAAACTCGCGGTCTTGTGCCCGCAATCGAAGCGGCTGACGCCATGACCAAGGCCGCCGAAGTGCGCCTCATCGGTCGCCAGTTCGTCGGCGGCGGATACGTCACCGTGCTCGTGCGCGGCGAAACAGGTGCAGTCAACGCAGCCGTGCGCGCCGGCGCCGATGCCTGCGAGCGCGTCGGCGATGGCCTCGTCGCAGCTCACATCATCGCACGCGTACACAGCGAAGTCGAAAACATCCTGCC
>JAJZTF010000005.1:60360-150102 GCA_021821945.1 Pseudomonadota bacterium
GCGGCGAAACAGGTGCAGTCAACGCAGCCGTGCGCGCCGGCGCCGATGCCTGCGAGCGCGTCGGCGATGGCCTCGTCGCAGCTCACATCATCGCACGCGTACACAGCGAAGTCGAAAACATCCTGCCTACCGCTGAAGCAGCTTGAATTCGTGATTAGATAAAGGAGAAAGAAAATGGCAACAGGTATGACTGGCATTGCGCTGGGAATGATTGAAACTCGCGGTCTTGTGCCCGCAATCGAAGCGGCTGACGCCATGACCAAGGCCGCCGAAGTGCGCCTCATCGGTCGCCAGTTCGTCGGCGGCGGATACGTCACCGTGCTCGTGCGCGGCGAAACAGGTGCAGTCAACGCAGCCGTGCGCGCCGGCGCCGATGCCTGCGAGCGCGTCGGCGATGGCCTCGTCGCAGCTCACATCATCGCACGCGTACACAGCGAAGTCGAAAACATCCTGCCCGCAAAACCGAGCGCCAACGCCGGAGGGAGAGACAGCGACGTAAGCACCATCGTCTCATAATCAAGGGTGCATCATGGGAAGGGATCCAAGGCTATTGGGATATTTGAACCGGGCGCTGGGCCATGAAATGGCTGCAGTTCAGCAATATATGGCTCAGTCAAGAATATGCGACCAATGGGGAATGGAGAAATATTGCGCGCATTTCCGCCAGGACGTCACCGAGGAACTTGAACATGTGCAGATCCTGATCGATGCGCTGCTGAAACTTGGCTCTGCACCCAACGCCACCCAGTTGCCGGCTGTGAGGCTTGGAAGAAATTTGCGCGAGATGATAGCCATCGATCATGTCCTGGAAGTCGAAGCAATACGCTTGTACGAAGAGGCGGCCGAATATTGCATGCGCGTGCGCGACTTCGAGCATCAATCCCTGTTCGCGAAGATTATGAATGACGAGTTGACGCATTGTGAAGAACTGAACAAAATGCAAGCCGATCTTCCAGACTAAGGTGCAGAAACATGAGTGAAGGCGAAAATCCCATCCCGCGCTGGCTAAGGCAAGATTTGCCACCGACGCTAAGCCAGCGTTTCGATTTCGAGAACTATGCGGCGACCAGACGCTTTCTCGACGACCTGGCCAAGCTCTGTGAACAGACGCAGCTCTATCCCAACTTGAGCTTTGGCAAGAATTACGTTGGCGTGACCATCGACGCCAATGGCGAGAAGATTTCGCCGGCGCATGTCGCGCTGGCACAAAAAATCGACCATCTTTTTGCCGGCAATACCTGATGTCCACGCTGCGCATCGCGATCACGAACCAGAAGGGCGGAACAGGCAAGACCACCTTGGCGCTCAATCTGGCAGCAGGCCTTCATCAGCGCGACCGCACCCTGGTCCTGGATACCGATCCGCAAAGATCGATCAGTCAATGGGCCGGCATGAACGAAGCGGGCGACCTGCCGGAAGTGCAGCATGTCCAGGACAATGCCGATCTGGCACAATTCCTGAAGGGGAGCCGAAAACATCGCTATGTTGTGCTGGATTGCCCCCCTACCCTGCAAACAACCACAGTGGGCGATGTGCTGAGGAACGTCGACATTGCGCTGGTTCCGATTCAGCCATCCCCGGTGGATTTGTGGGCCAGCATTGATATCGCTGACGAGGTGAAGCGTGCAACGGCAGAAAATCCCCGCCTCAGGGCATTCGTGGTTCTGAATCAGCTGGATGCCCGCAACTCGCTATCCAGATCGATGCACGAAGCCCTGGCAGAATTTGATTTTCCGACATTGCAAACAGGGATTGCACGCCGTGCGGCCTATCGCAATGCGGCAATGGAAGGAACAAGCGTGTATGGACTTGGCCCCCGTGGCAAGGCAGCAGTTTGTGAAATTGAAGCCATCATAAAGGAGTTGTTAAAATGAGCAAAGCATCCAATAAACTTGCCGTCAGCATGCGCAAGGTCAAGGTTCAGGAAAACAAAGCCGAGGAAAAACCGGCTACAATAGCGAAAAAAGTGGCGGCAAGCCCCCCCACCAAGACCGTTAAACCCGCCCGTGTTCCGATGCTCTCGGAACGCGTGTGGCCCGACTGACATCTGCTATTACTGCATTACTGAGCGTATATTTATGGATCTGAAGAAGCGAAAGCCGGTCGCGAAAAAGCCGCTGGTTGGCGTCGTGATGGGAAGCGACAGCGACTGGAAAATCATGCAGAACGCGGCACAGATGCTGGAAGAATTCGGCATCCCGCATGAGGCCAAAGTGGTATCTGCCCACCGCACACCGGATCTCTTATACGACTACGCCGAAAACGCCGCCACGCGGGGATTGCAATGCATCATCGCAGGTGCAGGTGGTTCGGCACACCTGCCCGGAATGCTTGCCGCCAAAACCACGGTTCCCGTGCTCGGCGTCCCGGTGACATCCCGGGCCCTCAAGGGGCTTGATTCCCTGCTGTCCATCGTCCAGATGCCAAAGGGGATTCCGGTTGCAACCTTCGCAATCGGAGAAGCCGGCGCTGCGAATGCGGCCCTATTCGCGGCGGCAATGCTCGCAAATCATGATGCGGTCCTCGCACGTAAACTCGAAAAATTCCGCAAGCAACAGGTCGCCAAGGTCAAGGCGATGAAACTGCCAAAATGATATTGCCGGGCGCTACACTAGGCATGCTCGGCGGCGGGCAATTGGGCCGCATGTTCATCGTTGCCGCACGCACCATGGGTTACCGGACCATCGTGCTCGACCCGGATCCGCAAAGCCCTGCGGGCAGGATAGCGGACGAACATCTGATGTCGGAATATGAAGACCCCCAAGCCCTTGACCGCCTTGCGAACGAGTGCGCCGCCGTGACCACGGAGTTTGAAAATATCCCTGCATCCACGCTGGACAGGCTGGCCCGGCACTGCGTCGTCAGCCCGGGTTCGCTGGCAGTTGCAACCACCCAGAACCGCATTTACGAAAAAACCTTTCTGCGGGACCACGGATTCCCAACCGCCCCATTCGCCTTCGTGCAAAGCGAGAGCGACCTGGTCGATGCTTTCGAAAAGATCAACTCGCCCGCCATTCTCAAGGTAAGCCGTTTCGGCTATGACGGCAAGGGGCAGGCAAAGGCAAAGGATGTACGCGAAGCCCTAGTCGCATGGAATGACATGAAGCGTGAACCCTGCGTGCTTGAAGGCCAAGTGCCGCTCGACACCGAAGTGTCCGTGATACTTGCGCGCGGCATCGACAATGAGATGGCGGTCTATCCTTTGAGCGAGAATTCCCATGCGAATGGCGTGCTGGACATCACCGTGGTGCCTGCAAGCGTGAGCCCCGGGCTGATCGAAGAGGCCAAGTCCATGGCATGCAGGATAGCCGTTCAGCTTGATTATGTCGGCGTGCTCGCGGTCGAATTTTTCATAAGCCACGGCAGGCTGCTGGTCAATGAAATCGCCCCAAGACCGCACAACAGCGGCCATTACACGATGGACGCCTGCGTCACCAGCCAGTTTGAGCAGCAGGTGCGCGCAATGTGCGGACTGCCCTTGGGTGACACGCGGCTTTTATCGCCTGCAGCGATGGTCAACCTGCTGGGCGATCTATGGAAAGATGGCGAGCCCCGCTGGGAACAGATCCTGAAAAGTCCCCGTGCCAAGCTGCACCTGTATGGCAAGCGCGAAGCGCGCCCAGGACGCAAGATGGGTCACTATACCTGCCTTGCCTCGACTGCAATGGAAGCACGCGATGAGGCGCTTAAAATACAGCAAGAACTCGGGCAGCACTGCTGAAGACCCGCCCTGCCGGCACATCCCGATGGCAGCATCAAGTCATTGCCTTTTCTTTCTGGCAGGCGGCTTCTGATTCGGGAACCCGCTTATGCCGAGCAGAAATTTCCGGCTTAACGCCTGGCTTTCCTGTTGCAGGAATTCCAGAAATGTCTTTGCGAGTATCGACAGCGGCTTCTCCTTTGAATATGCAAGATACCATTGACGGCGTATCGGGAAGCCTTCCACGTCCAGCACTGCGAGCTCATCTTCGCCCCGGTCAAGCGCCAGGGTATGCGCCGAAAGCACGGCGATCCCCAGGCCGCCTGCGACCGCATGCTTGATCGCCTCATTGCTTCCGAGCTCCATGCGGACCTTGAGTTTCAGACCGCGTTCGGCAAAGAACTTTTCGGTGGATAGCCGGGTACCCGAGCCCGCCTCCCTCATCAGGAACTGCTCTTCCGAAAGACGCCTGGGGGAGATATTTTTGGCGTCGGCGAGCGGATGATTGCGCGCGGCGAGAACCACGATCGGATTTTCAAGGAAAGGCTTCACTTCCACGTCCATGTGTTCGGGCGGCTGCCCCAGCACATAGATATCGTCCTGATTCTCCGCCATGCGCTGCAACAGGTGCTCCCTGTTGTCGACGCTTAACAGAACGTCCACGCCCGGATAGCGCTGGCAGAACAAACCCAAGAGGCGCGGCACGAAATACTTTGCGGTGGTGATCACGGACAGCTTCAGTCTTCCTGCCTTGACCCCCCTCATGTCGGCAAGCAGCATTTCATAGCGGGAAAGCTCATCGAAAATGTCGCGGCAGACCTTGAGAAGCTCTTCCCCGGCAAAGGTCAGCGAAACACGCTTGCCGGTCTGCTCGATGAGCGGCTGCCCCACGAGGTCGGTCAGCTGCTTTAGCTGTATGGATACGGTGGGCTGCGTGGTGTGCAGCTCTTCTGCGGCGCGCGTATAGCTCAAGTTGCGTGCAACTGCCTCGAAAACCTTGAGCTGGCGCAATGTCGCATTTCTGATCATGGCTTTCATCCTGGGTAACCATTGATCATGGTAAATGATCTGCATAAGAAAATACAATTATTGTTTATGGATCGTTTTGTATATAGTGCCGGCATGCTCAAAAGGGCTACAGGTCTTTCCAGGGTGGAAGACATCTGATTAACCAGACAAAAAGGAAGTTGCTATGGCCGTCAAGACCTACAACGCCGGTGTAAAGGAATACCGGCAAACTTACTGGATGCCGGAATACACACCATTGGATTCCGACATTCTTGCATGTTTCAAGATTACACCTCAGCCTGGCGTGGATCGTGAAGAGGCAGCTGCGGCTGTTGCAGCGGAATCTTCGACGGGTACCTGGACAACGGTTTGGACAGACCTTCTGACCGATCTGGACTACTACAAGGGCCGCGCATACAGGATCGAGGACGTCCCCGGGGATGACACCTGCTTCTACGCATTTGTGGCCTATCCGATCGACCTGTTCGAAGAAGGCTCCGTGGTCAACGTCTTCACCTCGCTGGTCGGCAACGTGTTCGGCTTCAAGGCGATCCGCGCATTGCGTCTCGAAGACGTGCGTTTCCCGCTCGCCTACGTGAAGACCTGCGGTGGCCCACCCCACGGCATCCAGGTCGAGCGCGACATGATGAACAAGTATGGCCGTCCTATGCTGGGCTGCACGATCAAGCCCAAGCTGGGCCTGTCCGCAAAGAACTACGGTCGCGCCGTTTACGAGTGCCTGCGCGGCGGTCTGGATTTCACCAAGGACGACGAGAACGTCAACAGCCAGCCGTTCATGCGCTGGAGACAGCGTTTCGACTTCGTGATGGAAGCGATCCACAAGGCAGAACGCGAAACCGGCGAGCGCAAGGGTCACTACCTGAACGTCACGGCACCCACGCCTGAAGAGATGTACAAGCGTGCCGAATATGCAAAAGAGCTCGGCGCACCGATCATCATGCACGACTACATCACCGGCGGCTTCTGCGCCAACACCGGTCTTGCAAACTGGTGCCGCGACAACGGCATCCTGCTGCACATCCACCGCGCGATGCACGCTGTGATCGACCGCAATCCTCACCACGGTATCCATTTCCGCGTGCTGACCAAGATCCTGCGCCTCTCCGGCGGCGATCACCTGCACTCCGGCACCGTCGTGGGCAAACTGGAAGGCGACCGCGGCGCGACCCTGGGCTGGATCGACCTGATGCGTGACTCCTTCACGGCTGAAGACCGCTCGCGCGGCATCATGTTCGACCAGGACTGGGGCTCCATGCCTGGCGTGATGCCTGTGGCTTCCGGCGGCATCCATGTATGGCACATGCCCGCGCTGGTCAACATCTTCGGCGACGACTCCGTTCTGCAGTTCGGCGGCGGCACGCTGGGCCACCCATGGGGCAATGCGGCAGGTGCTGCAGCCAACCGCGTGGCGCTCGAGGCTTGCGTTGAAGCGCGCAACCGCGGCATCGCCATCGAGAAGGAAGGCAAGGCTGTGCTGACAGAGGCAGCGAAGAACAGCCCTGAACTCAAGATCGCCATGGAAACATGGAAAGAGATCAAGTTCGAGTTCGACACCGTCGACAAGCTGGACGTCGCTCACAAGTGATGAATCTCCCGGCGCGCTGCGCCGGGTCTCAAACATAACTGGAGAAAACAATGTCTGAAATGTTGGATTACAAGAGCCGCTTGTCTGACCCTTCAAGCCGCAAGTTCGAAACCTTTTCCTATCTGCCGGCGATGAATGCCGACCAGATCAGGAAACAGGTCGAGTACATCGTCAACAAGGGCTGGAACCCCGCGATCGAGCACACAGAGCCAGAGCACCTGATGGACAACTACTGGTACATGTGGAAGCTGCCGATGTTCGGCGAGACCGACGTGAACAAGATTCTGGCCGAAGCAGAAGCATGCCACAGGGCAAACCCGAACAACCACGTTCGTCTGGTCGGCTATGACAACTTCGCTCAAAGCCAGGGCGCTGCCATGGTGATCTACCGCGGCAAGACCGTGTAAAGCAGTTCCCCGCCGCCTGCGGCGGGGCATGGACGAAAGCGGCTTGATTGCAGGCTGCTTCCTTCCCTGTGTTGAAAGATGGAGACATAGATGAGCGACATCATCCAGCAGTATCGTATCGAAGCAGAACCCTATTACCGTCCCGTCGCCGACGAAGTCGAGCTGTATGAGGCTGCTTACAGCGTGCGCATGCCGATGATGCTCAAAGGCCCCACCGGTTGCGGCAAATCCCGCTTTGTCGAGCACATGGCGTGGAAGCTCAAAAAGCCTTTGATCACCGTGGCCTGCAACGAAGACATGACGGCTTCCGATCTGGTCGGCCGCTTCCTGCTCGATGCTCAGGGCACGCGCTGGCAGGACGGCCCGCTTGCCCTTGCTGCGCGCTATGGCGCGATCTGCTATCTCGACGAAGTGGTCGAGGCGCGCCAGGACACCACGGTGGTGATACACCCGCTGACCGACAACCGTCGCGTTCTGCCTCTGGAAAAGAAGGGCGAACTGATCAAGGCGCATCCGGATTTCCAGCTCGTCATTTCATACAATCCCGGATACCAGTCCCTGATGAAGGATTTGAAGCAGTCGACCAAGCAGCGCTTCGGCGCGCTGGACTTCAGCTATCCCGAGCACGACATCGAAACCGAGATCATATCGCATGAGACCAGCGTCAATGCCGAAGTGGCAGGCAAGCTGGTTTCCATCGCAGAGCGCGCAAGAAACCTGAAGGGGCACGGGCTGGACGAAGGCATCTCGACCCGCATGCTGATCTATGCAGGCAGCCTGATCTCCAATGGCGTCGATCCCATCAAGGCATGCCGCGTGGCGCTGGTGCGCCCGATCACGGACGATCCCGACATGCGGGATGCGCTGGATGCGGCAGTCAGCACCTATTTCTGATCGCAAGCCAAAGCAGCGCTGCCGGGTTTGATCGCAGTGACTAACAGGGTCTAGGGAGCAAAGGAGAATGGGTCATCTTAGAAGATGACTCCAACTGAGCCATGTCTATCCATCTCGAAGATTATCAAGAAATTCTCGGCGAACTGTCTGACAATTCGCAGGAAATTCTGCAATCCGCCTGGCAGGAAGCAGCGCGCGTCTTCAGCCCGCGCGGCCTGCAGAACTACCTCGAAGGCGCGGTGTCTTTGAAGGGACTGGGCCGCGGCAGCGAACTGGTCGCAACCTACATAGAGATCGCCCCGGCGGTCGCCAAAATGCTGGGCGAGGATGTCATTCCCGACCTGGTCTACACCGCGATGAAGATGTCATCCAAGACCAGCGGCACGGTGATCGAACTGGTGCTTGCAACCGCACCCACTGCGGCCGAACGCCTGGGCGATGCGACGCTCTTCTCCAAGTATCTGCAGCTGATCAACACGCTCCTGGCCAACGCGCCGCGCGGCGTCAAGCCGATGCTGGACAACCTGGATACGCTGTTCTCCCAGCTCACGCTGGGTGGCCTGCGCCGCTGGGCCAACTGGGGCGCCCAGGCGCACCGCACCAATTATGAAGAACAGGTGCGCTATTTCGGCCTGCAAACGCCGGAATCACTCGCAATCCTGCAACAGGAGCGCAAGGGCACGCTTTTCATCGACGTGCAGCGCCGGATCAACATGTATCTGCGCGCCTTGTGGGGACGGGATTTCTTCATGCGCCCGACTTCCGGAGACTTCGAGAAGCGCGAAGGCTACAAGCCCTACATCGAGAATTATCTGCTGCATGTCCCGGATGCATACGATGACTTCGTCATCAAGAAAGGCAATGAAGAGGTGCGCATTTCCGGACTGGAACTGTACCGCGCCGCCACGGCGCACTGCGCGGCGCATGTCGTCTACACGCTCTCGCCCATCTCCGCAGAAGGACTGAACACGCTGCAGATGGCCGTCATCTCCGCGATCGAGGATGCGCGGGTCGAGCGCCTTGCGACCAATGCCTTCCCGGGTCTGAAGCAGCTCTGGTCCAGCCTGCACACCATCGAATCCTCCCAGGGCAATTCGATCGGCGACTATCTGAACCGCATCGCACGCGCGCTGCTTGACGAGACCTATCAGGACGACCATCCCGTGATCGTCAAGGCGCGCGAGCTTTTTGCAGAAGGACAGGACCGCCTGAAGGACAACCAGCTTTCCTGGGATATAGGCGTGGCACTCGCGCATGAATTGTCGCAGCTGCATATCCCCTTCCATCCGCGCACCGACATGCTGATCGCGCCCTATCTCGACGACAACCGCTACTTCTGGGAGTTCGAGGAATTCGACATGGAGAAGGCGGCCTCTGCCGGTTATGAATCGGTCAGGCAGGTCAGAAAGTATGTCAGCGTGATGGAGATGGCCAACGAGATCGACACCGAACTTGCGGGTGACGATGCCCAGGAGATATGGGTGCTTGCCACGGAGCTATACCCATACGAGAACATCGGCGACGAGAGCGGCGGAAAGTCCTACAACGAGCTGGAAGGCAGGGAGCCCGTCTCCGCACCCTACCACTATTCGGAATGGGATTACCAGATCCAGCTTGAGCGTCCGACATGGGTGACCGTTCAGGAAAAGCGCCCCAAGACCGGTGAGATGCAGATCATCGAAGACATCGCCACGCAGTACAAGCGGCAAATCCAGCGCATGAAATTCCTGCTCGACGCGCTGCAACCGCAAGGCGTGACCCGCATAAGAAAGCTCGAGGACGGGGACGAGCTCGACATCAACGCCGCGATCCGCTCGATGATAGACATACGCATGGTGCAACAGCCGGACCAGCGCATCATGATGCGCTCTGTTCGCAAGATGCGCGACATTTCGGTGATGGTGCTGCTTGACCTTTCAGAGTCGACCAACGAAAAGGTGAGCGGGAAAGATTACAGCGTGCTCGATCTGCAGCGCGAGGCTGCGGTGCTGCTGGCGGATGCAATCGACAAGATAGGCGATCCCTTCGCGATACACGGATTCTGTTCAGACGGCAGGCACAACGTCGAATACTTCCGCTACAAGGATTTCGATCAGCCCTATGACGACCAGCCCAAGTCGCGCCTTGCAGCGATGACGGGCCAGCTTTCAACGCGCATGGGTGCGGCAATCCGCCATGCCGGGCACTATCTGAAGCTGCAGAAGTCGTCCAAGAAACTGCTTCTTGTGATCACGGACGGCGAACCCGCTGACGTGGACGTGCGCGACCCGCAATACCTGCGCTATGATACGAAAAAGGCCGTGGAAGAGCTCAGCCGCAACGGGGTAAACACCTTCTGCATGTCGCTCGATCCGCGCGCCGACCAGTATGTATCCAGGATATTCGGCGCGAGAAACTACATGGTCGTGGATCATGTCGAGCGCCTTCCTGAAAAGCTGCCTTTGCTTTATGCGGGACTGACAAGATGAACGAAAAGACATATGTGGGGCTGGACCAGGATGTCCATGCAGGACTGACCCCGTTGGGCCGCATGGTGCGCGACGCCTGGGTTTTCGGCATACTGCCCGAGACTGAAACCTGTTCCGGCTGGGACATGGGACGCATGCAGGTCCTGTACGAGGCGGTGTATGCCGCATGGGAGCCCTATGCCCATCTTCCCAGCCGCCTGTCTGGCGAGTTGCTTGAGCGCCATACGAGAATCTACGCCGAAGCCATCAGCAGTGCACGCAAGGAAGGATGGAATCCCGAGCTAAGCGATGACGAATAGTCAGCGTGCCGGGAATTTCAGCACACGGGCCGGCGCAATCGCGCCCCCCTTCTGATTAAGCCGCTGAAGCGCATGGGTCAGCTCGATCTGCAGCCGGGGCATGATGACTGAAGCATCCATCTGATAGTAAACTGCCTCGTATGCCACCGGCTCATCGAGTGAATTGCGGCTTTGCGGCCGGAATCTTTGCCATGCGATGTTGATCCAGCATTTTCGTACCCCATCGAGGAAGATGAGTTCTTCATCGTCCAGAATCGCGAGAAATTGCATCGAGCGGATGGGAATGAAGAGACAGCGGTTCTGCGTCCTGGCAAGCAGGGTATGCGCCAGATTGTAGGTGACAGCCGGCAGCGTTCTGGGTTCTCTGGCTATTTCAGGGTCACGATAGCAGGTGATTTCCATGGCGACATTTTACGGGAATTGATATGAACAATGCACTCTTCCAGTCTGACATAAAAAGCCTGAAACTGCTCAACCGCGGCAAGATCCGGGACATCTATGAAGTGGATCGGGACCACCTCCTGATCGTCACGACCGACCGCCTTTCCGCATTCGACGTGGTGATGCCAGATCCCATTCCTGAAAAGGGCAGGATCCTGACGGAAATCTCCAATTTCTGGTTTGACCGGCTGGAGCATGTTGTTCCCAATCATCTGACCGGCATCGATCCCGCCACGGTAGTGGCAGAAAGCGAGCGCGAGCAAGTCAAAGATCGTGCCATCGTGGTCAGGAAGCTAAAGCCCCTGCCCATCGAAGCGATCGTGCGCGGTTATCTCGCAGGCTCCGGGTGGAAGGAATACAAGGCCTACAGGAGCGTCTGCGGAATTCCCCTACCTGAAGGGCTGCGCGAGGCGGACAAACTGCCGGAGCCCTTGTTCACCCCCTCGACCAAGGCGGAAAATGGCTCGCATGATGAGAACATCAGCCATGAAAAGGCGGAGGCCTTGCTGGGCAGCGAACTGGCGGCCAGGGTTCGGGATGTTTGCATCGCGCTATACAAGGAGGCCGCCTCCTATGCGCTGGGACAGGGCATCATCATCGCCGACACCAAGTTCGAGTTCGGACTGGATGAGCAGGGAAAACTTTATCTGATCGACGAGGCTTTGACCCCGGATTCATCCCGCTTCTGGCCGGCCGATCAGTACAAACCGGGCGCGAGTCCGCCCAGCTTCGACAAGCAGTATGTAAGGGACTGGCTGGAGGCTTCCGGCTGGAACAAGCAATCGCCCGGGCCCGGATTGCCCGAAGATATCGTTGCAAAAACCACCGAGAAATATCGCCTGGCGCTGAAATATCTGACACAGAGCCATATCGACAAACTGGTCTCGGGCTATATGCGGTTTCGCAGGAACCATTATGAAAAGAACCAGGACTTGTTCGAACGCCTGACCAAACAGGGCCAGTCGCCCAAATCGATCGTGGTCGGATGCTGCGACTCCAGGGTGGATCCTGCGATTGTCACGGACTGCGATCCAGGCGACCTGTTCATCATCCGCAACGTAGCCAATCTTGTCCCGCCATTCGAGAACAGCGGCAATTTCCATGGAACGAGCGCAGCGCTGGAATATGGCGTGCGCAATCTGGGAGTCGAAAACATCATCGTGCTGGGACATGCGCATTGCGGCGGCATACAGTCGCTCTTGGACCAGAAGGACGGGGATGATGCGCAGAACGGATTCATCTCCGGATGGATGAAGGTCGCAAGCCAGGCGCGCAACCGGGTTCTTTCAAGGATGCAGAACAAATCGAAGGACGAAAAGCAAAGGGCATGCGAGCAGGAGGCGATTCTGGTCTCCCTTGACAATCTGCTGACCTTCCCGTGGATACTCGAGCGTGTCGCAAGCAAGAAACTGGCGCTTCATGGCTGGTACTTCGACATGGAGAAAGGCGAGTTGCTGCACTACAACCCGAACAGCAACCGTTTCGAAGCGTTTCCAGCCCAGTGACCGCCCGCGCTATTCGCTCGCCAGGCGCGTAGCCCGGTGAGCCTGCCTTGCAAAATGGGTCTGTCTCTTTGCGATTCTGACCGCATGGCGGTGATGATGCCGCCCCGCCCCTGCGACATGCAGTCTCTGGTTCGGCTTGACGCGTTTCCACTCCGCATTCCAATCTCTTAGCGTGTTTATGCTGACATGATAGCGGCGAGCGAGCTTGTTCAGCGTATCGCCCTCCCTGGCGACGAAGCCCTCGCTCTCTGGCGTATTGAGGCTATCGGCCTGAAGCTGCATGTTGAACGGCTGGAATGACTCCTCGACGGACTGATCGCTCACGGGCACCAGCAGGGTTTCGTTGGTGCTGATGCGGGCCCGCGATGAAAGTCCATTGACCGATTTCAATTTTTCCAGCGTCAGCCCGAAACGCGGCGCGAGACGGTCAAGGCGCTCCCCCATCTTCGCATGATAGGGCTGCCAGCTGACCAAGGGCTTGTCGTAATTCTGCAGATTGGTATGAAAAGTTTCGACCTTGTCCACCGGCAGCAATATGTAATCGCTGTTGTCATGCAGGATCACGGGCCTGTTGTTCGCGGGATTGAGTGCCACGAATTCGTCCTTGGGAATGTCCGCAAGCTTTGCAACGAGCTTGACATCCATGTGCTGGGTCGTCTGGACGATCGCGAAATAGGGCTTGTTGGGTATGTCCGACAACGAGAGTCCATAACTCGAGGGGTTCGAAACGATGTCCTTTATCGCCATGAGCTTGGGCACATAATTGCGCGTCTCATCAGGCAGATCGAGGCTCTGATAGTCGGTAGGCAACCCCTTCCTGCGGTTTCTTTCCTGCGCCCGCTGCACAGCGCCCTCCCCCCAGTTATAGGCCGCCAGTGCGAGATTCCAGTCGCCGAACATCGTATGCAGCTTTTCAAGATAATCCAGTGCGCTCTGGGTGGCGCTGACGATGTCGCGCCTGCCGTCATACCACCAGTTTTGCCTGAGGCCGAAATGTTTTGCGGTGGCGGGTATGAACTGCCATATTCCCGAGGCATTGCTGGAAGAGCGCGCGCCCGGATTGAATCCGCTTTCTATCATCGGCAATAAGGCGATTTCGCTGGGCATGCCGCGACGTTCGACCTCGCCTGCGATGTAGTAAAGATAGCGCCTTGCCCTTTCCATCATGCGCGCAAAATATTCAGGCTTGCGCGCATACCATTGTTCATGCCTTGCAACCAGGGGGTCATTCATCGAAGGCATCGAGAAACCATCTCTCAGGCGCTGCCAGAGATCATCTTCGGAAAGGATGGTCAGCTGAACACTATGCGCATTGGTGTAAGCGGAAGGCAGGGAATCCAGGGAGGTGCTCAAGGCGAGTTTTTCTTCCGCCTGTGCGGTAGACATGCCGATTGCAAGGAGCAGCGAAAAAATCAGTTTGGCGTATGTCACTTACCGTCCCAGTGAAATCGGAAAATCGTCCAATCGTATCCGAGTTATCCGGAACAGGTCAATGCAAATCCGGCAATTCGACTACACAAGGAGCCCGCCTTGGGAACTTTCCTGCGCCATGATCGGATTTGCTTTGTTCTTCACACACTCGGATAATAGTCAGAACGATTGGATAATGCAGAAAACACGCCATGGAGATGCAATGACCTTAAGAAGACAATTGCTGCTGACGATCTTGCTGCTTTTCCTTTTGATGTTCGCTGGCGTATCCTTGATCAGCGTGAACAACACCCGGCACTATCTTCTGACCCAGCTGGGTTCATCCGCCGAGGATACCGCACATTCTCTCGCCCTTTCCCTCGCCCCGCATCTGCAACAGAATGACTCGAGGAAGATGGACGCCATCGTCGGCGCGATGTTCAGCCGCGGCTATTTCCGGGAGATCATCGTCAAATCCACCGATGGGAAGGCATTGGTTGAAAGGGAGTCCCCCCTCGAAGCAACGGGCGTCCCGCAATGGTTCGTCGATCTCATTCCCATTCATACGCCCGTCGTTCAGGCCCCCATCATCTCAGGATCGGGTATTGCCGCATATGTCTATGTCAGCCGGCATCCCGGGTTTGCATACGAGCAGCTCTGGCACAACAGCATCGATGAACTGACCTGGATATCGCTGGTTGGCACAGGTTCACTGATCCTGGGTTTCATCATCCTGCATTTCATGCTGGGTTCGCTGCGTTCGGTCGAAGAGCAGGCCAATGCGATCAGCAACCGGGAATATCCGGTCCAGCAAAAGCTGCCGTGGACGACGGATTTGCGCCGCGTGGTCGAAGTGATGAACAGGATGTCGATCAAGGTCAAGCAGATGTTCGAAGAGCAGTCCGCGCTGACCGAGAAGCTGCGCGCCGAGACCTACATGGACACGGTGACCGGTCTTGGCAACAGGAATTACTTCAACACCCAGGTCGATTATCTGGTTCACAACCCGGAAAAATTCTACAACGGCGCCCTTTTCCTTCTGGTGCTCGATCGCTTCAAGGAATACAACAATCTATACGGTTTCGAGGCCGGAGACGAGATACTCGTCAGAACCGCAGAGACCCTGAGGGAAATCGAAAAGGATGCGCCAGGCTCAGTGATCTCCCGCATGTCCGGCGCGAGCTTTGCGCTGTTCTTGCCAAATATCGAACTCGAGGCCTCCGAGCGCATGGCACAGCGCCTGGTGGATGCACTGCACCATATCGCAGGAGAAAGCACGATCGACATCGGGCATGTCGGCATCGCACTTTACCGGAAGGGAATGGATGCAGGGAAGCTCCTTGCGGAAGCCGACATGGCGCTCCGTTCCGCCCAGTCCAGGGGCGAGGCCGGCTGGTTCAGGCGTGATGACGCCGCCATGCAGCCGATCCATGGCGCAGGAGACTGGCGCGCATTCTTCAAGAAGGTGATAGAGGGAAAATCCGTATCGCTGCATCTGCAAGCGATTCTGAGCACCAGCGGGCAGATGATGCACCGCGAGGCCTTCCTCAGGATCCCCGGCGAAGATGGAGAACTGCTGAATGCAGGCATTTTCATGCCCATGGCGGAAAACCTGGGTTATTCGGCGCAGCTTGACAGACTGGTCGTGGTTGAACTTTCAAAACTGGCGACCAGTTCGGACGACAGACTGGCTGTCAATCTTTCGCTACAGTCGATATCCGACCAGAGTTTCGTCTCGACGCTGGAAGCGATTCTGCGCGCGCTGGGAACGAGAGCCCAGCAGCTGATGTTCGAATTCCAGGAATACGACATCGTCAATCACGCCGCGACGGTGCATGAATTCATCTCACGCCTGCAAGGCCACGGATGCGCGTTCGGCGTCGACCACTGCGGGCGCGGATTTGCATCATTCAGCTATCTCAGGGACCTCAAGATAGACTATCTGAAAATAGACGGGAGCTACATCCGCGACGTTGACAGCAACAAGGGCCATCAATTTCTCGTGCAATCGATTTCAAAGATCGCGCACGAGCTCGACATACAGGTGATCGCCGAGGCGGTCGAGACGGTCGCCGAACGCGACATGCTGATGAACCTTTATGTCGACGGTTTGCAGGGCTATCTGATAGGCAAACCCGAGCGCATTGAAATCTGATCTGAATGCGTCATTCGAAAGGATGACGCAATACGATGGTCTCATTGCGGTCAGGCCCTGTTGACACCATGTCGACCGGGACGCCGCAGACTTCGGCGATACGCGAGAGATAATTTCTGGCGGCCTTAGGCAGATCCTCGTATCTTTGCACACCCAGGGTGCTTTCGGACCAGCCCGGCATCTCTTCATAAACCACCTGGCAATTTGCCAGCGCATCCGCACCTGCCGGCAATATGTCGCTGTCCTTGCCGTCGATGCGATAGGCCACGCCGATGCGCACCTTCTCCAGCCCGTCCATCACGTCGAGCTTGGTCACACAGAGGCCGGAGACGCCATTGATCTGTATCGAGCGCTTCAATGCAGCCGCATCGAACCATCCGCAGCGGCGCGGGCGCCCGGTTGTCGAACCGAACTCGTGGCCGCGCTTGGCAAGCCCCTCGCCTATCGGATCGCACTTCTCCACCGCATCGTAGAGCTCGGTCGGGAAGGGGCCGGAGCCCACGCGCGTGGTGTAAGCCTTGGTGATTCCAAGCACGTAGTTCAGCATCTGCGGGCCGACTCCGGATCCCGTGCTTGCGGCGCCGGCGATGCAGTTGCTCGAAGTGACGAAGGGATAAGTCCCGTGATCGATGTCGAGTAGCGCGCCTTGGGCACCTTCAAAAAGCAGGCTCCGGCCTTCGCGGTTGGCTTCATAAAGGGCGCGCGGCACGTCGATCACCAATGGCTGAATCCGTTCGGCCAGCGCCAGCGTCTGATCCAGCGTCCTGTGGAAATCGACGGTTTCGGCATTGAAGTAGTTCTTCAGGACGAAATTGTGATAGTCCAGCACTTCTCCCAGCTTTGAAGCAAAACGCTCGCGATGAAAAATGTCCTGGAGACGGATCGCCCGGCGCGCCACCTTGTCCTCATAGGCCGGGCCGATGCCTCGCCCTGTGGTCCCTATCTTCGCATCGCCCTTGGCCATCTCGCGCGCCCGATCGAGGGACACATGGTAGGGGAGGATCAAAGGACAGGCCTCGGAAACCTTGAGCCTCCCATACACGTTGATACCTGCCTCATGCAGTTCGTCCATCTCTTTCAAAAGCGCTTCCGGCGAGAGCACCACGCCATTTCCGATATAGCACATCACATGCTCGCGCAGGATGCCGGAGGGAATCAGGTGCAGCACGGTTTTCTTGCCGTTGATCACCAGGGTATGCCCGGCATTGTGGCCGCCCTGAAACCGCACCACGCCTTGCGCATGATCCGTGAGCCAGTCGACGATCTTTCCCTTGCCTTCATCACCCCACTGGGTACCGATTACAACGACGTTATTTGCCATCACGAAGCCTTCAGATTAGAGTTATTCAAAATCGGCGCGACTTGCCAGACGCCATCGCGCAACACCAGTTCGCGGTCGCACTGCAATTCTCCCGGATCATTTTCGCTGCCAGGCAGGGACACCACCACGGCATTGCCGGACGCGCGCAATTTTTCAATCGCTTCCGACAGGGCCGCATCATCACCGTAGGGCGCGAGTATTCCGCGCTCCATCTCCTTTGCAGGCAACAGGCGATAGATCTGGCGCAAATCCATGCTGAAGCCGGTCGCCGCGCGGGATCGGCCGAAGCTCTTGCCAAGGCCGTCATATCTTCCGCCAAGCGCGATCGCATCGTGGCTACCCGCATGGTAGGCGGAAAAAACCATGCCGCTGTGGTAATGATATCCCCGCAGGTCTGCGAGATCCATCCCCATGCCCGGATGATTCAACCTTTCTGCAACCCTCTGCAGGTCATCGAGCGCCACAGCGATCTCCGGCAATTCCGGCAGCAACCTTCTTGCCCTGCCAAGCACGTCAAGGCAATCGCCGTACAATGCGGGCAAGGCCCTCAGCGCAGTGCGCGATTTTTCATCGAGGCCGGATGTCAAGTCCCGCAAGGTCGTGGTGTCCTTGTTCAATAGCGCAGCAAACAGCTCCCGCTCGAGCCCCGCGTCGATTCCTGCGTGTTTGATCAGCGCGCTGAAGACGCCCACATGCCCAAGATCCAGATGCACGTCCTCGACGCCTGCGAGCTTCAGCGCTTCAAGCATCAGCTGCTGTATTTCGATATCGCTCTCTATTCCAGCATGGCCGTAAATCTCGGCACCGATCTGCAGCAGCTCCCGCGTGCGGTTCAAGCCGGCCGGGATGGTATGCAGCACGCTCCCTGCATAACAAAGGCGAGCAACGCCCTTGCGGTTCAGAAGATGCGCATCGATGCGCGCAACCTGGGGCGTGATGTCCGCGCGCAGCGCAAGCGTGCGCCCGCTCAGCTGGTCAACCAGCTTGAATGTGCGCAAATCGCGGTCATTGGGCTGTCCTGTCAAACGCTTTTCATCTTCGCCGTCTATCAGCAGCGATTCGACATATTCCAGGAGCGGCGGTGCAACCAGCTGATAGCCGTTTCTGCGCAGCAGTTCGATCGCCATCGACCGCATCGACTCGACCCGCTGCGCCTCCTCAGGCAGCATGTCATGTATGTATTCGGGAAGTAGCCAGTTTTGCATCATCTAATCCAATACAGTATCAGCAGACCGGAAAGCATTGCGATCACGCCGATGAAGCGCAGCTGCCCATCCGTCAGGGTGACCAGCTTCTGGAAAGTGGCGCGCCAGACATCGGGAAAAATGAAAGGAATCAGCCCTTCGATCACCAGCATCATCGCAAAGCCAAGCAGCCAGTAATTCAGCACTACTTGGTCTCCTTGCCCGGACTCTTCATGTACTTGAAGAAGGCCGAGCTTGGGTCCACCACCATCACATCGCTCTTGTTCCTGAAACTCTGCTTGTATGCCTCGAGGCTGCGATAGAACGCATAGAATTCGGCATTCTTTCCGAATGCCGCACCATAGATGGCGGCCGCAGTCGCATCCCCCTCACCCTTGGTCTGCTGCGCCTGACGGTATGCCTGGGCCAGTATCACCTCGCGCTGCTTGTCTGCATCCGCCTTGATCTTCTCGCTTTCTGCAGCGCCCGATGCGCGCAACTCGTTCGCCACCCGCTTGCGTTCCGCCTCCATCCGGCGGTAGACGGAGTCGCTGATTTCGGGCGGGAAATCGACGCGCTTCAGGCGCACGTCCAGAACCTGTATGCCGATCTTGCGCGCATCCGAGTCGATCTTCTGGCGCAGCACATTCATGATCTGCTCGCGTTCCCCCGACACCACCTCATTGATGGTGCGCTTACCGAATTCCTCACGCATGCTTGAATTCACGGTCTGCTTCAGGCGGTTATTGGCGCGCGCCACATCCCCTCCCACGCTGATGTAATACTGCTTCACATCGACGATGCGCCACTTGACGAAGGAATCCGCCATCACGTTTTTCTTCTCGGCCGTGATGAATCGCTCGGGTTCCCCGGTGTCCAGCGTCTGTATGCGCGCATCGAAAAAGCGCACGTTCTGCATCAGCGGAATCTTGAAGTAAAGGCCGGGTTTAGTTTTCACGCCGACGATCTCGCCCAACTGAAACACGATCGCATCCTGGCGCTGATCGACCACGAACATGCTGAGACTCAACATGATCAGCAAGACAACCGCACCGATCAAAAAGTTGGCGACACTGGTTTTCATCTGGCCTCCCGGTCGCGACTGAGGAGCGAATCCCGCGCCCGCTGAGCCGCATTATTGTCATTCGTCTGCGTTGGTGTCGCATCGGCCTTGCTGGAAGGCGCGACATCGCCGGCCGGCGCCTGGGCGCGACTCACTTCCATCAGCTTGTCCAAAGGCAGATAAAGGAGGCTGCTTCCGCTCTTCTGGTCGACCATCACCTTGCTGACATTGGACATCACCTGGGACATCGCATCCAGATACATGCGCTCCCGGGTCACGGCCGGCGCCTTTTCATATTGGACCAGTATCTGCTTGAAGCGGCTCGCATCGCCCTCGGCATTGGCGATCACGCTTTGCTTGTAGCCTTCGGCTTCCTGTATCAGGCGCGCCGCCGTGCCGCTCGCGCGCGGTATCACATCGTTCGCATAGGACTGGCCTTCATTCTTCTGCCGCTCGCGGTCCTGCCCGGCCTTGACCGCATCGTCAAATGACGCCTGGACCTGTTCCGGGGGCTGCGCATTCTGCATCGTCAGCTTGCTGATCTGGATTCCGGATTTGTAGCGGTTCAGGATGTCCTGGATCAGCTTGGTGGCAGCTGCAGCGACCTGTTCCCTGCCCTCGTACAGCACGAAATCCATCTTGTTCTTCCCGACCACTTCGCGCATTGCAGACTCCGCCACCTGCCTGACATTCTCGTCCGGATTTCGGTTGTTGAAGAGATATTCCGCCGGGTCATTCACCGTGTACTGGACTGCGAACTGGATATCGATGATGTTTTCATCCTCGGTCAGCATCAGGGATTCTTTCAGCACCTTGTTCTTGACGTTGTCGCGATATCCAATTTCAACGGTGCGGACCTCGCTCAGGTTCACGATCTCGACCGTTTCGACTGGATAGGGAATATGCCAGCGCGGACCGGGTTCTGTCGTCTCCAGCATCTTGCCAAAGCGCAACACCACGCCGCGCTGGCTCGCGTCGACGATATAAAAACCGCTGGAAAGCCAGATCAGTACGATGATGATGACGATGAGACCGATTCCGCCGCCATTTATCTTCGGGATGCCGGGCCCGGCATTCTTGTTCTCGGATCCTTTGCCGCCCAGCAGGGAGGACATTCTTGCATTCAGCTTGCGCAGCAACTCATCAAGGTCGGGCGGACCACCATTCTTGCTGCCCCATTTCGGATCATTCAATCCCATGGCTCGTTTCTCGCTCGTTTAAGTTTTCAATCTGCAAGGCAGCGATCTTGCGCGCCTCTGATAGCGCAAGCCGCAACTCATCCAGTCCCGCGCCGTTTTTTGCACTCAGAAAAATGCGCGCAATTCTACCATACTCATCCCGCTCCACGCCTGCCTGCCTATCGGTCATGTCGATCTTGTTGAACACCAGCACCTGGGGTATCTCCCCCGCGCCGATTTCTGCCAGCACCTTGTTTACTTCGGCGATCTGGTTTTCATGTTCCGCATTGCTCGCATCGACCACATGCAGCAGCAGGTCTGCCTGTGCAGTTTCTTCCAGGGTGCTTCGAAATGCCGCAACCAATCCATGAGGCAGATGCCTTATGAAGCCCACCGTATCGGACAGCACGATCTCGCCCTCCCCCTCGATATACATCTTGCGCGAGGTGGTATCGAGCGTTGCAAAAAGCTGGTTGGCCGCATACACGTTAGCCTTGGTCAGTCGGTTGAAGAGCGTGGATTTCCCGGCATTGGTATAACCTACGATAGAAACGGAATATGCATTTTTCCGGTTGCGAAAACGGCGCTGCACATTGCGCTGCGCCTTCAGCTTCTCGAGCCGCTCCTTGAGCAGATGCACCCGCCTGTCGAGCTTGCGCCTGTCGAGTTCCAGCTGCGTCTCGCCGGGCCCGCGCGCGCCCACTGCAAATTTCTGCTGCCCCATGTCGGCATGGCTGCCGACCAGACGGGTTGCGAGATACTTGAGCTGCGCGAGCTCAACCTGCACCTTGCCTTCATGGCTTTGCGCCCGCTGCGCAAAGATGTCCAGAATCAGCATGGTTCGATCGATGACGCGGGCATTCAGCCTCGCCGTGAGGTTGCGCATCTGCGCGGGAGTGAGATCGTGATTGAAGATCACGAGGGAGATTTCCATGCTGGTTACGAGATCGGCAATCTCGTCTGCCTTGCCGCTGCCGACAAAGAGCGCCGCATCCGGGCGGGAACGCCTGGCCTCAACGACGGACTCCACGCGCACGCCTGCCGTCTTGGCCAGGAGGCGCAATTCCTCCAGGCTCTCCCGATAATCCGCATCGCCAAAGTCTATGCTGACCAGCAATGCCGATTCAGCGCCTTCCTGCTTCATTACTCGGCAGCGTCATCTTCAATCGACATATTGATCGCGCGAGCAGGTACGATAGTCGAAATGGCATGCTTGTAAACCATCTGGACGACGGCATTGTTCTTGAGCAAAACCACATACTGATCGAAAGACTCCACCTGGCCTTGCAACTTGATGCCGTTGACAAGATAGATGGCCACCTGCACATGTTCCTTGCGCAGCGTATTCAGAAAGGGATCCTGCAACTGCTGGCCTTTTGTACTCATGTTATTGCTCTTTTTGTTAGTCACGGGAAGCACACTTTACTGGATTCTCAAATGAAAGACCAGACAAAGAAGGAAATTTTTAGCGCCATCATCTCGGAATGCATTGCGATCCACCCACACCCGTTTTTGCCGCGACCTGCCGATAGGAATTTCCCTTCCCCTCCCCTCAATATCTTTACATCAAAATCATCCATCTCCGATATCCACGCTGGGGCAGAAAGGCGAATATCTTTCTTCCTGCAAGGCAGGTCTTCACCAAGGAGAATGTCATGATGCGAAAACTTGCGCAGTTCTCACGCTTCATCGAAAACTACCGTCACTACCGCAGAAAGGGGCTCCATTACAAGGTTTCATGGCATCTTGCCAGCATGACACTTCCGCAATGAGCCATGAAAAAAGCCGTACCCCAAAAGGGTACGGCCACTTGTCAAGTTACCACAATCAACTCTGATTCTCGACACCCGGATCGGGCAATCCGGCCAGCTTGCAGAGCGTCTGAACAGGACCGTTCGGAAACAGCTCGTAGAGAAATTTCTTGTATGCGTAGGTATCGCTGAAGCGCTGTCCATGGTGCTTGCCCAGCGTGTTCACTAGCACGTTCATGGTCGGATGCGTGTGATTCTGTTCGTAATATTCCCGGAAATAATCGACCAGCCCCAGCGCGGTATCATCCACCGGCCTGAGGCCCGACTTTTCATACTCCTTCACCAGAATATCGCCAACCTCATCGTTCCAATTGTAGGGGTTCTTGAGAAAACCCGCCACATCCGTCTCTATGGTCCTGCCGTTTACCGTGATGTTCATGATGATGCTCTCCCAATTTGACCAAACCAAGGCTAGCGGCCTCCGCCACCCATGCCTCCGCCACCCATGCCTCCGCCACCCATGCCTCCGCCACCCATGCCTCGAGGCGGCGGCTCATCGGGAAGGGTCACGCCGCGCTCCCTGGCGCGCTCCTTCATGCGTTCATGGTGCTCATGCCGGATCTGCTCGCGTTCTTCGGCGGATTTCGCAGCGCGCATCCTTGCGCGATACTCGATGCGCTCCTGATTGGTCATCAGCTGGCTGCCATATATTTGCGTCCTGGTCTGCTCTTGCATGCGCGTCTGGTCTTGCGCCCTTTCCTGATCGGCCGCCCACACATTAGATGCCGTCGCGACCAGCAAGGACGCCATCCACATTTCCTTAAACATGATCTTCTCCTGGAATGATTGGCGGATGCCTTCCCGCATCGATCTCATCAGCTTATCTTGATTTCCTTTTTTGCAACCCCGGGTTTCTTGGGCATGGTGAGTTCAAGCACGCCATTGTTGTATTTGGCCTGTATGCGCTCCTGATCCACCTCATCGGCGAGGGTGAAGGTGCGCGAAGCCATGCCATAGCTGCGCTCGCGGCGTATCACCCGCTCGCCTTCCTTGGCCTCTTTCTCCTGCTTGACTTCAGCCGTGATGGAAACCCGGTTTCCATCGACCGTCACATGGATATCATCCTTGTTCACGCCGGGGATGTCTGCATGGACGAGATAATTGTCTCCGGCCTCCTTCACATCCATCTTGATCTGGGGCTCGATTTCCATCGCCTCGCGGAACAGCGGGCGCATCATCGACTTGTTCAATCTTTCGAACATATCGTCGAAATCAAAAAACGGGTCAAGGCGTGAAATTTCGCTGGGTTTGTATCGTGTGATTCCGTTCATGTTCATTCTCCTTGTCAGTAAAAAACGTCCATACCAGAAAGGCACCCGCCAGTTCAGGCCCAATACTGTACCGGTTTGATCATGCGCGCCATCGGAGATGGACGATTTTCACCAGGAAAAATACGAGATGAAGAAAGGATATTCCTAGCATGGAATGCGTAAACGCATCACACATGCGCCGCACCCCACGGTATAATCGAATACTATGCAAATACTACGCGGACTCCATTGCCCCGGGCACGATCCAGTTGCGCTCACCATCGGCAATTTCGACGGCGTGCATCTTGGCCACCAATCCCTGCTCAATGAATTGAAGGCAGCGGCAAAGTTGCGCTCGCTGAAAACGGCCGTGGTGATATTCGAACCCCATCCGCGGGAATTCTTCACGCCGCTTGATGCGCCAGCCAGGCTTTCCTCCCTGCGCGAGAAGCTCGAAATGTTCGAACTCCTGGGCATGGACCGCGTCCACATATGCAGGTTCGATGGCGAATTCTCGCAAATGAGCGCAGCCTATTTCATACACGCGCTGCATGAAAGGCTGCATGCCAAGTACATACTGATAGGCGACGACTTCCGGTTTGGCAGCAAGCGCGCCGGCAACTTCGCGCTGATGGAGAAGATTGCCGAACAGCAGGGATTCGAAGTCCAAGCCGTGCACACTGTGAAGCACGACGGCGTGCGCATTTCCAGCACCGCGGTGCGGGCAGCGCTTGCAGCAGGCCAGCTGCGCCGCGCTCATGATTATCTGGGCAGGCATTACAGCATCAGCGGCCGTGTCATTCATGGCGACGGTGTCGGGAAAAAGCTGGGTTACCCCACGGCGAACATCCAGTTGAGGCACAACCGCCCGCCCCTGTCCGGCATATTCGTGGTCGAAGCGCATGTCGCGGGATTCGGAATCCTGAGAGGCGCTGCGAGTCTCGGCGTACGCCCCACCTTCAAGCAGGATGCCAGGCCGGTCCTGGAAGTTCATCTTTTCGAGTTCGACCGGGATATTTACGGCAAGAACCTGCGCGTGGAGTTTCTGCAGAAACTTCGCGACGAGGAAAAATTCTCCGATGCCGCGGCCTTGACCCGGCAGATCGCATTGGATGTGGAAAACGCAAAGAAATGGTTTGAACAACATGAATGATTACAAGAAAACGCTGAACCTCCCCGACACGCCATTCCCGATGCGCGGCGATTTGTCAAAGCGCGAACCCCAGATGCTTTCGCGCTGGAATGCACTTCAGTACTACCGGAAGATACGCAAGGCCAAGCAGGGCTTGCCCAGGTTCATCCTGCACGACGGCCCGCCCTATGCCAACGGCGACATACACATAGGGCATGCGGTGAACAAGATCCTCAAGGACATCATCATCAAGGCCAAGACGCTCTCGGGTTATGATGCGCCCTATGTGCCGGGCTGGGACTGCCATGGACTGCCCATCGAGCTTCAGGTCGAGAAAAAACATGGCAAGTCGCTCCCCGCAAAGGAATTCCGCGAGCTCTGCCGCGCCTACGCCCTTGAGCAGATCGAACGCCAGAAAAAGGATTTCATGCGGCTCGGCGTGCTGGGCGACTGGGACCATCCCTATCTCACGATGGATTTCAAGACCGAAGCCGATATCATGCGCGCATTGGGTGCCATCCATCAGCAAGGCTTCCTCTATCAGGGATACAAACCCGTCAACTGGTGTCTCGATTGCCAGTCAGCGCTCGCCGAGGCCGAAGTCGAATACGAAAACAAGACTTCCAGCGCGATCGATGTCGCGTTTGAGGTGAAGGACCTGGAGGGATTCGGACGCGTGTTCAACGCTTCACTCCCGGCTTCCGAGAAGGCCTATGCGGTGATCTGGACGACCACCCCCTGGACTCTGCCTGCAAACCAGGCGGTGAGCGTGCATCCGGACTTCGAATACACGCTGATCAGGACCGCAAAGGGACTGCTGCTGGTCGCGTCAGCACTGGTGCAATCCTGCCTCGATCGCTATGAACTCGAAGGCGAAGCCATAGGATCCTGCAAGGGTGCCTCGCTTGAGATGCTGCCACTGCAGCATCCATTTCAGGACCGCATCGTTCCCATCATCTGCGGCGAGCATGTGACTGCGGAATCCGGCACGGGCCTCGTGCACACCGCGCCGGCGCACGGACTGGACGACTATTTCGTGGGACAGAAATACAATCTGCCAACCGACAATCCGGTGGGCGATGATGGAAAGTTCCTGTCTTCTGTCCCGCCGCTTGGCGAAATCGCACTGGCAGGCGTATTCGTCTGGAAGGCCAACGACATCATCATGCAGGCCCTCGAGGCATCGGGCCACCTGCTATGCCAGAAAAAGGTGCAACACAGCTATCCCCACTGCTGGCGACACAAGACGCCGATCATCTTCCGCTCCACGCCCCAGTGGTTCATCGGCATGGGAAATCTCAGGCGGGATGACCATGCAAAAGCCATCGATGGCCTCGTGAACTCAAACCGTCACGAAAAGCTGGACGAAGTGACGCTGCGCGATCTGGCGAACCTGGCCGTGGAAAGGACCGCCTTCTTTCCCGCGTGGGGGCGCGCGCGCCTCGAGGCAATGATCAAGAACCGCCCGGACTGGTGCATCTCGCGCCAGCGCAACTGGGGCGTGCCCATGCCCTTCTTCGTTCACAGGGAAACCGGAGAACTGCATCCCGACACCGCAATGCAGCTCGAAAAAGTCGCACTCCTCGTCGAGCAGCAGGGCATCGAGGCCTGGTTCAGCCTGAACGCGGAGGATATTCTGGGGGGCGATGCAGCGCACTACAGGAAGCTCACCGATACGCTGGATGTCTGGTTTGACTCCGGGACGACTCATGCTTCGGTGCTCTCGCATCGTGAAGAGCTGAGATCCCCTGCAGACCTGTACCTCGAGGGATCGGATCAGCACCGCGGCTGGTTCCAGTCTTCCCTGCTCACCGGATGCGCGATCAATGGGCGCGCGCCCTACGATGCGCTCTTGACTCACGGTTTCGTGGTAGACGGCAGCGGGCACAAGATGTCGAAATCCAGGGGCAATGTGATCGCGCCGCAAAAGGTGTTCGACACCCTGGGTGCCGACATCCTGCGCCTCTGGACCGCGTCGACCGACTATTCAGGGGAGCTTACGATATCCGACGAAATCCTGAAGCGCGTGGTGGAAAGCTACCGCAGGATTCGCAACACGCTCAAATTCCTGCTCGCCAACATTTCCGATTTCGACATCAAACGCGATGCATTGCCAATCGACCGGTGGCTGACGATAGATCGCTATGCGCTTTACCTGACCCAAAAACTGCAGTCCGAGGTGTGCGGGGATTATGAAAGCTATGAATTTCATCTCGCCGTGCAGAAGCTGATGGGGTACTGCTCGGAAACCCTGGGGGGGTTCTATCTCGACATCCTGAAGGATCGCCTCTATACCGCGGGCGAGAATTCGCAGGCCCGCCGTTCCGCACAGAATGCGCTCTATCACATCACCCATCAGCTTACCCGCCTGATCTCTCCCATCCTGAGCTTCACCGGCGAGGAAGCCTGGGCCATCCTGAACGGCAAGGATGAAGAGAGCGTATTCGAAGGGCGCTGGCATGAATTGCCAGATCCCGCCATGTCCGATTCCGACATCAAGACCTGGCTGACGCTGGAAGCCTGGCGCAACCGCATCAACAAGCAACTCGAGGAAGCGCGCTCGGCCGGGCTTATCGGTTCCTCGCTTGCGGCCGAAGTGGATGTGTTCGCATCGGAAGAGGACTACGGGATACTGGAAAGCCTGGGAGACGACCTGCGCTTCGTGTTCATCACCTCTCGCGCAACGATACATCGTGCGGCGGATGAGCCAAGGGTGGATGTATCCGCGAGCCTTCATGAAAAATGCGAGCGCTGCTGGCATTACCGAGAAGACGTGGGCAGGGATGAATCGCATCCCACCCTGTGCGGACGCTGCG
The DNA here is from genome assembly GCA_021821945.1 of Pseudomonadota bacterium. GTDB lineage: Bacteria > Pseudomonadota > Gammaproteobacteria > Burkholderiales > Gallionellaceae > Gallionella. The sequence goes on from JAJZTF010000005.1 coordinate 88,009, forward strand.
TCAGCAATCTTTACGGGGAAGGCGAGGAAAGACGCCATGCTTAGCCGCTGGCTCTTGCTTTCCGCACTGGTCGTCATCCTCGACCAGATCAGCAAGCTGTGGATCGTCAGCCATTTTTCCAATCAGGAAAGCATGACGGTCTTGAGCGTATTCGATCTCACCCTGATGCACAACACGGGGGCTGCATTCAGCTTCTTAAGCGAAGCAGGAGGCATGCAGCGCTGGCTCTTCACGACCATCGCCATCATTGCCTCGGTTTCCATCACATGGGTCCTGCGCAAACATGCCAGCGAAGTTCTCTTTTCCCTTGCGCTCTCCCTGATTCTGGGCGGTGCCCTGGGAAACCTAATAGACCGCATCAACCACGGCTATGTGATCGACTTTCTGCTGTTCCACTGGAACGAACACTATTTCCCCGCCTTCAACCTTGCCGATTCCGCGATCACCTGCGGAGCGGGATTGCTGATCTGGCAAAGCATCATGGAGAAGAAACATGGATCTGCTGTTAGCTAATCCGCGCGGCTTTTGCGCCGGCGTGGACCGCGCGATCGAAATCGTCGAGCGTGCGCTGGAACTGCACGGCGCGCCCATCTATGTGCGGCATGAAGTCGTGCACAACAAGTTCGTGGTGGACGGCCTGCGCAGCAAGGGGGCGATTTTCATCGAGGACCTGAATGACGTGCCCAGGGGCAGCATCCTGATTTTCAGCGCCCATGGCGTATCCCAGGCCGTACGCGCGGAGGCGACAGCGCGAGGCCTCACGGTATTCGATGCGACCTGCCCCCTGGTCACCAAGGTGCACATCGAGGTCTCCCGGCTGCGCAAGCAGGAAAAGGAAATCATCATGATCGGCCACAAGGGGCACCCCGAGGTGGAAGGCACGATGGGGCAGGCGGATTCGGGCATGTATCTGGTGGAGTCTCCCGAACAGGTGGCGGATCTCAAGGTCAAGGACGAGAACAATCTCTCCTATGTCACGCAGACCACGCTGTCCATAGACGATGCAAGCAACATCATCGCAGCGCTCAAGAACCGCTTTCCCTTCATCACAGGCCCCAAGAAGGACGACATTTGCTATGCGACCCAGAACCGCCAGGATGCAGTGAAACTCCTGGTGAAACAGTGCGACGTGGTCGTCGTCGTCGGTTCCCCAAACAGCTCAAACTCCAACAGGCTGCGCGAGGTTGCCGCCAACGTCGGCATCCCTGCCTATCTCGTGGACGATGCAAGCGGGCTGGATGCATCCTGGTTCCTTGGCAAGCAGCGGGTTGGCGTGACGGCAGGTGCATCCGCCCCCGAGATTCTGGTGCAGGGCGTGATCGGAAGGCTCAGGGAATTCGGCGCAACTCATGTCGCGGAGCTTAAGGGCATCACCGAAAACGTCACCTTCCCCCTGCCCAAGGCATTGCAGGCTTGAAGACGGATTTCCTGATCATAGGCGGCGGCGCAATCGGCTTGTGCAGCGCGATCGCGCTGCTCGAAGAAGGCTACAAAGTCACGCTGATCGATCGCAATGTGGCAGGTTCCGAAGCGTCCTGGGCGGGAGGCGGCATACTCTCCCCGCTCTGTTCCTGGGATTATTCCGAAACGGTCACGAGTCTTGCAGAGCGCAGCATGGGCATGTTCCAGGACATGGCCGAACGGCTGCTTCATGACACCGGCATAGATCCGGAATACCAGAGATGCGGCATGCTGATACTGCCGCCCTTTCAGGAGGAAATGGCGCGCGACTGGTGCGATAGGCATCAGGTCCGGTTTCAGCGTGTCGCATCAGGGATTACTGGCATTCAGGACGAAGGCTTCTTCATGCCGGACATAGCCCAGGTGCGAAACCCCAGATTGCTTCAGGCATTGCAGCGCCGTTTCGAAATGCTGGGCGGGAGCATGCTGGAGCATCGAGAAGCGCTAAGCTTCGAGATTTCCGGATGCAAAATCACGGCACTCAACACGGACAAAGGGAAACTTAACGCGGACGCCTACATCATCGCGGCCGGCGCATGGAGCAGGACGCTTCTGGGTGAACATGCGATGGGAATGGAGGTGCGCCCGATACGCGGCCAGATGCTGCTGTTCAAGTTCGATATCCCGCCCTTCTCAAACATCCTGCTCCAGAAGAAGCTTTACATCATCCCGCGAAAGGATGGACATGTGCTGGCAGGCAGCACGCTGGAGGATGTCGGTTTTGACAAGCGCACCACGACAGAGGCCAGGGAATATCTCCTGGAAAGAGTGCATGCGCTATTTCCCGGCTGGCCAGATCCGATCAGGCAATGGGCAGGCCTGCGCCCGGGCTCCCCGGACAACATCCCGACGATAGGCGTTCATCCCCGTCTTTCCAACCTCTATGCCAATTGCGGCCACTTCCGCTATGGCGTGACCATGTCGCCTGCCAGCGCAAGGCTGTTGCTGGACGCAATCCATAATCGCGCGGATCCAGCCTATCGCTGGCGCGAATAAGAACCGCTATTTCTTGCTGGCATCGAAGAAATAGGTGGCGCGCTGCCTGGGATTGAGATAGGCGAATATATCGGGAGAAAGCAGATTGGGCCTGATATTCCTGTCGATCGTGACATCCGGCTCGGTTTCCAGATCGAGTATCAGCGCCTCCTCCTTGGGCACGCCGGGATCATAGATCAGCAGCGTGGGCTTGAGCGGACTTCTCGACGAGACCGAAAGCACCATGCCTATGGCGCCGTTGGACAGGCTCACGATGCTGCCGGGGGGATACACCCCCATGAACCGGATGAAGACCTGCAGCATCGTCGAATTCAACTTTCCCTTGTACTGCTTGAACATGGTCGACAGCGCTTCGTGCGGCGTCAATGCATGCGCGGGATTGACCGGATTGCACAGGTTGTCGTAAAGATTGATGATGGCCACCAGCTGCGCAAGGGGGGAAATCTTGTCCTGCGTCAGTCTGTTGGGATAGCCCGTTCCATCGACATGCTCGTGGTGCTGGTTCACGATGGCCAGGGCGCGGGCATCCAGCTTTGCATTTCTCGCAATCTTCAAACCGAAATTGACATGCTCCTGCAACAGCGATTTCTCTGCCGCAGTCAGCGGGTCTATCTTCATCGTCACCTTGCCCGGAATGTCGAGCTTGCCGATATCGTGAAACAGGCTGCCCATGCCGACCAGCTTGACCTCGAGCGGACTCAGCTTCAGTTCCTTGGCAAGCAGGATGGCAAGCACCGAGACATTGACCGAGTGCACATAGATCTCCTCCCCAGCCGCCTTGTCGTTCAGCGCAAACAGGATGGTTCCGCTACCATCCAGCAATGTTTCGACAAAATCGTCCATCAGCTGGCTTGCCGATTCCATGCAGGCCTGGGGTCTGGAAAAGATGTCGCTGTTGATGCTGCGCATCACCCTTGCCGCATTGGCCACCTTCCTTTCGCATTCGGCAATCTTCTTGCGATGCGAAATCAGGCGCTCCTTGCGCGCCTTCTTCTCCGCCATCATGGCTTCCACTTCCGGAGAGATTTCGGGTTCGGGCGGGGCTTCCTCTTCCTTCTGCTCTTCGTCCACCGGCAACGGCAGCGTATCGCTTAGCTCCGGGTTGTAGCGTATGCGCTGTATGCCCAACCCCCTTATGGTGCGGATCTGGGATTCGGACTTGATCTTGAAGCGGTTGAGCGGAAAAGGATGATCCATCCAGCCCAGATCGATGTAGACGTACATGCCAGGCTGCAGCTGCTTGCAATCGATCTCGATGATTCCTTCGTTCGACATGGCGTCCCCCTGCTATCAGGAACTCACTTCCCGTAAAGCTTGCGGCCGCGTATCCTCGCCCTGTGCGCGGCGCGCTGCTCGGCCTCGGTCAATGGCCTGGGCTTCTTCCCCTCGAAGGGATTCTTGCTCGAGTTGTACTGGATCTTGAGCGGCGTTCCCTGCAGCCTGAAAATTTCAGCAAAGGTCCGCTCAAGATAGCGTGTATAGCTTGCAGGCACGTTGTCCAGACCGCTGCCATGTATCACGATGAGCGGCGGATTGCTCCCGCCCTGGTGGGCATATCGCATCTTGGGCAAAAAGCGTCCGACCTTGGGTGGCGCCTGCTTCTCTATCGCGCCGATCAGCGCGCGGGTAAGCTTGGGCGTGGAGAGCTTCGCCATCGCCGCATCATATGCCTCATCCACCGACTTCAGCACGTTTGCGATGCCGCTTCCGTTCAATGCGGAGATGTAATGGCGCTTGGCAAAGCCCAGAAAATGCAGTTTGCGCTCGATATCGTTCTTGACCATTTCCCTGCTGTGGCTGTCCAGCCCGTCCCACTTGTTGACGGCCAGGACTAGCGCGCGCCCCGCCTGCAGGACGAAGTCTGCGACATGGGCATCCTGTTCGGTGATCTGATCCCTTGCATCCACCACCAGCACGACGACGTTCGCATCCTCGATCGCCTTCATGGTCTTGATCACGGAGAACTTCTCGACCGCCTCATCGATCTTTCCGCGGCGGCGAACTCCTGCGGTGTCTATGATGACGTACTGTTTGCCATCGCGCTCGAAATCGATGTAGATGCTGTCCCGCGTGGTGCCCGGCTGGTCGAACGCGATCACGCGCTGCTCGCCGAGAATCGCATTGACCAGCGTGGATTTCCCGACATTGGGCCTCCCCACGATCGCAAGCTTGGGCGGCCTGTTCTCCGAGGCATCCTCTTCCTCGATCTCTTCCGGGAATTTTTCGAGCGCGATCTCGATCATTTCCTCGACATGGTCGCCATGCGCGGAGGAAATCGGATACGGCTCGCCCAGTCCGAGCTCGAAGAATTCGGCGGTGACGCGCGCACGCGACATGCCTTCGGTCTTGTTCACCAGAAGCAGTATGGGCTTTCCGGTCTTGCGCAACTCCGATGCGATGATCAGATCCTGCGGCATGCAGCCGGCGCGCCCGTCGACCAGAAACAGCACCATGTCAGCCTCATCGACAGCCTGGCGGCTTTGCCTTGCCATCTCGAACATGATGCCGTCCTTTGCAACAGGCTCAAGACCGCCGGTATCCACGACCAGATATGGGCGGGTTCCCACCCGCCCCCTGCCGTAATGGCGGTCGCGGGTGAGGCCGGGAAGGTCTGCGACCAATGCATCCCGGCTGCGGGTCAAGCGGTTGAACAGCGTGGACTTTCCGACGTTGGGACGACCGACCAATACAAGTGTGGGTAACATTTCCTGGCTGGATACCTATTGAATGGACAGCGAATAAACAACCCCATCCTGCGTTTCCAGCAGCATGCCGTCGTCCATCTCCACCGGCATCACGTTTGACGTGCTGCCATTCAGCCTGATGCGCGCAACAAGATGGCCGTCGGAAGTCGCAAGACCATGCAGATAGCCTTCGTAATCTCCGACCACCACGACATCATTCTGGGAAAACGGCATAGAAACATCCCGCAGCAGCAGATCCTCATTCTTCCATACGGTGCTGCCGCTGTCCTTGTCGAGCGCCATCACCGTGCCCTGCGAGTCTGTCAGATAGATGTTCTTCCTCAGCACGGACAATCCCTTGTCGCTTGCAATCTCGCGCGTCCAGAGCGGGCTGCCCTGGTCGGTATCATAACAGGCAAGGCGCCCCTGAAAGGCGATTGCGCACACTTCGTTGTCGCTGACCATGGGATTGCTGGTGATGTCGCTGATGCGCTCGAGTTCGTTGTTGCCCCGGGGTTCTGAAACCGTGTTCTCCCATACCTCCGAGCCGTCGGAAAGCCTGATCGCGATCAGCTTGCCACCCGCGTATCCGACATAGGCCAACCCGCGATAGGCGGTCACGCCGGCATGGCTGCGCACGATCAAGGAAGGCAGGGTATGATCATAATACCAGCGCTGCTTGCCGTCGGTCTCGTTGAGCGCAGTGATGCGCCCGTCCCCCGAGCGCACGATGACCATGCCATCGGCCACTACAGGCGCGCTCAGCACCTCGCTTGACACAAACTGCTTCCAGCGGAACTTCCCGTCCTCGCCGAAAGCCTGCACCTCGCCCTTGTTGCTGGCGATCAGCAAAATCCCGTCGCCTGCGCCCACCCCTGCTGAAACCGGCATCCTGCTCTTCACATGCCAGATCTCCCTGCCTGTCTTGCGATCCATCTTCGTGATCTCGCCCTTGGCGGATACGCCATAGACCGCATCGGCCGTCAGTGCAGGCTGCAATGCATGGCCGTCGGTGCTGCCCACCTTTTGGCGCCATCGTTCAACGAATTTCTTCGTCGCATGGAATTGGACCAGCTTCGCAGGCTGCGGACCGGTTTTGTCCTTTCCAAACCAGCCCTTTATCGTCGAACAGCCGCTCAGGGACAGCAGTGCGATGAACAGCACCAACGCCTTCATTTGACCGCCCCGAGTGCATCCATCTTCATCTGGACGAGGTTGCGATAATTGTTCTTGCTGTCGAGCTTGTCATAGGCCTGCTGGTATGCTGCGCGCGCCAGCGCAGGCTTGCCCTGCGCCACCAGCACGTCGCCCTTCATGTCCGAAAACAGCGCATCGAATGAGGCTGGATGCTTGTCCTCCAGAACCTTCATCGCATTCTCGTTGTCCTTGGCGTCCAGAAGCAAGGAGGCCAAGCGCAGCTCGGCAACGCTTTTCAGCCCCTCCTCCTTTGCATGATCGATCACCCACTGCAGCTGGGTCCTGGCTTTCGCCACATCCTTGTCCGCCTCGTTCAACTGCGCAGCAATCAATGCAGCGCGCGGCGCATAGGCGCTTCCCGCATACTTGTCCATCACGGCGGCAGCCGCATCGTTGACCCGCTTGATATCGTTGCTGTTAAGCTGGTTGACGAACTGCTGATAGAGCGTGGCAGCCTGGCCAGCCTGATTGCCCTGATAGGTCACCCAGCCTCTCCAGCCCAGCACGGCAACCAGGGCGACGACCACGATGCCCAGCACCCTGTTGCCGTTATCCTTCCACCACGCCTTGAGCGTGTCGAGCTGTTCCTGTTCCTGCAAATCCAAAGCCGCCATGATTTCTACTCCTGCTTGATAAATGTGTTGATTACGGCAAGCATGCCCTGCAAGCCCGCCTTCACCTGATCCCCGCCGCGCATCGGCTTGATGCCGACCTCATCTGCCTCGGCCTCGTCATCCCCTATCACGACGGACACGCGGGCTCCGCTGGCGTCCGCTCTCTTCATCTGCGATTTGAAACTGCCACCGCCGCAATGCAGGATCACGCGCAGGCCTGCATCCCGCAACTCTTCCGCAACGCGGCTCGCCAGCATGCCGGCTTTTTCCCCCTGATGCACGACATAGACGTCGACATCGGCCTCAGGCAGCTTCATGCCACCCTCGGTCAGCAGCACCAGCAGACGCTCCACCCCCATCGCAAAACCCATCGCCGGCGCCGGCTTCCCGCCTATCTGGGAGATCAGCCCGTCATAGCGCCCTCCCGCGCAGACAGTTCCCTGCGCGCCCAGGCGCGTCGTGACCCATTCGAAAACCGTGCGGTTATAGTAATCCAGCCCTCGCACGAGGCGCGGGTTGATTTCGAAGGCGACGCCGTGCCGCTGAAGAATCTCCTGCAGTTTGGCAAAATGCGAAAGCGCGTCCTCCTCCAGCTCGTCCATCAGTCTGGGCGCCGCCTGTATCAATTCCTGCATCGCCGGATTCTTGCTGTCCAGTATGCGCAGGGGATTGCTGTGCAGGCGGCGCCTTGCATCCTCGTCCAAAAGATCAAGGTTCTGCTCGAAATGCGCGATCAGCTTCGCGCGATGCCTGTGCCTTGCATCCAAATCCCCCAGCGTATTGAGCTCCAGCCTCACGTCGCCCAATCCCAGCATTTTCCAAAGCCTTGCGCACATCAGTATCTGCTCTGCATCCATGTCGGGCCCTGCAAAGCCCAGCGCCTCGACTCCCACCTGATGAAACTGGCGGTATCTTCCCTTTTGCGGGCGCTCGTGGCGGAACATCGGTCCGCTGTAATAGAGGCGCTGCGGCGCGTTATACAGCAGATTGTGCTGCAGCACCGCGCGCACACAGGATGCCGTCCCCTCAGGGCGCAGCGTCAGATGGTCGCCATTCAAGGCATCCTCGAAACTGTACATCTCCTTTTCGACGATGTCGGTGACTTCGCCTATCGCGCGCTTGAACAGCGCGGTAGGCTCGACAAGCGGCATCCTGATATTGCGATAGCCATAGCTTGCAAGCCAGTCGTGCACCACTTCCTCAAACCACAGCCAGAGCCTTGCCTCATCCGGCAGAATGTCATTCATGCCGCGTACGGCTTGCACAGTTTCATTGCTCATAAATCACCGTCAGCGACTGTCCGCTTCCCGCCTCGCATATTTTTTGGCCACATATTCGTCGACGATCGCGGTGAACTCCCGGGAAATGTTGTCTCCCCTCAAGGTCGCCGCCTTCTCACCGTCTATGTATACAGGGGCTGCGGGCGACTCCCCCGTGCCGGGCAGGCTGATGCCGATGTTGGCAAGCTTGCTCTCGCCCGGCCCGTTCACCACGCATCCCATCACCGCGACCGTCATGTTCTCCACCCCCTCGTACTGTTCGCGCCAGAGGGGCATCTGCATGCGCAGATGATTCTGTATGCTTTGGGCCAGTTCCTGAAAGAAGCTGCTGGTGGTGCGCCCGCAACCCGGGCATGCGGTCACCATGGGTGAAAAGGCACGCAATCCCATGGTCTGGAGTATCTCCTGCCCCACGCGCACCTCCGTCGTGCGATCTCCGCCGGGTTCCGGCGTCAGGGAAATCCTGATCGTATCCCCTATGCCTTCCTGCAGCAAAACCGACAGCGCGGCAGTGGATGCGACGATGCCCTTGGATCCCATGCCGGCTTCGGTCAGCCCCAGATGCAAAGCGTAATCGCACTGCATCGACAACTGCCTGTAAACCGCAATCAGGTCCTGCACCTCGCTGACCTTGCAGGAGAGCACGATGCGGTTTCTTGGCATGCCAAGCTCTTCGGCGCGTTTCGCGCTTTGCAACGCCGAGGCGATCAGCGCGGCGCGCGTGACCTCCTTCACATCTTTGGGCTTCGAGAGTTTCGCGTTCTCATCCATCATGCGGACCACGAGCCTCTGGTCCAGACTGCCCCAGTTAACCCCGATACGCACAGGCTTCTCATGGCGTATCGCAGTCTCTATCATGATGCTGAACGGATCCTCCTGTTCACGGCTGCGTCCGACATTGCCCGGATTGATGCGGTACTTCGCCAGCGCAATCGCGCAATCCGGATATTCGGTCAAGAGCCTGTGTCCGTTGTAATGAAAATCTCCGACCAGCGGCACATGGCACCCCAGCGCATCCAGCCTGTTGCGGATGTTGGCAACCTGCGCTGCCGCCTCCGGAGTGTTGACGGTGATGCGCACGAGTTCGGATCCCGCGCGAGCAAGCTCAAGCACCTGCCTGGTCGTCGCAGCAGCATCCGCCGTATCGGTATTGGTCATCGACTGCACGACGACGGGAGCACCTCCCCCCATCATGATCTTGCCTATCAACACCCTTTGCGAAGGGCGGCGCTTTATGATGTCCATGTCCGTCATTCCAGCGTCAGACGCGCCACATCGCTGTCCGCGTTGATATAGGGTTTCAGATCCACGGGCTTGTCCTTGTAGAACAAATGCACCGCCTGTGCATGCCCTATCACGAGCGAGAAGGGTGCCTCGCCTTCCAGACGCAATTCGCTGCCAGCCGCATTGACCTGCCTCGAAAGCGTCCTGCCCAACCTGTCCTTGATTTCAACCCAGCATTCCTTGTCAAATGCGATCCGCAATGCCGCAGAACCGGCAGGCATCACCGCCGAAGCGGCAGTCTCCGCAGGCAAAGGCGAGGACTGCGGAAGGGGCACCGGAACCGAAGAAACCGCTTCGCTCTCCGCCTTGGGCAAGACAAGCGGCGTCGTCACCGTCGTTTCCGCCGACTTCACGCTTTCGCGATGCGGGGCCTTGGACTGCCAAAGCACGAATCCCAGGATCGCGATCACCACCATGAGCGCGGCAAGCAGAAGATTGACGCTCTGACGGCGCGCCGTCTTTGCCGTCGGGAATTCCGCCTCGATCTGATCGGGCTCTATCTTCGCTTCAGAGACCTGGACGGTCGGCAGATGCGCCAACAGCGCCTGCTCGTCCATCTGCAGAAGCCTTGCATAACTGCGCACGAAGCCGCGCAAAAAGACGATCTCGGGCAAAGACTTGAAATCGTTCTCTTCCAATGCGACGACCTGATTGTGGGAAAGCTTGATCTTGGCCACCACATCGTCGATGCCAAGCCCCATGCTCTCGCGCCGCTCGCGAAGCAGATGCCCGATCAGGAGCTTCTCCGCCGGCGCGCCTTCGGGATTATTTTCCTGTTCCATCATTCACCATGCGACAGCAGTTGGGCTTCGGGTGAATCAGGATAGCGCCCGCGCAAATTCAATGTATAACTTGCCTCGGTGTTCCTGTCGCCGACCTTGCGGGCGATGCGTATGCCAAGCCAGAGCTGTTCGGCCGTCAAGTTTTCGGCACCGATGCCATCTGCAAAGCGCGCAAAATATTTCTGCGCCCCCTGGAAGTCACCCATCGCGAATTTCAGCCTGGCCATCTCCAGCAGCGCCTGCGGCATGCCGGGACGGGCATGCAGGGCATTCAGCATATAATCCTGTGCTTCCAGGTTTTTCCCTTCCTTCTGGGCGCAAATTCCCGCATTCAGATAGGCCAGCTCGGGGGTGGCATAAAGCGGGTTCTTGACCGCAGTCGTGAATTGCACCAAGGATTCCTGCACGCGACCCCGCTGACAAAGAAACCAGCCATAGTTGTTGTGCGCTTCCGAATACATGCTGTCTATGCGCAGGCTCTGTAGGAAACTTTCCTCCGCCTGCCTGTCTTCGTGCAGCGCCATGTGTATCAGGCCGCCCATGTTGTAAGCCGGCGCATAGCTCGGATTCGCCTTCAGGGCGACATCGACCTCGGACAGCGCAATAGCCATCTGATTGCGCTGGTAATACATGCCCGCAAGTTCGGTATGCAGCTGCGCGCTCTTCTTCTCCCGATCCCGGGTCTGCTTGATGCTCTCCCCGGAACAGCCGGCAATCAGCACCGCCATCAACACCAGCATGAAAAGCCTCATCTTGCCACCTCGTCCTTTTGCAATGTACTGGTGCGGCGCGTCCTGTCCAGCACCTTTCCCGCCAACTGGCCGCATGCGGCCGCGATATCGTCCCCCCGCGTCTTGCGCGTGGTCGTGATGATGTCTGCACGCATCAGCACTTCCTTGAAGCGTGCGATCGCATCCGGCCTCGATCGCCTGTACGGCGAATTGGGAAACGGATTGAAGGGAATCAGGTTGAACTTGCAGGGCACATCGGCGACCAGCCTCACAAGCTCATGCGCGTGCTGTACCGAGTCATTCACCCCGTCCAGCATCACATACTCGAACGTGATGAAATCCCTGGGCGCGCGCTCGAGATAGCGGGTGCAGGCCTGCAGCAGATCCTTCAATGGATATTTCTGGTTGATGGGCACCAGCACATCTCGCAACGCATCGTTTGGCGCATGCAAGGAGACAGCCAATGCGACGGGGCATTCCTCGCGCAACCTGTCCATCGCCGGCACGATCCCCGATGTCGAGACCGTCACACGGCGGCGCGACAAACCATATGACCTGTCGTCAAGCATCAGGCGCAGCGCGCTCACCGTATTGGCATAATTCAGAAGCGGCTCGCCCATGCCCATCATCACCACGTTGCTGATCGCCCAGTTCCCATCCTCATTCTTGCCCAGGCGGTGATTCGCCCACCAAAGCTGACCGATGATTTCGGCCACGCTCAGGTTGCGGTTGAAACCCTGCTTGCCCGTGGAACAGAACGAACAATCCAGTGCGCATCCCGCCTGCGACGAAATGCAAAGCGTGCCCCGGCTTTCCTCCGGTATGTATACCGTCTCGACCGCATTGCCCGGCCCGGCATTCAATAGCCACTTGCGCGTGCCATCCTCCGAGCATTCCTCGCGCAGTATCTCCGGAGCGGAAACGCTCGCGCAATGCGACAGCTTTTCACGCAGCGCGAGCGCGATATCGGTCATCGCGGAAAAATCGGATTCCCCGGTCTGGTATATCCAGCGCAAAAGCTGCTTGGCGCGAAACGGTTTCTCCCCCATTTCGGCCAGATAGCCAGTCAGCGCCTCAACATCCAGATCGAGAAGGTTTTGTTGCATTGCAGCCAGTTATCGAGAATAAACGTTCATTGCCGGGAAAAAATAGGCGATCTCCACCGCCGCAGTCTCGGGCGCATCCGAACCGTGCACCGCATTGGCATCGATGCTGTCGGCAAAATCCGCACGTATCGTGCCCTTTTCCGCCTTTTTGGGATCCGTCGCCCCCATCAGCTCGCGGTTCTTCAGGATTGCATTCTCGCCTTCCAGAACCTGCACCATCACGGGACCCGAAATCATGAAATTCACAAGATCATTGAAGAAAGGGCGCGCCGCATGAACGGCATAAAATCCTTCCGCTTCGCTGCGCGACAGATGCATCATGCGCGCTGCAACCACCTTGAGGCCGGCGCCCTCAAAACGGGAATAAATCTGGCCGATGACATTTTTTGCAACGGCATCGGGTTTGATGATAGACAGTGTACGCTCAACAGCCATGCTAATTCTCCAAGAGTTTTTAATGAAATGCGACCTTGGATTTTACCAGACTTTGCTTAACCTGTCGCTCCCAATCTTGCCCTGATTTCCCCCGAAAAGGGACCCGCGCAACACCATGAAATTGAGGTTTCTGCTTTGAAAAAATTGTGTCACAATTGCATCATAACGATTTCAAAGAAACCCATGACGACTCCCATTCTCGTTGTTGACGACTCGGCAATGGCACGCAAGATGCTGATCAAGTCCTTACCCGCAAGCTGGGACGTAGAGATCACTCAGGCAAGCAACGGCCATGAGGCGCTTCAAGCATACAGGGCCGGGAAAGCCCACGTGATGTTTCTCGATCTGACCATGCCGGAAATGGATGGCTATCAGGTCCTTGAGACCATGCAGAGGGAAGGCCTCGACAGCTTCATCATCGTGGTGTCCGCAGACATCCAGCCGATGGCCCAGGAGCGCGCAAAACAGCTTGGCGCACTGGCATTCGTGAAAAAGCCTGTCTCGCCCGGAATAATCGAATCCGTGTTGAGAGAATATGGGGTTCAGCTATGAGCATTGCTCCGCTGAGCCCGGATCAGAGAGACTCGCTGCAGGAAATCACCAACATCGCCATGGGACAGGCCGGCGCATCGCTCGCCACCCTCCTCAACACCTTCGTCAACCTTTCCGTCCCGCGCATCAACCTGCTTGCGCTCCCCGATGTTTCAGGCAGCATACGCAACCTGGTCGGAAGCGATGTCGAGGTGACGGCCGTGAGGCAGTCCTTTCAGGGCTACCTCATGGGCGAGGCGATCGTCATTTACCAGCAGGCAGGCTGCAAGGAGCTTGCCAGCATGCTGGGCCACACCGATGAACTCAATCAGGCGGCCGAAACCGAACTGCTGCTGGATGTTGCAAACATCCTGGTCGGCGCATGCCTGGGCGGCATCACCGAGCAGCTGAAGGGCATCTCGAAAGAAAACAACTCCGGTGAGCTGCGCTTTTCCGCCCCATCGGTGATGGCCGTGAATGTGCCGCCCGAAACGCTGATCAATCCGGAGAAACTGAGCTGGACCCATGCATTGCTGGTGGAAGTGAATTTCACCCTTGAAAACCGGAATTTCGTATCCCATCTCGTCATGCTGATGCCCGAAAAAACCATAGAAAAGATCCGCGGCGTGCTTGACGAGTTCATCGCCTCCTTCTGAACCGCGTTGAGCAATCCCGCAAACAATCTGCCTGACTTCATCGTTGAGTGGATCGATGTCGGCATATTCGTGGTCAACCGCAACATGGAAATCACGCTGTGGAACCATTTCATGGCAAGGCACAGCGAGCTCCAGGCAGATCAGGTGACCGGCAAGAACCTGTTTTCATGCTTTCCAGACCTGCCAGAAGCCTGGCTTGCAAAAAAGATCCAGAGCGTTTTCCTGCTCAAGAACTTTGCGTTCACCTCATGGGAGCAAAGGCCCTATCTGTTCCGCTTTCCGCACAACCGCCCCATCACCGAAGGCTGCGAGTTCATGTACCAGAACTGCACCTTCCTGCCAGTCAAAAATGAAAGCGGCGAGGTCGAATCGGTCTGCATCACGCTGATGGACGTGACCGACGTCGCATTCAGCCAGACGATGCTCAAGGAGGCGCTGGAATCCCTGGGTGAAAGCAGCAATCGGGACGGTCTGACCGGCATTTACAATCGCCGCTATCTCGACCAGCAGATCGCCGTCGAATTCGATCGCGCAAAACGCTATGGCGAGGCGTTTTCATTCATCCTCTTCGACCTGGATCACTTCAAGAGGGTCAACGACAGCTATGGACATCTCGGAGGGGACGAGGTCTTGCGCAGCGTTGCCGAGCGCGTCGGCAGCATGCTGCGCACCACCGACACCTTTGGACGCTATGGTGGCGAGGAATTCGGCATCGTACTTCCCTCCACATCCATCGAAGACTCCTGCTTCCTAGCCGAGCGGGTCAGGCAGGCCATAGAGCAGACCCCGGTGAACTTTCAGGACACTCCGATCAAGGTCAGCATCAGCATGGGCGTATCCGCATTCAAAATCGATCAATCCGGCTACAAGCAGCTGATCGACGAAGCCGACCAGGCTCTTTATGCCTCGAAAAAGGCCGGGCGCAACCGCGTCACCTGCCACGCCGCCTCCTGAGCTTACGCCGCATCAAAGGTAAAGTTTTCCCCTGACATGCCGATATCAGTCATGAAGGCAGTCTGCCGCCCAAAAATCCGGAGCAGGGATCATCAGCACAACAGCCCGAGCCCGAAAATCAAGCCGATGAGAATATTGATCATACTGTTATTGCTGGCAGCTTCCGCTCAGGCCGGCGAGCTCGACGAGGCGCTGCGTGCCAAGGAGGCGGGCGACTACCTCAAGGCTGCGACCCTGTTTCTCCCGCTGGCCAAGCAGGGAAATGCGGTTGCCCAATTCAACCTCGGCACCCTGTACATGCAGAACCGCATCATACAAA
Source organism: Pseudomonadota bacterium (assembly GCA_021821945.1). Lineage (GTDB taxonomy): Bacteria > Pseudomonadota > Gammaproteobacteria > Burkholderiales > Gallionellaceae > Gallionella. Next base: position 103,039 of record JAJZTF010000005.1, read on the forward strand.
GGGACTATGCCGTTGCCCTGCAATGGTACATGGCGGCGGCAGAACAAGGATATCCTCAAGCCCAGGCAGACCTCGGCATGATGTATGAACGCGGCACCGGTGTTGCCCAGGACTACCAGAAGGCGCTGCATTGGCTGACGCTGGCTGCAAAGCAGGGAAATGCATATGCCGAGCTTCAGGTCGGCCAGATTTATGCCTCGGGCCTTGGCGTCCCGGAAGACGACAAGGAGGCGGTCAAATGGTACAGGATGGCTGCCGGACAGGGAAATGCCACGGCACATGCAAAGCTCGCAGAATGCTACGCGAAGGGAATGGGTGTGCCGCAAAACGCGGCAATGGCCGCAAAATGGTATGGCACGGCCGCCAATTATGCCAGCGACGAGAGCCAGCGCAACGCCTATCTGGCCAACCGCGTCGCACTCGAGAAGGATATCGCGCAACGTCAGGCGACCGAAGCCAGGCTGGAGGATGAGCGCCGTGCCGCCGAGGCTGAAGCAGCACGCAAGGCCAAAGAGGAGGCCGAGATCAGGCAGGCCGAACAAGCCGCGAGGATAAAGGCAGCGTCCAACGCGAATGCCCAGGCCGAGGAATTGAACAATGTCAAAAAGGAACTGGACGACATCAAGAATGAGCTCGAAAGGGTCAAGGCCGACAGGTCACATGCCAGCCAGCGCAGCCAGCTGGCAATCCAGATGGCAAGACGCAGAGCCGAAATCAATGCCGAAGCCGCCCGGCGCAGAAGGGAGATAGAAGCCGAAGACAGGCGCGCCAAGGCCGAGAAAGAAGCTGCCGCGTCCAAACAGCCCAAACCGCCCGAACCTGTCAAAACCGCAGCGGTCAACCCAAGCGCCCCCCCGCAGCCCGCACCCGATAACCCGAAACCAACTCAGGCAACCCAGGGGAAGGTCACCTACCCTGCCAAGACGGAACTCAGCGACGACGAATTGAAACACCCCTTGATACGCGAACTACAGCCGCCTGCAGGAAGCATTCCGGGTAAACCGCTGATCAAGCTGAAACAGATAGAATGGTCGAAAAAGCAGAACGATTCCTGAAATGCCGCTCAAACAGCCATTTCCGGCACCAGCCCCCTCTCTCCTTGCCTGCACTGATATTCCGCAGCATTCGCAACCCCGATCACGCTGACCAGATCCTCCCCGCAATACAGAAGCGGCAGTCTTTCGCGCTGCCAGGGCGGGATTCCGCGCTCCTGGAACAGGTTCTTCAGGCTGCGCGCAGCAGATCCTGGCGCAGGGCGAAGCACTTCGCCGCCTCTGCGCAATCTCAACGTGACGGGTTGGCGCTGAAGTTTTTCAAGGCTCACGCCCGATCCGGTTGACTGAGAGAAGCTGATGGTTCTCCCCGTTGCAGGCCAGAATAGCTGCGGCTCACCTTGCCATGGCAACCGAATGCCGCCATCCAATTCAGGATATTTTTGCAATGCATGGACCTCCCCCTGGAAGCGCCGCACCTGCCACCCGCCGAATTCGATCCGCACATCGGCATCTTCCCTTGCCAAAAGGATCTGGCGCAGCATTTCTTCGATCTGGACGGCCTGGGGCATGGGCGCCTTTTTAACGTGCAGAAAATAGCGCAGCAGGTTCTTTGCCCGCGCATGGCTCAACTTCTGCAAAGCCGATATGCTCAAAGCGCCGTTCGACATCGCATGAACCCCGTCCAGTTCCGCCAGATCGTCGAGCAGCGAACCCGCCTCGGCGAAATGTCCGGCGCTTCTGGACAGGGTCTCACGGTATCGGGGAAATTTTTGCGCAAGCAGCGGAAACACGCGATGACGCAAGAAATTGCGCGGATAATTCACATCCGCATTGCTCTCGTCTTCTATCCATTGCAGGGAATGCTGATGCGCATAAGCCAGGATTTCGTCGCGCGTGCAATGCAGCAGGGGGCGGACGACCTTCTGTCTTGCATCAGCATCGAAGACCAGGGGCATCGCGCTCGCACCCTTGACACCTGCGCCCCGCAACAGCTGCAGAATGAGGGTTTCTGCCTGATCGTCCCGATGATGGGCAAGCGCCACGAAATCGCAGGGTTCCTCGGCGTATGCCGCATACCTTGACTTGCGCGCAGCCGCCTCCACTCCGTGCGCATGGAAGGAAGAGATGTCCACTCTCTTGACCGCAAAAGCAATACCGAGGCGCGCGCACAGATCCGCGCAGAACAAAGCCCAGTCATCGGCATTCGGGCTGATGCCATGATGCACATGCAGCGCTTTTATGTTCCAGGAAAAGCGGGAGGAAAATCCATGGAGCAGATGAAGCAGCACGACCGAATCCACTCCGCCGCTAAGTCCCACCAGGATGGAACTGCCGGCGGGCAACACGGCAATGCCATCCGCCAGTTCAGCTAAGCTCGACTTCCTTGAACTTGCCATAGCTCATCAGGCGGTTGAAGCGATCCTGCAGCAAAACGTCGACAGGCTTTGCCTGGACGGACTTCAGCGCATCCTGCAATGCCTTCTTCACGTTCTGCATGGTCGCCGCATAATCCCTGTGCGCTCCGCCAAGCGGCTCGGGAATCACCTTGTCGGCAAGCCCCAGCGCCTTAAGGCGGCTTGCGGTGATGCCGAGCGTTTCCGCCGCATCCTCGGCCTTGTCGGCGCTCTTCCAGAGTATCGATGCGCAGCCTTCGGGCGAGATAACGGAATAGGTGCTGTATTGCAGCATCAGCATTGCATCCCCCACCGCGATCGCGAGCGCGCCGCCCGATCCGCCCTCTCCTATCACGGTGCAGATGATGGGCACGCGCAGCTCGCTCATCTCGTAAAGGTTGCGCCCGATTGCCTCGGACTGGCCGCGCTCTTCAGCACCCACGCCGGGATAGGCGCCCGGTGTGTCGACAAAGGTCATGATGGGAATGCCGAACTTCTCGGCCAGGCGCATCAGCCTCAGCGCCTTGCGATAGCCTTCGGGCCGCGGCATGCCGAAATTGCGCGCGATCTTCTCCTTGGTGTCGCGCCCCTTCTGGTGGCCGATCACCATCACGCTCTGCCCGTTGAAACGGGCAAGGCCACCGACTATCGCCTTGTCGTCGGCAAAGCTCCGGTCGCCGTGCAACTCCTCAAAATCGGTGAACAGATGTTCGATGTAATCCAGGGTATAAGGACGCTGTGGATGACGCGACACCTTGGAAATCTGCCAGGGCGTAAGCCTGGCATACATATCCTTCAGCAGCGTCTCGCTTTTCTTTGAAAGCTGTTCGATCTCATCGCCGATATCGAGCGCTGCCGTATCGTCCTGCATGCTGCGCAGCTGTTCGATCTTGTCTTCGAGTTCCGCGATGGAATCTTCAAAATCCAGGAATGTGACTTTCATGTCTGACACCTGCAATTGCTGGTTACTCGTCTTCAGTAACCGGTTTAATGGTTTGACGGCCATGCCGTCGATCGCGGCGCGATGATACTACAAACCGGCGCCCGGGTTTCATCCATGCGCTGTGAAAAATTCCTGATCCTGCTCAGACAACCTCATCCGGACGGCGGCTGCCCCGCCAGAACGCCCAGGCATCCACGCGTTCAAGCGAGCAGCGATAAAGCTGATCGGCACCCAGTACATCGAGCCTCAGCCCTGAAATCCTTCCCTGGCGCAACGCCTGCCATATTGGCTTTGCATAGCCGGCTTCAAAATCCTGCAGCGCGGCGCGCCATGCCGGAAGATCCCCGCTCTGCAGGCTTGCTCTCAGTCCGGTGAAGACGAGCAATTCATCGCCATGCTCGCTCTGCCATGAAGGCTGCCAGGGTTTGAACGGAATGCCGGCGGATGAGGAAAGCATCTCCGTCAGCACCTCATCGGAACATGCATGGCCGAATGAAGCGCTCACCCTGGCATCCTTTCCTTCGCCCCACAACCAGACGCTGTTGACCGCCAGTTCGCCTCCCGCCTCTCGCACTTCGTTGACAGGATGTGCAAACAACAGCATCTGCATCTCGTTGAACAGCTGACGCCAGCGCCGCTCGTCGGCTCCCCTGGGCAGATTGCCGTGGATGTTGCGAAAGGCCGCCTGCGACAGCGGCGTGGTCGCAATGTCGGGAAGACCATCCAGCCGCACATACCAGCGGTTTGCATGCGGCGCAAAGAATTCCATGCCCTGTCCGGCAAAGTGCGCGTTGAGGCTCTTGCAGAATTCCGCCGCCTCTTCGGCGCCGACAGGGATGTCAGGCAGCAGCACCACCTGTTCGCGCTCCAGTCTCACATGCGCGGGATCTGCGCGCATCCAGATGCCAGACGGAAGTCCGTCGTAGGATGCGCAAATCGGCGCAAGCCCGCCAGACAATCCGAAAAGCCCGCTCAACAAGGCTTCGCAGGAAACCGCGGGGTGCATCCGCATTTTTCCGCGTGCCAGCATTCTTTCCAGCGCCGGAAGTCGCAACCCCTCGCAGGCTGCAAGATCCTTGGGCAGAAACAGATCGGCGACAACCAGATGAACATTTTTCATGCGGGAAGTTTAACCTATCCCATGATAGATCAACCAGAAAGGCTGACATCTCCTACACAAACTTTCCGCCAAAAATCAGGCAGGTTGTGGCAAACTAGCAGACTGTTCCAATAACCCGATCATTTACCTTGCAACCCTACGAGCTCTTCATCGGCCTGCGCTATACGCGCGCAAAAAGGCGGAATCACTTCATCTCCTTCATCTCGCTGATCTCCATGCTGGGCATGGCGCTGGGCGTGATGGCGCTGATCGTCGTGCTGTCGGTGATGAACGGTTTCCAGAAGGAAATTCGCGCCCGCATGCTGGGCGCCACGCCGGAACTCGAAGTGGTGGCAGACGGTGGGCGCATGGAAGACTGGCAGGGCATATTGGGCAGGATAGAAGGCAATCCCGAAGTGCGAGCCGCCGCTCCCTATGTATCCGGCCAAGGCATGCTTTCCTTCGGCCAGAGCGTCCAGGGAGTGATGATCCGGGGCATAGATCCGGCCAGGGAGGCCTCGATTACCGAACTTGCAAGCAAGGTCAAGGAAGGCTCGCTGACCGACCTCCTGCCTGGCGGATTCGGCATCGTGCTGGGTTCGGACCTCGCCCGCGCGCTGGGCGTGCGGATGAACGACAAGATCATGCTGATCGCACCGCGGGGATCGATCACGCCGGCGGGAATGATGCCACGCCTGAAGCAATTCCGCGTGACGGGCATTTTCGAGGTCGGCATGGCGCCATACGACAACAGCCTTGCGCTCATCAACATCTCTGATGCGCAGAAGCTTTTTCAGCTGGGCGATGCCGTGACCGGCATCAGCACGAGGCTCAAGGATGTCGACCGGGCTCCCTATGTGGCAGGCGAACTGCAGCGTCTGCTTCCTCCCGACATCTACGCCAATGACTGGACGCACGCAAACAGCAACTACTTCAGCGCCGTGAAGATGGAAAAGAAAATGATGTTCATCATCCTGTCGCTGATCGTCGCGGTGGCCGCGTTCAACATCGTATCCACCCTGGTGATGGCAGTCACCGACAAGCAGGCTGACATCGCGATCTTGCGCACGCTGGGGGCATCGCCATTCAGCATCATGAAGATATTCATCGTGCAAGGCGTGGTGATCGGATTGATAGGCACGCTGGCAGGCAGCATCTCGGGGATCGTGCTGGCGCTCAATCTCGACGTGGTCGTGCCCTTCATCGAACACCTTTTCGGCGTGCAGTTTCTGTCCAAGGACGTGTATTACATCAGCGAACTGCCCTCGGATCTGCGCTACCACGAAGTCATGCTGGTGTCGGGCATCTCCTTTCTGATCAGCCTGATCGCCACCATTTACCCGAGCTATCGTGCATCCCAGACACAACCGGCAGAGGCGTTGCGCTATGAGTGACAACAGGATTGGGAACCAGGAATTGAAAAGCGGGCAAGTGATCGCCTGCCGCGACCTCTGCAAGACCTATTTGCTGGGCAAGCTTGAAGTGCCCGTGCTGAAGAGCGTCACCTTAACGGTTGAACGCGGCGAGCGCATCGCGATCGTCGGCGCATCGGGCTCGGGCAAGAGCACTCTGCTGCATCTTCTGGGCGGCCTGGACAATGCGACCAGCGGCAGCGTGCAGATTCTGGGGCAGGAAGTGGAGAAAATGAATGAAGTGCAGAGGGGAAGAATCCGCAACCAGTCTTTGGGTTTCGTCTATCAGTTCCACCATCTGCTGCCGGAATTCACCGCGCTGGAAAACGTCTCGATGCCACTTCTGATACGCGGCATGAAGCGCAAGGATGCCGCCCCCATAGCCTCCTCGATGCTCGAAAGAGTCGGACTCGCGCACCGCATCCACCATCTGCCCGCGGAACTCTCGGGAGGAGAGCGCCAAAGAGCCGCGGTCGCGCGCGCCCTGGTCACGAGGCCCGCCTGCGTGCTGGCGGACGAGCCCACCGGAAATCTCGACAGGAAAAGCGCAGAGCTCCTGTTCGACCTGATGCAGCAGTTGAACGAGGAACTGGGCACGAGCTTCATCGTCGTCACCCATGATCTTGGGCTTGCCTCGCGCATGCAAAAAAGCCTGCAGCTGATCGATGGCAGCATCAACGGCGCCTCTTCCTGCCTTGCCACCTGATCACGACGAAAACTCTCCAGGCAACCCGCACGGCCAGATAGCCCATGATCGAGAGACTTATTCCCAGAAGCGGCAAACCGAACAAAAGCGGCTTGCCCAAACCCGTAAGCCAGCTCCACAATCCATCGGCATGCAGGCTGGGGAAGGCATGCGGCACGTCCTTCAATGCAGATCCCTCGACCCACATGCCTATCCGGTAGGCCAGAAGATAAATCGGCACGATGGTGAAGGGATTGGTGTAGAGCGTGGTAAACAGCGCAACGGGCAGATTGACGCGGAACAGCACCGCCAGCAGGGCCGCGCTCAGCATCTGCAGCGGCCCGGGTATCAGGCCGCAAAACAGGCCGACAGCAACGCCGCCCGCGACAGCGCGCCGATGCAGATGCCAGAGATTGGGGTTTTTCAGCCAGCTACCGAAAGGCTTGAGCCACCGGCTTTCCCTGACTGTGTCGTGATCCGGCAAAAACCTGCGCAGAAAGTTTTTCATGACCCATTCTACGCATAGCCGGCAATTTGTTCAGCAAAGCGTTCATGCAGCGCTTAAACGCTCTTTCCACTTGCCATCGATGACATGCAGCGGTATCGCATGGTCGGGAAGCTTCTTGAGCTTTGCCAACTCCTGCTGCGCAGCCGCAAGCTTGTCGCAAAGCGTCGCATTGCATGCCTCGAGCGAGGCGATGCGCTTTAGCAGATGCGCGGTGCGCTGTTCCACTTTCTCTTCAAGATAATAGCGGTGCTCGTGCAGCTCCGCCATCAATTCCTTGTACATGATTTCGCTGATAAACGGCCTGACCCCGGATTCATCTCCATTCAACATCATCTTGCCCTCCGCTAGATTTTCCCACAAGGATTTTTGGAACTGACAGATCACAAAACCTGATCAACATAACACGATGAGGTTACAGTTTTGTGATCGAAACATGCATGCGACCACGGGAGGAAGGAAGAAGTTCAATGGCCGGAGTGAATGCAAGAAGCCCGGCATGAAGCCGGGCTTCCCGAGGAAAAAGCCTGTGCCCGCTCAGGCGCGCTTCTTGAACTCGTTGGTGCGGGTGTCGATCTCGATCTTGTCGCCGATTTCGATGAATGCCGCAACCGGCAGCTCGAATCCGCCGGTGATCTTGGCAGGCTTCATCACCTTGCCGGATGTGTCGCCACGCACCGCAGGCTCGGTGTAGATCACTTCCCTGACGATGGTGTTGGGGAGTTCGACCGAGATCGCCTTGTCGTTGTAGAAGACGACTTCGCAGGGCATGCCGTCTTCGATGTAGTTGATCGCATCGCCCATGCTTTCCGCTTCGATCTCGTACTGGTTGTACTCCTCGTCCATGAACACGTACATCGGCTCGGCAAAATAGGAATAGGTGCATTCCTTGCGATCCAGTATGATCTGGTCGAACTTGTCGTCCGCGCTGTAGACCGCTTCCTTGCCGGCTTCCGTCAGCAGGTTTTTCATCTTCATCTTGACCACCGAACCGTTGCGGCCGGAACGGCTGTATTCCGCCTTCAGGATCACCATCGGGTCGGAACCGACCATGATGACGTTGCCCGCGCGCAATTCTTGTGCTGTTTTCATGTTTACTGCCCTTCTATTTGAAGGCGCGCATTGTACCGATTTCCTGAAAATAATCCAGCAAATTCAAAGCAAGGTTGTTTTCCGACAATTCGTCGGCCCAGGCCATAGCGCACCTTTCCAATTCAGCCCGGGCGGATAAAAATTCACTCCATGCATGGACCATCGAATGCCCATTTCCGTTCCAGGCTTCCCAAAATTTCCGCATCGCTTCCGCCCCGTCCACTGTAAGTCGTCCGCAATAGCGGTCCAGGAAGGCCTCGAGCTTGACCCAGTGCACTCCGTCTTGCTGGGGATAGATCTGCCAAACGAAGGGCTTCCCGGCCCACTGGGCGCGCACGAACGAATCCTCCCCCCGCACGAAGTTGATGTCGCATGCCCAGAGCAGTTCGTCATACTTCTCCTGCTCGAAGAAAGGCAGCACGGCAACCTGCAGATTGCCCGTCGCATCACCATATTCCGCGATATAGCGCCTGACCTGGGGCAGGATGCGCCCTTCCGGCACCAGGCACAATATTTTCTGCGAACCCTTTGCCCAGGCATCGAAAAGATCAAAAAGCGCGGCATTCTCGTAGGAAAACAGGGAGACCCTGAGCGTGCCTTCGAGAGGGACCTCCATTTTCAGTTCGTTCCAGAAATTCTCCAGACCCCGCCTCAGGAACGCATCTCTTTTTGCAAAAAGGCCGCTTTCCAGTATCAGGCCGCCTGTCTTTTTGGTGAACCCGGGGAAAAAGAAATGCCGGGTCAGGGGTGGCCTGGGGGATGGCAGCTTGTGACAACCCTCAACCCAGTCTTCCGCCGAGAGATATTCGAGGTTGATCCAGACATGGGATGTATCCATTTGGGCGATATAAGGTTCCGGAAGCATGCAGGAAAACGTCTCTATCACGAGATCTGAAGGGTTGACCTTCGGAAATTCCCCGCCCCACAGCCTCACTTCCACCCCGCGGCAGCGCTGGACATCGAGTGCAGCGTCTGCCTCCGGACAGAGCATGGAGAGACTTTTCAAGTCATCTACCCACAGCCTGACAGCAAGGCCAAACTCGTTTGCAAGCTGGCGGGCAAGGCGCCAGCAGACACCGATATCGCCATAGTTGTCGACCACCCTGCAGAAGATGTCGCATGAATATCTTTTCAATTGACCGACCCGCCTCAAGAAGGCAACCGTTCGTCTGCTTCAGGACCGTTCATCGCCACCCTGCAACCTGTCATGTCAGGTTCATGACCGCTTGTTGGATGGAAGACCTTGTGCCATTGACCAGCAAGCTGCCAGGAAGGAGAATCCACCCACACCCCCGAAGTCCGCGTTGTTCTCCCCCTCCGGAACAGCGCGGCATTTTTTTATTCCCTGGGTTTTCCATAAGTCGAAAAACGGTTCAGCGCGTCGGCGAATTCCTCCTGGCTCAGCAAGACGGGCTCGCCCACGGAAAGCGCGCGCATGTATAGCTCGCAAAGGTTCTCGACCTCCACGGTGTTCCTGAACGCCTCATCCATATCCTTGCCTGCCGCAATCATGCCGTGGTTTGCCAACAGGCAAGCCTTGCGGTCCCTCATCGCAAGCAGGGCATTGTCAGACAGGGCCTGAGTGCCGAAGGTCGCATACTTCGCACAGCGCAGGCTGTCCCCGCCCAGCAGCGCCAGCATGTAGTGGAATGGCGGAATGTCCCGTCTCAGGCAGGCAAGCGAGGTTGCCGCATTGGAATGCGTATGGATGACCGCATTGAATTCAACACGCCCCGCATAGATGTCGCGATGGAACAGCCATTCCGAGGAAGGCTTCCAGCGCCCGCGCGGCTCACCCGAAAGATTCACGAACACGATGTCTTCTTCGGTCAGCCCTTCCGCGCCGAAGCCGGATGGCGTGATCAGAAAGCCGTCTTCAAACCTGACGCTGAGATTCCCGGCGCTTCCGTGGCTAAGCCCCATGGAATCGAGCCGCCTGGTCATGCGCACGAGTTCTGCGCGCAGTTCATTTTCCATCATCTTCCCTCCAATTGCTCGCGAATCATGCCTTCATCAGGCGCCACCACTCCCCGCTCCGTGATCAGTCCGCTCACGAGCCTTGCCGGCGTCACGTCGAACGCAGGATTCGCAGCTTTGGCACCCAGGGGCGCGATGCGCATGCGGCGGATTTCCCCGTCGTCGCAGAGCCCGGACATGTAACACACCTCGTCCTCCCCCCGCTCCTCTATGGGAATCTCCCTGATTCCATCGCTCATTGCCGGATCCAGCGTCGGACCCGGCATCGCCACATAGAAGGGCACCCCGTTGTCATGTGCCGCAAGCGCTTTGAGATAGGTTCCTATCTTGTTGCAGACATCCCCTCTTGCCGTCACGCGATCCGCGCCCACGATCACCATGTCCACGAGGCCGTGCTGCATCAGATGCCCGCCCGCATTGTCCACGATCACCGTGTGCGGCACGCCGTGCTGCATGAGTTCCCATGCAGTAAGGCTCGCCCCCTGGTTGCGCGGGCGCGTCTCGTCAACCCAGACATGCAGGTCAATGCCCGCATCGAATGCGGCATACACGGGGGCCAGGGCCGTGCCCCAGTCGACCGTCGCAAGCCAGCCTGCATTGCAGTGCGTGAGCATGTTTACCGTCGAGCCCTTTTTCCTGTGCAAGTTCTGAATCAGCTCAAGGCCATGCCTTCCGATGGATGCATTGATTTCGACATCCTCGTCGGCAATCCGCCGCGCTTCATTCCATGCGGCATGAGCCCGCTCCCCTTCCGGCAATGGTGACAGCAGCGCGCGCATGCGTTCCACGGCCCATTTCAGATTGACCGCAGTGGGCCTCGCCTTCACCAGCAGGTCGCAGCTCGCCTTGAGTGCCGCATCGGATGCATGGTGCTGCATCGACAGGGCCACACCATAAGCCCCGGTCACGCCGATCAGCGGCGCACCCCTGACCTGCATCCCGCGTATCGCACGCTCGGCATCGCGCATGTTCTCGAGGCGCAAAGTCACGAACTCGTGCGGCAGCCTGGTCTGATCGATGATCTCCACTGCGCCGCCGGCGGTTTCCCAGATGGTGCGATACGGAATTCCCCTGACTTTCATCACTCTCCCTCGAACTCGCAGAGGGCAAAAACCTTGTGCCCGTGTTTTTCGAGCCGTGCCCGCCCGCCTATGTCCGGCAGGTCGATCACGAAACAGCATTCAACAACGATGCCGCCCATGTCCTCGATCAGCTTCACCGCGGCTTCGGCCGTGCCTCCGGTTGCGATCAGGTCATCGACCAGCAATACACGCTCGCCTTTCTGTATCGCATCCACATGCATCTCGATGCGGTCCGTTCCATATTCGAGCTGATAATCCCGTCCCACCGTCTCTGCAGGCAGCTTGCCGCGCTTTCTGATCGGCACGAAGCCGACACCCAGTTCATAGGCAACAGGGGAGCCTACGATGAATCCGCGCGATTCGATGCCGGCCACCTTGTCGATTTTGAGATGCTTGTAGCGCGCGACGATCTCGTTGATCGTGGTGCGCAAACCCACAGGATCCTTGAGCAGGGTGGTGATGTCGCGGAACATGATCCCCTGGTGAGGATAATGCGGAACGGTTCTTATGCGTGATTTGATGGGCATGATAAGTCAGGAAGAGGATTTGAGGACTCGGCCTGCAACGGCGGAGAGTTTTTTTATCATCGCGGGATCGCGCGCTTCGGGCGCGGTCAGGATAGCATATTGCAGCGCGGACCGGCATGCGCATCCAGACGCAGCCTCATCGCCCGACACCTGCACCGAAACCTCCCTGACCAGGGAACGCGCGCGGTCGGCATTGGCAAGCAGCACCTTCACGATTGCATCCACCGTCACGTTGTCGTGATCGGGATGCCAGCAGTCGTAATCCGTCACCATCGCAACCGAGGCATAACACATCTCCGCCTCCCTCGCGAGCTTCGCCTCGGGCATGTTGGTCATGCCGATCACATCGCACTGCCAGCTTCTGTAAAGCGCCGATTCTGCGAGCGTGGAAAACTGCATTCCTTCCATCACGAGATAGGTGCCGCCCTGCACGGCGCGTATGCCGATGCGCGTCGCAGCCTCATGAAGATGCCTGCCAAGGCGGCTGCATACCGGATGCGCCATCGAGACATGAGCGACCAGCCCCGAGCCAAAAAAGCTCTTCTCGCGCGCGAAGGTGCGGTCTATGAACTGGTCGACGATCACGAATGTGCCTGGCGCAAGATCCTCCCTCAAAGATCCGACCGCGCTGACTGAAACGATGTCGGTCACCCCCAGGCGCTTCAATGCGTCGATGTTTGCCCGGTAATTGATGTCGGAGGGGGAGATGCGATGTCCCCGCCCGTGGCGCGGCAGGAATGCAATCGGGTTGCCTGCCAGACTGGCCAGCAGCACCTCGTCCGAAGGCTCGCCGAAGGGCGAATCCGTCCTGATCCAGCGCGCATCTTCCAGCCCCTCGATATCGTAGACACCGCTACCGCCTATCACTCCCAGCATGGTCAGCTCTCCAGCATGAATTTGTAGATGTAATTCTGCAGCATGGTCAGATCCATGCTCTGCGTCTGAATGAATTCCATGCCATGCATGTACACTTCGCTTCCGGCCTGTGCATCGAGCTCCTGATGCACATTGCGTATCATCGCCGCAATCATGAACACCTGGCTTTCCTCGCCCAGCTGCAGGCGCAGGCTGATCGTCACCTCCTCGCCCACCTTGCCGAACGGCCTCGCAGCCTGGACCCGCGCCCCGGAAATGCTCATGTCCTCTATGATGGCCGGCGTCTTGGTTCCCGTCTCCAGGGCGTCGATCGAGCAGACCAGCTTCAGCTTGATGCGCACTGCGCCGCGCATGTTGATCGATCTTACCTGCGCCGGAAATGCCAGATGCAGATAGGGATAAGGGACAAGGCAAACGCCGATGACATTGGTGTTGAACTCGTAGGTCTTGGTGCCCGCAAAGCCGCGCAACAGAAATCCCGTCCCTTCCTTGATGTAGCTTAGCTTATCTTCCTGCCTGGGATGCGATACCAGCACGCTGCGCTTGTTCAGGAATCCTATCATCCTCACAAAATAGCGCTGCCTGTCGGAGGAGACATCCTGCAGCTGCACCGTATCCCCTATGCCGATTTTCAGATCCAGGAGTTCCACAATCTGGGGGACTGGCAGCGACTTCTCCATCGCGCCGATTTTTTGCTCAGGCTGCGCAACGGGCTCAAGTCTCGCATGGCTGGGGCTTTTCTCACGATACAGCCCCCTTGAACAGAGGCCGTCCAATTGCCTTTGCGACTCGATCACCGCACCTTCCTGCATCAGCAGATGACCCGCCTTGTCATACAAATGCCAGGCAAGCGGCATGCCAAGAGGTATGTCTTCGGGTTTGACTGGCTGCAGCTTGCTGCTCATGGCATCTCCCTAGGTTAGCATCGGCACGCGCGACGTCAGCGCGCACATCAGTTCATAGCTGATGGTCTCGGAAAAGCTGGCGACTTCCTCTATCGGCATCCCCGCCCCCCAGAGCGTGACTTCGGAGCCAACCCCCGCTTCGGGATGGCCGGTCAGATCGGCAAAAAGCATATCCATGGAAACGCGTCCCAGCAACTGGGACCGTCCGCCTTCGACCAGCAATGGCGTGCCATTTTTCGCATGTCTCGGATAGCCATCCGCATAACCGCATGCGACGATGCCGATTCTCATCCCTCTTTCGGCGCGATATTTCCCGCCATAGCCCACCTCGTCGCCCGCCTTGAGCATCTGAGTGGCGATGATGCGGCTCTTCAGCGTCATCGCGGGTTTCAGTCCCAGCCGTTCTGCCGGGACTTCCCTGAATGGCGAGGCGCCATAGAGCATGAGGCCGGGCCTCACCCACTCCCCGTGCGTGTCGGGATAACGCAAGAGTGCCGCGGAATTGGCCAGAGAGCGCGGTGCGCGATAATTCGCCGCAATCCTGTTGTAGGTTTCGAGCTGCGCGGATACGCCGCGTTCCTCGTCCGCATTGGCAAAATGCGTCATCAACGTGACTTCCCGGACAGCCCTGTGTCTTTGCAGCGCCTCCATCGCCATTGCCGCCTCCAGAGGAGGAAAGCCCAGACGATGCATGCCGCTGTTCACCTTCAGCCATACATCAAGACTGCCGGCACGCGGATAGGCATCAAGGCACCTGATCTGCCATTCGCTGTGCACCACGGTGGCAAGGTCATATGCCGCAATCTGTTCGAGATCTGCCACATCGAAAAATCCCTCGAGCAGCAGGATAGTCTGCCTGTAACCTGCTTCCCGCAAGGCGATCGCATCCTTGATGTCCAGCAGCGCAAATCCATCCGCGCCGGCAAGCGCTTCTGCCACGCGCAACAGGCCATGTCCGTAGCCGTTCGCCTTGATGACCGCCATGATGCGCGCTGAAGTTGCGCGGCGAGCAATCTGCAGATTGTGTTCGAGAGCATCCTGGTCGATGCGTGCTGATATGGGGCGCGGCATGAATCGCGTAGGGTCGCTGGATTGGGACGACGTAATGATAGCAGGGGCAATGCTTTCGTGATATAAACGCTTTGAACAAATCACATCTTTCTTGAATGAAGCTCGGCTTTTACACGATACTTGCGGCGCAGTTTCTTTCAGCGCTCGCGGACAATGCACTGTTGTTTGCCGCCATCGCCCTGTTGAAGGAGCTGCATGCGCCGAGCTGGCATACCCCTGTCCTGCAGGAGGCCTTCATCTTTTCCTATATCGTCCTGGCCCCCTTCGTCGGCGCATTCGCCGATTCTATGCCCAAGGGGCGGGTCATGTTCATCAGCAACAACATCAAGATTTCAGGTTGCATCGCGATGCTGGCAGGCGTAGACCCGCTGCTGGCCTACGGCCTGGTGGGCCTGGGTGCTGCCGCCTATTCGCCGGCAAAATACGGCATCCTGACCGAATACCTGCCGCCTGAAAAACTGGTTCTGGCAAACAGCTGGATGGAAGGACTCACCGTGCTCGCCATCGTCATGGGCTCAGTCATAGGAGGCCTTTTGATCAGCCCGGCGATAGCCACGCCGATGCTGCAGTGGTGGGACGTGCCCTTCATCGAAACCGGAATAGACACGCCGCCCGAGCTTGCCATCGCGATCATCGTGGGCATGTATTTTTCCGCATCGCTGATCAACCTCTACATTCCCAGGGTGGCGCTGGACCATCTGCCGCTGAGCCGCAACCCGTTCTTTCTGCTTGGCGAATTCTGGCACAATTTCAAGCTGCTATGGAAGGACCCGCTGGGCCAGGTTTCGCTCGCCGTGACCACGCTTTTCTGGGGAACGGGCGCGACGCTGAGGCTCATCGTGCTGAGCTGGTCCGCAATCGTGCTGCACTACGACATGGCGAGCGGCGCAAAGCTGACCGCATGGGTTGCCATCGGCATTGCGATCGGCGCGATGCTGGCAGCAAGATCCGTCAGGCTCGAGCATTCCGTCAAGGTGTTGCCCATCGGCATCGCGATGGGGCTGATGGTGCTGATCATGATACCCGTGACCAGCAGCGTGCTCGCCACCCTGCTGCTGATCATCATAGGCGCGATGGGGGGCTATTTCGTGGTTCCGATGAATGCGCTGCTGCAGCATCGCGGCCACCTGCTGATGGGGTCTGGCAGCTCCATCTCCGTGCAGAACTTCAACGAAAACCTGAGCATCTTCGTGATGCTGGGTTTTTATGCGCTGATGGTGAAGCTCGATCTCAGCATCTATCTCATCATCACGATATTCGGCCTGATGCTCTCTGGCACCATGGGCGCGCTGTACAAAAGGCACAGGCACGACCAGGACTCCGGGAAAATCTAGGCCAGCCCGAGCGACTCCTCGATCGCCTCGATAGGCTCCGGCTTGCCGAAGAGGTCTCCCTGATAGACCCTGCATCCAAACCGCATCAGGAAGGCAAGCTGCTCCTCGGTCTCGACCCCTTCCGCGATCACTTCGAGGTTGAAATTCTTTGCAAGATCGATGATGGTCTTGACCATCACGGCATCGTTTGAATCCGTTGCAATATGCCGCAAAAAGCTACGGTCTATCTTGATCTGGTCGAGCGGCAACAGCTTCAGGTAGGCAAGGGAGGAATAACCCGTGCCGAAATCGTCCAGTGCAAGCCTGACGCCGAGCGCTTTCAGCGCACGCATCTTTTCGACCACGCCGGCCACTTCGGCGGCATCCGAGAGCACCACGCTCTCCGTCAACTCGAGCTTCAGCCCCGATCCCTCCACCCGGTGGGCCTTCAAGAGATCCGCCACCCTTTCGGCAAAGTCGGGGAGCTTGAATTGCTGTGCGCTGACGTTCACCGAGATGGTCAGGTTGCGTGTCGGCTCATGTCCTTGCCAGACAGAAAGCTGCCTGCAGGCCGCATCGAGCACCCAGCCGCCCAGCTCGACAATCAAGGAGCTGTCCTCGGCAAGAGGAATGAATTCGCCGGGCAGGACCATGCCGCGTTCCGGATTCACCCAGCGCACCAGCGCCTCCGCGCCATGCGGCTTGCGATCGCCGCCCACCTGCATCTGGTAGTAAAGTCTCAATTGTCCCGCGGAAATCGCAAGTCGCAAGTCGCGCTCCAGCGCCGCATGCTTCTCCACTGCCTTCTGCATCGCAGGGTCGAAGAAACGCACCGTATTCTTGCCCGCGGCCTTGGCCTCGTACATCGCCATGTCTGCATGCTTCAGAAGCGCATCGATCGGCGTTTCATGGCCGAAATACATGGAGACGCCTATGCTGGGGGAGCTGTGGTGCTCACGTCCCGACAAGAGATAGGGACGGGACAGGATTTCCCTTATCTTTTCCGCGATCAGCACAACCTTCTCCAGGGCCTGCTGCTCGTGCACATCCAGATCCTCGAGCAGCACGACGAATTCATCGCCCCCCAGGCGCGAAACCGTATCGGCATCGCGCACGCAGGACTTGATGCGCTCAGACACCTCGATCAACATCAGATCGCCATAGTCGTGCCCCAGCGTGTCGTTCAATGTCTTGAAGTTGTCCATGTCGAGAAACAGCACGGCGCCGAATTGCCGGTTCCGCTGGGACAATGCCAGCGCAAGACCCAACCGGTCCATCAGGAGCCGCCGGTTCGGCAGTCCGGTCAGCACATCGTAAAAGGCGAGATTGCGTATCTCCTCCTCGGCCACTCTTCTTGCGGCAATCTCTTCATGCAGCTTTGCATTCGATGCGTTCAATTCCTGAGTGCGTTCTTCTATCCTGTCCTCCAGCGTTTCATATATCCCCTGCAGGTTCACGGCCATGCGGTTGAACGCCTTGGCGAAAACCCCAAGCTCACCAAATGCCGATTCGTCGGCGCGCTGATCCAGGCTCCCCTTGGCCATCTCATCGGCGGTCTTCGCCAGGCTTTCCAGGGGCGCGCTGATCTGTCGCGCGAAGTAATAGGCAAGAATGCCAGACAGGACCAGCAAGACCAGCACCAATTCGAAGGTGACGGTGCGCTCCTGGCTGATCGAGGCAAACACTTCATCCTCGTCCATTTTGACCGCCATGCCCCAGTCGAGCTCCGGCAGATAGCGCCAGGCCGACACGACCTGAACGCCCCGATAATCCTTCTTCACGCTCTCGCCCGACTGAGCGAAGATCGCCGCATACAAAGGCATATTCTTGCTCTCGGTGAGTTTCAGCTTCAGCACTTCCTTTCCATCGACAAGGTATCTGAGCGGGGTCGCCATGACCATGTACTCCCCCTCCTTACGCCCGAAAACGACCTCCCCGCTCTGCCCCAGCCCGACTGCATCGGATGCGACCTTGAAAAACAGTGCATTGCTCAATTGCATTGCCAGCACGCCGACAAATCTTCCATCCTTCATGATGGGTGCCGCTATGAAAAGCGCTGCGCTGTTCGATGGCGGATATATCTCCTGTCGGGAGAAAACGGGCTCCAGCGTCATGCTCGCATCGCGGAACGCCTCGGCAAGCTGCGTACTCCGCCAGGGACCCGTCAGCAGATTGGTCGCAAAATCGGCTTCATGCTTCTGGGTAAAAATGACGTCCCCTTTTGGGGTGATCATGAATACATCGTAAAATACGGTGGACTCCTTGATATAGCGCTCGAAATACTGCCTCATCAAGGCCTCTTCCTCGGCCGAAGTGGCTGGATAGGTCCTAGACAGCCTCTCGAACCCCGCGATCGCGCTCGGGCTTTGCGCGAGGAAGCGCACGTTGCGCTCGCGTTCAGCCAGGAAACTTCTGACCTGCATCGTCTTCTTGTCTGCCAGCGCGCTTACCCTGGCCAACGCATCGGCGCGCAGCCTGGCCTTGTCCTGCTGAAGATTGAGATATCCCAGAAGCGCCAGAGGCAGCACGGACAACAAAAGAAAAAGCAGCAGCAGGCGCGTGAATATCTTCATTTGTATTCGCTCTCTATCCTTTCCCGATCGGCCCGGGAAATGAAGAACGGGTATGGCCTGGGACCGATGCTGCGCCCCGACTGCCAGACGATATCGAACTGCCCGTCCGGACGGATGCGGCCTATGCGCACCATCTTCCAGAGATGATGGGTATCGGCATCCACCGCAACGATGCCCTCAGGCGCATTCATCGCCTGCTTGTCGAGTTCCGCCTTGATCGCAGAAATGTTAGACGAATCGGCCTCGCGCATCGCATTCACCCAAAGATGCACGCCTATGTAGGCCGCCTCCATCGGGTCGTCCAGCACCCGATTCATACCAAAGCGGCGCTGGAAATTTTCGACGAAGGCGCGATTTTCAGCGCTTTTCACGGACTCGAAATAATTCCATGCCGCATAGTGACCGGCCATCAGTCCGGGCTCCATCGAGGCGAGCTCCGCTTCCGCGATGCTGCTTGAAAACACCGGGATATCGCGTGCGTTGATTCCCGCCTTGCGCAACGCCAGGAAGAAATGCCTGTTGCTGTCGCCATTCAGCGTGTTCAGCACGAAATCGGGGTGAACGCTGGCGATCTCCCTTGCCACCTGATCGAAGTCCTGGCTGCCCAGCGGCAGGTATCGCTCGCCTGCGACTTCGCCTCCCTGCGCGAACAGGAGCTTCCTGACAACCTGGTTTGCAACATGCGGAAAGATGTAATCCGAACCGATCAGATAGGCTCTTCTGCCCCGCGTCTGCATCGCCCATGCGGCCATGGGAATGATCTGCTGGTTCGGCACCGCGCCTGTGTAGAAGATGTCCGGGGATTGCTCAAACCCCTCGTATTGCAGCGGATAGAACAGCAGATGGTGATGCTTTTCGACGACGCCCTTGACGGCCTTGCGGCAGGCAGAAGTCCAGCAGCCGAACAGGGCATCCACTTTGTTCCGCGAGATCAGCTTCTCGGCCTGTGCTGCGCAGTAGTTTGCGTCCGAGCGGCAATCGCTCACGATCATCTCGATTTTCGCACCGCGTATCCCGCCTGACTGGTTTGCCTCTTCCACAGCAAGCCTCACCGCATCAACCAGCGGGGCTTCGCTTCCCGCCATGGTGCCGGTCAGCGAATGCAGCACGCCTATCCTGATCACAGGGCTGGCGATCTGATGCTGGCGATAGAGAAAAAAAAGCACCAGCATCGCAACGGGGATCAGCAGCCATTTTTTCATTTGCCCCTCCCCCTTGATCCTGGAAAAATCAGTGTCTGCCCACCGTCGCGCTCGCCAGGCAAAGATCCTTCCAGGACTTCGCCTTGTCAAGCGGCGTGCGCAAAAGATAGGCCGGATGGAAACTCACGACCACCGGAATGCCACGATGCTCATGCACAATCCCGCGCAGCGCAGAGATCGGCTGATCGGTGTTCAACAGGGCGGAAGCCGCCGTCCTGCCCAGCGCGACGATGATTTTTGGCTGAATGAGCGCAATCTGATTTTCCAGATAAGGCAGGCAGGCAGCCATTTCGCCTGCATGAGGCTGTCTGTTGCTGGGCGGCCGGCACTTGACCACGTTGGCGATATACACCTCTTCGCGCTTCAGTCCGATGGCAAGCAGCATGTTGTCCAGCAGTCTGCCTGCCTGCCCCACGAAAGGCTCCCCCTTCGCATCCTCTTCAGCCCCCGGCGCCTCACCAACGAAGAGCCATTGTGCCTTCTCGTTGCCCACACCGAATACCGTCTGCCTGCAGCCGGCGCGCAGCGGACACAGAGTGCAGCCCTTTACCTTCTCCTTGAGCTCCGGCCAATCCATGCAGGACGGATGCGCCTCCGGCAAAGGCGCCTCAGCCGTCTCGCGCCTCACCCATGTCGGATAGAGGTTCATCTCACGCAGCACTGCCTCGCGCCTATCCATTCGCTTCCTTCCCAAGGTCGCACGCCATCACGATCGCGTCTTCGCTGCCGCTATTGCGCCGATAATACTCCCGCCTGACGCCAATTTCACGAAACCTCGCAAGGCGATAAAGCGCAATCGCCGGGAGATTGGAAGCGCGCACCTCCAGCAGAACACGCAACATCCCGCGCGCGCTTGCAAGCTGCATCAGGGCATCCAGCATCCTCCTGCCCACGCCCTTGCGCTGGTGCGATCCGGAAACCGCGATGTTGAGCAGCTCGGCATCATCGCTACCCATCATCAGCACCGCATAGCCGCAAAGCTTTCCATCACATTCCTCAACATAACACAGATAACCGCTTTCCAGCGCATCAGAAAAATTGCCCCGCGTCCATGGATATGCCTGTACGGCCCGTTCTATCGCCAGCACCTCCTCCAGATCCGGGGATTGCATCTTCCTCATTTTCAGGACTTGTCGCTTGCCATCTGCTCCCTCTCGGATGTCTTCAGGGCAACCTTGTCCCGCAGATAGAAAGGTTGGGCAGAAGCCGCATCCACGCCAAGCCCTCTTGCAAACTGCAAGGCGCCTATCGCGGCGATGTATTCCGCCATGGGCAAGGCGTCGCCATTCATGCCCGTCAACTGTCCTGAATAACGGCCCTGCAGCGCATCCGCGAAGGCAGAAAATCCGCTGCCTGCACCGAACCAGCCCGTGCCCGGCACGGAAGGCGCATCCTCCGGCTTGCAAAGACAGGGTTCGACGATGTCGAGCCAGCCGTCCTCCTTCCTTTCATATGCGGCGAAGTAGATCTCGCCCATGCGCGCATCGAGCGCCGCAATCACCCTCTCCCGCCCGGTTCCCTCCGCCAGCGCGAGCAGGGTAGAGATGCCGGCCACCGGAAGGCCGGCTCCCAGTGCGAGGCCCTGAGCCACACCGCAGGCGATGCGCACCCCCGTGAAGGATCCCGGCCCGGAGCCGAAAGCGATGCCGGCCATATCCCGGATCCCGCATCCCGCCTCCCGAAACAGCGCATCCAGCATCGGCATCAGCATCTCGGAATGCTTCTGTCCCGCATGCATGTTCCTGGATAGAACGGCCCCATCCAGCCATAGCGCTGCCGAACAGTATTCTGTGGATGTATCGAGCGCAAGGATATTCATTGTTCCGCCAGCAGCAATACGACCGCCTGCGCTGCGATGCCCTCGCCGCGGCCGGCAAATCCCAGATGTTCCGTGGTGGTCGCCTTCACGTTGACCGCATCCTTTTCCAGCCCCAGGTCTGCCGCGATGATTTCCACCATCCTGGGGATGTGCGGAGCCATTTTCGGCGCCTGGGCGATGATGGTCGCGTCCACATTCGAGATGCGGTAGCCCGCTTTCCTCACCATGTGCAGCACCTCCCTGAGCAGAATGCGGCTGTCTATGTTCTTGAACCTGGCATCGCTGTCGGAAAAATGTCTTCCTATGTCCCCAAGGGCCGCAGCGCCGAGCAATGCGTCGCATATCGCATGCAGCAGCACGTCCGCATCGGAATGCCCGAGCAAGCCCTTGTCATGGGGGATGTCCACGCCGCCGATGACAAGGCGCCTCCCTTCAACCAACTGGTGCACGTCGTAACCCTGTCCTATGCGCATGTTCTCTCCTTAAGAAGCAGTTCGGCCATCTTGAGATCCTGCGGGTAGGTTACCTTGAAATTGCCGGCATCCCCTGCCACGAGCCTGGGCCTCAAGCCCATCGCCTCGACCGCGGAGGCCTCGTCGGTGACGAGATTGCAGCGCTGCAACGCAAGCGTCAGAAGCTCCAGGCGAAACATCTGGGGCGTCTGTGCATGCCAGAGATCCGAGCGGTCTTCCGTATGCAACACGCGCTGCATTTCATCGGCGCGCTTCAGGGTGTCCGCCACCGGAACGGCAAGTATTCCGCCCACCTCATCCTCTCGCAATTCGTCGATCAGCTTTTGCAGATTCGCCTTCGTCAGGCATGGCCTTGCCGCATCGTGAACCAGCACCCAGTCATCGGGCTCCAGTTCGGATGCGATGAGCCCGTTCAGCACGGATTCCGCGCGTGTTTTGCCTCCGCAATACAAGGTCTCCAGTTTGCCTGAAAAACCGGACCAGTCATATCCGTGGAAGAATTCATCATCGGGTGAGAGCACCACGAACACGCCCTTTATCTCTTCGCAATCGCATAGCGTCCTTAAGGAATGGTAAATCATCGGTTTTCCCGCGATGGGCAAATATTGTTTGGGCAATTCATGTCCCATGCGCGAGCCGAAACCTGCTGCCGGAACCAGGGCGTAAAATGATGTCATAGGATTTGTGGCTGTTGGCTTTTTGTCTTCATGCAGGTAGTATTTTACGCAATTACGCGAGAACAAGAATGGCGAACAGGAAAATCATCCCGATTTCCGCCGGGGAAGCGGATGCGACCAACCAGAGCTCCTGCGGCAATGCGGAACCCTTTGCGCTGATGGTGCTGGGCGATAGCATGGTTCCGGAATTCAACGAGGGAGAGGTCATCATCATCGAACCGGGTCCGAGAATCATCGATGGCAGCTTCGTGCTGGCATTCCACGGAGACGAATACATCTTCCGCCAGCTCATCAGGACAGAAACGGGCTGGCTGCTGCATGCGCTCAATGAAAGCTATCCGGACCTGCCGGTCGGGGACCTGTCAAACATCAAGGGCATCATCACCCAGAAGTCCCGCCCGGGAAGGCGCCGCGCCTCGAAGATTTATTTCGAGTAGCCATCAATGCGCCTTTGAGGTCGCAAGATGCCGCGACCTGCCAGGAGGCGTATATAATGTCCCGCCATACAAGCTTCTGCAACTGTCATGCTGTTCACATCCAATCAAGCCCGTCCCCGCTACAAGAACCTCGTCGGCTCGTCCGATGCGCTCGGGCTCGCACAATTTGCAAAAAAAGAATCGCCGCTTGCCGTCATCTGCTCGGATGCGCTCTCGGCCCAGCGCCTCTTCGAGGAAATTGGTTTCTTTTCCCCCAAACTTCGCGTGCATCTCTTCCCGGACTGGGAGACGCTGCCCTACGACCACTTTTCGCCGCATCAGGACCTGATCTCGGAAAGGCTAGCGACCCTGCACCATGTCAGAAGCAATTCCTGCGACGTGCTGATCGTGCCTGTCACGACCGCCCTTTATCCGCTGCCGCCGACGGAATATCTGGCCGCCTTCACCTTCTTCCTGAAGAAAAGGGAAAGGCTGGACCTCAAGGCCTTGCGCGAACAGCTGACCCTTGCAGGATACAGTCATGTCCAGCAGGTGATCTCGCCTGGTGAATATTGCGTAAGGGGCGGCATCATCGATCTCTTCGCGATGGGCAGCGTTTTGCCCTATCGCATCGACCTTTTTGACGACGAGATAGAAAGCATTTCCACCTTCGATGTGGACACGCAGCGCACGCTATACCCCGTTCCCGAGATACGCCTTCTGCCTGCGCGCGAATTTCCGCTGGATGAAAAGGGACAGGCGAAATTCCGCCAGAACTTCAGGGAAAGATTCGAGGGGGATCCCTCAAAGTCCCGCATCTACAAGGAAGTCAGCCGAGGCAATGCGCCTGCCGGCATCGAATACTATTTGCCGCTGTTTTTTGACAGGACCGCATCGCTCTTTGACTACCTGCCCAAGGATACGACCCTTTGCATGCACGGCGACGTGAACGAGACCATACTCCGTTTCAGCGCAGATGCGGAGTCGCGCTACAACCTGCTAAGGGGCGATGTGCATCGCCCGCTTCTGCCGGCAGACGAGCTCTTCATGAATTCCGAAGCGTTCTTCATCGCCGCAAGAGACTTTGCGCGCATGGATGTGGTGGCGGATTCCGGCAACGCCATCTCATGCGATACCAGCCAGGTTCCGAACATCGCGGTGAATCGCCATGCGGAAAACCCCATACAGGCCTTTGCTGATTTTCTGAATGAGCACGACGGGCGCACCCTGCTTCTTGCAGACGGCCTGGGCAGGCGGGAAATCATGGCAGGTTTCTTGCAGGAATACGGCATGAAGGCGGAAATCTGCGAAGACTATGCAGGCTTTCTTGCAAGTTCAACGAAATTCATGCTCTGCGCGGGGCCGGTGCAAAACGGCTTCCTGTTGCCTCTCGAGAAGCTTGCCATCATCACCGAATCCGAGCTTTACGCGAGCATGCCGCGCAACCGCGCAACGCGCACGGCCAAGAAGAGCAACATCGAAGGCATGCTGCGCGACCTCTCCGAGCTCAAGGTCGGCGATCCCGTGGTTCACGAGCAGCACGGGATCGCGCGCTATCAGGGACTCGTGAACCTCGATCTCGGCGAAGGGGAAAACGAGTTTCTGCTTCTGGAGTACCAGGGGGGCGACAAGCTCTACGTTCCCGTCTCCCAACTGCATGTGATCGGCCGATACAGCGGCGGCGCGCAGGAGTCCGCGCCCCTGCACAAGCTTGGTTCGGGCGCCTGGGACAAGGCCCGTCGCCGCGCCATGCAGCAGGTGCGCGATACTGCAGCGGAGCTTCTGAACATCTATGCGCAGCGCGCCACCCGCAAGGGCCATGCGTTCAAGCTAAACGCGCGGGATTACGAGGAGTTTTCCGCAGGATTCGGCTTCGAGGAAACGCCCGACCAGGCAGCCGCGATCAGCGCGGTGATCGAAGACATGCTGTCGGGCAAGCCGATGGACCGGCTTATCTGCGGCGATGTGGGCTTTGGCAAGACCGAGGTCGCGCTGCGCGCGGCTTTCATCGCGGTGATGGACGGCAAGCAGGTCGCCGTCCTGGTCCCCACCACGCTGCTTGCAGAGCAGCATTTCCAGAATTTCTCCAATCGCTTCGCCGACTGGCCTGTGCGCATCGCAGAGCTTTCGCGTTTCCGTTCCGCCAAGGAACAGGCTCAGGCGCTGAAGGACATGTCGGATAGCAAGCTCGACATCATCATAGGCACCCACAAGCTGATACAGAAGGGCATCTCGTTTGAAAACCTGGGGCTCGTGATCATAGACGAAGAACACCGATTCGGCGTGCAGCAGAAGGAAAAACTGAAAGCGCTGCGCGCCGAAGTGGACGTGCTCACGCTGACCGCAACGCCGATACCGCGGACGCTCGCGATGTCGCTGGAAGGCCTGCGCGACTTTTCCATCATCGCCACCGCGCCGCAAAGGCGTTTGTCCATCAAGACCTTCGTAAGCAGCTATAGCGCCGGCGTGATCAGGGAGGCCGTGCTCCGCGAATTGAGGCGCGGCGGCCAGGTCTATTTCCTGCACAACGAGGTCGACACCATCGCCAACATGGCAGAAAAGCTCACGGAGCTGCTGCCCGAGGCGCGCATCAGGATAGCCCACGGCCAGATGAGCGAGCGCGATCTCGAAACGGTGATGAAGGACTTCTACCAGCAGCGCTTCAACATCCTGCTTTGCACGACCATCATCGAAACCGGCATAGACGTGCCCACTGCCAACACCATCATCATGAACCGCGCGGACCGCTTCGGCCTGGCGCAGCTGCATCAGCTGAGGGGCCGCGTGGGACGGTCTCATCACCAGGCCTATGCCTATCTTCTGGTGGACAGCCTGGACGGCCTGAGCGCACAGGCCAAGATGCGGCTCGAGGCGATACAGGCGATGGAGCAGCTGGGGAGCGGGTTCTACCTGGCGATGCATGACCTCGAGATCAGGGGCGCCGGAGAAGTGCTGGGAGAGTCGCAAAGCGGCGAGATGCAGGAGATCGGCTTTTCGCTTTACACCGACATGCTCAATGCCGCAGTGGCATCCCTGAAGCAGGGAAGGGAGCCCGACATGACGCATCCACTGGGTGTGACAACAGAGATCAACCTGCACAGCCCTGCCCTTCTGCCAGAGGAATATTGCGGCGACATACACCAGCGCCTCGTGATCTACAAGCGGCTGGCCAACTGCGAGACCCAGAACGATCTCGACGACATGCACCAGGAACTGGTCGACCGCTTCGGCCTGCTGCCAGAACCCGCAAAGATCCTGCTCGAATGCCACCGTCTGCGCATGCTGGCAAAACCTTTGGGCATCATGAAGGTGGATGCCTCTGCAGATGCGATCCAGATCCAGTTCGTGGAGAACCCGCCGATAGACCCGATGAAGATCATCACCCTGATCCAGAGCAAGCGGCACATCAAGATGATAGGCCAGGACAGGCTGCGCATCGAGTTAAAATGCGAAGACCTGGACCAGCGCGTGCTGGCGATCAAAAGTTTTTTCAATGCACTCAAGTGAACATGAACCTCATCCTCCAGGCAGTAAACGACATTCCGCAGGGGCACGCCGAGCACCTGGCTGCATTGTCATGCGCCAGGCACATCGAAGAGATCGACAGGACAGCCCTGCGCCTCTGCCAGGCAAGCCCGCATCCCGAAATATTTTCATACTGTTTCGAGCACCGCATCGATTGCGGATTCGTGCCGGACGGCACGCGCCTATCCGATTTCGGCCTGCTCGTGATGGACATGGACTCGACGCTGATCTCGATCGAATGCATAGACGAGATCGCCGACATGCAGGGGTTGAAGCCTCAGGTTGCCGCGATCACCGAAGAAGCGATGCAGGGCAGGATCGATTTTGCAGAAAGCCTGCGCCGCCGCGTGGCCCTGCTCAAGGGACTGGATGAAAGCGCATTGCAACGCGTGTATGATGAGCGCCTGAAGCTCAATCCCGGCGCAGAAAACATGCTTGCCAGGCTGAAGGAGAACGGAATAAAAACGCTGCTGGTTTCAGGCGGATTCGTATTCTTCACCGAAAGATTGAAACAGCGTCTGGGGCTGGACCATGCGCACGCCAATACGCTCGAGGTCATCGATGGCAGGCTCACAGGCCGGGTGCTTGGAAACATACTCGATGCGCAGGGCAAGGCAGAATGGCTCCTCAGGATACGCGATGAACTGGGATTGAAGGCTGAACAGGTGATCGCGATGGGGGACGGCGCAAACGACTTGAAGATGATGGACAAGGCTGGGGTCAGCATCGCCTATCACGCAAAAGCCGTGGTGCGCGAAAAGGCGAGCTATGCGCTCAACTTCGTCGGGCTGGACGGACTGGTGAGGCTTTTTGAAACCTGACGCGTGAGGAAGAAATGACGCAGGAAATCAGCGCTGAAGTACTGCTCGAAAAATATGCGGAAGCCGGCGAAACTTCCGCGGACGATGTCAGACGGCGCGTTGCCCGCGGGCTTGCAAAGGCGGAGAATCCGGATCAGCGCGCGCACTTTGAGTCAGCCTTCTTCAAGGCCCAGCAGGAGGGCTTCATACCCGCAGGGCGCATCAATTCCGCAGCGGGGCTTGCGAACCAGGCGACCCTGATCAACTGCTTCGTGCAACCCGTGGGCGATGCGATCTCCGGCATGACCGACGGCAAACCCGGCATCTACGATGCATTGCAGCAGGCTGCCGAGACGATGCGGCGCGGCGGCGGTGTAGGCTACGACTTTTCCTCCATCCGCCCGGAAGGCGCGCTGGTCAAGGGCACCCAATCCCGGGCAAGCGGGCCCATCTCCTACATGCGGGTTTTCGACCGCTCCTGCGAGACCGTGGAATCTGCAGGTGCCAGACGCGGCGCGCAGATGGGCGTGCTGCGCTGCGATCATCCCGATATCGAGAAATTCATACACGCCAAGGACCAGGGCGATCTTCGCAACTTCAACATCTCGGTCGGCGTCACAGATGCACTGATGCAGGCGGTCGAAAAGGACGCGGAATTCGAGCTTTTGCACAAGGCGGAACCCGCTGACGCCATCAGGCGTGAAGGCGCATGGCAAAGGGAAGACGGGCTTTGGGTATACCGCAAGGTGCGCGCAAGGGAGCTCTGGCGTCAGATCATAGAAAGCACCTATGATCACGCGGAGCCCGGCGTGCTCTTCATCGACCTGATGAACAGGGACAACAACCTTTCATACTGCGAAGTGATCGAGGCGACCAACCCCTGCGCCGAACAGCCGCTGCCCCCCTACGGCTGCTGCTGCCTCGGTTCGATCAACCTGACGCTGATGGTGAAGGAGCCTTTCTCCGATCATGCCCGGTTCGATTTCGATGCCTACACCCGGCTGATACGGGTCTCCGTGCGCATGCTGGACAATGTGCTGGACGTGACCGCCTGGCCGCTCCCTGAACAGCAGCAGGAAGCCCGGAACAAGCGGCGCATCGGGCTCGGCTACACCGGGCTTGGCGATGCGCTCATCATGATGGGCCTGCGCTATGACACCGATGCAGCGCGCGCCTTTGCCGCCGATATCACGCGTACCTTGCGCGACGAGGCGTATTCCGCATCCATAGACCTTGCAAAGGAACGCGGCGCATTCCCCCTTTTCGATGCGGAGAAATATCTTGCGGCCCCGCACTTTGCCTCGAGGCTGCCGGAGAAAATCAAGGAGCGCATGCGCAAGCATGGCATCAGGAACAGCCATCTGCTTTCGATCGCGCCCACGGGGACCATCTCGCTGGCCTTCGCAGACAATGCATCGAACGGCATAGAACCCCCCTTCTCCTGGTTCTACACCAGAAAGAAGCGCATGATGGACGGCACGACCAAGGAATACCCGGTCGAGGATCACGCCTGGCGGCTTTACAAACAGATGAAGCAAGGCGACAGACGGCCGGCGGAAAAGGGCGTCGAGGACGCGACATCCTCCTTGGACCTGCCTTCGAGCTTTGTCACCGCGCTCGAGATCTCGGCGCTGGATCACATGAAAATGGTCGCCGCCGTCGCGCCCTACATAGACACCTCGATCAGCAAGACCGTGAATGTCCCTGCGGACTATCCCTTCGAGGACTTCAAGGACCTATACACCGAGGCATGGCGCGCCGGCCTCAAGGGGCTCGCCACCTACAGGCCGAACAGCGTGCTTGGTTCCGTGCTCTCGGTGGCGCCTGAAAAAAAGGATGAACAGCCGCAGGACTTCGTGTTCGATCAGGACAGACGCATCGTGCTGGAAGCCGCCCCTAAACCGGCCCTGGCTTCGCTGCGCTGGCCTGGCCGCCCTTCTTTGCCGGCCGGCAGCGAAGGCTGGGTATCCCAGGTGGTCAAACACCCCTTGGGCAGCTTCGTCGCCTTCGTCTCGCACACGGTAAACAACGGCATCAACCATCCATTCGAAGTCTGGGTGAACGGATCGGAACAGCCCAGAGGTCTGGGCGCACTTGCAAAAACGCTTTCCATGGACATGCGCACGCTCGACCCGGTATGGATACGCATGAAGCTTGAGATGCTGATGAAGACCGCAGGGGACGATGCCTTCGACATGCCCATGCCCCCCGACGGGGAAATCAAACGCATGCCGAGTCTGGTCTCCGCATTCGCACATCTCTTGAAATTCCGCATTGAGGCGCTGGGCGCTTTGGAAGTGCACGATGGCATCACCACGCCGATGATGGATGCGCTGTTTGCAAAGAAGGAACCCAAGACCGGCACCGACGGCACGATGAGCTGGACCGTGGACATCGCCAATGCAGGGACCGGCGACGACTTCGTTTTGGGCCTGAAAGAGCTGGTATTGCCTGACGGGCAGCGAAGGCCCTATTCCATGTGGCTTTCCGGCGTATATCCGCGCGCATTGGACGGACTCTGCAAAGTGCTGAGCCTCGACATGCGCGTGATCGATCCGGCATGGATAGGAATGAAGCTGCGCAAGCTGCTCAATTTCGGCGAGCCACTGGGCGATTTCATGGCGCGCGTGCCGGGCGGGGCCAAGATGGAAAGCTATCCCTCGACGGTCTCCTATGTCGCCAAGCTGATCATCCACCGCTACGCGATGCTGGGCGTGCTGGACGAGCAAGGCTATCCTGTGAAGCAGATGGGCGTTCTGGAAATTCCAGATGGCAAGTCGAGGTTCTCCGACATGAAATCGTTGGGCGGCAAGGCATGCAAGGAATGCGGCAACACCACCCTGATCAGGAAGGACGGCTGCGAGTTCTGCACAAGCTGTGGCGCGATAGGCGCATGCGGATGAAAAGCTGGCGCTTCATCACTGGCCGCTGAAAAATTCCTGCATCATGAAGTCTTCTAGCCCCGCATTGTCTTCGGGCCTGGCCGACAGCACGATGACACGCCCCAGGCGCTCGGACTCCCAGTTGAAATAGCCCTTGTATTCGCGCCTGATGATCTTGATCATCGCCTTGACGATGGCCAGATCGATGTTGCCGTCCGGCCCCGCCTTGACGTCGATCAGCTCCAGCCTGGAGTTGCTGTAGTCGTTCTTCCATCCCCTGAAGCTGAACTCCCCGGTATCCCCGGAAATCCATCTGATCTGGAAGATGCCATTGGTGCCATGCTGTTGCAGGTTGCGCTTGATGATCGCATCCCTCGCCTGCTCCGCAGTCGGCCCCCTTGCAGCCGCATTTTCCCTGGCTGCCTCATCCTCAAGCGCCTGCGCCTGCTGCCTCTTGGCCTTGACATAGGACATCAGATCGGTGGGTGCGCCAGGTTCGGGCGCCTTGAAAACCGGATGCGGCGCTTCCTTCTTTTGCACCGCGATGACCCTGGGCTTGGGCTGCCTGACCTTGGGCGCCTCCTTCGTCGGCTCAGGTTCCTTGCGTGCGATGATGTGAGACTTTGCAGGAAGGTTCACTATCCTCACGCTCATGGGTCTGGGCGGAAGGTTGACGCCGGTTTCCAGCGGCTTCCTGGGAAAGGCTGCAAAAAGCAGCACCAGATGCAGCAAAACCGACGCAATAAATGCGATCAGCGTATTGCGCCTGACCCTGAATTCGATGTACGGATCTTTTTCCGGGAGCTCCCAGGCCGCCTGATCCTGTTCCTGGCTGTCCATTAAAAACGCTTTCCGTTCAAATTCTCATGCTCCAGGTATGCATCGCATCGGATGACTATCGCCCATCGGACTCGACCAGGCAGGCCTATGACAAGCGTTGACGAAGTTAATTCAGAATCGGGGGATCACTTCCCCCTTGCTGCAATCAGCACGCCCCACAAGCCCAGCGCCAGATAACAAAGCAGGGACCATTCTGGAATGTTCAGCGTCAGAAAGGTCCAGCCCTTTTCTGCACACTCGCCTGAACCATGCATCAACGATTTCAGGACGTTGGACATCGGCATGGTTTCGAGCATGTAGTCTAGCCCCGGACCGCAGGCGGGCACCTGGTCTTTCGGAAGATGCTGTATCCAGATGTGGCGCCCGGCAACGGCAACCCCCAGCATCGACAGGAGGCTGATCAGCACGGCATAGATGCGCTCGCCCGTTCTCCTGGGGCCATGGGTTGCCGCAATCAGGAAAACCACGAGGATGGCGATGAAGACCAGGCGCTGCACCATGCAGAGCGGGCAGGGATCTTCGTGTTTGACATACTGCAGGTAAAGCGCAAAACCGATGAGCGAACTTGAGAAAAGAAATCCCGCGAGATAAAGCCAGCTGTTGGGGATGCGCCTCCAGAGTTTTGCCATATAGAGCCCTCTACGTCGAAGTAAAACGCAAAGGCCGCATTATAGCGCGCTAGTCTGCCTCGTCCATCCAGTTTGCCTGGATTGCTTCCAGAACTTTCTCTCCGCCCCTGCTGTGATCGTCGTCGAAGCCTTCGAGGCCGACCACCCAGTTATGCAGATCGACGAAGCGCACCGTGCGCGGGTCGACTTCAGGATATTTTTCGCTCAGGGCGATTGCGATGTCCCGCACGTCTATCCATTTCATGTCAGCCCTCCTTGACCATGTTGATGGTGTACTTGGGAATCTCGACGACCAGATCCGCGTCTGCCACGATTGCCTGACAGGAAAGGCGGGAAGTGGGTTCAAGCCCCCAGGCCTTGTCCAGCAGATCATCCTCGATCTCTTCGGCAGGCTTCAGCGATTCGAATCCCTGCCGCAGAATGACGTGGCAGGTTGTGCAGGCGCAGGATTTTTCACAGGCATGCTCGATCTCGATGCCGTTTTGCAGCAGCGCATCGCAGATGGAAATCCCGGGATCGGCATTGAACAGCGCCCCTTTCGGGCAAAGCTCCTCATGCGGCAATACGATGATTTGCGTCATTACTTGACCTCCAGCTCGGATATATTCTTGCCCGCGAGAGCCTGCTTCACGCTCTTGTCCATGCGCAGCTGCGCAAAATTCACGGTTGCTTCGTTAAGCAAAACGATGGCGCGCTTGATGGCCAGATGATCCCGGGATGACAGCGTCTCCTTCAGCGCATTCAAGCGCGTCTCGATTTCCGCGCGCTGGCTTGCATCGAGCAGCTCCCCGTCCTGCACCAGCGCATGTTCAACCGCATCCAGAAGCTGATCCGCTTCCGTCTTCTGTTCCAGCAGGGCGCGCGCCAGCATGTCGTCCTTGGCATGCTCTGCGGATTCCTGAAGCATACGCGCGATTTCCGCATCGCTCAGCCCATAGGAAGGCTTGACCTCTATGGCGGCCTCGATCCCCGAGCTCATCTCCCTCGCCATCACATTGAGCAGGCCATCCGCATCCACCTGGAAGGTCACGCGTATGCGCGCGGCCCCCGCCACCATGGGCGGTATCCCGCGCAACTCGAATTTCGCAAGCGAGCGGCAATCCGCGACAAGCTCGCGCTCTCCCTGGACCACATGCAGGCTCATCGCCGTCTGGCCATCCTTGTAGGTGGTGAACTCCTGCGCTCTCGCAGTCGGGATCGTGCTGTTTCTGGGGATGATCTTCTCGGTCAGCCCGCCGACCGTCTCAAGTCCCAAAGACAGCGGGATCACATCGAGCAGCAGCCAGTCGTCCCCGCCCTGATTTCCAGCCAGAAGATTGGCCTGTATCGCGGCCCCGAGCGCCACCACCTTGTCCGGATCGAGATTGGTCAGCGGCGTCTGGCCGAAGAATTCGCCCACCGCGCGCTGGACCTGGGGCATGCGGGTGGCCCCTCCGACCATCACCACGCCCTTGACTTCTTCAACGGAGAGCCCTGCATCTCGCAACGCGCGCCGCAAAGGCTGCATGGTGCGCTGGATCAGATTTTTCGACATGTCTTCGAATTCGGCAAGCGTCAGCACGTTGTCGATCACTTCGCCGCCCGACAGGACTGCGGTGATGCGCGCCTCATCGTGCTCGGTGAGCTGCTCCTTGGCAGCCCTGGCCTGTGTCAACAAGAGCCTTGTGTCCTTCGGATTCAGCGCCGAGAGCTGGTTCCTTTCCAGTATCCAGCAGTAGATGCGCTGATCGAAGTCGTCTCCGCCCAGCGCAGAATCGCCGTTTGCGGCGAGCACCTCAAACACGCCGCGGGACAGCCTCAGGATCGAAATGTCGAATGTCCCGCCTCCCAGATCGTAGACGGCGTAGACGCCTTCCGAAGCATTGTCCAGCCCGTAGGCAATCGCCGCGGCAGTCGGCTCGTTGAGCAACCTCAACACGTTGATGCCGGCAAGCCTTGCGGCATCCTTGGTCGCCTGGCGCTGGGCATCGTCAAAATAAGCGGGCACGGTGATCACGGCGCCCACCAGTTCGCCGCCCAAGGAGGCTTCTGCCCGTATCCTCAGGACCTTGAGGATTTCCGCGGATATTTCAACCGGGCTCTTGATCCCGGCCGCGGTGCGCAGTTGCACCATGCCCTGCCCTTCGGCAGCGAAAAGATAGGGAAGCTGGCTGATGTCTCCCACGTCCGACAGACCTCTGCCCATGAAGCGCTTCACGGACACGATGGTGTTGGCAGGATCCTCGCTCTGCTGCGCCTGCGCCGCATCTCCGACGACGATGCCGCCGTCTGCAAAATAGCGCACGACAGAAGGCAGCATCGCTCGCCCATGCTCGTCGTTCAGCACCACGCTGATGCCATTGCGAACGGAAGCCACCAGGGAATTGGTCGTGCCCAGATCTATGCCCACCGCCAGGCGATGCTGGTGAGGTGCGGTACTCATGCCGGGTTCGGAAATTTGTAATAGGGCCATTTATTTTTTGGGCTTATAGCTGACCGCTACAGGCGCTAATTGTCTATTTCGTCATAAGCGGAACCGATTTCTTCCGCAAGCTTTTCCATGAAGCGCAACTTCCGCACAAGCAGTGCCGCGCCTTCATAATCGCGGTCTTCGTCGATTTTGACCGCGAGCGATTCCTCAAGGCGCGCCGTGTCCTGTTTCATGCCGGATGCCAGCCGATCGAGCGCTGCAACATCCCGCCTCTTCTGCGCATCGGCCACTGCCTCGCGCCACTCCATCTGACTCATCAGGAAATCGACCGGCATCGCCGTATTGGTTTCCTCCTGGGTATCGATGCCATTTAGCGCAAGCAGATATCTCGCACGCCTGATCGGACTCTTCAGGGTCTGGTACGCCTCGTTCACCAGGGTCGAACGCTGCATCGCAAGGCGCTGCTCCGAGTCTGCAAGATGCGCCGACTTGTCAGGATGCACTTCAGCCTGCAATGCGCGATAAGCCTCTTCAAGCCGCTTGCGGTCAAGTTTGAATGAGGATTCTAGGCCGAACAGCTGAAAGTGAGTCTTTGCAGCGTCCAGCATCAGACCTGAAAACTCTCGCCGCAGCCGCAGGAATTCTTCACGTTGGGATTGTCGAACTTGAATCCTTCGTTCAATCCTTCCCGCGCGTAGTCGAGCACCATGCCATCGATATAGGGCAGGCTCTTTGGGTCGACCAGCACCTTCACGCCAAAACTGTCGAACTCCAGATCGCCCTCGTCAGCCGCATCGGCGAATTCGAGCTTGTAGGCCATGCCGGAGCAGCCGCTGGTGCGCACGCCTATGCGCAACCCTATGCCGCGGCCGCGCTTCGCGATGAAGTTCTGCACATGCCTTGCAGCAGATTCAGACAGAGTAACGCTCATCTCATCCTCCTGTTAGCAGCTTCCCGTGCAGGCTGCCGTCTCGACATTCCCGCCATGCTTGGCCTTGTAATCCGCAACCGCCGCCTTGATCGCATCTTCCGCCAGAATCGAGCAGTGTATCTTCACCGGCGGCAGAGCCAGTTCCTCGGCGATCTGCGTATTCCTGATCTCGAGGGCCTGATCCAGCGTCTTGCCCTTGACCCATTCGGTCACGAGCGAACTCGAGGCAATCGCGGAACCGCAACCATAGGTCTTGAATTTCGCATCCTCGATGACCCCGTCCTTGCCGACCTTGATCTGCAGCTTCATCACGTCCCCGCAGGCGGGCGCGCCCACCATGCCGGTTCCAAGCCCCTCGTCCTCCTTGCCAAAGGATCCGACGTTGCGGGGATTCTCATAGTGATCAAGTAATTTGTCGCTGTATGCCATTTTTAGCTCCTAAAGTCTTAGTGTGCAGCCCACTGCACCGTGTTCAAATCGATGCCTTCCTTGTACATCTCCCACAGCGGGGACAGTTCGCGCAGCTTGTCGATCTTCCCCTTCATCAGCGAGATCACGTAATCCACTTCCTCGACCGTGGTGAAGCGGCCGACCGTGAAGCGTATCGAGCTGTGCGCAAGCTCGTCGCTTCGCCCCAGCGAGCGCAGCACATAGGATGGCTCGAGGCTGGCAGAGGTGCAGGCGGAACCGCTAGACACGGCCACATCCTTGATCGCCATGATCAGCGACTCGCCCTCCACATAGTTGAAGCTCAAATTGAGGTTGTGAGGAACACGGTGTTCCATGTCCCCGTTGACATGCACCTCCTCCATGTCCATCAGCCCCTTGAGCAGACGGTCCCGCAGCATGCGTATGCGCTCGTTCTCCGCGGACATCTCGGCTTTTGCGATGCGGAAGGCTTCGCCCATGCCGACGATCTGGTGAGTTGCAAGCGTGCCCGAACGCATGCCCCGCTCGTGGCCGCCGCCGTGCATCTGCGCCTCAAGCCTCACGCGCGGCTTGCGCCTCACATAGAGCGCGCCGATCCCCTTGGGACCGTAGGTCTTGTGCGCCGAGAACGACATCAGATCCACCTTGAGCTTTTGCAGGTCGATCTCGACCTTGCCGGTCGCCTGCGCCGCATCGACATGAAACACGATGCCCCGCTCGCGGCAGATCTCGCCGATCGAGGCGATATCCTGGATCACGCCGATCTCGTTGTTCACCAGCATGATGGAGGCCAGCACCGTGTCGGGCTGCAGCGCCGCCTTGAATTTTTCGATATCCAGAAGGCCGTTCGGCTCGGGATCGAGATAGGTCGCGGTGTAGCCTTCGCGCTCGAGCTCGCGCACGGTATCGAGCACTGCCTTGTGTTCGATCTTCATCGTGACGATATGCCTGCCCTTGCCCTGGTAGAAATGCGCCGCACCCTTGATCGCAAGGTTGTTCGACTCGGTCGCACCCGACGTCCACACGATCTCCTTGGGATCGGCATTGACCAGCGCGGCCACCTGTTCGCGCGCCAGTTCGACCGCCTCATCCGCCTCCCAGCCGAACGCATGGGAGCGGCTCGCCGGATTGCCGAACTTTTCCGTCAGGTAGGGTATCATTTTTTCCGCGACGCGCGGATCAACCGGTGTCGTCGCAGAATAATCCATGTAAATAGGCAATTTCATCATCAACCCTCTATGCAATTATTGTTACAGATCACCTGATCGCCTGTTTGTTCATCGATATCGCCGTCATCCCGGAACTCGGCCTTGCCTGGCCATCCACCAGCTGCTGCAGGTTGACCGAATCGAGATAGGCATAGATCTTTTCGTTCAGGCTCATCCACAGATTGTGCGTAAGACAAGGCTTGCCGTCGTTGCAATCCCCCTTTTCCGCGCAATGGGTCGTGTCCAGCGGTTCATCCACCGCGACCACGATTTCGGCGATCTTGATCTTGCCTGCGGTTCTGGCCAGGTAATAGCCGCCGCCCGGACCGCGCACGCTCTCCACCAGATTGCTCCGGCGCAGCTTGCCAAACAATTGTTCCAGATAGGAAAGGGATATCTTCTGGCGCTCACTGATGGATGCAAGCGTGACAGGCCCCCTGCCACCGTGCAACGCCAGATCGACCATCGCCGTCACCGCAAAGCGCCCTTTGGTTGTCAGTCTCATGATATTTCCAACCCCTTAAAATACGTTCAAAGCCGGCAATCCTTCACCGGATTCCCGTTGCGACGAATAATATAATACCCGAATTTTTTAATCAACTATTTTATTCAGGTGTCCGGGGTCAAATTTGTCGGCTGCAGCACGCTCCCCCTCTACGTCCACGCCCAGCTTCTCGAGGTGCTGCAGAATTGAATCGATGCGCTGATCCACCGTCACGCTATGGCCTATCAGCCCGTGCAGCGCCTTGGCGACCGGATCGTTCTGGTCATTGCCTATGCCATACGCATCGAAGCCCTTGGACTTCTTCCTTTCCTCATCGAGTATCCGGGCAGGAATGCCCACCGCCGTGGCGCCCTCAGGCACATCCTTCACCACCACCGCATTCGATCCTATTTTCGCACCCGCCCCGATCACGATGGGCCCCAGAACCTTCGCGCCGGCACCGACCACAACGCCATTGCCCAGGGTAGGATGGCGCTTTCCCGCCTTCCAGGAAGTGCCGCCTAGCGTGACCCCCTGATACAGGGTCACATCGTCGCCTATTTCAGCCGTTTCTCCGATCACCACGCCGAAACCGTGGTCGATGAAGAAGCGTTTTCCTATGGTCGCACCCGGATGTATCTCTATGCCCGTGAACCATCTGGTCACATATGAGAGAAACCGCGCCAGCCATTTCAGCCTGGCATGCCAGAGACGGTTTGCGATGCGATGCATCAGTCGCGCATGCAGCCCCGGATAGCAGGTAATCACCTCGAAAGTGGTGCGCGCCGCCGGGTCGCGGTCAAATACGCTGCCGATGTCCTCTCTGATATTCTTAAACATCATGCTCCTGACGGTAACGCTCCTTGAGCCTGCCATTGTACTCAGTTGTCAGGCTCAATATGCCGCGCAGAATGTTGATTTCGTCAGGCTCGAGGCGCGCCCTCGCATAAAGGCGGCGCAGCCGCTGCATCATGCGCTGCGGGTTCTGTGTCGTGAAAAAACCGATCTCATAAAGCGTTTTCTCAAGATGCGCCATCAGCCCTTCCACCTGCTCATGGGTCGCCGGCTGCAACTCCATGGCAGCCGGCTGGAAAATCTGCGCCGCCGCTGCCAGCTCATAAGCGATCACCTGCACCGCAGAGGCGAGATTGAGGGATGAAAATTCCGGATTTGCCGGGATGTTCACAAGCAGCTGGGCCCGGCTCGCCTCCTCGTTGGTGAGCCCTGACATCTCGGTGCCGAAAAGCAGCGCCACCGGATGCTCCGCCGCTTCCTGCAGCACCTTAGGCATCGCCTCCCTCGGGGATGCGACCTCGTTCGAGATGTCGCGCATCCTTGCGGTCATCCCCACGGTCAGGACAACGCCCTGCAATGCCTCGTCTATCGTGCTGCACAAGACCGCATCCTGCAAAACATCGTCGGCGCCGGCGGCCATCGCCAGCGCCTGCGGATCGGGGAAACGGCTGGGATTGATGAGATAGAGATTCCGCAATCCCATGGTTTTCATCGCGCGCGCGGCCGCTCCTATGTTGCCCGGATGAGTGGTATGACTCAGGACGACCCTGATGTTGTTCAAACGAATATGTTTATACAAAACCCAATTCCAATTAGAATGCGAAGCCTGATTTTATTGCTCATTAAACACAAAGAAAGTCGATATGCACCCCATGCTCAACATCGCGGTGAAGGCCGCACGCCGCGCCGGAAATCTGATACACCGCAGCACAGACAAGATCGACCACCTCACCATCACCAAAAAATCCCATGCCGACTTCGTGAGCGAGGTAGACCGTGCCGCCGAACAGACCATCATGGAAACGCTGCTGGAGGCTTATCCCGACCATGCGATTCTAGCAGAAGAAAGCGGCGTCCACGGCGAATCCGAATATGTGTGGATCATCGACCCGCTGGATGGCACGACCAATTTTCTGCACGGCATTCCCCAGTTTGCCGTATCCATCGCCCTGCAGCACAAGGGCATCATCACCCAGGCGGTGATCTACGATCCGACCAAGAACGAGCTTTATACCGCGACCCGCGGACGTGGCGCCTTCCTGAACGACAAGCGCCTACGGGTGACGCGCCGCATTCATCTGAGCGAAAGCCTGATAGGAACCGGCTTCCCCTACACCCGGTTCGAACACATGGATGCCTACATCGGCATCTTCAAGGACCTGATGCAGAAAACCTCCGGGCTGCGCCGCCCAGGCTCTGCCGCACTGGACCTCGCATGGGTCGCCGCAGGCCGCTATGACGGGTTCTTCGAGACAGGACTCAAGGCCTGGGACATCGCAGCAGGCACGCTGATGATCACAGAGGCCGGCGGCATGGTCAGCGACCTTGCGGGTGAAGACAGGTTTCTCAAGACGGGCCACATCTGCGCCGGCAATCCGAACATACACCCTCAGCTTTTGCAGATCATCGCTCCTCACCTGACCCCGGCGCTGAAAGGGTGAGCCCAGGCGCCGTCGCAAGAACCTATAATATTTTCATCAGTGGGGGTACAATGCGCACGGGATTGATGGATTAGACATCAGCCCTGAAAAGGGGGGGTTTGGCGCAAGCAAGTCATGATGGCGGCGCTGAAGATTTCCATTTAATAACTTCTTAGGAGATATGACATGGGTGTGGAAGAGTGGATTTTCATTGCGATTGTGATTCTGCCTGCAGTCATCGTGCTGACCAACTGGTAATCGTCAATAAGGTTTCAGCCGCATGATCGAAGCCCATGTCTCCTCGAAGGAGCATGGGCTTCCGTCATTCATGCATTGCCGAGGTTTCGGGAGGGAAGATTGATCTGCCTTGCGAAATCCAGCATGCGCCGGATCGGCCGCACTGCGCGCGGAATGATATCAGGATCGACCTTGATCTCGTTCTCACCTGTTTCAAGCACCCTGGCCAGATTCTGCAAGCCGTTCATCGCCATCCAGGGGCAATGACTGCAGCTCACGCAGTTGGCTCCCACGCCGGAGGTCGGCGCCTCGAGAAAAATCTTGTCAGGACAGAGCGTGCGCATCTTGTGCAGAATGCCGTTGTCGGTCGCGACGATCAGCACCCGCGCCTTTGAGCTTTGCGCCGCCTTGACGAGCTGGGTAGTCGAACCCACCACGTCGGCCAGCTTGATGATGGAGCGCGGGGACTCGGGATGGACAAGAACCTCGGCATCCGGATATTTCGCCTTGAGCTCGATGAGTTCCCTGGTCTTGTATTCGTCGTGCACCACGCATGCCCCCTGCCAGAGCAGCATGTCCGCGCCCGTCTGCTCCTGGACGTAAGCGCCCAGATGACGGTCCGGAGCCCAGAGGATCTTATTCCCTTCGGCCGCGAGATGCCTGACCAGGGGCAAGGCGATGGAGCTCGTCACCATCCAGTCTGCGCGGGCCTTTACCGCTGCGCTGGTGTTCGCATAAACCACCACGGTGCGATCGGGATTGGCGTCGCAGAATGCGGAGAACTCGTCGGCCGGACAGCCCAGATCGAGCGAGCATTCAGCGCCGAGATCCGGCATCAGAACGCGTTTTTCCGGATTCAGTATCTTGGCAGTCTCCCCCATGAAGCGCACGCCCGCGACGACGATGGTGCCGGCCTTGTGCTGATGGCCGAAATTGGCCATGTCGAGAGAATCGGAGACGATGCCGCCTGTCGATTCCGCCAGATCCTGCAAGTCCGAATGCACATAATAGTGAGCCAGCAAGACCGCATCCTGCTCAATCAGCAAGCGCCTGATGCGCGCGATCAGCTCCGCTCTTTCCTCGGGGCCGGGCTGGACCGGAACTTTCGCCCAGGCTTCCGCCGTCGCAAACCCCGGGTGTTCATAGGCAATGGAAATACGCTTCTCGTTCATGTCTTACCCCTGATTCTTGCCAGATGCAATATGGCATCCCTGTTGCTCGGCGAAAACACCTTTTCTGCCGCATCCTGCCAGGGCATCCATCGATAGTTCAGATGCTCGCGCGGCTCGATCGAAACCGCAATCCGGTCAGGCAACTGCAAGCCGAATACATGCTCGATGTTTGTCGTGACACCGTCGGGATAGCGGTGCCGCCAATGCGGGTATATCTCGTAGGCATTCTGCATCTGCCAGTCCGTCAGCTGGAATTTTTCCGCGTCCAGCCCGGTCTCTTCGCGCACTTCGCGCAGCGCAGTATCAAGAAGCGCTTCATCGCCCTCCCGGCTTCCGGTCACCGACTGCCAGTAACCCGGATGGTCTGCGCGCTCGAGCAGCAGCACATCAAGCCCCGCCGGCGAATCGGCGTAAATCACGACGAGCACTGAAACAGGCTGTTTTTTCCCGGACATGGCTATATGAAAAAAATCCAGAACGGCTTGTTTCGCTGCCGCCAGTAGACCACGGTATCGTCGAGTATGTCCTGCAGGATCTCCCTGTCGTTGGCGGAAAGACCCAGCGTCGGGCTTGCATTCTTCATGAGCAGCGCATAACCTGACGCCTCGCACCACGACAGATCGCACAGCACGTCGACCAGCGCATCCCAGTTCGCGCCGAATTCATCGGGATATCCGGTGGAAAAAGCCAGCGCATTGAGCAGGTTCTTCTTGCCCTTGACCCCCTTCAGGTCCGCCTCGAACAAGGCGAATCCGGCGGCCCATGCCGCATCGCGCAACTCGTCCACCCCGCACCCCAGCCTGTAGCTGCCGGCATCGGCCAGGCTGCGCAATTTCGGCACCATCGTCTCCCACCCGCTCCGCGCGGCTGGATTGCCTGTTCGGTGAGCTAATTCTTGCATGGCTACTCCCGTATGCGTCTGAATGTTCGATAATGATCCGGGCTGTAATAATACTCGCCCGATCGGCCGGCAACGATGCGGCGAGTGCCACGACCATGTTTTCCCGGCGTCTTCACCGTGTACTCGTGGTAGTAACCGCGAGGGCGCTCCGGCAGCGCATGTTCGTAATTGCCGAACACCACCCCATCGCGATCATAGGCAAAAGGCCCTCCGCGCTCGATCGCACGCAGGGTCTCCCGCGCCTCGAAAGGCAGATCGGAGGCCGCGATTTCCCGCCCCTGTTCGGCGCGATTCCTCTCACCCGCATCACCGGAAACCGGCTGACATGCCTGAAACAGACATAAAAGCAATATCAGCCAGATGCAGCGCAAATCAGGATATCTCCGCCTGCACGGTCTGACGCAAACGGATGTGCAGATCGCGCAACTGCCTCTCATCCACCGCGCTTGGTGCCTGGGTCAGCAGGCATTGCGCGCGCTGGGTCTTGGGAAACGCGATCACATCGCGTATCGACTCGGCCCCTGTCATCATCGTCACGATGCGGTCCAGGCCGAACGCGAGCCCGCCGTGCGGGGGCGCGCCGTATTGCAGCGCGTCGAGCAGGAACCCGAATTTGAGTTTGGCCTCATCCGCATCGATGTTGAGCGCGCGAAACACCTTGGACTGCACCTCTTCCTTGTGTATGCGCACCGATCCGCCGCCCAGCTCCCATCCGTTCAATGCCAGATCATAGGCCTTGGCAAGGCAGCGGCCCGGGTCCGACTCCAGATACTGCACGTGGTCGTCCTTGGGAGAGGTGAAGGGATGGTGGCAGGCCGTCCAGCGCTTTGCCTCGTCGTCGTATTCGAACATCGGAAAATCCACCACCCACAAGGGCTCCCAGAGAGAACCATTGGTATGTCCTTTTGCATGTCCTATCTTGATGCGCAGTGCGCCCAGCGCATCGTTGACGATCTTTTCCCTGTCTGCGCCGAAGAAGATGATATCGCCGTCTGCCGCACCCGTGCGCTCGATCACGGTTTTAAGCGATGCCTCGCTCAGGTTCTTCACGATGGGGGACTGCAGCCCCGTTTCGTTCAGCTGGGTTTTGTCGTTGACCTTGATGTAGGCCAGCCCCTTGGCGCCGAAGATGCCGACGAACTTGGTGTATTCGTCGATTTCCCCGCGGGTGAATGCAGCACCGCCCGGCACGCGCAGCGCAGCGATCCTGCCCTGCGCAGAATTCGCCACGCTGGAGAATACCTTGAAGGCGACATCCTTCATCGCATCCGTGACGTCGACAAGCTCGAGCGTCACACGAAGATCCGGTTTGTCAGAACCGTAGAGCGCCATCGCCTCCTTGTAGGTGATGCGCGGGAACGGGTTGGGCAAGTCGACATCTATCGCCTCCTTGAACACGGTGCGCATCAGCTCCTCGGTCAGCATCATGATCTCCTCCTCGCCGAGGAAGGATGTCTCGATGTCGACCTGCGTGAATTCGGGCTGACGGTCTGCCCTCAGATCCTCGTCCCGGAAGCACTTGGTGATCTGATAATAGCGATCGAAACCCGATATCATCAGCATCTGCTTGAAAAGCTGCGGAGACTGGGGCAATGCGAAGAATTCCCCGGGATGCACGCGCGATGGCACGAGATAATCGCGCGCGCCTTCCGGCGTCGACTTGGTCAGCATCGGCGTTTCGATGTCGATGAAGCCGCGGCTGTCCAGGAACCTTCTGAATGCCCTCGCCACCTTGTAACGCAGCATCAGGTTTTTTTGCATCTGCGGGCGGCGCAGGTCGACCACGCGATGGGTCAGTCGGACATTCTCCGAAATGTGCTCGTCGTCGAGCTGGAATGGCGGCGTCACCGAGGTGTTCAGCACCTCGATCTCCCTGCAAATTATCTCGATCTCGCCGCTTACCAGATTGCTGTTTGTAGAAC
The DNA here is from genome assembly GCA_021821945.1 of Pseudomonadota bacterium. Lineage (GTDB taxonomy): Bacteria > Pseudomonadota > Gammaproteobacteria > Burkholderiales > Gallionellaceae > Gallionella. The sequence continues at coordinate 146,880 of JAJZTF010000005.1, forward strand.
CCTCCGGGCGGCGGCGCACCTCGCCCGTGACGCGCAGTACATATTCGTTTCTCACGGATTCGGCGATTCTGAACATCACCTCGAGGTCTGGGTTGCACACCACCTGCGCAAGCCCTTCGCGATCGCGCAGGTCGATGAAGATCACGCCCCCGTGGTCGCGCCTGCGATGCGCCCAGCCGCAAAGGGTCACGGTCTGGCCAAGCTGGTCTATGTTAAGTGTGCCGCAATAATGTGTACGCATGGTTCTCAATCAGCCTTATAAATCTTGTGGAATGCGGTCGAATCGACATCGGACACCACCCCCATCGAGACGATGGAACGCAGCGCCACATCCACCGTCATGTCGAGCGCGATGGTGTCGGATTTACGCACGAAAAAATAAAACCCGTTGACGGGGCTTGGCGTCGTGGGTATGAACACCGCGACATGCTCCTCGTCCAGTTTGCCCTGAACGACATTCGGCACATTGGTCTGGAATGCCAGGGACCATGCATCGGGATGGGGGTAGCGGACCAGCAGCACCTTGCGGAAGGAATTGCCGTTTCCCGAAAGCAGCGTGTCGCTGACCTGCTTCACCCCCTTGTAGATGTTGCCGACGAACGGAATGTGCTGCATGGCCTTCTCCGAGGCAGCCCATATCCTCTGTCCGAAGACGTTGCGGACCAGCAGCCCCGTCAACAGCACCACGCCCAGCGTCAGGATGATGCCCAGGCCCGGCACATGCATGCCCAGCCACATGTCCGGATGCCATTTTCTCGGCAGCAACAGCAGGCTCTGATCCATCGTAGTGATGATGAGATTCAGCACCCAGATCGTGATGCCCAGAGGCACCCAGACCAAGAGCCCGGTGACGAGAAATTTTTTCATCGATCAGTTGCCGGCCGCGGGGCAGGAACCTGCATTGCCGCAGGGGGCGCACTCGGCCTTGGGCTTGTCCTTGAAGTCCGTCACATAATACCCGCTGCCCTTCAGCTGAAATCCAGCCGCGGTGAGCTGCTTGGAAAACGTTTCCTTGCCGCATTCCGGGCAGGTGCTCAGAGGCGCATCGCTCATCTTCTGCATCACGTCCTGCTGCAGACCGCAGCTGGAACAGGCATAAGCATATATTGGCATGTCCATTCCCTTGGAAGAATTAATAAACGCACATTATACCCGAGCATGCGCCTTGAGCCAGCCCCGAAGGGCTTAGATTTTCAACGCGCGAAAATCCCCAATGCATGTATAATCCCCCTACCTCAGTGAAACCAATCGCGACTTCCCCCGTTCAGTCCGGCCATTGCCTGCCTCACAGGCAAACATCCCAGGAGTTATGCCTTGACCAACACCGCTTCAAATTTTGCCAGTCTGAATCTTTCAGAGCCCCTGCTCCACGCCATCAGTGATGCCGGATATACCCAGCCCACCCCCGTTCAGGCACAGGCCATTCCGCTCGTGCTGGCCGGCGGAGACCTTCTGGCAGGCGCCCAGACCGGAACAGGAAAGACCGCGGGTTTCACCCTGCCCATACTGCAGCGCTTGAGCGAAAAACCTGCCGCCAATCCGCGCCCGGGCGCACCGCGCTGCCTGATCCTGACGCCCACGCGGGAACTGGCGGCCCAGGTGGAGGAGTCGGTCAAGACTTACGGGAAATATCTTGCGCTGAAATCGGTCGTGATGTTCGGCGGCGTCAACATCAATCCGCAGATCAGCGCATTGCGCTCCCGAATCGACATCCTGGTTGCAACCCCGGGCAGGCTGCTGGATCATGTCGGTCAGAAGACCCTGGACCTTTCAAGCGTGGAGATTCTTGTGCTGGATGAGGCCGACCGCATGCTGGACATGGGCTTCATACGCGACATCCGGAAGATACTGGCACTGCTTCCAAAACAGCGGCAGAACCTGCTCTTCTCGGCGACCTTCTCGGAGGAGATCAAGACGCTGGCCGATGGCCTGCTCCACAACCCCGGATTCGTCGAAGTGGCGCGCCGCAACACCACTTCGGAGCTGGTATCGCAAAGCGTGCACATGGTCGCGCAGAAGCTGAAGAGCCATCTGCTCTCCCACCTCATCAAGCAAAACGACTGGAAGCAGGTGCTGGTTTTCACCCGCACCAAGCACGGCGCAAACCGTCTTGCAGAAAAGCTCAACAACGACGGCATCCCTGCCGCAGCGATACATGGCAACAAGAGCCAGTCCGCGCGCACCAAGGCGCTTTCCCAGTTCAAGGACGGCACGCTGCCCGTGCTGGTTGCAACCGACATCGCGGCGCGAGGCCTGGACATCGACATGCTCCCCCACGTGGTCAATTTCGAACTGCCCAACATTCCCGAAGACTATGTGCACCGCATCGGCAGGACGGGACGCGCGGGCAGCAGCGGTTCGGCGATCTCGCTGGTCGACAGCGAAGAGCTGCAATATCTCAAGAACATAGAACGCCTGATCAAGATGCAGATTCCGAGGGTGACGATAGAAACCTTCGTGCCCCCCGCGAACATACCTGCCGAAGCGCCCCGCCCGCCCAGACCGCCGCGCGGACCGGGACCAAAGGGGGGAAAGCAGCCTGCCAGCAAGAAGCCCCGAAACCCTGCAGAAAGCAAGCCTCCCAAGCCCAAATACATGTCGGAGGCGGCGCGCCACCAGGCCATGCCGCAACCCGCGCTTTTCTCTCCCAAACCCGCAGCACGCCGGGGGAAATAAGCCTGATCGCCTAGATATTCCGGCCTATATGAAAAGTCCGTGCGGCGTGATGTAATTCGGGCCTCTGACAGGAGGACCAGACCATGGAAACGAAGGAATCCACCGAACATCTTTTCAAGACCAGGCAGGAGAAGCTGAGTGAATTGAGCGCACAGCAAAGCAAGCTGAAGCAGCTTCAGACAGAGCTCAGCACGCTCGAGGAAAAGATCAAGAACAACGAAAAGCTGTCGAAAGAGGACACCAAGTTCGTAGCCGAACTCGGATGGCTTGCCGCAGCCGCGGTCACGATCGCGGCGATCGCCGACAGCATGTAACCTGGCCGCTCACCATTTCAAACCGCCCCTGTCCTCTTCGGAGGCGCATTCCTTTGCATCGCACATGGTTGCGGCCATGGAGGCGAGCAGCACGGCCAGGGTGACTCCGAGTATCCACGCGAAATACCACATCCCGTTCTCCTTTCTAGTAAACCGACTTGTCGTGGGCCTTGATGTATTCCACCGTCACCTTGCCGCGCATCACCCTGTACGCCCACGACGTGTAGAAGATG
>JAJZTF010000006.1 GCA_021821945.1 Pseudomonadota bacterium
GCTCAAGACCTCGGCCAATTGAGCACACTCAGGCTTAATTTACGCCAGCAGGTGCTAGCCTCGCCTATCATGGACGGCAAACGTTTTGCTGAACACTTCGGAAATGCCTTGAGAGGAATGTGGCAAAAATGGTGTGTTAAGCGATAGCTCCACATGCACTTCAAGCCTGATCCATAGCCTGCCATTTCTCAAGATAAAATTTGTACATCTCGTTCCATCTCGCAGATCCAAATGCTCCGCCACTTTGGTGAGTAAGGCAAATCGGCCAGCTGCCTAGCAACAAATCCTTTTTTCTCGCACTTCGACAGAAATCTATATCATAAAAATGAAAATCAAAGCGCGAGTCAAATTGCACTTCAGTCTCATTTAATCTGATTTTTTTTGCAGCCAGAAAAACGCCATCCAATAATTCACATGATGCAGGGGCAGGTCCAAAGTATGATATTGCACCAAAAGGTTGACTGCCGTGTGCCACGGTGCCGCTCAAATTGATCTTGTCATCCCATGTAAACTTGTTGTCCACAAATGCCCATGCCGGTTGATTCGAGACCCGGCGTCGGTTGCCTGCAACACCAATCACATCAAATGTCTCTAAACCCTGTATGATGCGGTCAGCAAAGAAAAAATCATCGATCCACACATCGTCATGTATAAAAACAAGGATGGGCTGCGCATCGGGAGCATTGATACGGGTATTGTATACATCTGGTAACCCGAGTTTGTTTTCCAGAGAGATATGTGCAAAAAGCCGATGGTCGTGAGCAAGTCGTCGCAGGGAATTCCCCAAAGCCGATTTGCTCCAAAAGTCATTTTCAGACATTCTCGTAGCACTAACAATTTCGATCATATAAATTATTCTCGGATTTGATCTTGAATGAACTTCCAATGGCAATCTAGATACTTGAAAAAATGATTAATTTTGCTTTTTTGTCGTTTAATCACAGTCAATTCCTTCTATATTCGTTGACAATATTGTTTCTCTCGGAAATGAATCTGCAGTTTGTATCCACTGCACAGACTACTTGAAATGGCCAAGAACATTAATGAGCCAAGCCAGCAAATCTTAGGCTTGTTTGGCGATTCATTAAGCAGGGATTGCTTTAACAACATACTGAAGCGGCAATGAATCATTTATTGCAACAACAGGATCAAATCCAACAAGTTTTGCCAACTCCTCTATTAAGGGAAGAAATTTTTCCCGAGATGGCTCGTTAAATATCCGTGGGCCACCATCAATTATATTGAAGCCAGTTTCGGTGAATAGCTCCATTATTGTTTGTCTAGTAAACCATCTCAAGTGTGTTTTATCCAACAAGCCACTATCTTGATATCGAAAATCACCAATACTAAGTCTAACCTGTATCGACCAATGCTGTACATTTGGTATGCAAGCAACAACACAACCTTCATCAGGAATGATATTCCTAATACTATTTAATATTTTCCATGGGTTTTGAAAATGTTCAAGCGTATCTCCAAATATCCAGCAATCGCGATTTTTGTGGTCCAGAAAAAAATCACCATTTGATTCTTCTATATTAATTGCCAAGGTATGATCACAATATCTGTCTGCTAGTTTTGTATAAGTTGGATCTATGTCAACTCCAAAGTAATTACAAGTTGGGTTAATTTTTTTGAACTCCCTGGCCAAAGCACCAGAACTGCAACCAATTTCAATCAGGTTTTTGGATGAGACAGGGATTAGCCTCAAAAGATCAGGGTTATGGTGCTCATGCACAGGTGTCTGATTCATCATTTTGATCTTTCAAATTAGAGCAAGTTATTTGGATGCAAGCCGCATATTTATTGAGAACCGTATAAATAAAAGCCATGATACATAAACCTGCCAATCTTAAACTTGCATGTTCATGATGTCATTATAAGCCTGAACGAGTTTGCTTCTGACCTGAACTGCAGTCTGCAGGCTGATGCTGGCTTTCTGCACCGCGATCATGGTGTCGCTCAGGCTTACCTTGTCGTCCCCCATTGCGAAAGCCTTCTGCATGGCTACCGAGTTTGCCTGGGATTGCGCCACTCCGTCGAGCGCATTCTTGAGCACCGATGAGAAATCGCCCTGAGCAGGTTGCGAAGGTGCCGGTGAAAGCCCTGCCGCAGCCGCAGCCGTACGCATTTGCGCGAGCAATCCATCCATTGCCGATATGTTGTTCATGGAAAACCCCTGGTGAATTATCGATACCGTTCAATGACAGCATCCCTGATCGCACTTTACTCAAACCCCTGCGCGTCACATCGGACGAACAGGCAGGGGATTTTCCCCCTATTCAACATTTCTGGAGGCCGCATTCAGCGGATAATGCCCCTGTCATCGCATAGTTTCATATAGATCATGGCCGAACAACAATTGAGCGCAGCCCCTACAATGCTCGGCAATCTCGGGCGTTTGAGCCTCCAGCAGAAAATGGGGATAGGCATAGGCATAGCCGCGCTGATCGCACTGCTGGCTGGCGCATGGATGTGGGGCCAGACCCCGGATTACCGCGTTCTGTACAGCAACCTGTCCGACAGGGATGGCGGCGCGATCATCGAATCTTTGCAGCAGATGAACATACCCTACAAGTTTGCCGAAGGCGGCGGTGCGCTGATGGTACCATCCAACCAGGTCCATGAGGCGCGCCTGAAGCTTGCAAGCCAGGGCCTGCCCAAGGGCGGCAGCGTGGGCTTCGAGCTGATGGAGAACCAGAAATTCGGCATCACGCAATTTGCCGAACAGGTCAATTACCAGCGCGCCCTTGAAGGGGAGCTTGCGCGTTCAGTGCAGACCATAGGCGCCGTCGCCTCCGCGCGCATCCATCTTGCCATCCCCAAGCCCAGCGTCTTCGTCAAGGATCAGCAAAAGCCCAGCGCCTCTGTCGTTCTCACGCTGCGCGGCGGCAGGCTGCTCGATTCCGGGCAGGTATCCGCAATCGTGCACCTGATCTCGAGCAGCGTGCCGGATCTCGAGGCAAAGAACGTCACCGTCGTCGATCAGGACGGCACGCTGTTAAGCGCCGGGCAGGATGACAATGACACAGGCATGGATGCCAAGCAGATCGAATATGTGAAGCAGGTCGAACAAGGCTACATCAAGCGCATCGAAAACATCCTGGCTCCGCTCTATGGCGCGGAAAACGTGCGCGCCCAAGTGACTGCGAACATCGATTTCGCGCGCGTAGAGCAGACCGCCGAAGTCTACAATCCCAATCCCACTCCGAATGAATCCAGCATCCGCAGCCAGCAGAACAGCGAGACGCTGAACGGCTCAGGGCTTGCTGCAAGCGGCGTGCCTGGCGCGCTGTCCAATCAGCCGCCGGTTCCTGCAACCGCCCCCATCGTCGCTCCACCCAATGCGCAGGGCAATCCCAACCAGGCCGCCGCGCCCAGGGTGGACAATCTGCACAAGGAATCCACGATCAATTATGAACTGAATCGCACGATCAGCCACACCGTGATGCCGGTCGGCATGATCAAGCGGTTGTCCGTCGCAGTGGTGGTCAACGACAGAAAGACCACCGATTCCAAAGGGAAAGTCAGCTCAAGGCCCCTGAGCGACAAGGAAAAGGCGCAGATCGACATGCTGGTCAAGGATGCGGTGGGATTCGATTCGAGCCGCGGAGACAGCCTGAACATCGAAAACGCCTCCTTCAAGGATTACGGCGAGGAAGCGCCCAAGGAAGTGCCGATCTGGAAGCAGACGGACATGATAGAATTGGCCAAGGAGATCGCCAAGTATCTGATCATCACGGTCGTCATGCTGCTCGTGATCTTCAAGGTGATCAAACCGGCATTGCGCCCGCTCGAAGCATTCAAGGTCGATGAGCATATAAGCCATGAGCCGGTACAAGCGGCCGCAGAACATGCCGAAGAGGAAAAAATCATCGTGCCAGCCTCCCCTTCTTATGAAAACAATCTCAACCTTGCGAAGCAGATTGCGCAGCAGGAGCCGAAGATCGTGGCCAGCGTCATCAAGGAATGGGTGAACGGCAATGAATGAAGGCATACAGAACAGCGCGATCTTCCTGATGTCTCTTGGCGAGAATGAGGCAGCGGAAGTGCTGAAGTATCTGGAACCCAAGGAAGTCCAGAAGATCAGTTCCGCGATGGTCACGCTGAGCAACCTCTCCAAGGACCAGATCGCGAAGGTCTTTCACGACTTCCTTGTCACCGCCTCGACCAAGACCACGATAGGCCTGGACTCCAACTCCTACATACGCAACATGCTCACCAAGGCATTGGGCGATGACAAGGCCGCCGGCCTCCTGGACCGCATCATGCACAACAGCGACACCAGCGGGATAGAAAGCCTGAAATGGATGGATCCCGGAGCCGTGGCCGAGATGATAGGCAACGAGCACCCGCAGATCATCGCGACGATACTGGTTCACCTCGAAGCCGATCAGGCCGCAAGCGTCATGAAGATGTTCACGGAGCGCACCCGCAACGACGTGTTGCTCCGCATCTCCACACTGGACGGGGTGCAGCCTGTCGCTTTGCGCGAGCTCAATGATGTTTTGAGCAAGCTGATGAGCGGCGGCCAGACGGGCAAGAAGACCCTCAAGGGTGGGGTTGCCACCGCCGCCGAAATCCTGAATTTCATGGGAAGTGCCATGGAAGCGGAGATGATGGAAAAGGTCCGCAGTTTCGACCCTGATCTCGCCCAGAAGATCGAAGACAAGATGTTCGTCTTCGAGAACATCCTGGATGTTGACGACAGGGGCATACAGCTGATCCTGCGCGAAGTCCAGTCGGAGGCGCTGATCGTCGCACTCAAAGGTTCGAGCGAGGAGCTCCGCGAGAAGATCTTCAGGAACATGTCGTCACGCGCAGCCGAGATGATGCGCGAGGATCTCGAATCCAAGGGGCCGGTCAAGCTGAGCGAGGTCGAATCCAACCAGAAGGAAATCCTCAAGATCGTCAAGCGCCTGTCCGATGACGGACAGATTGCGCTAGGCGGCAAGGGAGACGAGGATGCCTATGTCTGACCGGATGATCCCAAAGGAACAGCTCACCGCCTTCCAGCGCTGGGAGCTTGCGTCCTTTGACGGGGCGGCCAGAAAGGGCCAGGCAGATCCCGCTCAAGCGGCCTCCACGGCCGAACAGCTGCAAAGGATGCAGAAGAAGGCCTACGAAGAGGGATATGCAAAAGGCCACGAGGCAGGACATGCCGCCGGCATGCAGCTGGCAGCGCGTGAAACCGCCCAGCTGCAGGCGCTGATGCAGAATCTGCAGACGGCATTGAACCAGGTCGATCAGGAGCTTGCAGAGTCGCTTCTCGACCTGTCTCTTGAAATTGCGCGCAAGATGGTCACCGAGGCGCTGCTGGTCGATCCCGGGATCATACTCAAGGTCGTCGGCACCGCCATCGGCAGCCTGCCGCATTTCAATCAGAATGCCCACCTGATTCTGAATCCTCTCGATGCCGAACTGGTGCGCAGGGAGATGGGGGAACAGCTTACGCATGCGGGATGGAAAATCTTCACGGACGTGAAAATCGAACGGGGGGGCTGCAGGGTAGAAACCGCACACAGCCACATCGATGCGACCAACCCAGCGCGCTGGCGCGCCATCGTCGAATCCATAGGGCAGGACAAATCATGGCTGAAGACCTGACGCTGACTGAAAAGAGCAGCAGGCCCAATCCCACAGGCCTGCGCTGGCAGGCTTTCCTCAAGGAAGGCAGGGATTATGTTGCAGGCTGCAATGCGATGCCGCCCAGCGGCCATCTGACCAAGGTCACCGGTTTGATGATGGAAGCCGTCGGGCTGCAGATGCCCGTCGGCAGCACCTGCGAAATCCACCTTCCCAATGCAAGGATAGAGGCCGAGGTCGTCGGTTTCTCCGGGGAAAAGCTCTTCCTGATGCCGGAAAACGATGTCGCAGGGCTCATTCCGGGTGCCCGCGTGATGCCGGTGGAGCCGGCGCATGCGCTGACCCTGACGGGAAAGCGCAGGTCGCCGCGCCGACGCATGTCGGATCATGCCAAGCACATGCCGGTCGGCGACATGCTGCTCGGGCGCGTGCTGGATGGCGCAGGAAAGCCGCTGGACCAGCTCGGCCCCTTGCAGGATACCGCCTCCGCGCCGCTGCAGAGCAGGCCCTTCAATCCGCTGGAGCGCGCGACGATAGACACGCCGCTGGATGTCGGCGTGCGCGCGATAAACAGCCTGCTGACGGTCGGGCGCGGCCAGCGCATGGGATTGTTTGCCGGCAGCGGTGTTGGAAAAAGCGTGCTTCTTGGCATGATGGCGCGCTATACCAGCGCGGACGTCACGGTCGTGGGACTGATAGGCGAACGCGGAAGGGAAGTCAAGGAGTTCATCAACGACATACTCGGCCCAGAAGGGATGGCGCGCTCGGTGGTGGTCGCAACACCCGCCGACACCTCGCCGCTCATGCGCTTGCAGGGTACCGCCTATGCGACGACCATAGCGGAATATTTCAGAGACCAGGGCAGGAACGTGCTGCTCATCATGGACTCGCTCACGAGATATGCGATGGCGCAACGCGAGATTGCGCTTGCCGTGGGAGAGCCTCCCGCAACCAAGGGATATCCTCCCTCGGTCTTTGCAAAATTGCCGCAGCTCGTGGAGCGTGCGGGAAATGGGCTTAAGGGCGGCGGATCGATCACCGCCTTTTATACGGTGCTCACCGAAGGGGATGATCAGCAGGATCCGATTGCCGACAGCGCGCGCGCCATTCTGGATGGGCACATCGTGCTTTCGCGACGCCTTGCGGAACAGGGGCACTATCCCGCGATCGACATAGAAGCCTCGATCAGCCGCGTGATGTCGAGGCTGGCCACCCCCGATCATGCCGCGCTGACGCAGCGCTTCAAGCAGATGTATGCGCATTACCAGCGCAACCGCGACTTGATCAATGTGGGTGCGTACATAGGCGGCAGCGATCCCTTGCTCGACGAGGCGATCAGGCTCTACCCGAAGATGGAGCTTTACCTTAAACAGGGGATGCATCAGCAGGAAAATCATGCATCCAGCATTTCTCAGCTCGCAGCGCTGTTCGACATGGTGAACTGACATGAGCCGGTCATTTCCCTTGCAGACCCTCCTGAATCTGGCGCAGAGCAAAAACGATGCGGCCACTCGCCGTCTCGGCCTTTTGAACAAGCAGGAGCACGACGCGCAGGCACAGCTTGACCTGCTCCACCAGTACCGGCGGGAATATCAGGAGCGCATGCAGGCGGCATGCCAGGACGGGATGAATCCGGCATTACTCAAGAATTTCCAGGAATTCATCTACAAGCTCGATGCCGCGATTGCCCAGCAGACCCTTGTGGTCGAGCAGAGCAAGCTGTCTGTCCGGATGGGCCGCAACGACTTCAACCATGCGCAGCGCAAATTGAAATCCTTCTACACCCTGCAACAACGCCACACCGAAGCGCAAATCAAGGCAGAGACTAAGCAGGAACAGCGGATTACAGACGAACACACAGGCCGCATGAGCGCATACAAGGCGCTCGATGCGGAAAACAAGTAGGCAAGGAGAAAACTATGATCAAAGCCGTGACCAGCGCCCCACCCTCCTCTTCTTCGCAGTCCAGCGATTCCAGTACCTTGGACGTTTCATCGAACGGGACGTTCGGCGCCTTGCTGGCAAGACAGGTCCAGGAAAAAGCCGCTGCCGACCCTTCAGCAGCCCAGGTTAAAACTGTGCAGACCGACGCCAATCAGGCCGAGGCTATCGTCGCGCCGGATGTCGCGATTCCTCCCGCATCGATAACCATCGCCTCTCTCGGGAAAAAGGACTTGAAGCTGCCTGCGACCAGGGTTTCCGACACCAAAATCAAAAGTGACCCCGCCACGCTTATGCCTGATGCGAACACCCTGAATATCGTGAATCCAGGCATTCTTCCAATGGCAATCAGTCAGGTTCCCGTTCAGGCAGCAGGCGTAACAGGCAGCGCGAAAAGCACACCCGTGGTTTCGGGTATTTCCTCGGCGATGGCCGGGAAGCTTGCCGACAGCGCCTCCTCTTTGACCAATCCTAAACTTGTGCCCGAAAATCCGGCATCTGTTGATCCAAAGCTTGCGCCGAACACCGTACCGGGCGCCGCCGCTGATGCGAAGACTTCAGGCCTGACAGCCTCGGCAGATGTGCTTGCTGCCAAACCGGATGCCAACCCATCGGACGCCAGGACCGCATCGCTTCAGGCGGACTTTTCAAGGGTGTTGCAGGATGCCACCGGCGCTCCCCAAAGCAAACCCTCTCCCGATGCGATGCAGGGAGCGCAACTGGCAGCGGTCCAGTCCATGATGAATGCCCGCATCCCTTTTGACCCGGCCGCGCATGTGATCGCAGCGCCTCTGAACAGCCCGGCATGGGCCGGCGAATTCTCCCAGAAGGTCACCTGGCTCAGCCACGAGCAAAGCCAGGTTGCGGAACTCCATTTGAATCCGCCCGATCTCGGGCCCATGCATGTGGTCATCTCCGTGACTGACAATCAGGCGATGGCACAATTCTCCTCCCCTCACAGCGAAGTTCGGCACGCCATTGAAAACGCGCTGCCTAAACTCCGTGAAAGCCTGGCCGATAATGGAATCATGCTGGGCAATGCAACGGTCAGCGATCAGACACCGCGGGACAGCGGCGCCGGCCAGTTCATGCAGCAGCGCAGCAGGACAGGCAATGCCGTATCGCCGGAACCACAGGCGACAATCATGCCTGCGACGCCGATCCGCCGTCATACCGGGATGCTCGACACTTTCGCCTGATGGCCGCCAGAGAGTGGATAATCACGTGAGATTTGGGCGATAATCAGGATATTTTCGGAATAGGATCGCATCATGGCAAAACAGGAACCAGCCGCAGAAGCCGACGCAGCTCCCCCCAAGAGCAAGAAAAAGCTCATCGTGATCATCGTCGCCGCAGTCGTGCTCCTGGCGGGTGGCGGCGCTGCGGCTTATTTCCTGATGAAGCCTTCGGCAAAGAACGCGGCCAAGGTCGAGGAGGAGGCCAAGACTCCGCCAAAATTTGTCGAGATTGGCACCTATACTGCAAACCTGATGAGGGAAGACACGGATCGCTATCTGCAAGTCGGCATCTCGATCAAGATCACCGATCCCGAGCTCGAGGAAAAGATCAAGGCGCAATTGCCGGAAATCCAGAACTCGATCAATCTGATTCTGCAGAGCAAGTATCCATCCCAGCTCTCCACCGTGGAAGGCAAGGAGAAACTGGCAAACCAGATCAGGGAGCAAGTCGAATACATCATGGGTTTGCGTAAATCCGCGCCCCCGATCCGCTCGATTGCGCCCGATGCGGCAGTCCAGCCGCCGCCTCCCCTGACGCCTGCCAAAAAGGGTATAGCGGCCATCTTGTTCACCTCGTTCATCATCCAGTAAAAATGAGCGAATTTCTTTCACAGGATGAAGTCGACTCCCTGCTCAAGGGAGTGACCGGCGAAACGGATGAGGTCGCAGAGCATCCGGAAACGGCCGAAGGAGAGGTTCGAGCATACAATCTTGCCTCCCAGGAACGCATCGTGCGCGGTCGCATGCCCACGATGGAAATCATCAACGAGCGTTTTGCCCGCCTGTTCCGCATCGGCCTTTTCAATTTCATCAGGCGGACTCCGGAAATCTCGGTAGGCCCCGTGCGCGTTCTGAAGTTTGGCGAATTCATACGCAACATCGCAGTTCCCACCAACCTGAACATCATCCAGGCCAGGCCGCTGCGCGGCAACGGCCTTTTCATCTTTGACCCCAACCTGGTTTTCCTGGTGGTGGACAACATGTTCGGTGGGGATGGCCGTTTCCACACCAGGGTGGAAGGACGGGAATTCACCCAGACCGAACAGCGTATCATCCGCAAACTTCTGGAAGTGGTATTCGAGTCCTTCACCAGATCCTGGGAGACCGTTCATCCCCTCGAGTTCGAATTCGTGCGCTCCGAAATGAACCCGCAGTTTGCCAACATAGGAACGCCCAACGAAGTCGTGATCGTCACGACCTTCGACATCGAACTCGGCGGAAACGGCGGATCCTTCCATGTCTGCATGCCGTATTCGATGATCGAGCCGATCAAGGACTTGCTGTTCAACAATGTCCAGGGCGAGCACATGGCGGTGGACAAGCGCTGGCTGCAGCTGCTTTCAAGCCAGGTGAAATCAGCCGAAATCGAACTGGCCGCAACGCTGGGACAAGCCAACATCACGCTCGAACAGGTATTGAAAATGCGGCTGGGAGACGTGATCCCGCTGGAGGTGAACGACAACATCACCGCATCCGTCGATGGCATACCCGTCATGGAATGCAAATACGGCGTGTTCAACAATCAGTATGCGCTCAAGATTGTGAAGATGCTCACGAACAACGAAGGAGACGAAAATGTCTGAGGAAACCGCCATCACCGCCGACGACTGGGGAGCCGCCATGGCGGAACAAACATCTGCCGAAGCCGCGACAAGCACCGACGACTGGGCTGCCGCCATGGCAGAGCAGGAGAAGTCGCCTGCAAGCAAACCGCTTGCATTCGAGAAATTCGGCGAAAGCAGTGCAGGCACGAGCACCAACGACCTGGACATGATACTGGACATTCCGGTGCAGCTGACCGTCGAGCTCGGCCGCACCAAGATGCCGATCAAGAATCTGCTGCAGCTGGCGCAAGGCTCCGTGGTCGAACTTTCAGGAATGGCAGGCGAGCCGCTTGATGTGATGATCAATGGCTTCCTGATCGCCCAGGGGGAGGTCGTGGTGGTGAACGACAAGCTCGGGATACGCGTGACCGACATCATCACCCCTTCCGAGCGTCTGCGCCGCTTAAACCGCTGAATATGAAACATCTCTTCCTTATCCTGCTGCTGGCTGGCAAGACAGCCCATGCCGCCACCCGCCCCATGGAGATGCCCTCGGTGATAGGCGCAGGCGGCATGCTGAAGATGACTCTCAGCCTGCTGCTGGTGCTGGGCGCCATCCTTGCAACCGCCTGGTTTCTGAAACGCATGAATGTAGCGCAGCAGGGCCGGGGAAACATGCTCAAAATCCTGGGCAGCGTGGCCGTGGGACAGCGTGAACGCATCGTGCTCGTCGAAATCAAGGAAACCTGGCTGCTTGTGGGCGTGGGTCCCGGGCAGATCCGCACCCTGCACACGATGCCAAGGGACGATACGGTTTCTTCGATGCCGGCATCTGACAATCAGTTCGACAAGGTGCTCTCGATGTTCAAGAGCCGTTCATCCGATGACAAGCAACATGCATCGTAGGCTGCTCGTCACCATCGCACTGCTTCTGATGAGCCATGGCGCATGGGCTGCCGAGGTCGCAATCCCGGCGATCACGAGCAAGGCCGCGGCCGGCGGCGGCCAGAGCTACAGCCTAAGCCTGCAGACGCTGCTGATACTCACATCGCTGAGTTTCCTGCCCGCTATCCTGCTGATGATGACCGCATTCACCCGCATCATCATCGTGTTGAGCATGCTGCGCTCGGCACTTGGCACGCCGACCTCCCCGCCCAACCAGGTGCTGATCGGTCTGTCGCTTTTCCTGACTTTTTTCGTGATGTCCCCGGTATTTGACAAGATATACACGGAGGCATATCTGCCCTATAGCGAAAACCGCATGGATTTCCAGCAGGCCGTGGAAAAGGGGGCCGCTCCGTTAAAGGCATTCATGCTGCGCCAGACCAGGCAGACCGATCTTGCGCTGTTCGTCAAGATTTCAAACAGCGCGCCGCTGCAAAGCGCGGCAGACGTTCCCATGCGCCTTCTGGTTCCGGCCTATGTGACCAGCGAGCTGAAAACGGCCTTCCAGATCGGCTTCGTGGTCTACATCCCCTTCATGATCATCGACATGGTGGTCGCCAGCATCCTGATGTCGATGGGCATGATGATGCTCTCGCCCGCCACCATCTCATTGCCTTTCAAGGTCATGCTGTTCGTGCTGGCGGACGGCTGGAATCTGCTCATCGGCTCCCTTGCGCAAAGTTTCTATACCTGAGATGACGCCCGAATCCGTGATGACACTGGGCCAGCAGGCCATCGAACTCGTCCTGATGCTCGCAGGTCCCCTGCTGCTGAGCGCCCTGGTCATCGGCCTCGTGGTCAGCGTATTTCAGGCCGCCACCCAGATCAACGAACAGACCCTGTCCTTCATACCCAAGCTCGTCGGCATCTTTGCTGCCCTGATATTCTTCGGACCCTGGATGGTCGGCACGATGGTGGATTTCATCCAGAGGCTTTACGGCAACATTCCCTGGCTTGCCGGGTGATGGCCGAAACGGAGCAGGACTCATGATCACCGTGACCAGCGCGCAGCTGGACGCCTGGCTTGCCGTCTTCCTTTACCCTCTCGTTCGGGTGCTCGCACTGATTGCAACCGCCCCCATTTTTGGCGATCAGCAAACGCCAGTGCGCGTCAAGATCGGGCTGTCCGTGCTGCTGGCGATCCTGCTCGGACCGACCCTCAATCCGATGCCATCCGTCCCCGTCGGATCGATACAGGGGCTGTTCATCATCATTCAGCAGGTCATCATAGGCAGCGCGATGGGCTTCACCGTGCGCCTGATCTTTTCAGCGGTGGAACTGGCAGGAGAACTCTCGGGCATGATCATGGGAATAGGTTTCGCGAGCTTCTACGATTTGAGGACCGCCGGCAACTCGGCCGTGATTTCCCAGTGGCTGGGGATCATCGCATCGCTCACCTTCCTGACCCTCAACGGGCACCTGATGATACTTGCGCTGATTGCCGACAGCTTCCATACCTTGCCAATCGGGCAGATGATGCCCGTGCAGGGCTTTTATACACTGGCGCACTGGGGTGCAAACATCTTCATTTACGGATTGCAGATATCGCTACCCTTGCTTGCCGCACTGCTGATCACGAATATGGCGATGGGCATACTGACCCGTGCAGCTCAGCAGCTCAACCTCTTCGCGATCGGATTTCCGATCACCCTGATGATAGGATTCCTGATCCTGAGCATCTCGCTGCCCTACCTCGCGGCCATCATGGACAGGATGACGTCGGATGCGATTGCCACCTCGCTCAGCCTGACCAGGCTTCCTTGAATCAGGGCTTGCGGTTTTCCGGAAGCGTGACATTCAGCTCGAGCACGTCGTACTGGTCGTGCTTGCCGAGCTGGACCTTGAATGCATCGCGATCCACATGAATGTACTTGGCGATCACCGCCATCAGCTCCTCCTGAAGGGCAGGCAGGTAATCGGGGGCCGACGTGCCCCTGCCCGCACGCTCGTGAGCGAGTATGATCTGCAGGCGCTCCTTGGCGACGGCCGCAGATTTTTTCTCGCCCCCCTTGAGGTAATCGATCAGGCCGGCAAACATCGACATCTCAGACTCCCCCCAGCAGGCGCTTGAAGAACCCCGCCTTTTCAGTCAGGAAGCGCATTTGCACTTCCTCACCCATGAAGCGCTTCACCGCATCCTTGTAGGCTTCGGCCACATCGCTCTTCTCGAGATGTATCGCGGGATTTCCCGCATTGGATGCCTGAAGCACGGCCTCGGATTCCGGGATCACGCCCAGCAGCGGGATGCGCAGGATTTCCTGTATGTCGGTGACCGACAGCATCTCCCCTGCATTCACGCGCTTGGGATCGTAGCGGGTGACCAGAAGATGCTCCTTGACGGGCTCCTGCCCCTCGACTGCGCGCTTCGATTTTGCTGCCAGTATCCCGAGGATGCGGTCTGAGTCGCGAACGGAGGAAACCTCCGGGTTGGTGACCACAAGCGCCTCGTCTGCGTAATACATCGCGGTGAATGCGCCCGCCTCTATGCCGGCCGGGGAGTCGCAGACGATGAAATCGAAGCTCTCCTTCAGTTCGTCGAGTATGCGCCCCACCCCTTCGAGGTTCAACGCGTCCTTGTCCCGGGTCTGGGATGCCGGCAGGATGTAGAGATTGTCGCAGTTCTTGTCCTTGATCAGCGCCTGCTTCAGCGAGACCTCGCCATTGATGACATTGATGAGGTCGTACACCACGCGCCGCTCGCATCCCATGATGAGATCGAGATTGCGCAGGCCCACGTCAAAATCGATCACCGCGGTCCTGTTGCCGCGCAGCGCAAGGCCACTCGAAAAACTGGCGCTGGTCGTGGTTTTCCCCACCCCGCCCTTGCCCGAAGTCACAACGATCACTTTAGCCACGTTTCATTTCCCGAAGAATTGACGATAAGGGCGCATTTTAACCGCAAAGCGCGGATACAAAAAATTTCTCTCACTTGTGCATGGGCTCTATCAGCAGGCGAGAACCTTCAAGGCGAACCTGCGCGGGCTTCGCCCTTACATTTTCCGGCATTTCGTCTTCCAGCACCTTGAAGCAGCCGGCAATCGACAGGAGCTCAGCCTCCATGCCCTGCATGAAGATGCGGGCGGATTCGTTTCCCCTCGCACCCGCGATCGCGCGACCGCGCATCGGGGCATAGACATGGATGTCTCCGTCGGCAATCAGCTCAGCCCCTGCATTGACGATGGCCAGCACGACCAGATTCGCCCCTTCCGCATAGATGCGCTGCCCCGTGCGCACCGGCTTGTCCACGACCTGGGTCGGAAGCATAAGCGGCGCACGGATTTCGGGTTCCTGCTGCTCAATCTGCCTTTGCACCGGTTCGGCTTTCGCAGTCGGCGCGGGAAACTGCACGAGCCCGGCCGCAGCCGCCGCATCTCTTTGCGCATCGGAGCCGCCGACGATGCCGGCTGCGCACATGCGATGTTCAAGCATGAAGGACTTCAATGCGGGGAAATCGGGTATGGCATCGAGGCCGGAAATGGCCGAGAGCTCGAGCACGATGGGCGTGTTGGCAAAAAAGTCGGGGGTCTTCTCCAGCCTCGACGCCAACTCCTTCTGCAGCTGAGGGATGTCTGGGGTGAGCAGGTGGAGCTTCAGAACCGGAAGGTTTCCGGTTTTGATCTTGAATGCGGGTTCTTCTGTCTTCATGTCGTCCTGAATGGGCTGCCCAAGCGGCCCGAAGTTTAACCCGCGGAAAGGGAGAGCCGCAACGCCTGATTGATCAGGATCTGCTGCTATTAGATATAGGTGAACATCGACAGCGTTGCCACCTGGGCATAGGATTTCTGCGCAGCCTGCAAGGCAAGTTGCTGCTGGTTCAATGCCGTGATCGTCGAGGTGTAATTTGTGTCCTGAAGGGAGGAAATATTCTGTTTCAGCTGCACATCCGTGCTCGTGCTCGCCGTCTGCAGCATGGACAACTCATTCAAACGCAAGCCCTGGGATGCCTCCACGCTGGAGAAATGGTTGAGGGCATTGTCTATGTTTTGCAAACCGTTCCCGGATATCGCATTGGTTGCCGTAGTGGCATTTCCGGACTGCAGCGCCGTGATGATGTTTGAGATGCTCTGAAACACGCTCTGGTTCGTGCTGGGTGCAACGGTGAATGTGTCGCCGTTGGCTGGCGCCCCAGTGATGCTCACCTGCATGCCCGCAAAGGAAATGGCCTGACCGCTGGTATAAGGCTGATTGCTTGCCACAGCTGTATTTGTCGTGGTATCGGTCACCGTGTAGGTCGTTGTGCCGCCTGAAACGGCAAAGGAAATGCTGTAGCTGTCCCCTGTCAAGTTGGCCGGGTTGATCACGGATCCCACATCGATCGTGCCTGCGCCGGTAT
Source organism: Pseudomonadota bacterium (assembly GCA_021821945.1). Taxonomy (GTDB): domain Bacteria; phylum Pseudomonadota; class Gammaproteobacteria; order Burkholderiales; family Gallionellaceae; genus Gallionella. The sequence goes on from JAJZTF010000006.1 coordinate 15,588, forward strand.
TTGCAGTTGCAGCGCTGGTCGCGAAAGAGCCGTTGCCGTTTTTGATGTTCATGAACACGCTCGCGCCGTTGTCGCTCACCGCTATCTGCCTCGTGCTGCTGACCTGCACCAGTTGCTGACCAGTATCTCCGCTGTACACCACGGTTCCGTTCGCATTGACTGAAAATGGCGCGGAGCCGGAGCGGAATCCGCCAAACAGATAATTGCCTGCCCCATCCGTGCTATTGGCCAGGCCCATCAGCTGCTGCAGCTGTCCTTTCAATGTGCTCGCCATCGTCGCCAATGTGCCGGGACTGGTGGCACTTCCTTCGACTGTAAGCACGTTGCTTCTGATCGACTGCAGCAGATTGGTCGCGCTCATCATGGTGTTGCCTGCAATGGACAGCGTATTGGTCGCTGACGTGATATTGGCGGCCTGCTGATTGGTGATGGCATCCGTCTGCTTCAGGAGCATCGCCTGGGTGTATGCCACCGGGTCGGAAGCCGCATTCAGAAGCTGTATGCCGCTTGCCGCCTGCTCCTGCGTCTGGGTCAGCTGTGCCTGTAGCTGATTCATCATGTCCACGTTGTAATTGAACATGCTATTTGAACTGATGCGCATTTTTCACCTACCTTAATGTCAGCAAGGCATCAAACATCGTGTTGGCAATCTGCATCGCCTTGGCCGATGCCTGATATGCACGCTGATACTGCAACAAGTTTGCCGCCTCTTCGTCGAGATTCACGCCGGATACAGACTGCTGTGCCGCGAGCGCCTGGGTCACCATGGTGTTTTGCGCCTGACTCGTGACAGTCAGGCTGTTCGTCTTTGAGCCGACCGAAGAGACGAGCTGGGCATATTGCCCTTCCAGCGTGGTCGTGTTGTTTGCCATGATGTTCTGGGTTTGCAGACTGGCCATCAACAGGGCATTGCGATTGTCCCCTGTTGCGCCGACGTTTGAAGAAACGGTAAAGACATCCCCTTTCGCCGGCGCCCCGGAAATCTGCGTCGTCCAGCCGTTGTATGTAATGTTCTGCCCTGGCGTATAGGTCTGGTTGCTCGCCAAAGTGGTACCCGTCGTAGTGTCGGTTACGTTATAAGTGGTCGCCCCTGTGAACTGGATGGTAACCGTGTCCTGCAGATTGGCATTGAGCGGCAGTGGCGTGTTCACCGTTCCGGGCGTAATCGTCCCCGTTCCGGTATTGGAAGAAGAGGCGCTGGCCAGAATGGGCGCGGCGGCGGCAAGCTTGGTGGGATCATTCGTCAGCAAGGAGATCGCGCTCGCCGCATTCGCCGTCGGTTGAATCAGAAAGCTGTCTCCGGCATTTATATTGCCCGAAAGCGTGATCGTCACGCCATCGACAGTCGTGCCGACAGCCAGTTGGGCAGCGGTCAGCTGCGTCACCGTGTTATCCGACAAACGCGTGAGCGTGTAATTGGTTCCGTCGTATTTCAGCTGGTAGTTGCTGCCTGTCATCGCGGATACGTTGGTGTTCACGGCGGTCAGCGAGCCGCTTCCCGTGTTCGCGGCATTCGCGCTCACCGCGGCGGGCGCTTCATTGAGCAGCTTCCCGCCCAGAGCGCCATTGAGATCCAGCCCCATCTGGTTCTGCTGATTGATGCTGTTTGCAAACCCCAGCGCGACCAGACCCAGCTGATTGCGTGCTGACTGCAGATCGTTGCTCTGGAAGGCAAGATATGCGCCCAGGCTCCCGCCCTGCAGGGAGCCCTGCTGTATCGGCATCGTCTTGCCGTTATTGAGATAAGAGACATTCACGTATCCCGGGTTGCTGGGATCTTGCGTCACCTGCAGGGACATCGCCTGATTGCCTATCACCAGCGCCTGCCCGCTGCCGACAAACACGCTCACCGTGCCATCTGGCTGCTGCTGGGTCGTCACCCCGATCTGCTGATTTAGCTTGCTGATCAGCTGATCCCGCTGGTCCAGAAGTGCATTGGGCTGCTGGCCATTGTTGCTGGCGGTCGCTGCTGCAATGCTGCTGTTCAGCGCCGCGATCTGGGTCGCATAGGTATTGATCTGCTGGACGCTGCCGCCGATCTGCTGGGACAATCCGGAAGCGATACTGGAGAGCGTCTGGCTTGCAGACTGGAAGCTGTCCACCACTGACTGCGCATTGCCCAGCACGGTCTGGCGCGCGGGTATGCTGGCCGGATTGTTCGCCATTGAATTCGCAGCGGAAAAGAAATTCTGCAGCGTCGTCGAAACGCCCGAGCTGGTGCTGGATACCAGATTGTTGATCTGTGTCATCGATGACAGATAGGTATTCTGGTAGCTGGCCTGATTTTGCTGCTGCAGCAGCTGGGTGGTCAGAAACTGGTCGTACATCCGCTTGACGCCAACGACATTAACGCCCTGCCCGACCGTGTCAGCGCCTGCCGAGACAGGGCTCAACGTGACCTGCTCGCGTGTATACCCGGGGGTATTGGCATTGGCGATGTTGTTCTGAGTCGTGTTCAACTCATACATCGCCGCATTCAAGCCGCTTAATGATGCTGCAAATATGTTGTTGCTTCCCATGACGCGCCCTTCCGCAGCCGAACTACGATCTGATTATCGGCATTCTCTGAAAATTCTTTAGGAAGATCAACCTATGATATTCATCCGCCTCATCACGCTCACCAGCTTCTCGGCATATCTCGGGTCCGTCGCATAGCCCGCGTTCTGCAGCGCCTGGGCCATGCCTATCGGGCTGCCGCTTTGCTGCATCACGCCGGCATAACGCGGATTGCTGCTGATCATCCTGGCATAATCCCTGAATGCCTCTTCATAGGAATCATAGGCGCGGAATTTCTCGACTTTCTTCTGTGCAACCCCGTTCTTGTATTCGGTGGTCACGACTTCGGCCACCTTGCCCTGCCAGTTCGCCCCCGCCTTGATCCCGAAAAGGTTGTGGCTGCTTGTCCCGTCAGGCATCAGGATCTGGCGTTTTCCCCAGCCGCTTTCCAGCGCCGCTTGGCTCAGCATCAGTTCGGGCGGCACCCCGCTCGAAGAGCCTGCCTTCAGGGCGTGGGGCGTCATCTGGTTCACGAAATCCTGCTGGGTTGCCGCATTGTAGGCGGAAGGCACTGCGGGCGAATTGATCGTCGAGGATTGAGGATCGAGGCTGGGAGATTTTGGATCAAGATTGAAGCCGCCTGGCGCAAGCTGATGATTCCTGAGCGCAGACGAAAGCGCGGCGCCCTGCCCGTTCTGGCTCAACTGCTTCACGAGCATGTCGGCCAGGCCTATGCCACGGCCGGACGACATGTTCTGAGCGAGTTGCTGGTCGAGCATGCCAGTGAACATCCTAGTCTGCTCGTTGTCCATCACCCCGTCCTGGGGCGTGGCATCGCGCATGCTTTTGAGCATCATGCTCATGAAAAGCGCTTCAAACTGCTGCGCTGCGGCCTTCAACGCCTGATCCGGCGTTTTCGAGGCCTGAAGCTTCAACTGCCCCAGCGCCTTGGCATCGATGGCAAGCGCCGGATTTGCCTGGACCGCCATCTAGATCACCTCCAGCTCTGCATGCAACGCACCGGCCGATTTCATCGCCTGAAGTATCGCGAGCAGATCCTGGGGGGTTGCCCCTATTGCATTGAGCGCCTTGACCACTTCGGTCAGTGAGGTGCCCTTGGGCAACTGCACCAGCTCACCCTTGTCGCTCTTGACGTCTACCGTGGACTTTTCGGTGACGACAGTCTGCCCCTGGGAGAATGGATTGGGCTGGCTCACCGACTTGTCGGTATTGATCACGACCGTCAGGTTTCCATGCGCCACGGCGCAGGAATCCAGCGTCACGAGCTGGTTCATCACCACCGAGCCCGTGCGGGCATTGATGATCACCTTGGCCGCCCCCTGGGCAGGATCGATTTCGATGTTTTCTATCCTGGAGATGAAGCCTACCAGGCCGTCACCCTGCACCGCCTTGACCTCTATCACCCGTCCATCCTGGGCGACTGCCGTGCCTGGCCCCAGCCTCGAATTGATCGCATTGACCACGCGCTCGGCCGTGGTGAAATCATTGCTGTTGAGTTCGAGATGGATGTAATCCCCCTGCCCCAGCAGGCTCGGGACGGCGCGCTCGACAGTCGCGCCAGCGGGTACACGGCCGACGCTCAGATGGTTCACCTGCAGCGATGAGCCTCCCGCAGATGCCCCCACCCCACCGACCAGCACGTTGCCCTGGGCCATCGCATACACTTGGCCGTCAGCGCCTTTCAGCGGCGTCATCAGGAGCGTTCCCCCGCTCAGGCTCCTGGCATTGCCGAGAGAGGACGCGGTCACGTCTATCGTCTGCCCGGGCTTGGCAAAGGGAGGCAGGCTCGCCGTCACCATCACCGCAGCAACGTTCTTCAGCAACATGGTCGAGGCCACGCTTTGCGGCATGTTCACGCCGAGCTGCGAGAGCATGCTGATGATGCTCTGCACGGTAAACGGCGTCTGTATGGTCTGGTCGCCGCTGCCATCCAGCCCCACCACCAGTCCATAGCCTATCAGCTGGTTGTCCCGGACGCCCTGTATGCTCGCCACATCCTTGATGCGGTCTGCATGGGCCAGGCTGGAGGCCAGCATCAACAGCACTGCGAGAATTTTCTTCATCATCTATAACCCTCAAAAGAGAAGCTGGGATCGAGAAAACGCAGCCCCCACTTTCACCAAATCCTCAATCCTAGAACGGCAGCACGGACTTGAAGAATCTGCCCAGGAATCCCAGCGATTTCGCATCGTTGATCACCTGGCTCATCTCTCCCGCATTCTTGTATTCAAGATGCGCATCCGCCACCTGGGTCGACTGCACCGTGTTGTTGGAAATGAAAACCGGGTTGACCACGCCTGAGAACCTGATGAAATCGTTGCTGTTGGTCAACGCGACCTGCTTTTCGCCGCTCACCACGAGGTTGCCATTGGGCAGCACCTCTATCACTGTCACCGTGATCGTGCCGGTGAGTGTCTGGCTGGCCGCACCCGATCCGGTCGATGCCGACTGATCCTTGTTGCTGCTGCTGATGTTGATCGGCTTCAAAAGGGTCGCCAGTGCCGAACCCCCTGCGGTCCCCGATGTTCCGGAGGTGATGGTAGGCGTGCCGGCCGCACTGCTGTTCGACATCGTCGAGCCATCGCTCGTGCTTCTGCTGCCTGCGGTGGATTCTGCGACGACGATGGTCAGCGTGTCCCCCACATTGCGCGCCCTCACGTCCTCGAATAGCGGATGTTCGCTGAGACTGGGATGAAAGATTGCGCCATCGGCCGGCAGAACGGGCGGCGGGCTGGGTGGCCTTGCCGTCATCGGCTGCTTGATGCTGGTTGGCGGCACCGAGGTATTGCAGCCAGCCAGAAGACAGGCTGCCAGCAGAAGGCCCTTTCTAGCGATCGCTCGCATTACATCTGCTCCAGCTTCTGCAACATCTGATCCGATGCCGTGATGGCCTTCGAGTTGATCTCGTAGGCGCGCTGAGTCGCGATCATGTTGACCATCTCTTCGACCACGTTGACGTTGGAAGTCTCGACATAGTTCTGGTTCACGGTTCCGCTGCCATTGGTTCCCGGGACCGTCGTAGTCGGCAGGCCGGAAGACGCCGTTTGCTGATAAAGGTTCTGCCCCATGCTCATCAGCCCCGTCGGATTCACAAAGGTTGCAAGCTGCAGGCTGCCTATCTGCACGGGGTTCGCCACCCCCGGCTGGGTGACGGACACGACGCCATCCTGGCCTATCGTAACGGTCAGCGCATTGGGCGGGATGGTTATCGCGGGCTGCACCGTGAAACCGCTGGATGTCACGAGCTGTCCCTGCGCATTTTCCTGGAAGGATCCATCCCGGGTATAGGCGATCGTCCCATCCGGCATCAGCACCTGAAAGAAACCTGCTCCCTGAATTGCAACGTCCAGGCTGTTTCCGGTCTGCTGCAGATTTCCCTGGGTAAAAATCCGCTCTGCGGCAACCGGACGGACACCGGTGCCGATCTGCAGACCCGAGGGCAGCTGCGTCTGCTGCGAGGATTGCGCACCTGGCTGCCTTAGCGTCTGGTAAAGCAGATCCTCGAAAACGGCGCGCGAACGCTTGAAGCCGTTGGTGCTCACGTTGGCAAGGTTGTTGGCTATCGTGTCCATCTGAACCTGTTGCGCGTCCAGACCCGTTTGGGCAATCCACAAGGAACGTATCATTTTGTTGGCTCCAGTCTTAGGCCATCGTTAATCAAGTCGTCAAGCGCCGTCAGATTCCCATGATGGTGCTGGCCTGCTTTGCATCGTTGTCGGCCGTGGTCAGCATCTTTATCTGCATGTCGTATTTTCTGGACAGCGAAATCATGTTCACCAGCGCATTGACGGTGTTTACATTGCTTCCTTCGATGTTGTCGGGCACGATCTGCGTGTTCGGATCCACCGGCGCAGTCCCCCCGTTTTTCATGCGGAAAAGTCCGTCGGCACCCCGCACCAGCTGATTCTCCGGAGGATTCACGAGCTTCAGGGTATCGATCACGGTGATGCCATATGCCTGCGACCCGTCTGGTATCGTGGAAATCGTGCCGTCATAGGCAAAGGTGATCTGGGATGTCGGCGGAACATTGATGGGTCCCGAGGATCCGATCACGGTCAGCCCTGTGCTGGTCTTGAGTATCCCGTCAGGGCTGATCTGCAGGCTGCCATTCCGGGTATAAGCTTCCTTGCCATCCGGCCCCTGGACCGCAATCCAGCCCTTTCCGTTGACCGCGATATCGAGGTCCCGTCCTGTCGGCTGCAGGCCTCCCGGCGCGAAATTCGTGCCCACGGTCGAATCCACCACGAAAGTGCGCGTGGGCGCGCCCTCGCCCAGTATCGGCACGGCGCGGAACGTGTTCATCACCGCCCTAAAACCCGGGGTGCTCGCATTGGCCAGGTTTTCCGACACCGACGCCTGTTGCTCGAGCACCTGGGATGCCCCCGTCATCGCGGTATAGATCAGTTTGTCCATGAAATGCTCCCGGCTAGCCTTGTTGCCTCAGCTCATCGCAGGTTCACGACCGTCTGCATCAGCGTGTCTTCGGTCTTGATGGTCTGGGCATTGGCCTGATAGTTACGCTGGGCGGTAATCATGTTCACCAGCGCGGCCGTGAGATCCACGTTCGAATCCTCGGTTGCCGAGGATTGCAGCGTGCCCAGCCCGCCCGTGCCGGGCGCGCCCACCAAAGGGTTGCCCGATGCGGCCGTCTGCACCCAGGAGTTGTTGCCTATGTCCTGCAACCCCTGAACGCCAGTGAAGTTCGCCAGTACGATCTGTCCCAGCGTGCGGGTCTGACCGTTCGAATAGCGCCCGATGATCGTGCCATCCGCGCTCGTGCTGGTCGAATTGAGCTGGCCTGAGGCATAACCGTTCTGGGTCAGCGTGTTGACGGAGAATGGCGTGCCGTACTGGGTCGTGCCTGCAGTCGAGGAATTGAAATCGAAAGTGATGGCCTGGGTCGTCGATACCGATGTGGAATTGGGAAACAGCGCTGCAGAGGAGATTGTTCCCAGCGGCGTGGTTACAGGGTTCGTGGAAGCCAACGAGCCCGAGGAATTGAAGGTAAGAGTCGCCAGCGCCGTGCCAGCGGCAGGAACCAGATTTCCGTCGACAGTCAGATAGGTATTCCAGCTCGGCGATGGTGCATTGGTAGAAGCGATTGCAGTAGGTGCTGCCGTTAAACCAGAGAGTGTCACCACACCAGTCGTCGTATCGATAGCGGTAATAGTCCCAGTCTGAGTCGATGGAGCAGAAAATGTAATCGTATTTCCCACGGACAAACCAGTAGTTGAAGACAGTGTTGCTGAAGTCGCAGTGGATGACGTGATTGTTGGGGGAGTGGTCGTAGCAGGCGGCCCCCAGATAGGCTGTCTTGCAAAATAGAGCGTGGCCACATGGGATGCGCCCAGGCTGTCGTATACCGTCATCGAGGTCGAATTGTTATAGGAGGTCGAATCTGTGGGTGAGAAAGTGGACGTCGTCGGCACGGGGGATGCCGAACTCAAATTGACCCCCACGACCGAAGTCGTCGATGGCTGCGGTTGTATGTTCGCCGCATTGATCTGCAATGGCAAGGGGGCACCGCCCAGTATCACGCCAGCCGCATTCGGCAGGTAGCCATCAACCTTGTATCCCTGCGCATTGACCAGGAATCCGTCCTTGTCCAGATGGAACTGGCCGTTCCGGCTGTAGACCGTAGCACCTCCCGTATTGGTCAGCTGAAAGAAGCCGGGCCCGCTGATCGCAGTATCCAGGGGATTGGTGGTCGTGGTGATGTTGCCCTGCGTAAACTGCTGGGCCACATTGGAAATGGTCACGCCGGTGCCGATCGACACCGAGCTCGCCCCGGCCAGCGAGGCGGCAAACATGTCGGCAAATTGCGCTGAGGACTGTTTGAAGCCCACCGTATTGGCGTTGGCCACATTGTTGCCTATCGCGCTAAGCGCGCTGCTTGCAGCGCTCAATCCGCTAAGACCTTGTTCGAAGCTCATGGTATCTCCCGATTAAAGAATTTGTTGAACCTGGGTCAGGGCGACGTTCTGCAGGGAACCGACGCCGAGTGTCAGCCCTGTCGCACCCTGGGTCACGCTGTTGACCACGCCGTACTGCAGCGTGTTGGCAGCCACCGCGCCGCCCGCGAGCGATGCCTCGACCTTGAATGTGTAACTGCCAGCAGGCACCGGATTGCCATTGCCATCCATGCCGTTCCACTGCCAGTCGCTGACCCCCGCAGGCTGAGCGCCCAGATTCATCGTATCGACCAGGGCGCCGGAACTGTCGTAAATGGAAACCTTGGTGCTGTCGGACGGGCCGGACAGCGAAAATCCGCCCATTGCAGAGCCGTTTGCAAGGTCAACGCCGTTGCCCGGCACCAGCACGCCATGGCCTATCATGCTGGCGGCCTGGACTGTCTGGTTCGGCGTCATGCTGGCACTCAATGCCTGCAATGTCGCGTTCAGCTGGTTGATGCCGCTCACCGTATTGATCTGCGCCATTTGCGATGTCATCTGCGCATTGTCCATCGGATTCAAGGGATCCTGATTCTTGAGCTGGGTGACCAGCAGCGTCATGAACTGATCCTGCAACGCAGAAGTCGATGAATTCGAAGTCGTTGCAGCGGTTGCCGAAGATGCGCCGCCGTTCAGCGCTGCATATATTGCCGCTGAATTGTTTGGCTGGGTGGGACTTACCATGATGTATACCTCCTAATGATTACGCTCTCCGACCTCACGCGCCTATGGTCAGGGTCTTCAACAACAACGCCTTCGAAGTGTTCAGCACATCCACGTTGTTCTGATAGGAACGCGAGGCCGAGATCATGTTCACCATCTCGTCCACCACGTTCACGTTGGGCATCGCAACATAACCCTTGGCATCGGCCAGCGGATGGTTGGGATCATAGACCATCTTCATCGGCGCCGTGCTCTCGACCACGGATGCCACCTTGACACCCTGCGCATCCGGACTCCCCATCGGAGTCGTGGCGAAAATCACTTCCTTCGCCTTATATGGCTTGCCGTCCGAACTCGTCGTGCTGTCGACGTTTGCCAGATTGCTCGCGACCGCATTCAGCCGCTGGGACTGGGCTGCCATGCCGGAGCCTGCGATATTGAAAACGTTGAATAGTGACATCTGACTCCCCTTGATCGGTTAAGGTTGAAGAACCGCCGTCAAATCCTTGAATTGACTCGTGACAAAGCTCACGCCAACCTCGTAGCGCAACGCATTGTCGGTCGCCTGGGCGCGCTCCACGTCCATATTCACCGTATTGCCATCGGCGCTGGGCTGTTCGGGCACCCGGTAGAGCACGGGCGCTCCCATGATCTGGCCGCCGGCATTCCCCTGAAGATGGGCCGATGAACTCGCCGTCATCGCCAGGGGCTGAGTGGAGCCTGACAGGGCATGCTGCAGCGCGCTTGCAAAATCGATGTCTCTTGCCTTGTATCCCGGCGTGTCTGCATTCGCCACATTGGAAGCCAGCAATTCCTGCCGCGCGCCGCGCAGGTTCAAAGCCAGCTGATTGAAACGCAAAGCATCGTCCAAACTGTTGATCATCTCGCACCTCGAGCTACAACTATCACGATGAGCGTCATCTTAAGACCGGATGCAAGTCTGCTAACTGTCGATTAGGGGCAAGTTTTCCCCTCATTTCCCGGTTATCGCGCTCTTCCCATAATCGGCCGCACCTTGCACAATGCTCGCCATGAAGAAATTTCTGCTGCTCACAAGCCTTCTGTTGCATTTCTCCGCCTCCTTCGCAGCGCAGGACCATGCCGCATTGAAGGAGACGGTCACTGCATTCATCAAGCAGCAAACGGCCGGCCTGGCAGGCAAGGTCGCCTTCAGCGTCGAGCCCATAGATTCCCGTCTTGTTCTGGATGACTGCAGCAGGATGGAGGCGTTCCTGCCAGCCGGCAGCCAGCTCATAGGACGGGTTTCCGTCGGCGTGCGCTGCCTCGATGCGAAGGGATGGCGCGTTTTCATCCCCGTGCAGATCAAGATCACGCGCAACCTGATCGTCAGCGCAAGACCGCTTTCAAGCGGACAGACGCTGAGTGCCCAGGACATCGCAAAGCAGAGCACGGAAACCATGCAGGATGAAGGAATTACCGATGAAAAACGCGTGCTGGGAAAGGTACTGCGCTACAACATTTCAGCAGGTACGATCATCAGGCCTGAAATGCTGCGCGCAAGCTATACGGTAAGACAAGGGCAGGCCGTACAGATCACCTTGCACGGCGGCGGATTCACGCTGAGCAATTCTGGCATTGCCCTCAACAATGCAGGCCCGGGCGAGAGCGTCCAGGTCCGCATCGAATCAGGCCGCGTGATCATGGGCACGGCAACCGAAGACGGCTCGGTACAGATCAACCCCTGATGCGATCGACGAGATAGGCCGTCTTGTCCAGCACGGCCAGCGCATCGTCCAACAACCTATCCATGCCTTGATCTGCCGCATCGCTGATCAGCCTTGCGCTGAGCGCGATGCGCAGAGCACTCCCCGCCCTGCCGCAAAAAACCGGCTGGCCGAGCTGGCAGCGCCTGCCATCGACCACATTCCTGTCGGGTTCCCCAAGCAATCGGTATACGCTCAGCGTCTCTTCATGGTTGAGCGGCTTACCCCGATGGCACAGCTGGAACGGGAATATGCTCTGAAGCTGATCCCAGCGCTTGCCAGTCACCAGCGGACTGCGGTCCAATGTCGGCACGGGAAGCAATTTGAACCGCTTGTCCATTGAAAGCCTTTCTTGCACGACATCCGCAAAGGACTTCATGATGTTGATGATCCGGTCTTCGGAAAGCGCACGAAAGCGCCTGTGCTCGACCATGGCAGCCTCCCAGCGCAGCAAGAGCCCGGCATCCTTGTCTTCCGGAATCTCCTTTTTGCAATTACGGGGCAGCATGAGCGCGGCCGAAAATGCAGGACCGGTGAGAAATTTCGATCCCGTGATCGCAACCATGTATCCCTGACCGAGATAGTCACTCAAGGTGGCCGGTGCAATGCGGAACTGACAGGCGTCAACAAGCACGCTGACCTCCTCCGGATACCGCTGTCCTAGGGTCATCGAACAGGATACGCTGGGCGCGATCATCCCGGTCTTGGACTGATCCACCATCACCAGCAGCACGTGATAACCCCGTGCCACCGCCGATTCGACCGCTTCAGCCACCTCAGAGTCGATATCGTGAGCAGCGCGCGGCATGCCATCCTCGTTTCTCAGCGATATTGCGTTGATTTCGGCGTGATGCAGGGACATCGCCGCACGCACCCCGCTGCCTGTCTCGGCCTCCTCGACCATCACCACGGCAAGCTTCTCATAGCCCGAAAGAGATCTCGCCGCAAAAGCATGCGCATCCGTCCCGGATGGCAGGAATGCAAGGCGGGCTCCGGTATCCGGAACATCCGACAGGAGCGCATCCCTGATCCTTTCCCACCCTGAATCCAGCGAGTCCAGGCCTTTCAGCAGACGCTCGTAAAGCCTGAAAGCTGCCGCATAGGATGAGGGAGAAATCACCGATGCCGTTGAAGATCCAAAGGCCAGTAGCTTTGGGTCGGGGCGCGGAGGACAGCCGTATTTGTTGAGCCCGGTTGCAGGATCGAGCGCGATGCGTTTGTCGCTCCCTGAGACCAGCAACTCCTCGATGGCGGGATCGAATTCAGGCACCCGCATCGAGCAGCATCTCATGAAAGGCATCGAAGAGGCGCTGTATCGGCTTTTGCTTGTAGCCATAGACATCGACGGGATCGAGCGCATGCACGATCATGCAGCTGTCCGCCTCGAAGATCAGAAGGCGCCCATCCGCCGTTTCTGCGCAATCCATTCCCAGGTAGTCCAGTCCTATCCTCTCGTTGATCGCCTTGAATGCCGCCGCGTGCCTTGCCGCGAAATCCCGGTCGAACCCTTCCATGAAGCGCGCCTCCTCCTCCCTTTTTTCGGCGCTTTCATTCATGCCTGCATTTGCATAATGGATCATCCAGTGAGAAGAGATGGCCATGTGGCAGATATAGGGCCGCCCTGCTATCAGCACGATGCGGCATTTGCGGAATTGCCCGTCTGCCTTCCTGTAGTCGACAAAGCTGGAAACATAGAATTCGCCGGCATTCGAGGAGGCAAGATAGCGGCTGATGCCGGCCGCATCGTCTATCTTCTCGAGCTCGATTCCGGCATGCGAATCGACAGGGCGGATCAGCAGGTCCCCGCCTCCCAGCCTCTCCCTTATCGATTCCATCGTCAGGCTTTCGATTTCGCGCCGATCCAGCCTCAAGGTCTGGGGCATCTCGACGCCCGGGATATCCTTCAGCAGTCTTGCGCAGTTGTCCCTGGACAGCGCGGCGATGCGCAAAGGATCGTTGAGAACCGGAACGGGCCATGAGGCAATTTTCTCCGACACTTTCCTGAGGACGGGATTGTTTTTTTCCGATTCGGCAATCGCAACGAAGAGCACATCGTGTTCCGGCAGGGTATCCGGCATGTCCAGCTTGTCGGTCACATACACGATGTTCAGCGCAACATTCTTGTGTTCCATCAGGCATTCAACAGGAGAATTGGCCATCAGATCCCCCTCTCCCATCACCAGAAGCAGCCTGATTTCTGCCTCTTCAGGAGTGGCGCCGGCAACCGCGTAAATCTGCCGTATCGACAATGCCTGGCGCTGTATCTTCAGTCCCAGCTCGCGTTCGCCTTTGAGCTGCAGTATCGTCGCAAGGTCCATCAGCGCACAGGCGTCAGCCGGATTTTCCCCTGCGCGCGCGATAAGTTGCATGCCAAGGGAGCCCATGTCATGGCCTTCTATCGTCATGCGCAGCAGTCGCGCAAGCCCGATCAGTTCGTCGTTTTTCATCTCGTTTTCTCCCCCAGTCCGATTACCGCATCGACCAGCGCATCGACATCGCGACGCTCGGTGCGGTGGTTGACGATGGCCGCGCGAATCGCAAGCCGCCCATTGATCCTCGTGGTCGAAGGCGCTGCAATCCCCGACTCCTGGAGGGCTGCGACGATGTCCGCATTGATTTTGTCATCCCCCAGATGGCGGAAGCACACGATGTTCAACGCAACTGGAGCCATCAATTCCAGCATGGGAGCAGCCTCGATGCGCTGCCTGAGATACCTGGCCAGCGCACAGGTATTCGAAATCGCGCGCCCGAGTTTTTCAGTGCCATAGACCTCGAGGGTGAACCAGGTCTTCAGCGCCCTGAAGCTCCTCGAGAGGTCCGGACCGAAGTCGCAGGGCCAGGGGGACCCTGCCGCCATGCCGCGAGATTCGCGCTGGAGATAGGCTGCGGGAGACGCAAAGGTGCGGCGATGAAGCTCGCCATTCTTCACCAGCACGAAGCCTGCATCGTAGGGAACCTGCCCCCATTTGTGAAAATCGAACGCGATGGAATCGGCGCGATCCATGCCCTTCAGCAGGGGTGCAATCTCTTCGGCCAGCATCCCGAGCGCGCCGTAAGCCCCGTCCACATGCAGCCACAAGTCATGGCGCTTTGCGAGTTCGGCAATCTCATCCAGCGGATCGATCGCCCCGACATCCACCGACCCGGCTGTCGCCGCGATCATGAAAGGCCTGAGGCCGGCCGCCTTGTCCTGGCTGATGGCCGCCTCGAGCGCTTTCACATCCATCCTGAAACGTTCGTCCAGCGCCACCTTGCGCAGTGCAGCAGCCCCCAGTCCCGACATGTCGAGCGCCTGCGAGATGCTGACATGGGCGCTGGCCGAGGCATAGGCGACAAGACCATGCCCTTCGGGCAGCCCCGTCTCGCGCACGGTTTCCCCGAGCGCTGCGGTGCGCGCAACCAGCACGCTGATGAAGTTGGCCATGGAAGTTCCAGTGACGAAAAGCCCGCTTGCCGTATCCGGAAAAGCAAACAGCGCTCTCACCCAGCGCAGCAACTGCCTTTCGACTTCCACCGGAATCTGGTCACGTCCGCCGAGATTGGCGTTAAGCCCTGCCGCAAGCATCTCCGCCATCATGCCGACCGGGGTTCCCCCCCCATGAACCCACCCCATGAAGCCGGGATGCGTGTTGCCTATCGCATAGGGCAGCACATTCTTCATGAACAATGCATGAATTTCGGCCATATCCCCGGATTTTTCCGGCATAGCCTTCCGGAAAACGTCGCGAACCTCCTGCGGTATGGGCTGCCAGACCGGACGGTCGCGCAGCTTTTCGGTGTAATCGAGCATGTCATCCAGCATGCGGTGACTCTGCCGCCTGAATTCATGCCAGTCTTGAGGGTCCAGCGTTTCCCCGGATGTTTCCAAAATATGCGCTCCACGATAACCTTGGGATCAAGATTAGCACACCTGTGCCGGCCCCTTGCCCGAAACAGGGCGAAAAATGCCTTGTTATTCGTCACCTGCTCTTCGTGCTAGAATGAAGGCGCTCAAAAATAGCGCGGAATGAAGCTAAAGTTTTCTCAAGTCTTTCCGATAATGGGAACATGGCCCGAATTACCGATTGGGCGAGAGGATCATCATGAAAATCGAGAAGCCAGCCAATACAGTCAATACCGGGATCCCGGCGTCCGCACCCGCCCGCGCAAATGGCGCAAAGAGCAATCCGCCACAGCAGCAGTCCGGCACCAGTGTCTCCCTGGGTTCGAATTCATCGCAGATCGCCAGCATGCAGGCGGGCATGGAAAATTCGCCCGTCGTCGATGCGAACAATGTTGCGCAAATCAAGCAGGCCATCAGCAATGGCAGCTTCAAGGTCAACTCGGGCGTGGTCGCGGACCGGCTGATCCAGTCTGTCCAAGACCTGATCAAACGCAGCCAGGCATGACGCAGGTTGCGAATCTCCTGGCCGCACTGAAGGAAGAGCAAGCATCCCTGCAAAGCTTCGTCGAACTGCTTCGACAGGAGCAGAAGATGCTGACGGAGGGCAGCATCGACGGCCTCCTTGAGCTTGCAGAAAAAAAATCGAACCATGCCCTGAAGATCTACAAGGTCGCAGAAGCCCGCCATCGCCTCCTGCAAGGCCTTGTTTCCGAACTCACCGCGCAGAACATCCAGAACTGGCTAGAGAAAAACAGCAGGGAAAGCCTCGGGCTGTGGCAGTCCATACGCATCCTGGGTGACCAGGCGCAAGAATTGAACCGCATCAATGGCGAGCTGATACAGGCAAAATTGCGCCACAACCAGCAGCTGCTCGGGGCCCTGAGCCGTGCAGTCAACCAGGCCAGCCTCTATGGTCCGAACGGTCAGACCAGCTTTCCAGGCGGCAGCGGCAGATCGCTGGGGATGGGCTAGTTTCCGCCTGCCTGAGGGCTTGCCCCGCGATCATACTGCGGGGACAGTATCGTGATCGAAACCCGCCGGTTCTGTGCGCGATGTTCCGGCGTGTCGTTGGGCACGACAGGCTGATTTGCCGCCATCCCCACTGCCGTCATCCGGCTTTCCGGCACCCCGTACGCGGCCAGCGTCCTGACCACACTGCCCGCCCGCCCCGAGGACAGCTCCCAGTTTGACGGGAACTTCGCGTTCTTGATCGGAACGTTGTCCGTGTGCCCTTGCACCTCGATTGCCTTGTTCTCGCGGCTTAGCACCTCGGCCAGCTTCTGCAGGGTCTGCTTTGCATCGCCCTGCAGCTTGTCGTCGCCCTCGTTGAACAGCGCGCTGGCGCTGATATCGACTTCCATGCCGCGGGAAGTCTGGCGCAGGCCGATCTGGCCATCCGCAATCTCGGGGCCCAGCGCTTTCTGGAGATTGTCCTCCACTGACTTCATTTCCTCCCTGGCCTGACGCTGTTGAGCTGCAATACGCGCATCGCGCTTGTCGACCAGAGACTGCAAGGATGGCCTGCTGGGATTGGCGGTTGATCCCGGCTGCTGTCTGAAGGCCTGGCTCAAGGAGTTGCTGAAGGTTTTGTATTTTTCTTCATTGACTGAAGAAATCGCATACATCACCACGAAAAAGGCGAACAGGAGCGTCACAAAATCGGCATAGGAGATCAGCCAGCGCTCGGTATTGTCGTGCTCCTCCCTTTTGCGCCGGGTCGCCATCACTGATCCAGATAGCCTTGCAATTTCAATTCGATGTAGCGGGGATTTTCGCCGTTTGCGATCGAGCCCAGACCGTCGACTATCATGCCGCGCATCTGTGTCTGCTGCATGATGACACCCTTGAGCTTGTTGGCTATCGGCAAAAACAGGAGGTTTGCAAACGCAACTCCATAAATGGTCGCGACAAACGCGACCGCAATCCCGCCGCCGAGTTTGCTCGGTTCCGAAAGGTTCTGCATCACATGCATCAGTCCGAGCACCGCGCCTATGATGCCTATGGTCGGAGAATAGCCTGCCGCCGACTCCCACACCCTCGCCGCCTGCCAGCGCAGCTGCTCCCAGGAATTGATGTCGATCTCCAGCACTTCGCGAATCTTATCCGCGTTATGACCGTCCACCAGTAGCTGGACCCCCTTTTTCAGAAAGGGATCCGAGATTTCCGGGATATGCTGCTCGAGTGCCAGCATCCCTTCCTTGCGCGCAAGCGCGCTCCATGCAGTGAGCTGGTCTATCGACTCCTGCCCTGAAATCCCGGGATCGAGAAAAGCCCATCTGACCATTTCCATGGCCATCAGGAAAACCTTTCTCGAGCTTTGCACCATCACGGCACCGAGTGTGCCGAAGAAAACGATCAGGAATGCGGTTCCCTGAAACAGGATGGAAAGGTTACTGCCCTCTATGACCTGGGAAAGCAGGATGCCCGTCAGCGCAATCACCAAGCCCAGGAGGGTCAGCCTGTCCATCAATATCCTTTCAATGCGGCGCGCAAACGGGCAACTGCCTGGCTGTGAAGCTGCGAAACCCTGGATTCGCTGACACCGAACACCTCGCCTATTTCCCTCAGGTTCATCTCCTGCTCGTAGATCATGCCCATCAGCATGCGCTCGCGTTCCGGCAGCCTGTCTATCGCGCTGGCCAGCTCGGTCTTGAAGCGCTCATCGGCGAGCAGCGCCTGGGGGTCGATATCATTGGAGAACTCGAAGCGTTCGAAGAAGTCGTCGTGGTCCTCATCCTGGAAATCTTCGTAGTAGATCAGCTGCGCGCCACGCGCTTCCTGCAACATCTGCTGGTATTCGGCAAGGCTGACATTCAGTTCTTTTGCAATCTCGGTTTCGTTGGGCGGACGCCCGAGCTTCTGTTGCAGACGGCTGACCGATTGCTCGATGAGGCGCATGTCCCGCCTCAGGCCGCGCGGCAACCAGTCCGCGCTGCGCAGCTCGTCCAGCATCGCGCCGCGTATGCGCTGAGTCGCATAGGTTTCGAACTGCGCGCCGTGTATTTCATCATAGCGGCCTGCCGCATCGAGCAGGCCCATCATGCCCGCCTGGATGATGTCGTCTATCTGGACGCTGTAAGGCAACCTGCTCATCATCTGATGGGCAAGCCGCTTGACCATGGGGGCATATTCCCGCAGGCACTGGTCTTTATCCTGCAATCCGGACGCGTTATACATAGTGGCTAATCATAAATCCTGGCGCAATTTATATCCAGACTTTGGCAATTATGCCAGTTGCTGTCGCTTCAGCTGCCCGAGCAGCATCCTCATCATCTCTGCAATGCCCCGCGTACCCTGTCGTCTCTTCATGTTCAGCACACCTTGCGCCAGTGCGATGCAGGAATTTGCGGAGGACGCGGCAGGAAATGCCTCGACCACCGCCCGCCCGAGTTGCGTCGAACGCCTGAGCCTGTCGTCCTGTGGTATGCATCCCATGTATGCAAGCTCGACCGAAAGATGCGTTTTTGCAACCTTTTCGATGTTGCCGAAAATGAGCCTCGCGGTCTTTTCATCGGCAACCCTGTTCACCACGATTTCAAAGCGGCTCCTTGCCTGCTCCAGCGCAAGCCGCTTGATCATCGCATAACTTTGCGTGATGCCGCTTGAAGTCGCATCCATGACCACCAGCATGCGGGCGTCCGGGGAAAGCGCCAGCGATGCCGTCTCGTCCAGCATCGCTGCATCGATCAGCATCACATCCACCCCGTTTGCCGCCTCCTGCAGGATTTCCTCAAGGCGCTGCTGCTCGGAGGCATTCAAGGCGGGCAATGCGCGCATCAGCCTTGCCGTCGGCAATATCGAACATCCATAGGCGCCGACGATGGCGTCCACGAGCTGGCATTTTCCCTTTATCACATCCAGAAGATCAAGCCGTGCGAGCAACCCGAGACTGTCTGTTAGGTTGTGCGGTGCAGGATTCTCATCGAGTATCAGGACGTCCCGGCCCGCCTTGCTGAGCGATGCCGCCAGATTGAGCGTCACGCTGGTGCGCCCTGAAGAGCGCCTCCCCGACGCCAGCGCGATGGTCTGCGTCTGGTTGCAGACCAGCATCCGGCGCAATCCTTCCGCCTGATCATCGGCACCCAGCCTGGGCATCGCCCCCCCTGCTGCATCAAACGCACGCATATCAAACTGCACAGGACACCTCGCTGTTCGTGCCGGACATGACCGCGGGGAAATCCGTCTCATCCAGGCTGTAGGGCGATTTTTCCTCCACAGCCTTGAACGCGCGGTGCAGCAGCACATCGATGTTGACCGGATGAAGGTCCTCTGGAACCCGCTGCCCATTTGCAATGAAGTGCATCATCAGCCTGTGCCGCATCACGACATCGAGCACCCCGCCGAGATTGACCGCCTCGTCGAGCTTGGTTGCAATGCAGCCTATCACCTGTCTGTTGTGGTACATGCGCACCACGTCTTCCAGCGTATCTCCGCTGCTGGTCGCATTGAGCACAAGCATTCGCGCGACATTCGCCTCGTCGAACATCTCGTTCTGTTCCACCACACGCTCGTCCCTTTGCCCCATGCCCACGGTGTCGATCAGAACCAGATGCTTGTGGCGCAGCGCAGACAGCGTCAGGCGCAGATCGTCCGCTCCCTTCACCGCATGCACCGTCACCCCCAGTATCTTCCCGTAAATCTTGAGCTGCTCATAAGCCCCTATGCGGTAGCTGTCCGTGGTCAGGAGTGCGACCTTGTCGGCGCCATAACGTACCACGGCGCGCGCTGCAAGCTTGGCCGTGGTCGTCGTCTTTCCCACACCCGTGGGGCCTATCAGCGCATATGAGCCTCCCTTTGCCACGATGTCATCGGCAGCTTGTGCGACGCGCAGATTGCGCTTCAGAACCTGCTTGACCCATTGCTCCCCCTTCTCGTCGCCCGAAGGAAGCCTGTCCAGAAGCTGGCGGGCAAGCAGCGTGCTGAATCCGGCATTGATGAGCCTGCGCAACAGCGCGGCGCGCTGCGGATCCCGCTGCTGCACATGATTCCAGGAAAGCGATTCGATCTGCCGCTGCAGCTTGTCGTGCATGGACTTGATTTCGCCCAGCAGCAACGATTCCGAATGCGTCGCCGAAGGGACAGGCCCGGGCTTGGTCTTAGGGACTGCGGGTGCCTTTCTGGCTGCGGAATCCGAAAGATGCGCGATGTCATCGCTGTTCATTGCGATGATTTCGACACCCTGTGGCGTCGGGCGATTCGACAGGATCACCGCATCTTCGCCAAGTTCGTTCCTGATGTCCCTCAACGCCTCTCGTGCCGTCGCGGCGGCATATTTTCTGATGTTCATGCATTTCCTCCCACCATAGAGGTCACTCTTATGGTCTTAAAGTCCGGTACTTCATCGTGCGAAATCACCCGCAGGTTCGGCACGGCGCGTTTCAAAAAACGCGCCAGCAGATCGCGAAGCTGCGCTGGAACCAGCATCACCGTGGGCAGCCCCATCTGTTCCTGGCGCTGCACGGCGGCGCGGGATTCGTTGAGCACGGTGTCGGCAAGGCCCGGCTCTATGCCGACGCCGTTCTGGCTGGCCTGCATCGCCTGCATCAGGACATGCTCCAGTTCCTTGTTCATGCCGATCACCTGCAGTTCCTGGGCGGAAGGATAGAATTGCTGCACGATCGCCGGGCCCAGCGCAACCCGCACAAGCGATGTCAGCTGGAATGCATCCGCTACGCGCGGCGCGTTGTCGGCCAGCGTTTCCACGATGGTGCGCATATCCCGGATATGCATGCCCTCGTCCAGCAGGTTTTGCAGCACCTTCTGCACCGTGCCAAGCGGCAGCGTCTTGGGAACCAGATCCTCGACCAGCTTGGGGGCGGTCTTGGCCAGATGGTCTAGCAGCTGCTGCACTTCCTGGCGCCCGAGCAGCTCGGCTGCCCTTGTATTGATCAGATTGCTCAAATGGGTCGCAACCACCGTGCTCGGATCGACCACGGTATAGCCCATGATCTGCGCCTGCTCGCGAAGACCCGCATCGATCCACACGGCAGGCAGGCCGAATGCGGGATCGCGTGTCTCCATCCCGGCAAGCGGCCCGGTCACGTGGCCCGGATTGATCGCCAGAAACTGCTGAGGATAGGATTCGCCGCTGCCGATCTCGACCCCCTTCAACGTGATGCGGTAAGCATTGGGCCTGAGCTCGAGATTGTCGCGGATGTGCACGGGAGGAGGCAGAAATCCGATGTCCTGCGTGAACTTCTTGCGTATCCCCTTGATCCTTCGCAACAGATCGCCATCCTGCGCCTTGTCGACCAGCGAGATCAAACGGTATCCGACTTCAAGGCCCAGCACATCCACCTGCGCGACATCCTCCCAGCTTGCATCCGCCCCTTCCGCGATCAATGGGGCTGCCGGCACTTCAGCCTGGGCCTCGATTGCCGCCCGCTCCGATTTCTTCGTCAGATAGTAGGCAAGCCAGATCATCCCGAAAGAGAGCAGGAGGAACGGGAAATGCGGCATGCCGGGTATGATGCCCAGCATGCCGACGATGGCGGCTGTCAGCATGATGATCTGGGGCTGCTTGAAAAGCTGCCCCATCATCTGCTCGCCGATGTTCTGCTCGGTGGAAACCCTGCTCACCACCACACCCGCCGCCGTTGAAATCACCAGCGCCGGAATCTGCGCGACCAGCCCGTCGCCGATCGCCAGCAGCGTATAGTTCTTGGCGGCCGTTGCAATATCCATGTTGTGTTGCAGCACGCCGACGACTAGGCCGCCTATCAGGTTGATGAACATGATCAGGATGCCTGCGACCGCATCGCCCCGCACGAATTTCGAAGCACCATCCATCGCCCCGTAGAAATCCGCCTCCTGGCCGATCTCGGCACGCCGCTGCCTTGCGACATCCTCGCCGATCAGGCCCGCGTTGAGATCGGCATCGATCGCCATCTGCTTGCCCGGCATCGCATCCAGTGTGAAGCGTGCGCCCACTTCCGCGATGCGGCCCGCGCCCTTGGTGATCACCATGAAGTTGATCACCACGAGTATCGCGAAGACCACGATGCCCACCGCATAATTCCCACCCACCAGGAAATGCCCGAACGAGTCTATCACCCTGCCTGCCGCATCAGGCCCGGTATGGCCCTGCAGCAGGACGACCCGGGTCGAAGCCACGTTCAGGGACAGGCGCAGCAGGGTGGTGATCAAAAGTACCGTCGGAAAGGACAGGAAGTCCAGCGCCTTGTTGGTGTTCATGCTGATCAGCAGCACCATCACGGCAACGGAGATGTTGAAGGTAAAGAGGATGTCGAGCAGCATCGGGGGCAATGGCAGCACCATCATCGCGAGTATCATCACGATCAGCACCGGGCCTGCCAGCCCGCGCAGCCTCGAGTTGTTCTTCAGAAATGCCAGTATCTGGTCCATCATGCGACTCCGTTCAGAGGATCAAGCTCGGAAGGCACGGGCAGTCCGCCGGGCTCCGCAGGGCGCGAACCTCCCTCCTCCTGATAGCGTTTCAGTTGATAAACATAAGCGAGCACTTCGGCGACTGCGGTATACAGCGCCTCGGGGATGGATTCTCCGATGTCGGTATGTTTGTGCAGCGCGCGAGCCAGGGGGGGGGCCTCGAGTATCGGCACGCCGCTTTCCTGTGCGATCTCGCGTATGCGCTGGGCGAGCAGATCGGAGCCTTTTGCGACCACCTCGGGTGCGCGCATGCCCCTGTCGCTGTATTTCAGTGCGACAGCGTAGTGCGTCGGGTTGGTCACAACGACATCTGCAGTCGGGATCGCGGACATCATGCGGCGCCTTGCCGCCTCGCGCTGCATGCTGCGTATGCGCATCTTGATCTGCGGATTCCCTTCCGTTTCCTTGTGCTCCTGGCGCACCTCCTCCTTGGTCATCATCATCTTCTTGTTGTGCGTATAGAGCTGGAAGGGCACATCGATGGCGACGATCAGCACCATGCCGCCGACGATGGCGAGAAAGCTTCCGCCGACGAGATACCCCATCTCTGAAATTGCGGATGAGATCGACAGGGTTGCCAGCTGCAGCGCATCGCCAAGATGCCGCCACATCACCCAGGCTGCGATTCCGCCAACGACGATCGCCTTGCCAAACGCCTTGGCGAGCTCCACCAGCGCATTCGTGGAAAACATGCGCCCGATGCCCGTGATGGGATTCATCCGCGAAAACTGAGGGATGAGCGCTTCCGTGCTGAAAAGCCAGCCATTCAGAAACAGCGGGGAAACGAGTGCCGTCAGCAGCATCAGCGCCAGCACAGGAGCGAATATCATCAGCACGCGCACGGACAGATCATATAGATGCGGAATCAATAATTCGGGCCTGAAAACCAGGTCAGGGCTGATCGTCATGCCATCCTGCAGCAGGTTCACCATCTGGGCGTTGAGATGCCCTCCCATGAGCCAGAGCGAAACGCCGCCGGCCATCAGGAGCGAGAACGTGGAAAGCTCATGGGAACGCGCGACCTGACCTTTTTCTCTTGCCTGGTCAAGTCGCCGTTGCGAAGGCTGTTCTGATTTTTCTAGATCGCTTTCTTCTGCCATGATGAGCTCCGCCGATAAGGCGGACTATACGCAAAAGCACGACCTTCAATCCCGCGAATAACGGGGGATTTTTCTGGCTACTCGAAACTACAAAAGGAAATCCTGCAGGAATCGCCGGGGTTTTATCGGGACTCAGCGCCCTTTTCCATGTCCAGCAAGGCAACCACCTGCGAGCCATTGCCTAGGTATTCCAGGCTGTCGCATATGTTGAGAAGGAGGCCTATGCCGCGCCCGTGCCTTTGCTGATTGACCGACAGATCGCAGAGCAGCACGCTTTCAAAATCGAAGCCGTCCCCGCTGTCGCCAAACGAGATCCTCAAAAAGTCTGTGGAGTCACCCTTCAGCTTTTCGAGCTTCAGCGCAATCTCGCCCTCCTCGAGATTGGCAAGCCTCTTTGCGCGCTCAATAAAATAGAGCTCCATGCCGTCCGGCTCATTCTTGATCGATGAATCGAGCTTTAGCAAACCATGATCGAGCGCATTGTTGAACAGTTCGGAAAGCACCAGAAAGAGCTTCCCGTCAGCCTGCCCGTTTTCTATCTGCCTCACGATGCCGAGCAGAAATGGAACCACATCCAGGCGTTTCAGTTGCGTGGCCTTTAGCAAAAGCGAGAAATCCCAGACCGGGGAGAGCGGCTCGCGCGGCGTGGATGCCGTTCCATGACTTGGTGGCCCTGCGGGTTTGAGATCCAGCATGTTGGCCGCAGGACAGCTGATCGAGATCAAGGCGATGTCATCAGGTGGCTGAGTGCCTGAGAGCAGTTTTTCTATCGATTGCGACACCCCGTCAAACAGGCTTGCCGCATTGGCCTGCAATGCGAGCTGCAACAGCCCGTTCTGGCCCAGCATTTGGCCGTCGGCATCCCTGATTTCTGTCGCGCCATCCGTGCACATCAGCAGTTGCCCGTGCTGGTCTGCCAGGTTGTAGTACTCCATCGATGTGTCGAATTCGGCGCAGTTCAGGACACCCAATGGCAATTGCCTGGACTCGAAGCTGTGCAGGATGTCCTTTCCGTCCTCGCTCAATACCAGAACTGGCGGGAGCCCTCCGTTCCAGACCTGAGCGATGCCGGTCGCTGGATTGATGGACAACAAGGCTGCCGCGACGAAGCGCGGCAGGGGGAGATAGTCCCGCACCCTGGCATTGAGCTCGTTCAGGATGGAGACGATGTCGAAACCCTTTGCGGTCATCTGGTAGAAAGGATGCGTGATCGGAATCACCGCAAGGGCAGCCGTCAGACCATGGCCTGCGCTGTCCGCCAGCAATGCATGAAGACATCCGTCCGGCCCCCTGGCGAATGCAATCAGATCCCCGCTGAAATGCTCCGCAGGCTTCAACAGGAAGCGCACGCAAGGATCGCTGATCTTGCCCAGCGCCGTGAACTGTTCTATGAATGTGCGCGCGGTTGCCGCCTCCTCCTCGATGCGCTCCTTGTAATCCAGAAGCCGGTTGCTTTGTTCGAGGCGCACATGGAAGTTGTGCATCTTCGCCTTCAGGACCTCATACTGGACCGGCTTGAAGAGATAATCGTCCCCGCCCGCGCGCAGCCCTTCGACCACTTCCTGGGTCGCCGTCTGCGCGGAAAGAAAGAGGATGGGGAACCATTTTGGATAGCGCCTTCTCATCTCGCGCACGGTCTCGATGCCGTTCATCACGGGCATCTGCACATCCATCAGCACCATGTCCGGCAACTGTTCCTCGCAAAGCGCCAGCGCCGCCTTGCCATCCTCGGCCAGCGTCACTTTATAGCCCATCTTCTGCAGCATCACCGACATGAGCTTGCGGTTCGCGGGGGCGTCATCCACGACCAGCGCATGCAGCGGCCGCATCCTTTCCATGTTCATCGAGCCCTGAGCTAGAGTATCTTGAACAGCTTGTTGAAATTGGCGATGTCGAGTATCTGCACGATGGCGGGATTGGGCCTGACTATCATCACCGTCTTCCCCGCTGTTTGCGCGCGCTCGCGCAGCAGCATCATCATGCCAAGCGCCGAGCTGTCGAGATAGTCCACCTGGCTCAGTTCAAGCTCGAATTCCCGTATCGCCGGATTCTCGAGCGAGGGCGCATAGGCCCCCTTGAAATCCCGGTGAACCTGGAAGTCAAAACGACCCGATATGGAAATGCGCGCCACATCTCCCTGAATGTTTGTGCTGATGCTCATTTCGCTCCTTTCAATGTGAATTCAGACCCGATTGGATTTGCCGCTATGCCTTGCAAGATAATCCAGCGCATGGCGGGCGATGCCCTGCAGGGGCACGATCTCCGCAGCCGCCCCCAGCGCAATTGCCTCCCTTGGCATGCCGAACACCACGCAGCTTGCCTCGTCCTGTGCGATCGTATGGGATCCGGCCTGTCTCATCTCGAGCATGCCCTGCGCGCCATCCTTGCCCATGCCGGTGAGTATGATGCCAAGCGCATTTGCTCCGGCCACATTCGCCGCGGAACGGAAAAGCACATCGACCGAGGGGCGGTGGCGGTTCACAGGCGGCCCCTGGCTTAGCTCCGTCACATAGTTCGCGCCGCTCCTTTTCAGCAGCAGATGGGAATGGCCAGGCGCGATGTAGGCATGCCCCGGCAGTATCCGCTCGTTGTGTTCCGCCTCCTTGACCGAAATCCTGCACAGGCTGTTCAACCTGTCGGCAAACGACTTGGTGAAGGTCTCCGGCATATGCTGCGTCACCAGTATGCCTGGCACGTCGGCCGGAAAATGCGTCAGCACCTCCTTGATCGCCTCGGTCCCGCCGGTCGATGCGCCGATGATGATCAGCTTCTCGGTGGATGAAAATTTCCCCGAAACGCTTGGCAGTATCGCATCGGCGCTAAGCCTTTCCGAAACCTGCGCCGATGAGGCCACCTTGCGCACTTTCGCCTGTGCGGCCGTGCGTATCTTTTCGATGATTTCGGCGGCATATTCTTCCATGCCGCGCATGATGTCGATCTTGGGCTTGGAGACGAAATCCACCGCACCCAGTGCGAGCGCGCGAAATGTGATGTCTGAGCCGCGCTCGGTCAGCGTCGAGACCATGATCACCGGCATGGGCCTCAGCCTCATCAGCCTTTCCAGGAAATCCAGGCCATCCATCTTTGGCATTTCCACATCCAGCGTCAGCACGTCCGGATTCAGGGACTTGATCATCTCGCGCGCCACCAGCGGGTCGGGCGCCGCCCCGACGCATTCCATGTCCTTCTCGCGGTTGATCAGCTCCTTCATCACGCTGCGTATCAGCGCGGAATCGTCGACCACCAGCACCCTTATCTTGCGATTTTCCATGACGTCATTGAGAGCCGGTTCAGACAAAAAGTTCGACATCGCCTTCGAGATCCGAATAGCGCAGGCGCGAGCTGTATTCGTTCTCGCGCGTGATGATCGTGTCGTTGTGGACCTTTTTGAGTTTTTTCACACGCACCCTCCCGCTGGCCGGGAAAAAGTACACTTTTCTAGGATAAATATCGAGCAGATCCTGCGCTGCGATGCGGATATTTTCAGCCGTCAGGAATTCCAGCACGAACTTTGCATTGCGCTCGCCCACATTGGACACCGTGAAACCGCGCAACACCGCCCCTCCGCCAAACACCTTGGCCTCCAGGTTGCTCCTCTTGGCCCCCAGCTTCAAAAGCTGGTTGATGAGTATCTCCATCGCATAGGTTCCATAACGCGCCGAGCTTCCAAGCGGGTTGCTCTGGTCCCGTCCGCTGTCTGGCAGCATGAAATGATTCATCCCGCCGATGCCGCTTTGGGTATCGCGTATGCAGGCGCAAACACAGGAACCCAGCACCGTCACCAGCACCATGTCTCGGGAAGTCACATAATATTCCCCGGGCAATATCTTCGCCGCATCGATCCCATGCTCGGAATCGAAATAAAGATTGGGCGCCAGCAGTTCCTCAAAGCTGTGCTCAGCCACGGGAAACAGCCTTAGGCCTGTCGATGGCCATGATGCGTTTTGACAAGCTCATACACCGTTTTCCCGCGCAACCTGAAGAGATGCGCGGCATGGTGAAAGCTTTCGGAATGGCCGGCAAACAGCAGCCCATCGGGCTGCAGCAGGGGGGCGAAGCGATGCAATATCTTGAGCTGCGTCTCCTTGTCGAAGTAGATCATCACGTTGCGGCAGAAGATCGCATCAAGCGGTCCGCGCACGGGCCATTCAGAATCAAGGAGGTTCACCCGCCTGAATGTAACCATCGCGCGCAGTTCGGGCCTCACCCTGACAAAGCCGGACTGCGCACCCGATCCCTTCAGAAAGAAGCGCTTGATCACGTCCTGGGAAAGCTTCTCCACCCGATCAATCGGATAGACGCCTTCTTCGGCCTTGGCCAGCACATTGGTGTCTATGTCGGTCGCGAGTATCGAAACGGGCGGCGTGAAAGTTCCGAAGGCATCGACCATGGTCATCGCCATCGAATAGGGTTCCTCTCCGGTCGAGGATGCCGAGCACCAGAGCGAAATGCGCTGGCCTCCCTTGCGCTTCAGGACATGGTCGGCCAGCAGCGGAAAATGATGGGGCTCGCGAAAGAATGAAGTCAGATTGGTGGTCAGCGAGTTTGCAAAAGCCTCCCATTCTGTCTTGTTGTTGCTCTCGAGCAGCGCAAGATAATCATTGAAATTGTCTATGCCGGTCGCCCTCAGGCGGCGAGCCAGGCGGCTGTATACCATGTCCTGCTTGGAATCATTCAGCGAAATGCCGGCATGATCATAGATCAGTTTCCGCACCCGCTGAAAATCCTTGGCCGTGAACACGAATTCGCGATCCCGTCCTGCGCTGGATTTGAGCTTGAAGTCCGTCATTTTGAGTCCATATCGCGAATCAACTCAGAACTCCTCCCAGTCTCCATCGGCCGACCTGGACTGGGGCCTCGCGGGCAGCCTCTTTTTGGCAACCGGCGCTGCAAGTCTTGCTGATTCGCCAAGCTTGAACATCGCAATCGAGGCCGAGAGGTTCTCTGCCTGTTCCTCCAGGGATTCGGCAGCAGCCGCAGCCTCCTCCACCAGCGCCGCATTCTGCTGGGTGACTTCGTCCATCTGCGTGATCGCGAGGTTCACCTGCTCTATGCCGGCGCTCTGCTCGACCGACGCCGCCGTGATCTCGGCCATGATGTCGGTCACACGGCGTATGGCGGTCACGATCTCCTCCATCGTCTGTCCTGCCTGGACCACGAGCTTGCTTCCGCTTTGCACTTTTTCAACCGAATCCCCGATCAGCGCCTTGATTTCCTTGGCTGCCGCAGCCGAGCGCTGCGCAAGGTTCCTCACTTCTCCCGCGACCACCGCAAAGCCTCGGCCCTGCTCGCCTGCGCGTGCCGCCTCGACCGCCGCGTTCAGCGCCAGGATGTTTGTCTGGAATGCGATGCCATCGATCACCGAAATGATGTCCACGATCTTGCGAGAAGACTCGTTGATCGAATCCATCGTCACCACAACCTGGCTCACTACGGCCCCACCCCTGCCTGCCACGTCGGATGCGCCGATCGCGAGCTGATTCGCCTGCTTCGCATTTTCCGCATTCTGCTTCACGGTGGAAGTCAGCTCCTCCATGCTGCTTGCCGTCTCTTCGAGAGAGGAAGCCTGCTCTTCGGTGCGCTGGGAAAGATCGGAATTTCCGGACGCGATTTCCTTGGCTGCGGTGTTGATCGTGTCTGCCGCATCCTTGATCTGTCCCACGATCTCCTTCAGCCTCGCGATCGTGCGGTTCGAGTCATCCTTGAGCTTGCCGAAGGTGCCGAAGTATTCGTTGGTGATGGCATCCGTCAGATCGCCCTTGGATATCGCCTCCAGCACGCGCGCCACTTCATTCAATCCGACCTCGCTGGTTTGTATGAGCCTGTTGATCGCCTCCCCAAGCTGCAGGAAAAAGCCTGACTTGCCCTGAAGGTTCATGCGCACCGTGAAGTCTCCCATGGCCGCGCTCTCGACTATGCTCGCCACCTCCTGCTCCGTTGCAACCTCGACCGTGCGGTCGGCCCATTCGACCACGCTACCCAGCCGCTCGCCCTTTTTGTTGATGATGGGATTGGCATTCAGACGGAATGTCCTGCCCGCGACCACGATCTGCGTTGTATGGGTGGACGAAAAGCTCGCCAGCATTTGGGCCTGATGTGCAGGGTTCTTGTGGAACTGGTCGACGTTCGCACCCATGAGCCTGGATGCGCTGAAGTTGGGCAGGGCGCGCCTGATGTCGCTCTCGGCATTGGCGAGCATCGCAAGCACCGCTTTGTTCATGAAGACGATGTTGCGGTTGGCATCGGCGATCATCACGTTGGATGAGACGTTGTCCAGTGCATCCTTGATCAGCGTCATCTCGTCCTGCTGACGACGGGCCTCGATTTCCAGCGCCACCTGCGCCGTGTCGTCCTTCCATTCGACAACCGCTCCCAGCCTCTGTCCCTTTTCATCGAAGACCGGATTCGCAATCAGGGAGAAGGTTCTCCCGCCGATCTTGATGGATGCCCTGTGGGTCGAGGTGAAGCTTCGCAGCATGCTGCGCTGATGAGCCGGATTCTTGTGGAAGCTGTCTATGTTGGCCCCGATCAGTGTGGCGACGCTGAAGCTAGGCAACTCCTTCCTGATGTCGGACTCTGCGGCCGAGAGCATCTCTTTGACCGTCCTGTTCATGTAGACGATGTTGAAATCGTTGTCGGCAATCATCACATTGGTCGATGCATTGTCCAGCGCAGACTTCAGGCGGGACATGGCTGCATTCTGATTCCTGCACTCATCCATCTCCTTGTGCAATCTGGAGAAGTCTTCCGCGATTCGGCTCTGCAGATTGCGCAAGGCCCTGCTCAGGGAATCAGACCCTTCGATCGTGGCGGTAAGATTGCCCTGCGCCATCCTGTCTATGATGGCAATCGCATCCTTGATCTGTGATTCCAGTATCCTGCCATTTCCGAACATGCTGCACTCCCTTAATGTGAATTTGCAAAATCAGTCCGACACTTCTTCAAACAGTTCCATGTCGCGGCTGCACAACAGCTTCTCGATATCCATGACGATGATCATGCGCTCATCCACCGTGCCCAGGCCCATGATGTACTGCGTATCCAGGGTGGAACTGAACTCGGGAGCGGCTTTCATTTCGCCCTCTCCCAATGCGATCACATCGGATACGCCATCGACCACGATGCCGACGATGCGCCTGGCCACGTTCAGGATGATCACCACGGTGAACGGGTTGTATTCCACATTGCCCAGGCCAAACTTGATGCGCAGATCGACGATGGGCACGATGATGCCGCGCAGGTTGATCACCCCCTTGATGAATTCCGGCGCATTGACGATCCGGGTGACGGCATCATATCCCCTTATCTCCTGGACTTTCAGGATGTCGATACCGTATTCCTCTTTTCCAAGCGTGAAGGTCAGCAACTCGCGGCTGCCTGCCAACTGTTCATCTGCTGCCATGTCCCCCCCTTTCTGTCGGCTACCGCTGGGCGAGCTTGACGAGTGCCGCAACGTCGATGATCAATGCCACCCGACCGTCGCCCATGATCGTTGCCCCGGAAATGCCCGCAACCTTCTTGTAGTTGGTCTCGAGACTCTTGATGACGACCTGGTGCTGGCTGACCAGTTCGTCCACGAACAGCGCGACCTTTTTCCCTTCCGCCTCCAGCAGCACGAGTATCCCTTCGGCGGGATTGCGTACCCGGGGCTCGATGTTGAATACCTGATGAAGCGCGATCACCGGAAGATATTCGCCGCGCACATGCACGACCCTGCCTTGGCCGCTGATTTCCTTGACCGCATCCTCGGTCGGCTGCAGCGATTCGCTGATGAAAGTGAGCGGCACGATATAGATCTGTTCGCCCACCGCGATCGACAGGCCATCCAGTATCGCAAGGGTCAAAGGCAGACGTATGGTGATCGTGCTGCCCTCCCCGGGATGGGATGCGATCTCGACCCTTCCGCCTATGCCCTCGATATTCTTCTTGACCACGTCCATGCCAACACCGCGACCCGAAACATCGGTGATCACCGCTGCGGTGGAGAATCCTGGCGCAAAGATCAGCTGCCAGACCTCCGCATCGCTCATCGCATCTGCAACGGGCATGCCCTTCTCGCGCGCCTTGGCGAGTATCCTCTCGCGGTTCAATCCCCCGCCATCGTCGGAGACCTCGATCACGATGTTCCCACCCTGATGCGCTGCGCGCAGCGTGATGGTTCCCACCGCATCCTTGCCCTTTGCGATGCGCTCCTCGGGCATTTCGATGCCGTGGTCCAGACTGTTGCGCACGAGATGCGTCAAGGGATCGCTGATTTTCTCGATCAGCCCCTTGTCAAGTTCCGTACCTTCACCGACCAGTTTCAGCTGGACTTTCTTGTCGAGTTTTCCAGCCAGATCGCGCACCAGACGGGGGAAGCGGCTGAAAACGAAATCGATAGGCATCATGCGCACAGACATCACGGATTCCTGCAATTCGCGCGTGTTGCGCTCGAGCTGGGAAAGTCCGTTTATCAGCCGCTCATGCAGCACCGGGTCAAGATGGGAAGCAGCCTCGGCCAGCATGGACTGGGTGATCACGAGTTCGCCTACGAGGTTGATCATCTGATCGACCTTCTCTACGCTGACCCTGATCGAAGTCTCGGTTGCCGTCTTGTCGCTTGCGCGCCGCTGCGCCTTTTCTGGCGCATGATCGGTGTAACGCCGCTTCGGCGTCTCATCGATGGCCGGCGGTTCCTCGAAAAACCCATATCCCTGGGCATGCTCGACGTCAGCCTTGACCTGTTCCGGCTCGACAAAGAATCCGAAACCCTGATCCTCCTCGACATCCGACCTGACCTTCTCGGGTTCGACGAAGAATCCATAAGCCTCTTGCGATGTTTCCTGAGTTGCCCCGTCGTCAAAGAAACCATAGCCCGGATCGTCATCCTTTTGCGGCTCACACGCGATCTCAGTCAGCTCAATTTGATCCGCATTCAGGAAAAACGAAAGAATGTCGCGCATCTCTTCCTGCGTCAGTGCCGTGCTCAGATCGAGATCGACCTTGTCCCCATTGATTTCCTGACGGTTGATTCTGCCGACATTGCCGATGTCTTCGAGCAGATTTTCAAGCTGCCCTTCCTTGGGAAAGATCTCCAAACCGTTTGGAAAGACTATCTGATAGCGATGCATGGCAGAAGGGGAACCGCTTTCTTCAGGGCCTTGCTGTCCCTGCCGGCCCATCCCCTTTTCTGTCAGCGCCTTGAGCCTTGCACAGACAGCCTTCGATGCCTCATCGTCTGCGATGATGCCGCTCTGATGCGCTTCCAGAAGGCCGTTCAACACATCGCCCGCCTGCAGGAATGCATCGACCATTTCTGCGGTGATCGCGATCTCATTCTTGCGTATGCCGTCTAGCAGCGTCTCAAGCACATGCGTGACTTCGGTCATGTCGGTGAATCCGAACGTACCGCTGCCCCCCTTGATGGAGTGGGCGGAACGGAATATCGCGTTCAGCTCATCCGGGTCTGGCGCATCGAGGTCAAGACCGAGCAGCAGGCTTTCCATGCTCGCAAGGTGTTCTGCCGATTCCTCGAAGAACACCTGATAAAACTGGCTCATGTCGATGGACATCGGCTATCCCCCCAGTGTTGAAAGTGAAGACAAAACTATCCGATCACTTTCTTGACGACTTCCAGCAGCTTCTGGGGATCAAAGGGTTTGACCAGCCAGCCGGTGGCCCCGGCCGCCTTGCCTTGCGCCTTCATCGCATCTCCTGATTCTGTCGTCAGCATCAGAATGGGTGTGGCCTTGTATTGCGGAAGCGAACGCAGCGTCCTGATCAGCGTCAACCCGTCCATTTTTGGCATGTTCTGGTCCGTGAGAACCAGATCGACCTTGCCGGCCTTTGCCTTGTCGAGCCCGACCTGACCATCTTCAGCCTCGATGA
The DNA here is from genome assembly GCA_021821945.1 of Pseudomonadota bacterium. Taxonomy (GTDB): domain Bacteria; phylum Pseudomonadota; class Gammaproteobacteria; order Burkholderiales; family Gallionellaceae; genus Gallionella. The sequence goes on from JAJZTF010000006.1 coordinate 48,700, forward strand.
CGGTGTAGCCGGATGACTTGAGGGTGAATACCACCATCTGCCGTATGGAAGCCGAATCGTCGACGGTCAAAACAGTTTTTGCCATATTTTTCGCTCAGTAGTTAATTGAAATAAGGTGCGCAGCGCAAATGCGAAAAATCTTACCCTGTATAGGGATATATGACAACATCAAAACAATTCGATATCACCCGTCTCGAAATTGTCCTGGGATACAGGATTGGATTTCTTCGAATCCAGAGATATGACATGCTCATGGAGCGCATGGCCATAGTCTGCGATCTGCACAAGATATTCGCGCGGGCCGGCACTCGCATGCCCGTTTTCCAGCTTTTCCGCGACTTCCCTGATGGCCTTGAGGCGCATCTGCGCATGCCCGATCAGCTGCGAACTCATGTCCTGGAATTGCAGCGTGGATACCGCCGTCGAGACCTTCTGCTCCACTTCCTTGCTGATGCGACCCAGCTCAAGGGAGTCCTGGGCCAGGCTCTCGTTGAGTCTCGTCAGATCCTCCATCATGTCGTAGACATGCTTCTTGGAGTGCATCACATTGGACATGTCCTTTGCCGCAAGGGCGTTGATCATTCCTTCGGCGCCCTTGAGCGAAACATTCACATCGCCCACCAGCGTGCGTATCTCGCTGCTGAACTTGTTGGTCTTCTCGGATAGACTGCGCACTTCGTCAGCCACCACCGCGAACCCGCGCCCCGCCTCCCCGGCCCTGGCCGCCTCGATCGCCGCATTGAGCGCAAGCAAATTGGTCTGTTTGGCGATGCTCTCGACTTCGGTCAGGATAGCCAGTATGCTCGAAACCTGCGCACTGATCACGTCCACCTTTTCAACGAGTTCCATCGCGCGCGTGCTGCTCTCCACGGTGCTGTCGACAAAATCGTTCATCGCCTTTTCCGTTTCCTTGACGAAATTGCCGAACTTCTGTTTCGTCGAGCTGCTTTCATTCTCCCCGCCTATGATCGACAGAACGAGAGCTTGCTGGGTGTGCACCGCTTCGGCCATCGATGTGAATGTCGCAACCAGCGTATTGATCGCCTCTTTGAGTATCGCCTGGGTGTTTGTCATCTCGCTGTCGGCCGAGGAGACCTGGTCGGAAAAAGCCTTGCCGAGTTGCACATGGAATCCATGGCTTGCCTGCAGGACTTCGATGTCGCGGTTTTCCGCAACTCTGGCCACGGCCTGATCGGCGCCTGCAAGCTTCAGAAGATATCCCCAAAAAACCACCATGCAGATCCAGAGCAGGCTGTCCGCAAGTGCAATCCCGAGGCTGCCGAAATACAAGGCCTGGCCGCCAAGCAGCACGGCGCTTGCCAGCGCACCGATTGTCAGGAAGCGGGGAAATTTTTTCATCTGTTCAGATCCGGTTCAATGGCATCAATTCCGGCTTCCCGCCACGGCGATCCGCTCGAGCCCGGAAAGCACTTCCATGCTGGCCGCCTCGAGCTTTCCCACCAGCTCCATGCCACGCAATGCTTCGCCATTGCGGAATGCGGAAACGGCTTCCCTCCCGTGCTCGTGGAAGGCCTGATGCGGAGCCGCGATCGCGGCATATCCGTCATGTCTTGAGAAGTGTTCCTTCCCCTCTCCCTCGAAGTACCATTTGCCAAGACGGCATGCAGTATGCGATGCAAAACTGTCGGCCGTACGGTCCGAAATCCCCATGAACACCTTGTAGATCTCGAATTTGTAGAGGATGTGGTCTATCTTCGCCACCTCGATGAAACTTCTGAGCGCCGCCGCGGAAACGCTGCCTTCCATCAGATGGGAAAGCTCCATCACCTGCCTCATGCTGCCCACCACATTTCCCACATCGCTGCCGAACTGGTGTGATTTTTCCGCAAGGCCCTCCATCTGCACCTTGGTCTGATCTGTCTCGCTCTGAATCGCCTTGACGATCGTCGAGATTTCGTTGGTGGCGTTGGCCGTGCGCTCGGCGAGCTTCCTCACCTCGTCTGCCACGACCGCAAATCCCCTGCCTTGTTCACCTGCGCGCGCGGCCTCGATAGCCGCATTCAGTGCAAGCAGATTGGTCTGGTCCGCGATCTCCTTGATCAACTTGACGATGTCGCCTATCTCGGCGGCGCGCAGGGTAAGACTCTGCACATTCTCTGAAGACTTGAGCGTATTGTCGGACATCATGCCCAGCGTGTCCGCGATATGCTCTATCGCCTCACGATTGCCGGCAGAAATCTGCGCTGCCTCGATCGCATGCTGTCTTTCCGCGTGCAGCGAATTGGCGGCCGCCACCTGGGATCCCTGCAACGCGATGAAGGACTCGCCGAAACTCTGCATGTTGCCATATATCAGCCTTGCAATCTCGGCATCCAGCTTCGCCTGCGCCGCCTCAGCGCGCAGCGCTTCGCGCTCAGCTTCGGCACGCGCGAGATCCCGGCGCAGACCTGTCGCCTCCTCTTTGCACCGCGCAAGTTCCCCTTCGGCCCTTGAAAGCGCCTGTTTCAATTTTCCGCAAAACATAATTTCTCCTGATCCGGCAAGCGCCTAGCCGCGCACATCGCTCAAAAGCTCTTTGATATCGAGGATGAGCACGATGTCCCCTTCGCTGGACATCGTGACCCCTGCCACTCCCTTGGGGCGGAACGTGTCGAGCGACTTGATCACCACATCGTCGTGGCCCGCGAAGCCATCGGCAGACAGGATGAAACTGCTGTTGCCAAACTGCATCAGCACGCCCACCTCGGGTTCCTTGTCTGAGGCATTCCAGCCGATCAGCTGGGCCAAAGGCAGAACCGGCAGCACTTCACCTCGCACCACCATGGTGGCGCGGCCCGAGATCTTCTGCAGTTGGCCGGGCGAGACCGAGAGGATCTCGCGCACCATGGATAGCGGCACAGCAAAAGACTGCTCGCCCAGACGCAGGATCAGGACCGGCAATATCGCAAGCGTCAGCGGCAGCGAAATCGTGAATATCGTTCCCTGGCCCGCAACGGAATGGATGTTGATCGAGCCGTTGAGCTTCTGGATATTGGTCTTGACCACATCCATTCCCACCCCGCGCCCCGAGACGCTCGAGATTTCATCCTTGGTGGAGAATCCGGGAAGGAAGATCAGCTCAAGGCACTGGTTCTCGTCCAGGGTGTTGGCGACTTCAGGCGTGATGATGCCCTTTTCGATGGCCTTGTTGCGGATGACTTCAGGACGCATGCCTTTTCCATCGTCGGCAATCGTGATGAGGATGTGATCCCCCTCGTGGCGCGCACTCAATTCCACGAGGCTCTTTTCAGGCTTGCCGGAAGCCTTGCGGCCCTCGACCGTTTCCACGCCGTGATCGACCGCATTGCGCACCAGGTGGACCAGCGGATCGTTCAGATCCTCGATCATGGTCTTGTCCATCTCGGTTTCCTCACCGGAAAGCACGAGTTCGACATCCTTGCCCAGGGATCGCGCAAGATCGCGCGCCAGGCGCGGGTATTTCTTGAACAGCCGCCCGATCGGTTGCATTCGGGTCTTCATCACGGCATTTTGCAGATTCACGACCAGCATGTCGAGCTGCGTGACAGCCTGATCCAGGTCGCGCAGCGTCTCGGGTCCATGATGCCCCTGCATGATGTCCGAACGCAGATGGTTGAGGCGATTCTTGGTAAGCCCGATCTCGCCCGAAAGATTCAACACCTGATCAAGGCGTTCAGTGTCCACCCGGATGGTGGTCTCCTTCGCCTCCTTGACCGACACGTCGCCTTCACGGCGCCCGACCGTCATCCCAGGCACATCATCGACTCTGCGGCCAAATGCCTTCTTGGTCGACTCCTCCTGAGACAGGGCCTCGGCAATCTTTTCAGGATCACGGACTACACCCGTGGTGCTCGCGATGTCTGTCCCCGTCAGGGCGGTATAAAGCGCATTCCAGTCGACCCCGTCGATGGAAGGCGGAGCAGATGGCTCGGCGGCCTGCGCTACGCTCAATGCCTTTCCGGCCAGGGCCGACTTGAGGTTTTCCAGGATCTGCGCCGGCGCTGGCTGAGGCTGCAGGCTTTGCTGCAGCGAACCGAACATCTTCTTCACTTCTGCCGTTGCGGAAAAAATCACGTCCATCAATTCCGCGCTCAGCGCCAGCTCCCGGTTGCGGAGCTTGTCGAACAGGTTTTCGGTCAAATGGCAAAGCGTGACGAGCTCCGTCGCGTTGAGAAATCCGGCTCCCCCCTTGATGGTGTGGAATCCGCGGAATACCTCGTTGAGCAGCCCGTTGTCGTCCGGATGCTTTTCCAGTTCCATCAGCTTGCTGTCCACCTCGGACAGCATGTCGCCCGCCTCGAGCAGAAAATCGCTCAGCAGTTCTTCCATGCCAGCAAAATCGTTCATGTTTTCTCCTGATCAGGCTTGAGAATAGAGGATGGAGGCATCCCGCTCCCGAGTCTCCGGTCCCAATTAAAACCCCAGACTTTCCAAGAGGTCGTCCACCTGGTCCTGGCTGGTCACGACATTCTTACCGTTCGGATTGATCACGGGGCCGTTCAGCAAACCCGCATCGAACTCGGCCTTGACCGAAGGGGGGGCATTGTCCAGAAGCAGAGTCAGCAACTGGCTCTCCATCTGACGGGTCACATCGATGATCTTCTTGATCACCTGGCCTGTCAGATCCTGGAAATCCTGAGCCATGATGATTTCCATCAGATAGGCATTGGCCATCTTGGTCTGTTTGGGCACGATGTCAAGGAAAGCCTGGGTTTGCATCACCAGTATCTTGAACTGCTCGACCGTGAGCTTCTTCTCGAAAAGGAGGGCCCACTGCCCGCTCAGGCGCTGCGACTCCACTTCCATGTTCTGCATCAGGGGTTGCGCGGCTTCGGAGGCATTCAGCACGCGCTCTGCAGCCTGCTGCGTCAACGTCGCGACATAATTGAGCCTGTCCCGCGCATCGGGAATCGAGGCGGTCGCCTTCTCGATCTCCTTGTTGAGCCCCAATTCCCGCAAGGTGTCGTGCAGGGTCCTCGTCATCTGGCCCAGCTGGTTCAGCACGGCTTCAGACGTTCCCCCGGAAGAACCGGCAGGTGTGGCCACCGCTGCAGCGGGCGCGGACTCGGCCTGCTCCTCTTGGGCGTTCGCCGCAAGGATGCTGTCGAACAAGGATTCGAGGTCTTCGCTTTCCTGGATTGCAGTAGTAGCCATGTCAGTTCTCACTTATTCATGTTTTGGAATATCTTTTTCAGCTTCTCGTCCAGCGTGGCCGCGGTGAAAGGCTTGACCACATAACCGGAAGCACCCGCCTGGGCCGCTTCGATGATGTTTTCCCGCTTCGCCTCGGCCGTCACCATCAGGACGGGAAGCGATTTCAGCTTCGCATCGGCGCGTATCTCCTTCAGAAGCTCTATCCCCGTCATGTTAGGCATGTTCCAGTCCGAGACGACGAAATCAAACGTGTCGGAGCGCAGCTTCTTCAATGCATCGACGCCATCCTCGGCCTCCTGAACATTCAAAAAACCCAGCTCCTTCAAGAGATTTCTCACGATGCGGCGCATCGTCGAAAAATCATCCACAACCAGAAAACGCGTACTCTCAATACCCATAACCAATCTCCTAGGTCAACAACGGCCTTAGCGTCGTTGACAGCACAATCGAATCGAATTTCGACACATAATAATCAACACCGACGCGCCTACCCATCGCCCGATTCGCATCGGACGACAGGGATGAGTGCATCACGACAGGGATGCCATCGAAACGATGATCAGCCTTGATGTTCTGGGTCAACACATAACCATCCATCTCGGGCATCTCAGCATCGGTGAGTATAACCTGTATCTGATCATGCAAGGAGGCACCCGCGCTCTGCGCGGCATCCGCCATGGTCCTCAACCTGTCCCATGCCTCGCGTCCGCTGTTTGCCTGGATGTGCTTGACCCCCATCTTGTCCAGCACCTCGGCTATCTTGCGGCGGGCGACCATGGAATCGTCTGCGAAGAACACGCACAACTCGTGGCCCGATTCGATCGGCTCGACATTGCCGACGATCTCTTCGCCGAATGCGTTCGACAGGATCTGCTCCACGTCCAGAAGCGACACCAGCGTGCCATCGGGAAGCTCGGTGATTGCCGTGATCAGGGCACCCTTGTCGGACAGCATGCCGTCTGCAGGACGAACCTTGTCCCAGTCCACCCTGATGATGCGGTCCACGCTTTCCACCAGGAATCCCAGGACATGCATGTTGTATTCCGCGACCATCATGGTCTGATAGGGCATGGACGGCGTTATCCCCATCAGCGTGGCCAGATTCAGCACCGGCATCACATGGCCTCGCAGCGACACGATGCCGTCCACGCCGTGGGGCATGTTCGGCGTGCGCGTGATCTTGCCAGCCTGGCTCACTTCCTTGACCTTGAACACATTGATGCCGAACTTTTCATCGCTGCCCAGGTTGAACAGAAGGATTTCCATCTTGTTGGTGCCGGCCAGATTTGCCCTGGCATCGATATCGCCCAGCAAACCATCTTCGCTGCTCAGCATTTCTTCCGAATATGTCATTCAAATCTCCTCAGTCTGCCGTCACGCCAGCAATCTGCCCAGTGTGTGTGCAAGCTTTTGCGGCTCGAATTTGGGGACATACTCGTCCACGCCGACGGCCTTTCCCAGCTGCTGATTGGACTTGCTGGACAACGAAGAATGCATCAGCACGGGAATCCCTGCAAAACGCTTGTCTTCCTTGATCTTGCGAGTCAGCATGTAGCCATCCATCTCGGGCATTTCGACGTCTGTCAAGACGAGCTGTATCATGTCCTTCAGGGGCGTATTCGTGCTCTCGGCATAGGACGCCATCTTGGAAAGCTCCTCCCAGGCCTGTCGCCCGTTCATAGCGGATATGTGCTTTACGCCCATCGCATCGAGGGTGCGGGAAATCTGGTTGCGCGCCACCGCGGAATCGTCCGCGAAAAACACCGTGCGGTTCTCGAGCCCCAGCGGCCTGACTGCGCTGTACATCATCTCGTCGGCATTGAACTGTCCTGTTTCAGCCAGCACCTTTTCCACGTCTATCATCATCACCAGGCGCTTGTCCTTGAGCTCGGTGATCGCGGTGACCAGCCCTCCCATTTCCGCAACCAGCATTGCGGGCGGCACACGCATCGCAGACCAGTCCAGACGCAGGATGTTGTCCACCGCCTTGACCAGGAAGCCCTGGGTGTGTCCGTTGTATTCCGTGACGATCATGATCTCCGGCTCCCCATCCGTCTGAAGCCCGATGTATTTTGCCAGATGGATGACAGGCACCAGCGCCCCGCGCAGGCTGACCATGCCCTCGACTGCAGGCGGCATCTCGGGCGCGCGCGTGATGTCCGGGATGCGCATCACTTCACGAACCTTGAAGACATTGATGCCAAAAGTCTCCTCGCGCTGGGTGCGCGTATCCACGCCCAGCGAGAACATCAGTATCTCCAGCTTGTTCGTGCCGGCCAATTTGGTTCTGCCATCGATACGCTTCAACAGATCAGACATTTCCCGCTCCTAAAATCTTTCAAACCTTGAATCTCTTAACGGCATTCTGCAGTTCCTGCGCAAGCTCCTCGAGCCTCGCGATCTGCTCCGCATTCGATTCCACCGCCGCATGATTCTCCTCCGACATCTGCGCGATGTTCTCAACATTCCGCGCAATCTCGTTGCTCGCCATGCTTTGCTCCTTCACCGACGATGCAATGTCGCTCACCCCTGCGCTCGACTGCTCAACCAGCGCGCCCGCCTCGGTCAGCACCTGCGACACCCTTTCCACCTGCTCCTGCGTCGCCTGCAACGACTGCAACCCCTGGGAAACCGCCTCCTCGACATCCGTCGACTTGTGGTTCAGCGAGCTCGTCACCCTGTCTATCTCCCCCGCCGACTGCGCCGACTTCTCCGCAAGCTTCCTCACCTCGTCCGCCACAACCGCAAATCCCCTGCCCTGCTCCCCGGCCCGCGCCGCCTCGATCGCCGCATTCAGCGCCAGCAGATTCGTCTGGTCCGCAATGTCCTTCACCTGCTGTGTCATCCCCGCTATCGCACGCGTGCTCTCGACAAATTCCGCAACCGACGATGCAATCAGCCTCACCGCCTCCTGAACGCGCCCTATCTCCGACACCATCCCCGCCACATTCTGGTTCCCAAGGCGCGTCTGCTGCAGGCTCCTCTCGGACAGCTTCCTCACGTCCTCCGTGTTGCCCGCCACGGAATTGATGCTCACCGTGATCTCCTCAACCGCCGCCGCAGTCGACGCGGCCGCCTCGCTCTGCACCTCAGACCCATGCTCTATCTGCGTCGATGTCGCCGACAGGCTCCCCGCCGTCGCCGACACCGTCTCCGCGCTGCTGCTCACCTGCCTTATGATCCCCGAAAAACCCTCCATCAGATCATTAAAAGCCCTGGCTGCCTGCCCGACCTCGTCATTGCCATGCACCCTGACACGACGCAAAAGATCGCCGTCTGCAGCCGTTTGGCTCATCGCATCGCGCATGTCCCCGGTGGCGCGGGATATGCCACTGATGATCGAATAGCCGAATACAGCCGCGACAACCAGCATCAGGATCACGCCCGATACCAGTATAAGTTCATCGCTGTGCGCCGTTTTCATCGCAGCCTCGTATCCCTTCTTTGCCGCCAGATCTTCATGTTCGGCCATCACATTGCCCTTGCTTATGAGATCCTTGAGCAACGGATTGATCTTGCTGCCCAAGAGCGCATTCAGCTCCTTGTAATCCGCGCGCTTGATCGCCTGGACTGCGGGCATTATGGCTTCCCTTACATAAGACCCGCGCGCATCCTTCAATGCCTTCAGTGCAGCCTTGCCCTCCTCGTTCCTGACATCCCTCTCCAGATCCGCAAGGTATCCATCGGCTTTTGCGAGGCTGGCAGCGATGTCGTCCAGGTGTCGCTCGACTGGATGATCCTGCAGCTTTGCCACTTCCAGTTCGGGATCATGCTGGGCAGCCCTCAACACGCTCGAACGATCGTCGGCGACGGCATACATCAGCTTGTTGACTGCGCGGATCAGGTTGACATTGCGCACGGCGATTTCCTCGGTCTGCCTTTGCAGACTTGCCAGCCCTTTGAAGGCGAAGGCCGCGACGATCAAAGCGATCGTCATCACCACAACCAGCAGCAGATTCAACCTCGACTTGATCGTCGTATTATTTAGCATTCTCCCCCCGCATTACTGCCTGACAACGCCTGGCTTGCAACTTTCCTTCCGGAATCCGAACCTCGATTTCGAAGCTTATCCACTGTAACGGCAAAATACGAAATTTCTTTAGGAGAATAGTGAAATGAAACCCCGTCAATTCGATGGATTGAAGGCTTGCATGGAATGGCTAGACCAAAATCCAAACGCCGCAGAAAGGGTTACTGCAGGGGATGTGCTTGCGGTACGCCGCTGCTGATGGCCTGCTTCACGGCCTGATCGCTTTCCTTTGCATCCACGCCGACCGTTCCACCATCGTGGGCAGCGGCCTCTTCAGCCTGCTTGTTCATGACGATGAGGCTGATCCTGCGGTTGCTCGGGTCATATGGATCGTTCTTGTTGAAAGGCACTGCCGATGCAAGCCCCACCACCCTGACGATCTTGTCGTCGTTCATGCCTCCTGCCAGGAGCTCGCGGCGAGTGGCGTTCGCCCGGTCCGCGGACAACTCCCAGTTGCTGTACCCCTTGTCGTCTCCGGCATAGGGCGTGGCATCGGTATGCCCCGAGATGCTCACCTTGTTCGGCACATCGTTTAAAGCCTGACCTATCGCGCGCAGGATTTCCCTCGTATAGGGTTCGAGCTCCGCACTGCCGCTCTGGAACATCGGCCGGTTCTGATCGTCCACGATCTGGATGCGCAAGCCTTCGCTGGTCATGTCGAGCAGAATCTGATTCTTGTATTTCCTGAGCCTGTCGCTGCCGTTGATCGCGGCCTCTATCGAGGCCTTGAGCCCCTTGAGTTTTTCGAGCTCGACGCGCCGGATTTCCTCTGCCGCGTCCTTGATGTTGATGACCTTTTTTTCGACGGGCAATTCGCCTTCCTTGACCTGTCCGGAACTGCGCGTCAGATCCTTGCCGCCGCCCTTGATGATGCTGGAACTGTCGCCGCTGCCCGATCCACCCATCAAAGCCACCCTAAGAGGCGTCTTGAAATAATTGGCGATGCCGGAAAGATCGCCTTTCGCAGTGGAACCCAGCAGCCACATCAGCAGGAAGAAAGCCATCATCGCGGTGACGAAATCCGCATAGGCGATTTTCCACGCGCCACCGTGATGTCCGCCCACCACCTTCTTGACGCGCTTTATGACGATGGGCCGCTTGTTCTTGTCTTCCGCCATGACCTTACCCTATAGAAGCCGACTCGACTCAGCGTTTCTGTTTGACATGCGATTCCAGATCGGCAAAGTTCGGCCTGTCCTTGGAACTCAACGCCTTGCGGCCGAATTCGACCGCCATCGCAGGCGCATAGCCATTGAGATTGGCCAGCAGCGTCACCTTGATGGTCTGGAATATCTTCCCGTCCTCTTCGGCCTTCTGCTCAAGAAGGCTTGCCAATGGCCCGATGAAACCATATGCAAGCAGGATGCCAAGGAAAGTCCCGACCAGCGCATGCGCGATCAGCATGCCCAGTTCCGCGGGGGGGATGCCCACCGATTCCATGGTGTGCACAACCCCCATCACGGCAGCGACGATGCCGAATGCAGGCATGCCATCAGCCAGCTTTGAAATCGCATGGGATGACACCAGCGCCTCGTGATGATGCGTCTCCAGTTCGACGTCCATCAGGTTCTCTATCTCCATCGCATTGAGATTGCCGCTGACCATGATGCGCAGATAATCCGTCATGAATTCCACCACATGGTGATCCGCCATTATCTTAGGGTATTTGGAAAAGACGGGGCTTTCGGCGGGATTTTCGATATCCCCCTCGATCGACATCAGGCCTTCCTTGCGAACCTTGGTCAGCAAGTCATACATCAGCGCCATCAGCTCCATGTAGGTATCCTTGGTGTACTTTGACCCCTTCAGAAGACCCGGGAGATCCTTCATGGTCGCCTTGATCGTCACCATGCTGTTGGCAACAAAAAAGGCGCCCAAGGCACCGCCAAAAATCATCAGCAATTCGACCGGCTGCCATAATGCCCCAAGATGCCCGCCTGCCAGAGCGAAGCCGCCAAAGACCGCACCAAGCACTACGACATAACCTATGATTACCAGCATGCAGCACTCTCCCGAATTATAGCCATCGCATTTTAATGCAAAACAGCCAAATAAGGCGCGCCTTGCCGGCAATCAGGCGTTATTTATTTGCCGCGCCGGAGAAAACCTGGAAAGGAAATGAACATCAGAGTTCCACAGACTCCAGATGCCTGGACTTTGGATTCGTTTTTCCGGCGCGCGCCGGCGGATGGCAGATCCCGCAAACATAATTGTGATGCAATTCATTGGTGTGGGCCACGAAATGCCCCGCACATTCGCGGCATGGCACGAGCTGCATCATGCCCGCATTGAAGAAGCGCACGAGAAACCATGCCCTCGTGATGCTAAGGACAACCTCGCCGTCTTCTATGCCCCGCACCTGATCGAGATACAGGTGATATGCGGAAATCAGGGCCTCAACGCCTGAAACACCGGCATGTTTGACCATGAACTGATAGACGCTCATGAAAAGCGAAGAATGGATATTGGGTTGCCAGCTGATAAACCAGTCGGTCGAATAAGGCAGCATGCCCTTGGAAGGGGATTCGCCTTTGACTTCCTTGTATAGCTTGAGCAGGCGTTCGCGGCTCAGGGTCGTCTCTTCCTGCAGAACCTGCAATCTCGCCCCCAACTCTATGAGTTCAGTGGCTATTTTAACCTGACGAGCCTCGCCCAATACCGTCTTGATCGCCATTTCGCTCTCCTTCAGGCGGCAGCAGCTTCTTCGATTCCCTGCGCCGACATCAGTATGGCCGCATGCATTTGCGACATCATGCGGCTCTTGCTGTAATCGGTCACCATGTTCAGCAGGATGTTTTCATCGAATCGGAAACCGCAAAGCAGCATGTTGCAGCTCGCCATCTTGAGCACCTGGGCAGGCGTCAGCCCCCCGATCAGGTCGACCAGCTCCTGACCCAACCCCAGACGGAAGATCGCAGCCGACCTGTCCTGCTTGATCATCTCCTGAGCCAGCATCAGATAAGTCAGATTCAGGTCACGGATTCCTTCTTGCAATTGCGCAGTGTTCATGAATTTCCCCTCGGAATTGAGCCAATATTCTTTATGAGCATCGGCGACGGCTGAATTGTGCCCAAGGACGGGGGAAATTCAAATCAGAAGGAGACTAATAATTCTGTAGGGAATGGCCTAAGGATTTGTAGGAATCCGCCTACAAAGCAAGACTCTCCAGCCCACCCTGGGGGGCCGGAGACCGTTGCGGAGCATTCGTTTGCGAGGGGTCAAACATGGCTCTTGTTGGTGTTATCGGCAGCGTTCAGGAAAACTTTAGGCTTTTTTTAAAATATTTATTCTTTTTAAAACAATAGAATAGAAAAAATCTGAAATTTTTTTAATAAATTTCAGATTTTTTTGAAGCGGAAGATGATGAATTTCAGGCTGAGCGCCTGGCGAGACCCAAGGATTCGAGGTTTTTTGCGCGCACTTGGCGCAGCAGGTCCGGATTCTGATCCAGAGAAACGCCGTAGGACGGGATGATTTTCCTTAATTTCTCTTTCCAGTCTGACATTTGCATTCTTGAATCAAAGCAGCGCTCGATCACGGCCAGCATCGCCTTCACCGAAACCGATGCGCCGGGCGATGCGCCAAGCAAAGCGGCAAGTGTGCCGTCGCCTGCAGAAACGATTTCCGTGCCGAACTCAAGGCGTCCTCCCTTGACATTGCATCCCTTGATGATCTGTACGCGCTGCCCGGCAGATTCCAGCTTCCAGTCTTCCTCCCTGGCATTCGCATAAAAGTCCTTCAGGCTTGCCACTCTTTCCTTGTGCGATCTGAAAGCCTCGGTGATGAGATAACGGGTAAGGTCCATATTGTCCCGCGCGACCGACAACATGGGCTTCAGATTGTCCTTCTTCAGCGACGAAAAGAGATCCAGCACCGAACCTTCCTTCAGGAACTTGGTGGTGATGCTTGCAAAAGGACCAAAAAGCAGCGCAGGCCTGCCATCTATCATGCGGGTGTCGAGATGCGGAACCGACATCGGCGGGGCACCCATGGGCGCTTTCCCGTAGACCTTGCTCCTGTGGCGATTGACCACGTCCGGGTTCTTGCAGATCAGCCATTGCCCGCTTACCGGGAAACCGCCATAACCTGCGCTCTCGGGTATTCCGGATTTTTGCAAAAGGGGAAGTGCACCGCCGCCCGCGCCCAGGAACACGAATCCGGCCGAGACAGTGCTGATTTTCCTTGTGTGGTTGTCCCTGATGCGCACATGCCAGCTTGCGTCGGAATGCCGCTTCATGCCGGTGACGGAATGGGAAAGCAAAAGCTCGAATTTCTCGAACCTGCCCATCGCCTTCACGAGATTTCGCGTCAGAACACCGAAATCCACATCCGTGCCATGCTTCACCTGTGTTGCCGCAACCTTTTGACCAGCATCCCGCCCTTCCATCACGAGCGGCATCCATTGCCTCAACACCTCATGGTCTTCGCTGTATTCCATCTCCGCGAAAAGATGATGCGCATGCAGGGCCTCAAAACGTTTCTTTAGAAATTCGACATTCTGCTCGCCCCAGACAAAACTCTGATGGCAGATCGGATTGATGAATCTTTGAGGCTCGGGCAGCATGCCGCTTTCGACTAGATATGACCAGAACTGCAATGAAATCTCATAAGCCGAATTGATCGCCAGCGCGCGGCTGATATCCACCGTCCCGTCCACCCGCTGCGGCGTGTAATTGAGCTCGCAGTATCCGGCATGTCCCGTTCCGGCATTGTTGAGCGCATGCGAACTTTCACTCGCCACCCGGCCCAGGCGCTCGACCATCATGATGCTGAGGGAAGGATCCAGCAGCAGCAGCAGCTGGCCCAGCGTGGCACTCATCACCCCGGCACCCACCAGCAGGACATCGACTCTTTTCATGATCCTGACCTCAAGGCACCAGCCCGCCGGGAGGCATCTCGAACAAGGCGATCGATTCGACATGCGAGGTATGCGGAAACATGTTCATCACCCCGGCCGATTTCAGTATATACCCTTTCTGCACCAGCTCTGCGGCATCCCTGGCAAGCGTGGCAGGATTGCAGCTCACATAGACGATGCGGCTTGGCGCAATCCGGGGTGAAATGGATTTCGCAAGCTCAAAAGCCCCGTCTCGTGGCGGGTCGATCAGCCACTTGTCGAATCTGCCAAGGCTGGCAAGCATGGCCTCATCCATTTCAAAAAGGTTCATCGCGGAGAATTCCACCGACAGGCCATTGGCGAGCGCATTCTCCCGGGCGCGCTTGACGAGCGCATCGCTGCCCTCGATGCCCAGCACGCTGGCCCCGCTGCGTGCGATCGGCAGCGTGAAATTTCCCAGGCCACAGAAAAAATCGGCAATGCGCTCGCCGGATCGGGGATCGAGCAGACGAATCGCACGGCTCACCATCACCCGGTTCAGCCGGCTGTTCACCTGGGTGAATTCGCCCGGCGCAAACGGCATCACGATGTTGAATTCAGGCAGGCTGTAGGAAAGAGAAGGCGCATCCAGAGGATGAAAAGGCGCTATCGTCTCGGGCCCTTTCGGTTGCAGCCAGAACTGTATCTTGTAGCGATCTGCGAACGCGCGCAATGCGGCTTCGTCATCGATCGAGAGCGGCGACATGATGCGCAGCACCAGCACGTCGACCTGTTCTCCGGCCGCGATTTCGATTTGCGGCAGCCTGTCGCGTATCGACAAGCCATCTATCAGCTTTGCAAGCGGGGTGATCAGCGCTGCCATTTTGGGCGTCAGGATTTCGCAGCTTTTCATGTCGGCCACAAAGCTGCTGCGCTTTTCGTGAAACCCCACCAGCGTCTTGCCCTTCTTGATCACATGCTTGACCGAGATGCGCGCGCGCTCTCGGTATCCCCAGCTTTGTCCATAGATCGCAGGCAGCATGTTTTCAGGTCTCACGCGCCCGATGCGGAACAGGCTCTCCTCAAGGATGCGCTGCTTCACGGCGACCTGCACGCGGGAATCCAGATGCTGCATAGAACAACCGCCGCACACGCCGAAATGCACGCACCTGGGCTCGACCCGGATGGAAGCTGCATGATGGAGCGCTGTCATCTGCGCCATCTCGAAAGTCGCCTTCCTGCGATAAGAGGAATAGCTCACGATCTCGCCCGTCAAGGCGCCTTCGATGAAGATCACCTTGCTATCGAAGTGCGCGATGCCTCGCCCTTCCTGATCCAGAGACTCGATGGTCACTTTGTTATTCATGTCTTTCCTGCATTACGGGTTTCAGGCCATGCGGCAAGGAATTCATCCCAGTGCGGCAAGCCCGACTTTGCCAGTTCATCCCTCACAAGCCTGCATTCATGGCGGTAGCTTTCACGGCCAATGTGACCGCGCATCAGCTGAAAGCGCAGGTACACAAGATATGTATTCATCACATCGGTTTCGCAATAGTTGCGTATTTCAGACAGCCTTCCCTGCTGATACGCATTCCACACCTGGCCGCCCTCCATGCCGAGCTTCCCGGGAAAGCCGATGAGCCTTGCCATGTCGTCGAGAGGTGCATTCGCACGCCCGGTATACATCGCAAGCAGGTCCATCAGGTCGATGTGCCGCAGATGATAGCGGCTGATGTAATTGTTCCACTTGAAATCCCTGTCCTCCTCGCCCATCTCCCAGTAACGTGGCGCCAGAACACCATGGATCAGGCCGCGGCAATGCAGCACCGGCAGATCGAATGCGCCGCCGTTCCAGGACACGAGCTGGGGCGTATATTTTTCGATCCCGTCGAAAAATCGCTGGATCAGATCGCCTTCATCCGTCTCGTCTATGGACCACACCCTGAAATGGTCCGCGTCGCGCAGGACGCAGGAAACCGCAATCACGCGCTGCAGATGATGCTGAAGGAAATCGCTGCCGGTCGCCTGGCGGCGCTGCTGGAAGGCCATCTCGGCGACCTCCACATCCGGCACGCCCTCATCCAGTTCATGCAGAATGCGCAACCCATGAATATCGGGAACCGTTTCGATGTCAAAAACGAGGGTGGGAATCAATCAGGCATCCTTGTCCAGGCCGTGCTCACTTCTGCACCCAGCCATCATCGCTCATCACCCACCATCCGGGCTGCGCATGCGCTATCCAGCGGGGCGCAAATGCCTTGCGTATCTGTGGCTGCCATTCCGGATGCGCATTGGCATTGGCAATCTCCGCATACAGCATCTCCCTATCCTTGTTCTCCGCATTCACCAGATCATTGAGGTGCCTGCGTGCGGCCAATGGAACGGAGGCGATGTCCCTCAGCACGATCGTGCCGTCCATGTTGAGGCCCACGGCACCGCTGACATAATATGGCAGAAGCTCGGCATGCCTCGCCTTTATCCGAACCTCGACCGCCCTGACGCCGGGCGTGTCGAACCGGATGTTCTCCAGCGCACATGCATTGAATGAAAGTGCCAGAAGCAGTAGATATGCGAAAAGTTTCATTTCGGCTCCTTCGAAACGGGTTTGCCCGCAGGCTGCCATACATCGCTGATGATCCTGTCCGCAGCCTTGGTTGCCGACTCCTGCGGAAAGAACACATCGACCGTCTGGCATGCCCCAAGCAGCGCGACTGCCAGTATGACCCAGATTTTTTTCATACCTTGTCCTTTCTAATGCAAATTTCCCACATGCAAGGATGGGCTGTCCACCGTGCCTGAAATCTGCAGCACCACGGAAGGCATCCCTGCGCGCACCTTGAGGCTGGACAGGATGCGGCCGGAAAGCGCCTGATCGAAGACCGTCATCGCGCCGTTTGCCTGGAAAACGCTGTCACGGATGCTGATCTTGGAAAACCTGTAGCTGCCCTTGGAATAGAAAAGCTCACCGCTCAATTCGTCGAAATGCGTCCTTCCGCCAGGCAGGTTTTCACGGCTCATGAGACGCGTGCTTTCGACGATATCGACACCACCTATCACGCCCTTCCTGACATCAAAAACACCATTGAAGATCACTTCATCAGCAAGCGAGGACAGGCTTTCCGCCTGGGCCTGGAAGCGCGCCGTGCCGTCCATCTCCCCTGTCAGCAGCTTGTTGATGTTTTCAAGCGGCACGACCTTGCCTATCAGATCTCCCTGGACGCGCCAGCCGCTGCGCCAGTTCACCCGCAAATTTCCTGTCATCATTCCGCCTTTGATGCGGCTGTCCAGATTGGAGATGCGCAGCTCGTCATGGCTCAATTCGCCATTTGCCTTCAAGTCATCGAATGACCAGTCAGGCAAGAAAGGCAGTGCGCTGTCGTGCAGCGTGGCCGACACCTGGAGCTTTTGCGCAGGATCAGCGCTGATGTTCACGCCAAGCTTGTGGTTCATTGCATTCAGATGCGCCCGGGAAAATCTTCCCGAGGAACTGAAATCGATCTCGCCATCCACATCGGACAGCGGCATTCCCCTGGCATCGAGCTTCCCATTGGCCAGCGTGATTTTCATGATTGGGTATGTCTTGCTTGCCGCTATCTCTTCTATCCAGGAAGCGACCTGCTGCAATCCTGCCCCCGTCACTTCCACCCCCTGAAGATCGAGGCGGTTCACAGTCTTGATTGCGCCAATGAGATCCAGCACGGAGAAATTCGCCTGCGCGCTGGCCACCTGGATCTGCTTTGCATCCCCGATGGATATTTCGCCCAGATCCAGACGAGGCGTAGGCAGTATGCGACCGGCAAGGTGGCCGATATGCACAGGCTGCTTCAGCGCCGCGCCCAATAGACGCTCAAGACCCGGGATTTGATCCTTCATCGGCAGGAGAAACGGCAGGATGAACAGCGCCAAAACACAGAGCACCAAAAGACCCGCAAGAGTTTTCCCCCAGGGCAGAGGCCTGCGCTTTGCGGCTCTTGCAATCGGTGCGGTTTGAGCGGGAGGCTGATGAGGGACATTTTCCGATCTTTCCTTGGCGATCCTCATCGCACGCTGTTCCGCCTCCTGCCATTTTTTTGCCTGGGCTTCGGCAAGCTGTTCAGCATCATCGCCGGCATAAGGATCCGCCTCATGCTCCAGTTCAAGGGTTTCCGGCAGTTTCTCAACCTTATGTGCGGTTTCGACATCAGCCTTTCCCAGCGCCAGGGTATCGATGAACAACTGCTCTGCATTGTCGGAGGGCATGGTCTCCGGCTCCTGACTCTGGACATCGACAGGCTGGTCAGGAACATCAAACGCCTCGAAATTGAATTCGGCGGAAGGGTCAGACGACTCCTGCAACTGCATAACCGGAGCCTGCGCACTTTCCTCGCCGTCGATCAGTTCATATACGCGATATTCCCGCCCATGCTTGTCCTGCTGGGAGCCCCGGTAGCGGAAAAGCGAATCATATTCATCGCTCATGCTGGAGACAAAGTCGAAATAGGCGCGGGACACCAATATCTGATCAAGGCCTGCAAAACTCATCACCCTTTGCGCGCTGTTGATGCCGTCTCCAAGCATGTTGATCTGCCCGTTCACATCCTTGACCAGACTGACAGGTCCCAGGTGTATGCCAAAACGTATGCGCAAATCCGGATAATCGAAATGTTTGTTGGCAACCAGTTTCGTTCTGAAGCGCACCGCCGATTCGAGGGCGTCAGCAGGATGCTGCAGGAATCCGATCGCTGCGCCATCGCCGGTATCGAGGCTGATCCGCTCGCCCGAACCGAGGGATGTCAGGCTTTCCGTCAGCAATCCGTTGAACTGTTCTTTAAGTTCCAGCTGCTTGCTGTCTGACTGTTTCGTGTATCCCGCGATATCGAGAAACAGCACCGCTGCGGTTGTCGTCCTTCTTTCGACAACCGGCACGCCGTTATTGCCCCCTCTGCTGTCGCAACCCGGCAACGCAGCGGGGACAGTACGTCTGTCTGCAGAAGTCCCGGGGTTGAAGCCCTCATCAGCGCTCTCTGCCAATCTCATCACCGACTCGTTCAGCGCCAGAAAGACGCTTTCTTCGGCATCCTCATGCTCTGCATTGAGTCTGACAACAGACGCAAGCACCGGCTCGACCTCTTCCGCCCTGATGCGTTCGGCCTCGGCTTCCGCCTTGAGGCGTTCTTCTTCCGCCTTGAGGCGCTCTTCTTCCGCCCTGATGCGCTCGGCTTCGGCTTCCGCCTTGAGGCGTTCTTCTTCCGCCCTGATGCGCTCGGCTTCGGCTTCCGCCTTGAGGCGTTCTTCTTCCGCCCTGATGCGCTCGGCTTCGGCTTCTGCCTTGAGGCGTTCTTCTTCTGCCCTGATGCGTTCGGCTTCGGCTTCTGCATTGAGGCGTTCTTCTTCTGCCCTGATGCGTTCGGCTTCGGCTTCTGCCTTGAGGCGTTCTTCTTCTGCCCTGATGCGTTCGGCTTCGGCCTTGAGGCGCTCTTCTTCTGCCCTGATGCGCTCGGCTTCGGCTTCGGCCTTGAGGCGCTCTGCTTCCGCTCTGATGCGCTCGGCTTCGGCCTTGAGGCGCTCTTCTTCCGCCCTGATGCGCTCGGCTTCGGCTTCTGCCTTGAGGCGCTCTTCTTCTGCTCTAATGCGCTCAGCTTCGGCTTCTGCCTTGAAGCGCTCTTCTTCTGCCCTGATGCGTTCGGCCTCGGCTTCCGCCTTGAGACGCTGCGCCTCCGCATCCCGCTTTGCCTGGGCTTCAGCCTCGGCAATTGCCTTCAACTTCAGAACTTCGGCTTCCAGCCTGGCCTTTTCTTCAGCCATGGCACGCACGCGCTCCTCGGCTTTGGCCTTTTCAACCTCAATCGCTTCCCTGGCCAACCGCTCCGCTTCCAGACGCGCGGCCTCCTCCAGGGCTTCCTTCTCTGCCTTTGCGCGCAGCACCACCGCTTTGCGCTCGGCCTTTTCCGCTTCCAGGCGTGCCCGCTCCTCGGCCCTTGCCTTTGCTTCCGCTTCCGCGATCGCCTTAAGCTTGGACACCTCGGCTTCCAGCCGGGCTTTCTCTTCCGCGATGGCCCGGGCACGAGCTTGGGCCTCGGCCTTGACCTGCTCGGCATGCTTTTCCGCAAGCCTTGCGGCCTCGGCTGCTGCCTTAGCCTGGCGATCGGCCTTGCGACGGGCAGCTTCCTCGATTTCCGCCTTTTCCGCTTTTGCGCGCGCGGCCGCCTCGAGATGTTTCAGTTTTTCGGCTTCCAGCCTCGCATGCTCCTCGGCACGCGCCCGCGCCTCCGCCTCGGCAATCGCCTTGAGTTTCACCACCTCCGCTTCCAGCCTTGCCTTCTCTTCTGCAACGATGCGCGCACGATCAAGCGCCTCCGCCTTGATCTTCTCGGCCTGCTGTTCGGCCTTGCGCGCCATCTCCGCCATTGTCCTGGCCTGGCGCTCCGCCTCAAGACGGGAAGCTTCAGAAGCCGCTTTTTCTGCCTTTGCGATCTGTCTTGCCTGCTGCGCTTCGGCTTCAAGCCTGGCGCGTTCTTCCGCTATGCGCGTCCTTTGATCGCGAGCCTCATCGGAACCCTTCTGCCTTGCCGCCTCCTCGGCCAGAAGCGCCTGGGTAGGGACCTTGAATGCAGCGGTAAAATCCAGCTCTTCTGCTTCGGCGATGGTCTTTTTGGCTGAAGGATTGACGAGTTTTGGTGCCTGGGCAGCGCGAGCCTTGTCCTGAATGAAGCCATCCTTGAGCAGCTCTTCAAACATGTCATCCAGCGCAATGCGCAGGCTGGGCGATGAACGTTTTTTGATTTCAGCGACAGTGGACGTTCCATCCACCATCAACAGGGCGCGTTTGATATCTTTTGACAGAAGCGCCGTGCGACTGCGCGCCTCGTCTTCACCGCTGCTTGTCCTGACAAAAACAATTCTTTCATCCATGCTGCATTCTAACTGATAGCGGCAGGGTATTTGTATCGAATTTTAAGCGCCTGCGGGCTGATATCGTTTTCGGAAACCGGTTTGACAACAGAACAAACGTTCTTTATATTGAACAGCACGTTCGTTCTTAAAGGATCCACCATGTCAAAAGACAGCGAGTATCTCAACAGGCTTCAGGACTACTATGCCGAATGGAAAAACATTCCGTCCTACGCCAAACTGTGCGAGGTCTTCGGCATCGCCTCCAAATCCTGGGTGAAAGCCATACTGACGCGCCTTGCCGATGCCGATTTCATCGAGCGCACACCTGACGGCAGATGGATTCCGACGCGGCAGTTCTTTTCCCGCCCGCATGCAGAGTCGACCGTGCAGGCCGGCATGCCGGTCTCCGTGACAGCGACCCAGGGCGAATATTTCGTCATCGACGAGATGCTGGTCGATACGCCTTCCAAGACCACGCTCATCACTGTCAAGGGGGACTCGATGGTGGATGCAGGCATACAGGACGGCGATGTCGCCGTGGTGGAAAAACGCCTGACCGCAAACATTGGCGACATCGTGGTCGCCATCGTCGACAACGACTTCACGCTCAAGACGCTGGACAAGGAAAACGGCGCCTTCATTTTGCGCCCGGCCAATCCAGCCTATCCCGTCATACGTCCCCAGGGCACGCTGGAAATATTCGGCGTGCTCATCGGCCTGGTCAGAAAATACAAGAGATAAACATGCTTGCTCATACGCCCCGAAAAGCCCTGCTCTCGATGACTTATCCGAACAAGGAACTGTTCTTCCGCCAGCGCGCATTGCTTAAACACACGATGCCTAGAGGATCCTCACCCGGCTCCTTTGGCCAGGACGGCTATCCTGCAAAGCGGCGCGAATCGACCTTCTTCATGCGCGTCTCTGGCGACTCCATGCAGGGGCTCGGAATACTGGATGGAGATCTGCTGGTCGTCGATCGCGCCCTAACGCCCAAGGCTGGCTCCATCGTGATCGCCGTGGTGGAAGGCGAATTCCTGATCAAGCAGCTGCATTATTCGCAAGACGGCCCCATACTTCGCTCGGCCCATCCCGACTATCCGGACATGCACATACAGCCAGGGCAGGATTTCACCATCTGGGGCGTCGTCGTCTGGAATGTGCACTAGCCTTCCCGCATCAAGACGATCGCGGGCCACCATTCGCTGAAAATACTGTAATATGGCCCAGGTTTGCTCATACACCCCCAAGTCATGACCGGGTCAACCTCCAGGGGAAGCCGATGCCAAGCGATAAGGTTAACCATGAGCCATTCGATCTCGTTGCGGATGCGATGTTCATCCTCGACGAGAATCGCA
Source organism: Pseudomonadota bacterium (assembly GCA_021821945.1). Lineage (GTDB taxonomy): Bacteria > Pseudomonadota > Gammaproteobacteria > Burkholderiales > Gallionellaceae > Gallionella. The sequence continues at coordinate 70,907 of JAJZTF010000006.1, forward strand.
CCATCGTTGAAATCAACCAGGCCGCCCATCAGCAGCTGGGCTATGAAAAGGCCGAAATGCTGGGGCGGGCGATTGATGACTTCCTCCTGCCAGGCTCTGTTGATTCTACAGACGCTGATGACCCATCCGCGATCCATGAATCGGCGCAAATGCGGCGCGACGGATCAATATGTCCCGTCGAGATCTGCAGCAGGACGATAACGTTCGCCGGAAAAAAGGCTTTCCTTGCCGTTGTCCGCGAAATCATTCCGAGCAAGGAGTCCTCTCATCCGCAGGGATTCAACGCCGCCCAAAACGGCGCCTTCAAGGCCGATCTTCTGGATGCGCTGAAGAAAAGCGAGCGCAGCTACCGGGACATCATAGAACAGGCAGGCGATGCGATCACGGTGGCCGATCATGAAGGCCTCCGCTATATCGAAGTCAATCAGGCTGCATGCGACCTGTTCGGCTATACGCACGACGAGTTCCTGAAGCTTGGTCCCAAGGACTTCATTCATCCGGATGACCTGCCTAAATTTCACAAGCTATTCGATACGATCTGGGCCGGCCAGCTCGTACACGAAGAGCGCCGGCTGCGCCGCAAGGACGGCAGATTCATCGTGGCGGACATGACGGCAAAGATGCTTGAAGACGGACGACTGGTCTCGATCAAGCGCGACATTACCGACCGGAAACTGGCCGAGAATGCGATGAAACGGCATCAGGCGGTGCTCAAGACCACCCGTGACGGATTCTGGCTGACCGACATGAAAGGCAATCTTCTCGAGGTCAATCAGGCTTATGCCGACATGTCGGGGTATACGATGGAAGAATTGCAGAACATGCACATCTCCGAGATCGATGCGCTGGACTCCAGGGACGACGTGAAGGACCGCGTCAAGAAATTCAGCGCAGAGGGCAATGCCCTTTTTGAAACCAAGCATAGAAGAAAGGACGGCACCCTTTTCGATGTCGAAGTCTCGGTCAACCACCTGCCCGAACTGGAGCAATTCGTCTCGTTCTTCAGGGACATCAGCGCACGCAAGAGAAACCGCGAAAGACTCGAGGCCTCGCTCGAATTCTCGAACAATTTGATACGCTCCATGCAGGACGGTTTTTCGATACTGGATAAGAATGGCGTCACGATGGATGCCAACCCCGCGCTATGCAGGATGACAGGCTTTTCCCGCGAAGAACTGATAGGCACGAACCCCCCGTTCCCCTATTGGCCGCCGGAGGAAGAGGAGAACATCAATGCCGCCTTTCAGAGGGCAATGAAGGGCGAGACAAGCGATTGCGAACTGATTTTCATGCGCAAGGATGGAAGACGGTTTCCGGTGATCGTCAGCCCCTCCGTCGTCAAGGACAGGGAGGGAAACATCTCAAACCACATCGCCACCGTCAAGGACATCAGCGAGCGCAAGCTGGCCGAAATGAAGATCGAACACCTCGCCTATCACGACCAGCTGACCGGACTGCCCAACCGTGCGCTCCTGCTGGACAGGCTCAAGCAGGCACTGGTCACCAGCGAGCGGCACGGCTGGTCAGGCGCCCTCCTGTTCATCGACATCGACAACTTCAAAAACCTGAACAACACACTGGGACACGATGTCGGCGACATGCTCCTGAAGGAAGTCGCAAACCGGCTCGAGTCTTGCGTGCGCGAAGGAGATACCGTGGCGCGTCTTGGCGGAGACGAGTTTGTCGTGATGCTGCTGGAGCTCGATATGGAAAAACTTGAAGCGGCCACTCAGGCGGAAACGATAGGGGAGAAGATCCTGGCACTTTTGAGGCAGCCATACCAGCTTGGCAACCACCTGTATCATTGCACGGCCAGCATCGGCATCACGCTGTTCAGCAAGCATCATCAGACCATGGAAGAACTGATGAAACAGGCGGACATCACCATGTACCAGTCCAAGAAGGCAGGTCGCAACACTTTGCGCTTCTTTGACCGTCAGATGCAGGAAAGCATAGATGCCAGGGTCAGCATGGAGCACGAACTGCGCCGGGCACTTTCGGAAAAGCAGCTCGAGCTGCACTACCAGATTCAGATCAACAGCGCGCATCAGGCGCTCGGAGCGGAAGCCCTGATCCGCTGGAATCATCCAGAGCAAGGCATGATATACCCCGAGCAATTCATCCCCCTGGCCGAAGAGTCCGGGCTGATCCTGCCCATAGGCCTATGGGTGCTCGAGACTGCATGCGCCCAGATCAGCTCATGGCAACGGCAAGCGATCACGAAGGATCTGACGCTTTCGATAAACGTGAGTGCGAGGCAATTCAAGGACCCCGACTTCGTGTTTCAGGTGCAGGACGCGATAGCCCGCCACCAGATCAACCCGATGAGGCTGAAGCTCGAGCTGACTGAAAGTCTGCTGCAGGAGAACATCGACGAGACCATATCCACCATGTATGCGCTGAACAAGCTGGGCGTCAGATTCTGCCTGGACGATTTCGGCACCGGCTATTCTTCTTTGCAATATTTGAAGCGCCTTCCGCTGGACCAGATAAAGATAGACCGGTCCTTTGTCCATGACATTGCATCCAACGCCAGCGACAAGGCCATCGTCTACACCATCATCGCGATGGCCGAAGGACTGAACATGAACGTCATCGCTGAAGGAGTGGAAGCCAGGGAGCAAATGGAGATGCTCCTGAACCAGAGCTGCACCAACTACCAGGGATATCTGTTCGGAAAGCCGGAGCCTATCGAACAGTTCGAGAGAAACCTGCATTGATCTGGTGCGAAAGGAGAGACTCGAACTCTCACGCCGTAAGGCGCTGGAACCTAAATCCAGTGCGTCTACCAATTCCGCCACTTTCGCAAGGGCGCGAATTATACCACCACTCGGCAAGCCTTAGGTCAGAACCGGACCACTGTGCGCCCCCGGGATTTTCCATCCAGCATCGCCGCGAAGGCTGAAGGCAAACCGTCGATGGAAATCGCATGCACGGTTTTGTCGAGACAGGAAGGGCGAAGATCGGCCGCAAGTCTGCGCCATATCTCGAGGCGAAGCGGCATCCTGATTGCCGAAGAGTCGATTCCGATCAGCTTCACGCCGCGCAGGATGAAGGGCAATACGGTCGTGTTGAGCTCGACTCCTCCCGCATTGCCGCAGCTTGCGATCACGCCCTCCTGAAGCATGGTGCGGGTAAGCCAGGCAAGCATCCCGCCCCCCACCGAGTCCAGGGCACCTGCCCACTGCGCCTTTTCCAGCGGCTTCGTGCCCATTTCAAGCCCGCTGCGCTCGATGATCTCCGCAGCCCCCAGAGACTTCAGATATTCGCGGGCATCCCGCTTGGCGGTGACAGCCACGACCTCATAACCCTTTTGCGCGAGCATCGAAATCGCAAGACTCGAGACGCCTCCTGTCGCGCCAGTCACGATCACCCGCCCCTTTTCGGGGGACAATTCGTTCTGCTCCAGCCTGTGGATCGAAAGCGCAGCGGTGAATCCCGCAGTGCCCAGCGCCATTGCGTCGAAAAGCGTCAGACCATGAGGCAGCGGCACGACCCAGTCCGCCGGCACCCTCACGTATTCCGAAAAGCCGCCGTCGTGGGACACCCCCATGCCGTACCCCGTGACCAGCACTTCGTCGCCTGCCTTGAAGCGCCCATCTTCCGAATGCTCGACTACACCCGCCACATCGATTCCGCCGACACAGGGGAAGCGGCGTATCACCTTGCCCCTTCCTGTTCCGGCCAGCGCATCCTTGTAATTCACGCCAGAAAAATGCGATTTGATCAGCACTTCGCCTGGATCGAGATCATCCAGGCCGAGATCGGCCATGCGGCCGGCAGCATTTTCTTCAAAGATGCGGAAGGCAAAAAATTTTTTCATGTGAACATCCAGAGTCACGGGGTGTTTTCTTCAGGTATTGCGACTGATCCAGGGTGCCGCGCGGCGGAAAACCGGAGATGAACTCTTTGGCCTCCTGACAGGACAGGCAACTCAACCTCGGGCTACAGATCAAGCAGCACGCGGCCGGGAAACTCCAGTGCCTCCTTGATCGCGACCAGAAACTGCACCGCCTCCCTGCCGTCTATGATGCGATGGTCGTACGAGACTGCAAGGTAATTCATCGGCCTGATCACGATCTGCCCGTTCTCGACGACCGGCCTTTCCTTGGTCGCATGTATGCCAAGGATCGCAGACTGCGGCGGGTTGATGATGGGCGTGGAGAGCATGGAGCCGAAAACGCCGCCATTGGAAATCGAAAAGGTGCCGCCGGTCAGCTCTTCAATGGTCAGCTTTCCCGTCTTCGCACGCGCGGAAAAATCGGCGATCCGCCTTTCGATTTCGGCAAGGGAGAGCCTGTCTGCATCGCGGATGATGGGCACGACAAGGCCCCGCTCGCTGCCTATTGCAACGCCTATGTCGAAATAGCCGTGATATACGATGTCGGTCCCGTCAACGGATGCATTGACGATGGGAAATTTCTGCAGCGCATACACGGCCGCCTTCACGAAAAAGCACGAAAAGCCGAGCTTGATGCCGTGCTTCTTCTCGAAAGCGTCCTTGTAGCGGTTGCGCAGATCGATCACCGGCTGCATGTTGACTTCGTTGAAGGTGGTGAGGATGGCCGCGTTCTGCTGCGACTCAAGCAGGCGCTCTGCGATGCGCTGGCGGATGCGCGTCATCGGCACGCGCTCTTCCCTCCTGCTGCCGGAAGACGCGGCCTGGGATGCGGCCACTTTTTCAATCGCCCCCAGCACATCTTCCTTCGTGATGCGCCCGGATTTTCCGCTGCCCTCGAGGCTCGCCGCATCGACATCGAGCTCGTGCGCAAGTTTCCTCACGGAAGGGGACATCGCTGCCGGCATTTCGGCGGCGGCCTGTTTCGCTTCGATGGCTGGTTTCACTTCGACAGACGCTTCGGTGTCGATCAGCGCGATGGGCTCGAGGCTTGTCACCTTCTCCCCATCGGTCTTGATGATCCTTGCAAGCACCCCGCTCTTCGCAGCGGGAAGCTCAAGCACCACCTTGTCTGTTTCGATATCGACCAGGTTCTCGCCTTCCTTGACGGCATCGCCGGCCTTTTTGTGCCATGCGACCAGGGTCGCCTCGGAGACGGATTCGGAAAGCTGCGGTACCTTGACTTCAATGATGCTCATGACGCGCTCCATTCTTGACCTCGAGATCGGGACGGAAGGCAGCCTCGAGCACCGCCTTCTGCTGTTCGTTGTGCACCGCGAGATATCCTGCGGCAGGTGCCGCCGAAGACGGGCGCAGCGCATAGGACATGCGCATGTTTTCCCGCATGTGGCGCAAAAGATAATGCTGGATTCTGTGCCATGCCCCCTGATTTCCGGGCTCCTCCTGGCACCAGACGAGTTCTGTCGCACCGGAATATTTCGCAACCTGCGCTGCAAAATCGTCGTGCGGGAAGGGATAGAGCTGCTCTATGCGTATGATCGCCATGTCCCGTATGCCCTTCTGACGGCGCAACGCCAGAAGTTCGTAATAGATCTTTCCGCTGCAGGCGATGATGCGCCGCACAGAACCGGCATCCAGATCCTCCATCTCGGGAATCACGGGCTTGAATCCGCCGTCCGTGAAATCGGCAAGCGAAGATGCCGCCTCCTTGCTGCGCAACAGGCTTTTGGGGGTGAACACGATCAGCGGGCGGCGCATCGGACGCAGCATCTGGCGGCGCAACAGGTGGAACATCTGGGCGGGGGTGGAAGGGATGCAGACCTGGATGTTGTAGTCGGCGCAAAGCTGCAGGTAGCGCTCGATGCGGCCCGACGAATGCTCAGCACCCTGCCCCTCATAGCCATGGGGCAGCAGCATCACGAGGCCGCACAGCCTTCCCCATTTCACCTCGCCTGATGCGATGAACTGGTCTATCACCACCTGGGCGCCGTTGGCGAAATCGCCGAACTGCGCCTCCCACAGCACCAGAGAATTGGGCTCCGCAGTCGCATAGCCGTACTCGAAACCCAGCACCGCTTCCTCGGACAGCAGGGAATCTATCACCACGAAGTCAGCCTGATCCGGCTTCAAATGCTGCAAAGGGGTATAAGCACCCTCGTACCACACCACGCGGTTCTGGTCATGCCAGGTGGCATGACGGTGAAAGAAGGTGCCGCGCTGCGAATCCTGCCCGGACAACCTGACGGGATAGCCTTCGTCAAGCAGCGTGGCATAGGCCAGATTCTCGGCCATCCCCCAGTCAAGCGGCATTTTCCCTTTCGCCATCAGGATGCGGTCCTCGACGATCTTCTTCACGCGATCCTGAAGCACGAATCCTTCCGGCACCGAAGTCAGCGGAATGGCAAGCTTCTGGATGCGCTGCAGGGATACCGAAGTGTCCACAGGCGCATGCCAGGGTATGTCGTTCTTGAACCTGACCCAGAGCGAAACGGGCTTGTCAGGGACAGGCAGCGCAGGCTGTATCGAATTTTCGCCCCTGTCCATCGCGCGCCGATAGGCTGCCACCATTTCCTCGGCTTCATTCTCGTCGATAACGCCATCAGCAACCAGCCGCCTGGCATACACTGCGCGCGTTCCCGGATGCTTTCTGATGTAGCGGTACATGAAAGGCTGGGTGACCAGCGGCTCGTCCTGCTCGTTGTGGCCCAGCTTCCTGAAGCACACCATGTCGATCACCACGTCGCGGCCGAAGGTCATGCGGTAGTCGAGCGCAATCTCGGCAACCAGCATCACCGCATCCGGATCGTCCGCATTCACGTGGAAGATCGGCGCATCTATCATCTTGGCCACATCGCTGCAATACTGGCTTGAGCGGGTATCGCGCTTGTCGGAAGCGGTGAACCCGATCTGGTTGTTGATGATGACGTGCACGGTGCCGCCCGTCCTGTATCCGCGGGTCTGGGACATTGCCAGCGTCTCCATCACGACCCCCTGCCCTGCGAAGGCCGCATCCCCGTGCAGCAGTATCGGCACCACCTTCTTGCCTTCCAAGTCCTTCAAACGATGCTGGCGCGCCCTGACCGAGCCTTCCACCACCGGATTGACGATCTCGAGATGGGAGGGATTGAAGGCCAGCGCCACATGCAGATGCCCGCCCGGGGTTTCGATGTCCGCGGAGAAACCTTGGTGATACTTCACATCACCCGAGGTCAGATGCTCGGCGTGTATGCCCTCGAATTCCGCAAACAGCATGGAAGGCTGCTTGCCCAGTATGTTGACCAGCACGTTGAGCCTTCCGCGGTGCGCCATGCCGATCACGGCCTCCTTCACGCCTGCCGTTCCCGCGCGCTGCAAAAGATGGTCGAGCAACGGCACCATGGTCTCCCCGCCTTCGAGGGAGAAGCGCTTCTGTCCTACATATTTGGTGTGCAGATAGCGTTCCAGCGTCTCCGCCGCGGTGAGGCGCCCCAGAATCCTGCGGCGCTGTTCAGCACTGTAACCTGCCCTTCCCCGAACGCCTTCCAGCCTGTTCTGTATCCAGCGCTTTTGCGGCACATCGCTGATGTACATGTATTCGGCGCCTATGCTTTCGCAATAGATCTCGCGCAGCAGACTGATGATCTCGCGCAGCGTCAGCCGCTTGGCACCGACCAAGGAGCCGGTATCGAAGGTGGTTCCCATGTCGGATTCGGTGAAGCCGTAATGGGCCGGATCCAGCTCCGGAACCTCGGGCTTGGCATGACGCGCAAGCGGATCGAGATTCGCGATCCTGAGCCCCAGGAATCGATGCGCATTGATGAGCTGCAATACCTTGACCTGTTTGCGCTCGTGCTCCAGATCGAATGAAGGACTGGCCTCTGGCAGCCTGGCGAAGGAATGCCTGACAGCCGCATGCGGCTTTTCGGCGACCGGCCTATCCCATCCGGGCAGCGCATCGAAATAGGCCCGCCATTCTGCAGAAACCCCTGCCGGGTTCTCAAGATACTCTTCATACAGCTCTTCAACGAAGGGAGCCGCAAACAGCTGGGAGCTGTCCTGCATTGCCCTGTTGTAGTCGCTTTTCATGCTCACCTGGAAGGGTAGTCGCGCCGGGTTGCGCCGACATAGAGCTGGCGGGGCCTGCCTATCTTGCGGTCGGTGGCCGACATCATCTCCTTCCACTGGGACACCCAGCCCACGGTGCGGCCCACCGCGAAGATGACCGTGAACATGTTGGTCGGTATACCGATTGCACGCAGCACGATCCCTGAATAGAAATCCACATTGGGATAGAGCTTGCGCTCGATGAAATAGGGGTCGCTCAGCGCGACTCTCTCGAGTTCCATCGCCAGCTTGAAAAGCCTGTCGTTTTCCAGCCCCTGCTCCTTCAGCACCTCGTAGCAGGTCTGGCGCATCACCGAGGCGCGCGGATCCATGTTCTTGTAGACGCGGTGTCCGAAGCCCATCAGGCGGTATTTCTTGTCCTTCACCCCCTGCACGTATTCTGGCACGCGCGATATGTCGCCGATTTCCTCGAGCATCTTCAGGGCGGCCTCGTTGGCCCCGCCGTGCGCGGGTCCCCAGAGTGCGGCGATGCCGGATGCCATGCACGCGAAGGGATTCGCGCCGCTGGAGCCTGCGAGCCTCACGGTCGAGGTGGATGCATTCTGCTCGTGGTCCGCATGCAGGATGAAGATGCGCTCCAGCGCGCGCACCAGCACCGGATTGGGCACATAATCCTCCGCAGGTGTCGCGAACATCATGTACATGAAGTTTTCCACATAGCTGAACCTGTTCTTCGGGAACATGAAGGGATAGCCGTTGTGGTACTTGTAGGCCATCGCCGCAATGGTCGGCACCTTGCCCAGGAGGCGCATCGCGGCGAGCTCGCGGTTTTCCGGATCGTTGATGTCCAGCGAATTGTGGTAGAAGGACGAAAGCGCGCCGACCACGCCCACCATCACCGCCATCGGATGCGCATCGCGCCTGAAGCCGTTATAGAACCTCGCGAGCTGGTCATGCACCATGGTATGCGACTTCACCTTAAGCTCGAACTCGGCCTTCTGTTCCAACGTTGGCAACTCCCCGTTCAGGAGCAGATAGCAAACCTCGATGAAGCCCGATTTCTCGGCCAGCTGCTCTATCGGATAGCCGCGGTAATACAGTATTCCCGCATCTCCGTCGATATAGGTGATCTTCGAGATGCAGCTCGCCGTGGCAAAAAAAGCCGGGTCATAAGTGAATATGTTGAGCTTGGACAAACCGTTGATGTCGATGACGTCGGCTCCCAGCGTGCCCGACATGATGGGCAGCTCCACGCTGCGCCCGTCATCCAGGGTCAGCGTTGCAACGCGTTTCTTCTGGCCCGTTTCCTTATCCATCCTTTTCCCATCCTTAATGTTATGCAGATCTGATTTTTTCTATCAATGCAGCCTCTTTCTCGGATGCCGCATCGACCCGCCCGCAGATCATGTCCCAGAGCGGATTGTCTGCCATATCCAGAAACTCTTCAAATGTTTCGCGCTCCGGATGCGACATTCGCGCATAATGCGCATCAACGAATCTTCCCAGCACGATGTCAAGCTCCAGCATTCCCCTCCTGCAACGCCAGCGCACCCGCTTCAAGGAAGCGGGATCGGGGATCGAGGGTGGGAGATCCAGAAAATCATGCCCGACGAATTCTGTGCTGCTCATTTTTTCCTCGCCCCTCCATCCTGATTTTCATACCAGGCGCCTGACCATCATGTCCTTGATATGCCCGATCGCCTCGGTCGGGTTGAGTTCCTTCGGGCAGACATCCACGCAGTTCATGATGGTATGGCAGCGAAACAGCCGATATGGATCTTCCAGTTCATCCAGCCGCTCGCTGGTCGCCTGATCCCTCGTGTCCGCGATGAAGCGGTATGCCTGCAACAGCCCTGCGGGGCCTACGAACTTGTCCGGATTCCACCAGAATGAGGGACAGGATGTGGAGCAGCAGCCGCAGAGGATGCACTCGTAAAGGCCGTTCAGATGCTCGCGCTCGCCAGGCGACTGAAGCCGCTCAGTCTCAGGAGGGGGATCGTTGTTCACGAGATAGGGCTTGATCGAATGGTACTGCTTGAAGAACTGCGTCATGTCCACGATCAGGTCGCGTATCACCGGAAGCCCCGGCAGGGGGCGCAGCTCGACCGGCTCCTTGAGGGATGACAACGGCGTGATGCAGGCCAGGCCGTTTCTTCCGTTGATGTTCATCGCATCCGAACCGCACACCCCCTCCCGGCAGGACTTTCTCAAGGAAAGGCTGTCGTCCTGCTCCTTGATCAGGAGCAGCGCATCGAGCAGCATGCCATGACCGATCCCGACCTCATAGTCCTGCATGTAGGGCGCCGCATCGGTTTCGGGATTGTAACGATATATACGGAATTTCATAAATACTCCTTAAAGCCGGCAGAGCCTGCAGCAGAATGAAGGCTCTCTGCAAGCCAAGCGTCTAATACACCCTGGGTTTGAGCGGGAAGGAATCCACGCTCAGGGGTTTCAGGCGCACAGGCTTGTAATCAAGGCGGTTACCTTCGGAAAAGAAAAGGCTGTGCTTCAGCCAGTTATCGTCATCGCGCCCGGGATAATCCTCCCTGGCATGCGCCCCCCGACTCTCCTTTCTTGCCTCCGCCGAAATCATGGTCGCCTTGGCCACCTCGATCAGGTTGTCCAGTTCCAGCGCCTCTATGCGCGCGGTGTTGAAGACGCGGCTCTTGTCGCGGATTTCGGTATGCGAGACGCGATCGGCAACGGCCATGATCTTTTCGACCCCTTCCTCGAGGAGATCCGGAAAGCGGAACACGCCGCAATGCTTCTGCATCGTCCTTCGCATCGCCTCCCCGACTTCGGCAACCCGCTCCCCATCCTTCTGGTGGTCGAGACGGGACAGGCGGGAAAGCGGGCGCCCGGCAGCGTCCTGAGGCAGCGGCTTGGGGTGGGGATTGTTCTTCAGATCCTCGATGATCTGACGGGCAGCCTCCCTCCCGAAGACCAGCAGGTCTAGGAGCGAATTGCAGCCCAGGCGGTTTGCCCCGTGCACGGAAACGCAGGCGCATTCTCCTACCGCATAAAGCCCCCTCACCACCTCGTCGGGACCCGTCTTGTAGGGGGCCACCACCTGGCCGTGGTAATTGGTGGGGATTCCGCCCATCATGTAGTGCGCGGTCGGCACCACGGGGATCGGGTTTTTTGCTGGATCCACATGCGCGAACTTCAACGCGATCTCCCTTATGCCCGGCAGTCGCTGACGGATCACGTCCTCGCCAAGATGGTCCAGCTTCAGCATCACATGGTCGTTATGGGGCCCCGCGCCGCGTCCCTCGTTGATCTCTATGGTCATCGCGCGCGACACGACATCGCGGCTTGCGAGATCCTTGGCATTGGGGGCGTACTTGGGCATGAAGCGCTCGCCCTGCCCGTTGACGAGATACCCCCCCTCGCCTCTGACGCCCTCGGTGATCAGCACACCCGCCCCATATACCCCGGTCGGATGAAACTGGAAGAACTCCATGTCTTCAAGCGGAATGCCGGCGCGCGCAGCCATCCCAAGCCCGTCGCCGGTATTGATGAACGCATTGGTGCTCGAATGGAAGATGCACCCGGCCCCTCCTGTGGCCAATAGCGTTGCACGCGCGGCAAACATCATCACCTCGCCCGTCTCGATTTCCAGCGCGGTTACGCCCAGCACATCGCCTTCCTCATCGCGGATCAGATCCAGCGCCATCCATTCGACGAAGAAATTGGTGTTGGCCTTCACGTTCTGCTGATAGAGCGTATGCAGCATCGCATGTCCCGTCCTGTCGGCCGCCGCACAGGCGCGCTGCACGGGATTCCGGCCATACTCCTGCATGTGGCCTCCGAAGGGACGCTGGTAGATCTTGCCGCTGTCCAGCCTGTCGAAAGGCATGCCGAAATGCTCAAGCTCATAAACCACCTCGGGCGCTGCGCGGCACATGAATTCGATCGCGTCCTGGTCGCCCAGATAATCCGAGCCCTTCACCGTGTCGTACATGTGCCAGTGCCAGTTGTCCTCGCTCACGTTCCCGAGGCTTGCCGCAATGCCGCCCTGCGCTGCGACCGTGTGGGAGCGCGTTGGGAAAACCTTGGAGAGCACGGCCACCTTCAACCCCGCCTGGGCAAGATGCAGGGCCGCGCGCATGCCCGAGCCTCCCGCCCCCACGACCACCACGTCGAATGTCCTTTTCGCAACAGCCATCACAAACCCCACAGTATCTGCACGGACCAGATCGCATAGGCGATCAGGGTCAGGATCACCAGCACGTGGACCAGCAGGCGCAGCCAGACGGGTTTTATGTAATCCATCGCGATGTCGCGCACGCCTATCCAGGCATGGTAATAAAGACAGACCAGGAAAAGCAGGGAGAAGGTGCGCACAGGTCCGCTCGAAAACAGCGCGCGCCATCCTTCATACCCAGGATGCGGGTGCAGTGCGAGATAGACCGCAAGGAACAGGATGCCAAGCGCCATCACGCCGGCCGTGACCCGCTGTATCAGCCAGTCGCGCAATCCGTAATGCGCACCCACCACCACGCGGCTCACCATAGCCTGACTCCGATCAGAAGCGTCAGGAGCACACTCGCAGCCAAGACCACCCTGCTGCTTTCCCTGGCCTGCCTGAGATTGTTCAGAAGATGCGTGTCTATCGCCAGGTATCGCAGACCCGCACAGGTATGGAAAAGCAATGCCCAGAGCAATCCAAGCATGCCGATTTTAGCAAGAGGCATCCCAAGAAAATCCATCAAATCCGAATAGCTTTCTGGCGAGCGCAGGCTGCCTTGCAGAAGCACAAGCACCAAAGGCAGCGCCAGAAACAAAAGCAGTCCGCTGATGCGGTGGAATATCGATATCACGCCGGGAAGCGGCAGCCTTATCTTGTGTAGCGCCAGATGTACGGGGCGTTTTTTTTGCATGGGCGACCTTCTCGAATGCAGTCTTTGATGCATGTTACTGCATGGCACGGGAATACGAAAAGAATTATGATAATCATATCATCTAACGTGGAGCGTCTCATGAAAGCCCCCATACGCGTCACCGTGACCGGCGCTGCAGGTCAGATCGGATATGCCACGCTGTTCCGCATCGCAAACGGCGACATGCTGGGGCGCGAACAGCCCGTGATCCTGCAGCTGCTCGACCTTAGCGACGCGCAGGGCAAGCTTGCCGGCGTGATGATGGAACTCGAGGACTGCGCCTTCCCTCTGCTGCAGCAGGTGATCATCACGGATGACCCGAAGACCGCATTCAGGGATGCCGAGGCAGCGCTTCTGATCGGATCGCGGCCGCGCGGAAAAGGCATGGAAAGGCGCGACCTTCTAGAAGCCAACGGCGCGATCTTCTCCGAACAGGGAAGGATGCTGAATGATCATGCGGCGCGCCATGTCAAGGTGCTGGTGGTCGGCAACCCCGCGAACACCAACGCGCTGATCGCGATGAAGAATGCGCCCGACCTTGATCCCAGAAACTTCAGCGCAATGATGCGCCTGGATCACAACCGCGCGATCGCCCAGGTCGCGCAGAAGCTGTTCCAGCCGATAAGGGACATCAAGAAGATGGTCGTCTGGGGAAACCATTCGGGAACGCAATACCCCGACCTCGACCATGCAGAGATACGCGGAAGGCTGGTGCGCGACATCCTGACAGACCAGGAATGGGTGGAAAGGGATTTCATCCCGACCGTCCAGAAGCGGGGCGCTGCGATCATCGAGGCGCGCGGGCTTTCGAGTGCGGCGAGTGCGGCCAATGCAGCGGTATCCCACATGCACGACTGGATGCTGAGCTCGCATCACAACGATTGGGTCACGATGAGCGTGCCATCGGACGGCAGCTATGGCATCCCCGAGGGCGTCATCTACGGATTCCCGGTCACATGCCGCCATGGGCACTACAGCATCGTGCAGAATCTGCCGATCAGCGAACTTGGACTGCGCCACATGCAGGACAGCCACAGGGAGCTCATGGAAGAAAGAGAAATGGTAAAAAGCCTTCTGGGACAGCGATGAACGAGAAATTGATGCAATACCTGCGCGGCCATGAAGCCGCCTATCCGAAAAACCTGGAAGATAAATTCCCGCGTATACTGAACCGCATCCTCGAACTCTGGGATACCCGGGGAATAGACGATTACTTCAACGACCTTCTGATGGATACCCGCGGCGGCACGCGCCAGGGTTTCCCGCCGGAAGTCGCCTCCGAAATCTTCTCATTGAGCATCGCTCACGAAAAGATACGCTCGCAAAAGCGCAGGACAACTCCCTGGGAGGACGCCGAACTATCGACAAGGACCGCGATAGAACGTCAGGGCTATGCGTTTTCCCCCAAGGGTCTTGCAAAGTCGGTCGAAAATGGCAACCGCGAAACCGTCCTGCTGTTTCTGGGCTCAGGTGTTGACATCGACACACCTGACGAACGCGGCTGGACCCCCCTGATGGTCTCCACCTTCAATGGACGCGAGGAGATCGCGCTTTTGCTGATCGAAAACGGGGCGAACGTCAATGCAAGAGACAGCGCAGGCTACGGGCCGCTGCACTGGGCTTCCTTCAACGGCTATGTGCGCGTGGTCGACATGCTGATCGCAAAGGGTGCTGCCGTGGATGCCGCGAGCCAGCACGGCTGGTCCCCTCTTCTGCAGGCAGCATCGCGCGGACATCTCGAGATCGTCAAACACCTCATCGCTGCCGGCGCAGATGTCAACCTCGCCAGCCACGACGGCTGGACGCCCCTGCACAAGGCCGCTGCAAACGGATACGCGGAGATCGCAAGGCTGCTCTTGGCGAAAGGCGCGCTGCGCGATGCGGAATATCGGGATGGGACGACGCCGATGATGCTGGCGCGCAAGAACAGGCATGAGGACATCATTGCAATCCTGGCCGCCTGATCCCGGCTTGAATTTGGAAGATCAGCCTCCAGATAGCGCAGCAGGAGGTCATCATGCAACACATCCGCCCCGCCGCTGTCGCCGGCATGTTCTATCCCGCAAATCCGCAAACCCTGCATCGGGAAGTCGAGGCTTACCTTCATGATGCGAAAAGTGTGCGCCTGAGTCCCAAGGCACTGATCGTCCCCCATGCGGGCTATGTGTATTCCGGCGCAGTCGCCGCAAGCGCCTATGCGACACTTCAATCCATCGCTCACAAGATCAGCCGCGTGATCCTGCTTGGGCCTGCGCACCGCGTCGCATTGCGCGGCATGGCGCTGCCGGGCTCGGATGCTTTCGAAACGCCGCTCGGGATCGTGATGATAGATGCCGAAGCGGCAAGGATCGCAGGCAATCTGCCTCACGTGATCATCAGCGAAGCGGCACATGCGATGGAGCATTCCCTGGAAGTGCAGCTGCCTTTCCTGCAAAGCGTCCTTGGCAAATTCAAGCTGCTGCCCATCCTCGTGGGCAGCGCATCGCCGGATGAGGTCGCATCATTGCTGGAATGCCTATGGGGAGGTGAGGAAACCCTGATTGTCATCAGCTCTGATCTGTCCCACTATCTGCCCTATCAAGCCGCAAAGACCACTGACGAGAAGACCGTGCAGTCCATCCTGAATTTCGAGCAGCCGATTTCGCATGAGCGGGCCTGTGGCGGCACGCCCATCAGCGGACTGGTGCTGGCTGCCCGAAAACACGGGCTGCACCCTCACCTTCTGGATCTCAGGAATTCGGGGGATACCGCGGGATCGAAGGATCGCGTTGTCGGCTATGCCTCCCTCGCCTATACCGGGGATCATCATGTCCATTGACGAGGGCGCGATACTGCTGCCGATCGCAAGATCCGCCATCGCAAAGGAGCTTGGCATCCCTTTCTTTGCATCCGAATCCGGTTCATGGCTTGAAAGGCCGGGAGCGTGCTTTGTCACGCTGACGCAAAAAGGCAGGCTGCGCGGCTGCATCGGATCGCTGCAGCCGCACCGGACGCTTCTTTCCGACCTCAAGAAGAACGCGGTCTCCGCCGCCTTCCACGATCCGCGCTTCGATCCGCTCACAAGCGACGAGCTCCCCGGAACGACCATCGAGGTTTCTCTTCTGGACGATGCGAAAGCCCTGGAGTTCAGGAACGAAGCCGATGCGCTTTCAAGGTTGAGACCAGGCCAGGACGGCGTGATATTCGAATTTTCAAGGCATCGCAGCACCTTCCTTCCCCAGGTATGGGAGCAGCTTCCCGAGCCCGAGCAATTCATGGCGCATCTGAAACGCAAGGCGGGATTGCCCGGAGATTTCTGGCATCCCGAGATCAGGCTTGCGCGCTACTCCGTCAGGAAATACAGCGAGTCCGAATACGCATAAGGAGCCGCAAATGGACGAACCCATCAGCGAAGACGAGCGCTATCCCGCCAGATACTGGCACATGCTGTCTGACGGCCGGATACAGTGCGACCTTTGCCCCAGGGACTGCAAGCTGCACGAGGGGCAGCGCGGCGCCTGCTATGTCAGGGGGCGAGTCAACGATGCGATGGTGCTCACGACCTATGGACGGTCTTCGGGCTTCTGCGTCGACCCCATTGAAAAGAAACCGCTGAATCATTTCTACCCAGGATCCAGCGTGCTTTCCTTCGGCACTGCGGGATGCAACCTCGCCTGCAAGTTCTGCCAGAACTGGGACATCTCGAAGTCCCGCAGCTTCGACAAGCTGGCCGACGAGGCAAGCCCCGAGGCCATCGCTCGCAGCGCGGAGCATCTGGGCTGCAGGAGTGTGGCGTTCACCTACAACGATCCCGTAATCTTCGCCGAATATGCGATGGATGTCGCCGACGCATGCCATGCGCACGGCGTCAAGACGGTTGCCGTCACCGCCGGATACATACACGAGGCCGCGCGGCGCGACTTCTTCTCCAGGATCGATGCCGCGAACGTGGACTTGAAGGGGTTCACCGAAGAATTCTATTTCAAGCAGTGCGGCGCCCATCTTGAACCCGTGAAGGAAACGCTGAGATATCTCTGCAACGAGACCGATGTCTGGGTCGAGATCACCACGCTTCTGATCCCGGGCCTGAACGACGGCGATGAGGAGATCGCCGCGTTGAGCGCATGGATCGCAAAGGCGCTGGGGCGCGACGTGCCGCTGCACTTCACCGCCTTTCATCCGGACTACAAGATGATGGACAGGCCGCCGACGCCCGCAAGGACGCTGATCAAGGCCCGCGAAATCGCGCTGCAGGCAGGGCTGCACTATGTTTATACCGGAAACGTGCACAACATCGCGGGCGACACCACGCACTGCCCCTCGTGCCACAGCGATCTTATCGTGCGCGACTGGTACGAGATCAAGGAATACAGGCTGACAAGGGACGGACATTGCCCGGACTGCGATGCAGCCATCGCCGGGCATTTTGAAAGCTTCGTCAAGGCCTATGGGCGCCGCCGGATGCGCGTGATTCCATCGTGATGGATGGGAGTCCTGCCTGCAACGGAAAATCCACGATTCGGTTAACTGGTTAATAGATATGAGCTTTGTCTAGGGAATTTCTGGCCCGGGGTGCGGATTTGCGGTAACATTGTTTCCATATCGACAAATGACACCGCGCATGGCCATTGATGAACCGACAGGCACTGAACGTTTTCCCCTGATCTTTCTTTCACAGGAAGACCCTGCGGTTTCGTCCTTCTTGTCCGCCCACGGCTACAGGGTTGAAACCGTGGCGACTGCGCATGCGCTGCTCGCTGCCTATCGCGAGGGAGTCCATCCCGATGTCGTGGTGATGGGCATGCATGACCTTGACGAGTCTGCAATTGCCAAGATCAGGGCGAAGGGCGGCTGCCTCGTGATGGCTGTCGATGACGACATCGAATCGCGCCTGCTGGCTTTCAAAATGGGCGCATGCAACTACCTCACCAGGCCGCTCGATGCGCAGAAGCTGCTTCATCTGTTGAACATCCTGACCTGCCGGCCACCTTCGACGCCCTACCACATACTGCTAATCGGAGGCATGGATTTCGAGGCAGACGCGCTGCGCTCTGCCGGAATGGAGGTGCAGGCAATACCGAACGATCCTGCCTGTGCGCTCGATACATTTGCGCATTTCTCGCCCGATCTTCTGCTGATCGACATGGACGACGAAAATGGGCCTGCGATCGCGGCGATGCTGCGCGAACGCCATGCGCACATGCCCATCCTGCTCTTCTCCGAAGAATCACCCGGCAAGCAGCGGATCGCATTCCGCCTGGACTGCGATGAAGTCATGCCCAAATCCCTGCCGATAGTGCATCTGGTCAATTCCGTTTCGGCAAGGGCGAGAAGGGCCAGACAGAAAAGCTCCACCATGAAGCGACTCAAGAGCACGCTCTACGAGCGTGAACGCGAGCACCTGGCGCTGAACCAGCATGCGATCGTGAGCGCCACCGACCACCGAGGCAACATCACCTACGTCAACGACAAGTTCTGCGAGATCAGCGGCTTCACAAGGGAGGAGCTACTGGGTCAAAACCACCGCCTGCTCAAATCCGGCGAACACCCTCCAGAATTCTACAAGGAACTCTGGAGCACCATTTCAGGCGGCAGGCTCTGGCACGGGGAGATCTGCAACAGGCGGAAAGATGGAACACCCTACTGGGTCGCCTCGACGATCACGCCCTTCATGGACAGCGAAGGCAAGCCCTACCAGTACATCTCGATACGGACCGACATCACCCATGTGAAGGCATCCGAGATCGCGCTCGAACACCACAAGGAGAGGCTGCGCCGCGGCCAAGACTTTGCCAACATCGGCACCTGGGACTGGAACATCGAGACCGGCGAGCTCTACTGGACAGAGCGCATCGCGCCGCTGTTCGGCTATCCCGCAGGAAACCTCGAGACTTCCTACGAGAACTTCCTCTCCGCGATCCATCCTGATGACCGCGATTCCGTGATCAATGCGGTCAATGCATCCCTGGAAAAAGACCTGCCCTACGAGATCGAGCACCGGGTCGTCTGGCCGGACGGGACGGTGCGCTGGCTTCTGGAAAAAGGTGCCGTGGTGCGGGACGGGACCGGCAAACCGCTGCAGATGCTGGGGGTCGTGCAGGACATCGACGAGCGCAAGCAGATCGAGGTCGCATTGCTGGAGCGCGATCACGAGCTGCAAAAGGCACAGAGGCTCGCGCATATCGGCAACTGGAAAGCCGATCTTGCCACGGGAGAACTCTTCTGGTCCGACGAAATCTACCGCATCTTCGGATATGAACCGAGAAGCTTCAAGCCCAGCATCGAGATCTTCATGAATGCAGTGCATCCCGAGGACAGGGAGAAGATCCGGGAGAGCGAAATACTGGCTTCAAAGACCGGACTGCACGACGTGGTGCACCGCATAATCCGTCCGGATGGCTCCGTGCGCCATGTGCATGAACTTGCAAAGGCAATAACCGATGAGCATGGAAAGCTTCTGAGCCTGTCTGGCACGGTGCAGGATGTCACATCCCACATGGAAGACGAAGCAGCGCTGATTTTGGCGCGCGACGAAGCGGACCGCGCAAACCAGGCCAAGTCGGAATTTCTGTCCAGCATGAGCCATGAGCTCCGCACGCCGATGAATGCGATCCTGGGCTTTGCGCAGCTTCTGCAATTCGACGAGCATCTCTCGGAAGAAAACAAGGACAGCGTGCACGAAATCCTGAAGGCGGGCGAGCACCTGTTGACGCTCATCAACGAGGTGCTGGATCTTGCGAAGATAGAATCCGGCCACATCGATCTTTCCCTGGAACCCGTGGAAGTCTGCCCCGTCGTCGAGGAATGCCTGAATCTTGTCGCACCGCTTGCAGACAAACGCCATATCAGGATGGATCACTCTGGCCTATCGAACATCTTCGTGCGCGCCGACCGGATGCGCCTGAAGCAGGCATTGCTGAACCTCCTGTCCAATGCGATCAAATACAACAGGGAAGCCGGCAGCGTCAAAGTCGAGGTGCGCGACACGGGGCATGAGCGCCTGCAGATCCGGGTCGCGGACACGGGGCCTGGCATCTCCCAAGAAAACCTTGCGGACCTTTTCCAGCCCTTCAACCGCCTCGATGCACAGAGCAGCATAGAAGGAACCGGCATCGGACTGACCATCACAAGGCGCATCGTCGAGATGATGGGAGGCACGATAGAAGTCGAAAGCAGGGTCGGCCAGGGCAGCACCTTCTCTATAGAACTGCCGATGGAGACCATGACGGAGGTCAGAAAGCAGGATCATCCGGCAGTTTCAGGCATGAACGGTGCAAAATACGGTCTCTCTCACACCCTACTCTACATAGAGGACAATCCCGCGAACCTGAAGCTCGTGACCCAGCTTCTGGGCCAGCGCAGACACCTCAGCCTGCTTACCGCCCATACTCCGGCACTCGGGCTCGAACTTGCGGAGACCAGAAAGCCCGATCTCATCCTGCTCGACATCAACATGCCTGGCATGAACGGCTACGAACTGATCAAGAGACTGAAGGCAGATGAAAACATCAAGGACATACCCGTGATCGCGCTGACCGCGAATGCGATGCCAAGGGATGCGGAACGCAGCATCAAGGCCGGCTTCTCGGCCTATCTCACAAAGCCGCTCAACGTGGCCGAATTTTTCAAGACGCTGGACCGCTACCTTGAGGATGGCGAATGAACGGGGATATCATGAAGTCGGGGCGCATCCTCATCGTCGATGACGAACCCGCCAATCTGAAATTGCTCGAGAAACTGCTCAATGCGCACGGCTATCTCAACATCGATCCCGTCATGGATGCGCGGGAAGTCATCGGACACTATCAGGCGCTCCGCCCCGATCTGATCCTGCTCGACATCAACATGCCGCATCTGGACGGCTACCAGGTGATGGAACAGCTGAAAGCGCTGAATGACCCATTGATGCCGCCCATCGTGATCCTGACCGCGCAGCACGAGAAAAGCTATCTGCTGCGCGCGCTGGCCGCTGGCGCCCGGGATTTCATCACCAAGCCCCTGGACACCCTAGAGCTGCTGATGCGCGTGCGCAATCTGCTGGATGCGCAGCTTGCGCACCGCATGATGCACGATCAGAAGAAGGTGCTGGAGGAACTGGTCCTGGCGCGCACGGAAGAGCTGCGCCGCACCCAGCTTCAGGTTGTGCAACGCCTGGGCAAGGCGGCCGAATACAGGGACGAGGAGACCGGCGGCCATATCCTGCGCATGAGCCACATCTCGGCCCTGCTTGCGCGCTCCATAGGATGGAGCGATGCGGAATGCGAGCTGATGCTGAATGCCAGTCCCATGCACGACATCGGGAAGATCGGCATCCCCGATGCGATACTTCTGAAGCCCGGAAAATTCGAGCCCCACGAATGGGAAATCATGAAGACGCATGCGGCCATAGGCGGCAGGTTGCTCGATGGCGACGACTCCGATCTCCTTCACATGGCTAAGGAGATCGCGCTCACCCATCACGAAAAGTGGGATGGCAGTGGATACCCAGGCGGCCTTGTAGGCCCGGACATCCCGATGTCGGGGCGCATCGCCGCCTTGGCTGACGTGTTCGATGCGCTGACTTCTGCCCGCCCCTACAAGAAGGCATGGCAGGTCGAGGATGCGGTGAAACTCATAGAGGAAAACCGGGGCAGGCACTTCGATCCGATGCTGGTCGACATCTTCCTGCTCAAGCTCCCGCAAATTCTCGAAATCAGGAACCGCTTCGACGAGACCGACGCCTGATCAGCAACGCTTGAACAGCAACTCGAATTCCTCCATCGGCAATGGCCTGCCGAATAGGTATCCCTGAAAGGCATTGCAGCCGCGCAGATCGAGAAACTCGAACTGCGCCTGGGTCTCCACGCCTTCCGCGATCACCTCAAGCCCCATCGCCTCGGTCATCGCGATCACGGTCTGCACGATGGCCGCATCGTTGGGGTCCGTCGTTATGTCGCGCACGAAGGACTGGTCTATCTTGATCTGATCGAGCGGCAGGCGCTTGAGATACTGCAGCGATGAATATCCCGTGCCGAAGTCGTCTATCGAAAATCCGACGCCCAACCCGTTGATCTCGCGCATCTTCGAGATCGTCTCCTCGACATGCTGGAGCAGGACACTCTCTGTCAATTCGAGCTTCAATCGGGAAGGATCGGCGCCAGTCTCCTTGAGCACGCGTGCAACCTGATCCACGAAATCCGCCTGCCTGAACTGGATTGAACTTACGTTCACCGCGAGCACAAGATCGCGGGCGGGCTCATCTTGCTCCCAACGCTTGAGCTGTTCGCATGCGCGTTCAATCACCCACAGACCCACCGGCAGTATCAGGCCCGTCTCTTCGCACAACGGTATGAAATCCGCAGGCGAGATCAGACCGCGCTCGGGATGCACCCAGCGCAGCAGCACTTCGGCCCCGATCGGCCTGCGTTTACCGTCGACCTGGAGCTGGTAATGGAGGCAGAACTGTCCATCCTTGAGCGCGCTGCGCAGCTCCGTTTCCATCTGTATGCGCGCCTCGAGGGTTGCCTGCATGTCTGGATCATAGAAGCGTATCGCATTTCTTCCTGCCGCCTTGGCCTGATACATCGCCGTGTCGGCGAATTTCAGCAAATTGTCGATGTTCTCCTCATGTCCGCGAAACAGCACGATGCCGATGCTGGACGTCGTGTGATGCGCATACTGATTGAGCTGATAGGGCGCGCTCAACGCGGCTCTTATCTTTTCGCTCACGAGCTCGGCCTGCAGCACGGCCACGTTCACCTGCTCGCTCAGCATCTCGAACACAATGACGAATTCGTCCCCGCCCAGCCGGGCAACGCTGTCCCCGTCCCTCACGCATCCCTGCAGGCGGCGCGCCACCTCGGCCAGCAGCATGTCGCCCATGTCGTGCCCCCGGCTGTCGTTGAGCTTCTTGAAGTCGTCGAGGTCCAGAAACATCAGCGCTGCATAGAATCCATTCCTGTCGCTCGCCGCGACGGCCTGATGAAGCCGGTCCATGAGCAGACGCCTGTTCGGAAGTCCCGTCAATTCGTCGAAGAATGCGAGCTGATGTATCTTCTGCTCCGCGGCCTTGCGTTCCGTGATATCCAGAAAGGTCGTCACGGCACCCAGCACCTGGCCGTTCCTGATGATGGGATGGGACCAGTATTCGACCGCGACCGGTGTGCCATCCTTGCGCCAGAACACTTCATCGTCCACATGGCTCGCCATTTTCTCCCTGAACACCTGATAGACCCTGCACGAATCGGCGGGATAACGGCTGCCATCGGCATGTGAGTGATGAATCAGGCCGTGCGTGACACGGCCCACGATTTCGCCCGCGTCCGCATATCCCAGCATGCGCAGGAAGGCCGCATTCACGAAGGTGCACACGCCATCGTTGTCGACGCCATAGATGCCCTCTGCGACGGAGTCGAGCAGCCGCTGCAGATTTTCCTGCGCATCCTGAAGTGCGCGCTGGGCAAGCTTGCGCTCGGTGATGTCGCGGCAGGCACCATATACCGTGCCGTCAGGCAGCAATGCCACATTGAGCTCCATCGGTATCTTCGCGCCATTTTTGCTAAGCAACCTGATCTCCCTGACATGGCGGTTACGGTCGGCAAGGATGCCTTTGGCCTCCTGCCGGTAGCGCTCCTTCCAGTCCTCGGGCACCAGGTCGAAAATGGTCATCTCATAAAGGCTCTTCCTGCTATAGCCCAGGATCTTTAGCATGGCATCGTTGACATAGACTATGCTGCCGTCGCGCTTGCAGATGAAAACCGCATCCGGCGAATGTCTCAACGTCATGCGGGATCGCATCTCGCTTTCGCGAAGCGAATGGGTCATCTCCCGCGCGTGCCGCTCGGTGTCCGACATCCTGTTGAGGTATTCCCTCTCCAGGCTTTCCAGCTTTCTTGCATGCTGTTTCTCGATCGCCCTGTCGTAGATGCTGGCAAGAATCCCCAGCAGGAACCAGACGGGGGCATGCATGGGCTCCAAGGAAAGCATCCATCCCTGTCTCTGGGGAAAAACATGCATCAGCATCACGCCTGCCGTCATGATCAATGCGCAAAGCGCGATTCTGTATGCGCCGATTCTTGTGCGCATCAGCATGAAGCAGGAAAGGGATGCCAGCCATACGGGTATGGCGGAGAGCAGATCCGAAACCCCCGCCGCAAGCAGGACCGCAAGGCCCAGCGTGAAGCTACCCGTCAGCATCCAGAGCGTGGCGATGCGTCCTGTATTCCTGCGCATGCGCTGCAGTTGAGCCCATGCAGCATAGAAACCCGCCAGCGAAATCAGCAATGCCGCCATCAGACTCCCCAGGGTGATCCGGAGCAAATCAAGCCTGTTCCTCCGGCTCGACATCGAGGAAACAGATCCTGTTGCGCCCCTCGTTCTTCGCCTGATACATCGCGGCATCCGCGCGTTGCAGGATGTCCTCCTGCCCCCTCCTGTGATCCATGAACAGCACCGCACCTATGCTCGAGGTGCAATGGTGTTCGATCAGCACCCGCTCCTGTCCATGGGGCTGATGATGAAGAAAATAAGCCTCGGCCAATACCGTTCGGATCTTCTCGGCGACCCCCCGGGCAAGGGCCATGGAATGATCGCGATCGGCATCCAGGTGCGCCAGCATCACGACGAACTCGTCGCCGCCGAATCTCGCGACCGTATCTTCCTCCCTCAGGCACCCGCTGATCCTGCGCGCCGCCTCGACCAGCAGCAGATCGCCTGCTGCGTGACCGAATTTGTCGTTTAGCGGCTTGAAATTGTCGAGATCGATGAAAAGCAGCGCGCCGTAATAGCCTCCTCTGGAACAGGCCGCCAATGCCTGAGCCAGCCTGTCATTGAGAAGTCTGCGGTTGGGCAGGCTCGTCAGCGTATCGTAGAAGGCCAGTTCGTGCAGCTGCTGGGTCGCCTCATTGATGCGGCTTTGCAGGATCGAACGCTCGTGCTTCAAATCGGCAACCATCTGGTTGATGCCGCGGGACAGCACGGAAAACTCCCGTATGCCGCTTTCTTCGGTCACGTGCGCATCGAGATGCCCTTCGCCTATCGAATGTATCGCCTCGCTAAGCTTGGTGAGCGGCTTGATGATCCTGCGGGTCGCGATCTGCACGAGATAGAGCGTCAGAAGCAAAAAAACCATTGTCATCAGCAGTGCAAACCTCAAAAGATCAAGCTTCTGCTGACGGGTCGCCTCCCTGCTCATTTCGAGCACCACGGCCCCCGCCTGCTCTGCGGCAGGTTTTGCATCCGCATCGCTGAGATCGATCTGCGTGGAAAGTATCGGGCGATAGAGCAAAAGCACCTTGCCATCCTCGTATATCGGCGCATCCGGACCCAGATGGCCAAGCGCATGCTCCATGCCGGACAAATCGCCCGACCTGGCGATCGTCTGGCGTTTTGCATTGATCAGCTCGATTCCCTTTACATCCGACTCCTGCAGCGCGCTTCTTGCGATGCCGTCGAGATACAACGTGTTTCCCGAAAACACCCCGTATTCGCTGCTGGCAGAGAGCTGACGCACAAGCTGCTTTCCGCGCAGAATGAGGTTGCTGTCGAGATCGGCATATCGGTCATGCAAAAGGGAGGCCTCGAGGAGGATCACCATGACCATCAAGGGCATCAGCGTGAACCAGATCACATGTGTCCGTATGCTGAATTTTTTTCTCATCATCGCTTGTCCTCCGATGATTTCCTGAGCTGAAGAAAAATCGCCTCATCTGTTCCGATGACCATCCCCAAGGTGCTGGCCACCGACCGGTTGATTGCGATGCTGTATTGTTCGGGATACTGCGCCTCCGGCAGCCTGCCGGTTTTCGAGTATGAAACAGCGGCATCGGCCGTCTGGAGGGCGAGCTGCTCAGGTGTGGAGAATATCGCGCACAGCGCACCTGCCCTGACATAGGCCTCCGAAAATCCGACCAGGGGGATGCCGCGCCTGTAGCTCGACAAGAGGATGTTTCTTATGCTGTTGGCATTGTAGATTTCGCTGTCCGGCACCGCGAGCAGCACATCGCTTGCGCTTAGCACCTCCTCGAGATCCGAGGACAATGTATCCTTCCCGCCCAGATGCCTTGCGATCAGAGTGCCGTGGCGCCTTGCAAGCTCGCTTCTCAGCCCCGCGATTTCCTGCGCTTCCGAATAAAGCACGCCTATTCTCTTGCGATTTGGCATCACGGCATGCAGCATCTCGACCTGCCTGTTCCAGGGCTGATCGAGATAGATCGCGGACATTCCGCCTTGCCTGGTCTCTTTCAGGTCCTCATAGGACTTGCTCGGTATCATCGCGGCAAGCAAGGGCTGGGATGTTTTCTCGGCCACGCGGTATGCGGCCCTTACCCCGACGCTTATGATCAGATCGCTCTTTTGCGAGTCGAAATCCTCGGCATGCTGGAGCTGATCGACGCGCATGCCCTGGGGCAGATCCTGCATGAAGGCCTTTGCAAAGCGCTGGTACAACGGCGCATTGTCGCTCAGCACCAGGAGTACGCGAAAGTCGCCGGCCCGGACATCGCTTGCGAATACGCAAAGCAGCAGCAGGATGAGGGCGGGGATCCTTCTGGCCGATATCATCTCACCAGTCCAGTGTCAGCATGACATAGCCGCGCCGATTGAAGAGATTGCTGGCGATATATTCGGTATAGGCCTGGTTCAAAAGATTCTGCAACACGAGCGCAACACTGCCCTTGACCCCGGCCGAGACAGCGAGCGCCTTTGCTATCCTCACATCGATGCGGCGCTCGGCAGGCTGGTAGTCGATAGCACCCCTGTCGAAGGGCTGCATCGCGGCCTGGTAGTATCCCGATGCACTGAACGAATAGTCATGCGGCAGGCGCACCATGTAGAGCGCGCTTGCGCTGTTGCCCGGTATGCTCGCGGCCAAAATGTCGCTGTTCGATGGATCCGCAGACACCATTATCTTCTGGCCGCTTGCCGCCAGGAGAACGCCATTGCTGGCAGCCCATGCGTGCGCGAAATTCACGGTCAGGCTGTTGTCCTGATCGAACTCGTGCTTCACCGTCGCCTCGAATCCGTGGTACTCCCCCGTCATCCCGTTCACGAAACTCCTTGCAGTCGATGAAAGATAGATGCCGTTGCTAAGCTGGTCGCTGTAGAGTCTTAGATCGACGGAAGTCGCCCACTCGGGAAATTCGCCTATATAGCCTATCTCGCGGGAAACCAGTTTCTCCGGCTGAAGGCCAGGAGAATTCATCACGGGCGCGGGTATGATCAGTGCGCCAGGCTGCAGCAAAGGATAGCTGGTCTCGGCCGTGGAAGACGCCCGGTAGGCGACTGATACGCCTGCGCGCAGCGTCTGTCCGGGCGTGACATGGTAATTGAGCGCAACGCGGGGCGAGGTGTTGAACTGTCCGAGGTCGTCCTTCTCGAACATGCCGCCCAGATTGAGCAGCCACTTGGGAGTAATGTGCCATTCGTCGTGCGCGAACGCCCTGTATTCGCTGTAGACATAGGACGACGAATAGTACTGGGAGACTGGAGGCATCGCGCTCTGCCCTCCCGCTCTGTCGACCTGGTAGCCCGCCCCGTACACCAGGCGGTTGCTGTCATTAAGCGGCAGCGTGTGCTGCAGCTCGATCTCGTCCCGGCTGCTCTGCAGCGACTGGACGACGGGACCCGGGAAATACACGCCGGCGAGATAAACGGGGAAGGCCTCGTACTGATCGAGCCTCGAGTGGGAATAGCGTAGCGAGAGCTCGGCCCCATGATCCAGCTGCCTCGTCCATCCGAGCTGCGCGTAATCGGAGTTGCCTATCAGATCGTGAAAGGGGTCTCCATTCGTGCCCATGTAGCTGTTGTATATCGAAGGGTTCTTGTCGTTGAAACCCACGCCCTGCACATCGTGGTTGAAGCCGAACTGGATGTCATAGCGGTCTATGCCGTTGGGATGATAGTCTCCGCGATAGTTGAGCATCCTCGCCTGATTGCTGTCGTTGCTGTTGTTCAAAAGCCCGGGCGCCTTGAATGTCGCCATCGTGTAGCCGTTGGGCAACGAAGTCAGGCTGTCGTAGCCGTTGTCCGCCGTATAGGCCAGGGTCATGCGGTAATCGTACGTATCGCCGCGCTTGCCAAAGCGCGCTTCCGCGTCGTTGATGCCCTTGTCGCCATGCCTATAGGTAACGCTCTTGCCATCCATGGATCCTGCATCCCTCGTGATGATGCTGATCACTCCCTGGGTCGAATTCGCCCCATAGGAGGCGGCTGCAGGCCCGCGTATCACCTCGATGCGTTCGATGTCGTCGACCGTGATCGGAAGATCCGCCCAGCTGACCGTTCCGGTCGGCGGCATGTAAACGCTGCGCCCGTCTATCAGCACCTGCATGCGCCTTGAAAATTCATCGGTCGTGCCGTGATAGGCGACGATGGGCTGGCTGCCCCTGTAGTAGCTGACATACATTCCTGGCACAAGTTTCATCAGGTCCGCGATCGTCCTGAATCCGGATGCGACGATCATCTTCCTGTCTATCACCGTCATCGCATTGGGCGCATCGGAAAGCGGCTGGGAAAGGCGCGATGCGCTAAGCACGACCGGAAGCTCCTGGTAGTAATCCGATTCGTTCACCTCTTCTGAAGCGTATCCTGTCTTGCAGGCAAGACATAACATCAGCGCATATCGTTTCTTCATCTTGCTTTCATTTCCATCTGCATTTCATACTTCAAGCATCATCTGGCCCGGCGAGGGCAGCTCCTCCAGCGCGCGCAGATTCAGATCATCCAGAAGCTGCTTGGTTGTCGCGAATAACTCGGGCCTGCCAGGCGCATCCTTGGTGCCGATCACCTCTATCCAGCCTCGCGACTCCAGGGTCTTCAGCGTCTGTGAGGAAACCGCAACGCCGCGTATCTCCTCTATGTCGCCGCGCGTCACAGGCTGATGATAGGCGATGATCGCAAGCGTCTCGAGGACTGCCCGCGAATAGCGGGGCGGCTTCTGCGGATTCAGCCTGTCGAGGTATGCCTGCATGTGCGGCCTGGCCCTGAATCGCCAGCCGCTGGCCACTTCCACGAGCTCGATGCCGCGATTCTGCCAGTCCCGCTGTATTTCAAAGAGCAGCGATTCGAGCTCCCGGCGGCTTATCGGCTCATCGGTCAGCAGATTCATCTGGCTCAGCGTCAGGGGCTCGGGACTTGCAAGTATCGCAGTCTCGAGGATGATCTTTAGCTTTTCCTGCAATTCAAATGGCAGTCCGGCCGAGTCTGACATAGATGTTCCCGAAAGTTTCGTGTTGCTGGATTTCCAGAAGGTATTCCTTGGCGAGTTCGAGCATGGCGACAAAGGTGACGATGAGCCTGGGCAGACCGCCATCGGGATCGAACAGGCTTTCAAAAGAGACAAAGCCCCCCCCCTGCAGGCTGCGCAGGATATGCGACATCTGTTCGCGCACGGACAGCGCTTCGCGTCTAACGGTGTGGTGGGTGTGCACCCGCGCCCTTTCGAGCAGCTGCATGAAGGCCATTTTAAGGTCCTCCAGGGCCACCTGGGGCAGCCTCTCCAGCTTCTGCTCCACCTTGACCTCGATGAACTCGAAATCGCGCCCCGCCTGCGGCATCTCGTCTAGCTTCTGCGCTGCAAGCTTCATCTGCTCGTATTCCTGCAGGCGACGCATCAGCTCGGCTCGCGGATCCTCAACCTCCTCGTCGGCCGTCTTTGGAGGCCTGGGCAAAAGCAGACGGGATTTGATCTCGATCAGCATCGCCGCCATCAGGAGATATTCCGCCGCAAGCTCCAGCCTCTGCTGCTGCAGGAGCTCGATATATGCGAGGTATTGCCTCGTGAGCTCCGCCATCGGAATATCCAGGACGTCGAGGTTATGGCGGCGTATCAGGTAGAGCAGAAGATCAAGCGGCCCCTGGAACGCATCCAGCACGAGTTCCAGCGCATCGGGCGGGATGTAGAGGTCATGCGGCAGGCTCTTCAATGGCTCGCCGTGTATGCTCGCGATGACGGTATCCCCGTTCATGGATCAGGCGTAATTCAAACCCATGGCTTCGCGCACATCCCTCATAGTCTCTCCCGCGAGCTTTCTGGCCTTTTCGTTGCCGTCCGCGATGATGTTGCGCACAAGCGCCGGATCGTCCAGATACAACTGCGCGCGTTCGCGCATCGGGCGCTGCTCTGACAGCACCGCATCGATCACCGGCTGCTTGCATTCTATGCAGCCTATTCCTGCAGTCGTGCAGCCTTGCGCGACGCTCTGCCGGGTATTTTCATCCGAATAGACCTGATGCAGCGCCCAGACCGGGCACCTCTCCGGATCTCCCGGATCGGTGCGCCTGATCCGGGCGGGATCGGTCGGCATGGTTCTTATCTTCTTCGTAACGCTCATCTCGTCTTCGCGCAGCGAGATCGTGTTCTGATAAGACTTCGACATCTTCTGCCCGTCAAGGCCAGGCATCTTCGATGCCGCAGTCAGCATCGCCTGCGGCTCCGACAGGATCACCTTGCCGCCGCCCTCAAGATAACCGAACAGACGCTCCCGGTCTCCCAGGCTCAGGCTCTGCTGCTCATCCAGCAGCGCTTTGGCCGCCTCGAGCGCCTCGTCGTCTCCCTGTTCCTGGAAGCGGTTGCGCAGCTCCTTGTATAACCTGGCCTTCTTGCTGCCGAGCTTCTTCACCGCCAGTTCCGCCTTCTCTGCAAAGCCGGGGTCGCGCCCGTAGAGGTGATTGAAGCGGCGCGCGATCTCGCGGGTGAATTCGATATGCGGAATCTGGTCCTCGCCGACCGGCACCTGGGTTGCGCGGTAGATCAGGATGTCCGCGCTCTGCAGCAGGGGATAGCCCAAAAACCCGTAAGTGCTGAGATCCTTGGAAGTCAACCTTTCCTGCTGGTCCTTGTAGGTGGGCATGCGCTCCAGCCAGCCAAGCGGCGTGATCATCGAGAGCAGCAGATGCAACTCGGCATGCTCGGGCACCTTGGACTGGATGAAAAGGGTTGCGCGCGCCGGATCCACGCCCGAAGCGAGCCAGTCTATCACCATGTCCCAGACGCTTTGCTCGATGATCTCCGGCGCATCGTAGTGGGTTGTCAGCGCATGCCAGTCGGCCACGAAAAAAAGGCACTCGTATTCGTGCTGCATCCTGATCCAGTTTTTCAATACGCCGTGATAATGGCCAAGGTGCAAGCTTCCGGTCGGGCGCATGCCAGATAATATGCGGTCTGCAAACATTTATATTCCAACTATCATGAAAAGAATCTGCTGAAACAGCCTTACCATCGGATAGAGCATCCAGCCAAGCAGCGGCGTTATCGCCAGCACGATCAGGATCACCATGCCATAAGGCTCTATGCGGCTTAACTGATAGGCCTGGCGGTTGGGCAGCACGCTGACCGCGATCCTCCCGCCATCCAGCGGGGGCAGCGGAATCAAATTCAGCGCCATCAGCACCGTATTGATCTGTATCCCGACCTTGGCCATGCTCATCAAGGGCACCGCGTAATAGTTTTCCGGAGCAGCATAAGCCATCTTGAAAAGCAATGCCCAGAATATTGCCATCAGAAAATTCGATGCCGGCCCGGCAAGCGCAACCCAGAACATGTCCTTCTTGGGATTCCTGAGCGCGTTGAAATTGACCGGCACGGGTTTTGCCCAGCCGAACAGCACGCCTCCCAGGGTCAGGGTGAGCAGCGGCAAAAGCAGAGTCCCGATGGGATCGATATGGCGGATCGGATTCAGGCTGATGCGCCCCATCTGCGAGGCGGTCATGTCGCCGAAATGCTTGGCGACATAGCCGTGGGCGGCTTCATGCAGCGTGATCGCGAAAAGAATCGGGATCGCCGCGATGCTGATGGTCTGTATCAATTGGTCTATTTGCATCATTGGTTTGCGATTAATTGTTCAAGCCGCCTCGATGCCAAACGGCTCGACATCCCCCTTGCCTTTCCGGAGCAGAACCGGCACATCCTTGGTCAGATCCAGCACCGTCGTGAAGTCCTCTCCGGCGCCCCCTCCGTCTATCACCGCATCGACCTTCTTCTCGAGCCGCTCGCGTATCAGCTCCGCATCGTTCAACGGCCAGGGCTCGTCGGGCAGGATCAGCGTGGAACTGCACATGGGTTCACCCAGCTCCTCGAGCAATGCCAGCGCAACCGGATGATCCGGAACCCGTATGCCTATCGTGCTGCGCTTTGGATGCTGCAATCTCCTGGGCACCTCCCTGGTCGCCTCCAGTATGAAGGTATAGCTTCCCGGCGTATTCGCCTTCAGAAGCCTGAACTGCACGTTGTCTACCTTCGCATAGGTCGCGATCTCGGATAGGTCCCGGCACATCAGCGTCATCTGGTGCCGCTCGTCCAGCCCCCTTATCTGGCGGATGCGCGAAACCGCGGTCTTGTCGTCCAGATGGCAGCCCAGAGCGTAACAGGAATCGGTCGGATATACCACGATGCCGCCGTTTCTCAGGATCTCCACCGCCTGGTGTATCAGGCGCATGTTGATGTTCCCGGGATAGATCGTGAAGAACTGGGACATTATTGCAGCACCCCGAGGATGGATTGGCAGATCAAGGGCAGGTCCGGCAGCCTCCCCATGTCCCTGTGGCTCTCGCCCGGGCCGTGAAAATCCGACCCGCAGGATGAGAGCAGGTTGAATTCCTCGGCATAGCGCGCATACTCGGCATACTGTTCCGGTGTATGGCTGCCCGTGACCACTTCGAGCGCGCGCCCCCCGAGCAGGGAGAACTCGACCAGCAGCTCGCGCATGGTCTTCTTTCCCATGCTGTTCTTCCCTGCCATGTAGCGGCCAGGATGGGCAAGCACGGCGATGCCGCCGCTGCCTTTTATCCAGCCTATCGCCTCCTCAAGCGTCGCCCACTGGTGAGGCACATAGCCTGGCTTGCCGGTCACGAGATAGCGGTTGAACACGCTCTTCACGTCCTTGCAGTGGCCGGATTCCACGAGAAACCGGGCAAAATGCGTGCGCCCTATCATGTTGGGATTGTGCGCAAACTTGACTGCGCCCTGGAAGGCGCCGCCTATGCCTGCACGGGCGAGTTCCTCGGACATCCTCATCGCGCGCTCGGTGCGCCCGCTGCGCACGGATTCCAGGCCCTGCTTCAGAGGCTCATATTGCGGATCAATGCCGAGCCCCACGATGTGCAGCGTATGCTTGCGCCAGGTCACCGAGATTTCAACGCCGTTGACGAACCTCATGTCGAGCTGCCCCGCCCGCTCTCTCGCATCATCAAGGCCGTCCATGTCGTCGTGATCGGTCAGCGCGAGCACCTTCACGCCGCGTGAATGCGCGCGCTCGACCACTTCGGCAGGCGTCAGGGTGCCGTCGGAGACATTGGAATGGCAGTGCAAATCGTAATCAAGCATGTAATCCGTAACCTTTTACGCTGAAATTGTTACGCCCAAATTGCAGCGCATCATGCATCCCCTCCGCCCTTCTTCATCGCCTTGCCTTCCTCGGCACGCTTCCTGCGCACTTCCTTGGGGTCGGCGATCAGCGGCCGGTATATCTCTATCCGGTCCTTGTCGCGCAGCACGGTGTCGGGCTTTGCAAGCTTCCCGAAAATTCCGAACTTGTGCTTGGACAGATCAAGCTCTGAATGCTTTTCGAGCAGCCCGCTGGCCTCGATGCCTTCGATCAGGGTCGTGCCGGCTGGCAGCGACTTCTTCAGCAGGGTCTGCTCGTGCGGCAGGGCGTAGACCACCTCTATGTTGATTTTGTCGGTCATGTGTTCGGATAAACCTTCTCAGCGCGTTTTATGAACGCATCCACGAAACTGTTGGCGATCATGTGGAAAACCGGCCCCACCAGCTTTTCCAGGAGCTTGCTGGAAAACTCGTAGTGCAGACGGAATTCTATTTTACAGGCTGATTCGCCCAGCGGAATGAACTGCCAGCTTCCCTCCAGATGGCGGAAAGGCCCGTCCTTGAGCGTCATGTCTATCCTGTGGGGCGGCGTCCGCGTATTCCTGGTCGTGAAGCTCTGCCTGATGTGATGGTAATCGATGTGCACCGTCGCATTCACGACATTTTCCTGCTGATCCGATACGCCTGCTCCTCCGCACCAGGGCAGGAATGCGGGATAATTTTCCACGCGATCCACCAGATCGAACATCTGCGCTGCGCTGTGCGCCACCAGCACGGTTTTTTCAACTGTCGCCATTCGCCTTCCGCAATTCCAAAGGCTGGTAGAATAGCCGAACGTAAGCCAAAATTCACCTCTCATGAGCATTATCCAGAACAAAAAAGCGTTTCACGAATACTTCATCGAGGACAAGTATGAGGCCGGCCTGATGCTTGAGGGCTGGGAAGTCAAGGCCATCAGGGCCGGACGAGCGCAGCTTAAGGAATCCTATGTCACGGCGAAGGACGGCGCGCTGTTTCTCTTCGGCGCCCACATCAGCCCGCTGCAGAACGCTTCCACCCACATCCATCCCGATCCCGTGCGCACCAGAAAGCTGCTGTTGCACAAGGAAGAGATCGAGAGGATCATATTGAAGGTGCAGCGTGCGGGCTATACCGTGATGCCGCTCGACATGCATTACAAGGCCGGCCGGATAAAGCTGACCATAGGACTTGCCAAAGGCAAGAAGCTTCACGACAAGCGCGCGACCGAAAAGGAAAAGGACGCGAAGCGCGAAGCCGATCAGGCGATGAAGAAGGAAAGGCGTTAGGCGATGAAAGGCAGGAAGAATTGACGGAACAGGCCTATCTTGCGGGCGGCTGCTTCTGGGGGCTGGAGGAGCTGATGCGGCAAATCCCCGGCGTGATATCCACCGAAGTGGGATATTGCGGCGGCGATACGGCCGATGCGACCTATGAAACCGTCAGGACGGGAAGAACGGGGCATGCGGAGTCGCTCAGAATCCTGTTCGACCCTCAAAAGCTGAGCTACCGTCATCTGCTGTTCGAATTCTTCCGCATGCACAACCCCACCACCCCGAATCGCCAGGGAAACGACACAGGCACGCAGTACCGCTCCGCGATCTTCTACCTTGACCAGGAGCAGAAGGAAACCGCACTCGAGGTCATCGAGGCCGTCGACCATTCGGGAGAGTGGCAGGCCAGCGTCGCAACCGAAGTCGCGCCCTTCAAGACATTTCATCGCGCCGAGGAGTACCACCAGCAATATCTGGTGAAGCATCCCCGTGGCTATACCTGTCATCACAGGCGGAATTTCTCCCTCGGCGAGACGCCGTAAGCGATCGTGAAGAAATACTTGATCATCGCCCTTCTGCTTAGCGCATGCAGCAGCGTGCCACGCGAAGCTCCGGTCACCCCCGTCGCCGGCACGGACGATGAGATGAACAACCTCGCCATCTATGCGATGAGCCTCTATGACACGCCATACCGTTCCGGCGGAACCTCGCGGGGAAGCGGTTTTGACTGCAGCGGATTCGTGCAATACGTGTTCAGAAACTCGGCGGGACTTGCGCTTCCCCGCACCAGTGCCGAGATGAGCCGCCTGGGCAGAGCCGTTCCGGAAGAAAGTCTCAAGCCGGGAGACCTGGTATTCTTCAACACCCAGCACAGCCCCTATTCGCATGTCGGCATCTATGTCGGCGAATCCCGCTTCCTGCATGCGCCAAGCACCGGCCGCGCGATCATGCTGAGCAACCTGCACGAGAAATACTGGCAGAAGAGATACGAGGGCGCGAGGCGCGTTGACCTCGAGAAGCAGACCAGCAATCAGCGCTGATGCGCGGACTTCAGAGCCTCTGCAAGCTGGAACACCGACATCGCATAATAGTCGCTGTTGTTGTAGCGCATGATCACGTCGAAGTTTCCGAATGCAAGCCAGAACTCCTTTCCGCCCGGAACCGTATAGCTCAACAGGCGTGCCGGCTCGTCCGGCTTTACCGGAACATCTGGCTTGACGCCCGCCGCTGCCCATTCCGCCAGGCCATGCGCCGCATCATCCAGGGGCTTCGCATCGCTGACATCCGCGCGAACCGCGATATTTCCTCCGCTGATCCAGCCGTAGCTCCTGAGATAGTTTCCGACACTGCCTATCGCGTCGGGAACCTCCCCCATCAGATTCTTCTTTCGGTTTCCGTTGAAATCGACCGCATATTTTCTGTAGCTGCTCGGCATGAATTGCGGAATGCCCAAAGCCCCCGCATATGATCCCTTCACGCCCAGAAGATCGAGCTGCTGTTCGCGCGCCAGGAGCAGATAGTTCTCGAGCTCGTCGCGGAAGAAATCCGCGCGGCGCGGATAGTCGAATGCAAGCGTCGTCAGCGCATCTATCGTGCGGAAGTTTCCGGTCTGCCGGCCAAACAGCGTCTCGACGCCGATCAGCGCGACGATGATTTCCTGCGGCACGCCGTATGTCCGCTCCGCTCTGTCCAGCGTCCTTCTGTATTTCTTCCAGAACAGGAGTCCCTGCTCGATGCGATACCGGTTGACGAAGGATGCCCGGTATTCAATCCAGGGCTTTGCCGCGATGGGGCGCGAAATCGCCGCTATGACCTCGGGCCTTTCATTGGCCAGATCGAAGAGCCTTACCAGCTCCTCGCGCTTGAACTGGTGCTTTTCCACCATCTCGTCGATGAATCCGGGAATTCCTGGCAGGTTTGCGGCAAAGGCGGAAGGCGCCAGGAGCAGAAGAAAAAAGCACAATCGTTTCATGGATGAATTCTAACCCATGCTCGACAAATTGCAGCCATTGCTGGTAAATTTCGGCCTTTGATCAAGACTGCCGAGAACACAATGACCACTCAACACCACCGCCTCATCATCCTGGGTTCCGGTCCTGCCGGATACACCGCGGCCATCTATGCCGCACGCGCGAATCTCAATCCCGTTCTGATCACAGGACTAGCGCAGGGCGGGCAGCTGATGACCACGACCGAAGTCGACAACTGGCCAGCCGATGCGATGGGCGTGCAGGGGCCGGAACTGATGGCCCGCTTCCAGCAGCATGCCGAGCGTTTCAACACGCAGATCGTGTCAGACCACATACACACCGTGAAGCTTCAGCAGAAGCCCTTCCTGCTGATCGGCGACGCAGGCAGCTATTCCTGCGATGCGCTGATCATCTGCACGGGCGCTTCGGCGCAATACCTGGGCCTGCCGAGCGAAAAGGAATTCATGGGGCGCGGCGTCTCTGGCTGTGCGACCTGCGACGGCTTCTTCTACAGAAATCAGGATGTCGCCGTCGTGGGCGGCGGCAATACCGCAGTCGAGGAGGCGATCTATCTTTCCAACATCGCGCGCCATGTCACGCTGGTGCACAGGCGCGACACCTTCAGGGCCGAGCGCATCATGGTCGATCATCTGATGGAAAGAGTGCGCGAAGGCAAGATCGGCCTTCAGCTCAACAGTGTTCTGGATGAGGTGCTGGGCGATGACAGCGGCGTGACCGGCATGCGCGTGAAGGATACGCAATGCGGTGAAAAGAAGGAGATCCCGCTTGCCGGCGTTTTCATCGCCATCGGCCACAAGCCCAACACCGACATCTTCCAGGGCCAGTTGGAAATGGACAACGGCTATATCAAGACGCGCGGCGGTTCGGCGGGATTTGCGACGGCGACCAGCATCCCGGGCGTTTTTGCAGCAGGCGACGTGCAGGACCAGATCTACCGCCAGGCCGTCACCAGCGCCGCGACCGGCTGCATGGCCGCTCTCGACGCGGACAAGTACCTGGCAAGCCATCAATGACGCATGGGCGGGGATGAATTCAAGGAAGCGCTGGGCGATGTCACGCCCCTGCCAGATCAGAACCGCATCCCGCCACCCAGGCCAGCGGTACAGGCCATCGTCAGGCAAAAGTCCGGTTCGATTGCGGTCTCCGACGTGCTGTCTGACCACGGCGAGGCGCCCGAGGAATTCAGGCGCAATGGCCTCTCCCGCCTGGCACTGCGCAAGTTGAGAAACAGCCCCGTCGAGGACAGTCTGGATCTGCACGGCAACACCGTGGAAGGCGCGCGCCTGCTGCTGCAGCGGTTTCTTGCAGAGGCCGGCGAGCGCGGCTTGCGCTGCATCAGGATCATACACGGCAAGGGAATGAACAGCAGAGGCAACGAGGCCGTGCTGCGGGCACATGCGAGAAACTGGCTATGCCAGCATCCAGAAGTGCTAGCCTACTGCCCGGCCCCGCCCAATCAGGGCGGCAGCGGTGCTGCGCTCGTCCTGCTCAGAGCGAGGACTTAGACTTCCTGCCCATCACATAGATCAGGTATTCGAAGAACAGATCGCACCATTCGAGATCGTTCTCCTTTAGCGATCGCATCATCTTCTCGACCTGGGTGATGGGCCACTTCGGGTTATAGGAGACCAGCATTTGCTCGGGATAGATCTTGAGCGCATCCTTCAGGCATTCCGAGGCGGACCTGATGCCGTTGAACATCAGCGCGAGGTCCTTGTCGGTTTCCGCCTCGGCAGTCAGATCCCCGTACATCTTTGGAAATTGCCTGGTGAATTCGACGAACTTGCTGAGCAGGAGGAAAAATTCTCCCTTGTTGTTCGTCGTGACCTTGTCGCCCAGCGTGAAGGGGCCCGCGGTCAGCTCGAGCCAGAAATAGCCGAGCTTGGGGTTGATGTGTTTGTATACGCCGACATGACCCTTGCGTTCCCGGGCCTGACTGACTGCATCGCCGATCAGAAGCTTGTCCGATGGCCTCGTTGCGATATCCTTGCCATCCAGGACTTCGGGCCTGACCAGAAAAAAATCCGGCATCTCCTCGAACAGCTTCCCTGAATGTACATGCTTACGGTAATAGGTGTTGAAGACTTCCAGTGCCAGTTCGGCATTCCTGCTGACATCGAAGTAATCAGACCGCATTTTCACTTCCCAGATGCTGCATTTTGTATCCCCCCGGATTTCATGCTTGCTTCGCTTTCTGTGATGATAACCCCAAACGGCAAAAAATGCGCCGGATGGCGCCAAATTTATTCTGTTCCGCCCCTCATCCTGATCGCCGCCTCTACATCCACCGACACCACCTTGGATACCCCCTTTTCCTGCATGGTCACCCCGATCAGCTGATGCGCCATCTCCATCGCGATCTTGTTGTGGCTGATGAACAGGAACTGGGTCTGCTGGGCCATTCTCGCAACCAGAGAGCAGAGTCTTTCGGTATTCGCATCGTCAAGCGGCGCATCCACCTCGTCGAGCAGGCAGAAGGGCGCGGGGTTCAGCCTGAACATCGAGAAGATCAGCGCGATTGCCGTGAGCGCCTTTTCCCCCCCGGAGAGCAGATGTATCGAGCTGTTCTTCTTGCCAGGCGGCCGGGCCATCACCTGCACCCCGCCATCGAGTATGTCCTCTCCCGTCATCACGAGCCTTGCCTCGCCACCCGCGAAAAGGACGGGGAAAATTTCGGAAAGCTGCAGGTTGACCTGATTGAAGGTATCCATCAGAAGTTCGCGAGATTCCCGGTCGATATGGCGTATCGCCTCCTCCAGCGTTGCGATGGCCTCCTGCAGATCGCGGCTTTGCGCATCCAGATAATGCTTGCGTTCCGTTGCGGCCTGCAACTCCTCCAACGCCGCAAGGTTCACCGCCCCCAATGCCTCTATCCCGGCGGCCAGTCGGTTGATCTGCCCCTGCAGCGCGGCAGGCTTGGCATCGGCCATCAAGGGAATGAGGCTGGATTCGTCAACCCCCTGAAGCTGTGCGTCCCACTGCTCGAAATAAAGCCTCGCCTCCTGTTCCTTCAATGCAGTCTCGTTCAGCTTTTCGCGCAACCCCGAAATCCTGTGTTCAGAGGACATGCGCTCCTGTTCCAGCTTCTGCAGGTCATGCGTCGCGGCATCCAGCCTGTTGCGCGCATCGCTTAGCGCTTCTTCCCTTGCATGGCGCTGATCGAGCGCCTCCTGAAGGGACTGCTCCACTGACTCGTCCTGGCTTTCAGACAATTCGGATTTCAGCGCCTCGACGCCATTCTCGGCAATCGACAGGGAATCTGCGATGCGCCTTATCGTGGCATTGAGATCCGTAATCTTGTCCACACAGGTTCTGGAAAAGAACCTGGCCTCATGCAATGCATGTTGTGCCTTCTCCGCTTTTGACCTCAGCTCGCGCAGCGCCGCCTCCCCGGAATATGACTCGCGCCTTGCCTCTTCGAGCCTGCCAGAAGAAGCCGCTATCTCTTCGGTCAGTGCCTCCATCCGAATCAGGATTTCCTGCTGATGCTCGCGCTCGGCATCCGCCTGCATCTCGAGCTCTCGTATATCCTCGTCGATCTTGCTGCTGCGCAGAAGATTGTGTTCGTTCGCCTGCACGAGCTTCTGCAGCTGCAACTGAAGTGCATGCAGCCTCTGTCTTCCCTCGTTCGCTTCCTTGCGCAATGGCGGAATCTTCATCTCCACATCGCGATGATTCTGCTCCGACTCATGAAGCTGCTGCCTCGCATCAATCGCCCTCGACCTGTGGGATTCCATCTCGGCTTCGAGCTGCTCTATCTCCCTTTGCCTTGCAAGCACGCCGCTCAACTGGCTGTCGGGCGCATGAAACAGCACGCCGTGCCTGAAAACCATATGCCCTTCGGGCGTGACGATGCATGCCCCTGCGGATAGGCTTCCCCTCCTCTTCATCGCAAGGGCCAGATCTTCCGCGACCTGGATCATTGAGAGCCATTCGCAGAGCACGGGATAAATCTCGTCGTTCAGGCAATGCACGAGATCCAGCAGCCCGCCACCCGCTTCAGCTGCGCCGGATGCTGGTTCGTAAAGTGCAAGTCTTGCGGGCGGCACATCCATCCACGCATCGGCATGCCTTGGCAGCGCATTGAGCCTTTCGCCTAGCACGGCCTCCAGGGCGCCCTCCCATCCTTCCCTGACGCGTATCGACTGCCAGAGACGGGGCAGGCCATCGAGACCGTGATCCTTCAGCCAGCCTTGCAGTTCCTTGTCCTGCCCCTGCTGCAGCTGCTGCAGGGCCTGGAGGCGCGCCTCGATTCTTGCCCCGCGTTTTTCCTCCTGCTGCAATGTGCCCCGCAGTACATTCAGCGCCTCTGCAAGCTTTGGCAGTTCTTCCTGCAGGCTTGACAGTCGAGATTCGCGCTCGGCCTGCTCCATCTCGGACAGCGCCATCTCCTCCCGGGCCTGCTGCAAGACATCATCGTCCGTTTGCTGCAAGGCGCTCCTCTCCTGGGTGAGACGAAGCTTTCTGGCGTCGAGCTGAAGCAGGTTGCGGCCGGCATTGTCGTGCTGCGTCTTTGCAAGCTGAAGCTGCTGCTGAAGCCCGAGATTCTCCTGCTGCAGCGCATTGCATTGCGCCTGGACAGCGCGGAAAGCCTCCTCTGCGCCATGAAGATCCACGCTTTCTGCATTCTGCTCGGCCATCGCCAGCCTGATCTCGGCCTCTTCCTGCTGCTTCAGCCAGTGCTCAAGCAGGCCCTCGGACTGACTTTTCTGATGTTTCTGCTGCTCGATCTGCTGCAGGGTCGATTCGATCTGCAGGGAGAGCCGCTGCTTTTGCTGGGCGGCATGCTTGATCTCCTGCTCGAGCCCCGCGATCCTCGCGTTCACGGCATAGAGATCACCCTGTTTTGCATGCAGATCGCCCGACAGCCGGAAGTGGCTGCCGCGCAACGTTTCGATGCGGCTCTCCGCTTCGCACAATGCGGCATTTTGGGCCTCCTGGTCTATGCGCAACTGTTCCATGCTCGCCGCATGCCTGGCCTGCATGGCCTGAGCCTCACGCTTCTTGAACAGCCAGAAAAGCTGTTGCGCGGTTTCCCTTTCGGCCTGAAGCGCACGGTATTGTTTCGCCACTTCGGCCTGAACGCCCAGGCGTTCGAGCTGCGAGTCAAGCTCCTGCAGGATGTCGGCGACCCTCTGCAGGTTCTCTTTCGTGTCGGAAAGACGCTGCGCCGTGTCCTTGCGGCGGTCGCGATATTTCGAGACACCCGCCGCCTCTTCGAGAAACACGCGCAGCTCTTCGGGCTTTGCCTCCAGGATGCGGGAGATCATGCCCTGCTCGACGATCGCATAGGCGCGCGCGCCAAGCCCGGTGCCCAGGAAGATGTCCGTGACATCCCTGCGCCTTACCTTCTGGTTGTTGATGAAATAAGTGGATTCCCCGTTGCGCTGCAGCACGCGGCCTATCGAGATCTCGGCATAGCTCGACCATTGCCCTGCCGCCTTGCCCAGAGAATTGTCGAAAACCAGCTCGACGCTCGCGCGGGCAACGGGCTTGCGCTTGTCCGAACCGTTGAAGATCACGTCCTGCATGCTCTCGCCACGCAATGCCTGGGCGCGGGATTCGCCAAGCACCCAGCGCAGCGCATCGATGACGTTGGACTTGCCACACCCGTTTGGGCCTACCACGCCGACGATCTGTCCCGGCAGATGAATGTGGGTGGGATCGACGAAAGACTTGAATCCGGCTAACTTGATCTGGGAAAGACGCAATTTGGCAGTCGCAGCGATATAATGCCACCATTTTAACCCAAACCATCCGTGAAATGACCACCCAAGCCAGCAAGAACCTGGAAACATTCCCCAACCCGAATGCCTCCCGCGATTACCACATACACATGGAAATCCCCGAGTTCACCTGCCTTTGCCCCAAGACAGGCCAGCCTGATTTCGCAACCCTGATCCTGGATTACATCCCCGATGCGCTGTGCGTGGAACTAAAGAGCCTGAAGCTTTACATGTGGTCTTTCAGAAACGAGGGGCATTTCCACGAGGCTGTCACCAACCGCATACTGGACGATCTGGTTTCCGCCCTGAAGCCCCGCTTCATGCGGCTTACCGCCAAATTCTACGTGCGCGGCGGAATCTTCACGAACGTGGTGGCCGAACACAGAAAAGACGGCTGGCTGCCCGCCCCTTTCGTCGACCTTACGCGTTTCGAAAGCCAGTCAAATACCAGGGGATGAGGCTAAAGCTCGGGCACTTAACGCCGATATCCATCATACGGTATCATTGTTCAACGGAGGTGCAAGATGAAGACGCCAGACTTGACGAGCCACGAGGTCGAAATCGGCATACGGCCAGATCCTGAAACCAGGGAATCCGCGCTGCCTGCCGGACTCATCCAGGCGGATGCAGAAGCCTTCATCGACAGGATGCAGGCGATCGACGGCACCCTCAGGGCGCAAGCTCTTCCGCACTGACATGCAGGAAGCAGGCACCTCTTCGGAACTGCAGATGCTGCGTGACAGGCTGCGCGCATTTGCGGACGAGCGCGACTGGGACCAGTTCCATACGCCGAAAAATCTGGCGATGGCGCTGATGGTCGAAACGGCCGAACTGCTGGAGCATTTCCAGTGGCTGACTCCGGCGCAGTCGAGCGACTTGAAAAGGGAAAGCCTTGCCGAGGTCAGTGAAGAGCTTGCAGACGTGCTGCTCTATCTCGTGCGCCTGGCCGACAAGCTGGGTGTCGACCTGCTCGAGGCCGCACTCCTAAAGATGGAAAAGAACGCACGTAAGTATCCTGCCGACATCGTCCGCGGCAGCGCAAAAAAATACAACGAGTATTGAATTCTGAAATCCCCAGACGGAAAACGATATGAACGATGCCCCGAGCAGGAAACGCAGCAAAATCACAGATGCAAAAGTCGAAAAAATAGGCCTCGCGGCCGCGAGGCTGCACAAGATGCTGAAAGAACTGGGGCATGCCAGAAACCTCGAGCAGACCGCCTCGACCATGCCGGATGCCAGGGAGAGATTGTCCTTCATCGACCAGTCCATGCACGATGCATCGGAGAAAACCATCAGCGCAGTCGAATCCTCCCTGCCCCTGGCAAGCAGGAACAGGGAGGCCTGCAGCGAGCTCTCGATGCGTCTAGCCGATGCAAGGTTCAGCGAACACCAGCCCCTCGTCATGGATGTCATCTCGAGGCTAGGAGAGATGGCCGCGGCGGAAGAGACCATGCGCCACAACCTGATGCAGATCATGGAGGCCCAGGAATTCCGCGACGTCGCAGGGCAGATGGTCAACAAGATCGTGAAGGCCGCAGTCGAGATCGAGAACATCCTGCTTGACATCCTTCTCGAATATGCGCCCAACGTCAAGGATTCCCTGATCAGCACTTCAGGCCTGACCGCAGGACCGGGACATCACGCCAGCATCAGCGGGCAGGACGAAGTGGACGACCTCCTGTCTTCTCTGGGACTGTAGATGGGCAAACTTAAGGATTCGGACATCAGAAAGCAACCGGCAAAGGAACCGCAAGGCTGGTTCTCTTCGCGCATCCAGCTCATCATCAGGCACAGG
The DNA here is from genome assembly GCA_021821945.1 of Pseudomonadota bacterium. Classification (GTDB taxonomy): domain Bacteria; phylum Pseudomonadota; class Gammaproteobacteria; order Burkholderiales; family Gallionellaceae; genus Gallionella. The sequence continues at coordinate 114,781 of JAJZTF010000006.1, forward strand.
GTGCAGATATTGCAGAGCTTGCTCGCCCTGCTTTTCTTTCTGCTGGCGGTAGGCAGCCTTCAGTACATGACGCTGCTGGCCTCATGGCTGCATGTGAGCGACATGACGATGGGCAAGATCATGGTGTACAGCCTGCCGTTCTGGATCGCGCTTGCCTTCTTCCTGATCTGGCGCTCATGAGGCTAGGGATTATTCTGCCCTCCCGCATCCTTCAATAGCTGAGTCACCCCTGTCGGCATCACGGCTGCGCTCGTCTTTTCCTCGGTCGTGTCCACGAAATACCCGACCCCCCATGAAAGCAGGGAGGCGATCACGAGCACCAGTATGCCGCGCGTAGGCCCCTTCGGTATCCCCTGGTCGTCGAGATAGCGATGGATGTACCAGGCCGCAAAGAAGAACACGACCGTCGAAATGACCAGATTCCACAAGGATGGCATCATGTGTACTCCCGGCAGATCATGTCCGCGCAGGTGCGCCCTGGGGGGCGGCACGCAGGTATTGAGGCGGCCAACCGGTTGCCTGGCCAAGCTCCCGGGCTGCCGCGAGTGGCCAGTAGGGATTGCGCAATATTTCCCGGCCTATCAGCACCATGTCCGCCTGCTGGCTCCGGATGACATGGTCGGCCTGTGAAGCCGAAGTGATCAGCCCGACTGCGGCAGTGGGGATGCCGGCTTCGCGGCGTATCCTCGCCGCGAATTCGCACTGGAATCCCGGCCCTGCAGGGATCTTCGCCGTCGGAAGCAGCCCGCCCGAAGAAACGTCCACCAGGTCCACTCCCCTATCCTTCAGGATCTTCGAGAGTGCCACCGTCTCGCCTATGTCCCATCCCCCTTCCATCCAGTCTGTCGCCGAGAGGCGGACCAGCAGCGGCAACCTTTCAGGCCATGATTTTCTCACCGCGTCGACCACTTCGCACACGAGGCGGATGCGGTTCTCGAAGCTTCCGCCATAGGCATCCTGACGCTTGTTGGATAGCGGCGAGAGGAACTGGTGCAGCAGATAGCCGTGGGCTGCATGTATCTCGACTGCGCTGAAGCCTGCGTCATGCGCGCGCCTTGCGGCCGCCACGAATTGCGAAATCACATTTTTGATGCCGGCATCGCTTAGCGCCTCAGGCGCAGCATAGCCTTCGCCAAACGAAACGGCGGAAGGTGCCAACGTATTCCAGCCTCCCTCTGATTGCGAAAGCGTGCGCTGCGGCTCCCAGCCCAGCCCCACGCTTGCCTTGCGCCCTGCATGAGCTAGCTGTATCGCAGGAACACAGCCCTGGCCCTTTGCAAAGTCCGCGATGCGCGAAAGCGGCTCGATGTGCCGCTCGTCCCATATGCCGAGATCGCCCGGGCTTATCCTGCCTTCAGGCGCGATCGCGGTCGCCTCCATGATCATCAGCGCCGCGCCTCCAACCGCGCGGCTGCCGTAATGCACGAAATGCCAGTCCGAGGCGACTCCCTCCTTCGCGGAATACTGGCACATCGGCGGTATGCCGATGCGGTTCGCAAAAGATATTTCCCGCAACCTGAATGTTTCAAACAAATGCGCCATGACTGCCCCCTTAATTGTCGGATAGACTCTAGCATAGCGGCGTTGTTCCGCAAATCCGTGCTCAGGACTCGCAAAGCCTGCGACTGGTGTAAAATGCCTCCATCAGTCACGAGGCATGAAATGGAAAATCCATACCATATCCTTGGCGTATCTCCGAATGCCACCGCAGACGAGATCAAGAAGGCATACCGCGCGCTTGCCATGCGCCACCACCCGGACAGGAGCGATCATTCGAGCGCCGAGAGCCGGTTCAATGCCATCCAGAAGGCATACGAACTGCTCTCGGATCCCAGGAAACGGGCCGAATACAACCAGAGCATCAGCAACCGCATCATCATCGACCCGAACGAGGAAGCGCTCTCGCTCTGGCGTTCGCTTTTCAACCGATGCGAAATCGCTTACACACCATGAAAAAAGTACACCCTGAATTTGCATACCAGTCGCGCGAGCTCGGCATCCAGATCGAGGACACGCTGGGCGATCCTCCCGACAAGAAGTATTACACGATGGTCGTAAAATCACTGATAGAAGAATTTGGAAACGGCTCGGAAATCGACGACGTGAATCTCCTGAGCTTCGCGGTCGCCGATCACCTGAAGTTCAAGGACCCGGGCGGACTGCTCGCACTGACCGACGACTACAATCAGTCCGACTTTCCAAGCGTGATCGCCATGGTCTCGTGCATCAACGATGCGACAGAAAAGGCGCTCACCACCGTCGGGCAGAAGAATCCCATGCTGGCATGCCGCGCGATCATCACGGCCTTCCTCTACAAGAATCCGAAGCAATGGGCAGACGAGGATCATAGTCTCGAATCCCTGCAGAAGAGCGAAGAGGAGGATGAGGAGGATGAAGACCAGATGATGCACGGGCACGACATCGAACACCTTTTCGATTCAGGCGGAGACGAGAATGTCTGACCAGAATACCAACCTTCCCGCAATCAGCCGCCAGATCACCGAACTCGTGCTGGCAGGCTCGCCCGAACATGCGGAAGAGACGCTGAACGAGACGGCAGAGCACATGGGCGATCTGGCCGTCGTGGAAGTGCTGGATGCGCTTGAGCCCCAGGTCGCATCGATGCACCTTTCCGCCTTTGACGGCAGCAAGCTTTCCCTTGCCACGCTCCTGGTCTCGCCCAAGGCCTGGGCGCAGAGCCTCGCCTTCTTCGCGGCTCCGTGGAGCGACGACATGATAGAGGACGAGCCGGAGCTTCTGGCGGAGGCGCTTTTCGCCCACATCCACGGCATGCTCTTTGCAAGCGACGACCAGGAAAGGCGCTCTGCACTGATACATGAAGCGCTTGCGACCGACTGGGGAACGACCGCCTTTGCCGCGCTCTTCTCCACCGCATCCCGGGAAATCGCCGAACTCGCCACCGAGATCCACGACCGCGGCCCGTACAGCACGGGACAGACTTCTTCCGATCACGACATCGTGCCCCTTGCGCTTGCGGTCGCACAAAGCGATCCTGAGGGTTGGGACCGCGTGCTTTTCGAGCTCTTTCCGAACTGGCAGCCTGGCGAACACCCGCTTGAAGGGCACGAAGGCTATGAGGAAGAGGACACGGGGAATGACGAGGAGGAGCCGGGGGAAGAACACTGGGATTTCCGCTCCACCCAGGAGCTTCTGCAGCGTCTGCGCAAGCAGGTGCCGACAAGGCAGATAGACACGCGCAGCAACAGGCCCGGACTGGGCGAGGACATCTTCGCCTGACCCCGATGAAGCTCACAAGCCATACACCTCGCGTTCCGCATCTGGTGCAGGCGCTCGAAGCGCTTGCGCTTCAGCCCGACCATGCCGATACCGCAAACCGCCTTTTGGAGGAACTGTCCGGCATCACCGTGCTCGTCGCCCGAAGGTACACCAACGACAGGACCGCAGACGGACTGCTCGAGGCATTTTATCTCACCAATGGCTGCATCTCCCTGGGCATCAGCCTGAACAGCGCTGAGGCCCCCCTGCCCTTTCTGCTGAAGCACGGCGCCGAGCGCTTATTCCAGATGGGATTCCGCAGCATCAAGGAACTGGCTTCACTACCCCCGCAGACCCTGATCGCGGACTTCGACAGCGATCCCGAAATACAGCAGCGCAACCTGAAGTCGCTCTTCCTCGAGATATGCCGTGCAGATCCCGGCGCATCCTGGAGCGGAGACGAAACATACAGGCGGGAACTGCAGATCAGGCGCGAAAATCAGGAAGTCGTCTCGTGCGCGAAATGGCTGCGCAGGCATCATCATGCAGGCGCGATCAGGGAGGCCGATCTCGATGCGAGCGCCGTGATCGCCAGCGCGGTCATCTTCTCGATTCTTGACGACGGTCGCATCGTTGCCCGCTGCGGCCAGAAGGACATCGAGGAATTGATACGCCGCGCGCGAGAAATGCAACCCGATGTCGAAATTGGCTGGCAGGCGCTGCTCAGGAAATCCCCTCCCGAATTCCAGGACCTGCTGCGCGCGCGCATGGACGAATTCAAGCATTCCATCGTGAAAAAAATCCTGTCGAAGACGAAAACCGACAGGATCGTTGCAGAAATCCAGAACTGCTACGCTGGCGCAGAACAGGACGTCGAGTACGACTGATCGGGCTGTCGCTCAACCCCTTTTCATTTCCCGACGACCTCTGAATTTCAGCATTAGCAAGGCTCAGGGCTTGCACGCCTCGAACACATTAAATTCTCTTAATCAAACTGCGTTGACTTCGATGTGTCCAACGAGTACGGTGACAACACTGATGCACATGGTGTATGCCTAATGAAAGGAGGAAATCATGTTTGCAACCGCATTTGCAGCGCATTGCATGGAAGCCGGCGGGCTGTTTGCCGTCGTGACGTTTTTCATACTGGAACGCACCGGCCTGCTCTACAAATTGATCGCCAAGATCGAAAGATGGGGAGGCGATCCTCCGTGAGCCTCCCAGAACGCGCTGTGCGTCGCTAGCGAGCTTCGCTGGCCCACTCGGCAACACCTTCCCGCAGGTGCACCGCGCGATAGCCTTCCTTGCTTAGCAGTTCAACCGCATCGACCGCCATCAGGCAATACGGGCCACGGCAGTATGCGACGATGGAACGGTCCCTCGGAAGTTCTGACAGTCGCTGGCGCAGTTCATCGAGCGGTATCGAGCGCGCAAAAGGCAGGTGCGCGGTCAGATACTCTTCTGCAGGCCTCACGTCCAGCACCACGATCTCGCCCTTGCGCGCGGCCTTCATCAGGTTTTCTCTGTCGCTTGGCACGAGATCGCCAGGCTGGCTCGCAATCTTCTGAAGCGCCGATTGCAGTTCTTCGAGGCGGTTCTCGGCCAACCTGTGCACCTGAACCCAGAGGTCCGCAACCGCCTTGTCCGCCAGGCGATAGTATATGTTCTTTCCCTCCCTTCTCGTCTCAACGAGTTGAGCCGTGCGCAATTCGCGCAGGTGCGCGCTGACCAGTTTCACGCTGATCGACGCCTCTTGGGCAAGCCGCTCCACGGACTTCTCCCCCTGGCTCAGCAGTTCTATCACCTCCAGCCTTTTCGGGCTGGAGAAGGCCTTGCCTATCCTGGCCACCTGCTCATAGAGCGTATCCTTGATCTTTCTTCCGTTTCTCATGCCATATATTCCAGCCATCATTTGATCGATATAAAACTATCACAAATGAATTGAAAAGCATAGTTGACAAGAAATTGAAACCTTGATTTAATCATTCCAAATATTATTAGAATATTGGAGAAAATCATGAAAACCCTTTTCCTGATCAACGACGGACCTTACGGCAACGAACGCTCCTACAATGCCCTGCGCCTTGCCGGAACCCTGGCGGGCCGGGAAGGAAACGAGGTGAAGGTGTTCCTGATCGGCGACGGCTCGGTCTGCGCAAAGTCGGGACAGAAGGTGCCTGAAGGTTATTACAACGTCCAGGTGATGCTCAACAAGGTGATCCGGCAAGGCGAGGTGGGCGTATGCGGCACCTGCATGACCGCCCGCGGGATGGACGATGGCGAACTGGTCGGAGGTGCGCACAGAAGCACGATGGCAGAGCTTGCCGACTGGACGGAATGGGCCGACAAGATTCTTGTATTTTGAAAGGAGTATCGACATGTTTTTCAGACAACTTGCGACCAAGGAATCCTCCCTTTCCTATTTCTTCGGCTGCGGCACCAGGGGAAAATCCATGGCGGTCGACGTGGTCGCGGGCGACGAGGAATGGTACCTGGAGGAGGCAAAGAAGGCCGGCGTCACCATCAACTATGTGATCGACACGCATGTGCATGCGGACCACTATTCGGGCGGCAGGAGGCTTGCAAAGATGGCAGGGGCTCCCTATTGCCTGCACGAATCGGATTCTGGCGTCGTGCATTTCGATTTCGAGAAGCTCTCACACGGCCAGTTGCTGAACTTGGGCAACGTCAACGTCGATGTGCTGCACACGCCCGGCCATACGCCCGACAGCATCTGCCTGCTGGTGACCGACATGCGCAGGGGCGATGCGCCCTGGTTCGTGATCACCGGCGACACGCTCTTCGTCGGGTCGACAGGCCGCCCAGACCTTCTTGGGCGCGAGAAGGAGATGGCAGGACAGCTTTATGAAAGCATCCACGCCAGGCTTCTGACATTGCCAAACGAAGTCGAAATATTCCCCGGCCATCAGGCAGGTAGCGTCTGCGGTGCAGGGCTTTCAGGCAAGCCCAGTTCGACAATCGGATTCGAGAAGCGCTGGAATCCCGCGCTGTCCATGGGCAAGGACGCGTTCATCGAATCTCTGATCGGCAACATCCCTCCACGCCCAAAAGAGATGGACAGCATGGTTGCGGCCAACATCGCGGCATGAGCGGATTTTCCATGGACACCCAGTCGGCCATCGCGGCGGAAGCGGTTTATGTCCGCGGCATACGCGCGAACCTCCACCAGTTCATCCAGCAAGCGATCCAGGTCTTCTTCGTGGGGCTTGTGATCGGCATGGAGCGCAACGTGCTTCCGGTTCTGAGCGCAGACTTCGGCGTGCCCAAGGGCTCGTTCCTTTTCCTGATGTCCTTCGTCGTGTCCTTCGGATTCGTCAAGGGCATCCTGAATTTTGTCGCAGGGCGCCTGTCAGAGCGCATCGGGCGAAAGAAGGTCCTGATGCTCGGCTGGCTGGGTGCCCTGCCCATTCCCTTCATGATTCTTTACGCGCCTAGCTGGGGATGGATAGTCGCGGCGAATATCTTCCTCGGGATCAACCAGGGCTTCGCATGGAGCATGACGGTCACCAGCAAGGTGGACATCACCAGGGCCGAACAGCGCGGTTTTGCAACCGGCGTCAATGAGTTCGCAGGATATGCCGCGGTGGGGATAGGCGGGCTTGCCACCGGATACCTTGCACAGATCTACGGACCACGCGAAGCGCTTTTCGCCTTCACGCTGGCCACGACTTTCATCGCCGCAACGATCGCCTCCTTTTTCCTCAAGGAGACCCTGCCCTGGGCAAAGGCCGAAAGCCGCGAACACGCAAACGCGAAACATACAGGCCATCGCTGGCCGGCAGGAGTCTCCGAGCATCCCGGCACATGGGAGGTGTTCACGCTGGTCTCCTTCAAACATCCGACCTTCAGGGCGCTTTGCCAGGCGGGTGTTGCCAACAAGATCGCCGATGCCCTGCTCTGGGTGCTGTTTCCGATATACCTTCACGACAAGGGGCTGGGGCTGGTGCAGATCGGCTGGGTCACCGCAGTCTACGGCACGGTATGGGGCGCATCGCAGCTATTGACCGGCACCCTTTCGGACATCATCGGCCGGAAGGTTCCCATCATCTCAGGCCTGTGGGTGCTGGCAGCAGGAATTGCAACGGTCATGCTGGTCGAAGGCATGGTGGCATGGACCATCTCCGCCGCCATCATGGGGTTGGGCATGGCGCTGCTTTATCCCAATCTCATCGCATCGGTCGCCGACATCGCGCATCCCAACTGGCGCAGCTCCGCCCTTGGAACCTATCGATACTGGCGCGATACCGGCTATGCGATAGGCGCCGTTCTGCTTGGGCTCGTCGCCCAGTGGGGAAACGACATATCGAAGGCGTTCTGGGTGACCGCACTGATACTTGTGATATCAGGTCTTCTGATGGCATTGGGCGCCTCGGAAACCCATCCATCGAAGAACGTTCATACCGTTTCCTAGAGCGCAGGTTCAGGAGAGGGCGAAGGACTCTGCCTGATTCTCCAGAAACGGCTCGAAATCCTCCGCGGGAACGGGCGGCGAATAAAGGTATCCCTGGGCAAAATCGCATCCCATCTGCAGCAGCAGATCCCGCTGCCTCTCGGTCTCCACACCTTCAGCCACGACCTTCATCCCAAGCTTGTGCGCCATGACCACGATCGCCTCGCAAAGCGCAAGCTCGCTTGTCCCCGGCGCAAGATTCCTGACAAAGGAACGGTCTATCTTGAGGAAATCGATATCGAATTCCTTGAGGTAGGACAGCGAGGAATAACCTGTTCCAAAATCGTCGATCGACACCTGGATGCCGTCGTCCCTGAAGTCCAGAAGTTTCCTGTTGACTCGCGGTTCCGGGTCCAGCAGCAATCCCTCGGTAATCTCGACGCATACCGACTGACCTGGAACGCCAGCCATTCTGAGGTGTTCGTTCCACACCAGTGTATCCTTGCTGCGCATCTGCACAGGGGATTTGTTGATGCTGATCTGGAAGTCCTGGAATTTTTCCCTCCAGGATTTGCATTGTTCTATGGCCTTCCTGAAGATCCAGTCCCCGATGGGCACGATCAGTCCGGTTTCTTCTGCCAGCGGAATGAATTCAGCCGGACTGATCATTCCATGCGACGGATGGAACCACCTTATCAATGCCTCCGCCTTGTGGATCTCTCCTGTTTTCATATCCACGATCGGCTGGTAGAAGACGGAGAACTGACCAAGGCCCAGCGCCAGACGCATGTCGTTGGCCAGTCGCAGCCGCTTTTGCGCCACATCCTGCATTTCCCTCGTGAAATATCTGAAACGGTTGCGTCCGGCATTCTTTGCCGCATACATCGCCTGGTCAGCCCCCTTGAAGAGATCGTCCATCTGCTGCGAATCGTCCGGATAGATCGAGATGCCGATGCTTGCGGAAATAAATGCGTCCTCCCCTGTCAGCACGAAAGGTTCGGTCAACCTTTCAATGATGTTCTGCGCTATCCGGTCGACGCCTGACAAGTCCTCCAGGTCCGTCAGGATCACGACAAATTCATCCCCCCCAAGACGGGCAACGGTATCCGACTCGCGCACCGAATCGAAGATGCGGCGTGCCGCTTCCACCAGCAGCATGTCCCCCTTGTCGTGCCCCAGGGTATCATTGATCTCCTTGAACCGGTCAAGATCGATCAGCAAAAGGGCAAGCTTTCTGCCATTGCGATGGCTTTTTTTTGCCTCAAGGCCGAACCGCTCATAGAACATCTGGCGGTTTGGCAAACCAGTCAGCTGGTCATAATTGGCCTGCTGCCAGATCAGCTCCTCGGATTTCTTCTTCTCCGTGATATCGGACATCAGCGCGACATACCGGTATACCTCCCCCGCATCATTCCGGATGGTATTGATGCTAAGCTGCATCGCGCGTATTTCCCCGTCCCGGCGCCTGTCCCAGACGACGCCATGCCAATAGCCATCAAGGTTGATGCAGTGCCACATGGATTTATAGAAATCCGCTTCATGATGGCCGGATGCGAAAATATTGGGATTTCTTCCCTTGACATCTTCCAGACTGTAACCCGTTATGTCCGTAAAGGCCGGATTGATTGCAATGATGCGGTTCTCGGCATCCGTCACAAGCATCGCTTCGCTTGAGTTCTGGTATACCAGCGATGCAAGCTGCATGGCCTCTTCGGCCTCCTTGCTTCCGGTCAGATCCGTGAGGAAAGCGAAAAACACGCCTCCCCCTTCGGTGCAGGAAACCGATACACGGACAGGGAATATGCTTCCATCCTTTTTCCTGTGCCGGGTCTCGAAGTTCTCATGCCTGCCATTCCGGATGATGCTTTCGAGCTTTTCGGACACGAGCTCCCTGTCATAATCTGCATCCAGATCGTAGACATGTTTTTTCAGCAGTTCATCGCGCAAGTAGCCAGACATGCGCGCATAACTGTCATTGACTTCCAAAAGCTTCCCAAGCTCGTCGAACATCAAGAAACCATCCTCGGAAGTTTCAATCGCCATGCGATAGTGGTATTCCTTCTCCAATACTGCCGCCTCGGCCAGTTTGCGCTCGTGTATGTCCTGCTGAAGCAGGCGATTCGCATTCTGCAATTCCTCGGTCTGCTTTCTGACCTCGGACTCCAGAAGATCCCTGCCTTGCCTGATGGATTGCGCCATTTCCGAGAATGCGTCGGACAGTTCGGAAATTTCCCCCAACCCCCGGCCGGGAATCGCAATATCAAAATCCCCCCGATTGATCTTCTCGACGGAATTTCTCAGCATGGAAATCGGAACCAATACCCATCGGTGCAGTGCCACTCCCATCAGCAAGAGAGAAATCAAAAGCGCCAGGAAGAAATAGACCGGCAGCAAGCCCATGTCTTTCGCGAAATTCAATTCGTGCGGATTCATCAGCGTCAGGTCGAACCAGTCCACCTCCGGAAGGTAGGACACACCCAGCATGTATCTCGAACCCTGATAACGTACCCAGAGGGTTTGCACTCCCTCGGGGGATCGCTTCGCCTCGCGCAAGGCATTGTCGATCTCTTTTAGATCCTCAGGATCCTTGATCAGCACATTCAGCCTGACATGCTCCTTGGCATTCTTTGCAACGCCCATATAGTCGATGAGCTTAGGATCGTCGTGAAGCTGTATGGCCATGCTCCTGTCGACAAAAAGGTTCACGATGCCCTTTTGCGGAACGCTTACCGTACGCCTCAGAAAATCAGTCAGGTCGATGCCGGTCCCGACGATCCCGAGTGTCTCATTTCCATGCCTGATCAGCGTATTGATCCAGACCTTGGTTATCCCAAGATGTACATCCGGATCGACGTTTAGCTAATACTCCCTGCCATCCTTCAATGTGGCATAAAACCAGCGGTCATTGGGATTGTTCCTGCCAAGGACATAGCGCACGTCGCCATTGCGGCTCTTATCGGCGGAATCTGCAAAATAATAATCCCCGCTCTTTGCGATTGCCGCAAAGTCACTGTGGTCGCTGAAAAGGGTACGATATCGTTCCATCGCATCCATTCCCCGCCTCCTTGCGGCAGGGTTGGCCTCGTCCAGTGCAAATGCGATGATGTCAGGGTCTGCAGCCATTTTCCTGGCAAGCGCGATCTCATTGATCAGCGGCACCAGTGTGCGATTCTTGTCCGCCTGGACCTGCCGTTCCGCAAATTGCCTGCCCCAGCCCTGATTCAGATCATCCAGCATCTGCCTCGCAAGGATGAATACAACCAGCATGAACCCGAGGAAAATCAGCGAGGTCAAAAGGAGAAAACGATTCCTAAGCCTCATTCCAATCCTGCGGCCTGAAGGAATTGTTTCACGAAGCGTAAAAATGTATGGCAGAAAGCCTTTTTTGGCATGGAACGAGTCTTTGTTACACCTATCGGGAGAAAGGATATCACAACGCGCTCACAATGCGCGCAATTTCACGGGAGGAGCGCGACAGTTTGGTTTTGTATCTGAAAGAAGATGGGGTGGCTGATGGGACTCGAACCCACGACAACAGGGATCACAACCCTGGACTCTACCAACTGAGCTACAGCCACCATTGACTCTGGCGTGCCCGACAGGAATCGAACCTGTAACCCCCAGCTTAGAAGGCTGGTGCTCTATCCGATTGAGCTACGGGCACAATTCATCGGCAACCAAAAAACTGGTCGGGGTGGAGAGATTCGAACTCCCGACATCCTGCTCCCAAAGCAGGCGCGCTACCAGGCTACGCTACACCCCGAAGGCTGCGCATTATACAGACACAAGCGGCGAAATCAACGACGATTTCATATTTCTTTGAGCCGCTGCATCGCAACCATCAGATAGTATCCCATGGACCAGAGCGTGAGCAGTGCGGCAAGATAAAGCAGCAGCGAGCCGACCGCCTGGCAATCCACATTCAGTATCCTTTCGTGATAGAGCAGCATCCCGATCGCGACCATCTGGAAGCTGGTCTTGACCTTGCCCAGCATGGAGACGGCCGTGCTCTTGCTTTCACCCACCTTCGCCATCCATTCGCGAAGCGCGGAGATGGTGATTTCCCGACCTATGATGATGAAGGCGATGATCGCATCGGCGCGCTCCAGCTTGACGAGTAGGATCAGCGCAGCGGCCACCATCAGCTTGTCCGCGACCGGGTCGAGGAAGGCCCCGAATGCGGAGGACTGGTTCAGTCTGCGCGCGAGGTATCCGTCGAGCCAGTCTGTGGCGGACGCCAGCACGAACACACCCGTCGCAACCAGGTTTTTCGAATGCAGGGAAAGCGTGCTGTCGGACAGATAAAACGCCGCGACGAACACCGGAATGAGGACGATCCTGAACCAGGTAAGCAGATTGGGGATGTTGATCTTCATGCCTGTCAGTGTAGCTGCTGATAAATCCTTGTAGCAAGCGATTTGCTGATCCCCTCGACCTGGCAGAGCTGCTCTATGCTCGCCTTGGCGATTTCCCGCAAACCGCCGAAATGGGTCAGCAGGCTGCGCCTGCGCTTGTCCCCTATTCCGCCGATCTCCTCGAGGCTGGATGCGACTCGCGTTTTACCGCGCCTTGCCCTGTGGCCCGTGATCGCAAAGCGGTGCGCCTCGTCCCGTATCGTCTGGATCAGATGCAGCGCAGGATCGTCCGGCGCCAATCGTTTCTCCGTTCCGTCTTCAAAGATCAGCAGCTCCATTCCCGCCTTTCTTTCGACGCCCTTGGCTATACCCACCATCGGCACTGACAAATGCAATTCCTGCATCACCTGCATCGCGCTGTGCAACTGTCCCAATCCGCCGTCTATCAGCAACAGATCCGGTGCCACGCCCTCGGAAATCTTCTGGTAGCGGCGCATCAAGGCCTGCCTCATCGCCGCATAATCGTCCCCGCCGGTGATGCCGCTGATGTTGTAGCGGCGATACTGCGAAGGGCGCATTTCCATGCCGTCATAGACCACGCAGGAGGCGACCGTCGCCTCGCCCATGGTATGGCTGATGTCAAAGCACTCGATGCGGGATAGCGCCTCCATTCCGAGAAAATCGCGCAGCCTCTCCAGGCGCAGCCTCTCCCCTCCCTGCTGCATCAATCTTTGGCCCAGCGCAAGTTCGGCATTGCGCATTCCCATCTCGAGCCACTGGCGGCGCGATCCGCTTGAGGCCCTGATGATCCTGACCTGACGCCCCGCCTGTTCGGTCAACAGCCCGGAGAGCGCATGATCCTTGCAATCTGATTCCAGAATGATCAGCGGCGGAGCGGCACGATCGAGGTAATGCTGCGCGATGAAGGCCTCAATGATCTCATCCCGGGAAAGTCCCTCAGCGTGTTCGGGGAACAGGCTCTTGTCGCCCAGATGCCTGCCGCCACGAACCATCGCGAGGTTGACGCACACCATCCCGTCTTGCACCGCAAGGGCGATGATATCGGCATCCGTCGTACCGCCCGTGGATTCGACGAACTGCTTTTGCTGCACGGTATGCAGGGCTTTCAGCTGATCCCGCAGCACGGCGGCCAGCTCGTAATGCTGCGCATCCGCAGCCTTTTCCATCGCGCCTTGCAGCATGCGCTCGACCTCATGATGCTTGCCTTCCAGGAGGAGCTCAGCGCGTTGCACATCGAAGCGGTAGTCTTCTTCGGAAATCAGGCCGACACAGGGAGCTGTGCAGCGGTTGATCTGATGCAGAAGACAGGGGCGCGTGCGGTTCTTGAACACGCTTTCCTCGCAGGTGCGCAGCCGGAATATCTTCTGCAGCAGCGCGATCGACTCCTTTGCCGCATGGACATTCGGGTAAGGGCCGAAATGCCGGTGCTGCTTGTTTGGCGTGCCCCTGAAATAAGTCAGCCGCGAAAACCTGTCTCCCGTCAGGACGATGTAGGGATAGGACTTGTCGTCACGGAACAGGATGTTGTAGCGGGGCTTGAGCGACTTGATCAGGTTGTTCTCGAGCAGCAGCGCCTCGGCCTCGGAGCGCGTCACCGTCGTCTCTATCCTGGCGATGTGCGAAACCATCATGCTGATGCGCGGCGAGACATGGCTCTTCTGGAAATACGATGAGACGCGTTTTTTCAGCTGATTGGCCTTGCCGACATAGAGCACGGTCCCCTGCTCGTCATAGTAGCGGTAGACGCCGGGCAGCAATGGCAGGCTGTCCAGGATGGGTTTGGGATCAAACTTTTCCAAGGTGAGATGCGATGGAGGCGATCACGGAATCGAACATCTCGCCGGTCAGCCTCCTGGTCTGGGTGTTGTAGCGGCTGCAGTGATAGCTGTCGAAAAGAACGGTGCCATCCGGAAGGTCGTGCCTTGCCCCATGCGCAAAGGGATAATCGGCCTTGCGCAGCCTCGCGGCTGCAAGCACGGCCTGATGGGCGATCGTGCCAAGAGCCAGCACCGCCCGGGGCCGCATCGAAAGCTCATCGGCAAGATAGTCGTTGCAGGCTTTGATCTCGAGAGGCAGCGGTTTGTTCTGCGGAGGCAGGCAGCGCACTGCGTTGGCGATGCGGCAATCCAGAAGCTTGAGTTCTTGATTGGCATTGCCATCGGCATCGAGGGGCTCGGGCGAGCTTGCAAAGCCATGCCGGTATAGCGTGCCGTAGAGCAGGTTGCCCGCATAGTCCCCGGTGAAGGGGCGGCCCGTGCGGTTCGCGCCATGCATGCCAGGCGCCAGCCCGACGATCAGAAACCTGCTTCCTTCATCGCCGAATGAAGCCACAGGGCGCGCATGATACCCAGGATGCGAGGCGCCCACCTCGTCCAAAAATCCGGCCAGACGGTCGCAGCGCCGGCAATCCAGAGCAGACCTCATGCTATTTCCCGAATACGCCGGCATAGCGCAGTCCGAAAAGGGCAATCAGTGCTGCCAGCACCAGGACGTAATAGGGCCACACCGGCTTCTTCTCGGCATAGGGGTCCGTGAGTGCGCGGTGCGAGCCTTCCGGCAAGACCGCCATGCTGGTAAGCGAAGTGCCGAACGGAATGTTGATGCGCGCGCGCGCATTTACGGCCCAGCCGTTCGCATCGAGTATGGGTGCCAGGTTCCTGCGCTTGAGCTTGAACCAGGCCAGCATCATCGCCGGCCCGGAGATCAGGAGCAGCAGCCCCAAAAGCGCGATCGGTATCTGCCAGTATTTCAAACTCAAGACGCCGCCGATGACAGACGCGAGCATGCCGCCTATCGCACCGATCGCAAGCCCGATTGCGGCGAAGATGCCGGCGAACTTGCCGACATCGAATGGCGGCTTGGGAGGCTGGGGACTCACAACCTCCTTGCCATTCTCCACCACCTTCTTGATCATCTGGCTTTCCGCCGAACTCGCACGCGTTGCGGCGAACTTCTGCAAGGCCTCGCTGATCGCCTTGGAAAGCTTCTTGTAGGGAGACCAGAACGCCTGGCGTATGCTGATCGGATTGTCGACGATGCGCACCACGACCGCATCCCAGTCGCAGCCTTTCCTGTCGTAGAACACGCCGTTTCTCCCCACCATCAGGTAATCCGAATCACCTGCGGTGAAGGCTGTGGCGATGTTCATCTTTTCGGTGCCGCGCACGCATTCGCAGTAAACCAGACAGATGCCGCTCATCGCCGCAAAGGCCGCGTGCTTGGCCACATCCTCCACCCTGACCGTCAGATCGCAGCTTCGCCCGTCGAGATAGAGCGTGCCCACCTGGAAGATGCCCTTGGCTCGCCCTGTATAGAAATTGCGGAAGGACACGAAGTTGTTGACCAGCGTATAAAGGTCCCGCTTGTAGCGCAACAGACGCTCCACCGCATGGATGGAATTGACCTCGGCTTCCACGGCCTTGTCCTTGTCGATCAGGGCCTCGATCCCGCCCTTGTCGCCCGCATTCAGAATTTCGCGTATGCGGGCAATGCCAAGCCCCGAGACATTGCCTGCAGGCTTTTCCTTTTGCCATGCCTCATAGGCTGTGAACCTTGCACAAAGCCCGTCCCACTCCTCTGCCGTCATGCTCTCCTTTTTCCCCAGCATGGGCGATATCACCTTTGCATTCAACGCATCCAGCCTTTCCTTCCAGGCGGGATTGATGCCCCTGATCAATGGCAATGGCTGGTCTGCGACGATGAAGGCAAGCGGCAGGCTCGCCACCTCCTCGCTGCCTGCAGACAGGCTCTGGGCAGCCAGGTGCTGGTAGTCCTCGACCGAGCGGCTGAGCGGCAATGCAGCGCGCGCATCGAAGGCTGCCAGCTGGCAGCGGGTGAAATAGTCGCCCACCTTGTCCTTGATCGCGGCATACACTTCTGCCGCTTCCTGGGTCTTCTCGCCCAGCGGCAGTATCGCCGGATCGGATTCGCCCTTTGCATACCAGTCGGAATAATTCTGCGCTTCAGCAAAGAACTTGTCGGATATCTCGCGGCTGATTCCCTGCTCACCGCTCCTGTCAGGCAGCGATCCCGAACACTTGATGATGTCTTCTATCGTTGCGCGCAGATTTCCGTCCGCCACCTGAAGAGGTGCGACCACGCCATCCCCGTTGAATTCCCAGCCTGCGACGATCTTCTCGATGTCATCCATGTCCGACATGGATATCTCTTCCGCATCCGGTTTGCCAAGGCTTTTCAGGATATGCCGGGCGGAGGACAAGAGCGCCTTTCCCTCATCCGTTTCCTCGTTTATGTCGGACAGCAAGAGCCTGTCACCCCCCTTTACCAGGAGATCGGCATCCTTGAGCCTCGTTGCCGCCCAGTCGATGGCAGAGAGCACCTCCCCTGCCCGCACCCGGCCGTCCGAATCGGCATCGATCATGTCGAGCGTTCTGGAATCGAATTCGATACCCCTTGTGGGGCAGCTCAATGCGACCCAGAGCTTCTGGTTCAAGTCCTTCAGGCAGACAAGATCCTCTCCGGTATCGATCTGCACCTGATCGAAGCCGCCCGCGCGGAAAAAATTCCATGTATGAGCCATGTTCCCCCCTTTATAATCACGCATCGGCCTGATGCTCCAGCACAAAGGAAGCGCCGCCATCCTGACCCAGTATCCTCACCAGATAAGGCATCACTTCCTGCAAAACGGCATGCATGTTCCAGGGCGGATTGAGCACGAACATTCCGCTGCCATGCATGCCGAATCCCTCCCCGCTTGCATTTTGCACCCTGAGCGAGACATTCAGCCACGATTTCACCGGCAGCTGTTTCAACTGCGCCGGCAACTGCCTTGCCTCGATGCGCGTGAGCTCCGGATACCAGACCGCATAGACGCCGCTGGCAAAGCGCTTCAGCCCTTCCTTGAGCGCCGACACCACGCGCCGGTAATCCTCCTTGTCTTCATAAGGCGGATCGATCAGCACCAGGGCGCGGCGGGGTGGCGGCGGAAGCAGCGCCTTGAGCGCTGCAAATCCATCGCCTCGCTGGATCAGCGCCCCCGTCCCCCTGAAATTCTCAACAAGCAGCTCGCTGTCGCTCGGGTGCATCTCGAAGAGCCTCATCCTGTCCTGGTCTCGCATCATCTTCTGCGCGATCAGCGGGGAACCCGGATATAGGCTCAATTGCCCGTCCGGATTGAATTCCCGCACCAGCCTGACATAGGCCTCGAGCGGCTCCGGCAGATCAGAGCGACTCCAGAGCCTTGCAATGCCGCTTTCGAATTCCGCATTCTGCAGCGCATAACCGCGATCGAGCCTGTAGCATCCTGCACCCGCATGCGTGTCTATATACCAGTATGCCTTTTCCTTCTGCGCCAGATGGCGAAGCAGCTGCACCTCGATGAAATGCTTCAGAACATCGGCGTGATTGCCGGCATGAAACGCATGGCGGTAGCTCAGCATGAATCCGCTTCCTATATGGTATCCGATTGTGCCATGTTCATGGCGCATGCACCACGGCCGGCAAGTTCCGAGAGTTCCGCTTCGCAGAATCCTGCAGCGCGGCGGGCGGAGAAATTGTATGGGCCGCGCAATGGAGGCACGCCATATTCGGTCGCAAGCAAGGCATGGGTCACGATGGGATCGATGCCACGCTCCCTGCAGAGATAGTTATACCAGCGGTTGCCTATCGCGACATGTCCTATCTCGTCATGCAGTATGATGTCCAGAATTTCTGCAGCCCTGACATCGCCCGCCTGCAGGAGCCTTGCGCGCATCGCGGGCACGACATCCAGCCCTCTCGCCTCGAGCGTTCTTGGCACCAGCGCCATGCGCGCAAGCGGATCGCCCCTCGTCTTCTCGACCATCTCCCAAAGGCCGTTGTGCGCGACAAAGTCGCCATAGGCATAACCCATGCCTTTGAGGTGATTCGAAAGAAGCGAGAAATGCAGCGCCTCTTCCCCTGCGACGCGCAGCCAGTCCGAATAATATGCTTCCGGCATCCCCGGAAATCGCCAGATCGCATCCAGCGCAAGGTTGATCGCGTTGAACTCGATGTGCACCAGTGCATGGATCAATGCGGCGCGCCCTTCAACGGTGTGCATCGCCCTTTTCTTCACCTCGCGCGGCGAAACCAGAAGCGGCCTCTCGGGCTGCCCCGGAATGGCACCGGCAGGTTGAAGCAGCGCCTCGCTGTCAAGTCTTGGCGCGCCGCATTCGGAAAGCCGGCGCACCGCTTCCGCCTTGCGTCCTGCATCCTTTTCGGCGAGCAGCAAAAGCGCCGCCTGCCTCAGTTCACCCTGCGGGTCATTCTGCATCGCATCCAATACCATTGGCAAATAACGGTATGAATGTAACCCATGAAATGCCGCCTTCGCAATTGCCATCGGTCTTTCAAAATGCAATTCCATGAAGGATCAATTGCTTGCCGCACATTTTCAAAGTCGTTCATGCAGCCCGAGACCGCCTTATATCCGGTTTCGCCAGCGTCTGTTTCGCTGCAACACCAGGACATTGCAGAGTGAATTTCAAAATTATTCTCTCAAAGGCTATTCAGTTTGCGGCAGTTGAGTGTTAGACTTTGCCCGCTGTAACGCGCAGCCATATTATTTCGCTAATCACGGAGAGAGACACATGAACAGAAAAGAACTGATTGATGCTTTGGCCACCAAAACCGGCAGCACGAAAGTTGCGGCAGAAAACAATCTTGCTGCGCTGATCGAGATCATCGGTGCGACGCTGACCAAAGGAGAGAGCATCGCCCTCGTGGGTTTCGGCACATTCGAAGTGCGCAAGCGTGCAGCCAGGGTCGGACGCAACCCCAAGACTGGCGCAGAGCTGAAAATCAAGGCTTCCAAGACTCCCGCATTCAAGCCGGGCGCAACCTTGAAGGCTGCCGTCAACGGCGCAAAGAAGAAGTAAGTTTCAGTGCGCCAGCCCCAGGCTGGCGCAACGCAGGCTGTCCGCCGTGATCTCGGCAAGCCTGATGGTATGCCATGGCTCGACCTGCTCCCAGGTGAAGCGCCATTCCCAGTTCCCCTCCACGCTTCCAGGATAGTTCATCCGGTATTCGTTAGTCAGACAGAGTATGTCCTGCATGGGGAAGATCACCGTGTTGGCAACCGATGAGGAAAGCGACTTGATCATGTCCCACGGCACGTCTATCTCCTCACGCCCCATGTACCGCCTTACGAAGTTTTTCACCTGATCCGGGGCGGAGTTCCACCAGCCCACCGTCGTGTCGTTGTCGTGCGTGCCCGTATAGGCGATGACGTTGGCGACATAGTTGTGGGGTAGAAAATAGTTCGACTCATCCTCCCCGAAGGCAAACTGCAGTATGCGCATGCCCGGAAGCCCGAACCTGTCTCGCAGTTCGATCACATCCGGCGTGATCACGCCCAGATCCTCGGCGATGATGGGAAGATCCGGGAACACGCTCTTGAAGGCGTCGAACAGCTTCGCACCCGGCCCCGGCATCCACCTTCCGTTGATTGCCGTCTTCTCACCCGCAGGCACTTCCCAGTACCCTGCAAAGCCCCTGAAGTGGTCTATGCGCACCTGGTCGAAATCTTCCAGGGCATGCTTCAGGCGCCTTATCCACCAGGCATATCCCGTTTCCTCGTGTATGCTCCACCGATATAGGGGGTTGCCCCAGAGCTGCCCCGTCTGGCTGAAATAGTCTGGCGGCACGCCTGCCACGACGAGGGGAGATCCCGACTCATCAAGCTCGAAGAGCTCGCGATGCGCCCAGACGTCCGCGCTCTGATATGCGACAAAGATGGGGACATCCCCTATCAGCCGGATGCCGCGTTCATTAGCATAGGTCCTGAGCCGCCGCCATTGCCTGTCAAAGCACCACTGGCAGAACTTCCAGAAGCCGATCTTTTCGCCGTTGGCCTCATCGAACAACTGCAGCGCATGCCTATCCCTGTTCGCAAGCGCTGCAGGCCACTGATTCCAGTTGCGCCATTCCTGCTGCCCGGCGATCGTCATGAAGCGCGCATAGTCGTCAAGCCATGCGCGCTCCTCGATGCAAAACCGTGTATACGATTCATGCATGGCATCGTCAGGGGATGCGAAGAAGTTTCTGGATGCGCGGCCCAGCCTCTCCAGCCTGTATTGGCCCTGCAGCGAAAAATCGACCCTGTCGGGGCGAAAGCCGGGATGCGGCTCGAGGTCCTGAGGCCCCAACCAGCCCAGATGGGACAGCTCGCACAGGTCGATCAGCAGCACATTGCCTGCAAATGCGGAACTGCTCATGTATGGCGAATTTCCCGGGCCGATCTCTCCCAGCGGCAAAACCTGCCAGTAGGTCTGCCCGGCACCCAGCAGCCAGTCCACGAAGAGATAGGCATTCGCCCCCATGTCCCCGGCACCGAACTGGCCCGGCAGGGAGGTCGGATGCAACAGGATGCCGCTCGCGCGATCCTTTATCATGGCCTTATTCGGTCGCACGGCGCATTGCGCCACCCGCCTCCGTCTCGCCCAGGCTGCCGCGGCTGACGGGTTCAGAAAGACCGACGGGAGGAACGAGCTTCAGGAGCCGGTAAAGCTCGGTCAGGTTGTGCCTGTAAAGGCGGTCGAAGCTTGCCACCGAGTTCGCCGGATTGTAGTCGCCAAACCACCAGAACCAGTCAGAGCTCTCGCAGGAGCAGAGCTGCTTTTCCGCAGCCGCCCTGTCCTCATCATTCAGGCGGCCGCTCGACATCACCATGTCGAAGCTGTGCTTTGCGGCGCACAACAGATCCCAGGCGCGATTCTTGTCCTCGCTGCCGATCCAGGTCGAGAAGTTGCCATAAACCCAGCTCCCTGCACAGATCGTGGGAAGCACGCCGGCAGGGGCCCGGGCCGGATCCGGATTCACGAAATCGCTGTAGGTGCGGGTGTGAATATCGGGATGCGCCTCCAGCCTGCCATAGAGCTCGTCGAGAAAATAAAAGCCGTTGTAGGGATAATATTCCCAGGCATTTTCGCCATCCAGAATCACGCTGACCACAGGCCTTCCCCCCTCTTCCGCACCCTGCGCGATGCTGTCCAGCTGATCGATGAAATGCGTGGCGGCATCCTTGCCATGCCAGCGCGAATATTCAAAACCGATCAGGTCGGACAGGTGGTCGTCGCGGAAAAACACCATCATGCCGTCCGCGCCCTTCTCCAGAAGGTATGGGCGATACAGATATTTTCCCCGCTCGGGGACGGGAAGATGGGCGCGATTCAGGCTGTTGACCAGAACGCCCTCGCCGCTTGCCGCCCACCTGCATCCCTCCTCTGCCAGCACTTCCAGCGTCTCCACGGAGATCGAGCCTTCCGCAGGCCACATGCCACAGGGCTCGGCCCCGAAGCGCGTCCTGTGGCTTTCCTTTGCGAGCCTGATGTGGGTGGACACGCGCAGCCTTCCCTTGGGATAGTGGGGGGCCTTGGGCAGGGGCGCATCGGGCATCGCGTCCTTCGCGCTTTCGAAATCGATCAGGAGCGGCGCAAGGGGATGGTAATGCGGGGTCGCGGAAATCTCGATCCGGCCTTCATCCGACAGTTTCCGGTAGCGCGGGATGATGTCCCCGATCAGCCTGCCTATCAGGTCGAAAAGCGCCCTGCGGTCTTCACGGCTGAAGTTCACCCCCTTGGTCATCAGCGTTGCGACCAGTTCGTGTTCGCGGCGCACGCTCTCCCCGCACCAGGCCAGATGGTACCAGGTCAAAAGATCGCTCATATACTGGCCGGAAAGATACGAGAACCCCGCCTCCCCTTCGGGCTCCAGCATCTGGAAAAGGTCCCATAGCCGCTTGTAGGCGGGATAGGGGGAGATCATCTTCGTGTGGCTGCTGCGAAAACAGGAATCCAGCACCAGCCGCCGCTCAACATCGGTCAGCCTGCCGGTGTCCTCATGCACCAGGAGCCTGAGCAGCGGATCGCGCAGCCTGCCCGTTGCAAACTGATCCGCATAGTCCTCGATCTGGTCCAGCAGTATCGGCACGAAGTTGACCACTGCGCGCACCCCGGGATGGCGCTCGAGATGGTAGGCCATGTCGGTATAATCCTTGATCGCGTGCAGATAGACCCATGGCAGCACGAAGTCGCCGGTGGAATAATCGCGATAATCCGGCTGATGCATGTGCCAGAGAAGAACGAGGTCTATGGACTTGTTCACGATGACTGCCTAGCGGATGCGGTGGCCGGTCTGCCCCAGCATCTCTGCCGTGACCAGCGTGATGCCGTTCGGGCTGACATGGAAGTGCTTGCGGTCCTTCTCGATGTCCAGGCCCACCTCGAGCCCGTCGGGTATCCTGCATTCCTTGTCCACGATCACGCGCTTTAGGGTGACATGCCGCCCGATATCCACCTTGGGCAGCAGCACGGAGTCTTCTATGCAGGAATAGCTGTTGACCCTCACGTCGGAAAAAAGCAGCGAACGCCTCACCGTCGAGCCGCTGACGATGCAGCCTCCGGAGACCAGGGTGTCTATCGCGACGCCGCGCCTTTCGGGTTCGTCGAAAACGAACTTGGCCGGCGGCAGCTGTTCCTGATAGGTCCAGATCGGCCACTCCTGATCGTACATGTTGAGATCCGGGATCACCTTGGTCATCTCCATGCTCGCCTCCCAGTACGAGTCTATGGTCCCCACATCCCGCCAGTAAGGCTTCTTGTCCGCCCCCATGCCCACGCAGCTTTCCTCGAAATTCTGCGCGAACACGCGGTAGTTGGTCACCATGTGGGGGATCAGGTCCTTGCCGAAATCGTGGCTGGACTTGGGGCTGTCCGCATCGCGTATCAGCTGCTCGATCAGGAATCTGGTATTGAACACATAGATGCCCATGCTTGCCAGGGACTTGTCGGGATTCCCCGGGATCGAGGGAGGATGCTCGGGTTTTTCGACGAATTCCAGCACGCGGCCATCCGTGCCTATGCCCATCACCCCGAAGGCGCGCGCGTCGGCGACCGGCACCTCGAGGCAGGCCACCGACATGTCGGCCTTCTTCTCGACGTGGAATGCAAGCAGCTTTCCATAGTCCATCTTGTAGATATGGTCGCCCGCCAGTATCACGACGAAATCGCAATTGGACGCGCGTATGATGTCGAGATTCTGGAAAACCGCATCCGCCGTTCCCCTGTACCACTGGTCTTCGCTGACGCGCTGCTGTGCCGGAAGGATATCGAGATATTCGTTGAACTGGCCGTTCAGAAATGACCAACCGCGCTGGATGTGCTGGATCAGGCTGTGCGCCTTGTACTGGGTGGCCACACCGATGCGGCGTATGCCCGAATTCACGCAATTGGAAAGCACGAAATCGATGATGCGGAACTTGCCGCCGAATGGGACTGCCGGCTTGGCGCGCCAGTCTGTCAGCTCATGCAGACGACTGCCCCGACCGCCGGCCAGCACCATCGCATAGGTGCTCTTGGTCAGCCGGCTGACGAACCTCGGCTCGGGGTCACCTGTTGCCACATGGTATTTTCTTCTCAGATATCCCAGTTCGACACTCATTACACCCTCCGTATCGGCCACATTTTTTCTTGATGCGGCCATTATCGTTTACAATCGACACACGACACAAGGACCAGCGGGGAGCAAATTGGCCACACCGATCGAAGCTTTGTTGCAGGCACGCCTACACGACCCATTCGCCCTCCTTGGCTTGCACAAGGATGGCGGAGAAACCGTGATCCGTTTCTACGACCCACATGCAACAGCCGTCTTCCTGCAGCAGGATTCCTTCAGGAAAGTCCATCCGGACGGACTTTTCGAATGGCGCTCCCCCGAGCCTCCCGCGCTTCCCTATCGCCTGCGCATAGAGTCAAACGGCGCATCGCGCGAGGTTCTCGATCCCTACCAGTTCCCAACAGACATTTCCCAGCACGATTTGTTCTTGTTCTCCGAAGGAAAACTTCAGCAGGCCTATCGCATGCTGGGCTCGCACACGGTCGAGATCGGCGGCACAAAAGGCGTGCGCTTTGCCGTCTGGGCGCCGAATGCGGAGCGGGTCAGCGTGATCGGCGAATTCAACAACTGGGACGGCAGGATCAACCCCATGCGTCTTCACGGCTCAAGCGGGGTATGGGAAATCTTCATTCCGGAAATCGCAAGCAATGCGCTGTACCGTTATGAAATCCGCACGCGCGAGAGCGGCCACATACTGACCAAGGTGGATCCCTACGCCCAGGGTTTCGAGCTGCGGCCGGGCACCGCATCCCTTGCCGCGCCCCGGCATCTTCATCGCTGGCAGGACGAGGCATGGATGAACGGGCGAGCACAGTGGGACTGGCTGCACTCAGCCGTGAACATCTACGAAGTGCATGCGGGCTCCTGGCGTCGCCACCCGGACGGCAGGTTCTACACCTATCTCGAATTGGCCAATGACCTCGTGCCCTACGTCAAGGGCATGGGCTATACGCACATCGAATTCATGCCACTGACGGAACATCCCCTGGACGAATCCTGGGGATACCAGTGCAGCGGCTATTTCGCGCCCACCAGCCGCTTCGGCTCCGCCGATGATCTGCGCCAGCTGATAGACGCATGCCATCAGGCCGGCATCGGCGTGATACTCGACTGGGTCCCCGCACACTTTCCGCAGGACGACTGGGCTTTGGCGCGCTTCGACGGCACGGCCCTTTATGAGCACGAAGATCCGCGCAAGGGCTTCCACAAGGACTGGGGAACGCATATCTTCAACTTCGGACGCAACGAAGTGAAATCCTTTTTGATGTCTAGCGCGCATTACTGGCTTTCCGAATTCCATTTCGACGGGCTGCGCGTGGATGCGGTCGCCTCCATGCTCTATCTCGACTATTCGCGAAACGAAGGCGAATGGATACCCAACCGATACGGCGGAAGGGAGAATCTCGAGGCGATCGAATTCCTGCGCGAACTGAACGTGATGGTGCACGAAAGGTTCCCGGGGGCCCTGACGATGGCCGAAGAGTCGACTGCATGGCCTGCCGTCTCGCGGCCCGTCTATCTGGGCGGCCTTGGCTTCTCGATGAAGTGGAACATGGGCTGGATGAACGACACGCTGCGCTATTTCAAACACGATCCTGTGCACAGGCGCTACCACCACAATGAACTGACCTTCGGCCAACTCTACGCCTATACGGAAAACTTCATCCTGCCCTTCTCGCATGACGAGGTCGTGCACGGCAAGGGCTCCCTGCTTTCCAGGATGCCCGGGGATGCATGGCAGAAATTCGCCAACCTTCGTCTGTTGCTGACCTATCAGATGACGAGTCCCGGCAAGAAGCTCAATTTCATGGGCAACGAAATCGCGCAGGGGCGGGAATGGCAGTCAAGGTGGGAACTGGAATGGTGGCAGCTGAGAGAGGACTATCACCGCTCCATCCAGAATCTCATGCGCGACTTGAATGAGCTCTACCGCTCGCTTCCCGCCCTGCACGAGCTGGACTTCCAGTCAGAGGGATTCTCCTGGATAGACTGCAGCGATGCGGAACAATCCGTGCTTTCATATCAGCGGCGTGCAAGGAATGGATCCATCGCCGTCATTCTCCTTAATCTGACCCCGTTGCCTCGCACCCGGTACCGCATAGGACTGCCCATGCTCTCCTCCTACAGGGAGGCGCTAAACAGCGACTCTGCCTATTATGCGGGAAGCAATCTCGGCAATGCGGGAACGATATTTGCCGAGACGATCCCCTGGATGAATCAGCCCTGCTCGGCAGAGATCACGCTGCCTCCCCTTGCGGGCATCATTCTGCTCCCTCAACCATCGAACTTTTCCTAGAATATGTCCAAACTCACTTCATCCAGAGCCTGGCAAGCCCTAATGGAACACAAGAGGGCAATAGAGCCTCGCCACATGCGCGAGATGTTCAGGGAAGATGCCTCGCGCTTCGAGAAATTCTCGATCAGGCTGAATGACCTCCTGCTCGACTATTCCAAGAACCGCATCGACCTTGAGACGCGAAACCTGCTCATCGATCTGGCAACGCAGTGCGATGTCACTTCTTCCATCAGGCGCATGTTTTCCGGCGAGAAGATCAACGTGACGGAGCAGCGCGCCGTGCTGCACACGGCGCTTCGCAACCGCTCCGGCATGCCCGTCTTCGTCGACGGGAAGGACGTGATGCCGGATGTCAGGCGCGTGCTCGATTCGATGCGCGATTTCTCCGAGAGCGTGCGTAGCGGAAAGCACAGGGGACATACGGGCCGCATCATCACCGACATCGTCAACATCGGCATAGGCGGATCCGACCTTGGCCCGCTCATGGTCTGCGAAGCGCTGAAACCCTACGGTCTTGAGAGGCTGCGCGCGCATTTCGTATCCAATGTGGATGCCACGCATCTTGTCGAAACCCTGAAAAATCTCGATGCGGAGACCACGCTCTTCATCGTGAGCTCGAAGACCTTCACGACACAGGAGACGCTGACCAATGCGCGCACGGCCCGCGCCTGGCTGACCGACAAGCTGGGTGAAGCCGCCGTCGCAAGGCATTTTGTCGCCGTCTCGACCAACCTCAAGGCGACCTCATCCTTCGGCATCGAGCATGTGTTCGAATTCTGGGACTGGGTCGGCGGGCGCTATTCTCTCTGGTCAGCAATAGGACTGCCCATCGCGATCTTCATCGGCATGGAAAGATTCGAGGAACTGCTCTCGGGCGCGCACGAGATGGACCTGCATTTCTGCAATGCCCCCCTGGAAGAGAACATGCCTGTGATCATGGGCATGCTGGGCATCTGGTATGGCAACTTTTTCGGCGCCGCATCGAATGCAGTGCTGCCGTACGACCAGTATTTGCACCGCCTGCCGGCCTATCTCCAGCAGCTCGAGATGGAAAGCAACGGAAAGTCCGTGGACCTCAACGGCATGCCGGTCGACCATGACACCGGGATGGTGATATGGGGGGAGCCTGGAACCAACGGCCAGCACGCCTTCTACCAGCTGATCCATCAGGGCACGCGCATGATTCCCGCAGACTTCCTCGCGCCTGTCGAGAGCCAGAATCCGCTCGGCGATCATCACTCCATCCTGCTTGCCAACTGCTTCGCCCAGACAGAGGCCCTGATGATAGGCAAGACAAAGGACGAGGCACGCGCGGAACTGGCCGCCCAGGGCATGCAGGGGGAGGCGCTCGTAGCGCTTCTGCCGCACAAGGTCTTCAAAGGCAACAAGCCCACCAACACCCTGCTTTTCGACCGCCTGAATCCGCGCACCCTGGGAAAACTGATCGCGCTGTACGAACACAAGGTGTTCGTGCAGGGCATCGTCTGGAACATCAACTCCTTCGACCAGTGGGGGGTGGAGCTGGGCAAGCAGCTGGCCGGAAGAATCCTGCCGGAACTCAAGGGCGAAGCGGATTCGTTACACGACTGCTCAACCAGAGGCCTGATCGCGCATTACCGCAAGCGGGTCAATCGCGCAGGTTGAGCTTCGCTCTGGGCAGCCAGAATGTCTCGTTGGGATTGCTTTCGGAACGCACGCGCATGCTGTCGCCCGTGCCCGGATTCTCGATCACGCTGACCCTCATGTTGCCTATGCCCCTGTAGCACTTGGCCAGCGCCCCCTCGAAAGTTGAAACGCCCGCCCTGGTCCGGTAGTCGTCCAGAATGGCCTGCTGGCTTCTAGGCACGTCGGGCTCTCCCGTCTTGCTTGTGATCTTGGGGGAGGAGCCTGCAAAGTTGACCTGGTCCAGCATCAGCTTCATCACAAAGTTCGAGTAGTCGGAAAGCTCGCGGCTCTTGCATGTGTAATAGGGCTCACGCTCGGAAGGGGCCGTCACCGCCCTGGTCCCCGTCGGACAATTCGATGCCGTGCAGTTTTGCAGATATGCGGACTGCGGCTCGTCCTTCTTGGTCGTATTGAGAATCAGGAGGAACATCAGGCATGCCAGCATGATGAGGCCGACCACCACATTCGTGATGCCCTTCTTTTCGTCAAACTTGGCCTTCTTTGCGACGAGCGCGCCGCAATATGGGCAGTTGGCACTGCCGGAAGGGAAAATCTTCTCGCATTTCCTGCAGATCGTCAAAGACATCTCGTGTTTCCCCCGCCCCTAGATGTCTTCCGCATAGGGCCTGCTCGGATAGTGGAAGGCGACAGGCCCATCGGATTCGGCATGGATGAACTGGTGCACGAAAGGATCTTGCGATTCGTACATTTCCGATGCGACGCCCTCAGCCACCACCCGCCCGTCGTGTATGAAATAGACGTAGTCGGCGATCTTCAAAGACTCGGACATGTCGTAGGTGACCACCACGGAAGTCACGCCCAGCGCATCGTTCAGCTTCCTGATCAGGTTTGCGATGATGTTGAGGGAGATCGGATCGAGCCCGGCGAAAGGCTCGTCGTAAATGATGAGCTGGGGATCCAGCGCGATCGCCCTGGCGAGCGCCACCCGCCTCTCCATGCCGCCCGAGAGATCCTTGGGCATCAGGCCGTGAGCGCCCCGCAGTCCAACGGCATGGAGCTTCATCAGCACCAAGTCGCGTATCATCTCCTCTGGAAGATCGGTATGCTCGCGCATCGGAAATGCGAGGTTTTCATATACGCTAAGATCGCTGAACAGGCCGCTCACCTGGAACATCATGCCCATCTGCCTGCGCATCGCATACAGTTCATCGTTGTCGAGATCGTGGACCACCTTGCCCAGCACCTTCACGCTGCCGCTCGCAGGCTTCAACTGCCCGCCGAAATGATGCAGCAATGTGCTCTTTCCGCACCCGCTCACACCCAGTATCGCAACGACCTTGCCGCGAGGTATCGAGAGATCGATACCCTTCAGGACTTCACGCTTGCCATAGGAAAAACGCAGGTTGCTGACCTCAACCAGATTGCCAGATGTTTGCTTCAATCATTGCTCCAGGATGACATGTTAAATTTTCAGCTCAGGCCCTGAAAAGCAGGTCCCGCCATGCCGGGTATTCACGCTGAGGATGCCACCTCTGACGCAGACGCCAATATACGCTGATCGCATTTCCTGAGCCGCTCCGCCATCACGCGCATCACATCGATCGCAAAGCGGGGTGCCTCTTCCACCAGGAAATGGAAACGTTCCCTATCTATCGCGACGAACTTGCAATTCTTGGTCGCTGTGACAGTCCCGGAGCGGGGCGAGCCATCGATCACCGCCAGCTCTCCGACAAAACTGCCCACGGTGCAGTTCTCGAAGAAGAGCCCGGCTATGGTCACTTCCGCCTCCCCCTCTATCAGCACATACATCTTCTCGCCTGCCTCGCCTTCGCGGAACAGGATCTCTCCCTTCCTGACTCTCACGAACTCCGGATCCTGTCGGAACATGTCGAAAAAAAGCATGATGGCCTCACCGATGAAGGACCCGCTGATTATGAGCGTTTGCCGGAAAATTTACAAATGCAGCCAGATTACCGAATTGACTCAAGATAAATGTTACCGAAGGGTTGAGTGAAAGGGATACGTTGCCTCAAGTTAAAGGTTACCGAAATTTCACAGGTAATCGGACATGGGGAAACAGGAAAGAAAGGCGTATCTGGAA
>JAJZTF010000026.1 GCA_021821945.1 Pseudomonadota bacterium
TGCTCAAGGTGACGACCAGTCACATGCGCAAGCTGCAGAAATCACCAGAACGGGTGAAAAGCTACTTTGAACATGCTCCAGTAAAGTATGCTGCTTAAGTTCAACAATTGATTGCCGGATCAATAATATACCCGCCTTCAACAGCAAAATTTTTGTTGATCTTGTACCCTGCCATCAGGTTATACACAGTGGGCTGATTTATCGTAGATGTAAATCCGGTCCCACCCGCTGATGTCAATGCATTATTCAAAAGAGTCTGATCCGAACTGTTGCTGCTCGTATTCTGACCTGCACCGCCCAGCATGTAAAACCCGCTGTCTGCCGCAAAAACGGCGCCCGAACCGCTTGCAAATGCTGCTGCCACGCACAGCGTCAATAATTTTCTCATGCTCCCACTCCTCCTTATGATAGTGATCAATAATTTCGCAAGATTACGATATACGCAGTCTTGCCGGGAAATAATACTCAAGCCCATCGATTTTGGCGAGACAATCAAGGCCTTCAGGCCTTCTGCTTGATCGCAAGCACCGCCTGATCGCGCAGGGTGCGCAGCTGGGAGAGCTGCTGCTGCGAAACGTTGAGGCTGTTGGCCACCCTCATGTCCGCATAGAACATCGCGATTGTCCTCCCGTTGATCATCATGGGAAGCAATATGAAGCAGGGGGCATTGACGTTGTTTCTGAACCAGGAAGGAATCTTGCCGGCGATGTTAGGCGCATCGACATTCTCTATCGCGATGTCCAGCCCTTTTTCGAGAGACAGATGGAATACGTCCGCGGCAAAAGGCAATGAGAAACGGAAGCGCGACACCAGCGCCTCCACCCCGTCGCCGAAGCCGAACTTCGCAACCATCGCATTCTGCTTGTTATCCCTGATCAGGAACAGGATGCGGCTGAAGCCTATGCTGCGGTATATCGTCTCCATCACCATCTGCAGCACGTCGTTGAGATTGTATTCCCCCACCATCGACGCCGTGACATCCTGTATGCCGGAGCTCAGCATGGATTCGGCATCATTCGGGCGCGAAGAATCCGCCACTTTGTCGAGCGCCGTCTCATCCATCTTGCCCTCAGGTCTCTCCCTTTCAGAATGCCCGCCGGCATGCATTCCGCTCCACTCGCGCACCCTGGCCAGCAACGGACTCCTGGCCAAGCTCAGGCCCAGGAGCTCTGCGCGATGATTGATCTCTGCAACACCCATCTCGACTGCGGCCGAGAGATCCTTCTCTGTCAGCTTGACAGCCCGCTCGTAGCGGCTGGCAAGGTCTTTTAGCGCATCCTTCTGGTTCCTGCCGGATGCGGCGACCTGACAAAGCTCATGCGCCAGATTGACCGTCGCCGTCATGTGATCGAGCTCACTCTTGGGCGCAGCGACGCTGCCCTCACCCAGCCTGCGCATGCCTGCAAGCAGCCGGGGGGGGAAATTCCAGTTCCGCCCGACTGCCAGGCCGATCTCGGAATACGGGATGCCAAGCACCCTGGCAGACGCCCTGTCTTCCTGTTCCCCCTTCTCGACGAGCCTAGAAATTTCCTGGCTCTCGTCGAAGAAGTAATAGGTGACGAGCATCCGGCCAAGACTGTGGAACATCGAGCAGACCATCACCTCCTCGACATCGCGCACGTTCTTTCCAGATGAGAATTCCACAGCCATGATCCCTGTCATGAGCGCCTGCGCCATCTCGTCCCTGAGCTGCATGGCCTGCGATTTGTTCTGCATGAACTCCATCAGGATCAGCGACACCGCGATGTTCCTCACGGTATCGAAACCCAGGATCACGACTGCCTTGGAGATGGTGTTGATGGTCCCGCCGAACTGCCCGTAGGACGCGGTGTTCACCAGCTTCAAAAGCTTGCTGGTCAGCGCAAAGTCCTGCAATATCATCCGTGCGAGCTTGTTGCTTCCCTCCGAATCATCCGCCACGATCTTGTTGATTTCCGAAATGATGCTGGAGAGCGCGGGGAAATCGCTCTTCTTCTGCATGCGGTAGAGCAACGAATCCAGCGTGCCAAGGGGTTCGCCCTTCAGGTAATCCTGCAAGTCGCCCTTCATCTCTGAAGCTTCCCGATAGCGGTCCTCGGGATTGGTGCCGATTGCCTTGAGGACAATCGCATCCAGCCTTTCGTCCACGTGGTCGTCGTTTTTCGCGTCGGATTCTTCTCCGTCTGACCATGCCTTTCCGGTCAGCATTTCATGGAGCATGCGGCCTGCCGTATTGACGTCGGCGGTCGCATGCTGCTCAGCGCCCTCGATGAGATCCACCAGCATGGCGGTGCCATTCTCCAAGACCATCACATTTTCCTGGGAGATGCCGTGATGCGCGACATTTCTCTCTCGAAGAAAAGCCATTCCGTCCAGCACGCCCAAGAGGATTTCCGCTGCGCGCCTGGCTTGCATACTGCCTTCCTCACGCAGCAGCCGGTCGAGCATGGTCCCCGAGGCATGCTCATAAACCCGGCAGGAAGCGCCGTGGTGGTTCAAGGTTTCATGCAATGCCAGAACGTTGCGGTGATGCAGCCCCAGAGGCCAGACCGCGTGATCGTTCTGCCTTCTGATGCAGACCTTGCGGCCAGTGTCAGGATCCTGGGCAAGCCACTCGCCGCCCCGGTCCTCCAGGATTTCATAACGGCCGATTCTTTTTCCTTGCATGATGGATGTAGGCGGGTCCCGGATTGAACGCCGCATTCTACACCGGCTGCAGGATCGGCATGAAGATGCCGCGCAAGGAATGCGATTCCAGTGCGGAATTGACTATTCCTTTTCAAGAACCGATGGCGCTTTTGCCTGCGGCTCTGATACCATTCGCAACTTGCTGCAAGAATCGCCAGACTTTCAATGGGCGATGATGCCCGCAGCCGAAATCGAACAAGTCCCGGAGACAGCGTGTGGATCGTTGAGATCGCCCTAAGGCGGCCCTATACCTTCATCGTGATGGCCCTCTTCATCGTGCTGATGGGGCTCTATTCGATCTATACGACGGCCACCGACATCTTCCCCGCGATCCGCATCCCTGTCGTCTCGGTGATCTGGAACTATGCAGGCCTCCAGCCCCAGGACATGGCCAACCGCATCACCTCCATGACCGAGC
The DNA here is from genome assembly GCA_021821945.1 of Pseudomonadota bacterium. GTDB lineage: Bacteria > Pseudomonadota > Gammaproteobacteria > Burkholderiales > Gallionellaceae > Gallionella. The sequence continues at coordinate 3,086 of JAJZTF010000026.1, forward strand.
GGGTGGCTGCCACCACGGTCAACGACATAGAACATACCGAATCGAATTCCCTGAACGGCATCGCCGTGGTGAAATATTTCTTCCAGCCCAGGGTCAACGAAGACCTCGCGGTAGCCCAGGTCACCTCGATTTCCCAGACCCTGCTGCGGCAGATGCCCAGCGGAATGACCCCGCCCTTCATACTTGCCTACAACGCATCCAGCGTGCCGGTGCTGCAGATCGCGCTCTCCAGCCCGAAACTATCCGAGGCACAGCTCTTCGACCTCGGCAACAATTTCATCCGCACCCAGCTCTCGACCGTCGCGGGCGTCTCCCTGCCCTGGCCTTACGGCGGGAAGCAGAGACAGGTGCAGGTGGACATCGATCCCAAGGCGCTCAAGGCCAAGGGCTTATCCGCCCAGGACGTGGTGCAGGCGATTGCTAACCAGAACCTGATCATTCCGGCCGGGACGCAGAAGATCAACGATCTCGAATACTACATCCAGCTCAACGCCAGTCCCACGATGATAGAGGACCTGAACGGCATTCCGGTGAAGGCCGTGAACGGCACGGTGATCTACGTGAAGGACGTGGCTCACGTGCGCGACGGCTATCCGCCTCAGACCAACATGGTGCGCATGGAAGGCCACAAGTCCGTGCTGATGAGCGTGCTCAAGACGGGAAGCGCATCGACGCTCGACATCGTCGACAGCATCAAGAAGATGATGCCAAGCGTCAAGGCCGGCCTGCCCGAAGACCTCAAGGTCTCATTGCTCTCCGACCAGTCTATCTTCGTCAGGGCCGCGGTGTCTGGCGTGATCCGCGAAGGCGCGATCGCGGCCGCGCTGACCGCGATCATGATACTGCTCTTTCTGGGAAGCTGGAGGAGCACCTTCATCATCGCGATCTCCATCCCGCTGTCCGTGCTCGCCTCCATCATCTGCCTGTCTTTGCTCGGGGAGACCATCAACATCATGACGCTGGGCGGGCTCGCGCTCGCAGTCGGCATACTGGTGGACGATGCCACCGTGACCATAGAGAACATCAACTGGCATCTCGAGCATGGCAAGAGCGTGCACGATGCGATCATCGACGGCGCGCGTCAGATCGCGATCCCCGCCCTGGTCTCCACGCTCTGCATCTGCATCGTGTTCGCGCCGATGTTCCTGCTCGGCGGCGTGGCCCGCTATCTGTTCGTTCCGATGGCCGAGGCCGTGGTCTTCGCGATGCTCGCCTCCTACCTGCTTTCGAGGACGCTGGTGCCGACGCTTTCGATGTACTGGCTGAAGCGCCACGACGAGGAGATGGCGCCGGCGTCCTCGTTCTTCGGACACCTGAGCCGCAAGTTCGAAGCCGCATTCGAAAGGCTGCGCAACGGCTACAGCGGCGCGCTGTCATCCATTCTGCAGATGCCAGGAAAATTCATCGCAGGATTTCTCGCCCTAGTGCTTTTGAGCCTCGCGCTCTTCCCCTTCCTGGGCTCGGACTTCTTCCCGTCGGTTGACGCAGGCCAGATCAAGCTGCACTTGAGGGCCAGAACCGGCATGAGGATAGAGCAGACCGCCGCGCTTTGCGACAGGGTGGAGGCAGCGGTGAAGAGGGTCGTCCCCGCAAAGGATCTCGAAAGCATGGTAGACAACATCGGCCTTCCCTACAGCGGCATCAATCTCTCCTACAGCACTTCCGCACCCATAGGCCCTGCAGACGCGGACATCCTGATCTCCCTGAAGCCCGACCACCGCCCGACGCAGGACTACATAGAGGCGCTTCGCAAGCGCCTGAACGACCAGTTCCCCGACGTGCAGTTTTCCTTCCTGCCTGCGGACATCGTGAGCCAGATACTCAATTTCGGCCTTCCCTCCCCTGTTGATGTCCAGGTATCGGGCTACAACGTGAAAGCCAACCACCTCTATGCCGACAGGCTGCTGCAGTCTATGAAGCATGTTCCGGGGCTCGTCGACCAGAGAATACAGCAGCGCTACGACTATCCAGAGATCAACGTCGACGTGGACCGCACGCGCGCAAGCCTTCTGGGTCTTACGGAAAACGATGTCGCCAGGAACATGCTGGTCACGCTGTCCGGCAGCTTCCAGACCAGCCCGACCTTCTGGGTCGACCCAAAGACGGGGGTTCAATACAGCATCGCGACCCAGGCGCCCCAGTACCGCATGCAAACTTTTGCCGACCTGGCAGAGATGCCGGTCACGAACGGCAGCGGATCGGCGCCCCAGATACTCGCAAACCTCGCGAGCTTTCATCGCTCGGCAGGCCCTGCAGTCGTCTCCCATTACAACGTCAAGCCCATATTCGACATCTATGCCAGCAACGACCGGCGCGACCTTGGCAGCATAGCTAGGGAAATCAACGACATCGTCGCGAAATCCCCTCCGCTTCCCAAGGGCAGCAGCCTGACATTGCGCGGCCAGGTCGAGACCATGCACAACGCCTTCAACGGCCTTGGCTGGGGATTGCTTGCCGCGATCGTGCTGATCTATCTCCTGATCGTGGTGAACTTCCAGTCCTGGCTCTATCCCTTCATCATCATCACGGCGCTTCCTGCGGCGCTGGCCGGGATAGTCTGGATGCTCTTTCTGACAGGGACCACGATCAGCGTGCCCGCGCTCACCGGCGCGATCATGTGCGTGGGGGTGGCCACGGCCAACAGCATACTCGTGGTCAGCTTCGCAAGGGAGAGGCTGGAAGCGGGGGACAGTCCATTGCAGGCCGCGCTCGCGGCCGGATATACGCGCCTCAGGCCCGTGCTGATGACCGCGCTTGCGATGATCATAGGCATGCTGCCGATGGCGCTGGGCCTTGGCGAAGGCGGGGAGCAGAACGCGCCGCTCGGGCGCGCGGTGATAGGCGGACTGATGTTCGCGACGGTCGCGACGCTGTTCTTCGTCCCCGCGGTGTTTTCCCTGATCCGTAACAGAGCGGAGAAATAAAGATGAAATCCCTTACCAAGACTTTTTTCGCAGCGCTCATCATCATGCTCGTGCTCGGAAGTGCGGGCATCCTGAGCCGCGAGCATCACCTTGATGATCTCAAGAAAGAGGCGGAGGAAAATTCGCTGCAGAAGGTGATCGTATTCTCCGCCGCATCCGAGGATCAGCCTCTGCACATCGATCTTCCGGGTGACGTGGTGGGCTACAGGGATGCATCGCTCTATGCGAGGAGCGCAGGATACGTGAAGGAATGGTATGCCGACATCGGAACCGAAGTGAAGAAGGGCGCGCTGATTGCAAGGATAGATACGCCCGAGCTTGACGCGCAGGTGAAGCAGGCCGAAGCCGATCTCATTACCGCCAAAACGCAATACGCGCTTGCCAAGTCCACCGCGGAGCGCTGGCAGCTTCTTTCCAGGACCAGGACGGTTTCAAGGCAGGATCTTGAAACCCGGCTCGCCGACGAGAAGGCGAAGAAATCCGCGCTCGATTCCGCGGATGCGCACCTCAAACAGCTGCTCTCGCTGCAGTCATTCGAGGAGATCAGGGCCCCCTTTTCAGGAAGGATCACCGCAAGGAACGTCGACATCGGAGACCTCGTGCAGGGACAGCCTGCCGGACGCGAGCTCTTCCACATCGCAGACGACAGCAAGCTCAGGATCTTCGTCCAGGTTCCCCAGGCCAAGTCCGGCGATATAAGAGTCGGCATGCACGCAAAACTCAGCGTTCCGGAAAATCCGGGGAAGACCTATGATGCGGAAGTGACCCAGAATTCCGGGGCGATGGACAGGAATTCCAGGGCAGCCATGGTCGAGCTGATCTATGACAATGCCAAGAAGGCGCTCAAGGCCGGGGACTATGCGAACGTCTCATTCCTGTCGAAGGAAAAGGGCAGGACGGTGATCCCGATCACCTCCCTGATATTCAGGGGGGAAGGGCTGCAGGTCGCCACGGTCGACGAAAAGCACAGGATACATCTCGTCAAGGTCGTGCCGGGCCGGGATTTCGGCCAGAAGATGGAGATACTCTCGGGCATAGACGGGCACGAACTGATCGTCGACAACCCGCCTGACTCCATCATGGAAGGGCAGGAGGTCTCCGAGGCGGCAAATTCCGGGAAGGAAAAATGAAGCGCTCCATTCTGTTCCTTGCGCTCTTCTGCTCCGCCTGCTCGCTGGCGCCGGCGTACAACAGGCCTGCGATCGATGTCCCTGAGGAATTTGCTGGAGGGAAGTTCGCTCATGCAAGGCCTTCCGACGATCTCCCCAAGGGTGCATGGTGGAAGGTCTATGGCGACAGGGATCTCGACGCACTCGAGGATGAGCTTTCGTCAAACCAGAATCTCCAGGCTGCGCTGCAAAGGCTGAAACAGGCGCAGAGCGCACTGGGTGCTGCGAGGGCGCAGCTATTTCCTTCGCTGGATATCGGCGCATCCTCAGAGAAGCTTCAGACCTCCAAGAACCGGGCGACCTATTTCAGCGCGATGCCGTCGCGATACAGGGACAACCAGCTTTTCGCCGATGTCTCCTACGAGCCCGACGTCTTCGGCCGCCTCTCGAATCTGGTGCAGGCAAGCCGCATGAACCTCGAAGCATCCAGGGCCGATCTCGAATCGCTCAGGCTCTCGCTTGAAGCCGAGCTCGCTGCCAGCTATTTCTCCTTGCAGGCGCTGAGAAGGGAGGAGGCGCTGCAGAAGGAAATCGTCGCAGATCAGAAGGAGCATGTGCGGCTCATCGAATCCCTCTATGAAGGAGGTGCGGCGGCTGAAAGCGCACTCGACCAGGCGAAGATCTCCCTTGATAACGCTCAGTCGCTGGATCACGAATACGGTCTTCAGGACGACACGCTGGTCCACTCGATCGCGCTCCTTCTGGGCAAGCCTGCGACGGGATTTCAGGTGCAGACGGCCGCTTCGGAGCCCAGGCCCTGGGCCTATGCCACGCTCCCCTCGAGGCTGCTTGAAAGGAGGCCCGACATCGCAAGCGCTGAAAGGCAGGTCGAGGCAGCCAACGCAGAAGTGGGCGTGGCAAGGGCCGCCTTCTTCCCGAGCTTTGCACTCAACGCGAACGGAGGATATGAGAGCGCGCAGCTTGCAAACCTGATCCAGACGCCGAGCGAATTCTGGTCGCTTGGAATCGCCGCTGCGGTCAACCTGTTCGATGCGGGGCTGAGGCGCTCACTCACCGATGAGGCAAGGGCGCGCTACGAGGAGACAGTCGCAAACTACAAGGAAACCGTGCTCAATGCATACCGGGAAGTCGAAGACGGCATGAGCACTCTTGACCGTCTGGAACTCGAGAACGCATCCCAGAAATCCGCGGTCGATTCGGCCTCAAGGAATCTGGAACAGGCAAAGTTCGGTTTCGAGGGCGGCATGTCGCCGTATCAGGATATGGTCACATCGAGGATACAGTACCTTCAGGCAGAGCAGCAGCTCGCCATGCTCCAGGGAAGGCGCATGGCAGGGAGCGTGCTGCTGGTCAAGGCGCTGGGCGGCGGACCTGAGTAGCCAGACACAGGGGAGTGTCAGAAATTCTGTGTGTGAGGCGAGTTGAGACGATCCCACATCAGATTCGCCTGACTGCATTTTACCGTACTGAACGAATAAAGCGATCATCGTACAGAATCGCGAACTGATTCATTGC
>JAJZTF010000007.1 GCA_021821945.1 Pseudomonadota bacterium
AAAAACCAAGCACCTACACTCATCGATTATCTAGCTCATTTTTAAAGATCGTCGCCCACCGGCGAAAGAGGTGCGCATTATAGACATTCATTCCCGAACGTCAACATATTTCTGAAATAAATTTAAATTTTCGCATGGGAATTCCCCTGAGCTTTAGCTGAGAAATGAAAGCGCGGCGAACCGAGAGCTCACTTGCCCTGACATTCCATGATGTAACGCCGTATTGTTTCGACGCTGACTTGACCTGCTGTGCCAACATAGTAAGCACTCGTCCAGAGGTGTTCCTTGCCGGTTTGCTTTGCCAGTTTCGGGAACTTCTCTCGAATCCGCCTTGAACTATGACCCTTGAGCAATCCGACGATTTTAGCTGGACTATCCTTGGGGGGTGCCGAAACAAAACAGTGTACGTGATCGACATCCGTTTCCAGCACCAGCAACGTAAAACCATGTAGTGTGCAGCACTCTTCAATAGCCTGTTTTGCCGCTTGCTGGACATCACCTAATAGGATCTTGCGCCTGTACTTCGGAATCCATACGAAGTGGTATGCGATCTGGTAGTGACTCCAGCGTGTTTTACCAGATTGCAATGTATTATCCATATGATAGTATATCTACATGTCTCAGCGCATGCAAACTGTTAGAATTCTGGCACTCACTATATCCAATGGCATGATGCAACGTATCCGTCATGGGCAAATGGAATCCGCCAAGGTTTGGGTGGCATGCCGGGATGAACTGCATCGCTGCATGACCGAACGCATGAAATGGCCGAACCGGGATTCTCTCCAGAAATTGACCAAAGGACGGTTTGCCATGCATTCCCAATCCGTCCAGATGGTGTGCCATGCCTTTCTCGCCAATGTCGATACGGCAACACAGCTCAGGAAGGCTGGACGGTCTGAAATACGCTATCCGTACCGCGACAAAACATTCTATCCGTTGTACTGGCCAGCTCAGGCGATGTCCATCCAGGACAACAAGGTGATCCTGCCCATGGGACGCGGACGCGCCTCCATCGTCTTCGATAGGCCGGAATGGCTGGATAAGCCAGCAGCCTGTAAGTTGATCTGGAATCGTACTCATTATGAGGCGCATATCAATGTTGATATACCGGCGAAAGAAATGCAGGAAACCGGCATCAAGGCAACGATTGACCTGGGGCAGATCCACCAGTGCGCCGTAACAACGAACACAGGACAGGCGCTCATTGTCTCCGGTCGCGGCATCCGCTCTGCGAAGCGCCGCATGAACAAGATGCACGGCGAAGTCACCAAATTACAATCCCGCTGCAATAAAGGCTCTCGGCGCTGGAAACGGCTTCAACTCGCCAGAAACAGAAATGCCTTGCGGCTGGAGCGCACAATCCGCGATCTACGACATAAGGGTACGCGGCAGGTGATCGACTTCTGCCATTTCAATCGCGTCAATACGATTTACGTTGGCAATCCAGATGGCGTTCGTAAAATAAGAACAGGGCGCAAGCACAACCAGCGCATGAGCCAATGGGAATACGGGAAAGACATCGATTATCTGAAACACAAGAGCAAGCAAAGCGGCATATCGAGCTTCGATGGCACGGAACGGGGAACGTCCAGCCATTGTCCGATATGCGGTCATCGTCACAAACCCTCAGGTCGCAACTGGTCCTGTCCGGTGTGTGGCTTCAAAGGACACAGAGATCTGGTCGGCAGCATCAACATGCACGATCTGGCTTTCGGAGAGAAACCGACATTCCCCGTATCGAAAGATGTCACGTATCTACGGCCTGGCACGTCCGCAAGGAGCGTGTTCGCTGGACGCCTACAGCGTCTGGCCAGTCGTAGTAGTCGCCCAGACCAGGGCCAGGCCACCGGCCTGTTGCTGCACGAAACCATGAGCTCAACCACCAGCGGAGTAATCCCTTGAGCCGCGCAAGCGGCAGGCCAAACTCATGGCCGTTCGTCAGAAGCCCATTCCCTTTAGAGGATGGGAGTGTCACAACAGAATGTTTCCCCCACCCGTTTCAACTACAATATTCCCCGTCATGAAAGGCCAAATCACACTCGGCATCGAATCCTCCTGCGACGAAACAGGCATCGCGCTCTACCAGATGGGGCGCGGCCTGCTCGCGCACGCGCTGCACTCCCAGGTCGCGATGCACAGCGAATACGGGGGGGTGGTGCCCGAGCTCGCCTCGCGCGATCACGTGAAGCGGGCGGTGCCGCTGATCCGCAAGGTCCTGACTGAAGCAGAAGTCCCGCTCGGGGAGATAGACGCAATCGCCTACACCCAGGGGCCAGGCCTCGGCGGCGCGCTTCTGGTCGGCGCCAGCATCGCCAGCTCCCTTGGCTTCGCGCTCAACATACCGACGATAGGCATACACCATCTCGAGGGCCATCTGCTCTCGCCGCTCCTCTCCAACCCGGCGCCGGAATTCCCGTTCGTCGCCCTTCTCGTATCCGGTGGCCACACCCAGCTGATGCGGGTCGAGGGCGTGGGACGATATGAGCTTCTGGGCGAAACCGTGGATGACGCGGCGGGAGAAGCCTTCGACAAGAGCGCGAAGCTCCTTGGGCTCGGATACCCGGGAGGGCCTGCGCTTTCGAGGCTAGCCCAGTCCGGCCATCCTGGAAAATACAGTTTGCCCCGCCCCATGCTGCACAGCGACAGCCTCGATTTCAGCTTCAGCGGCTTAAAGACAGCGGTGCTGACGCTGGTCAGGCAAAGCGATCCCGACGACCAGACCCGTGCCGACATCGCATGCGCAACACAGGAGGCGATCGTCGATGTGCTGGCGCACAAGGCGCGCTCGGCGCTGGCGCAGACCGGGCTTTCCCAGCTGGTGGTCGCAGGGGGCGTCGGCGCCAACAGGCTGCTGCGCGAGAGGCTGACGCATGACATCGAGAAGCGCGGCGGCCGGGTGTTCTATCCCGAGCTGGAATTCTGCACGGACAACGGCGCGATGATCGCCTATGCCGGCGCGCTGAGGCTAGCCCAAAACCAGGGAACCAGGGACTACCGCTTCGACGTCAAGCCGCGCTGGAACCTGGACGATATCGAGCATCACTACGCGCGCTGACGCCTGCGCGGCGTTGTGGCGACGAACTCCTGCCCCCTGAGCAGGGCGATCTGCTGCAGGATGGGAATGGTCACAGGCTCGAGCCGCTGGCGCATCAGGGTGCCGCTGGCCGTGCTGTGGGACAGGATGGGCAGCGCAACGCGGCTGTTCATGCAGGCAAGCATCAGCATCGCGCGAACCTCATTCCCATAGGCCGGAAATTCCTGCAGGAATTTCCCTGCGGGTTTTGAAGGATCCTTGCATGCCGCTTCCGCAGCCGCTGCTGCCTGTTCAACGTCAACCCCGGCGCAGGGCTGAAGCACGCTCGAAAAATAGCCTGACAGCGCATTCAAAAGCGCATACACCACATCCCTGTCGGCGGGGTAGCGCAGCAACGCCTCCGCAGTCTGGAGAAACGCCTGCCCCCTTGCCGAAAGGACGCGCTCGAGCTGGGCTGCGACAGGCCCTTTCGATCCCAGCCTGTCCTTTACCGATGCCCAGTCGGCCCGCGGCGGAACTTCCAGGGGCAGGCTGTCCGGCATGCGCTCCAGAAAACCGACATGGTAGGCGTTGTCGATCGCACCTCTGCTCCAGAGTTTCCGCCTGACCTCTTCGTCGACCAGATCGGCCTGCAGCACCAGCCTCACCGTGTCGATGATGGTATGCGGATTGTTTTCGAAAGGCAGATGCTCGACGAGATAGGCCGCCAGGACCCCGCCCATCTTCCCATTCACCACGCATTCGCGCTCCAGCATGCGGCGTGCATTGTCGGCCACAGGCATCGCCCACCATGCGCGTCGCGCAAGCTCGTCGGTCAGCCCGTTTGAATAGGCGACCGACACGACGGCCTCCGTCTCGCCCAGCAGCAAAAGGCAGTCCAGCCCCTTGTTGCGCGCCTGCCCCATGCGCGTCCAGCCATGCAGATACACCGGGTATCCGCCGGGAGATCCCGTTGCGCTGCTCGCCAGCATCTCGCGCACGAGCCTAAGATACTGCTCGGGACGCCCCGTCGGATGCAGCTTGATCGCAGCCTCGCCCCTTGCGGACAGGCCATAGACGACCATCGCCGATTCGTCTATGCGAACCGCCTGAATCTCTCCTGCCATCATCACATTGAGACGCAGTTCATCTTCCGGGGCCAGTTTCGACATGATCACCTCTAGTTAAGCTGTATGCGCTGCCCCCAGGGAACGGCAGCCTTTCCTTTGACCAGCCACAGCACGGGAAAATCCGGCTCGCGTTTTGGAAATTCGCCTTCGGCATCCGTGAAATACAAAAGCAGGTCGGGCGCGCGATTCTGTCTGGCCACCCATTCGAAGACAGGCCTGAAGTCCGTCCCCCCTCCGCCTTTCACTTTTCCCGGCAGGCGGAATTCCTCCCATGGCTCGAACAGCCACGGCCCTTCCTCGGCAAGCGCCGTGTCGCAGGCATGCAGCGTGATGCGCGCGCGGAGCTGGCCCTTGATCGCATTGACCTCGCTCATGAATTCGCCTATCTCCTGTTCCGAGATCGAACCGCTGGTATCGAGGACCACCACGAGGTCGGCCTGCGCGCTCCTCAAGGACGGCAGTATCACCTCGCCCTCGCGCCTCGAAGGACGCATGTAGCTGTAATCGTCCCGGGCATGCTGGGTCATGTAGCGCGCGAGCAGAAGGCGCCAGGGAAGCTTGGGCTGCATCAGCTCTCCTATCATGCGCCCCAGAAGTCCGCCGAGCTTTCCTGCCTGCTGCGCCTGCTGGGCAGCGCCCGCAAGCCTTTGCTGCCACTGCTCGGACAGCGATTCTTCTTCGGCCTGGGTCAGCGGTCTTGGCCTGGATGCGCCCTCTGCCTCGCCTTCTCCCTTGCCGCCTCCGCCCTCACCCTCGCCTTCTGATTCTCCGCCTTCATGCTGCGGCTCTTCCTCTGGCTCATCGCTTTCATTCTCGTCGATATACGGATAGATCTCCTCGGCCGTCATGCCCTCGAAGCTCTCGAGCACGAGGGTGCCTGGAGGAGGCACGAGACCCTCTTTCACAAGCAGCGGATTGACCGCATGGTCGCAGGCGATATCCCAGCGATAGCGGTTTCTGTGCTGGCGGCGGGCGAAATGGGATAGCGCACAGTGCAGCGCCTGGTTGGCAAGCACGAACTGGGTCTGCTCCACAGTCAGCGCATCTATGAAGGCCGGGTTGTAGTAGAACTTGCGAGCGTCCGTGTATGCCGTCTGGCACCACTTGGGGTCAGCCGCGACCATGGGAAGACGCAGGGCGAGTGCGCCCAGAAAGGGCTTGTCCAGAATCAGCCTGGTCCTGGCTGCCGCGAGCTTGTTATCCGTTTCATTGTCCATCAATAGAGCATCACATCGGCCACCGAGTTGGCCCATGCGGAGAACTGCGGCACCAAGAAGAGCTGCGACCCGATGGCGCGATGCATGTCCGACACCAGCATCACGCCCATTTCGCGCAGCGGGAAACGGCCCGCATAATCCAGTATGCGGCCGTAAGTTTCGCGCGCATCGCTGCTGCCCTTGGCGCGCGCAGCCCGGCCCACCAGGGCGGATGCGACTGCATACTGAAGATCGACTTCCGCTGGCACGGGAACTTCCTCGCCCCGCAGTATCGCATCGAGATCCGGCATGCGGTCCAGGTTCTCCACGAAGGCATTGAGCTCGAGTCCTGCGGCAGGTCCCACGCAAGCCTGCAGGGTCGCCAGAAGAAGCGGGGTGTTGTCGAATTTCTGCAGCGCGCGATGCGCGAATTCCCATGAGCGCGGACTCGGAAAAGCCACAGGATTGTGGGCGGGATCGAAATCGAAAAGCCGCTCAGGGCGAAACCGCAAAAAGCCGATCAGGCGCTCGTCTATGGCATTTTCGTAGGCCCATGCCACCCAGTCGTCGAGATTAGCCTCCACCTCGAAATGCGAGAAGCGGTTGGCCAGGGGTGCCGGCATGGCATAGGTCACGCCTCGATCGCCCTGACGGTTGCCCGCTGCAAATATCGCCCACCCATCCGGCACCTCATAGGCACCCAGGCGGCGATCGAGTATCAGCTGGTAGGCCGCCGCCGAAACGCTGGGCGGCGCCGAGGTGATCTCGTCCAGAAACAGGATCCCCGCCTTTCCGTGCCTTTCCGCATCCGGCAGCATCGCGGGAACGGCCCACTCCACAAGGTTGTCGACGCGGAAGGGAATGCCGCGCAGATCGGACGGCTCCATTTGCGACAGGCGTATGTCTATCACGGGCGCCCGGTGGCGCGCCGCAACCTCTGCGATGATCTGGGATTTGCCCACACCGGGAGGCCCCCAGAGCATGACCGGGGTATGCTGCCCCTCGCTAGCGCTGATGAATTCCCGATCAAGTACCGCCTGAAGCTGTGCCGGACGCATGATGACTCCGAATGTTGAGAACGAATATTATCATATTATAATACTCGGGAATGAAACTATGCCTTCCTGCCGATGCGGCTTTCCCGGCCGGAAAGCAGATTCAGGATATTGCGCTTGTGCCTCCAGACCAGCAGCAAAGACATGAGCGCGCATGCCCAGACCCAGCCGCGCGGCAGACCCAGCAGGGCCGCATAGACGGGGGCGCACAAGGCCGCAGTCAGCGCGGCGAGCGAAGAATAGCGGAACACCAGCGCCATCGCGAGCCAGGTTGCCAGCGCCGCAAGACCGAGCCATGCGTTCAACGCGAGCAGCACGCCAAGCGCTGTCGCAACCCCCTTCCCGCCCTTGAATCCCAAGAATACCGGGAAAAGATGGCCCAGGAATACGGCAAGCGCGATCATCGCGACATCGCCTTCCGCCAGGGAAAATTGCCGGGCGAGCATCACTGCGATCCAGCCTTTTGCAGCATCCCCCAGGAGCGTGAGCGCAGCCGCGAGCTTCTTGCCGCTGCGCAGCACATTGGTCGCCCCGGGATTTCCGGAACCATAGGTGCGCGGATCGGCAATGCCGAATGCGCGGCTCGTCACGACCGCAAAGGAAATCGAGCCCAGAAGATAAGCAAGGAGAACAAAAAGCAGATTCGACATCGGGAATACCTTAAAATGCGCAAGTGGGAAATTCTACTTGAACCGACAGCTTCCGCAAATCAACCTCAACTCATGGCCCTGCGGCCCGGGCAGTAAAGCATGGACATCATCTTCATACGCGAACTCAAAGTCACCACCCTGATCGGCATCTACGAGCGGGAAAAGCATGTGCCGCAAACACTGCAGCTCGACCTTGAAATCGCCTTGCCCAACAGCCGGGCCTGCCATAGCGATGACATCAATGACGCGCTGGACTATGCGAATGTCGCCGAGCACATCCAGCGCGTGCTGAGCGATGGACATTTTTCGCTGGTCGAGACGCTGGCCGAACACATCGCGCAAATCATCCTCAAGGATTTCGGGGCACCCTGGGTCAAGGTGAGCGTGGCCAAGCTTCAGGCGTTGCGCAACTGCAAGATGGTCGGCGTATGCATAGAACGGGAACGCTGACCCTTTGGCGCGCCACTATGCACTGTTTATGATTGAAATTTTCCTGTTTTCCGGGTTGCCGGAAAAATTCACAGAATCGTATTGACAAGCCGGTTTTATTCACAAACCCAGACGGCACAAAGGCTGGCGCCATGCACGCGCCACCCGCATCCACACACTTACCACAACTAACTGTTTATTATGGGTATTTTTTTGCAAAAAAATTAGACAGCTCAGAGAAAAGCCTTGCGGCTCGCCGCCTTGAAAGCAAAATCACCAGAATTTTCAACAGAGTTATCCACAGGTTTTGTGAACAAACGGAAATATTCTTTTTCCTCTAGGAATTAACCTATTCCTGTTGAGAAAGAACCTAAGAATATGACGCCAATTGCCTTACCAGCCTGACTCCCGTTCCGGGGTCGCGCTTATCTTGTGTATGCTCAAATCGGCGCCGTTGAATTCCTCTTCATGCTCAAGGCGTATGCCGACGGTCTTCCTGAGCGTCGCGTACACCGCATATCCTCCCGCAAAGGCGATCGCGATGCCCATCAGGGTGCCTGCGAGCTGGGACATGAAGCTCACGCCGCCGACTCCGCCCAGTGCCTTGAGCCCGAAGATGCCGGCGGCTATTCCACCCCAAGCACCGCACAACCCGTGGAGCGGCCACACGCCAAGCACGTCGTCTATCTTCCAGCGGTTCTGAGTCCAGGTGAACATCACCACGAACAATCCGCCTGCGACGATGCCCACGGCCAGCGCGCCTATGGGATGCATCAGATCCGATCCTGCGCAAACCGCAACCAGCCCGGCGAGCGGCCCGTTGTGCACGAAGCCGGGGTCGTTCTTGCCCATCCAGAGTGCGGCCAGGGTGCCGCCCACCATCGCCATCAGCGAATTCACAGCCACCAGGCCGCTGATGTTGTTGATGGTCTGGGCCGACATCACGTTGAAGCCGAACCAGCCCACCGTGAGTATCCACGCGCCGAGCGCAAGGAAGGGAATGCTCGAGGGAGGATGCGCCGCGATCTGCCCATCCTTGTTGTAGCGGCCGCGCCTTGCGCCCAGCAGAAGCACCGCGGCAAGGCCTATCCAGCCGCCAACCGCATGCACCACCACCGAGCCTGCGAAGTCGTGGAATTCTGCGCCGAATGCGCTGTGCAACCAGTCCTGTATGCCAAGGCGGTGGTTCCATGCGATACCTTCGAAGAAGGGGTAAACGAAACCGACCAGCATGAATGTGGCCGCCATCTGGGGATTGAATTTCGCGCGTTCAGCGATGCCGCCCGAGACGATCGCGGGTATCGCCGCGGCAAAGGTCAGCAGGAAGAAGAACTTGACCAGCTCGTAGCCGCTCTTCTGCGCGAGCTCATCAGCCCCGTTGAAAAAGTTGACGCCGTAGGCGATCGCGTACCCGATGAAGAAATAGGCCAGCGTTGAAACGGCAAAGTCGGTGAGTATCTTGACGAGCGCATTCACCTGGTTCTTCTTGCGCACCGTGCCGAGCTCGAGGAAGGCAAATCCGGCATGCATCGCCAGCACCATGATCGCGCCCAGCAGTATGAATAACGTATCGTTGTTTATTTTGAGATTTTCCATGCCGGCTCTTCATCCTAGAAGTTTCAGGGAAATGCGCCCATGAACCATGATGGTGCATTCATTGGCAAATCCAGTGAAAATACACCAGAATGGTGCGTGACGTCAAACGCGCCAGCCGTTCAGATGCTTGTCCAGCCACAGCAGTCCGATGATGGACTTGCTGTCGTCTATCCTGCCCGTCCGCACCCACTCCATGGCTTCGGCAAAAGGCAGCTCGAACACCTCAAGATGCTCGCCCTCGTCCGGGTTCGCCTGCTGCTTCGCCAGACCCCGGGCCAGAAAATATTCTATGCGCTCGTTTCCGTACCCTATGCAGGGATAAGTCGTTGCCAGATGCTCCCACATGGATGCCGTGTAACCCGTCTCCTCCAGCAATTCGCGCTTGCCCGTATCGAGTATGTCTTCTCCCGGGTCGATCTTGCCTGCCGGGATCTCGATGAAATCCCTGTGCAGCGGATAGCGGTGCTGGCGCTCCATGATGAGGTTTCCATTCTCCAGAAGTGCCAGCACCGCGACGGCCCCAGGGTGGCTCACATACTCCCTGACGCTCGTGCCGCCATCCGGAAGACGGACATTATCCTTCCGCACATGCAGAAGCCTGCCTTCGTAGACAAGCTCGGTGTCGATACAGGTCTCCTGCAGATCCACTTCGGCTCCAGATGAAAAGCGCAAGGGGTCAGTGCAGCAGCAGGGACTGTCTCACCGACACCGCGCATATCGACATCAGGGTGCCCGGCATCAGTCCCAGCAACAGCACCCCGAGACCGTTCAGCGTCATCAGAAGGCCCGTGTCGGACTCGACGGCGATGGGCACATGGCTCTCAGGCGTGTCGAAATACATCAGCTTGATGATGCGGAGATAATAGAAGGC
Organism: Pseudomonadota bacterium; assembly: GCA_021821945.1. GTDB lineage: Bacteria > Pseudomonadota > Gammaproteobacteria > Burkholderiales > Gallionellaceae > Gallionella. The sequence continues at coordinate 9,944 of JAJZTF010000007.1, forward strand.
GCCGATCAGGGAGAACAGGACCGAGATCACGGCAAGCCAGGTATATCCCGCCTGGACGACCGAGTTCAGCACGGCAAACTTCGCATAGAATCCCACGGTCGGGGGGATGCCCGCCATCGAAAGCATCAGAAGCATCATCATGAAGGCAAGCCATGGGCTGCGCTGGTTCAGTCCCTTGAAATCGCTCAGCGTGTCGGCCTCGAAGCCTGCCCTTGAGAGCATCATGATCATGCCGAAACCGCCCAGGGACATGATCATGTAGACCACCGTATAGAACATCGCCGAACCATATCCCTCTATGCCGCCGCTGATCAGGCCGAGCAGCATGAAGCCCATGTGCGTGATCGTCGAATAGGCGAACATGCGCTTGATGTTGGTCTGCGCGATCGCTGACAGATTTCCGAGCGCCATCGACGCAATCGCCAGCACCACCAGCATCCCCGTCCAGTCGGCAGAAAGCCCCTGCAGCCCTTCGACCAGGATGCGCACGGTGAATGCAAAGGCCGCAAGCTTGGGCACGGACCCGATCAGCAGTGTCATCGCGGTGGGCGCCCCGTGGTATACGTCCGGCACCCACATGTGGAAGGGCACCACGCCGAGCTTGAAAGCAAGTCCTGAGACGATGAACACGAGGCCGAATGCCAGCAGCGCCTTGTTCTGCACACCCTGATGGATCGCATTCGAAATCACCCCGAGCTCGAGGCTTCCGGTTGCGCCATATATCATCGACATGCCGTAGAGCAAAAGGCCAGAGGCCAGTGCGCCAAGCACGAAATACTTCATCGCGGCCTCCGTCCCGATCGCGGAATCGCGCTGCAGCGCGACCATCGCATAAAGGCTGAGCGAGAGCAGTTCGAGGCCAAGATAGAGCGTCAGGAAATGGTTCGCGGATATCATCACGTTCATGCCCAGCAGCGCGAAAAGTGCGAGCACCAGGAATTCCCCGGTGAACAATCCGCGCAGCAGGAGGTACTGGCGCGAGTACACGAGCACCATGGACATGCCGAGATAGCTCAGCATCTTCAGCACGTCGGACAGGAGGTCGTCGACGAACATGCCGTTGAATGCGTAAAACACCCCGCGCTCGTGCGTTCCCACCGTGACCAGCGAGCAGCCGAGTAGCGTCAGTTGGACAAACAGATAAGTGTATATCTTGTTTGTCTTGAGCAGCAGGTCGAATATCAGGATGAAACACACCATCACCAGCAGGAAGATTTCCGCAGCGGCAGGCAACAGATTGGCCATCAAGTTCATATATAACCTCGAAAATAGTTACTTCCGCTTGCCATTGCGGCTTACAAGGGCAGCTTGGATTGCGCAACATGCACCAGCAGGTCGTTCACCGATGCGTGCAGGATTTCGCCGAATGGCAGAGGGTAGACGCCCATGCCCAGCACAAAAATGGTCAGCAACGCCAGAATCAGGATTTCCCGCGCATTGATGTCTGTCAGTTCCCCGACGTGGCTGTTTGTCACAGCGCCGAAGATCACGCGCTTGTACATCCAGAGGGTATAGGCCGCGCCGAAGATCAGGGTGGTTGCCGCCGCGAAGGCATACCAGAAATTCACCCTGATGGTACCCATCAGCACCATGAATTCGCCGACGAACGCGCTGGTGCCCGGCAGGCCGCTGTTGGCCATCGCAAACAGCATGAAGAATGCGGCAAACACCGGCATCTTGTTGACGACGCCGCCGTAGTCGGCGATCTTCCTGGAATGCATGCGGTCATAAAGAACGCCGATGCAGAGGAACAATGCGCCCGCAACAAAACCGTGGGAGAGCATCTGCAAAAGCGCGCCCTCCATGCCATAGGCGTTGAAGATGAAGAGGCCGAGCGTGACGAACCCCATGTGCGAGATCGACGAATAGGCCACCAGCTTCTTCATGTCCGACTGCATCAACGCGACCAGACCGATGTAGATGATCGCGATCAAGGACAGCGCGATCATGATGCCTGCAAGCTTGTGACTCGCATCCGGCGTGATCGGCATCGAGAAGCGGAGGAAGCCGTATGCGCCGACCTTCAGCATGATCGCCGCAAGGATTACAGAGCCGCCTGTCGGCGCCTCGACGTGCGCATCGGGCAGCCAGGTATGCACCGGGAACATCGGCACCTTGACGGCGAACGCGAAGAAGAAGGCGATGAAGATCAGGATCTGCGCGTTCATCGGGATCGCGACCTTCTGGAAGTCAAGGATCGAGAAGCTTCCGCCGGTGAGATTGTAGAGATAGATCAGCGCCACCAGCATCAGGAGCGACCCCAGCAGCGTATAGAGGAAGAACTTCATCGTCGCATAGATGCGGTTGGGTCCGCCCCAGACGCCGATAATGATGAACATCGGTATCAGCATCGCCTCCCAGAACACGTAGAACAGGATCGAGTCCAGCGCCGCGAACACGCCGTTGACGATGCCCGACATAACGAGGAATGCGGCCATGTACTGCGAGACGCGCTTTTCGATCACGCGCCATCCTGCGATCACGACGATCACCGTGAAGAAGCTGTTCAAAAGCACGAACAGCATCGAGATGCCGTCCACGCCAAGATGGTAGTGTATGTTGAAGCGGGCGATCCAGTCGTGCAGCTCGACGAACTGCATCGCGCTGGTCGTTGTATTGAACCCTGTATAGAGCGGCAAGGTGACCGCGAAGCCCAGCAGGCTGCCGACCAGCGCAAGCAGGCGTGCGAGCGATGCGTTCTTGTCGTCTCCGGTTGCCAGCACCAGTATGCCGAAGATGATGGGCAACCATATCGCAACGCTAATTACAGGTAATCCAAAAATCATGCTGTGTTTCCTTTAATCACGAAGCTGAATGTCGAAAGCGGCGCTTCCCACGATTAAAACCAGTTTCTTATCGACAACAGAACGAACACGCCAACGATCATGGTGAACGCATAGTGGTAGATGTAGCCCGTCTGGAACCTGCGCACCACGCCCGAGAACCTTCCCACCAGACCGGCTGAGCCGTTCACCACGAGGCCATCGATCAGGAACTTGTCTCCGGCATCGCCGAGGAAACGGCTCAGCATGCGTGCGCCCCCCGCAAAGAACCAGTCGTTGAACCTGTCGAAGTAGTACTTGTTGTCCAGAAGCACATAGATGCCATGAAAGCGCTTCTGCAGCGCTGCCGGAATGTCCGGGCGCATGAGATAGAAGTAACCCGAGATCACGACGCCTGCGACCGCGAGCCAGAGCGGCAGGCTCGAGAAGGCATGAACCGCCATCGCGAAGCTGCCGTGGAACTCCTCCTGGAGCTCGCGCATCACCTCATGGTTCTGAGCGATGTAGATGGCATCCTTGAAGTAGCCGCCAAAGAGCATGGGGCCGATCGCGATGTAGCCGATCACGACGGAAGGAATCGCAAGCAGCACGAGCGGGAGCGTCACCACCCAGGGGGACTCGTGGGGCTTCTGTCCGGGAGCGAGCCCGTGGTGGTGATCCGCTGCGACCTCCTCGTCGGCATGATCTTCCTGGTGATCGTGGTGCCCTCCGAAGCGCTCCTTGCCGTGGAAGACCAGGAAATACATGCGGAAGGAATAGAATGCGGTGATGAAAACGCAGGCCACCACGGAGAAGTATGCAAAGCCCGAGCCTGCAAGATGCGAGCGGCCCACCGCCTCGATGATGCTGTCCTTGGAATAGAATCCCGAGAAGAAAGGCGTCCCGATCAGCGCGAGCGATCCTATCAGCGAGGTGATCCAGGTGATCGGCATGTATTTTCTCAGCCCGCCCATGTTGCGGATGTCCTGATCGTGGTGCATGCCGATGATCACGCTGCCTGCGGCCAGGAACAGCAGCGCCTTGAAGAAGGCGTGGGTCATCAGATGGAAGATCGCGACGGGATAGGCCGAGGCGCCCAGCGCGACCGTCATGTAGCCAAGCTGGGAGAGCGTGGAATAGGCGATCACGCGCTTGATGTCGTTCTGTATGATGCCCAGAAAGCCCATGAAGAGCGCGGTGATCGCGCCTATCACCATCACGAATGAAAGCGCGGCATCGGATAGCTCGAACACCGGCGACATGCGCGCGACCATGAAGATGCCTGCCGTCACCATGGTGGCCGCATGGATCAGCGCGGAGATCGGGGTCGGGCCTTCCATCGAATCCGGAAGCCACACGTGCAGCGGGAACTGTGCGGACTTGCCCATCGCGCCGATGAAGAGCAGTATGCAGATCGCGGTGAGCAGGTTGACCGACATGCCGGGGATGGGCGCGATGTCGTTTGCGTGGTTCGCGACGTTGGCGAACACGGCCGCATAATCCAGTGTCCCGAAGACCTTGAGGACCAGCCCTATGCCGAGCAGGAATCCGAAGTCGCCCACGCGGTTGACCAGGAAGGCCTTGAGGTTCGCATAGATCGCGGTCGGCCTCGTGTACCAGAAACCGATCAGAAGGTATGACACCAGACCCACCGCCTCCCAGCCGAAGAAGAGCTGCATAAAGTTGTTCGACATCACGAGCATCAGCATCGAGAATGTGAAGAGCGATATGTAGCTGAAGAAGCGCTGATAGCCTTCATCCTCCTCCATGTAGCCTATGGTGTAGATGTGCACCATCAGGGAGACCGAAGTCACGACCAGCATCATCGTCGCGGTCAGCCTGTCTATCAAAAAGCCCACCTGGAAGCTCGTGTCGCCCGAATTGAGCCAGGTGTAGACGGGCCCGTTGAAAAGGTGGCCTGCCATCACGTCCTGGAATATCCTGATCGCGGAAAACAACGAGAGGCCGACCAGCGCGATCACGATGCGGTGGGTCGTCCTGCGCCCCAACGCGCGTCCGAAAAGTCCGGCGATGATGGCACCCAGCAGGGGCGCGAAAGGCACGATCAGATAGTAGTTTTGAATGTTCATTGCATCAGCCTTTCAAACTGCCGAGATCATCGACGTTGATGGTGCGCAGGTTGCGGAAGAGCACGACCAGGATCGCGAGTCCTATCGCGGCCTCCGCTGCGGCCACGGTGAGGATGAAGAACACGAAGACCTGCCCTGCCGTGTCGTTGAGATAGTGCGAGAACGCAATGAAGTTGGTGTTCACGGCGAGCAGCATCAGCTCGATCGACATCAGGAGGATGATGACGTTCTTGCGGTTCAGGAATATCCCCAGCACGCTGATGGCAAAGAGCACGGCGCTGAACACGAGATAATGGGAAAGGGTTATCATTTTTTTCGCTCCCTGTTTCTACTTGCCGTCAGCCCTGGACTCCGGCGGCATCTTCACGACGCGCAGGCGGTCGGCCTTCTTCACCTTGACCTGCTCGGACACGTTCTGCGACTTCACACCCGCGCGGCGGCGCAATGTCAGCGCGATCGCCGCGACCATCGCCACCAGAAGGACCACTGCAGCGAGCTCGAAGGGATAGACGTAATGGGTATAGAGCAGCCTTCCAAGCTCCTTGGTGTTGCTGTAGTCCGCCGCATGCGCGACAGCCCTCCCGGATTCCGAAGTCTGGCGCGAGCCCAGAACCCAGACCATCTCGAACACCATGAGCCCAGCAATCCCGGCGCCAAAGGGAAACCAGCGCCAGAAGCCTTCCCTGAGCTTCACGAGATTGATGTCCAGCATCATCACGACGAAGAGGAACAGCACCATCACCGCGCCCACATAGACCAGGACCAGCGTGATCGCGAGGAACTCGGCCTCGAGCAGCATCCATATTCCGGCCGCGCTGCAGAATGCCAGCACCAGGAACAGCGCGGCATGCACGGGGTTGCGCGCGATGATCACGCCCGTTGCAGCGAGTGTCGTGATGACCGCGAACAGATAAAAAACCGCATCGAAGAAACTCATCCATTCACCCCATTCATCTGTATTTGGCGTCCGACGCGCGATCCTTCGCGATCTGCGCCTCATGCTTTTCCCCCACCGCGAGCAGCATGGGCTTGGTATAGTACAGATCGCCGCGGTTCTCCCCGTGATACTCGAAGATGCGCGTCTCGACGATCGCATCCACCGGGCATGATTCCTCGCAGAAGCCGCAGAAGATGCATTTGGTGAGGTCTATGTCATAGCGCGTCGTGCGGCGCGTTCCGTCCTCGCGCTCGGCCACCTCGATGTTGATCGCAAGCGCCGGGCAGACCGCCTCGCACAGCTTGCATCCTATGCAGCGCTCCTCGCCGTTGGGATAGCGGCGCTGCGCATGCAGGCCCCTGAAGCGGTAGCTCTGCGGCGTCTTCTCGTCCGGAAACTGCACGGTGATCTTGCGCGCGAACATGTAGCGCCCGGTCAGCGCCATGCCCTTGAGCAGTTCGACGAGCAGGAAGGTCCTGAAGAATTCCTTAATTTTTTCCATATTCATGTCCTCTTGAGCATGCGCCCCGTCACGCTACCAAAGCCAGTAGGAGGTCTGCATCCACACACCCACGACCACGACCCAGATGAGGGACACCGGAATGAACACCTTCCATCCCAGACGCATCAGCTGGTCATAGCGGTACCTGGGGAAGGTCGCGCGAAACCACAGGAACAGGAAGAGCACGACGGCGACCTTGATGAACATCCAGAGGATCCCGTCCGGCAGGAAAGGCAAGGGCGAAAGCCAGCCGCCCAGGAACATGATCGACGTCAGGAAAGAGACCAGGATCATGTTCGCGTATTCGCCGAGGAAGAAAAGCGCGAACGCCATGCCCGAGTATTCGACGTGGAAACCCGCGACGATCTCGGATTCCCCTTCCGCCACGTCGAAGGGTGCGCGGTTGGTCTCGGCGACCCCCGATATGAAATACACCACGAACATCGGGAACAGCGGAATGAAATACCAGTTCAGAAACCCGTGCGTTCCCTGCTGCCCGCGCACGATGTCGCCGAGATTCAGGCTTTGCGCCGCCATCAGCACGGTCACCAGGGCGAAGCCCATCGCGATTTCGTATGACACGATCTGCGCTGCCGAACGCAACGAGCCCAGGAATGCATACTTGGAATTGGATGCCCAGCCCGCGATGATGATGCCGTATACGCCTAGGGATGCCATCGCCAGCACGTAGAGCAGACCCGCGTTCACGTTCGCGACCACGAGTTCCGCGTTGAAGGGCACAACCGCCCACACGGCGAGCGCAGGCATCAGGGTCAGTATGGGGGCGACGATGAACAGGAACTTGTTCGCGCCGCTCGGCACGATGATCTCCTTCATCAGAAGCTTCAGGCCGTCCGCCAATGGCTGCAGCAGACCGAAATAGCCCACCCGGTTCGGGCCTATGCGGATCTGCATCCAGCCTATCACCTTGCGCTCGGCCAGCGTCAGATAGGCGACAGCGCCCATCAGCGGCAGCACGATCACCACGATCTTGAGCAGGGTCCAGATGGGGAGCCATGCGGGCCCCAGCATTTTCTGTATGGGTTCGAGCCATTCCATCATGCACGCTCCACGGAAATTTCGCCAAACATCGGACCGAGTCCTGCAGTCAATGGATGAGCCGCCGCGATGCGCACAACGCCTGACGGCAGGCGGTCATCCCTTTGCACCTTGAGCCGCGCGCGGGCGCTTCCCTGGCCGACCGACACCTCATCGCCGGCATTCAATCCCAGCATCCTGATCACTTCACCATTCATCCTTGCGGAGGGCGGCGCCGCATCCGGCGTCTTCTGCAGCGCATCGGCGCGGCGCACCAGCGCATCCGCGAAATGGATGGGCACGTCGGCCACGCGCTCAAGCGAAGCCACCGTCCCGCCCGCCTTGTACGAGACGCTTTCCACGCGGTTGTCGAGCTTGCCCGATGCGCTCACCGCTTCTTCCCTTATCGCCTCGCTGCTGTCATAGTCGAAACCCGGGATGTCGAGCAGATTGCCCAGCACGCGCAGCACCTTCCATGCGGGGCGCGCATCGCCCAGGGGTTTCACCGCGCCCTTGAAGCTCTGGACTGTCCCTTCGTTGTTCACGAAGGTGCCCGAAGTCTCGGTGAAGGGCGCGATCGGCAGCATCACGTCGGCATATTCGCTCGCATGGTGCCTGAATGCCGACATCGCAACCACCATGTCCGCCTGCTTCATCGCAGACATCGCAAGATCGGGGTTGTGCATGTCGAGCTCGGGCTCGACGTTCAGAAGAAGATAGGCCTTGCGGGGCTGCTTGAGCATCTCTTGCGCGTTCATCCCGGACTCTGGCAACGCACGCACCATGTGGCCTCCCACGCTGTTTGCGGCTTCCGCCAGGAATCCGAACCTGGCGCCGGAAAGCTCCGCGATCTGGTTGGCCAGCGATGCAAGGCGCGAGGCCTCGGGATGCTGCTGCGCCAGATTTCCCAGCAATACCGCAGAGCGCTCTCCCGATGAAAGACTCTGCGCGATCGCCCTTGCCGCATCGCAAGGCTCGACTTCCAGAAGCTCGGCAGGGACTGCAGCCTCCTTGCGCAGGATGAGCGCCTTCAGGATCTGCGCCAGCATGTCCGCCATCTTCGAGGGCGGAACGATCGCCTTGTTCGCGACCTTCATCAGAAGATCGTCATCTGCGGCATGCACCACATTCGCCTGCGCACCCGACTTGACCGCATTTCTGATGCGCTGCGCGATCAAGGGCTGGTCCTTCCTCAGGAAACTCCCGACGATCAGGAAGCGGTCGCATGAATTGAGTTCAGCGATCGGCATGCCAAGCCAGGGAGCTCCCTGTGTCTCCAAAGCAAAATCGGACTGGCGCAGCCTGAAGTCGACATTGTCCGAGCCCATTGCGCGCACCAGCTTCTGCAGAAGATAAAGCTCCTCCAGCGTCGAATGCGGGGTTGCCAGCGCAGCGATGTGCTCCGCTCCTGCGCCTGCCTTGATCTGGCGCAAGCCGTTTGCGACATATTCGAGCGCTGCCGTCCATTCGACCTCGATCCACTGGTTGTTCTGCTTGATCATCGGGCGCGTCAGCCGCTCCGGAGAATTCAATCCCTCGTAGCTGAACCTGTCCTTGTCGGAGATCCAGCATTCATTGATTGCCTCGTTCTCCACCGGGACGACGCGCATCACCTTGTTGTCCTTCACGTGCACGGCGAGATTCGCTCCCAGTCCGTCGTGCGGGCTCACGGATCTGCGCCGCGAGAGCTCCCAGCTTCTTGCGGTGTAGCGGAAAGGCTTGCTGGTCAGGGCGCCTACCGGACAGAGGTCTATCATGTTGCCCGAGAGTTCCGATTCGACCGCGCTGTTGACGAAGCTCACGATCTCTGCGTGCTCCGAGCGGTTCGCCATGCCGAGTTCCATCTGGCCTGCGATCTCCTGGCCGAACCGCACGCAGCGCGTGCACTGTATGCAGCGGCTCATCTCGACCGTCGAGATGAGTTCGCCGATTTCCTTGGGCATCACCATGCGCTTTTCTTCCGCATAGCGGGAGGCGCCGCCGCCATAGCCCATCGCGAGATCCTGGAGCTGGCACTCGCCGCCCTGGTCGCATATCGGGCAATCCAGAGGATGGTTGATCAGCAAAAACTCCATCACGCCCTTTTGCGCCTTGACCGCCATCTCCGAATGCGTAAACACCTTCATGCCGTCCGCCGCCGGCGTTGCGCAAGCCGGAAGAGGCTTGGGCGCCTTTTCCACCTCGACCAGGCACATCCTGCAGTTGGCCGCGATGGAGAGCTTCTTGTGATAGCAGAAATGCGGGATGTAGACACCGGCCTTGTGCGCCGCATCCATCACCGTGGAACCGCGTTCGGTCTCGATTAGCTTTCCATCAATTTCGATATTGATCATTGCGCACCCACTTACACCAAGCAACGCTTGTGTTCGATGTGATATTCAAATTCCTGCCTGAAATTCCTGAGCATGCCCTGCACCGGCCATACCGCAGCTTCTCCAAGCGCGCATATGGTACGGCCTGCGATGTTCTCGCCCACGGAGAGCAAGAGATCCAGGTCTTCCGGCCTGCCCTGGCCGTGCTCGATGCGGTGCACGACGCGATACAGCCATCCGGTACCTTCCCTGCATGGAGTGCACTGCCCGCATGACTCCTCGTGATAGAAATAGGAAAGCCGCTCGAGCGCGCGCACCATGCACACCGTCTCGTCCATCACGATCACGGCACCGCTGCCCAATCCCGAACCCGCCTTCTGTATCGAGTCGTAGTCCATCGTGAGATCCATCATCACCTCGCCCGGCAAAACCGGCATCGAGGATCCGCCGGGAATCACGGCCTTGAGCCTGTGGCCGTTGCGCACGCCGCCCGCCATCTGCAAGAGATCTGCGAAAGGCGTACCCATCGGCACTTCGAAGTTGCCGGGGTTGTTGACATGGCCAGTGACAGAGAAAAGCTTGGTTCCGCCGTTGTTGGGCTTGCCAAGCTCGAGGAATTTCTGCCCGCCATGATTGATGATGTAGGGAATGCTGGCAAAGGTCTCGGTGTTGTTGATCGTGGTAGGCTTGCCATAAAGGCCGAAGCTTGCAGGGAAGGGCGGCTTGAAGCGCGGCTGCCCCTTCTTGCCCTCTATGGATTCGAGCAGCGCAGTCTCCTCTCCGCAGATGTAGGCGCCATAACCGAGATGGTTGTGAAGATCGAAGCTGAAGTCCGATCCCAGGATATTCTCGCCGAGATAACCGGCGGCGCGCGCGATCTCGCAAGCCTCCTCCATGCGCTGGTAGGCCTCGAATATCTCGCCGTGTATGTAGTTGTAACCCGTCCTGACACCCATCGTGTAGGCCGCGATCGCCATGCCTTCGATCAGAAGGTGCGGGTTGTAGAGCAGGATGTCCCAGTCCTTGCATGTGCCGGGCTCGCCTTCGTCCGAGTTGCAGACGATGTACTTGTCGCCATCGTAATTCCTGGGCATGAAGCTCCACTTCAACCCCGTCGGAAATCCCGCACCGCCACGGCCTCTGAGCGCGGAAAGCTTGACCTCCGCGATGATCGCGTCCGGCGACATCTTCTCTGTCAGCACGCGGCGCAGCGCCTGGTAGCCGCCGACCTTGAGATAGTTCTCGAGCGTCCACGGCTGATCGAAATGCATCGTGGTTTGGGTGACCGGGCCTCTCATGACTTGTCCAATTCCGCCAGAATCTGGTCGATCTTCTCGTGGGTCAGGCGACCGCACAGCTTCTTGTTGTTGATGGTGAAGAGAGGCGCATCCTTGCAGGCACCCATGCACTCGCCTTCCCTCAGTCCGTATTTCCCGTCCGCGCTCACCTCGCCGATCCCTATGCCGAGCCTGGAACTGAGATACGCCACCGTGTCTTCAGCCCCGCAAAGCGTGCAGGAAAGATTGGTGCACACCGTGATGGTGTGCTTCCCCATGGGCTTCAGGTTGTACATGTGATAGAAGGTCGCGACCTCGAACACCGCGATCTCGGGCATGCCGAGATAGGATGCGATGTCGCTCATGTCATCGGTCGAGATCCAGCCCTTCTCGTCCTGCACGAAGCGCAGTGCGGCCATCACCGCCGACTGCCTATGGTCGGCCGGATATTTCTTCAGTTCACGGTCGATCTGTTCTTGAATGCTTGCGGATAACATTATCTGTCTATCTCTCCAAAAACGATGTCCTGCGTGCCGATGATGGTCACGACGTCCGCGATCATGTGGCCCCGCGCCATCTCGTCCAGCGTCGAAAGATGCACGAATCCGGGCGCGCGTATCTTCAGGCGGTATGGCTTGTTGGCGCCGTCGGAAATCATGTAGATACCAAACTCCCCCTTGGGGTGCTCGACCGCCGCATAGGCCTCCCCTTCCGCGATGTGCATGCCCTCGGTGAAAAGCTTGAAGTGATGGATCAGCTCCTCCATGTTCTGCTTCATCGATTCGCGCGCAGGCGGCGCATACTTGTGGTTGGCCGTGATCACGGGGCCAGGGTTCGCGCGCAGCCAGTCTATGCACTGCTTGATGATGCGGTTGCTCTGCCGCATCTCCTCGACGCGCACGAGATAGCGGTCATAGGTGTCTCCGTTCACGCCCACGGGGATGTCGAAATCCAGCCTGTCGTACACCGCATAGGGCTGCTTCTTGCGCAGATCCCACTCCACACCAGATCCGCGCAGCATGGGTCCGGTCACGCCCAGCGCGACCGCGCGCTCCGGCGACAGCACGCCTATGCCGACGGTGCGCTGCTTCCAGATCCGGTTGTCGGTCAGAAGCGTCTCGTATTCGTCCACATGCTTCGGGAAACGCTGGGTGAAATCCTCGAGAAAATCGAGCAGCGACCCCTGGCGGTTCGCATTCATCCTCTTGATCGCCGCCTCGTTGTGCACCTTCGATGCCTGATACTGCGGCATGCTGTCCGGCAAGTCCCGGTACACGCCCCCCGGGCGGTAATATGCCGCATGCATGCGCGCGCCGGACACCGCCTCGTAGGCATCCATCAGATCCTCGCGCTCCCTGAAGCAATAGAGGAAAACGGTCATCGCACCGATGTCCAGCCCGTGCGCGCCAAGCCACATCAGGTGATTCAGAAGGCGCGTGACCTCGTCGAACATCACGCGTATGTATTGCGCGCGTATCGGCACGTCTATGCCTGCGAGCTTCTCGATCGCCTGCACATAGGCATGCTCGTTGCAGAGCATGGAAACATAATCCAGCCTGTCCATGTAGGGCAGGGATTGCAGGTAGGTCTTGTGTTCCGCAAGCTTCTCGGTCGCGCGATGCAGCAATCCGATGTGCGGGTCGGCGCGCATCACGACCTCGCCGTCCAGCTCCAGCACCAGACGCAGCACGCCGTGCGCCGCCGGATGCTGGGGCCCAAAATTCATCGTGTAATTCTTGATCTCAGGCATGTGTTGTCCTCAGTTGCTGCCGAAGTTTTCTTCCCGGATGATGCGCGGCGTCACAACCCTGGGCTCGATCGAGACAGGCTGATAGACGACGCGCTGCTGCTCCGGATCGTAGCGCATCTCCACATGACCCGAGAGCGGGAAGTCCTTGCGGAAAGGATTCCCGACGAAACCGTAATCGGTGAGGATGCGGCGCAGATCCGGATGGCCCGTGAAGATGATGCCGAAGAAATCGAATGCCTCGCGCTCGAACCAGTTTGCATCCGGCCATATCCCGGCGACGGAATCGACCACCGGGAAGTCGTCGTCTTCCGCGAAAACCCTCACGCGCAGGCGGCGGTTGTGCACATGGGAAAGAAGGTGATACACGACGGCAAACCGCCTGCCCTCCCAGTCCCTGTATTCGGAGTAATCCACGCCGCAAAGGTCTATCAGCTGGGCGAAGCGCAGCGCCTCGGCATCCCTCAGCTGAACCATCACGGCAGGAAGTTCGGACGCCCTGATGACGATGGTGGTCTCGCCCAAGGCCTCGCGAAGAGATACCAGCTTGTCACCCAGAAGGCCCGTCAATTCTTCACGCAATGATTTCTTCTCGGTCATCATTCAAGCCTTATCGAGCGATGGTATTGGTGCGCTTGATCTTGTTCTGGAGCTGGATCAGGCCGAAGAGCAGCGCCTCCGCGGTCGGCGGGCAGCCGGGCACATAGATGTCGACGGGGACGATGCGATCGCAGCCGCGCACCACGGAATAGGAATAGTGATAGTAACCGCCGCCATTCGCGCACGAGCCCATCGACACCACCCAGCGGGGCTCGGACATCTGGTCGTACACCTTGCGCAGCGCTGGCGCCATCTTGTTGCAAAGCGTGCCCGCCACGATCATCACGTCGGACTGCCTGGGACTCGGGCGGAACACGATGCCGAAGCGATCAAGGTCATAGCGCGCAGCACCCGCCTCCATCATTTCGACCGCGCAACAGGCAAGACCGAAAGTCATCGGCCACAGGGAGCCGGTGCGCGTATAATTGATGATGGTGTCGAGCGTGGTGGTGACCACACCCTTCTCCAGCACACCTTCTATTCCCATTCCAGTGCCCCTCTCATCCACTCATAGACAAAGCCCACCACCAGGATGGCCAGAAAGATCATCATGGAAACGAAGCCGAACATGCCGATCTCCTTGAGCACGATGGCCCAGGGAAAAAGGAAGGCGATTTCCAGATCAAACAGGATGAAGAGTATGGCAACCAGGTAGTAGCGCACATCGAACTTCATGCGCGCATCCTCGAAGGCCTCGAAGCCGCACTCGTAAGGAGACAGTTTTTCGCCGTCCGGGCGATGAGGCGCCGCGAACCTGCCAAGCAAGACAGGCGCAATGCCGAATGCCAGTCCGACGCAGATGAACAGCAGCACCGGAAAATAGTTTTCCAACATCGAGCTTCCCCCCCCTCTCATGTACAGAATTCTTGAACCAACCCCGAGGGAGTCAAATCAGAATCGTTATAATTTAAAAGGTGCCAATGCGCTCGAGCATCGGCTTTCTAATTGGTGCGGATGGGGAGACTCGAACTCCCACGCCCTTTCGGGCACAAGCACCTCAAGCTTGCGTGTCTACCAATTCCACCACAACCGCGTTTATATTTCTAGCGTCCCGATTATTTCGGGATCTCTTTGAGTTTTGAATTATCCACAGGCGCCGCAGCAGGCACTTTCATGGCCGCCGCCTTATCCATCACGCCTTGCTGCTGGGCCGGGTGAGAATAAAGGTAAGTCAACGACAAACTGGTCACAAAGAATATCGCGGCGGCAACCGCCGTGCTGCGGCTCAAGAAATTCGCAGACCCCGCCGACCCGAAAAGGCTGCCCGCAGAACCGCTGCCGAAAGCCGCCCCCATGTCAGCACCCTTGCCATGCTGAAGCAGGACCAGACCGCAAAGCACGATCGCCGTCAACAAATGCACTACCCAAACAATTGTTTCCACAAACCACTCCTATTGTGCCGCGCGGCATATCGCCACGAAGTCATCAACCAAAAGCGACGCACCGCCCACCAACCCGCCGTCGATGTCGGGCATCGCAAAAAGCTCCGCCGCATTCGCGGCCTTCACACTGCCACCATACAGTGTGCACAAATTCTCCGCCACCTTCGCATCGCGAGCACCCACCCTCTGACGGATGAAAGCATGCACGGCCTGGGCCTGATCGGGGCTCGCCGTCCTGCCGGTGCCTATCGCCCAGACAGGCTCATAGGCAACCACCGCGCGCGACAGCGCATCCACACCCGAAAAATCCAGAACCGCATCGAGCTGCCTCGCAACGACCTCTTCGGTCACGCCAGACTCGCGCTCGACAAGCGTCTCCCCGACACACAGGATGGGCGTGAGCCCGACCTTCTGCGCGGCTGCAAACTTCTGCGCCACGATCCCGTCGCTCTCGCCATACAGCGCGCGACGCTCCGAATGTCCGATGATTACATAACTGCATGCAAAGTCAACCAGCATGCCGGGAGCAACCTCGCCCGTATAGGCACCTTCTTCGAACTGACTCAGGTTCTGCGCACCCCAGGAAACATTGGTGCCCTGCAGCATGGATTGCGCCTGAGCCAGATATGGATGGGGAACACAGACTGCATACGCGCCCTTCATTTGCCGCACGCCTTCCGATACACCCTGCAACAAGGCCCGATTTACATCCAGACGGCCATACATTTTCCAGTTTCCGACTACCAGTTTACGACGCATCGCGATCAATCCAGTCAGCTTTTCGAATTAATGCAATCGTACCTGCGAACGCGATTGAGGTCAATCTTTATAACCCGTTGTGCGTACGCAAAACGGATTGCAGCGCAAAATTGCCCCGGCTGTCAACGATGCAATTCAAAGGGTTACATCTGCCGAAAAAGCTTTAGTCGGGTAGAATGGCTGGCAGGAAAAATCCCATGCCGACCAGCCCTGCCAGCACCTCAAGCCTCCCCTTCTCGCCGCCCCTCACGGATGCGAGAGGCCGCCCCATGCGCGACCTGCGCATCTCCGTGACGGACCGCTGCAACCTGCGCTGCACCTACTGCATGCCCCGCGAAATCTTCGACAGAAACCATGTCTTCCTGCCGCGCAGCGATCTTTTGAGCTTCGAGGAAATCCTCTGCATCGCGCGCACCTTCGTCAGTCTCGGCATAAGAAAGATCAGGCTGACAGGAGGAGAACCGCTGCTGCGCCGCGGCGTCGAGAATCTGGTGCGCGAACTCGCAAGGCTGACGGACGAAGGCGGCGCACCCATAGAGGTGACGCTGACCACCAACGGCGTGCTGCTCGCGCAAAAGGCAAAGGCATTGAAGGATGCCGGACTTGCAAGGCTCACCGTAAGCCTTGACGGGTTGAGCGATGCGGTATTCAAACGCATGAGCGATGTGGATGTTCCGGTCTCGACCGTTCTGAACGGCATCGCATCCGCAAAGCAGGCGGGCTTTTCTTCGATCAAGGTCAACATGGTGGTCAAGCGCCATGTCAACGACCACGAACTGCTGCCCATGGCCCGCCACTTCAAAGACAGCGGCATCACGCTGCGCTTCATCGAGTACATGGATGTGGGCAGCACGAACGGCTGGCGCATGGAGGAGGTGGTGACAGCCGGCGAGATCCTCGAGGTCATAGGCTCGCAGTATCCACTCGAGAGGCTGGGCGCCGGGGACGGGGTCGCACAGCGCTGGCGCTATCGGGATGGCAAAGGCGAGATCGGCATCATCGCCTCCGTCACCCAGGCATTCTGCGACGGCTGCACGCGCATGCGGCTGTCCACCGACGGCAAGCTCTACACCTGCCTTTTCGCAGAAGACGCGAAGGCGGATCTGAAAACCATGCTGCGCAATGGCAAAACAGAAGAGGATCTGAAGCAGGCCATCTCGGACTGCTGGAAGATCCGCGAAGACCGCTATTCGCAGATCCGCCACCAGCTCACCGAATCGCATTTCAAAAAGATAGAGATGTCCTACATAGGTGGATGAAAGGAGAAAATCATGAGCGAACTCACACACTTTTCCGATTCAGGACGGGCAAGAATGGTCGATGTCTCTGACAAGCCCGACACGCTGCGCACCGCAATCGCAAGCGGCGTGCTGCGCATGCAGATGGGGACGCTGGTCAGAATACGCGAGGGAAAGATCGCCAAGGGCGACGTGCTGACGGTCGCGGACGTTGCGGCCGTGATGGCCGCCAAGCGCACGCCCGACATCATCCCGATGTGCCATTCCATCGCGCTCTCCGGCGTATCCGTGGAATTTTCCGAGGTGCTCAAGCCGGACCATTACGGCATGGTGGGCATCAGGGTCGTCGCGACCGCAAGCTGCAGGGGGCAGACAGGCGTCGAGATGGAGGCGATGACCGCGGCCAGCGTCGCCCTGCTCACGATCTACGACATGTGCAAGTCAGTCGACCGCGGCATGCGCATCGCCTCGGTACAGCTCGATGAGAAGAGGGGCGGCAAGAGCGGCCTCTGGCAGAGGGAGGCGTCATGATAGACGTGCTTTTCTTCGGCCCCGTCGTCGAGCGCACCGGCATGCGGGCGTTAAAGGTCGAACACAGGCCAGGCATGACGCTCATGGAACTGCGCGACGAACTCGCGGCAAAATTCCCGAGCGCATTCGAGATCGTCTGCCTCTTTGCAGTGGATGGCCAGCATGTGCGGGACCTCACGATGCCGCTGGCCGATCGCAGCGAGGTCACTTTCATGGCGAGATTTTCGGGAGGATGAGATGAGGGATCAGGTCAGGATACAGGAGGAGGATTTCTCCCAGGATGAGGAAATTGCGGCGCTCAAGAATAGCTCCCGGCGCATCGGAGGAATCGCGACCTTCCTGGGCTGTGCGAGGGATTTTTCCGAGGGACGCGAAGTCTCCAGGATCAGCTTCGAGGCCTATGGCAGCATGGCCTTGTCAGAGATGAAAAATCTGCGTCTGGACGCGATTGAAAGATTCGGACTGATCGATGCGCGCATCGTGCACCGCATCGCAAGCGTCTCCGCCGGGGACAACATCGTTTTCATCGCGGCCGGTGCAGAGCATCGGAAGGCCGCCTTTGACGCATGCCGCTACATGATAGACGAGCTGAAAATGCGCGTGCCGATCTGGAAAAAGGAAATCACCCCGGAAGGCGATGCGTGGGTGTCTTTCCATCCATGAGCATCGTCATCTCTTTCGTGGGCCACTCGGGTGCAGGCAAGACCACCCTGATAGAAAAACTGGTGCGCCATTTGAGCGGGAACCACAGGGTCTCTACCATCAAGCACGCCCACCACAAGGTCGAGCTCGACACGCCCGGCAAGGACAGCCACCGCTACAAGGCGGCGGGAGCCGCGATGAGCCTACTGCTGACCAAGGATGCGTTGCAGCTCGTTGCAGACGCGAAGGAGGAAAGAAATCCGGAAGCGCTCGCCAGCCGCTACATGTCCGATTCAGACATCGTGCTGGCCGAGGGGTTTTCCCATGCGCCGGGTGCGAAGATCGAGGTGCTGCGCCGCGCCTGCAACAGGCCGCCGCGCTGCGAGATCAAGGACGGACTGATCGCAATGGTCACCGACATGGATGAGGTTTATCCCGGACTTCCTCACTTCGGCCTCGAGGAAATCGAGCGCATCGCCCAGTTCATGCTGAACCGGAAATGATAGAAGATTGCACCGCGCTGATACTCGCAGGCGGGGAATCCCGCCGCATGGGAAAAGACAAGGCGAATCTTTCCTTTGCCGGCAGCACGCTGCTTGAAAGGATCGCGCTCGAACTCTCGCCCCTGTTTCACGAGATCATCGTCAGCACAAGAGCGCCACGACCGGACTGCCCCCTGCCACAGGTGCTCGACCATCCGGAACACCATGGCCCCCTGGCAGGTCTTCTAGCAGGGCTTGAACATGCAGGCACATCCTGGATATTCGCGGTCGCATGCGACATGCCCTTCATCAGCGCGCCGCTGGTAGAATATCTGTCGATGCTACGCGAAGGTCACGATGCAGTCGTGCCCATCGCCTCCAATCATCCTCAACCGATGGCGGCTTTTTATTCGAGCAAGCGTCTCGATGCCCTGCAAGACCTGATGCAGGATGGGAAATCGCACAGCATGCGCGAATTCCTGGACAGGATCTCGGTGCTTTACGTAAATGAAGAAGAATTGATGGAACATGACCCTATGCTAAAAACCTTTTTCGATCTGGACACACCGCGGGATTTTGCCGAGGCATCGGAAATGACGAAGGCCGGCAAATGAAAAAGGTGAGCGAAGCGCTGGGCATCGTTCTGGAATTTTCCGGAAAGCTGGGGAGCGAAACGGTCAGCATGGATGCAGCATTGGGCCGCGTCCTGGCAGAAGACATACGCGCCAACCGCGACCTTCCGCCCTTCGACGTGTCCGCGATGGACGGTTTTGCGGTGCGCTCGGCCGATCTTCCCGGAACGCTTCTCATCGTCGAGGACATCAAGGCCGGAGACATCCCCAAGATTGCGCTCGAAGCCGGGCAATGCTCGCGCATCATGACAGGTGCTGCGCTACCCAAAGGGGCGGACGCGGTGATACGGGTCGAAGACGCAAAGCAGATTTCTGCGGATACCGTGCAGATGGATATCAAGACGCGGCCCGGGCACGACGTGCGCCTTCGCGGCGAGAGCATGAAAACGGGAGATACCGTTTTGAACACTGGTACGGAAATCACGCCAGGCGCAATCGGCATACTCGCCACCGTCAAGGCGAAGAGCTTTCGCGTATTCCGCCGCCCGACTGTGGCCATCCTGTCGACCGGAAACGAGCTCGAATCCATTGATGACCCGGTCGACCCCTGCAAAATTCCCGACTCGAACAGCCACGCGCTGATGGCGCAGGTGCAGGCGCTGGGCATGACGCCCCGCATGCTTGGCATTGCGAGGGACGACCCGATCGAACTGGAACGGCATCTCAGGCTCGGGCTGGAATCCGACGTGCTTCTGGTCTCGGGCGGCACCTCGGTCGGATTGCACGACTATGTGCGCCCCACCATGGAGAAGCTGGGGATAGACATGAAATTCTGGCGCGTCTCGATGAAGCCTGGCCATCCCCTTGCCTTCGGCGTCCTCGAAAGGTCCGAAGGCTCCCGCACGCTCGTCTTCGGCCTGCCAGGGAATCCGGTATCCAGCATGGTATGCTTCGAGCAATTCGTCGCTCCTTCCATGCGCAGCATGACGGGCAACACCCGCCCATACCACCGCACCGTGACCGCACGCCTCGGGCAGCCGATCGCGATGAAACCGGGGCGCACGGAATTCGTCAGAGTGACGCTTGCATCGGATGAACAGGGCTACCTTGCGGTCCCCACGGGGACCCAGAGCAGCGGCGTGCTCCTGTCCATGGCGCGCGCCGACGGCCTTATGGTATTGCCTGCCGAATGCTCGGGGCTTCCCGCAGGCGCCAGGGTCACCGTGCAGCTTCTCGACGGGACAGCATTCCAAGACGCAACGGGGTATATCGAATGACCATCGCAAGAATCGGCATACTGACGATATCCGACCGCGCAAGCCGCGGGGAATACGAGGACAAGGGAGGCCCCGCGATACGCGCATGGTTCACCAGGGTGTTAAAGAATCCATGGGAGGCGGTCGCACTCGTGATACCGGACGAACAGCCGCTGATCGAGGCTGCCCTGATGGAGCTCAGCGACATCGAAGGCTGCTCCCTGATCGTCACGACCGGGGGAACGGGCCCTGCGCCGCGCGATGTCACGCCCGAGGCGACGATCGCCGTGTGCGAAAAGATGATGCCGGGCTTTGGCGAGCTGATGCGCGCAGAATCCCTGAAATTCGTGCCCACCGCGATCCTTTCCAGACAGACCGCTGGCATCAGGGGCAGGAGCCTGATCGTGAATCTGCCAGGCAAGCCTTCCGCAATAGGCGACTGTCTGAATGCCGTGTTCCCCGCCATCCCCTATTGCATCGACCTGATCGGGGGGGCACGCCTGGAATCCGATCCGGAACAGTGCAAGGTCTTCCGTCCAGCCTGAAAGCACGCCTTCGGCCATCCGGTTCCCGAGCCTATGCCGGGGAACCAAACATCATCCCGACACCCGCGGTGACCGCCATCGCCAGCGCCCCCCACAAAGCCACGCGCGATATGCCCTTGATGATGCCCGCACCTCCCGTGTAGGCGGCCAGAGCACCCAGCAATACCAGGAAGATCATCGAGGCGATTCCCACGGTCAGCGCGAGGTGCCGCCCGGGAGAGAACCATGCAACCAGGAGAGGCATCCCCGCCCCGGCGACGAAAGAAAGCGCCGAAGTGATCGCAGCCTGCAGTGGCCTTGCGCTGAAGATTTCGGAGATGCCGAGCTCGTCCCTGGCATGGGCGCCCAGCGCATCCTTTTCCATCAGCTGCAACGCGACCCGCCTCGCAAGTTCAAAATCCAGGCCCCGTCGCACATAAATATCCGTCAGTTCCTCTACCTCGCGCTCGCGGTCTGTTGCAAGCTCCAGCCTTTCGCGGGCAAGGTCCGCCTTCTCGGTGTCCGCCTGCGAACTGACCGAGACATATTCCCCGGCCGCCATCGACATTGCTCCCGCGACCAGGCCCGCAAATCCCGCAACCATGATGCCGGCGTGCGCGGCGTTGGACGCGGAAACCCCCACGATCAGGCTCGCGGTCGAGACGATGCCATCGTTTGCACCCAGCACTGCGGCGCGCAGCCAGCCTATGTGTTGCGTCTTGTGGTTTTCCGCATTAGTCTTTGCCATGATTGGAATCGCCATTAAAAAACACCGCATGTTTCGATGATCGCGGCCACTGTTCCATTTGCAGCACAGTATGTGTCATTTTCCTGGCTTTATCTATCCTTTGGCGAAGCATATGATGATCCCACTTCAAACCTGCACGGGAGTCTGAAATGTCCGAACCTGTCGTATTCGTGTCACACGGTGCACCGGATGCCCTGTTAAAGGCGCCGGATGCCGTCGCCGCCTGGCGCGAGATCGGCCAGACAATTCCGGAGCCCTCCGCC
Organism: Pseudomonadota bacterium; assembly: GCA_021821945.1. Lineage (GTDB taxonomy): Bacteria > Pseudomonadota > Gammaproteobacteria > Burkholderiales > Gallionellaceae > Gallionella. Next base: position 31,606 of record JAJZTF010000007.1, read on the forward strand.
ATCCTTGTGCTCTCGGCCCACTGGGAAAACCGCAGACCGACCGTCAGCCTGTCGGATGCGCCGGAGACCCTTTACGACTTCTCCGGTTTCCCGCCCGAACTTTACCGCATGCAGTATCGTGCGCCCGGCGCGCCTGCCCTGGCCGAACGGGTCTTGTCGCTGCTTGCAGCTTCCGGCCTGGCCGTTGATAGCCACGCAAGCCGCGGTCTGGACCATGGCGCATGGGTGCCTCTTTCGGTCATGTACCCGGAAGCCGATGTGCCCGTAACACAGCTCTCGCTGGTGCAAGGCGCGGGCCCCGCAACCCATCTCGAACTGGGGCGGCTTCTTGCGCCATTGCGTGACGAAGGCGTACTCATCGTCTGTTCTGGCGCGATCACGCACAACTTTGCATGGCTTGACTGGCGTGCCGCTCCCGGCCAGCAGCCTTACTCAAAGGCTGAAACTTTTTCTCAATGGGTTGCCGACCGCCTGGCAGCACACGATGTCTCCGCGCTGCTCGACTACCGCAGCACACCCTATGGCGCGGAGTCCCACCCCGGCGAAGAACACTTCATGCCCTTTTTCGTCGCGCTTGGCGCATCAGGCAATGAAGCACCGCAACGCTATCGTCCCGGCTTTTCCTATGGCGCGCTGTCCATGGATGCCTACGTCTGGCGGGATTAAAAACGGCATTATTTTCTGCGAGCAACAAAAATTTCATCAATTTTCAGGAGAGTCATCATGAGCCAGTATCAGATCGCCGTCATCGTAGGCAGCCTGCGCAGGGATTCCATCAACCGCAAGCTGGCAGAAGCCATTGCAAGACTGGCGCCTCTGGATTTTTCGTTGCAGCAGATTGAGATCGGCGATCTGCCGCTTTACAATCAGGACGACGATGCGAATCAGGCCGAATCCGTCCTCCGTATGAAGGGGGAAATTGCATCCTCCCACGGCCTGCTGTTCGTCACGCCAGAATACAACCGCTCCATTCCAGGCGTGCTGAAAAATGCAATCGACCATGCATCGCGTCCTTACGGCCAGAATGTCTGGGCTGGCAAACCCGCGGGTGTGCTGGGCGCATCACCCGGCGCTGCCGGCACAGGCATGGCCCAGCAGCACTTGCGCAACATACTTGTGGCCGTAGGCGTGCTCACCATGGCACAGCCCGAGGCGCTGATCCAGGCAAGGGAAGGATTGTTCGATGAAGCCGGTAACATCGGCGAAGGCAGCAGAAAATTTTTGCAGAACTGGATGGACCAGTATGTCGCCTGGGTAAAAAAGGCGGCCTCGCGAACCTGATTCAATCAAGGAGGAATCGACATGATTAAGCTCAGAAAATCCGAAGAACGCGGCCATGCCGATCATGGCTGGCTCAAGAGTTACCACTCGTTTTCATTTGCCAGCTACTATGATCCCGATCACATGGGGTGGGGCAATCTGCGCGTGATCAACGAGGACCGCATAGAGCCGGGAACGGGTTTTGGCAAACACGGCCACCGCAACATGGAGATCATAAGCTATGTGCTTTCCGGAGAGCTTGCGCACCAGGACAGCATGGGCAACATCAAGGGCATACCGCCGGGCGACGTGCAGCGCATGAGCGCGGGCACTGGGGTCACGCACAGCGAGTTCAACCATGCAGAAGGCCAGATGACGCACTTCCTGCAGATCTGGATCGAGCCCAATGTCCAGGAAATTCCGCCCAGTTACGAGCAGAAGACGATCCCCGAAAACGAGAAGCGGGGAAGGTTGCGCCTGATCGCTTCTTCCAATGGCGAAAGCGACTCTGTCGTCATACATGCGGATGCGAAACTCTTTGCCGGACTGTTCGACGGGGATGAACACGCCACACTCGATCTGGATCCACGGCGCAAGGCCTATGTGCACCTGATACGCGGAGATCTGGCGGTCAATGGCCAGAAGATCACATCAGGCGATGCCGTGCTGCTGGAACAGGAGAGCCAGGTAAATCTCGCGAACGGCTACAAGGCGGAAGTGCTGGTGTTCGATCTTGCGGCCTGAAGATGCCTTTTCTGCACATCGGCGAACAGCAAACCACGGTGGCAACGGACAGCGGCAAAGCATCGCCGCAAACCATCCTCCTTGAAATCGGCTCGCAAAAAACAGCTGCCGAGCATTTCAGGCATCATCCGCCAACATTCGCCGAGATCGAAAATGCCATCGCAGCCGTCGAAGACGAAATCTCGCGGGTGAAAACGACTTCCCCGGCCGCGCTTTTCACCCGGGATGAGGCCATACGCAGGATCGCGCGGATTGCAGGGCTCGAGGATCAACCGCAAATGACCCTGAGCCTCGATGCGGTAGAGCGGATTTTTCAACATCTGGCTTCAGCCACACATGGCGGCCGGATGGCAAGCGAGAGCCCCGGCTTTTTCTCGACTGTTCTGATCCTTCGCGAATTCATGCATCACCAGCAGTTTTCATCCATTTCGATCTGCTCATCGGACAATTCCGGCGCCTGACGCTCCTCATCAGAACCTTGCTTCACGGCGAAAGCCGCTGAAATGCCTGCCTCATTTGGGTATAATTTGCCTTCATGACCCATCAGCGAGGTTGATCCTTGCATCCTGAAGAAAGCGAGAACCCGACTTGAACCCAGACAGCCCTCTTTCCTACCGCGACGCCGGTGTAGACATAGAAGCCGGCGACCGGCTGGTCGAAAACATCAAGCCCTATGCGAAACGCACCATGCGCCCCGAAGTGCTCTCCGGCATCGGCGGCTTCGGAGGTCTTGTCGAGATATCCAAGAAATACAGGGAACCCGTTCTGGTATCCGGAACTGACGGCGTGGGCACCAAATTGAAGCTCGCCTTCGAGCTCAACATCCACGACACAGTCGGCATAGACCTGGTCGGCATGAGCGTGAACGACATCCTGGTTCAGGGTGCAGAACCGCTGTTCTTTCTGGATTATTTTGCCTGCGGCAAGCTGGAAGTCGAGGCGGCAACCGAAGTCATCAAGGGCATCGCGGCGGGCTGCGAACAGGCCGGCTGCGCGCTGATAGGCGGTGAGACAGCAGAAATGCCGGGCATGTATCCTGTCGGCGAATACGACCTTGCAGGCTTTGCCGTCGGCGTCGTCGAAAAATCAGAGATCATCACGGGGCGCGACATCAAGGCAGGCGACGTGGTGCTGGGCATGGCTTCCAACGGCGCGCATTCAAACGGATATTCGCTGGTGCGCAAGATCATAGCCCGCAGCAAGCCCAATCTCAACGCCCCATTCGACGGCGATCGCACGCTTTCACAGGCGATCATGGCGCCCACCCGCATCTATGTTAAGCCGCTGCTTGCGCTGATGCAGAATCTCACCGTCAAGGGCATGGCGCACATCACGGGAGGGGGCATCACCGAAAACGTGCCGCGCGTTTTGCCTGACGACGTGGTCGCCGAGATCGACAGCGCATCCTGGAAGATGCCCAGGCTCTTCCGCTGGCTTCAGGAGGAAGGCAATGTGGCCACCCAGGAAATGTACCGCACGTTCAACTGCGGCATCGGCATGGTGGTGATCGTCGCGGCCAACGATGCGGAAAAGGCGATCGGCCTGCTTGAAGCCGCCGGGGAATCCGTCATGCGCATAGGCGCAATACGTGCAAGATCCGGAAAAGAGCATCAGACCCAGGTGAAATAGCCAGGGCGCTTTTGCCAGTCCAAAATGAAAAACATCGTGATCATCATCTCCGGACGCGGCAGCAACTTGCAGGCGTTACTCAACGCCAGCCTCGAGTGCAGGGTCAGGACGGTGATCAGCAGCAGGGCTGACGCGGCAGGTCTGGTTTTCGCAAAGGAAAAAGGCATCCCCTGTTCGGTCGTATCGCCCCACGACCACCCAGATCGCGCAAGCTTCGATGCGGCACTGGCGCTCGAGATAGACCGCCATGACCCGGACTTCGTGGTGCTCGCAGGCTTCATGCGCATACTCACCGAGGCATTCGTGATGCGCTATCTCGGCCGCCTGATCAACATCCACCCCTCCCTCCTGCCCGCCTATCCCGGGATGCACACCCATGCGAAGGCGCTGCAGGACGGCGTGAAAATACACGGCTGCACGGTGCATTTCGTCACGCCCGATCTCGATCACGGCCCCATCATCATACAGGCAGCCGTGCCCGTGCTGAGCAGAGACACCGAGCAGACCCTGGGGGAGCGCGTGCTGCGCGAGGAGCACAGGATCTATCCCCAGGCTGTGCGCTGGCTCTGCACCGGCAAGGTCAGGCTGGATGAAAACGGCAAGGTGATCCACGACGGGATCCGCACCGAAGACTCCAGCCTGATCTCGCCCTCTCTGGAGGACATCACATGAAACTGATCGCGCTCCTGATCGCATGCCTTGCCAGCACGGCCTACGCCGCGCCGCAAAGCGTGGAGGCAAGCTACGATGTCATGATAGCCGGCATGAAGGTGGGCCGGATGGACGAGACCTACACGCAAAAGGATGATCATTACTCCCTTTCCAGCACCACCACACCGCAAGGCATCCTGGCCGCACTGAAACCCGGGAAAATAGTCAGCAGGAGCCAGGGCACGGTGGGCAAAAATGGGCTGCAGCCCGAAGTCTTCGATCATGTGCGCGAGAATGATGCGAACAGAAACGGTCATGCCGAGTTTGACTGGCATTCCATGAGGATCAAGCTGACCCATCAGGGACAGGTGAACGAATTCCCCTTGCCTCAAGGAACCCAGGATCGTCTGAGCGCAATGTACCAGTTCATGTTCCTCGATCTTGGCAAGCTCTCCTCCCTCGATTTTGCGATGACGGATGGCAGCAAGCTCGACAGCTATCATTATGCGATAGGATCCCGCCAGAAGGTCGATACGGGTGCCGGCCCATGCGAGAGCGTCTACCTCGACAACCAGGCAAAGGCCGGGGAGAGCCGCACCGAGATATGGGTTTCGACGAAGGACAGGCTGCCCTGCAAGATGGTCATCACGGATGCCCATGGAGAACAGGTCACACAGATCTTGAGCAGCCTGCGCATCACGCCGTGAAATGGCATCGGCTGTTGAAAAACAGACCCGTCGCGCTGGCGATCGCGCTCTCGCTGCTCTTCCATGCAGCGCTCCTGCTGGGCCCGGTTCTGGTGATACCCAAGCCGGTTGAAATTCCCCCCGTCACCGCAAGGCTCGAGCCCCTTCAGGCCAGGAAACCCGAACCGGAAAAGCCCCGAAAGCTCCGCCCCAGACGCGCACCCGTCCCGAAGATGGCTGCAGCCGTTGCAAAATCGCCTTTCAAGGCACCCGTTGCAGCGCCCCCATCACCGGTGCAGGACGGCAAGCCTGCACAGGACGACAAGCCTGCACAGGAGATGCCAAAGGTCGAGAAGCCAGCCGAAAAAACCGAGTCCGCAAATCCGTTTCCCAGGCACGCAGAGCTCACCTTCATCGCCTACATGGGGAAGGACATGCGCATAGGGGAAGTCCGCCACAGGCTGGACATGGACAAGGATCGCTACACGATAGAAGTCGGCATCAACACCACCGGAATTGCCCGCTTCTTCAAGACCTTCGACATGCAGCAGCAAAGCACGGGCACGATGGACGAGGAAGGCTTCCGCCCGGAAAAATTCAGCGAGGAAAAGCTCACTTCCAAGGGAGCGGAATCTTCAAGCGCAGAATTCGACTGGAAGGACAAGCTGATACGCTTTAAAAACGGCAACATCGCCCCCCTTCCCGAACGAACCCAGGACATCTTGAGCGTGCTCTACCAGTTCTCCCGGATGCCGCTCGACAAACCGCGCATCGCATTGCATGTGAGCAACGGAAAGAAGCTAGAAAGCTACGAGGTCGAGGTAGGGCCTGAGGAAAATGTCCAGACGAAGATGGGTCTGCTGCGCGCGATCCAGCTTCGCAAGATACACGCCCCCAACGAGGAGGGACTCAGGATCTGGCTGGGCCTGGATTACCGCCTCCTCCCCATCAAGGTCCAGCAACTCGACAGGATGGACAGGGTGATCGGCGAGATCGACGTGTCCGAAATCAGGGTGTCTGATGAACAGGATTGAGGATTCAACAAAACCACCGCACCGCCTTCAGCTCAATCCTCAATCCTGTTTCAACTTCCCTGTTAAACTTTGCATCTGAAATCTGGATTTGAACAACATGCTGATCACCGAATACCGACTCGACCTCACGGTCCAAGCGCTGCGCGCCATCCTGCCGCTGCAGCACCCTGCAGACACGTCGCTGCGCTATTTTTTCAAGAACGAGCGCATCGGATCCAAGGAGCGCGCGCTCGTCGCAGAAACCGTTTTCGGCGTTCTGCGCCACCGCCTGCTGCTGGAAATCGCCTGCTCTGGCAATCCCACGCCCCGCCGCATGGCGCTGGCCTATCTTGCGAAATTCGGCGGCTACAACCTGCGCGAGATCGAACCCGTACTGAAGCGGGATGAAAAGGAATGGCTCGCCACGGCAAAGGGCACGGTTTACGAGGATCAATCCCTTTCCGTGCAGGCCGAGCTGCCTCAATGGATCGTCGACAAAATGCGCGAGAACCATGCGGACGAGGAGATACTCGCTGCAGGCCGGGCCATGCAGCAGGCCGCACCTCTGGACCTGCGCGTGAACACGCTCAAGGCGCGCCGCGAGGATGTACTCAAACAGCTGCAGGAGCAGGACATAGCCGCTGCCGAAACGCCCTACTCCCCGATCGGCATCCGCCTGAAGGACAAGGTTCCACTGGACAGGAATGCGCTGTTCGAAAACGGTGCGATCGAAGTCCAGGACGAAGGCAGCCAGCTACTTGGCTTTCTTCTGGCACCCAGACGCAATGACATGGTGGTCGATTTCTGCGCGGGGGCGGGAGGCAAGACGCTGATGCTTTCGGCCCTGATGAATTCCCAGGGCAGGCTTTATGCGATGGACGTCTCGGAAAAGCGCCTGGCCAATCTCAAGCCGAGACTCAAGCGCTCCGGCGCCTCCAACATCCAGCCCATGCTGATCGCGCACGAGAACGACCTCAAGGTGAAGCGCCTCTCCGGCAAGATGGACCGCGTCCTTGTGGATGCGCCCTGCAGCGGGCTTGGCACGTTGCGCCGCAATCCTGACCTTAAATTCCGCCAGTCCGAAAAAAGCATAGAGGAGCTGAACCAGAAGCAGGCCGCGATCCTGAATTCAGCAAGCCGCCTCCTGAAAAAAGGCGGACGGCTGGTCTATGCGACCTGCAGCATACTGCTTGACGAAAATCAGCGCATCGTGGAGGCCTTCCTCTCCTCCCATCCTGAATTCGCACTCCGCCCGGCGGGGGAGATACTGCAGCAGCAGAAGATTCCGCTGGAAATGGGCGACTATCTTGAGCTAAAACCCCATATCCATGCAACGGACGGATTTTTCGCCGCCGTGCTGGAACGCACCTGAGCTGTCGGAATTCCTTACACCTCCGAAAACTCAGGCTTTTATGGAGAACTGCAGAAAAACATGCATTTGCAATGAAGGTAAAAATGTCCCCTTCCAATATCATCGCTGCGCATGTCAGAAAATTTTACATTCCCTATCAATCACCTGATTCATCCCTTCCCTGAAAGCCCGTGAGCGCGAGGGTGGCACGCCTTATGCGTCACTATTAGCGAAAGGAGTATCATCATGAAAACCTCGCTTCTTCGCACGATAATCCTGGGCAGCGCAATGTTCATCGCAATGCACGAGGCTGGTGCGACTGTCATCTTCCAGACCGGGAATCAGCAGTACACCAACGTGAACATCGCGGCTGATGTCAACGCGCTTTCCATCGTCGGCAGCATCGGGGGCACCGGATTGCAGATGACCTTCGAGAACATGATCGGCCCTGACGGCAAGACACAGGTCGAGATGCATGGCCAGCATGGTGTGGCCTTTGTGGAAAGCTATTCTGATTCTCAGAGTTCCGCACAAAACCATACCGGTTTTTCCTCGATCACCCTGATGGCGCAGACGGGCTATGGCTTCACCGCTGGAGACTTCGCGCTGGACGAGTTGAACAGCGGCGCGAACCCCGGCACGGTGACCTTCAACGGAATAGACCAGTTCGGCAATCCCAACACGGCGACTTTCTCGATGGGTAACGGCCAGAACCAATACAACTTCTACACGCAGAACGGGGAAATAGTGACCAGCCTCGTCATCACCGCACCCACTACATCCTTGTTGCAGGACATCAAGCAGGTATCGGTGAACGCAGCAGCGATACCCGAGCCCTCCACGCTCGCATCTGCCGGAATCGGATTAGCCGCGCTCGGCTGGTTTCGCCGCAGGGAGACTTCAGGCTCTGTTCAATCCCGATATCCAGTGGCTGTATAGAGCGCTCGCTGCATTTCTTAGCTGAGGCAGTTTACCCCCCGTCATACTGCGTATCTGTTCAGGCTTCTGCACGGCCGGGCTGTCGGGAGCTGACGCGATTTCATCCGCGCCGATGGAACACCATGAGGAAATCATCTCCTCGGTCATCTCGACGTGGCATTGCAGCGCGAGATGCTTTCCAAACGCATAACCCTGATTGACGCAGTGCGGACTCGAAAGGAGATGGACTGCGCCATCTGGAAGATCGAAGGTTTCGCCATGCCAGTGGAATGCATCGAAAAAGGAGATGCCGCCGAACCACGACCTCGCGACTTCATTGTCGGCAACGTCCACCCTGCCCCAGCCGATTTCCTTCACCGCGTTTCGATAAACCCTGGCACCCAGCGCCCTGGACATCAGCTGTCCTCCAAGGCAGTGCCCGAGCACCGGCACATCCTTAACGACCGCTTCCCGTATCAGTCCGAGCTCCCGCCCTATCCACGGAAGATCGTCGTTGACGCTCATCGGCCCCCCCATGAATACGAGGCCCGAGAAATCCGAAACCGATCCTGGCACAGCCTCGCCTTTGTCTATCGCGAAAAGCCGCCAGGGAATGCGGTGACCGTCCAGAAAGTCGGCGAGATATCCCGGTCCTTCTGATGCTGCATGGCGGAATATCGCGACGGGCTTCATGGAAGGATCAGCCTTTCTTCTTGTCGCGCTCGATCAGCGCGTAAGCAGAATGATTGTGGATGGATTCGAAGTTCTCGGATTCCACGACATACGCATCGACGCGATCGTCCGCATTGAGCATGGCCGCAATGTCGCGGACCATGTCCTCGACGAACTTCGGATTGTCATAGGCGCGCTCGGTGACGTACTTCTCGTCGGGACGCTTCAGGAGGCCATACAGTTCGCAGGAAGCCTGCTCTTCCGCCATGCGCACCACATCCTCTATCCACACGAAGCTGTTGGTGCGAAGAGAGATGGTCACATGGGAGCGCTGGTTGTGGGCGCCGCGCTCGGATATCTCCTTGGAGCATGGGCAAAGGCTGGTCACCGGCACCAGGACCTTCATCGTGATCTGGGCATGGCCTTCCTTCATCTCGCCTATCAGCGTGACATCGTAATCGAGCAGGCTCTGCACGCCGGATATCGGGGCGGTCTTGTTCACGAAATAGGGGAAGGTCATTTCGATATAACCCGATTCAGCCTCCAGCCTCTCGACCATTTCGCGCAGTATGCTCTCGTAGGACTCCACCGAGATCTCGCGCTCATGCCTGTTCAGAATCTCCACGAAGCGGGACATGTGCGTCCCCTTGAAGTTGTGGGGCAGGTGAACATACATGTTGAACGTGGCGATGGTGTGCTGCACGCCCACGCTCTTGTCGCGCACCCTGACGGGATGGCGTATGCCTTTGATGCCGACCCGGTTGATCGCAATCTGGCGTAGGTCTGCCGAGCTTTGCACGTCGGCGATGGGCTTGGTTGTATTCATGTCGTACTCTCTATCAATTTACGATGGACGAGATTATAACCAATCCCGACAAAATTACTTGGTCAATTTTATTGCAGCCACGATGCCATCGGCATCCAGGCCACAGTCTGCAAGCATCTGGGCATGCTCGCCCTGCTCGATGAACCTGTCCGGCAATCCAAGATGCAGGATGGCGACCTTTTGACCCTCCAGGCACTCCGCGACCGCGCTTCCGGCTCCGCCCTGCACGACATTCTCCTCGACCGTGACCAGAAGCTCGTGCCTCTCCGCCATCCTTTTGACGAGATCGGCATCGATCGGCTTGACGAATCTCATGTTGACCACCGTCGCATCGAGCAGTTCCCCTGCGGCAAGCGCGCTCTTCAACATGGAGCCGAATGAGAGTATCGCGATCCCCTTCCCCTCGCGGCATACCTTGCCGCGTCCGACAGGCAGGGCCTCCATTCCTGGCTCGACAGAAACGCCCGGCCCCGTGCCGCGCGGATAGCGCACGGCTGCAGGCGTGCCGAGGGTGATCGCAGTGCAGAGCATCTGTCTGCATTCGTTTTCATCCGCAGGCGCCATCACCGTCATGTTGGGGATGCAGCGCAGGAATGAAAGATCGAAGCTGCCCGCATGGGTCGCTCCGTCAGCGCCCACCAGTCCTCCGCGGTCTATCGCCAGAACCACAGGCAGGTTCTGGATCGCGATATCGTGGATCAGCTGATCGTAGGCCCGCTGGAGAAAGGTCGAATAGATCGCGACCACGGGCTTGTACCCGTCGCAGGCAAGCCCTGCAGCATAGGTCAGCGCATGCTGCTCGGCGATGCCCACGTCGAAATAGCGCTCGGGAAACCTTGCCGCAAAATCGGTAAGCCCGGACCCCTCGCACATCGCGGGCGTGATGCCCACCACGCGCTCGTCCTTCTCCGCGATGTCGCAAAGCCACTGGCCGAAGACCTGGGTATAGGTCGGCTTCGCGTCCTGTCCCTTCCGGGCCTGGGAGATGCCCTCGTTCCTGTCGAACTTGCCCACGCCGTGATAGAGCAGGCAGTCTTCCTCTGCGCGCGCATAGCCCTTGCCCTTTTGCGTGACCACATGGAGGAACTGCGGCCCTTCGAGCTTGCGTATGTTGGAGAGCGTGTCTATCAGCGCGTTGAGATCGTGGCCGTCTATCGGTCCGATATAGTTGAAGCCGAATTCCTCGAAAAGCGTGCTGGGCGTGACCATGCCCTTGACATGCTCCTCCGCGCGTTTTGCGAATTCCAGCAGAGGTCCCTTCAGCATCTTCTCGCCGCTTCTGCGCATCGCCGCATAAAAGCGGCCCGACATCAGCTTCGCAAGATAGTTGTTGAGCGCCCCGACCGGGCGGGAGATGGACATGTCGTTGTCGTTCAGGATCACGAGCAGATTCGCATTCATCGCGCCCGCGTTGTTAAGCGCCTCGAAGGCCATGCCCCCGGTCATCGCCCCGTCGCCAATTACCGCCACCGCGCGCCTCTCAGCCCTTGAAAGCTGGGCCGCCACTGCCATCCCCAGGGCTGCGGAAATCGACGTGCTCGAATGCCCGGTACCGAATGTGTCATAAGGGCTTTCGTCGCGCTTCGGGAAGCCCGCGATTCCGCCTGCCATGCGCAGCGTCTTCATCGCATCCCGGCGGCCTGTAAGTATCTTGTGCACATAGGTCTGGTGACCCACGTCCCACACCAGCCTGTCCTCAGGCGTGTCGTAGACATAGTGAAGCGCGATGGTGAGCTCCACCGTGCCGAGATTGGAGGAGAGATGGCCGCCCGTCCTGCTCACGGATTCGATCAGGAACTCGCGCAATTCCTTGGCCAGCTGGGGAAGCTGCTCGCGCTGCAGCCTGCGAAGGTCCTCAGGATTGTTGACGGTGTTGAGCAGCGAATACATCAGAACTTTCTCAGCACGATGAAATCGGCCAGTTCCCTCAAGCGCCCCGCCTCCGGACCGAATCCCGAAAGCGCCTCAAACGCTTCAAGATGCAGGCTCTCCGCCATCTTTCGCGCCTCCTGGAGACCCAGCAGGGAGACATAGGTCGGCTTGCCGAATTCCGCATCCTTGCCTGCCGTTTTGCCGAGCGTGGCGGTGTCCTCGGATGCATCCAGCACGTCGTCCACCACCTGGAATGCGAGCCCCACGCACTTGCCGAACCGGTCCAGACTTGCAAGCTGATCAGGACTTGCCTTGCCGCACTGCGCGCCCAGAAGCACGGCCGCGCGTATCAGCGCCCCGGTCTTGTGTATGTGCATGAATTCGAGTTCAGGCAGCGTGAGCTGCTTGCCAACGCTTGCCAGGTCTATCGCCTGGCCTCCCGCCATGCCGCGCGAACCGGAGGCTTCGGCAAGCAGCCTGATCATTGCGAGCTGCGTTGCAGCGCCATCGCAAAGCTCATGCTCTGCAAGCAGTTGAAATGCCAGCGACTGCAGGCTGTCGCCGACCAGAAGGGCCGTCGCCTCATCGTATTGCACATGGCAGGTGGGCTTGCCGCGGCGCAGCACATCGTCGTCCATGCAGGGCATGTCGTCGTGCACCAGGGAATATGCGTGTATCAGCTCGACTGCAGCGGCCGCGATGTTCACGCGCGCGACATCCGCCGATGCAAGTTCGCCCGCCGCGAATGCAAGCAGCGGTCTTACGCGCTTGCCACCGTCGAGCACCGAGTAGCGCATCGCCTGGTGCAGGCGCACGGGGGCGATGTCGCCCTGCGGCAAGAGGTTTTCCAGCACCCCCTCGAACGCCGACTGGTGAGCCGCCATCCACGCGGAAAAGTCTGCGCGCATCACGAAGCGTCGCCCGCAGAAAATTCTTTCAACAGTCCGTCTTCCAGCACGCGCACCTGCTGCTGGGCATCTTCGAGGCGGCCCCGGCAAAACGCCAGCAGCTCAGCGCCCCGCTTGTATGCGGCGAGCGACTGCTCGAGCGTAAGCTTTCCGGCCTCCATGTCCGCGACGATCTGTTCAAGTTCTGCCATCGCTGCCTCGTAGCCGGCAGGCTTCTGGGATTTTCCGGTCATTTCGCCCTTCTGCATTGGTTCAAGGGATGCATTTTACCCAACGCCCGGCAGCAGAGCCAATTTTTGTTGCCCTCGCCTGAGATTTGGGGGAAAATTATCCCCTTACCTGCAACATACCATAAGGAAGAAACAAGGTTTGTCCAACATTGCCAACCCAATTCAACTTGCGCCGAACAAGGTTCAGCCGCCGCTTGCCTGGTACTTCGATCCCAAGATACTGGAGCTCGAACAACGCGTGCTGTTTGAGAATGGACCGGGCTATGTCGGCCACGAACTGATGGTGCCGAATCTCGGGGACTACCAGGTGCTGCGCAATGATGCGCAGATGCTGGTGCGCAACCAGAACGGCGTCGAACTGCTGTCCAATATCTGCCGTCATCGCCAGGCCACCATGCTAACCGGCCGCGGCAATGCTCAGCACATCGTCTGCCCGCTGCATCGCTGGACCTACAGGACGGACGGGGAGCTCTTGGGCGCGCCGCATTTCCCGCAGAACCCCTGCCTGCACCTTTCCAAGACGCCGCTGCAGAACTGGAACGGCATGCTGTTCTCCGGCAAGCGCGACATCGCAAGGGATCTGGCTCATGTCGGGGTGATGAAGGATCTGGATTTCTCGGGCTACATGCTGGACCGGGTGCAGGTGGACGAATACGCATTCAACTGGAAGACCTTCATCGAGGTCTACCTCGAGGACTATCACGTCGTCCCTTTCCATCCCGGCCTTGGCAACTTCGTAGACTGCGACGACCTGAAATGGGAGTTCGGCGAGCAATACAGCGTCCAGACCGTCGGCATCAGGAACGCATTGAAGCGCGTCGGAAGCCCGGCCTATGGAGCATGGCAGGAGCAGGTTCTGCGCTACCACAACGGCGAGCTGCCGAAATACGGCGCGATCTGGCTTACCTACTATCCCAACATCATGGTCGAATGGTATCCCGGCACGCTGGTGATCAGCACGCTGTTGCCGCGCGGGCCCGAGGCCTGCACCAACATCGTCGAGTTCTACTACCTCGAGGACATCGTGCTGTTCGAGCGGGATTACGTCGAGGCCGAACAGAAGGCCTACAACGAAACCGCGGTCGAGGACGACATCATCTGCCTTCGCATGCACCAGGGAAGGAAATCCCTCTATCAGCGCGGCATAGAGGAGCACGGCCCCTACCAGTCGCCCACCGAGGACGGCATGATGCATTTCCACGAATACCTGCGCCGCAATCTCGCCCCGCACCTGAAATGAGCCAAGGGAGACATCCATGATCACCATCGAGCAAACCGAAAACCTCGTCAATGCGGCCGTGATCGGCGAATTCACCCTTGCGGACCTCAAGGAATTCGAGGAGCAGTCCCTGTACAAGCTGGACTTCCCGGGCAAGCTCAACCTGCTCTTTGACCTGCGCGCGATGATAGGCTACACCATCGACGTGGCATGGGAGGAAATCAAGTTCTTCGGGCGCCAGCACAACCATGACTTCACGAAGATCGCCGTGGTCACGGACAGGAAATGGCTCGCCTGGCAGGCATGGATATCGCGCCTCTTCATGGACGCCGAAGTCCGCGTGTTCACGGATTACGAAGAAGCCAGGTCCTGGGTGCAGGACTGATGTTCACCATGGGATCTCGCGCCCCTCGTAGTCCAGGAATCTTCCCGAATCGGCAAGCCCGAGACCCGAAATCACCCGCCTCATGCCGGTTACGCTCTGCTCGGCCGTGATGGCCGCGTTCGGCCCTCCCATGTCCGTCCTGACCCAGCCCGGATGAAAAACCACCGAAATGATGCCGGCGGGCTTCAGGTCTATCGCCATGCTCTTGGTCACCATGTTGAGCGCAGCCTTGCTCGAACGGTATAGATAGTTTCCGCCGCTGCTGTTGTCGGATACGCTGCCCATGATGCTGCTGATGTTCACGATGGTCCTGAGGCCGCCCCTCGAAATCTGCTCGAAGAAGGCTTCGGCCATCCTGAGCGGCGCCATCGTGTTGATGCGGAAAACTTTCGCCCATTCATCGTAGTCAGTGCGGGAAAATCCCTTCGCATCCTTTTCGGAATAGACGCCTGCGTTGTTGATCAGAAGATCTATCGCCAGCCCCGAATTCGCATGGGAGAGACCGGCTATCTCTCCATGGTCTTCGACATCCAGCCTGCAGACCCTGACCCTCCCAGAATGCTTTGACGCCAGATCCTTGAGTCCGGGCGACTCATGGCGGGCGCAAGCCAGGACAGCCCAGCCGTCCTCGGCATATTGCCTGGCAAATTCGAGCCCTATCCCCCGGTTCGCGCCCGTGATCAATGCAGTCTTCATCTCGCACCTCCCTGATGCCGGCATTGTAAACCATGAAAGCGCCGTGGTTCTCCGCCCAATCGGGACGGAAATGTCCTATACTGCAAGGTTCAATGTTGCAATGCAGACCCATCCATCATGTTCAGACTCCTTGAATCCCTGATCAACGGCACCAGGAGCCACAAGCCCGTCACGCCGCCCAGGAGCCTCCTGACCTTCTACTGGCACTTCATCCGCCAGACTCCCCTGCCTTATGCGATCATGGTGGCAACGAGCCTTTGCGTCGCGATGGCGGACATGAGCATTCCGGTCTTCATCGGCAAGCTTGTCGCGATGATGGCCTCACCCGACAGGTCCGCCGCGCTCTCGTCCAACTCCACGATCCTCTCTGTCATGCTTCTGGTCGTGCTGGTGGTCCGTCCCCTGCTGCAATTCGCCGACATCGCGGTACGCCACAATGCGCTGATGCCCGGCACGACGAGCCTCGTGCGCTGGCAGAGCCACTGGCATGTGGTGCGGCAGAGCTGGCCGTTCTTCCAGAAGGATTTCGCAGGCCGCATCGCAAACCGCGTGATGCAGACCGCACAAGCGCTGAGGGACAGCGTGATGGCCAGCATACGCGCCGGTCTTTATCTTTCCACCTACGGCATCCTGACGCTGATCCTGATCTCGCGCTTCGACTGGAGAATGACTCTGCCGGTCGCAAGCTGGCTTGCAGCCTATGCCGTGTTTCTCAGGTTCTTCGTGCCTCGCCTCAGGGAGCTTGCCAAACAGAGCTCGGACATGCGCTCGCTCGTGATGGCGCGCGTAGTCGACAGCTACACCAACATCCTCACGGTAAAACTCTTTTCAAGGATTGCAGACGAGGATGCGTATGTGCGGGAAGTGGTGGACGAACATCAGGATGCCGTCGCCCGCCACATGCGCATGACCAGCCGCTTCATGATCACGCTGCAGAGCATGAATGCACTCCTTCTGGTCAGCACCTCGCTGATCGGCCTCTACCTCTGGGGGAAGGGGCTGATCGCGACGAGCCAGGTGGCGACCGCACTTCCCCTGGTATGGCAGATCACCAACATGGCTGGCTGGGTCTCCTTCGAGGTCGCCGGCATATTCGAGAATGTGGGCGTGGTGCAGGACGGCATGGAAAGCATCTCGGTCCCGCACACTCTGACGGACGACAAGGACGCCAAGCCGCTGGTGGTGAAAGAGGGCGAGATACGCTTCGAGCAGGTCAGCTTCGGCTACGGCGCAAACAAGCCGGTGCTGGACCGCATAGACCTCGTCGTGCATCCGGGAGAGCGCATCGGGCTGGTCGGCAGGTCAGGCGCCGGAAAATCGACCCTGGTCAACCTGCTGCTCCGCTTCTACGATGCGGAATCCGGCAGCATCATGGTGGACGGCCAGGACATCCGGCATGTCACCCAGGAAAGCCTGCGCACCCAGATAGGCCTCGTCACCCAGGACACATCGCTGCTGCACAGGTCTCTTGCGGACAACATACGTTATGGCAGGCCCCAGTCGACACAGGCGGAGATAGAGGAAGCCGCGAAGAAGGCGCATGCGCATGAATTCATCACGGGGCTCAGGGACTGGGAAGGCAGGACAGGCTATCAGGCCCATGTCGGGGAACGCGGCGTGAAGCTCTCTGGAGGCCAGCGGCAGCGCGTGGCGATCGCGCGGGTGATATTGAAGAATGCGCCCATCCTGCTTCTGGATGAAGCGACCTCCGCGCTGGACAGCGAGATCGAGGCCAGCATACAGGAGCAGCTCGCAACCCTGATGCAGGGCAAGACGGTGATCGCCATCGCCCACAGGCTTTCGACCATCGCCCGCATGGACAGGCTGATCGTGATCGATCACGGAAGGATAGTCGAACAGGGATCCCACAGCGAGCTTATCGAAAGAAACGGGCTCTATGCCGCACTCTGGCAGCACCAGTCCGGGGGCTTTCTCGCAGAAGACATACCCGAAGAGGCAAGGGCCGCCTGACGAGACTCAGTCCAGCAGGTGGCCCGTCTTGACGAGTATGGTGCAACCCTCCGTACTATACGGGCAGTGCGCGCTCAGATGCGGACTGCGCATCCAGGTGCCTTTGGGATACTTGCCGAACTCGTCCGCAAACACGCCTTCCAGGACATAGATCTCCTCTCCTCCGAAATGGCGGTGGGGATTGAACCGGGTGCCGGGATCCCAGCGCACCAGCGCAGTATGCTTCGTTCCTGATTCCGACAGGGGCATCACGGATAGCCCATCCACCAGGCCCTGATACCATGGCCTGTCTGAAGTCCTGACCAGGATGCGCTGCACCTCTCCCTGATCGACGTGATAGCTCTTGAAGAATAGCGTTGCGCCCGACCCTGAACTGTATTTCCGGGAAGAGGGATCCTTGAGATAGTCGCCTCGCAGACAGACGTCGGATGCGCATTCGATCGCCCCTTCCAGCACCAGGATCTCATGGCCGAATTCTCCGTCAGCTTCGAGGCTCGAACCTGGCGCCAGCCTGATGACCGAGGTGGCGCGGGTAGAACCCTGCTCCAGACATCGCCTGCCAATTCCGCAAGGCTCTTCCGCCCAAGACAGGTCCTCCTGCCTGATCACGACGCGCTTTGAAATGTCCGAATTGATTTCCATTGCCTTTTCTCCTAGCTTTCTATTCTATCCCATTCGACGGTAGATTCTTCCCGGCAGCCATAGGAATCGCACTATTCCCTCCTTGATGTCATGGTGTTAGCATGAATGGACAGGGGAGGAAATCATGAGGAATCTGACCATTGCAATTCTCATCGCAATTTCCGGCAGCGCTTATGCCTCGGGCATGAAGGCAGGACTCTGGCAGATCGAGCAGATCAGCCAGAACGTGGATGGAAAGGACATGATGGACGAGATGTCGCACGCCCAGGCGATGATCAGGCAGAGCGGACTGCCTCCAGAACAGCTTGCGAGGATGCAGGCCATGATGAATCCCTCGGCCGGCACCAGGATCTGCATCAGTCCGGAAATGGCGGCAAGGGACACGCCCGTGGTGGATCCAGAGGGGCGCTGCAAGCCGGCCAAAGTCTCCCGCAGCGGAAACAGCACCAGCTTCGAATTCGACTGCAAACAGAACGGCCGCAGCATGATAGGTAAAGGGGTGAGCATCGCAAGCAGCGACGAGATCACGACCCGGATCGACATGACGGAAAGCGATTCCAAAGGCAGCCACAGGATACACAGCGAGTCGAGGATGAAATATCTGGGATCGGATTGCAAGGGGATCGCGCCGCCGATGGGCCGTTAACCCTCGCTGCTTCGAAGCGCTATGATATGGCCATGGCAAGGTGGCTCATCACGTTCGGCATCATCCTCATCCTGGCGGGAATCTCCTGGCCCTGGATCTCAAGGCTCGGGCATCTGCCGGGCGACATCTACATCCAGAGGAAAGGTTATACCCTGTTTTTCCCGATCACCACGAGCATCCTGCTCTCGCTTCTTCTGTCCTTGATACTCTGGATATTCAGGAAATGAAGCAACGCGGTATACTCGGGCTTTGCGGGCCAGAACCATGAAGGAATTTTTGCAAAGACTCAAGTCGACACCGGAAAGCATCGCATTCAGTGACACCATCGCGACGATAGATGCCCATTACGAATTCACCCCGACCGCATTCAAAAACGGCGATCTGCAGAACGAGGCCGGGCAGAACAACGGCTCATGCAAGATATTCCATTTCGCGAGGATAAACGCGCTGACCGAGGAAGAGACGCTGCATTGCTTTGGCGCCTATTACAGGGAGGACGTCCTGAAGCATCCGGAAGGCTCGGACCACAAGAACATCCGGAACTTCATGAAGACGGGATGGAGCGGAGTCGCCTTCCATGGCGATGCGCTCTCGCCGAAACAGGATTAGTGGCGCACCGCCCAGCGCGAGAAATATTCCTGCATCAGCCTCCTGACGTCCGGCCCATACACCGACTTCTCGGACTGCTTTAGCCCCTCCTCGAAGAAGCCCGGCGCATCCTGCGGGATGTTCCTTCCCAGCATGTCGAAGGCCTCGTGCATCAGCTCCTCGTCCTGCGTGCGGGTCGCGACGATCGCAAAGTTGATGTTCAGCATGCGCCACGGACGGTAGGGGTTGGTCCTGTCGGCATCCGCCCTGACGCCGGGCGAGACATGCTCGATCACCGTCTTCATCGCATGATAAAGCTCGCGCAGCGTCTCGTCCGATGCGGTGATGTTGGCGCTCGCCGCAAATCCGTTCACGACATACTCGAGCTCCCCGATCTCGCCGTCCTGCCTCGCAATCCACAAGGCGATGCCCACCGAGACCCTCTCGAGACCGGCAAGGGCATCGGGCAAATCCAGATGCTCCGCCCATGAAGCGAGCTCGGCTGCGAGCATCAGCGCCTGTTCGCCCAGATTGCTGTCATAGGCGGGAATGACTTTCGCATCGATTTCCTCGAACTGCTGGATCAGCGCGTGCAGCGCTTCGGCCATCTGCATCGGTCCGATCTCGCCCGTCTTTGTGCCGCGCTCGGACATGCCGCTCGCGATCGCGTCGACCGCGTCGTCCAGCAGCCGTTCCACATCCTGCAATTCGTTCATCTCGTCCGGGTCATACATGGGGCAAGTTTAACACGGGAGGATGGGTAAGCCTGTTATGATGGCGCCCCTCTCGAGAAAATCATGAAGCACACCCTGCAAATAACCCACCTTGCCTGGCCGGTCCTCATCGCTCAGCTCGCCCTGATGGGAAACGCGGTGATAGACACCGCGATGGCGGGCAGGCTTTCAGCGATAGATCTCGCGTCGGTCGGCATCGCCGCATCCATATTATCCACCGTGCTGATGTCGCTGGTCAGCGTGCTGCTGGCTCTTCCTCCCATCATCTCCCATCTTTATGGCTCCAACCGGCATGAAGCAGTTGGCGCCGAGATACATCAGAGCGTCTGGATATCCCTGGTTCTCGCGCTGATCGCGATCCTTGTGCTGTGCTTTCCGGGCCCCCTGATCGGCATCTCCCACCTCGAACCCCGGGTCGAAGAGAAGGTGCGCGCCTATCTTCTCGCGTCGGCCTTCGGCGTGCCCGCGACCTTCGCGCTGCGCATCTTCCTCGGCTTCTCGACCGGGATCGGCCGCCCCCGCCCTGTGATGTTCTTCAACCTGTTTTCCCTGGCCCTCAAGGTTCCGCTGAACATGGTGTTCATGCACGGCCTTCTGAGTGCGCCCGAGATGGGCGGTCCTGGCTGCGCCGTGGCCACCGCGCTGGATGCCTGGCTGATGGCGGGACTGGCGTGGATCTGGTGCCTCAGGAATCCGAGCTATGCAGGATTCCGCGTCAATCGCCGCCTCGCAAGCCCCGACATGAATGCCATCAAGGAATTCCTGAAACTGGGCCTGCCGATCGCCCTGACCTTCATTGCCGATGTGACCGCCTTCACCTTCATGGCGCTTTTCATCGCAAGGCTCGGGCCCGTTTATTCGGCCGCGCACCAGATCGCTGCCAATCTCGCAGCACTTGCCTTCATGGTGCCGCTTGCATTGGGCAATGCGACTTCGGTCCTGGTGGGAAAAAACATGGGTGCAAAACAATATGCGGAGGCGCGTCACATCTCGTGGGCCGGAATAGGAATCAGCATGACGGCGGGCGCCATCCTGTGCATGGCATTCTGGCTCGGCGCACCGCACATAGCGGCTCTCTATACCACGGACCCTGGCGTGCAGCGCATCGCGATTCCCCTGATCATGCTGGTCGCACTCTATCACTTGGGTGATGCACTGCAGGCCGTGGCCGTGAATGCGCTTAGGGGATACAAGAAATCGGTCGTGCCTATGCTGATCTATGCGATCCTGCTATGGGGACCGGGGCTGGGGGGAGGCGTGCTGCTGGGGCTCACGGATTTTTTCGGGCCTGCAAAAGGCGCACGGGGATTCTGGATCGCAGCCATTGCAAGCCTTTGGCTGGTCGGAATACTGATGGCCCTCTACCTCGACGCGGTCAGCAGGAAGGCCAAGGCCTAATTGTCGAGTGCTTCCAGCGCCTCTTTCGCGATCTCCCTGACATCAGAACTCTCATCGTTGATGCGCGCTGCAAGATGCGCTTTTGCAGCCTCGATTCCCGTCAGGCCGAGGAGATGGCATGCGTCTGCACGCACGCGGTGGTCCTGATGGCGGGAAAGCACTGCAAGCTCTTGCAGCAGATCTTTCAGCGCGTCCTTGCCGGCGTATGACTCAAGCAGCGCGCTGACACCCAGCCTCACCTCGAGATTCGCGGAAGGATCGGCGACGATGGAAAGCAATGGTCCAAGCCGCTTCGTGTCTTCCGCGACGAATGCCGCAGCCATTTTGTACCCGCCCTGCTTCAAAAGGTATTCGACATACCGGGCTGTACCCCCTTCGACATTCAAGGCCCAGTGCCTGAGTTCGGAAGCGCTCATCGCCCCGGTGAAAGTGTAGGGACCGAGCTTGATCCAGGGAGCCGATCGAACTCCTTGTTCTTCGGCAAGCTCGGGATGGACTGCGACATTCACTACAGTCAGCTTTCCAATTCCCCCCTCCTTCAGCATGTCTGACAAGGCCTGCAAAACGGAGGGGCAGTGCGGGCATCCCGGGGTGATGAAGAGCAGTGCATCGGGTATCCTGTTTGAGTGCGCCATCAGTCACTCGCCCATTATCGTCGCGACCAGGCTGCGCGGTCCGCCTCTGTCCCTGTGCTCGCAAAGATAGATTCCCTGCCATGTACCCAGTCTCAGCCTGCCGTTGGCGATCGGGATGTTGAGGCTGCATCCCAGCAGGCTGGATTTGAGGTGAGCGGGAAGATCGTCAGGGCCTTCGTCGTTGTGCCGGTAGTACGGTTCTCCTTCAGGAACAGCCTTGTTGAAGAAGCTCTCGAAGTCCTGGCGCACCGTGGGGTCCGCGTTCTCGTTGATCGCAAGCGAGGCGGAGGTGTGCAGCATGAAGAGATTCAACATGCCTATCCTGATGCTGCGCAACTCGGGCATTCTTTGCAGCACCTCTTCCGTGACCAGGTGGAAGCCCCGCGCTTTGGGCTCAAGGCGCATCTCTTTTTGGATCCACACGGACCGCCTCTCCCTCGATCACCACACCTTCCTCATGAACCCCGAAATCATCTTTCTCCGGCATCCTGAATTCCTGCATCTGCCTGCGCACGCCCCGCGTCTTCCACCAAAGGTACAGGCCAGCGATGACGCCGATGAAAAGCAGGAAGGCGAGCAGCACCGCAGAGAACATCACGGCTGCAACAGCCGTGACGGCAAACACGGCAATCGTGGCCGACTTTCGCAGCAGGCCAGGTTTGCCCGATGTGTATGCGATATGTCTGGTTTCCATCGTGCTAGTTTAGCCTATTCCAGCCGGAGCAAGGACGCAAACCCGGTTTCTCCCCTCGCTTTTCGCCCTGTAAAGCTCCGCATCAGCCAGATGTATCATGTCCACAATTTTCGAATCCGTGCTGCACCTCACAACGCCGAAACTCGCAGTGAGGGAGATGCTGTGGCTTCCAGTTTTCACCTTCAACTCGGTTATGGCATGCCTCAGCTTCTCTGCATAGTTCCGAGCATGCTCAATGTCGGTTTCGGTCAGAAGCAGGATGAATTCCTCGCCGCCCCAGCGTGCCACCAGGTCGCTGGCGCGAGTGTTGCGCTTAAGCAATGTCGAAACCTTGATAAGCACATCGTCCCCAGCCTGATGACCATACTGGTCGTTGATTGCCTTGAAGTGATCGATGTCCATCATGATCATGACCAGGGAACGCTCCCCCCTCGCTGCTGAACTCCAGCACATGCTTGCCAATTCCAGGAAGCCCCTGCGGTTCGATAGCCCGGTGAGCGGATCCTGCCTCGCCATCTTCTCCGCCTTGATGTTCGCCTCCTGATATTGGCGCATCTTGTAGGCCAGCCCCAGCGCGAGCAGCGTCGCTTCCAAGGCGAGTCCGATTTCGAATGCATGGAAAGTGAGCGGAGTGTAGGGTATTTTTCCCCAAACGGCGAAATTGGTGATCCACGCGCCCAACATGCCAAAGGTTATCGCAGAAAGGAAGTGCCGACCTGCCGGAAGTTTCTTGCGCACAGCGAAAAGGCCGATCAGAAACATCATGACGGCGAAAATGAATACGGTTGAAAAGGCGATCAGTCCTGCAGCAAGCTGGCTTCCCACCAGCATGGAAAGCGCCATGGCCGCTATCGCAGATGCGGAAAACCACCTAGTCGCCTTCAGGGTTCTGGGCATGTATTCGGCAAGTGAGAGGAAGCGGCCGGCGAAAAGCAAACCGCACACGCTATATACCACCATCGCCACGAGTATGATGTAACGCTGGAACCATGGGGAGTCAGGCCATAACCATGCGACACCATGGCCGCTATAGCTGAAATTACAGACGATCCCGGACAGGAGCGTCAGCGAATAGTAAAGATGGCTGCGTTCCCACAACCCAGAGAAGAGCAAGAGATTGTAGACGCAAAGCGCAGCCAGATAGCCGTAGAGGAATCCGTAAAAATAGCCGGAACGTATCTTGCGCTTTTCCAAACTCTCACGAGACAAGAGTTCGATGGGCACAACCATGGGATCCACTGACTGGATGCGAAGATATACATCGCTTCTTCCCTGAGGGAAAACGATGGGAAAGGCAAAACCCTGTGCTGGCGTCAACCCTGGGGCATTCTTCCCATCGTCACCGGTATGCACCTGGCTTTCAAGCTTTCCGGAATGCAGCACATAAACATCCAGACGATCGAGCCATGTCACTCCTGCAAGGAGATACTTCAAAGAAACCGAATTCCCCTGATTATCGGCCTCCAGATGCATCCAAACGGGATTGGAACCTATCCCGAAATCCGGAACAAGGGCCACCCCTTTCATGAATTTACCGGACATATAGAGGGATGAAGCCTGACTCAAATCGAGCGGACCGCTTTTTTCGACTAGGTAATCGACGCTTGCGCCTAGTTCCCCCTGCTCATCTACCCTGACAGAACTCGCATGGGCGAAATGCACAAAAGACATTAGGAGGAGCAGAAAAAAGATCTCAACGCATTTCGAAAGACGGATAGACATCAATTTTCTGGAAGGGCGATTTATCGGGGAGAGATGGCTTATTTTAACGGCTTTTCTCCCCGCTTGCAGGAGACCATCACAGCTCCGAGATCACTTCCTCTGCGGGCAGCCTCGACTTGGGCAGCTTCGCATTGAAATCCTCCTCGCTTCGATATCCGAGCGCCACGAGCACCACGCTCGTCATGCCCTTGTCCCTCAGCTTGAGCTCCTCGTTCAGTATCCGGGAGTCGAAGCCCTCGATGGGAGTCGCATCTATCTCCATCGCAGCAGCCCCCAGCAGCAGCGTGCCGAGCGCCAGGTATACCTGCTTCTCCATCCAGTGCTGCGTGTCCTTTTCGTCGAAACGATGCATGTTCACATAGTAGGTACGTCCCTTGTTCTGCATCTGTTTCCCTTCCTCCGTCGGGAAACGTCCATCAGCCTCCTCCTGTGCGAGCAGCCTTGCGATGTGCGCATGGTCCATTGCCGTGCGCGCACAGAAAACGACCACATGCGAGGCGTTCAGTATCTTTGCAGCGTTGGCGGCATAGGGCCCCTGCTGCGTCGATCTTGCAATCCTCTCCTTGCCCTCCATGCTCGAGGCGATGACGAAATGCCAGGGCTGTGAATTCACCGAAGAAGGGGAATATCTCAGCAGGGTCTTGATCTGTTCGACCTGATCCTGAGGAATTTTTCTGGCCGGGTCATAGGCCTTGCAGGTATGCCTTGAAAGGGCGAATCGTGAAATGTCCATGCGGGCTCCGGAATCAAATGTTGAAATGCGGATTTTCCGCGATCCTGCAGCCAATGTGAAGTCAGCTTCAATCATCGATCTGAAGCCCAAGCCTTTAGCCCTGGTAGATGCATGCGATGAAAATCGAATCAACGATGAACAAGTCCGGTTTTTGATTTATCTCAAATCTGGATCCCCCATCTTCCCTTAAATTCTGGCGCTGCAGTACCAATACAACAACACATGGAGAGAGAGAAATGAAAAAAATCACAGGTGCGCTGGCCGGCGCAATCTTGCTTGCAACAAACGCATACGCCGCACCCGGGGATATGATCGTCAGAGTCAGGGCTGTCGACATCAACTTCCAGAACAGCGCTGATACAGCGGCACTTGCTGGCGTAACCGCAGCAAACAAAACCATTCCCGAGGCTGATGTCAGCTATTTCTTCACCGACAACATCGCTGCTGAACTGATACTGACCTATCCTCAGAAGATCACGGTCAACCCCAACATAGGTTCCCTGGATGCCCTGCCTCCGACCCTGACCCTCCAGTATCACTTCATGCCGGACAATCCCTCGTTCAGGCCATATATCGGCGCCGGCATCAATTACACCAACTTCTCCAGCGTGAACCTCGCAGGCGGCGCGCTGAATTCGAGCAACAGCAGCACCGGAGGTGCATTGCAGATAGGTTTCGACGTGCCGATTTCCGGCAACATGAGCTTCAACTTCGACGTCAAGAAAGTCTACATGAAGACCACGATTTCATCGGCTGCGAGCGGAGCAACGGTCGGCACGCTGACGCTTAATCCATACCTGATTGGCGCAGGCCTTGGCTGGAAGTTCTGACGACCAGCTGCAATTGAAGGCCGGAGCATATCCGGCCTTCTCCATCCAGTTCCAGCCTTCCTGAAGCACCCGGATTCCTTCAGCTTCTGCAGCAGCGCATCCTGTCACCCGGCATGGTGGCGCACGGTGATGCGCTTTGCCTGCGCGCCTTCGCCCGCGATCTCCTCGATGAACCTGACCTCGTCGCCCTCCGAAAGCCTGTCGAAGCTCGGGCTTGCGACGTTCTCGCGACTGAAGTAGTGCTCGCTCCCGTCATCCCCGGCGATGAATCCTATGCCTTCCTCCCGCGAGAGGCGAAGCACACGCCCAAGCTGTTCGGGCGCATGAACCTTGGTCTCGCGCCTTGCGCGGTGCACGTATTCGTCGAGCTGGCGCTTTGCTGCATCGAAGCCATCCCGCAGCGCGACATACACATCCTCGTGGTGATCGCGGTTGACCACGATCTCGTGGCCCGGCACCCCTATGTCGATGCGCAGCGTGTATTGCTTTCCCTGGTGCTTGTGCCTGTGAGGCGCCTCGACCACGACCCTGCATGAAATGATCTTGTCGTAGAACTCCTCGAGTTTCTCGACCTTCTGCCTGATGTGCGCCTCTACCGCATCCGATTTTGGTACGTCGCGCACGGTGATCTGCAATGGTATCTGCATGACATCTCCTTGTGAGCAAGGAGGAAAGTCTAAGCCCGCTGCGCGTCCTGCACCATCAGAAAAAGCCGGTCGCAGCCGGAATTTTCCTATCTGCTCAAGGCGCATTCCCATATCTGGCAGCCGCTGATCGGCCTAAACGGGCGGCGGCTGTGCAGCGCTTCTGTTGAGCCGGCACGAGGCTCGCCATTGCAGGCGCGCAACATATCAAACTACAATCCGGCGACTGTTCTACCCTTTCTGTCTAGTTCATGCGCCTTTCGGAACTCCGCCAGCAATTGCAGGATCTTGGCTGCAAGCCCTGCCACGAAGACCGCCTCTTGCGAGGCTGGATACAGCGCCGCTCCTACGACAACAAGCGCAGCCCGGCGGCGACATTCTTCCCTGCCGCGCTTAACAAGGAGTTGCCATCGATCGAGGCCAGGCTAGAAGAGCTTGCGCGTATCAGGAGCGAGCACCCTGCAGGCGAGGGTGTCGCAAGGCTACTGGTAGCGCTTGCAGACGGCCAGATGATCGAGAGCGTGCTGCTGCCGCGCGGGGGGCTTTGTGTCTCGACGCAGGTCGGTTGCGCAGTGGGATGCATATTCTGCATGAGCGGAAGAAACGGACTCCTGCGCCAGCTGGACAGCGCGGAGATCATCGCGCAAGTCGCGCTTGCACGCAGGCTTCGCCAGGTGGACAAGGTGGTGTTCATGGGCATGGGTGAACCCGCGCACAATCTCGACAACGTGCTCGATGCAATCGAAGTGCTCGGCATCCAGGGCAACATCGGCCACAAGAACCTGGTTCTTTCCACGGTCGGTGACCTGCGCGTGTTTGAACGGCTGCCACATGCAAAAGTGAAGCCGGCGCTGGCGATCTCGCTGCACACGACAGACGATAGACTACGCACAAAGATACTGCCGAAGGCGCCGCAAATCCCCGTTGCCGAACTCGTGGAGATGGCAGAATCCTATGCGCGCGCAACGCACTACCCCACGCAATACCAGTGGACGCTGATCGAAGGGATCAACGATGGCGACGAAGAACTGGAACGCATCGCAGTGTTACTCAAGGGCAAGCATGCGGTGTTGAACTTCATCCCGTTCAATTCAGTCGATGGCCTCGAATTCCGCCGCCCTGAAATTTCGCGTACTATCGAGATGACGAAGAGGCTCAACCGGCAGCAGATCTACACGCGCATCCGCGATTCCGCAGGACAGGAAGTGGAAGGCGCATGCGGACAGCTTCGCGCCCGTGCTGCACGCCCGGTATCGCAACGCTGCGTCGGCCCGATCATTTAAGCGTCCACGTCGCGCCCATTCCCTTTAGGCAGAAGCCCGACTGTCTCTTTGTTTGGACCGCTGTAGAATTTCGCTTCCTGCAAATACGCAAAAAATCCCATAGTGCCACATGCCAGTGAAATTTCACCGCTTAGCGGCAGCCTTGTACACCATGTCTCGTTCGCGCTTGCCAACAGCGATCACCACGATCAGGAGCATTTGGTCGCGCACTTCGTACACCATCCGGTGACCGGCATCGCGCAGTTTGATTTTGTAACGGTCCTTGTGGCCTGAAAGACGGGCGGAAGGAACGCATGGATTCTGCAGCCGCTCGGCGAGCTTCTTCTTGAACAACTTGCGCACAGAACCATCGAGCTTTTTCCACTCCGACAATGCGTCGGGGTGGAAACTCAGCTCATAGCTCATCCAGCTTCACCTTGATCGGACGCTTGCCGTCTTTCAAACGTGCATCGGCCAGCGCATTCAGTTCAGCATCCTCCAGCTTTTCCATCAGCTCCTCAAAGACTCTAGCTGGAACGCAATAGAAAGTGGGCTCGTTGCGGTTGAGGATCGCCACCGGAGAACCCTCCCCTGCTGCGACGGTCGCCATCGGGTTCCTTTTCAGCTCGGTGATGCTGGCCGTTATGGATGCCAGGATTACATGTGCCATGATCGACTCTTGATATTTATTAAGCGAGCCAACAATAGCACTCTTAACCGGTCTTTACAATGATCTCGCAAACCGTCCGATTCAAATGAAAAGCCGGCCAGGCTTTTCATTTGATCAGAGCTTCAAGGCTCAGCCCTTGTCGAAGCGCATCACGCCGGATTTGCAGTCCACCCTGATGACGTCTTTGGCCGCGAAACGCCCTTCGAGTATCGCCTTGGCAAGCGGGTTCTCGATCTGCGACTGGATCGCGCGCTTCAGAGGCCTTGCGCCGTACACGGGATCGAAGCCTGCATTGGAGACTTCGGTCAGCGCGGCCTCCGTCACGTCCAGACTCATCTCCATCGCAGCCAGGCGCATCGCAAGGCCCTGCAGCTGGATCTTCGCGATCGACTTGATGTTCTTCTCGTCCAATGCGTGGAACACCACGACCTCGTCGATGCGGTTGATGAACTCGGGCCTGAAGTAGTTCTTCACCTCGCCCATCACCGCGAGCTTCACCACTTGATAGTCGTCGCCTTCCATCTGCTGAATCATCTGGCTTCCCAAATTGGAGGTCATCACGATCACGGTGTTCTTGAAGTCCACGGTTCTGCCCTGGCCGTCCGTCATGCGCCCGTCGTCCAGCACCTGAAGCAGCACGTTGAAAACATCCGGGTGCGCCTTCTCGACTTCATCGAGCAGAATCACGCTATACGGTTTCCTGCGCACGGCCTCGGTCAGATAGCCGCCCTCCTCGTATCCGACATAGCCGGGAGGCGCGCCTATCAGTCGGGCGACGGAATGTTTCTCCATGAATTCGCTCATGTCGATGCGGATCAGATGCTCTTCCGAATCGAAAAGGAAGCTGGCCAGCGCCTTGCACAGCTCTGTCTTGCCAACCCCCGTCGGCCCGAGGAAAAGGAACGAGCCGTATGGGCGATTTGGATCGGAGAGTCCCGAGCGCGAACGGCGTATCGCATCCGACACCAGCCTCACCGCCTCGTCCTGCCCCACCACGCGCTCGTGCAGCTTGTCCTCCATCTTGAGCAGCTTGTCGCGCTCGCCTTGCATCATCTTGGACACGGGGATGCCTGTCGCGCGGCTCACCACCTCGGCGATCTCCTCCGCACCGACCTGGGTGCGCAAGAGCCTGTTCTTGGCGCCCGCGCCTTCCGCCTCGCGCTGCGCGGCTTCCTTCAGTTTGGCTTCCAGCTGGGGCAGCTTGCCATATTGCAGCTCTGCGACCTTTTCGAGCTTTCCTTCGCGTTGCAGGCGGTTGATCTCGGCCTTCACATGATCGATCTCCTCCTTCACGCTCGCGGCCCCCTGGGCCGCCCCCTTCTCGGCCTTCCAGACCTCCTCGAGGTCCGCATATTCGCGCTCGAGCTTTCCGATCTCTTCCTCGATCAGGGACAGGCGCTTCCTTGAAGCCTCGTCCTTTTCCTTCTTCACGGCCTCGCGCTCGATTTTCAACTGGATCAGCCTGCGGTCCAGCTTGTCCATCACCTCGGGCTTCGAATCGATCTCCATCTTGATGCGCGCAGCCGCCTCGTCGATCAGGTCGATCGCCTTGTCGGGCAGGAAGCGGTCCGTGATGTAGCGATTGGAAAGCTCGGCCGCCGCGACGATCGCGGGGTCGGTGATCTCGACACCATGGTGCAGCTCGTATTTCTCCTGCAGGCCGCGCAGGATCGCGATGGTCGATTCGACCGAGGGCTCGCCCACCAGCACCTTCTGGAAGCGGCGCTCGAGCGCTGCATCCTTCTCTACGTATTTCCTGTATTCGTCGAGCGTGGTCGCACCTATGCAGTGCAGCTCTCCGCGCGCCAGCGCGGGCTTCAGCATGTTGCCCGCGTCCATCGCGCCTTCGGTCTTTCCTGCGCCGACCATCGTGTGCAGTTCGTCGATGAAGACGATGTTCTTTCCCTCGTCCTGTGCGAGCTCCTTCAGGACGGCCTTCAGCCTCTCCTCGAATTCGCCGCGGTATTTCGCGCCAGCGATCAGAAGTGCCATGTCCAGGGAAAGCACGCGCTTGCCCTTCAGGGTTTCGGGCACTTCCCCGTTCACGATGCGCTGCGCCAGCCCCTCGACGATCGCGGTCTTGCCGACGCCGGGTTCGCCTATCAGGACGGGATTGTTCTTGGTCCTGCGCTGCAGGACCTGGATCGCGCGGCGTATCTCGTCATCACGCCCGATCACGGGATCGAGCTTTCCGGCGCGCGCACGCTCGGTCAGGTCTATCGTGTATTTCTTGAGCGCCTCGCGGCTTCCTTCCGCCTCCTGGCTGCTCACCGATTCGCCGCCGCGCACAGCCTCTATGGCCTGCTCCAACGGCGCGCGGGAAACGCCATGCTGCTTCAGAAGCCTGCCAGTCTCGCCCTTGTCTGCGGTTGCGGCGAGCAGGAACATCTCGCTTGCGATGTACTGGTCTCCGCGCTTTTGCGCCTCCTTGTCGGTGAGATTAAGGAGACTGGAAAGGTCGCGCCCCACCTGGACCTCTCCTCCATGCCCTTCCACCTTGGGAAGACGGGTGACGGCATCGCTGAGGGATGACTTGAGCGCATTGACATTGCCTCCCGCACGGGCAAGCAGGGAGCCCGCGCCACTGTCGGCATCGTTCAATAGCGCGAGCAAGAGATGCTGGGGCTCGATGAACTGGTTGTCCGCGCCCACGGCCAGGCTCTGGGCATCGGACAGCGCCTGCTGCAGCTTGGTTGTAAATTTGTCGAAACGCATATCGCACTCCTGGTTTGAATTCTCGAATGCCCACAACTTGGGGAGGGGGCTTGAGAATTTCAAGTCTTGCTATACTATTTCCCATGACAAACGAACAGGATGCCGCCTTGCTTGCCCAAAAGATCAGACAGAACGTCAGGAACTCCCTCGATGAGGACATCGGCAGCGGGGACCTGACCGCGATGCTGCTTCCGGAGGATTTGACGGCGCGCGCAATCCTGATCACGAGGCAGTCCGGCGTCCTCTGCGGAACGCAATGGTTCGACGAATGCTTTTCGCTGCTGGATGCAGGCTGCAAAATAACCTGGCACGCGAAGGACGGCGACAGCATCAAGCCCTCACAGACGCTATGCGAGATAGAAGGCAAGGCCCGATCCATGCTGAGTGCGGAGAGAAATGCGCTCAATTTCCTGCAGACGCTTTCGGGGACTGCGACCGCAACCCGCCGCTATGTGGATGCAGTCAAAGGCACCAGGGCCAGGATCATGGACACCAGGAAGACCCTGCCCGGACTTCGCGATGCGCAGAAGTATGCGGTGCGCATGGGCGGCGGGCACAACCAGCGGATGGGCCTGTACGACGGCATCCTGATCAAGGAGAACCACATCGCTGCGGCCGGCGGCATTGCGGCGGTACTGGAGAAGGCTTTCAGGATCGCCCAAGACAGGACATCGGTCCAGATCGAGGTGGAAACCATGGTCGAGCTCGACGAGGCGCTGGCTGCCGGTGCGAAGCTGATCCTTCTGGACAACTTCGACATCGACATGCTCGCCGCCGCCGTGAAGCACACCGATGGGCGCGCGGAACTCGAAGCCTCGGGTGGGATCACATTGTCGAGCATCCGGGAAGTGGCCGAAACGGGTGTGGATCGCATCTCGATAGGCGCGCTGACCAAGGACGTCGAGGCGCTCGATCTTTCCATGCGCATCGTGAAATAAAAGGAGAATTAAATGAGCGAAGCATTGCACATCGTCTGCCCGCACTGCGACGGGATCAACCGCGTGCCTTCCGACAGGCTTTCGGCAAATCCTTCCTGCGGCAAGTGCCACCAGGCGCTTTTCACATCCCACCCGGTCGAACTCAGCGCGAAGAACTTCAACCTGCACATCACGCGCTGCGACATTCCTGTCCTGGTCGACTTCTGGGCCCCCTGGTGCGGGCCTTGCAAGATGATGGCGCCCGCCTTCGTGCAGGCGGCTTCAAGACTGGAGCCCGCCATGCGGCTTGCCAAGCTCGACACCGAACAGGCGCAGGAGCTGGCCGCCAGATACAACATCCGCAGCATCCCCACGCTCGCGCTGTTCAAGGCAGGCCGCGAGGTTGCACGCCAGGCGGGTGCGATGGACGCGAACGGCATCGTCTCCTGGGCGAGGAGCAAGGTTTAAACAGGCTATACCTTTTTCGCGACCAGGTCGATCAGCGCGGACATGCCGGAGTGGCCCGAGCCCTCGCGGATCTCCTGGTCGTATTCATGAAGCGAGATGATCTCCATGTCGGAGAAGGCCTCTTTCAGCATGGATTCGGTGTAGAGGTTCTCGAGCTGTGAAGGGCCTCCCGTCCTGTATTCCAGCTGGCGCGGCGTGTAGCCATGCAGCAGCAACAGCCCGCCGAGCTTCAGGCAGTTCCTGATCTTTTCGAACATCTTCTCGCGCAGCGCAGGCGGCGCGAACTGGATGAAGACTGCGACCACGACGTCATACTTCTCTAGGCCGAAGTCCCAGTCCGAAAGGTCTGCGAGTTCGAGCTCCAGCCTCACGTTTTTTCTCGCTGCAAGCTTTCTCGCCTTGTCGATCGCAACGGATGAGCTGTCGACAGAATGCACATGCAATCCCTGCTCGGCAAGCCATACCCCATTCCTTCCCTCGCCGTCCGCAAGCGCAAGGCAATGCATGCCCGGCTTCAATAGGTCGCAGTTCGCGATCAGAAAACCGCTGGGTTCCGTGCCGAAATGGTATTCCTCACCCGAATAACGCTCGTCCCACATGTTCATATCGTCCTCCTTATCGTTTAGCATAGACATGCTAGAAATTTATACCAGACTAATTTACTATACTTACCTTTTTCGCAGGAACCTCTCTTGAACCCTCTGATCAGCGAACTGAAAAGCCTGCTGCCCGCAGAATCCGTGCTACACGACCGGGAGGATTTGCGCCCGTTCGAATGCGACGGCCTTTCCGTATACCGCCAGCTGCCGATGGCCGTGGTTTTGCCAGGCACCGTAGAGGAAGTCCAGAAGGTTGTCCGACTCTGCCGCGCGCACAATGTTCCCGTCGTTGCGAGAGGCGCCGGGACTGGCCTTTCAGGAGGCGCATTGCCGCTCGAAAACGGCGTGCTTCTGAGCCTCGCGAAATTCAAGCGCATCATAGACATAGACGTGGAAAACGCGATGGCGACGGTCGAGCCCGGCGTTCGCAACCTCGCAATTTCCGAGGCCGCCGCGCGCTTCGGCCTTTACTATGCACCCGACCCATCCTCCCAGATCGCCTGCACCATAGGCGGCAACGTCGCGGAAAATTCGGGCGGCGTGCACTGCCTGAAATACGGGCTCACGGTGCACAACATCCTGATGCTGAAAATCGTCACGATGGAAGGCGAGCTTCTGACGATAGGCTCCCAGACGCTGGACACGCCAGGTTACGACCTGCTCGCGCTGATGACGGGATCGGAAGGCCTGCTCGGCATCATCGTCGAGGTCACCGTGAAGCTCCTGCCCAAGCCCGAAAGGGCCCAGGTCGTGCTGGCGGCCTTCGACGATGTCGCCCGCGCCGGAGAAGCGGTGGGCGCGATCATCAGTGCGGGCATCATCCCTGCAGGCCTGGAGATGATGGACAGGCTCGCGATCCAGGCGGCAGAGGACTTCGCGCATGCGGGTTATCCCAGGGACGCCGAGGCGATCCTGCTCTGCGAGCTCGACGGCACCCATGCCGAGGTCTCGGAATACATCATGGAAGTGCGCAAGATACTGACCGACAACGGCGCGACAGAGGTCCGCACCGCAAAGGACGAAGCCGAGCGGCAGCTCTTCTGGAAGGGCAGGAAATCCGCCTTCCCCGCTGTCGGCCGCATCTCCCCCGATTACTACTGCATGGACGGCACGATTCCGCGCAGCCAGCTGCCGCGCGTGTTGCGTCAGATAAGCGACTGGTCTGCAGAATACGGACTCCCGGTTGCGAACGTGTTCCACGCAGGCGACGGCAACCTGCATCCCCTGATCCTGTTCGATGGCAACAAGCCCGGAGAGCTCGAACGCACCGAGGAATTCGGCAGCCGCATCCTCGATCTGTGCGTCGAAGTCGGCGGCACGATCACCGGCGAACACGGGGTCGGCGTGGAAAAGATAGACCAGATGTGCACGCAGTTCAAAGGCCCTGAGCTCAATCAGTTCCATGCGATCAAGGCCGCATTCGACCCGTCCGGCCTGCTCAATCCCGGAAAGGCAGTCCCGACCCTGCACCGCTGCGCCGAATTCGGCGCGATGCACGTCCATCATGGCAGGCTCCCTCATGCCGGACTGGAGAGATTCTGATGGACGACATCTCATTGCAGCAGCAGGTGCTGAATGCCCTCGAGAACAAGGCACCGCTTCGCATAGCGTCGGGAGGGAGCAAGGCTTTCCTGGGGCAGCATGTTACCGGCACGCCTGTCGATCTTCAGACCCACACCGGCATCATCGAATACGATCCGCGCGAACTTGTGCTGACTGCGCGTTCAGGAACGAAGCTTTCCGAAGTGGAAAAGGCGCTTGCGGACGCGGGCCAGATGCTGGCGTTCGAGCCCCCGCATTTCGGAGCCGGCGCCACGCTGGGCGGCACGATCTCGACCGGACTCTCCGGCCCCAGGCGTCCCTACAGCGGTTCAGCCCGCGACTTCGTGCTGGGTTGCAAGATGCTGAACGGAAGGGGCGAGATCGCAAGCTTCGGCGGCCAGGTCATGAAGAACGTCGCAGGCTATGACGTCTCCCGTTTGCTTGCCGGTTCGCACGGGACGCTCGGCATCCTGCTGGAAATCAGCCTCAAGGTTCTGCCCATACCCGCTTCCAGCATCACCGTGAGCCGGGAATGCAGCCAGGAGGATGCGATCCCCATCATGAACGAATTTCTCTCGAAGCCCTATCCGGTCGATGGCGCATGCCACGACGGGGAACGCGTCCATGTGCGCATCTCCGGCAGCGAGCAGGCGGTCAAGGAGGCGCGCAACAAGATACCCGGAGAAATCCTGCCCGATGCGGAACTGTTCTGGCATGGCCTGCGCGAACAGACGCTGCCCTTCTTCAACAGGCCAGGCACGCTGTACCGCATCGCCGTGAAGCCCGCAACCAGGCCTTTGCATCTGGACGGCCACTGGCTGCTCGACTGGGGAGGTGCCCAGCGCTGGCTATACAGCGAAGAGGACGCGGCAACGATACGCCATCAGGCGGGGCTTGCCGGTGGCCATGTCACGGCATTCAGAAACGGCAGCAATTCGACCCCTCTTCCTCCTTCCCTGCTCGCGCTGCATCGGCGCCTGAAGGCAAGCTTCGATCCGGAAGACATCTTCAACCGCGGCCACCTCTTCGCAACCCTATAGACATGCAGACCTTCATCGACCAGCCCAAAACGCCAGCCATAGAGGAAGCCGAATCCATCCTGCGTAGCTGCGTGCACTGCGGATTCTGCACCGCGACCTGCCCCACCTACCAGCTTCTGGGATCGGAACTGGACAGCCCGCGCGGGCGCATCTACCTGATCAAGGAAATGCTGGAAACGGGAAAGGCCAGCGAAAAGACCAGGCTGCATCTGGACCGCTGCCTTACCTGCCGTTCCTGCGAAACCACCTGCCCTTCGGGCGTGCACTACGGCAGGCTGATCGACATCGGACGGGAGATGGTGGAAGAGAAGTCCCCGCGCACGCTGATCGAAAGGCTGATGCGCCGCGCGATGCTCTCGACCATACCCTACAAGGCGCGCATGTCGGCGGCACTCTCAGCAGGAAGGATCGCAAGACCGCTCCTGCCAAAATCCCTGGCCGCAAAAATCCCCGAGAGACAGGATCAGGCTGCCCTGCCCCAATCTTCCCATGCGAGGCGCATGCTGATCCTGGAGGGCTGCGTCCAGCCCCTCACCGCGCCCAACACCAATGTCGCGACGGCCCGCGTGCTCGACCGGCTCGGCATCTCCCTCATCGAGGCTACCGGCTGCTGCGGCGCATTGAACCAGCACCTATCGGACTCCCATGGCGCGAAGGACATGATGCGCCGCAACATCGACGCATGGTGGCCCCGCATCGAAGAGGGCGCGGAGGCGATCGTGATGACCGCCAGCGGCTGCGGCCTGATGGTCAAGGAATACGGCGAACTCCTGAAGGACGATGCGGAATATGCCAAAAAGGCATCGCGCATCAGCTCGCTTGCCAGGGACATCTCGGAAATACTCGCAGGCGAAGACATCGAAAGTTTCAGCCATGCCGGACGGGGCATGCGCGTGGCCTACCACTCGTCCTGCACCTCGCAGCACGGGCAGAAGCTCTCAGGCAGGATCGAGGCGCTGCTTGCGCGATGCGGCTTCGAGCTCACCCAGGTCGCCGACAGCCATCTCTGCTGCGGGGCCGCCGGAACCTACACGCTGACCCAGCCCGTGCTTTCCGGCAGGCTGCTGGACAACAAGATCGCCTCGCTCGAGGCAGGAAAGCCCGAGATCATCGCCACCGCGAACGTGGGGTGCCAGATGCACCTGGCATCCGCCACTTCACTGCGCGTCGTGCACTGGATAGAATTGCTCGCGTCATCGATAACAACCAACCAAGAGGAAACAGCATGAACATCAAATCATTCCATCCCCCGCAGCGCGTCCTGATGGGTCCCGGGCCTTCCGATGTCAGCCCGCGCGTGCTCGAAGCCATGTCCCGCCCGACGCTGGGTCATCTCGACCCCGTCTTCGTGAACATGATGGATGAGATGAAATCGCTGCTGAAATATGCCTTCCGCACAGAAAACGAACTGACCATGCCGGTTTCCGCGCCGGGTTCGGCGGGCATGGAGACCTGCTTCGTGAATCTCGTCGAACCTGGCGACAAGGTCGTCATCTGCCAGAACGGCGTGTTCGCGGGGCGCATGAAGGAAAACGTCGAGCGCTGCGGCGGCACAGCGGTGATGGTGCAGGACGAATGGGGCCGCGCGATCGACCCTCAGAAGCTCGAAGATGCGCTGAAAGCCAATCCGGATGCGAAGATCGTCGCCTTCGTTCACGCCGAGACCTCGACAGGCGCGCAGTCCGATGCGAAGACCCTGGTCGAGATCGCTCACCGCCACGGCTGCCTCGCCATCGTAGATGCGGTCACATCCCTCGGCGGATCGAAGCTCCTGGTCGACGAATGGAAGATAGATGCGATCTATTCCGGAACACAGAAATGCATCTCCTGCACGCCCGGCCTCTCGCCCGTCAGCTTCGGCAACAATGCGCTCGAGAAGATCAAAAACCGCAAGACCCGGGTGCAGAGCTGGTTTCTCGATCTCAACCTGGTGATGGGCTACTGGGGAGGAGCGACCAAGCGCGCCTACCACCACACGGCGCCGATCAATGCGCTCTACGGCCTGCACGAGTCGCTCGTGATCCTTCAGGAAGAAGGCCTCGAGAACTCCTGGGCGCGCCACCAGAAGAACCACCTGGCGCTGCGCGCCGGCCTCGAGGCGATGGGGCTTTCCTTCGTGGTGCCCGAAGGGGAGCGCCTGCCCCAGTTGAATTCGATCAGCGTGCCGGAAGGCGTCGACGAGGGGCTGGTCCGCTCCATGCTTCTTTCCGACTACGGCCTCGAGATAGGCGCGGGGCTGGGCGCGATGGCGGGCAAGGTATGGCGCATCGGCCTCATGGGACATTCGAGCAACCCGAAAAACGTGAGGCTCTGCCTTGCGGCGCTCGACGATGTGCTGGGAAGACTGAACGCGCCGATACAGCGCGGCGTGGCGGTCGCCGCCGCCAACGCCAGCCTCTGAATTTCCGAAAGCCCGACCCTCGAGATGAAGCCATTTGCTGAATCCTGCGAAATCAACAAGCACCCCATACTCGAGGTGCTTAAGAGGGTCTTAGCGGACCGGAGCCGCGTGCTGGAAATCGCCAGCGGGACTGGACAGCATGCGGTACATTTCGGCCGCAACCTTCCCCATCTCACCTGGCAGACCAGCGAGCTTTCCAAGAATCACGATGGCATCAATGCCTGGCTCGAGGAGGCGGGACTTCCCAACGTCCTGCCTCCCGTCGCGCTGGATGCGGACGATGAGCGCTGGCCGGTTTCAACATATGACGCGATATTCAACGCGAATACCGTGCACATCATTTCCTGGCCACAGGTCGAATCCCTGTTCGCCCATATCGCGCGCGTCATCGAGCCCGGCGGTTGCGTGTGCTTCTATGGCCCGTACAACTATAGCGGGAAATTCACATCGGAGAGCAATGCGCGCTTCGACGAATGGCTGAAGTCGCGCGACCCGAAAAGCGGGGTCCGGGATTTCGAGGCGATGAACAGGCTGGCCTCCATGCATGGCCTCGTCCTTGCCGAAGACATCGAAATGCCCATCAACAACCGGACCCTGGTCTGGCGCGCCGCAGGCTGAATTCCCTACATGCCCTGCATCGGCTTCATCATGGCTCCGGTCAGCGGCCTGACTTCCGCCACCGCCTTCACCCTGACCTCGCGCCCGCCCTCCTGCACGTCGAGCGTCAATGGCACGCTCTCCCCGGCCTTCAGGGGTTCCTTCAATCCGACCAGCATCAGATGATAGCCGCTCTTCTCGAGCGACATGCTGCCCCTGGGCAGGTCTATGGAATCGACCTCGCGCATCCTCATCATGCCGCCGTCCTGCTTCATGCTGTGCATCTCTCCGGTCTTGCAGACCGGGCTTGAAAAGCCGAGCAGCCTCGAGCGATGCGCGCTCGTGATAACGAGATCGACCATCGCGGTGTCCTGACCCGGGGCCGTTGCGCGCGCCCATGCTTGCGAAACGCTGATGTCGGCGGCATGCGCAGCACCCGTCAAGAACAGCATCGAAAAAAACAGTTTCCTCATGGTTCCCCCCCTGATTATGGGGAGGATTATACGCAACAAGAGACGCTTTGATTACAATCCCCCCATGAACATCCTCTCATCCCTGCCAGGCCACATCCAGTTGCGCCGCCTGGTCACCCTGCGCAGCCTGGCGATCGCGGCCCAGCTTTTGGCGCTCTGGCTGGCCTGGAGGACCTTGCATCTCGAACTATCCTGGATTCCCATGCTGATGGGCATAGGAGGACTCGCTGCGGTCAATCTGCTGACGCTGCTGCGCTTGAGATCGATGCGTCCGGTGACCAATTCGGAGATGTTCGCCCAGCTTGTCGCCGACGTCCTCGTGCTGAGCCTGCTGCTTTACTATTCAGGCGGGTCGACCAATCCCTTCGTCTCGCTCTATCTGCTCCCCCTCGTGGTCAGTGCGGCCACGCTTCCCGCCTCCTACACATGGGGCATGGCGGCGCTGACCACTGCCTGCTACAGCTGGCTGATGATCTACCACATGCCTCTTCCGCAGAGGGACATGGAAATGGACAACCCGTTCAACGTGCATGTGCTCGGCATGTGGATGGGTTTCGTCTTCAGCGCGATGGTGGTCGCCTCCTTCGTGGTCTGGATGGCGAAAGCCGTGCGCAGCCGGGATCAGCTGCTTTCCGAGGTTCGCGAGGAAATTCTGCGCAACGAGCGCATCGTGGCGCTGGGCACTCAGGCAGCCGGTGCCGCACATGAGCTTGGCACGCCGCTATCCACGATGGCCGTTGTCATCAACGAACTCGAGAGCACCGCCCCCAAAGAGATGCAGGAGAGCCTTGCCCTGCTCGACGAGCAGGTCAGGCTCTGCCGTCGGATCCTGGACAAGATGATGGTCAACGCGCAGGACAGCGGGGCGAGCAGGATACAGGATGCTCATGAATTCATGGCCGAAGTGCTGGACGAATGGCAGCTCCTGAGGCCCACCGCCCATTACGATTACCATGAGGATCAGCATCTGCCCGCCATCAGCGTGGACATCACCCTGCGCGCCGCACTGATGAACCTGCTCAACAATGCGGCAGATGCAAGCGGGCTTCCGGTGGACATAGATGCGCGATGCGACGACGACAGGTTCATCATCGAGATACGCGACCAGGGGCCTGGCCTCAGCGAGGAAGTCACGCTCAAGGCAGGTTCCGCATTCTTCACGACCAAGCCGGAAGGAAGGGGGCTTGGGCTTTTTCTCGCCAATGCGACTGTCGAGCGCATGGGCGGGGCCGTGCGCCTCTACAACCGCGAAGGGGGAGGCGCGACCACCGAGATCATCCTGCCGATTGCGGGGGCTCCGTGAACCAGGAAGAATCCGCGTCCCTGCTGCTGGTGGATGACAGCGCAACCTTCTGCAAGGTGCTCTCCGCTGCGCTCTCAAGGCGCGGCTTTTCGGTCAGCATCGCGCACAGCGTCGAGGAGGCGCTTCCCCTTGCGCGTGAAAATCCCCCCGAGTTCGCCGTGGTGGACATGAAGATGAGCGGCGCATCGGGGCTGGTTCTCGTCAAGGCATTGCACGAGCTCGACCCGAACACCCGCATCGTCGTGCTGACAGGCTATGCCAGCATCAGCACCGCTGTCGAAGCGATCAAGCTGGGTGCTACGCAATACCTTGCAAAGCCGGCCAACGCGGACGAGATCATCGCCGCTTTCAGGCATGAGGCGGACGGCAACGTGGAACTCAGGATGCCGGCGACCAACATAGAGAAGCTGGAATGGGAACACATACAGCGCGTGATGCAGGAGAACGACTACAACATCTCGGCGACAGCCCGGGCGCTCAACATGCACCGGCGCACGCTGCAGCGCAAGCTCAACAAGCCCCCGCCCAGCGCCTGAGGGCACTTTCCCGTATAATGCCAGGGTCCCAGATCCATTTCGAAGCAACACTGCACGCAAAGAGATACGACATGCCCAACGAACAGATCCGTCAGAAACTCACCAGCGCCCTGGCCGACCTAGACACGCTGCCGGCCATGCCTTCCATCGCGATGAAGCTGATGGCGCTTGATCTCAATACGGACCAGGGGGAGGCGGAGCTTCTGAAGCTGATCGGACAGGACCCGCAGATTTCCGCCAAGCTGATCGGCCTGTCCAATTCCCCGATGATGGGCCTGAACCGCAAGGTGGGCACGGTGCCGGAAGCCGCGATGCTGCTAGGTCTCACGCGCGTCAAGGCCGTCGCGCTCGGCATCGCCGCGATGTCCAATTTCTCCAAGGTTCCCTCGACGCAGAATTTTGCGCCGCAATACCTCTGGCTGCACAGCCTTTCGATCGCCATCGCGATGAACACGCTCTCGCTGTCGATGCCTAGGCAGATGAGGCCGCAGCAGGATCACATCCACCTGGCCGGGCTGCTGCACGACATGGGCTACATGGCGATACACCATGTCGACAGCGCGGCAAGCAACGAACTGCACCGCATGCTCGCGCTCGAGCCCGCCCGCCATGTGCTGGAAATCGAACAGGAAGTGCTCGGCATCTCGCACTGCGAGATAGGCGCGCAGCTGGCCCGCCGCTGGAATTTGCCGGAAGAGATCATCGAGGTACTGCATTACCACCACACGCCGCACATAGACGAGGTTCCGCTGACCAATTTGCTCCCCTACATGATCAATCTTTGCGAGAAGCTGCTGCCCAACTTCGGCATCAACGAATACTGCGGCGTCGAGATCAGCGAAATGGAATGGCAGACGCTGGGGATAGACCCCGACAATGCAGACGAACTCAGAAGCACGATCAACGAGATCGCCCTTCAGGCGGCCCAGATGGCCGACATATTCTAAGACCGAGCATGAAGGCCCTTCTTCTGTTCATCTGTCTGCTGGCGAGCCTGTCGAGCCTTGCAGATCCGCTCGACCAGGCGCCTGTCCTGGATGCCAAGTCCTACCTGCTGTATGACCTTTCGAGCAACCAGATCCTTTTGAGCCATAACGCGGACGAGCATGTCGAACCGGCCTCGCTTACCAAGCTGATGACGGCTTATCTCACCTTCGGCGCGCTAAAGCAAGGCAAGCTCCAGTTGAACCAGAGCGTGAGCGTGCCTCTGGATGGCCCGCACGTCTCGAGCGGCGAATCCCGCATGCTGTTGAAACCGGGACAGACCGTGACGATAGACGAGCTTCTGCACGGTTTGATCGTGCAGTCCGGCAACGATGCCGCGCATCTTCTGGCCATCGAAGTCGGCGGCACCGAATCCCAGTTCGTCGCGATGATGAACAGGGAAGCCCAGCGGCTCGGCATGAAGAACACGCACTTTGCAAACCCCGTGGGCATGCCCGATGCCGAGCATTACAGCACCGCCTACGATCTCACACTGCTTGCCGCGGCGGTGGTGCGCGACTTCCCCGAGTACTATCCGATCTTCAAGCTCAAGGAATACACCTTCAACAACGTCTCGCAGGCAAACAGGAACCGCCTCCTGTGGCTGGATCCCTATGCCGACGGCATGAAAACGGGGCATACCGAATCGGCAGGCTTCTGCCTCGTGGGTTCCGCGCTGCGCGACAAGAGGCGGCTGATCTCGGTGGTTCTCGGCGCGACATCGGACAGCGAGCGCGCATCGGACAGCCAGAAGCTTCTGAACTACGGATTCCAGTCCTTCGATGCGGTGAGGCTCTACCAGAACAGCCAGCCCGTCATGCATGCGCGCGTATGGAAGGGGACGGAAAACCAGGTTGGCCTCGGATTCAGGCGCGATCTCGTGCTGACCATCCCCAAGGGGCAGTATGCCAGGCTCAAGGCGAGCGTGGAAACCCATCAGCCCATCATCGCCCCGATAGAATCCGGCCAGCAGCTCGGCATACTGAGATTCACGCTGGACGGAAAACCGTATGCACAGTTTCCGCTGCTCGCCCTTGACGGCGTGGCCCAGGCCAACGTGTTCTCGCGCGGGCTGGACAGCATACGCCTGCTGATCAGAAAGTACAGCTCCCTGTAGGAGGCGGACATGATCTACCTGAACGGACAATACATGCCGATAGAGGAAGCAAGGATCCCCGTGCTCGATCGCGGCTTCATCTTCGGCGATGGCGTATACGAGGTGATCCCCGTGTATTCGAGGCACGCATTCAGGCTGGATGAACACCTGAGGCGCCTGAAGCACAGCCTTGATGGCATCAGGCTTGCCAGTCCCCACAGCGACGAGGAGTGGGCGGACATACTCGGCAGGGTCATAGCCGGGAACGAGGCCGAGGATCAGTACCTTTATCTGCACATCACGCGGGGCGTGGCAAGGCGCGACCATGCATTCCCGAATCCGCCCGTTCCGCCCACGGTGTTCGTGATGAGCAATCCGCTCCCCAAGCCTCCCGACCATCTTCTCGCCACCGGCATCTCCGCTGTCACGGCGGAAGACAACCGCTGGCTGAGATGCGACATTAAGGCGATCTCGCTATTGCCCAACGTGCTGCTCCGGCAGAAGGCGATCGACGAGGGATGCGCGGAAACCGTGCTGATGCGCAACAGCTTCCTGACGGAGGGGGCTGCAAGCAACATCTTCGCGGTCAAGGAAGGCATGCTGCTGGCCCCGCCCAAGGACAACCTCATGCTGCCCGGCATCACCTACGACGTGATACTCGAGATCGCAGACGCCAACGGCATCCCGTTCGAGGTGCGCAGGGTTTCGGCGTCCGAAGTCTTCCACGCGGACGAACTCCTGCTGACTTCGAGCACGAAGGAAGTCCTGGCGATCACGAGGCTGGACGGGAAACCCGTAGGCGCCGGCCTCCCTGGGCCGGTTTTCAGGCGCATGCATGCGCTTTACCAGGAATTCAAACACAAGGTGATGCGAGCGAAATGACCGACTTCCCAGAGATTCCGGAATCCGAGAGCCTGATCGAATATCCGAGCGATTTCCCGCTCAAGATCTTCGGCGCGCAGCATCCCGAGCTCGCCCAGTCGGTGCTCGAGGTGGTCATGAGGCATGCCCCCGATTACGATGCGGCGAGCATGGAGATGCGCGCAAGCAGGACAGCGAAATACATCAGCCTCACCTGCACGATACGCGCAACCTCCCGGGCCCAGCTCGATGCGCTCTACCGGGAGCTTTGCGCACACCCGCTCGTCAAGATGGTATTGTGAGCCCTGTGATCCACACGCCGGGGCTGGTCGAATACCTGCCGACCTGGGAGGCGATGAAACGCTTCACGGATCAACGCACCGCGGATACCCGGGACGAGATCTGGCTTTTGCAGCATCCCCCGACTTTCACCCAGGGGCTTGCCGGATTGCCCGAGCATCTGCTGCGGAAAACCGACATCCCGGTGATCAAGATAGATCGCGGGGGGCAGATCACCTATCACGGCCCCGGACAGATCGTGGCCTATCTGCTGCTCGACCTGCGCCGCCTCAAGCTCACCGTGCGCGAGCTGGTGAGCGTGATGGAGCGATCCGTGATAGATTTGCTGGCCGATTACGGCATCCCAGCCGCAAGCCGGATCGATGCGCCCGGCGTGTATGTGAACGATGCGAAGATCGCCTCATTGGGTCTCAAAATCAGGCATGGCTGCTGCTATCATGGACTGGCGCTCAACGTGGACATGAACCTCTCGCCCTTCAGCCTGATCAATCCCTGCGGCTATCGCGGTTTGCGCGTCACCCAGTGCTCGGAGCTCGGCATCACGTCCAGCATCAACGAACTTCAGGCAGGACTTGCACAGAATCTGGTCCGCGGCCTCAAGCAGACAAGGAAAGCAGCATGAACGAAAACAGACAGACAGGCGCGGCAAAGACTGCACGCAACCCGATCAGGATCGTCCCCCTTGAGCAGAGGCTGCGCAAGCCCGAATGGATACGGGTCAAGACCGGGTCCGGCAGCGGCTACCACGACGTCAAGAGACTGCTGAGAGAACACAAGCT
This sequence comes from Pseudomonadota bacterium, assembly GCA_021821945.1. Taxonomy (GTDB): domain Bacteria; phylum Pseudomonadota; class Gammaproteobacteria; order Burkholderiales; family Gallionellaceae; genus Gallionella. Next base: position 76,446 of record JAJZTF010000007.1, read on the forward strand.
CGTGACCGTATGCGAGGAGGCCTCCTGCCCCAACATAGGCGAATGCTTCAGCAAGGGCACGGCGACCTTCATGATCCTGGGCGATGTATGCACAAGACGCTGCCCCTTCTGCGACGTCGCGCACGGCAAGCCCAATCCCCCGGATCCCGGGGAGCCCTCCAATCTTGCCCGTTCCATCGGCCTTCTGAAGCTAAGCTATGTGGTGATCACGAGCGTGGACCGGGACGATTTGAGGGATGGCGGCGCAAAGCATTTTGCCGACTGCCTGTCCGCGGTGCGTGCAGGCTCGCCATCCACCCGGCTGGAAATCCTGGTCCCCGATTTTCGCGGCAGGCTGGACGCCGCGCTCGATGCGCTTTCTGAAAGTCTGCCCGACGTCCTCAACCACAACCTCGAGACCGTGCCCAGGCTATACAGGCTCGCCCGTCCCGGCGCCGACTATGCGCATTCCCTGAAGCTGCTGAAGGATTTCAAGGCGAGATTTCCCGGCATACCCACGAAATCCGGCCTGATGCTGGGACTAGGGGAGCGTGATGAGGAGGTGCTGGAAGTGATGCGCGACTTGCGCGCGCATGATGTGGACATGCTGACCCTGGGCCAGTATCTGCAGCCTTCCGAAGGACATCTACCCGTGCTGCGCTATGTCCCTCTGGAAACCTTTGCGATGTTCGAGGCCGAGGCAAAAGCGATGGGATTCTCCCACGCCGCCTGCGGACCCATGGTGAGGAGCAGCTACTACGCGGACGAACAGGCGCACAAGGCGGGTGCAATCTGAGCCAGGCTACCAGAGCAGCGGCAGCAACCCAAGCACTGCAAGGCCTAGCAAAAGAACCAGGCTCTGCGCGCCCGTCTTCCGCGAGGAAAGCGCATAGGCATAGATTCCCTTGATCACGTTGTTGCTGGCAGCCGCGATCAGGATGCCGTCCGAGGCAACATGCAGCGGGGTCATCAGGGGAGTGGACTGCGTAAGCCCCATGATGAAGGGATCCACATCGGTCACGCCCATGATCGCTGCCAGCGTATAGACGCCCGTCCTTCCGAGGTAGGTCACGGCAAGATGGGTTGCGACCAGCATGCCGACGAAGAGCAGCGCAAAGAACAGCGCCGCCCTGATCTCGAGCGGATTCCTGGGCTCGGATGCCCGCTCCACCCTGAGTGCCTGGCCATCGGAGCGCCTCGACCAGATCCATCCTGCTGCCAGCGCAATCATCGCGAGCACGACAAACGGCATGGCCAGCCTTTCCATCAGCGCCTGGTTGAAAAGCGCCATCAGGACGGCGAGGCGCAGATACATCACGCCCGATGCGATCAGTATGCCGCCCGAAAAAAGGTGGGGCTGCTCCTCATCCTTGGCCCGCCTGGCCAAGGCCACCGTCGCAACCGTAGAGGAATAGGCGCCGCCAAGGATGGCCGCCAGGATCACGCTCCCCTTCTCCCTGGTCAGGCGTTGCAGCACATAGCTGCCGTACGACACGCCGCTGACCGCCACCACGACCACCCAGGTCTTAAAGGGATTGATCCGGAACGGGGTGTAAGGCACATCGGGCAACAGCGGCAGGATCACCGCGGAGAGGAAAAGAAATTTCGCGAAGGTCAGGATGTCCGTGCTTTCTATGCGCTTGGCCAGACTCTCCAGCCCTTCCTTCAGCTCGAGCAGCAGAAGGCTTGAGACCGTCAGTGCCGTGGCGATCCAGAACATCCCGTGGTAGACGAAGGCACCGACGAGATAGGTGGCAAGCCCCGACATCTCGGATGTGACGCCCGAGCTAGACGATGTGGTGAGCTTGTGCCAGTAGGAAATCATCAAAAAGCCGCCCACCACGGCAAAGCCGATCGCCTGGGGCAGAAGTTCCCCGCCCGAGAGCTCGCTCATCGAATAGCCGATCAGGCCGATCAGCGGGAAAGTCCTCACGCCGCCGAACGAATAGTGTCCGTCCCTGTCCTTGCGCTCCTCGCGCTCAAGCCCGATCAGGAACGACAGGAAGAGAACGAAAAGCACATGCGCCCATTCTGGCGGCATCGATCCGAAAAGATTCATGGCATCCGTCAAAAATGCATAGAGGGATCCATTGTATTCCCGTCTTCACTTTACCGCACCCGCCTGGTTCCTGGTAAGGCTCACGATCATCACCCCGCACATCACAAGGAATGCGCCCGCGACCTGCAGGGGCGTGACTTGCTCGCCAAGGAAAAGATAGGCCAGATAGATCGTGCTGACGGGGCCTATCGAACCGATCAGGGACGCGCGGGAAGAGCCTATGTGGCGTATCGCATAGGAGAGCAGGAAGACCGGGAGCACGGTGGAAAAAAGCGCCATCGCGACCGAATATTCGTATACGCGAAAAGGCAGAACGAGCGAACCCAGGCTATGCGTCAGAGCAAACTGCAGCAGACAGGCGATGCCTGCCACGATCATCGCCATCGAAGTGAAACGCTCGACACCCAATCGCGCGATCGCATGCCCCGCACCCACGAGATATATCGAATAAGAGAGCGTGCTCGCAAAAACCAGCATGGCTCCAAGCAGGGTGGACTCTCCCTGACGCCCTCCCGCATCGTGCAAAAACACGAGCGCAATGCCCAGATAGCTCAATGCCATCGCCGCGAGCACCTTCTTCCCTATCGGCCGTTTGTACAGCAGCGCTGCGAGCACCACGGTCATGGTCGGATAGAGGAAGAGTATCAGGCGCTCCAGCCCCGCCGTGATGTACTGCAAGCCCAAAAAATCGAAGAGACTGGAAAGATAGTAGCCTGTCAGGCCCACCCCCAGGACCAGCAGCTTGTCCTTCAGGGCAAGCGGATCGATGCTCTTGCGGCGCACCCAAAACAGCACGGCGACAAAAAATGGCATCGCGAAGGACATGCGCAGCGCAAGCAGCGTGATGGTGTCGACGCGATACTGGTAGGCCAGCTTGACCAGGATGGCCTTCGCCGAAAACCCGATCGCCGCAAGCAGCGCAAACACCACTCCGGCATAGCCTCCCTCACGCATCCCTTCTTCCATCCAGCATCCGGTTCACCCCGCTGAACAATGCCCTGACCGCTGCGGTCACGATATTTTCGTCCATCCCCACCCCATGGCAGCTGCCTTTGTCATGCGCGATCTCGATGAACGCCGCGGCCTTCGCATTACCGCCTTCGGCGCTTTCGCCCATGGAGGATTCATCATAGCCCGTCACCTTGACGTTTATCCCCTTCTTCATGAGCGCATGGGCAGCGGCATCGATGGGCCCGTTGCCGATTCCCGTGAAGGTCTGCCTTGCGCCATCCATCTCGACGAGGATTTCGATGCCCTGCTTCTCGCCCGCCTCGAAAAGATGATGGGCAAGATAGCGCAGGGGAGAAGACGCATCAAGGTAAGCGGCTGAAAAGATCCGCCAGATATCCCGGGCGCTCAATTCGCCCCCATCCCGGTCTGCATGCTTCTGCACGACGGATGAGAATTCGATCTGCAGGCGGCGCGGCATGACAATACCGTATTCCTTCTCGAGCAGATAGGCTATCCCCCCCTTTCCCGACTGGCTGTTGACCCTGATCACGGAGTCGTAGTTTCGTCCCACATCCCTGGGATCGATCGGAAGATAAGGCACACCCCAGGGTTCATCCTCATTCTGCCTTGCGAATCCCTTCCGGATCGCATCCTGATGCGATCCGGAAAAGGCGGTGAAAACCAGATCGCCCGCATAGGGATGGCGCGGATGAACCGGCAGCTGGTTGCAGTGCTCGACGGTTCTCACGACCCTGCTGATGTCGGAAAAATCGAGCCCCGTAGCCACCCCCTGGGTATGGAGGTTCAACGCAAGCGTCACGATGTCGACATTTCCCGTCCTCTCGCCGTTCCCGAAGAGGCAGCCTTCGACCCTCTCGGCGCCCGCCATCAATCCCAGTTCGGTTGCCGCGACCGCAGTGCCCCTGTCGTTGTGCGCATGCAGGCTCAGGATGACGCTGTCCCGTCTTGCGAGATTGCGGTGCATCCATTCGACCTGGTCGGCATACACGTTGGGTGTCGAGACCTCGACCGTAGCCGGAAGGTTGATGATCACCCTGTTTTCTGGCGTCGCGCCCCAGGCGCTTGTCACCGCATCGCAAATCTCGAGAGAAAATTCAAGCTCGGTGGCGGAAAAGGTCTCGGGGCTGTATTCGAGCACCCATTCCGTCTCAGGCTGGCTTGCGGCAAGATCCCTGATCAGGAGCACCGCATCGACCGCCATCCTGACGACCTCATCGCGGCTCATGCCGAACACCATCTCCCGGAAGGGTCTGGAGGTCGCGTTGTAAACATGCACGATCGCACGCCTTGCCCCCTTCAGAGACTCCATCGTGCGGCGGATCAGATGTTCGCGCGCCGCGGTCAGCACCGCTATCGTGACGTCTTGAGGGATGCGCCCCTCCCCGATCAGGGTGCGCACGAAGTCATATTCTATCTGCGATGCCGAAGGAAACGCAACCTCGATCTCCCTGAATCCGATCTCGCAGAGCATGTCGAACATGCGCATCTTGCGATCAAGATTCATCGGCTCGAAAAGCGCCTGGTTGCCATCGCGCAGATCCGAACTCATCCAGACCGGATGGCTCGTTATGGTTCTGTCTGGCCACTGCCTGTCTGTGAGCGCCACCGGCTGAAATGGCATGTACTTGTTCATGGTCTGCTCCCTGATCTCGATGAGCAGCATCATAGGGGAAATCAAGCAGCAGGTGCTTGCTTTTTATGGTACATTTCCCATAATAATTGCAATTAAGTTTTTCTATAAAAAATAATATTGAAATTATATTCCAATAATAAAGGAAAATAAAAATGGACAGCTACGACATCGGGATGCTGCGCATCCTCCAGCAGGAGGGGAGGATAAGCAATCAGGACCTGGCAAACCGCATCGGCCTCTCCCCTTCTCCCTGCCTGCGGCGCCTGCATGCGCTCGAGGAATCCGGAATCATCACCGGTTACAGGGCGATGGTCGATGCAAAGGCGATGGGGCTCTCACTGATGGCGCTGATCCACATCTCGATGGATCAGCACACACCCGAGCGCTTTGCCAACTTCGAGGCGAAGATCGCGAAGCTGCCAGAGGTGCTGGAATGCCTGCTGATCACGGGACAGGACGCGGACTATCAGCTCAAGGTCGTGGTCAGCGACATGGACGGATACCAGGATCTGCTCCTGAACAAGATCACGAGGATTGCGGGCGTGACGGGCGTGCACTCGAGCTTCGTGCTGCGCCGCGTGGTCGACAAGACCGCCCTTCCGCTCTAGGCCGGCGTCTTGCAGGCCATGAGCGCCTGACCGAACTCGCGGAAACTGTTGTCGGATCCGATCAGGTCGATGATGCCCGCCTTCTCGAGCTTGCCCTGCACCCGCTCGTTCGCCCCCGAGAGGATCACGCGCACGCCGCGACGGTGCAGGTCCCGTATCACCTCCTCCAGAAACTGCAGGCCGGTGATGTCGATGAAAGGCACCCAGCGCAGGCGGATGATCAGCACCTTGGGATCGGTGTGCGTGTCCGCCAGCGCGCGCTCGAAGTTTTCCACCGCGCCGAAAAAGAAGGGCCCCTCGACCGCATAGACCAAGACGCCGGCCGGCAACCGCCCAAGCCCCAGCTGCTCGATCTCCTGGCTCAGCTCCTGTTCGCCTGCGCGGCGCACCTCGACGCTGCTCGCCATTCGTCTCAGAAAATGCAGGGTGGCCAGGATCACGCCGATATTCACCGCCACCACCAGGTCCGCGAACACGGTGAGAAAAAAAGTCACCAGCAGAATCACCACATCCGCCCTGGGCGCGCGCTTTATCATCCTCATGAAGTGGTGCGCCTCGCTCATGTTCCAGCACACCACGAAAAGGATCGCCGCCAGCACCGCGAGCGGAATGTTGCTTGCCAACGGGGCAAGCAGCATGACGATGAACACCAGGGTAAAGGCATGAACGATCCCTGCAAGCGGGCTGTTGCCGCCGTTCCGGATATTGGTCGCGGTGCGCGCGATCGCCCCGGTCGCCGCGAAACCGCCGAAGAGCGGGGTTATGAGATTGGCGATGCCCTGCCCCATCAATTCCTGATTGGAATCGTGGCGCGTGCCGGCCATGCCGTCGGCAACCACGGCTGACAAAAGCGACTCGATGGCGCCCAGCATCGCGATCGTGAAAGCGGGGCCGATCAGATCGAGGACCTCGCGCACGCTGATGTCAGGCAGGCGCAGCGTCGGCAACCCCTGCGGTATGCCGCCAAAGGTGCTCCCTATCGTGCGCACGCCTGAAAAATGGAATGCCGCCTGAAGCATGGTCACCGCCACCAGCGCGACCAGCGGACCCGGGATCCGGCGCAGGAAAGGCAGGCGTGGCGAAACGATCACGAGCGCAAGAGACAGCAGCGCAAGACCGGTGGTCGCAGGATGCCACTGAGGAAGAACCTGCAGGAGGTGCCACAGCTTCACATGGAAATGCGTTCCTGCCACTGCGGGCAGGCCCAGGAAATCGCGCCACTCCCCCACCCAGATGATCACCGCGATGCCCGCAGTGAAACCCAGAATCACCGGGTCCGGAATGAACTTGATGATCGTTCCCATGCGCGCCACGCCCAGCAGGAAGAGCATCACCCCCGCCATCAGCGTGGCCACCTGCAGCCCCGCAAAACCGTACTTTGCCGTGATGCCGGAGAGGATCACGATGAACGCACCGGTGGGCCCGGCTATCTGTATGCGGCTTCCGCCGAAGAGCGACACCGCAAGGCTGGCAACGATGGCGGTATAGATCCCCTGCTCGGGCTTTACGCCGGTTGCGATGGCGAAGGCCATCGCCAGCGGCAGCGCAACCACGCCCACGATCAGGCCTGCGATGATGTTGGGCATCCAGTTGCTGCGAACATACAACCCCGCCCGCCTGGCTTCGACAAAAGCGATCATGCCTCCAACCCTTCCTCATGCCTGCACGACCCCATGATAACAAAGTCCCCCGGACCGCTCAAACGGCAGCCTCTTCAAAAGGGCAAACCACCCCGGGGCCGGTTTAATGGCGGTTCATGGAGAGCGCGGCCACCGCGCATTGTTGCAGCCTTGCCGGGTTATGGAGTCAGAAGGGATCGGCGAATATCTCGCGCATGGAGGCGCCCGCGAAGAAGGTCTGCTTTTTGGCCGCGTTCACCATCAGCGGATTGCCGCACAGGAAGACGCGCCATCCCGAAAGATCCGGATGCTCGGCTAGCGCCGCCTCGTGCACCATGCCCTTCGCATAGCCTTCTGGCGCATCGCCCTCGGAAACGCAAGGCCTGTAGCTGAAATTGGGATAGAGGCTTTCGAGCTTTCTCAGCTCTTCCACCATATAGAAACCGTATACATCGTAACTGCCGTGATAAAGACAGAGCCTGCCCCTGTGCCCGCTCTGCAGCGCATCGCGCACGATCCCGTAAAGCGGAGCCAGACCGGTTCCCGTCCCGATCAGCATGATGTCCTGGTCCGGATTGCCGGGCGCGTAAAAGCAGTCTCCCGCAGCCTCGGATATCTCGATCCGGTCACCCGCCTTTAGATTCTCGAAGAGCCAGCCGCTCACAAGCCCATTGGGCACCCTGCGCACGTGGATCGCAAGCGATTCGTCCATCACCGGCACGCTGGCAAGCGAATAGCTTCTTGAAGTGGACTCGTCCCTGTACAGGTTCAGGAACTGCCCCGCCCTGTATTCGAATTTCCTCGAAGGATTGAGCTTGATGCCGAGAATGTCGGGCTTCAGTCGCTCGACGCTCACGACCTCTGCAGCAAGCCTGTTGATCCCCGCTTCCGGCAAAGCCACCTCGATGTCGCCCTGGGGATGGCAGGAACACGCAAGAAAATAGTTCTGCATCGCAAGCGTAGGCTTCAACCCAGCCTGAGCCTGCGCCGGCACCTCCCCGCTTACCGCCCGCATCAGACAGGTCTGGCAGACCCCGGAGCGGCAGGAGGAGGGAATGGGAACACCCCGGGCAGTCAGACAGTCGAGAACCGAATCGCTCCCGCACTCGTACGACTGCCCGCCATAGATCACCTTGGCCATGGGGGTACGCGCTTACTTGCCCAGCACGTCTTTTCTTGTGCTCTCGGCGATCGCCGCAGCCTGCGCGATCAGGTTCGCCGGCACATTGAGCTCGGTCAGCGTTGCACCGATATGCTCCATCACCGCGTCGAAATGGGAGTCATTGAGTCCCTGGGCGACCAGATGGGCATGACCCCTTCTCATGTCCTCGCCGGTATAGTTGTGAGGCCCGCCGAAAGCCATCGTCAGGAAGGCCTTCTGCTTGGCAGCCTGCTTGTCCATGTCGACGCCCTCGAAGAAACGGTTGATGCGGTCGTCCTTCAGAACCTTGCGATAAAAAATATCCACAGCAGCATTGACCGCAGCTTCACCACCGATATCAGTGTACAGACTCAATTTGATCTCCTTTGTCGTTTTGCCATCAAGGCACACAGTTGTCGAATCGGAATACATGCTTAACATGTATTCTGAGTGCATCTTAAAGCCACCCAAGGATCGCGTCAAGCGGAAAATTCATCCCGACCCATCTCATGCATCTTCCAAAGACATGCGCTTCATTGGCATAATGCGATGCACAGGACAAATACCGGCCCACCCCAAAGATGCGTTTAACGTTATATACGGATTATTCACTGCGCGTGCTGCTCTACCTCGCGCAGAAGGAGGACGAGCTCGTCACCATCACGGAGCTTGCCGACTTTTACAGCATCTCCCGCAACCATCTCGTGAAAGTCGTGCATAACCTGGGCCTTAACGGCTATATCGAGACCAATCGCGGAAGGGGCGGCGGAATCAGGCTGGCGCGGCCTGCGAAGGACATGCAGATAGGGGAGATCGTGCGCTCGACCGAACCCGACTTCGATTTGCTGGAATGCTTCGACGAGGAAACCGACCGCTGCGTGGTCAGCAAGTCCTGCTCGCTGAAGGGCGTGATACACGAAGCTCAGCGGAACTTTCTTGGGGTGCTGGACAAGTACACGCTCGCCGACATGGCCCTGAAGAAAAAACCGGGCGGCTCATTCAAGTCCATCCCGATCCTGCAAAAAGCATAGCTACTTCTTACCGCTTCGCCTTTGCACGACATCCCAGGCCATGTAGGCCATCACGCAGAAGACAAGCGTGCAGACGGCGAAGATGATGCGCTGTTCGGATTCGCTGCTGACCAGCCCGCCGACAAACATGTGCACCGAATATCCCGCGATGAACAGGGCGCCGATGCCGGCCACCAGGAAGATCAGCATCTCGACCATCATGCCCCCGGCTTCCCTGCCGCAGGTTGAACAGGCGGCTGAACCGCCTCGTGCCTGACCTCGACGATCACGCCGCCCTTTCTGAGATCCACGGTCTCGACCCTTCCTGCCTGCATCGTCGCAAGATTTCTCGACAGCGCGCTGTTGGCCGGGTCATGCGGATCGAAAAGCAGATAATCAACCCCCTTCAGCATCGCATACAACGCATCGCCGTCGCGCGCCTCGGGCGGCAGGGGCAGCGCATCGCAGCGGCAACCCAGCATGGTCAATGCCGGCCATTGGCTTGCGACGCGCAACTTGTGTGCAGGGGCCTGCCCATGCGCATCCTTCAGCATGTCCTCGGCATTCTCGGAAAACGCGCGTATAAGGGCATCCCTAGCCGCAAGCTCGCCAAGCTGGGTGGACTGATAAGCAGCCTTGTCATTGAGCATGAAGGAAGTCGAGACAAGGAAAATCAGAACCAGCGCGATGCCCCGCTGCGCCCAGAATCCCCCCTCCGCATTGGATCTCAGGATCACAGGCAGTCCCCAGTAGAGAACGACGGTCAGCGCGGCCAAGGCAAAGGTGCCATCGCCGATGAAAATTCCGATGACGAGCGATGCAAGCAGCATGCGCCCGAGCAGATCCTTCCACATTCTGCCGGACTGACTGATCGCGACCCAGAGCAGAAGGAGCAGCATGCCCGTACCTGAAATCCAGCCGCCCACACCCAGATCGCCTTCGGAGGGGCCGAGAAGCATGCTGGAGGCCGCCCTCACTGGATTGCCAAACCAAGATATGTGATGCCAGCCCAGGGTCAGGACCAGCGCGATCACCGTGGCGGAGATGATCCCGGCGAACACATAGTTGCGGCGTTCGCGATCCAGAGGATTCCTGTGCCAGCTCCAGAGCAGCATCAGGGGATAGGCAAGCCCCATGGGATGAAGCGTTGCCGAGATCAGCGCCAGGAAGACCTGACCGAAATACACCCCGCCCAGGGCCTGCCTGGATTCGCGGTATGTCTTGTCAGTCCACGCCCCCATCGCAAAGACAAAAAGCAAAAAAGGGCCGACCGACATCGTGTCGATCTGGCTCAGCACCAGTGGCGAGATCAGGAGCAGTCCCGTTGCAATCAGGGATGACTCCTCCTGTTCGCTGATTCCTTTCCGCCAGCCGTGCAGCGCCCATGCGACGATTGCCATCACGATGATCGTCGTCACCTTCGCCGCGATCAGGTTCCCGGTCCAGAGTGCGCCTGCCGGAATGAAGAACAGCGTGCGAAAATCCGGCAGGCCCATGGTCACGATGGAACTGACCACGCCATCGGCGACGGACCAGACCAGCAGCAGCGCATGAGCGCCCCCTTCGTCGAGCCCGAAGTTTGTCTTGTTGAGCATCATGATCACGGCGGCACCCCAGAGCGCGAGCGCGAAGTAGGCCAGATATTCCTTGGGGATGCGCGATAGCAAGTTATTCATACTCAGTCCGTCGTAGCCAGTTAACCTTGAGATTGTACCGCACTGTCGTCGCGCGCTGTCTGAAAATCGGCGCTACTGGTTGATCGACAAAAGCAGCCTGATGTCTTCTGCCATCTGTTCCGCCGGCGCTTCATAGCGGGAAAGCAGCAAGGGCTTCCCTCTGGTTCCCAGAAGAAAGATGCCATCGCTGTGATCCAGCGTGTAGCCGCCGTGCTTGTCATACTGCTTCTGGTAATTCACGCCGAAGGACTGGGCGGCCTGTTGCGTGGCCTTAGCATCGCCATAAAGCCCGAGAAAGGACGGATCGAAAGAAGTCACGAATTTTGCAAGCAGCGCGGGCTTGTCCCGCTCCGGGTCCAGCGTGACAAATATCACCTGCACCCTGGCCGCATCCGGCCCCAGGATGCGCATTACCTGGGCAAGGTCGGCGAGGGTGGTGGGGCAGACATCCGGACAATGGGTATAGCCGAAGAAGAGTACGACGACCTTGCCCCTGAAATCAAGCAGCGTGCGCGGTTTCCCATTGAAGTCGAAAAGCGAGAAGTCCGCATGGGTATGCTGCCAGGTCACGTCTATCGCATGGTATGGCGAAGGCGGATCGTTCTGGCTGCACGCGGGCAGCAACAGAACAAAGAGCAGCGATGCGGCGAATCCCAACCCCCTCATGCGATGCTCACTTGCCCTTCCTGTGAACCGCCTCTTGCTCCCTCTCGGCGTCCTTCTCGTTCTTTATCGAGACTTCATTCCTGTGCACCATGTACCAGATGAACGCACCGGCTGCGCTGATGTAAAGCAGCGAGCCCAGAAAGCCCGGGTCCTTCACCCAGTCCGTCCATTTCACGACCACACCGGGTCTCAATCCCCAGAACGGGAAACTCAATCCCACGCCCACCAGGAACACGCTCGCCACGACCGCCCAGAACCAGTAAGGCACCTTGAGCTGGGATTCCGGAATCTTCTCGACCAGTTCCCAATCCTCCATGCCGCGCTTGTCCAGGCGCTCTTCGTTGGAGCCGTAGCCGAAGTGATCCTCGCGCAGCTTTCCCCATTGCGTCTTTTCACCCGACAGTTCCAGATTGTCCTGTTCCATCACCGTTCTCCTAATCGACAAAATGCTGCAATTCAAAGCGCCCGACCCAGCCATCGCGCGAGCGCACCACGACCGTAAAGGGATGCAGTCCGTGCGACAGCGAGGGGGACATGGAAAGAAGCACCGATGCCCTCCCGACCGTCGGCAGGCTCACCCTGTTGCCGCTCAATGTATAGCTGCCGGCAGGCAGACCTTCCACCGCGACATCCAGTTCCGCAGGGCGATACCGCTTGTTGGCGATCTCGATGCGATAGTCCCGCGCCGACTGGCTGTGCCCCATCTGCACATATCCCGCAGAGAGGTGGTAGGGCTGGTAAGACCACAAGCCCCAGGCGAACATCGCCACCCCCAGAACCGCAATGGGCATGGTCCAGCGCATCCGGGACAGGAGCGCGATGGAATTGTCCCTGAACTTGCCCAGCCTGGTTTTCGCGCGCTCCCCGAACTCGAAGCGCAGGAGACCGGTCCCCCCTTTCTTCGCATGGAGTGCGTTGCACGCATCAATGCAGTCGCCGCAGTTGATGCAGCTGTCGTAGATCATGGTCTTGCGCGGATCGAGCCCGATGAAGCAGGTGGTCACGCAGAAATTGCACTTCTCGCATTCGGACGACCTGCTCTCGTCGTAGAGCACATGCAGTGTCTCCTTGGTCTTGAAGGAATGCTGCCAGACCCTGTAGACGCAGGCGAAGCGGCACCAGAAGTGCCTGAGCACGGAGACATCGAGCAGGATGATCAGCACCCAGACGAAATAGATCCAGTGCAGGGAGCCCGCAAGCCTGGGATCATTCCTGAACAGGATGAAGGAAAGCACTACGTCCGGCGGATAGAAATAGAGCAGCGGCAACAGCGCGAACAGCATGGAGGCGCCGATGAGAGACAGGGCAAGCAGGGTCCAGTTGAGCGCCTTGTTCTTGGAGGCGGCAACCTTGAGCGCCTCCCCGTTCAGGCTGATCTCGGCGCGCTTCCCGAGCAGCTTTCTTGTCATGTGGTTTGCCCATTCAGCCATCGAGTTCTGAGGGCATGCCCAGCCGCAGAACACGGTGCCCGCAGTCGAATAAAGCGCAACCAGCAGCGTCGCCAGGGTGATCCACAAACCGGTTATCAGGAAAAAGTCGGAAAACCAAACCTGCCATCCCAAAACCACCAGCGCCCCGTTTTCAGGATCGATCCTGAATAGCCCGGAAACCGGAATCAACACCAGCGCCACCAGGAATGCAATCTGAACTGCCCGCCGCTTCCAGCGAAAATTGTTCATTCTTGATCCGCCGCTGACGACCTTCACCGGTATGCTGGATAGCGTCTTGTTCATCGCTGATGACATGTTCACCTTCATTCTAACCGCCTTCATAAGGCGCTCTTCGCCTCGGAATCCAGGGGAGCGACCGCGAGCAGCCTCAAGCGGTATCGCTCCGCCTCCTCCTTGTTTCCCGCCGCCTTCTCAAGATGCCAGAGGGCGCGCAGCGCACCCGCATGGTCCGGGGATATCTTGAGCACGCGCTGCAGCGCCTCGCGTTCGCTCAAGCCGTGTTCGCGCGCCTGTATCAGCGACTGCATCATACTATCAGCTAGCGCATTGGCAATCCAGCGATCGTGCGGATTCGCCTGATATGCCATCCAGATCATCTGCACCGATTTGGATTCATCCCCCCTGATGGCAGATATCCAGGCTTCATTGGTCAGCGTGGCAGCCATGTAGGCCCGGCCGAATGCCTCCCTGTCCTGCCTTTGCACCCCCAGGATATCCGCTGCAGCATCGACATCCGGATGGCGCATCATCAGCCATGACAGCAGATTCGCCAGATTCACGCTTCCATCGTAACGCGCCTTTGGCAGGCTGTATTCGATGTAGGGCACCCATTCATCCTGAACCTTTCCCGCGCTTTGAGGCACAGGTCCCCAATAGCGCCCGAGCCAGGTCCACATTCCCTCGTTCCCTGTGGCCGGACCATCGTCCTTCATCCTCTGAAGGTTGCGCTTCATCGCATCTGCGATGAGGAGGGGCTTGTTGGGCCCGACGAGCGCCAGATGCATGCCGTCCATGAACATCTGTGCATCAGGGAAAACCTGCCTGAAGCTCCGCAGCACGACGGACAGCGATCCGATGTCGAACTGGTTCAAAGCAAGCCACTGCACGAATATCCCGTCCGGACTCAGATGGCGCCTCGCGCGCCCGAACTGCTGCACGGAAAGCAGGGATCCCATGCCGGCGAGATCAGGGTGGAAAAGGTCCCCTATGATCACGTCGTATTTCCTGTCTGTGGCATCGAGGTAATGCCGCGCATCATCGCGGTACACCCGGGCCTGGTCGACAGCGCCTCCGTTCACCTCGGAAAACCAGTTCCTTGCCGCATGGATCGCGCCCTGCGACAGTTCGACAGCACTTCTGTCGAGATTCGGAAAAGGAAGAGATCCGCCCATCGAGATCCCCGTCCCCAGCCCCAGGAACAGCACAAGTTTGGGATCGGGATGCAAAAGCAGGGCCAGCCTTGCCTGATCCATCTGTATCTCGACGGCGGCAGGGTCGCTGGATGCATCCATGCGCTGAAGATCCGTGAGCAGGATGCGCTGCCCATCCTTGCGGCCGATCACATGCGTCAGCGAGACGGCATCCTCGTACAGGTAGAGATCCCTGCTTCCTCCTTCAGCGATCGGCAGCAATTCATGCACAGGCGGCATGCTGCGCAGCGGCCATGCGCAAATCAGCAGAAATGCAAAGCCCGCCCAGCCCCATCTCGCATTCAATCCTGCGAGTCCGAAGCCTGAGATAGCAAGGGCAGCGATGGCGACCAGCGCCGCAGTGCCATGGTTAGGAATCACGACGAGGCAGGCAAGAAGCGCACCCAGCCCTCCGCCCAGGCTGTTCGCGCCATAAAGCCACACCGCACTGGCATCCTTGTGGCGTTCGGCCAGCAAAGGCAGCCATGCACCCAGAACCAGCGTGACAGGCAGCGTGAATAGCGCCGCAATCGCGGCCTGTGCGCCGATTGCGCCAAAGAAAGAGCCGAACTGGCTTCCCTCGACCCAGGAGGATGCGACGGGCAAAAGCCAGAGGCCAAGCAGCGCACCGCCTCCCGAGACGATGGGCAGGATGGCTGCAATCCTGCGCGGCGCGAAAAGGCTGCCAAGCGCGATGCCGGTCAGGAAAACCGCCAGTATCACGCCCAGCACATATTCGGTGCGCAGCATGATCATGCCGTAAAGCCTCACCCAGCCCACTTCCAGCATCAGACTTCCCGCGCCTATGCCCGCATAAAGAAGCAGCGCCGACATGGGCGGGCGCGGCAAAGTAGCTTTGGATGCTCCTGATCCAGTGTATCTCGAGAAATGCAGCGCGGCGCCCCCCACCAGCAATCCCAGAATCGCGGCAACCCTGACCGAACCCGTCCATCCAAGGACAGGGAGCCCCCACAGGGGAAAGAGCGCCCCCAATGCGCCGCCGATGGTATTGAGCCCATAGAGTTTCCCGAGCGTCAACGGCGTCTCATCGATGGCCTTCAGCACCAGCGTAAAACCGACACCCATCGCAAAGGCGGGGAGCAGGAGCAGGCTGACCGCCTCTAGCGCCTGCAGCAAATACCAATGCATGAGGCCCAGCCTTCCCGACGCATCTTCCAGCCAGAGGCTTGCATGACGCATGAGACCGGGCAGCGCCAGCGCATACAGCGCAACGGCCACCTCTATGCCCGCGAATGCGGCAAGGGGATTCCCGGCTTTCCATTTCACGCCGGCGATGCTTCCGCTGCCCAGGCCCAACATGAACGCGGTGACGGTCAGCACGACGCCGAAGATGCTGACGCCAAACTGCATGGACAGCATGCGCGACCACAGCACTTCATAAGCCAGGCTTGTGAATCCTGAAAGCGCATAGAGCAGCGCCACGCCCCACCACCATGGCCTCGCGCCGTTGCCGGAAATTGAATTCACTCTAGTCAGACCATGTCAGGCGTCCTGAAACGACCCCGAACCGGCGGTCGATCTCATCCGCCATCTAGAAGGGATAGAACCAGACCAGGCCGACTATCGCATGAGCGATCGCCATGGACACGCTAAGGCCGGCAAAAAGCATGTGGGGCACATATACCTGCTTGCCGTACAGGCCCATGGCCAGACCAAGCGCACCGGTGATCAGGACGAGAATGAACAGCACGACCCCCATCAGGAACATGATCTGCTGCTTTTCCTTTTGCGGAATCGATTTCTCGCGCTCGTCCTGCTGATGCTGCTTGTTGAAAGCCTGCAATATTTGCGCGCTGTCTTCGCCGTTCGAGACCGCCTCTGCGTGAGCCAGGTTGATGGAAGAGAACATCGCTACCAGCAGCACGCCCGCGAAACGCAGGGAAAACCGGCTGAAAAAGATATTGAGAATGCGTGACATGATTTCAATCTGTGATGGGTTTATGGGCTACGTCGGATGACGGGCTGCTCGATTTCTTCATCGCAACCCGCCAGGCCAGCACGGCCATCAGCACGAAGGGAACGAACACGCCCATCAGAAGAAAGATGAAGATATACCAGGGCGTGGCGATGGTCACATGGGTAAAACGGTAACTGTCGACCGCAGCATGCGCGTTTGCCGCCAGAAGCCAGGACATCATCAGCCCGGATTTGATTGACTGTTTGTACATCATGCACCTCCGATGATCCATTTACATTTCATTTTACATCTGCTGCGCAACGGAATCCGTAGAAATCCGAGGCGAGATTCGGCAATGCGAAATCCCGGTGGTAGGTCGCCGTCGAAAAAGGATCCCCCTTCCAGGATCCCCCCCTCAGCACCTTGTACATCATCTTCACGTGCACGAGATCGGCCACCTTCAAAGCCCGGTCCTCCGCACTCTCCACCTTTGCCACCTTGGCCTTGAATATCTCGGCATCCGCATCCGTTCCGCTGTACGGGACGAAGTCGCTCGCCGTCCATTCGTCGACATTGCCCGCCATGTCATACACGCCATACGGACTCACGCCCTTGTCGTAGGTGGTGACGATGCTTGCAGATCCGACGTTGTAATAGGTGTTGAGCAGCTTGGGATCCATCTCGTTTCCCCATGGCCAGCGCCTTCCGTCCGTACCCCTTGCCGCCTTTTCCCATTCGGCCTCGGTGGGCAGTCTCTTTCCCGCCCACTTGGCATAGGCTTCCGCATCGTACCAGTTGACCATCGTGACCGGCATCAGCAGCGTGCCCTTGAGCGGCTTGCCGTTCTTCCAGTCGAGCGGCGGGCGATGCCCTGTCGCCGCGACGAACCTTGCATACTGCGCGTTCGTGACCAGATACTTGTCTATGCGATAGGCCTTGAGATCGACGGTATGCATGGGATGCGAGGGGGGATCCGCGTTCTTGAGATCCGTGCCCATCTCGAACTTGCCTGCGGGGATGAGCACCATGCTGTCGAGTTCCTTCCATTGCTCGTCCTTGAGCAGCGCATTTGCCTGGGCCACGGTATAGCCGGGAGACTCGTCCAGTCGCTTTTCATTTTCTTCATGAAGGGCGATGTCCTCGCCTGCCGCGCGTATGTGGGCGGCCTCGTCCTTCAGGTTGTAGCTGGCCATGCCGCGCATCTCGCTCATTCTAAGTGAGCCCAACTTGACCACGTGCAGGCTGCCTCCGATCATCGCAAGCGATATGCAGGTGATCAGCGTGGCAGACAGATAGCGCTTCCTTTTCTGCCGCTCTGCTTCGGTCAGAACGGGAATCTTTTTTTCCGACATCAGGATTCCTTTTCAACCATCACTTCTTCAGTCACTGCATCGGCCAGCATGTAGGAGCGGCCGTATATGTTCTTGATCAGCACCTCGCCCAGGATGCCGCCTATGCCGGCCGACTCCATCGCCAGGATCACATAGAGTCCCCACCATCCCATCGGATTCAGCGTGGCGCCGTGGGGCACGCCCGTGAAATAGGCGATTTGCGCATAGCTCAGGCAGCGCACGATGAGTGGCGGGAAATAGCAAAGCCACTTCGCTCCCTTGCCGAAGATCCAGGCCATCAACAGACCGACGATCAGCGGCAGTGCGAACACGTCCAGCATCCATCTGAAGCTGAACGTGGCAAGTCCGATGAAAAGCTCCATCTTGACGCCCAGCAGCCTGTCCCCGAAATAGTTGACAAGCACACCAACCAGCAGCGCAAACAATCCCGTGAGGTATCTCTGATTCATTTCTTGTACTCCAGGCCCGTCAGTTTCTCGTATTCAGCCTTCCTTGTCTGCTCAAGATACCAATCCTTGACCTTGAGACTCGCAAGATACTGCGCAAGCACCCGCCTGTCCTGTTCCGGGAGGCTTGCATAGGAAGGCATCCTGTATTCCTTCTTGAGCCTGCTCTTCAGGATGGACTGCGGATCCGCCGAAGAAAGATAGTCGTAAAGCCACGCCTCGGTGCGCAACGATCCTATGCCGTCCAGTATCGGTGCGGGCACGGATTCCATCATGTCCTTCATCGTCCAGAGGGAATGGCACTCCTTGCAGCCATTGACCCTGTATATTTCGGTGGCCCTTGCGGCGACATCCTGGGGCGCCGTGCTGTAATAGGGTATGTCCCTCTCGTGCTCCTGCTTCACATGCATGGTCGAGCGGATCAATCCAAAAAGCAGCAATACGCCTATCGAGCCAAGTACGAACTTCTCGCCTGCCTTCATGCCGAATGCTTGTGCCTTGCGTTCTGCTCAGCAAGATGGCGGTTCCTGCTTTCGATCTGCTCCTTGATCACTTCGCGGCTCTTGGCATATTCGGCAGGATCCATCTTGTCCTTGTCGTTCTCGTCGAACATCACGTACTTGATGTCTTCGTTGAACTGCTCGTTCTTCATTCCCCAGCGTATCCAGTACACGACCGCCAGGATGATCATCGCGCCTATGATCAGCCAAAGGTAGATGGTCCAGCCATCGGGTAGGTTTTCAATAAAATTTGCCATCTCTATTTACCAGTCTAGTTATCAGAAAAGGTAGCCCGCAAGCATCTGCATCGCTCCGATGATCACGGCTGCCACTATACCAAGAATGATTGCGCCGAACATCCATTTCTCCCCGGTTCTCATGTTTCCCTTGCGGCTCACATGAGTCATCATAGCAAAGACGATGCCGGAAAAAACGGCTATGCCGACCAGCAGGAACACGAACACCCATTCGCTGAATTGCTGGCTGCGCATCCCCTCGATGCTGAGATCAAGTTTCGGAGAAATTTCAGCACTTGAATATGCAACCGAAACAGCGCCAAATATTGGGGCTAATAGTTGAATCGCGAACTCCTATTTCACAGGGCAACCGAAGACCGGTCAAAAACCATGCTCCTGAAAGAACAAATGCGCCCGTATCCGACAGCGCATTTGTTTATCCGCTCAAGCCGGGCCATGCCCGGCAATCCGAAATCAATCCCTCTTGTTGCGATCGACGAACAGACTGTAAAAAAACGGAAAGGACAGGGCAACCAGACACAGGCAGCCGAGCACCACAGGACCATTATCGAACTCTATCATATGACTCTCCTATTCATTGAGGGTTCCGGCAAAACCGGAACCCCGGGTTTCATTAATGAACGTTATGTCTGGGCTGCCATGTGGACGGGGGCAGACGCTTGATCATCACGATCACCATGGTGAAGAAGTAGGACAGATAGAAGATGTCTATCGTGTAGCCCTTGTCCCACCAGGGCTGCTTGCGCTCGATGGTTCCGTCCGGTTTCAGATTGCCCTGGAAGTTAGCCAGAACGATGTGATCACCCACGACTTCATATTCGCCAAGATCGACACCGCTGGCCATCAAGGCCTCCATCTGCGGCTTGATGATGCGAAGATCGTTCATGGTCAGCGGATGACGCTCCAGCATGTCCTCCATGGAACGGCCATCGAGCGTGCCTGTTCCCTTGTTCAACTGAACGATCATCTTCATCGCCTCGTCGTCGTTGGTGATCGCCTTAACATGGGGATCATCCATCGACTTGATGTAGCCTGCATAAAGCGAAGCCGTCGGACGCTGACCCCACAGCGGGAAGGTAACTGCAAAAGCCGTCAGCACGGTCAGCACAACGAGCAGCACGACTGGCATAGGCATGCGGTTGTTGTCTTCGGTGATGCCGCCCAGGTTTTCCTTCTCCCAGAGAGCCTTGTCCTTCTCGTTGGTCGCCGCGTCCACCATCGTGACCAGCGGTTTTTCAAAATTCCAAGCCATATTCATCCCCCCCTTATTTCAGGCTCAACATGAAGTCGATCAGACTGCGGATTTCGGAGTTGCTAGCATAGCTAGGCACTTCCGGCGGTGTGACGCGCTTGCCTTCGGTATATTCGCTGTACTCCTGCCTCCACTTGGCATAATCGATCTTGTTGCCGTTTGCATCCTTCTCGCCCCACAGGTAATCGAAACGGGGCATGATGGAATGCGGCTGCACCAGACGCGGATTGAAGAAGTGCATCATCATCCACTCCCTTGAGGAATTGCGCGAACCCACGTGCAACAGGTCGGGCGCCTTTCTGTCGGAACCGAAAGCGGTTGGTGATTCACCGTTGAAGTCACCCTGCATGGGTGGGGCACCGAAAACCTGCCAGTCCTGGGTCTCTTCAGGAAGCAGGGTGTGGCACCACCAGCAGCCTTCGCGAACGAACATGGTCTTGCCCGCACCCGCATGAGAAACATCCTCATCCTTGGCGACCTTCATCACATCTTCAGGCTTCCAGCCCTTGGTCGTGCTGAGGTCCTCGATGAAGTTCACTTCCTTGCCCTGGTATACCGCCTTGTTCAGCGCGAAAACGGCACCCTCTTCCTTGCGCGCATCTTCGATGTGACCCTGCTGAACGCTCAGCTCTTCGACCCCCGTTCCAAGTATCCTGGGATGCAGGATACCGGCCGGGAAGGGCGTACCCGCGGGATAGACAAATACCGTCTGCTGCTGAGCCAGAGGCTGACCCGTCTTGGGATCAGTCTTCAGGTTCACGATCAGCGGCTTGTTCTTGCCCTTGAGAAGCGGGTCATCCAGGTTGAAGCCCGTTTCATGTCCGACGGACAGCTGCTTTGCCAGCGCCACATCGGTCGACGCAGTCGATGCGATGTTGATACTGGGAAAGAACAGCGTGATCGCCATCGATCCGCTCAGCGCGAGGCCGAATATCCTCGCGCCGATCTTATACTCTCTAAATCCAGCCATGCTTGATCTCCCTAATTATTGTATTAACGCTCGTATTGCAACTCATGAGGCATGCGGCCTGCAGGGATCACCGTACCTTTTCTGGCAGTCATCCACATGTTGTAGAGCCACATCGTATTGCCGGTGAACACC
This sequence comes from Pseudomonadota bacterium, assembly GCA_021821945.1. GTDB lineage: Bacteria > Pseudomonadota > Gammaproteobacteria > Burkholderiales > Gallionellaceae > Gallionella. The sequence continues at coordinate 97,496 of JAJZTF010000007.1, forward strand.
AGCGTACCTCCGAGCCAACGCGCGATCATGTAGGGATGTTCGGCAATGACCACATCGATGTATGGAACTTCATAAATCTTGCCAGCACCCTGGATCAGACCTGCGATCGTCATCGAGACCCAGTAGGTCGTGAAGCCGACGAGCAAGAGCCAGAAGTGCATGTTTGCGAGCTTCAGGGAATAAAGCTTGCGGTTCAGCAGGGTTTGCAGACCGAGATACACGGCAGCAGCCTCAAGGAAGGTGGAGAAGCCCAGGAGCGCCAGGTGCGCGTGAGCAACGATCCAGCCAGTTCCGTGGATGTACCAGTTGATCGCGCGAGTCTGCTGGAAGCCGCCCTGCATGTTCAGGGGGATCGCCATCAGACAGCCGGTGATCGTGAAGCGCACTTCCACGTTCTCGACGAACATGTGCCACTTGCCCTTCATCGTCAGCATGATGTTGGACACGAAAGCGATCGCGGGAACCAGGATCAGCACGCCCTCAACCGATGCAAAGGACTTCAGCCACTCTGGCAGAGGTGCGGACATCAGGTGATGCGCTGCAGGTGTCGAGTAGAACACGACCACGGACCAGAAGTGCAGGTGGCCGATGCGGTGCGAATACAGAGGATTGCCCGTGATCTTGGGGATCGTGTAATAGGCGATCGCAGCTGCAACGGGCGTGATCCAGAGACCCAGCACGTTATGAGCAAACCACCATGTCAGATAGGCTTCCGTCAGACCGGTCAGATGGAAGAACTCGGGAGAGTTGCCCACCAGGAACACGATGATGACCATGAAGGTCGCCGCCGCGAAGAACCAGTTCGTGGTGTAGATACCCTGGGTGCGGCGGTTCAGTATCGTCATCCACACGTTCACGCCCAGAGGAATGAACACGAAGCTTGCGAGATACAGATCCACAGGCCAAGGGAAGTCCGAATACTCGCGACCCGATGTGATGCCTGCCCACAGCACGGTCAGACCGACCAGCAGGCCGACGTTCCACAGCATGCAGTTCCAGATGCCCAGTTTTTCCGACCAGAGCTTGTTGTTGCCAAGCGCCGGCGTGATGTACATCATGGCCATCGCAAACGCCATCGATATCCATCCGAAGATAACTGCCAGCACATGCACCTGGCGCATATGGCCGAATGCAAAGTACATGTCACCCGTGACAAAGTCGGGAAATGCGAGCTTGGCCGCATTGAAAGACCCCAGCCCGGTTCCGATGACGAACCAGATGATTGATGAGAAACCAAAGAATACCGCCGATGCTCCCGACGGAATATCCTCATTCTTGGCCATTAGATATTTAAACATGCGCTACCCCCTTAATTCAAAAGAACACTCAGTGTTGATTGTTACTGTTTTTGTTTTCATGCGGTATCAATATATACCACGACAGCAACATGCTAGAAAACGCAAGCAGAACACCCAATGAACCGGCAATCAAAGCCATAGCCTATCCCCCATATTTAAGATAAAAAGCAAATCGACAAACCGAATCAAGCGGCGGCCTGCTCCCATTTTTCGTGACGACCGAGCGCTACGATCATGATCAGGCAGAAAGCCACACCGAATACGATCATCGCCCAATCGATGAAGCCTGTGAAAGTGCTCGGATCGTACGCCGTGCCATTGATGCCGCCCCAGTTTTCAAAACCACCGCGCCCCATCAGACACATCAGCGTTGCACCAAACACGCTGCCATTCCCCATACCCGTCAGCATGCCGCCGATCAGAATCAACCAGAAAGACCGAAGTTTCAAAGGCTTTTTCGTACTCATGTACCCCCCACGCTATTAATTATTAATTCCCCAAGGCAAGACCAGCTTCAATCCGTCAGCCCGCCTTAACCATCCATACCGTTTGCGCATCCAAGCCGCCCCACACCATGGTCCAGCTTAAACAGTGGCGGATGTTACTGATTGCGTCTTCAGCTTGTCAAGGGAGGTTTCCCGCCAGGCCTCATGTTACCAGCCCCAAAACAGTGTGCATCGTTCTCCGAATCACCCAATTTGACTATGCATCTAAGGCATTACAACCCCACCCCAACCGGAAGATTAATTATATTTAATCTCCATCTTTTTTCCTCCACGTGAGGTACGGATCACTTTGCACATTTTGAAGCGGCCATCCGCCACGCTTTTTTACCAGCGCCCGATCCCTCGGAGCTCATTTGACATCGTCAAATATTTGCGCTTATTATCACTTCGTGGTTTTCACGAGTGCCACTCACAGTTTACTTTTCATAACGCTTTTCACGGGGTAGATAAAAATGGATTCAAAAGACATACACGCAGAAAAAGAAGCCAAACTGAAAGAATTGCAAGCTCAGGAAGAAAAGTTGAAGGAACTGCAAACCGATCTGGCCAAGCTGAATGCCAAGATCAAAAATCACGAACAGCTCTCTCCTGAAGATACCAAGTTTGTCAGCGAACTCGGATGGATCAGCGCCCTTTCCGTGACCATCGCCGCCATCGCCGCAAGCATGTAATTTTTTGCAGCCAAGAGATTAAATATTTTTAAGCATTTGACAGGACCGCTTTCATTGCGCCTGCATGCTTGAACCGTTATACTGAAAAATGCAGGGGCGACATTTTCCGCTCCTCGGAATAAACATTTTACTGGGGGAATAACATGCCAATCGAACTTCTCGTACCAATCGGAATATTTCTTGCAGGCATCATCATTGCCGTCAAACTCGCCGGCACCGGTGTGGATCTGCTCGTCGAAAACAGCAAGAAATAACAGGCAGTCCTTCCAGACTGCATGAGTAAAGTGTCCGGCAAATGCCGGGCATTTTTTTCCGGCCTACATTGCCTGAACAACACTTGCTCTTATAAGACATACTTCATGAGCTCTGCCTCTACGCAACAACCCCTGCTGAAATTTCTGCTGTTTTCCGCGTTTTCATTTTTTGTCGGCACCGTGCACGGCATGCTGCAAGTGATGCCGCCGATACGCGCATGGCTGGACTCCATAGGCAGCCCATACGGCGGCCCAGGCCACATGATAGACCCCTTGGCTCATGCCCACATGAATCTGGTCGGCGGCGTCGTGCTGCTCGCAATGGGCGTGACCTATTATCTTGTCCCGGTCTTCACATCGAAAAAGCTTTATTCGACAAGGCTGCTCAATCACACCTTCTGGTGGGTCAGCATAGGGGTCTACAGCTTTTACATCATACAGATGGTCTTCGGGATCTGGGAGGGGATGCTGCTGCACTCCGATCCGCTGAAAATTCCCTCGGTGCACCGCTTCTACGGCCCGCTGATTGCAGTCTCAGGCACCGCGATGCTGGTCGGCTTCACGACCTATCTAGCCAACCTCCTGCTCACCGTGTTCAAGGGGCAGCCTAATCCACCGAGAGGGTGACCGGGAATTCCAGTATCTTCTCCCGCTCCCCCTGCTGGATCTTCACCCTTATCACCGCTTTATTTCCGTTTCCGAGATCGACGGCCCGGCGATAGACTCCGATGAATCCATCCTGGATTGCCTGCACCCAGGGCAGCGTTTCATCCCCTCGCAGATAGATCGTCAGATCGGATACCGGCCTGCCTCTTGGACCTGTTGCGATGACCACCACGTCCGACATTCCGGGAAGAGGGGGATTGGGGTGCGTCTCTATCCTGACATCCACGTCATTCCAGTGCTGCACTGGGATCGATATCTGGCCCCCGCCGGAATCGCAAGCCGCAAGCATCCAGAGCAGACCGAAGAGCAGCAGTCTTTTCATCTGTATGCGCCGACAAGCGACAGCGAGCAATCTCTATTCCAGCCTATCATTTCGGCTGGCATTGCTTCTTGAACGCATCCCGGGCGGAAGCGAACCTGTCCTCGTCCGGAAACTGCCCCTTGTGGAACACGAATTGCAGCAGTTTCCCGCTTCCATCCTGGCCCGACAGACCGAAGGATTTCCCCGCATAGTCGGGGAAATACCTGAGATTCTTCACAAGATCTATCCTCACCCCGTTTTTCTGGATGAGGCCAACGCCCTGCTCCCCCACCATGAGGGCCACGGGTGCCGAGGGAAGCAACATCAGCCTGGTCTTGAATACCCTGTTGAAACCTGCAATGAAGAAGAAGCAGGTCAGAAAGAACAGCAGATAACTCGTGTTGTGCTCGTTTCCATACCAGAGGCTTGCAGAAATGGAACCCAGCGCCACCACGGTCGGAACATAAAGCAGGAGATCCCAGACCATCCCGCGGCGATCTGCGACCAGATCGAATTTCACAGCCTCTTTCATTGATATGCCCGTTGCTAAAGGATAACCTTGATTGCGCCATCCAGCTCGCCGGAAAGCATGCGGCCCGCCTGCTCGAAACGGACTATGCCGTTTTTGTCTATGATGAAGGTCCAGGGGTCGCCCATCACGTTGTACGCCCTGTAGGCCTGGGGATTCTCATACTGGTCTATGTGTATGAAAATGATTCTGTCCTGATATTTCTCGAGCATCCCCTGCAGCATCTGCAGCTGCTGGTCGCAATTCGTGCAATGCCCCGGTGTTGCGAATTCAAGCACGACAGGCTTGCCGCTCTGAAGCGCCTTATCTATCGAATACTTGTACATCCTTGGATCGGGCTGCCGGTAGGTCGTGAGCTTGCTGAGATTGCCACCGACATCCGAAAGCGTCTTGGTAGGCAGGCTGGGCGCTTTCGATCCGACATTGAATCCCGAGGACAGACGCTGCTCCCCGCAGCCTGCAATCAGGCCCAGAATCAGGATACCGGCAACCCACGCATGTTTCATTTCGGCCTCTGCCATCCGCACTTGGTCGTCTTGTACAGATTGTAACCCCAGATGATGTTGGCCGTGAGCACCAGGATGCCGAATATGCCGACGAGCGCCATGAAGCTGTTGACCATTCTTTCCGCATCCGGCCCTTCGACCAGTCCACCCGCAAGGCCCGCCATCAGGAAGAACACAACCATGCCCAGAAGGCCGAAGTTGTGCATCCAGAAATGCACCTTGACCAGCTTGAGGCTCCAAATCTGCCTCATCGAAACGGTGGGCACCACGTAATACAGCGATGCGAATATCGCCATTTCCACCCAGCCCAGGAGATTGATGTGGCCGTGCGCCAGCGTGATCAGCCGCCCATGCGCGCTGTAGTCGACAAAATGGCGATATGCCGGGATGCCGCCCATGATCGCACCCCATGAAAATCCCACGATGCTGTATATGATGCAGGCGTAGACGAACCAGATTACGTATTTCCTGTACTCCGCCGCTTCTGCCGGCGTATGTTCAATGCTTTGCATCATGCTGCTCCTCTTTGCCTTTCATCCAGTCACGTATGTCGGTGAAACTCGTCTTCCATCCCGCAGGCGTCCACATCTGGACCATCGCATCCACGAAGCTCGATTGCTCTTCGGGTGGCTCAAATGAAGACGAGGATCCCTGGTCGGCTTTCAATTCGGACAGGAAAACCGCCATGGAATGAAGTTCCGCATCGGGAAGATCGGAAACGTATGCCGCATCCTTTGGAGGATCACCGTGATCCAGCGTTCTTGCGCCATAGGTTTTTTCGGGATTCTTCAGAAAATTGTAGAAATAGGTCACGTCGTGCTTCGACCCGAGACCATCCAGACTCACCCCCATGCTGGTTCCGCTTCCCACCGCATGATGGCATTCGTAGCATCCTCTTTGCTGATAGATGCCGTAACCCTTCTCCCCTTCCGCCGTAAACTCGTAATGCGTCAGTATGGGAAACAAAGGTTTGGCTGAATGATGCCTGATGGACTCAAGCGAAAAGAAGCTGATTATCGTAATGACAACCAGCAGGCCTATAATGCCAAAAAGAATTTTTTCGCCGAGCTTCATCTATCACCAACCCTGCCCCTGAATTCATGGGGCGTCAAAACAACTGCAAAATCGTCTCACCAAAAAACAAATTCCAGCACCCATCCCTGGGTGCTGGAATTCGAATGGATATTACTTGGTGATCTTGACGTTCTTCATGACCATCTCGTTGTCGATCTCGTATCCATCGCCGGGCGTGCTGTCTTCAGCCTGGGAAAGATAGGTTGCCGCATTGTTGATGTCGTCGTCGCTGAGATTCTTTGCGATCGCGCGCATCTGGCCAAGCGGATCATTGACACGTCCGTTGGCAGGATCGGCCTTGGGATCATTTGCTCCATTGCGCCAGTCATGCAACTGGTTGACGATGTAGACAAACTTCTGCTGCCCGATCTTTGGATAGACAGGATCCGCACCGCGGCCATCGAAGCCATGGCAGGTCTGGCATGCCGAAACCTTGCTGCCGTAACGGACCAGTATCTTGCCCTTGTATGCCTCGCCAACCGGCTGGCCGGCAGCCTTAAGCGCCGCCAGATCGGACAGATCCGCCTTGCTTGGCTTGGGCAAGGAATTGACATAGGCAGCAACGTCGCGCTTTTCCTGCTCGGTAAGGGATTTCGCAAAGCCATTCATGGCCGCACCCAGACCCTGGGGCGTACGCTTGTCTTCCGCAAAATTGTTCAACTGCTTGACCACATATACGTATCCGATATTGGCCAGGCGGGGAGTGCCCATGTCGTCATTCCCCATTGCTTTTTCACCATGGCATGAACTGCAAGCCGGCACGCTGCCATCCGCCTTGCCGTTTGTAAAAATATTCTTGCCGTTCGTTATGTTTGCCGTGACTGGCGCGCCCTCTGCAAAACTAGCGCCTGAAAAAGCCAGCATGGTGGCGGTCCCCCAACACACCATTGCCAATTTGGATAATCTAAGCATGCACCCCTCCCCCACTAAAAATTAACAATCCGCACGAAGTGCAGATAAATCATTCCTTGATATCGACTATCAGGAGCCTTTTTTCATCAAAATAAATGCTACACCATACAAAAATGCAAAAATGCATGCATACATGATTATTACTTGAGTTGTTGTTACGTCTGGTTCAAGCATTTGGCATCTCCCCTGGATACTCATGTTTATAAAATATACACCCCACCCCCGCATTGGAGGACTTTTACACTTTATCATCAAGAAATATGCGAAGCAAGAAGGATTGCCGCCCAAATGCCCAGCATTAAATATTTTTAATTTTTGTGCGGATTTTTTTCATCTCCGCCACGACGGCATGCTGAAAAATCCGGTCTGCAAATTCCCAACAGGGTTCATTTCATCCCTCCGCTTCGAAGGCTGTTATAATTGCCGCCAATCCTTTTTTTGCATCTTCATGAACATCCTGTACGAAGAAGACGGCGGCTTCAAGGTCGGCAGCATCATGGCCGACAACACGAGTTCGCTGCAGGTCGAAAGCCTGTCCGGAAAACGCAGCAAGATCAAGGCAGCCAATGTCCTGCTGCACTTTGCAAATCCCTCCGCAGCCGAATTTCTTCCCGAAGCAGAAATGCTTGCGAACGAGATCGATGTGGAATTCCTCTGGGAATGCTGTCCGCCCGAGGAATTCAGCTTCGAGGAAATCGCGGCCGAATATTTCGGACACAAGCCGAGTCCGCTCGAAGCCGCATCGGCGCTATTGAGACTGCACAGCGCGCCGATCTACTTTCACAGAAAAGGCAAGGGGCGCTATCGCTCGGCGCCGGCAGACGTGCTCAAGGCGGCACTTGCGGGCGCGGAAAGGAAAAGACAGGCACAGGCACTGCAGGCGCGCTACACCGAGGAACTCATACGCTTCGAGCTGCCTTCCGAATTCGCCGGCCAACTCTCGCAGATACTCTACAAGCCCGATCGCAACACGCTCGAAGTCAAGGCCCTGGAAGCAGCCTGCGAAGCCACACGCCTGTCTGCAGCGCACTTGCTGCACCGCTGCGGCGCAATCCCTTCGGAGTACGAATACCATCTTCAGAAATTCCTCTGCGAGAATTTCCCCAAGGGCACGGACTTTCCCGCTGTCGACCTGCCCCAGATTGCCGAACTGCCATTGGGTGCAGAGGATGCCTTCAGCATAGACGATGCAAGCACCACGGAAATCGACGATGCCTTTTCCGTCTCGAGAGCCGAAAGCGGCAACTGGCTCATCGGCGTGCACATCGCAGCCCCCGCACTTGGCATACCGAGAGGCTCGGATGCCGACAGGATCGCGTCTTCGCGCCTTTCCACCGTATACATGCCAGGCTCCAAGATCACCATGCTGCCCGACAGCGTGGTGGAAGTCTTCACGCTTTCAGCGGACCGCATCACGCCCGCCTTGTCCATGTACATCGAGGTCGATCCGGAGACGCTTTCCATCCTCCGCAGTGAAAGCCGCATCGAACGCGTGCACATCGCATCCAATCTGCGGCATGACACGCTGGAACCCTTGTTCAACGAAGAGACGCTGGCGGCAGGGAAGCTCGACTATCCCTATGCGGAGAAGCTGACCCTGCTCTGGCATGTCGCGCAGAAGCTGGAGGCCGCCCGGGGCAAGAGCGAAAACAATGTGCAGCTCGACTACAACTTCCACATCGACAACGACCGCGTGAGCATCACGACGCGGCGCCGCGGCTCGCCCATAGACAAGGTCGTTTCCGAACTGATGATACTGGTCAATTGCGAGTGGGGAAAGAATCTTGCCGAACACGGCTTCCCCGGCATCTACCGCACCCAGCAGGGAGGAAAGGTCAAGATGAGCACGGTCGCAGCACCCCACCAGGGCCTGGGTGTCGCGCAATACATGTGGTCGAGTTCCCCCCTGCGCCGCTATGTGGACATGGTCAACCAGCGCCAGATCATCGCGATGCTGCAAGGGACGGATGCCCCCTATCCCAGGAACGACACCGCGCTTTACGAGGTACTTCGCGACTTCGATACCATGTATGCGATATACGGGGAATTCCAGCGCAACATGGAGCGCTACTGGTGCTTGCGCTGGCTCATGCAGGAAAACAAGGAGAAGATTGCTGCGGTCGTCCTGCGGGAGAATCTACTCAGAATGCAGGAAATCCCGCTCACGTTCCGCGCCGCTTCGCTTCCCGAGCAGTTGCCGCCCGGTGCCCGGGTGGAACTCGCCGTCACCGGAATAGACCTGCTCGATCTTTCCTTGCAGACCCGCTACATCGCGACACTGCCGGATGTAACCCCCGCCGAAGACTACGAGGAACTCGCTTGCTAGGCATAATGAAAATTCGCCTTTCCGCAGCGATGCTCTTTTCCATCGCGCTGCACGCCTTCATCCTGTTCGGCATCGCGATTTCCCTTCCCAGGCCAAACGCGGCCGCCTTCATGCAGCCCCTGCATGTGGTTCTGGTCAACAGCCGCTCCAAGTCGAAACCCATCAAGGCCGATGCGCTGGCGCAGGCCAATCTGGACGGAGGGGGGAACACCCCGGAAAACCGTCAGGCCAAGAGCATGCTGCCCAACATCAGCGATGACAGCAGGATTTCACCTGAACAGGCAGCAAAGCAGGTGGCCAAACTGGAAGAGGAGTCGCGCCGCATGATGACCAGCCTCAAGGGAAACTACAAGGTCGCCGTGCCGGAACCCAAGCAGCCTGAATCCGCCGAAGATCTGGTGCAGCGCAGCCTGGAAATCGCGCGGCTGGAAGCACAGATCAGCAGAAACAACGACTACTACCAGCACATGCCGCGGCGCAAATTCGTCGGGGCACGGACCCAGGAATACCGTTTTGCGCAATACATCGAAGACTGGCGCATCAAGGTCGAGCGCATAGGCAACCTCAACTATCCGGAGCAGGCAAGGCGGGAACAGCTCTACGGCAAGCTTCTGCTCTCGGTCTCGATCAGGGCGGACGGCAGCGTGGAGAGCATAGAGATCAACCGCTCTTCCGGTCATCCTCTGCTTGACGCCGCCGCGATGCGCATCGTCAAGCTCGCCTCCCCTTTCTCGCCGCTGCCTCCCGACATCACCAGGGATACCGACATCCTGACGATCACGCGCACCTGGTCTTTCTCGCCTTCAGACAGGCTGGAAAGCGAATAGGTCCTTGTCGCGCCCGGGATTTGTCGTTAAAGTGCGCCGCATGATACCAACCGCATACGCCAGACTGCTTTTGATGTTCGCACTGCTCTTCGTGCAGACGGGCGGCCTGATGCACGAGGTTTCCCATATCGTCGTCCACCATACCCAGGACCACTCGCTGCCTCACGACAAGCGCTGCGACCTTTGCGCGGCCTACGCCCAGATGGGCACAGCGCTTGGCAGCCATAGCCTGGAATTCAGGCCTCCCGCTTTTCGTATGGAGCTGACCGACGCCATTCCGGCCGTATTCTTTGCATCCCCCCCCTTCTCCGCGTTTGCCGCGCGCGCACCTCCCGCATCCGTCTGAGCCTGTCTTCATCCTCCTGCTGGTCGCATGAGGGAATTTCATTGCTTGCACGGATCAGGAAATGTCTTCGTTCAAAAATTTAACGGGCATCGCCATGCTTTTCTGCATGAGCGCCGCGATGGCCGACGGGATTCAGGGTGTCGTTCAGGACAGCCTCGGAAGACCCATCGCGGGGGCTGCCCTCAGCCTCAGGACGGTCACGAAAGAGGTGATCGGAACAACAGAAAGCGATGCAGAGGGGCGCTTTCTTTTCAGCAACATTGCCCAGGGCATCTATGCAGTGGAGGCAAACAAGACCGAATTCCAGACGGGAGTCGCCATCGTCAGCCTTGCCAAGGGCAAGGATGCCAGGACAAAACTTACGCTTGCCGCAAAGGCCGCCCAGGAGGTACGCATCGCCGCCAGGCGCCGTGACACTTCCAGAAGCATCGTATCTGCAGAGACCGGCGGCAGCGGCTATCGCTTCAGTGAAAAGAACATACAGGAAATGCCCCAGGGAGAGGCCACGCCCCTGAACGAAGTGCTGCTGCAGGCGCCCGGCGTGGTGAACGACTCCAACGGACAGCTCCATGTCAGGGGCGACCACGGCGATCTCCAGTACCGCATCAACGGCGTCATCCTGCCGGACGGCATCAGCGGATTCGGCCAGGCGCTGGACGCGAGGTTCGCACAGAACATCAATCTTCTGACGGGAGCGCTGCCCGCACAGTACGGATTCCGCACGGCCGGCGTCATCGAGATCAACACCAAGAACAGTTTCCAGGCCGGCGGCAACATCGACCTATACGGCGGCAGCTTCGGCACGTTCAATCCCAGCTTCGAGTATGGCAATACGGTCGGCAACTTCTCCTATTTCGTGGACGGCTCCTTCCTGCGCAACGATGTCGGCATCGCGAGCCCGACGCCCGGCAACCCGCTGCACGACCAGACCGAACAGCGCAGGGGGTTTGCCTACCTTTCCTATCTGCTGGATCCGACCACCAAGGTCAGCCTGATGTCCGGCGTATTCGACGGCTCATTCCAGATCCCCAACAATCCGGGGCAGCCTGCAGACCCCAACAATCTCGGGATAGGCAATTACATGAACCTTGCAGGCCAGAACTCGGCGAATCTCAACGACATGCAGATCGAGACCAACCGCTTCGTCGTCGCCTCCCTGAGCGGCTCGATCAGCGACCGGAGCGACTACCAGGTTTCGCTATTCACCCGCTACTCGAGCTTTCATTACATTCCCGACATCCAGGGGAATCTGGCGTTCAACGGGACCGCATCGGATCTCTTTCGCAGCAGTTCGAGCAGCGGCATTCAGGCCGACGGAAGCTACCGCCTGAGCGATGCGCACACCCTGCGCATGGGACTGTTCGGCAGCATTGAAAACATCGTGAGCGACAACATCGCCACCGTATTTCCGGTCAGCCAGCTGACGGGGCAGGTTTCAGGCCCGGCCTACACCATCGCGGACAACAACAGCAAGAACGGCAATACGCTTTTTGGCGCGTACCTGCTCGACGAATGGAAGCTCACCAAAAAGCTGACCGTGAATTACGGCGGGCGGTTCGATTCCGTCAGCGCCTATGTCAACGAACAGCAGTTCAGCCCAAGACTGAACGTGATTTACAATGCGACGCAGAAGACGACCCTGCATGCGGGCTATGCGCGTTATTTCACGCCTCCGCCGACGGAGCTCGTCTCCACCAGCGACCTTGCCTTGTTTGCCGGCACGACCAATGCCGCGACGGGCTTGAATTCCCCGGTGAGATCGGAGCGCGACGATTACCTTGATGCGGGCCTCACCCACCAGCTCACGAACACCCTGAGCCTCGGGGCTGACGCCTTCTACAAGAGAAGTACGAACACGCTGGACGAAGGCCAGTTCGGGCCGGCACTCCTGATGACTCCATTCAACTATGCGGAAGGCAGGATCTACGGCATCGAGCTATCCGGCAACTACACCACTGAAAAGGTCTCGGCCTATGCCAATCTCGCAAGAACCGTAAGCCAGGCCAGAGACATCATCTCGAGCCAGTACCTTTTCGACCAGGCAACGCTGAATTATGCTGCGAACAACTGGGTGAACGTGGACCATCAGCAGGCCCTGACGATCTCCACCGGAGGCTCCTATCTCGTGAACGGCAAAACGCGCCTGAACGCAGACCTGATATTCGAGAGCGGCCTGCGCAACGGCTTTGCCAACACCACCAGCCTGCCTTCGTACACGGTGCTGAATCTCGGGATGAGCCGCAAGTTTGATCTTCAGGGTGTCGGTCCGCTCGAGGCGCGCCTCGTGATGACGAACGTGCTCGACAAGATCTACGAGATACGCGACGGCTCCGGCATAGGCGTATTCGCCCCGCAATACGGCCTGAGGCGAGGGCTGTTTGCAGGCATCACCCGGAATTTCTGAAGCCCACAATCGAGAGGACAACCATGCAGGACATACATGAAGCACTTCAGGCTCTCAAATTCGGCGGCGCGATGGTCTATCCGCTGCTCTTCCTGGCGATACTGGCGCTCGTGATCACGCTGGACAAGCTGTTCGTGTACTGGCGCTATGCGATGCTTCCCAAAAAGCTGCTGGATCTCGTCGAAACCTATGGGTTTGCCTGGGACGACCTGGAAAAACACCTCAAAGAACTCCCGCCCAACAACTATTTCGCGCGGTTCTTCGGCGTGATCCTGGAAAACCGCCACAAGCCTTCGTGGTGGGTGGAATCGCGCGCAGGGGACGAGGCCAAGCTGATCGAGAACTCGATGAACCGCGGACTCTGGGTGCTTGAGACCGTGGTGACCGCAGCGCCCCTTCTGGGGCTGCTTGGCACGATCACCGGTATGATGCATTCGTTCCAGCTGATAGGCGGCAGCGGGCTGGTCGATCCGACAGGCGTCACGGGCGGCGTAGCCCAAGCGCTGATCGCAACGGCCCTGGGCCTATTCATCGCGGTTCTGGCACTGTTCGCTTTCAACTTCTTCTCCAAGCGGGAAACCCAGACACTGGACGAGATGGAGCGCCTGGGCACCCGCCTGCTTGACAACATCCGGCTTGGGGAGCAGGAAAATGAAGCTGCGTAGATCCAGAAAACCGAAGAAGGGCCGCATCGAAATCATCCCGATGATAGACGTGATGTTTTTTCTGCTGGCGACCTTCATGCTCGCATCGCTTTCAATGCAGAACCTGCACTCCCTGACCGTCAATCTCCCGAAGGGACAGGCATCCCCGATGCAGGCAAAGACGCCGGTGACGCTCACCATCACGAATGACAGCCGCATCTTCCTCGACAAGACAGAAGTCACGCTGGATACGCTGACAGGAATTCTGAAGCCCATGCTCCATGGCCCCGAAACCAGCGTGATCGTCGCTGCCGACAGCTCCGCTCCCAACGGCATCACCGTGCAGGCGATGCTTCGCGCAAGAAAAGCCGGTGCGCAGCATTTCCTGATCGCGGTCAAGCATGCCGACTGAGAACTCAAGGCGGGACAGCCCCTGGCGCAGGCTGCCCTGGACACTGCCTTCCGCGCTTCTGCTGTCCATTGCAGCGCTCTGGTCTGCCGCCTACTTCACCACCAAGGCGGACAAGAGGCTGCCCGAGCCTCCAGCCGTCGAGGCGCAGATCGTCGAACTCCCGCCGCCCGAAACCAGCCCCCCCCATATGGAACATGCAGCGCCACATGTGGAACATCCCCATGTCGAGCGCGCCCCTATAGCCCCGCATGAGGCGCAGACCCAGCCTCAGCCACAGGCCCAGCCTCAATCCCCTCCTCAGGCACAAACCCTGCCTCAATCCCCTCCTCAGGCCCCAACCCAGCCTGCGCCTCCCGCGCAACCTGCAGCGGATTCCAAGGGCGGCATGACCGGAAACAGCGGGCCTCAGGCCATCGTCAAGCCGATGCCTGAGATACCGGACGAACTGCGCCAGGACGCATTCAATGCGGTGGCGATCGTGCGATTCCACGTGGCCAAGGACGGCACGGCGACCGTGGAGCTCGTCCAGCCCACGCCCCACCCCAGGCTCAACCGGCTGTTGCTCGACACGCTCAAGGACTGGCGCTTCTTCCCCGCGATCAAGGACGGACAGCCCGTGGAATCCGTCTATCCGCTCACCTTCAGATTTGAAGTGCCCTGAGATTGACAACCCGAACTGCGCCGGGGTTAAAATGCGCATACAGTATATTTACGCTTTGACATGACAGACCGTTACGCCGTCATCGGCCATCCCATCTCCCACAGCAAGTCGCCAGAGATCCACAAGTTGTTTGCAGAACAGACAGGTGAAGACATCAGCTATGTCGCGATTGAGGCGCCGCTCGACGGCTTTCGCGAAACCATAGAACGCTTGAGGCGCGAAGGCTACAAGGGCTGCAACGTGACCGTGCCTTTCAAGTTCCAGGCTTTTGAAATCTCCGGGCAGAGAAGCGAGCGGGCAAAGACCGCTCAGGCCGTGAATACGCTTAAGTTCGATGGCGGCATATTCGGCGACAACACCGATGGCGCGGGCCTGGTGCGCGACATCGAAAAAAATCTGGGGGTTAGACTTCAGGGAAAGCGCGTTCTGCTGATGGGCGCGGGAGGCGCATCCTATGGCGCGGCATTGCCGCTGCTGCAAACGCATTGCCTGCTGACCGTCGCAAACCGCACGGTCGAAAAGGCGATCAGGCTCGCCTCGGCATTTGATGGCGTAGTCCCATCAAACTATGCAGACCTAAGAGGTCAGCAATTCGACGTGATCATCAACGCCACTTCAAGCGGGCTTGCCGATGAAATGCCGGACTTACCGGAGGCTCTCTTTGCAGAAGGCGCGCTCGCCTACGACATGATGTATGGAAGGGAGACGCCTTTCATGTCCTTCGCCCGCGCCAGCGGCGCCAGAGTTGCAGACGGCCTGGGGATGCTCGTCGAGCAGGCCGCAGAGGCGTTCTTCATCTGGCGCGGCACAAGACCCGACACCCTGCCTGTGATCGAAAAGCTGCGCAAATGAAGAAAATCTGGCGCTGGATCTGGAAGGGTGCGGTCATCGGCATCCTGCTGCTCCTGGTCTATCAGGTATGGATCTTTTCCCATCTGCTGTGGTGGATCAAGTTCAATCCTTCGACCACCTCCTTCATGGAGAACCGCCTGGCCATCATGCGCGAAGCCAATCCGGACGCCAGGCTCCAGTACCAGTGGGTTCCCTATTCGAGAATCTCCAACAACCTGAAGCGCGCGCTGGTCGCAGCGGAGGATGCGAACTTCGTCGACCACGAAGGCTTCGACTGGGACGGGATACAGAAGGCCTACGAGAAGGATCTCAAGAAGGGCAGGATAGTCGCCGGCGGTTCGACCATCAGCCAGCAGCTTGCGAAGAACCTCTTTCTATCGGGCAACCGCTCCCCCTTCCGCAAGCTGGAGGAGGCTGTCATCACGGTGATGATGGAGGCCGTGATGGACAAGGAGCGCATCTTCGAGATCTATCTCAACGTGATCGAATGGGGAGACGGGGTGTTCGGCGCAGAAGCCGCATCAAGACATTATTACCACATCAGCGCATCCCAGCTGTCTGCAGCGCAGGCAGCGAAGCTCGCCGCGATGGTGCCCAACCCGCGCTATTACGACAGGCACCAGAACGCCAAGGGGCTGATGAAAAAGACCGGCATCATCCTCGGCCGCATGAATCAGGCAGACATACCCTGATCGCGAACTTGCACCCCGAAGCGGTGCCCGGGAGATTCACGCCTTTGCGACGAAGGCCTCGAGCCTGTCAGCCGTCAGCGGTTTGCTGAAATAGTAGCCCTGCGCCTCATGGCAACCCAGCAGCCGCAGTAAATTCAACTGGTCTGCGGTTTCCACCCCCTCGGCGATGGTCCGCAAGCCCAGGCTGCTCGCCATATTGATGATGGCGGTCACCAGCGCCCTGTCGTCGGGATCATCGGTGATGCCGCGCACAAAGGACTGGTCGATCTTGAGTTTGTACACCTTGAATTGCTTCAGGTAACTCAGGTTCGAATAGCCCGTTCCAAAATCGTCGATGGACAGGCGTATGCCTTCGGCATGCAGTTTATCCATCATCTTGATCGCGGCCTGCGTGTTCTCCATGGTCGCCGCCTCCGTCAGTTCAAGTTCCAGAAAGCGGTGCGGAAGTCCCACCTCGTCGAGAATCCGGTTGAGCATGTCCGGCAAGTCGTTCTTGCGGAACTGCACGGCAGACAGGTTCACCGAGATCGTCATCGGCGGCATGCCGCCATCCATCCAGTCCTTGAGCTGCCTTGCCGCGGTGCGCAGCACCCATTCGCCGATCGGGATGATCTGTCCCGTGCTTTCCGCAACCGGGATGAATTCGGCGGGAGATATGCCGCCCATTTCCGGATGCTCCCAGCGCAGCAACGCTTCCATGCCGACGATGCTGCCATCCTGCACGGAGAACTGAGGCTGATAATGCAGCTGCAATTCCCCTCGCGCCAATGCCTGCCTCAAACCGTTCGCCAGCATGAGGTTGCGTGCGGAATGCGCCTGCATCTCCGGAGTGTAGAAGCGGAAACCGTTTCTCCCCTCCTTCTTCGCCCGGTACATCGCCGCATCGGCGTTCTTGGAAAGCTGCTCAAGGCTCGTTCCATCATGAGGATAGATGGCAATGCCGATCGAAGAAGTGACAACCAGCTCCTGCCGATCGATCTGGCAGGGCCTGGACACGACATCGAGCATCTTCGATGCCACCAGCGCCGCCCCATCCGCATCCGTGTCCGGCAGGATCACCACATACTCGTCCCCTCCCTGGCGGGAGAGCGTATCCTCTTCGCGCACAGCCGATTTGAGCCGCCTTGCGATTTCCATCAGCACCTGATCGCCGATGTTGTGCCCCAGGGTGTCGTTCACGTCCTTGAAGTGATCGAGGTCGACGAACATCAGGGCCAATGTCTCCCCGCTTCTCTGCGCCAAACTGAGCGCATAGCGGAAACGGTCATTCAGCAAAATTCGGTTCGGCAAGCCGGTGAGTTGATCGAAGTGGGCGAGCTTTTCGATATGCTCCTGCGCGAGCTTCTGCTCGGTGATATCGTGCATCGTCGCGACGACGCGGTAGGGACGCGTGCTCCCTTCCTTGAATATGGGCTGTGCGTTGACCGAAATCCAGGTCAAGGTCCCGTCGGGCTTGTGGATGCCCATGATCACATCGGATTGGGGTTCCCCGGTTTTCAATGCCTGCACGACCGGATGCGCTTCAGCGGAAAAGGGAGAACCGTCCTCGTGTATCGCATACCAGTCCGGATCGAATGATGTCTTGCCTTTCAGCTGGTCCGCGCTGAGCCCCAATATGCGTTCGGAACTTTTGTTGAATGCGATGATTTCCGCATTCTCCCCCTGCAGCACCACCCCTTCTTCCATCGCGGCAATCAGGAGCCGATATTGCGCTTCGCTTTCGGCCAGCAAACGCTCAGCCTTCTTCTGATCGGTGATGTCCTTTGCAAACACGGCTATCCCGAAGACCTTCCCGTCCCGCCTCATTGCATGAAGGTTGAGCTCGAGTATGTTGTCGTTCGTATATCCCCGGTACTCGGTCGTAAACGATCCGTTCTTCAGCGCGGCTTGATAAAGCTCATGCCACAAACGCGCGCGATCTGCATCGACAAAAAGATCTTCAGGACGCATGCCGACTGAAATGCGCAGGCCGCGCGCATGATAAACATAATCGCTAATGGCGCGGTTGAACCAGAGCAGGCCGAAGGATTCCGGATCGACAGACCAGACCAGGTCTGTCGTGCTGTTGACGACCGAATCGAGCAGCAGTTGCGATTCTAGGAGTGCCGCGGTTGTCCGCTTCTGCTCGGTGAGATCGCGGACGATCATCACCGTTCTTTCGAACCCCTGATCATCGATGAACTTTCTTGAACTGACTTCCCCCGGGAAACGCACCCCGTCTTTACGCATGAAGACAAGCTCGCCCCGCATCTCTCCTGTTCGAATGCGCTCGGCCAGAAGATCGTTGAGATGGGGAGAGGACGAATCCACCAGCCCCGCCCTGCCGGCTTTGCAGATCTCCTCCTCGGTTCGGCCAAAGAGTGCGCATGCTGCCGGATTTGCCGCATGAATGGTCCCGTCGGGCGCCGTCAGCAGCACCGCATCCATGCTGTGTTCGAAGACCGAACGATAAAAACTGGGGGAGTGCTCCATGATCATGACCAGATGCAGATCGTCCCATTATATACAAGTCGCATTTTCGTCCGATTCCGGAACTTTGGCAGGAACGTCGGCTGAGCAATCAGGGAGTCCGGGTTTACTGCTTTTCCAGCATGTAGCCCAGGCCGCGCAGGGTTTTGATGTTGATGCTGCCGGGTTTCAGATGTTTGCGCAAACGCGACATGTATACCTCGACCGCGTTGTCGCTCACCAAATCCCCCAGGCCCGAAATCTGGTCGCTCAGCCTCTCCTTGCTGACCACGCGGCCTGCGCTCAGCATCAGGAGTTCCAGCACATTGAGCTCCCGCGAAGACAGTTCCAGGACTTCGCCGTTGAGCGTCGCAAGACGACCCGCCGTATCGAGCTTTAGCGGACCCACCTGAAGCTCGGCGCCGCTGCCGGCATGCCCGCGCCTGATCAGCGATCTGACCCGCGCCTCGAGTTCCTGGATATCGAAGGGCTTTGTGAGGTAATCGTCTGCCCCCATGTCGAGCCCGCGCACGCGATCCTCCACCTCATCGCGCGCGGTCAGGATCAGCACGGGCACATTGTTCTTGCGATGCCGAAGACGGCGCAGGACCTCTGCGCCATCCATGCCAGGCAGCCCCATGTCCAGTATCACCACATCGAATTGATGCGTGGAAAGCAGGTGGTCGGCCCTCTTGCCATCCCTCTCGTGGACCACCGTGTATCCGGGTTTGTCAAAGGCATGAAGCAGGATCGCGACCTGCATCGGATCATCTTCAACCACAAGAATGCGCATCTTTGTTATTCATTCAGGTTGGTGTAAGGAAGGGGGTCTAATATTCGCTCCATAGCAGCTTTGATGAGTTCAACCCGACACCCCCTGAAGGCCAGAACCCATAACTGCAACGCGATGACGAATCGCGATTTAGTTTGATTCTACACCAAGGAGATCACGACCATGCAAGCAAACCAGCAAACGACCAAGAGCACCCAACCGAAATCCGTTTCGGTTGTTACCGAAAAAAACAAGCAGCCCATGTCCAAGGATGACGTGAAGTTCATCGGCGAACTGGGCTGGCTCAGCGCGGCGGCTGTACTGATAGCCGGCGTTGCTGCAAGCGTCTAGGCCGCCCCCCGGCCCCCTGTGACTCAGGCCGCGCTGCGATCCCCCCCGCAGTCCGCGGCCTGACGAAGAGGGTTCAATCCCCGTCAGGCGACGATCCTTTCACCTGCATAAAGCTGTTCCACTGTTTCGCGTTCGCGAACCAGATGCATACTTTCCCCATCCACCATCACCTCTGCTGCGCGAGGCCTCGTGTTGTAATTTGAGCTCATGCTCATGCCGTAGGCTCCTGCAGACATGATCGCAATCCTCGATTGCGCGGCGATCGGCAATGCCCTCTCGTGCCCCAGAAAATCCCCGGTCTCGCATATCGGGCCCACGATCTCATAGGTTCCAGTCTCGTGGCCTCCCCGCGTCACGGGCAGGATGTCGTGATAGGCATCATACAGCGCCGGGCGCATCAGATCGTTCATCGCAGCATCGACGATTGCAAAATTCCTTTCCTCGCCGCGTTTGATGTATTCGACAGTGGTGAGCAAAAGGCCTGCGTTGCCCACCAGGACCCGGCCTGGCTCGAGGATCAGCTTCTGGGGGCGCCCCTTCAATGCGGACAGGAGCGCTGCGGCATACTCCGGGATCCCGGGCGGCGTCTCGTCCTTGTAGCGTATTCCAAGCCCTCCGCCCAGGTCCAGATGCTCGAGAGCGATGCCCTCCTTTTCCAGTTCGTCGACCAGCAGCAGCACCTTCTCGACTGCGGCGATGAAAGGGCTGATGTCGGTGAGCTGGGAGCCGATGTGGCAATCCATGCCGGTGACCCTGAGGTTCGGCATCGCACCGGCCTTGCGGTACAGTTCCATCGCCTCGGCATAGGCGACGCCGAATTTGTTCTGCTTAAGGCCCGTCGAGATATATGGATGGGTCTTGGCATCGACGTCGGGATTCACGCGCAGGCTGATCGCCGCCCTCTTCCCCATGCTTTTCGCGACTTCGTTGAGCCTGTATAGCTCGGAAGAAGATTCGACGTTGAAGCACAGGATGTCCGCCTCCAGTGCCATGCGCATCTCGGATTCGGTCTTGCCCACGCCGGAGAACACCACCTTCTTCGGATCGCCTCCCGCCGCCATCACCCTCTTCAGCTCGCCGCCCGAAACGATGTCGAATCCCGCGCCCAGTCTGGCGAAGAGGTTCAGTATGGCGAGATTGGAATTGGCCTTCACCGCATAGCAGACCAGGTGGTCGCGGCCCTTGAGCGCATCTGAAAACTGGCGGAACCCTCCGGTCAGCGCAGCCCGGGAGTACACGTAACAGGGCGTGCCGAATCGTGAGGCGATGTCCTCAAGGCTCACGCCCTCCGCATAAAGCCGATTGTCCTGGTAATGAAAATGTACGCTCATCTTATTTTTCCGTTGTCGCATCGGGAACGGCCGAGGCCTTGTGCGGCACGGGGGCCGGCAGGGTCAGCGGCCCCTTGCGCCCGCAGCCTTGCAGCAACAGCGCAAATGCCACGATAATGCCGACTGAAGTTTTAAGCCACATAATGCATTCCCTGAAGATTCAAAAACGCGATTATAAAGGTTTCCCATGGACGAGCGTGAATTCAACCTGCTGGCCGACGAAGTGCTGGCAAAAATAGAAACGGCCGCCGACGCGTCCGGCATAGACTGCAACCGCAGCGGCAACGTGCTGGAAATCGAATGCGAGAATGGCGCGAAGATCATCGTCAACCGCCACGACATCAACCGCGAGATCTGGATCGCAGCCAGATCCGGCGGATTTCATTTCTCCTATCAGGACGGCGCCTGGATCAGCCAGCGCGATCAAGCCGAGCTATATGCAAAGATGAAGGCGCTGCTCTCGGAGCAGGGCGAGGCAATCTCCTTCTGAATGAAGACGGATTCGCGTAAAATGCGCCTTTTAAGTTGCAAGGCGCTTTCATGAACACACTCACTGCACTCTCCCCGCTGGACGGGCGTTATCACGGCAAGGTCGAGGCCTTGCGCGGCTACTTCAGCGAATTCGGCCTGATCAGGTACCGCGTGCTGATCGAGATAGAATGGCTGAAGGCGCTCGCGGCGCAGGATGGCATCCCGGAAATCGGCCCATTTTCGGACGCCACGATAGCGGAGCTGGACGCCATTGCAATGAACTTCAGCGAGGAGGATGCCGAAGCCATCAAGCTTATCGAGCGCACCACCAACCACGACGTGAAGGCCGTCGAGTACTGGCTGCGCGAACGATTGGGCAGGAATCCCGAGATCTCGCTGGAGTTCATCCACTTCGCCTGCACCTCCGAGGACATCAACAACCTCTCCCACGCGCTGATGCTGAAAAACGGCAGGGACAAGGTGATGCTGCCCTCCATCGACCAGATCATCTCCCGCCTTGAAGAACTCGCCCACCGGTTTGCCGGCATTCCGATGCTCTGCCGTACCCACGGCCAGACGGCAACGCCCAGCACGCTGGGCAAGGAGCTTGCAAACGTGGTATACCGTTTGAGGCGCGCGAGGCAGCGTATCGAGTCGGTCGAGATCATGGGCAAGATAAACGGCGCGGTCGGCAATTACAATGCGCACCTCTCGGCCTATCCGGAAATCGACTGGGAAGGATGCGCGGAGAAGTTCGTAACGGGTCTGGGCATCGTATTCAATCCCTACACGATACAGATCGAGCCCCACGACTACATGGCCGAGCTTTTCGATGCCTACGCGCGAGCCAACACCATATTGACGGACCTGAACCGCGACATCTGGGGCTATATCTCCCTGGGCTACTTCAGGCAGAAAGTGATCAAGGGGGAGGTCGGCTCCTCCACGATGCCGCACAAGGTCAACCCGATCGATTTCGAGAATTCGGAGGGCAATCTCGGCATGGCCAACGCGCTGCTGCGCCACCTTGCCGAAAAGCTTCCCGTTTCGCGCTGGCAGCGTGACCTCACCGATTCGACCGTGCTGCGCAACATGGGGGTTGCATTGGGCTACACGCTGCTCGCCTATGAATCCTGCCTGAAGGGACTGAACAAGCTCGAAGTCAATGAACCCAGGATCGCAAATGATCTCGATGCGAGCTGGGAAGTCATGGCCGAACCCATACAGACCGTGATGCGCCGCTACAACATAGAAAATGCCTATGACAGGCTGAAGGAGCTCACCCGCGGACAGAGCGGCATCACACGCGAATCGCTTGGCGCCTTCATCAAGACGCTGGAGATACCCGAAGCCGAGAAGCAGCGCCTGCTCGGCCTTTCCCCCTCGACCTATACCGGCAAGGCCGAGGAACTTGCAAGGCGCATCTAGCCTGCGCATTTTCTTGTAAGATGGCGCCATGAAACACATCGTGCTTGGCATCAGCGGCGGCATCGCCGCATACAAATCGGCAGAGCTGCTTCGCCTCCTGATGAAGCAGGGCCATTCCGTCCAGGTCGTGATGACAGAGGCCGCCTGCCATTTCATATCACCCACCACGCTTCAGGCGCTCTCCGGCCGCCCGGTATATCTTGACCAGTGGGATGAGCGCACGCCCAACAACATGGCGCACATCAACCTGGGCCGCGAGGCGGATGCGATCGTGGTCGCACCGGCGAGCGCCGATTTCATCGCCAAGCTTGCCCACGGTCTGGCAGACGACCTGCTCTCCACGCTCTGCCTTGCGCGCAACTGTCCCCTGATGATCGCACCCGCAATGAACCGCGAGATGTGGCAGAACAAGGCGACAGCACGCAACATCGCTCAGCTCGAATCCGACGGGGTCGCGATACTCGGACCCGATTCCGGATCGCAGGCCTGTGGTGAGACCGGCATGGGCCGCATGCTGGAACCTTTGCAGCTTGCAGAACACATCGCATCCGCTTTCCAGCCCAAGCTGTTTACTGGCAAGAAATTCCTGGTCACCGCAGGCCCGACCTACGAGGCGATCGACCCTGTGCGCGGCATCACCAACCAGAGCTCCGGCAAGATGGGCTATGCGATCGCAAAGGCCGCGCAGGAATCCGGCGCCGAAGTCGTTCTGGTCTCAGGCCCCGTCTCGCTTGCAACGCCGGTCAACGTGAGAAGGATCGACGTAATGAGCGCTGAGGAGATGCGCGATGCCGTGATGCGCGAGGTTGCAGGCTGCGACGTATTCATTTCCGTTGCCGCGGTCGCGGATTACCGCGTCGCGAACAGAAGCGCCCAGAAGATCAAGAAAGGCAGTCCGGTCCTGACGCTCGAACTCGTCGCCAATCCTGACATATTGGCCGAAGTCGCGGCACTCGAACACCCTCCCTATTGCGTGGGGTTTGCAGCGGAAAGCGAGAATCTTGCGGAATACGCCGAGCAGAAACGGCGCGCAAAAAAACTGCCTCTGCTCGTGGGGAACATCGCCCAGGACGCGATAGGCCAGGATGAGAACGAACTGGTCTTGTTTGACGACCAGGGATCCTATCCCCTGCGGCGTGCCGACAAGCTCACGCTGGCAAGACAGCTTTTGCAACACATCGCACTTCGTCACATAGGAGCCCGCAAATGAAACACCCCACCGTGGACATCAAGATCCTCGATCATCGCCTGCACGACAACTTCCCCTCCTATGCGACGACCGGTTCTGCCGGCATAGACCTGCGCGCATGCATAGACCAGAACATGATCATCCAGCCCAAGCAGTGCGAACTCGTGCCAACGGGATTTGCGATTCATCTCGCCGATCCGGGCTATGCGGCGATGATCCTTCCGCGTTCCGGGCTCGGACACAAGCATGGCATCGTTCTGGGAAATCTCGTCGGACTGATCGATTCCGACTACCAGGGGCAGATATTCGTGTCGCTCTGGAACCGCAGCCAGATCCCTTTCACTCTGATGCCGATGGAGCGCATGGCACAGCTCGTGATCGTGCCCGTAGTTCAGGCGAAATTCAACATCGTTCAGGATTTTCCGCTGAGCGAGCGCGGTGCGGGCGGCTTCGGCAGCACGGGCAAGCATTAAAAAACCCGCTTTCGCGGGTTTTTTGTGAATCCTCTATTTCATCTTTCCAGATTCAGGTCCAGCTCGGTGCTGTCTCCGCGGCGGACGGAAACCTTTTCGGTGACCATCTTGTAGCCCGCGAGCTTGACGCTGATCGTGTGTACGCCGGGATCCGCCTCCACCCTGAGCGGCGTCATGCCGTAATACACGTCATCGAGGTAGACCCTGGCGCGCGAAGGCGTGGTGTTCACGATCAGCAGTCCCGCTGTATCGCTTGCATGGGGATGATAGCCCGAGGCCGGCGCCTCAGTGACCGGCGCCTCGACGGGAACAGCCGGTGCCGAAGGCTGCACGGTCTTCGACACCTGGGGCGCAACCAGCACCGTCACTCCCGGTATCGGCTTGGTACCCGGCGTCAGGTTGAAGAGCTCGGGGCGCGTGGCCATCAGCGATTCGCTGATCGCTTCGACCGTCTTCGTGCTGACGACCTTGAGTTCGCGGTTGAGATAGTTCATCACGTCCTTCTTGTCGTCGCCGGAAACGCCTGCAAACCGTTCGTTCGTTTCCGTCACGAGGCCGGACCACACCACCTTGCCAGTGGAAACCTCCTTCAGCGTGGTCTCTATCGCGATGGACACGTTGTCGCGGTTCATCACGTTGAGCGTCAGATCCTTGATCACCCCGGAAACCTCGAACAGCGCATTGTTCGCGCTGGTCCCTTCCAGCACCTGAAAGCCTGCCGTGTCAAATTGCCGCTTGATCGCATTGGTCGCGATGACGGAGACATCCTGATCGGTTCTCAGCGCATTTCCGCTAAGGCTCGCCGACTGTGCCGTGATCTTGCCGAGATAGCGCGGGTCATGCACACCGCGCTGGTCCACATAGTTCAGCACGCGGAGGGTTGCGGCATATTTGACCGCAGGCCCCGCATCTCCCGACTTCTTGAAGCTCTTGCTGTCCAGCGTATTGTTCGATGAACCCAGTCCGACCCAATTGCCCACCTTGTTTGTTGCATCCTTGACCGTCGAACATCCAGAAACAGCCGCCAGCAAAACCAGCGGCGCGATACGTCGCAATAATGAATTCATCAATCTGCCTTGTCTTATTTAAGCACGTGAAACAGCGTTTTCGATTTCCGCGAAAGTGCTCGCCAGTTCGAGATTCTGCACCTCTATGCCGAGCTGCCGCGCTATCTGCGTGATCGAGAAAAGTCCGCTTACAACCTGCTTCCCGTCAGGAAGCTCGCTGACCACCAGTGCGTGCTGCCTGTGCACCTTCTTGAGGCTGGCGACGATATCGCCCACCCTCGCCTTCTCGACATCCGACATCCTCATCGCCGTCAGTTCGCGAAGCGTGCTCATGATGTCGCGCACCATGATGTCGTCATGGGTTCCCCCCATGTTCTGCAAAAAATGCACCGGCTTTTCACCCAGAATGTCCGTCGCGGTCAGGAGTCCGGCCAGCTCTTCGTTGTCGTCCAGCACCAGAAGCATGCGCACGCCATAGCGGATCATCTTGGCATTGGCCTTGTCCATCGAAGTCTTTGCGCGCGTGGTCACCAGGGAAACCTTGGAAAGATCCGTCATCACGCTCAAAGCCGGATCGCCGAGCTTCACCCTTTCAGGCAGAACCTGTGCGGGACGCGCATAACCCGATCCCGCTTTCAGGCTGACGGAAGGCAATTCGCTGTATTCCTTGACCATGTTATCGCTCCAAAAAAATCACATCCGGTATTCGGCCGGCGCCGGCATGCTCTTGAGATCCGGGAGATAGCGAACCAGTTCGTTGAGCGCCCTGGTATAAACCTCGCGCTTGAATTCGATCACCGCCTGGAGATCCAGCCAGTAGTCGTTCCACCGCCATGCGTCAAACTCGGGATGCTCGCAAGCGCGCAGGCAGACATCACAATCGCGGCCCACCAGGCGCAACAAGAACCATATCTGCTTCTGTCCGCGATAACCGCTGCGCGACTCCCGCCTGTTCCAGTTTTGCGGCACCTCGTAGCGCATCCATTCGCGGGTGCGCCCCAGTATCTGCACATGCTGCGGGCTCAAGCCGACTTCCTCATAAAGCTCGCGGTACATGGCCTGCTCGGGATTCTCTCCCTGCTGTATGCCGCCCTGGGGAAACTGCCATGCATGCTGCCGCACGCGTTTACCCCAAAAAACCTGATTCTTGTCATTCGTGATAATGATGCCGACATTCGGACGATACCCGTCTCTGTCTATCATTTTCAGCTCTATCAATAGTTAATTGCAATGTGCGGATTCTTTCACATTTCACCCTCATTGAAAAGCAAATATGCGCCCGACTTCATGCCTTGATTCATAACGCTGGTGCATGCAGGCGCTGCGCAGTAGAATCGCCACCCCATTTGTCAATTTTTCTGTTCATCATGCGCGTTTCACAATTCTTCATCTCCACCCTCAAGGAAGCTCCTTCGGAAGCCGAACTTCCCAGCCACAAGCTGATGGTCCGCGCGGGCTACATCAAGAAGCTCGCAAGCGGGCTCTACACCTGGATGCCGCTAGGGCTTAAAGCGCTGCGCAAGGTCGAGGCTGTCGTGCGGGAGGAAATGAATGCGAGCGGTGCGATCGAGCTCCTGATGCCGGCTGTGCAGCCGGCCGAACTCTGGGAGGAGACGGGAAGATGGTCGCTGTTCGGCCCGCAGATGCTCAAGATCCGCGACCGGCACGACCATTCCTTCTGCTTCGGCCCCACCCACGAGGAGGTGATCACGGACATCGCGCGGCGCGAGATCCAGAGCTATCGCCAGCTTCCGGTCAACTTCTACCAGATACAGACCAAGTTCAGGGACGAGGTGCGCCCGCGCTTTGGCGTGATGCGCGCGCGCGAATTCCTGATGAAGGACGCATACTCCTTCCATGCGGATTTCGAAAGCCTCGAAAAAACCTATGCGCTGATGCACGAAACCTACAGCCGCATCTTCACGCGCCTCGGATTGAAATTCCGCGCAGTCGCCGCCGACACCGGCGCGATAGGCGGAAGCGGCTCACACGAATTCCACGTGCTGGCAGACTCGGGCGAGGACGCGCTTGCCTACTGCCCGACCTCGAACTATGCGGCGAACGTGGAACTTGCCGAAGCCCTGCCCCCCGGGAATCACCGCGAAAAAGCCAGCGAAGCCATGCGCAATGTCGAAACCCCCAGGCAGACCACCTGCGAACAGGTCGCGGAACTTCTTGGCATCCCGCTGCAGCGCACGGTCAAGCTGCTCGCAGTGATATCGGAAGGAAGCCTGCATGTACTGCTTTTGCGCGGGGACCACAGCCTGAACGAGATCAAGGCGGCCAAGCTGCCTGGGCTTTCCGGATTCCGCTTCGCAAGGGAAGACGAGATACGCAGCTTCTTCAACTGCCCGCCGGGATTTCTGGGCCCCGTCGGCATAGACAGAACCCAGGTGCGCGTGATCGCAGACCATGCTGTTGCCTCGATGAGCGATTTCGTGGCCGGCGCCAACATCCCCAAATTCCACACGGCAGGCATCAACTGGGGACGCGACCTGCCCGAACCTGACTTCGTGGCCGACATACGCAACGTGGTTGCGGGCGACCCCTCCCCCGATGGCAAGGGCAGGCTCGAGATCTGCCGCGGCATAGAGGTGGGCCACATCTTTCAGCTGCGCAGCAAATATGCCCAGAGCATGAATGCGACCTATCTGGACGCGCAGGGGAAATCCCAGACGCTGGAAATGGGCTGCTACGGCATAGGCGTGTCGCGCATCGTGGCAGCCGCGATCGAGCAGAACCACGACGAGCGCGGCATCTCCCTGCCTCAGGCGATGGCGCCCTTCCAGATCGCCGTCGTGCCCATCGGCATGCAAAAGAGCGAGGAAGTCAGGAATGCCGCCCTGTCGCTCTATGAAGCGCTGAAGGCTTCCGGCATCGACGTGTTGCTGGACGACAGGGACGAACGCCCCGGCGTGATGTTCGCGGACATGGAGCTCATAGGCATCCCGCACCGCGTCGTCATAGGCGACCGGGGACTGAAGGCCGGCAACATCGAATATCAGGGCAGGCGCGACCCCTCCGCCCAGACCATCCCCTTGCATGGCGCGCCGGATTTCATCAGAATCAGGATTCAGGAACGGGGATGAAGACCGCAAGGGGCTTCCCACGGAGCTCACGCTCCTGTTGCCGAACGAAGGACTGAGATGACGGGATTGAGGATTGCGGATATCGGACTAAGCAAACTGCCAGGCAGGGGTTTGCGCTCGCTCCTCCATCCTCTCTCCTCTATCCTGCTGGTGGCGCTCATTGCCACCAACGCCCATGCAGGCGCGCAGATCGACATGCCGCTTTCGGCCAGCGTGCGCGCCGGGTTGCAGCAGAGCATATCCGACGAGGCAGCGCCTGAGGCCGGCTTTGCGACCCCTTACGAGAGGGATTCCTGGCTGAACGACATGTCCCGCCGCCTCGAAAAGCGCTTTCCAGACAGGAAGTACCGCCTGGATTTCTTGAGCACGGTGCATTACGAGGCCACCCGTGCCGGGCTGGACCCCCAGCTCGTACTGGGCCTGATAGAAGTGGAGAGCGGCTTCAAGAAATATGCAGTCTCTCAGGCTGGCGCGCGGGGTTACATGCAGGTCATGCCTTTCTGGGTCAGGGAAATCGGCACGCAAGGCCAGGACCTATTCCATCTGCGCACCAACCTGCGCTATGGCTGCACGATATTGCGCTACTACCTGGACATCGAAAAGGGCGACCTCTACCGCGCGCTCGGGCGCTATAACGGAAGCCTGGGACGCCCGGAATATCCAAACATGGTCAAGGCGGCATGGCTTGGCCACTGGTCACTGCCCCGCCGCGAGGCGAGCAACCGCCCCATTCCCGCAAGCTGACTATTCCTTCTCATCCTTCTTGGCGTTCTGGTTCGGTTTCTTCATCCGGGAAAAAAGGTTCTCGGTGACCTTGAGCAGATAAAGCGTCCCCAATGCCGAGAGTATGCCCACGACGGCGCCGCCGATGTTCCACAGGAGGGTTTCAGTATCCATGGCTGCGAGAACTCCCTTTTCGTTGATCCGTAGGTGCAGCGGGCCTAGCGCCCCTGCTTGCTCTTGATGTAGTTCTCGATGCTCTCTTTCGTCAGGGCACCTTCCTGATACGCCACCTTCTCGCCCGTCGGACTGTACAAATAGCTGGTCGGCAGCACCTGCATCTGGCCGATCTGGGCAAAGACGGCTTCATTGCCGAGGACGATGGGATAGTTGATGCCTTCCCTCCTCACGAAATCGCCGACCGCCTTCTCCGAATCATAGTCCACGGCGACACCAATCACCGCGAGATCCTTGTGCGTCTTCTGCAGGCTGATGAGGTCCGGTATTTCCCGCCTGCAGGGCGGGCACCAGGTCGCCCAGAAATTCACCAGCACCCATCTGCCGCGATAGTCGGACAGATGATGCGTCTTTCCCTGCATGTCCTGTATCGTGAAATCCTCCGCCATGCCGGCAAGCGGCAGGAAAAGCAGCGCGCACAGCATGAGCAGCCTGCTCACCGCCTCAATCCCCATGATCGCGCCCTTCCGCATTCCCCTTGTCGGCCGCATGGCTCAGATAAAGTGCCAATGCGATCAGCGCGATGCTTCCGCCCATGTAGATCAGGTCGACCGGGCTGTGCACCTTCATGTTGAGCGCCTCCTCAAACAGGGTGACGATCATGATCATCAGGATCACCTTGGCAAGCCGTCCCTTGAGATCATCCAGGTTCCTGATCACCAGTATCCTGCTGGAAGCCCGGCTTCCGTGCGCCTGATCGATGTCGCTGATGAAGAGCTCGTAGAGGCCGAGTGAAAAGATCAGCATCACCGTGGCCAGCAGGTAACCGTCCACCACTTCCACAATGTGCGTGACCGTGCCGTCGTGCAAAGCCTTTCTGGCGTCGTCCGGAAGGCTTGCATAGTGCAGCGCATGCTGCAGCAGAAAATACACGTCCACGGTCGCCATGTAGAAGATCACGAAGCCCGCAACGAGGCTGCCGATCACGGCCGAAAAAATGACGAAGCGGCTGTTCCACAGCGCCCCTTCGAAAATGGACTCGAGAAGTTTCATGGTGTCTGCAACGAGGAGTGGCGGAGCGTATTAGACCGCAAACAGCCGTGGCGGGCAAGCGACTATCTATGAACCTCGCCTGCGTGATAGGATTGCTTCTTTGAGAGGACAAAGAGTGATTACCGTCTACGTCAACGGCGCAGCGCGACAACTGGCCGACAACACAAGCCTTGCCAGTCTGGTCGAGGAGCTTGGCTATACGGGCCGCCGCATCGCGATCGAATGCAACGGAAGCATCGTATCGCGCAGCCTATATGCGGAACACCTGCTGCAGGACGGTGACAGACTCGAAATCGTCGGCGCAGTGGGCGGCGGCTGACTCACCATCTAACGAGGACATTCATCATGGGCGACCCGCTTATCATCGCAGGGAAGAGCTATTCGTCGAGACTTCTGGTCGGCACGGGGAAATACAGGGATTTTCAGCAGACGCGCGCAGCGCTCGATGCGAGCGGCACCGAGATCGTCACGGTCGCGATAAGGCGCACCAACCTCGGGCAGAATCCGAACGAGCCCTCGCTTCTGGACGCCGTGCCGCCTTCCAGATTCACCTATCTTCCGAACACCGCAGGCTGCTATACGGCCGAGGATGCGGTGCGCACGCTGCGCCTTGCACGGGAACTCCTAGACGGGCACAGCCTGGTCAAGCTCGAGGTACTGGGCGATCCGCAATCGCTTTACCCCAACGTGATCGAGACCCTGAGCGCTGCAAAAACGCTGATCGCCGAGGGATTCCAGGTGATGGTGTATACATCGGATGACCCCATCGTCGCCAGACAGCTCGAGGACATGGGCTGCGTTGCGATCATGCCCCTTGCATCCCTGATAGGCTCCGGGATGGGCATACTGAACCCGTGGAATCTGCAGCTCATCCTCGAACGGGTGAAAGTCCCCGTGATCGTGGATGCGGGTGTGGGAACGGCGTCCGATGCCGCAATCGCGATGGAGCTCGGCTGCGCTGGTGTGCTGATGAACACGGCGATCGCCGCCGCGAAGGACCCCGTGCTCATGGCATCGGCGATGAAAAAAGCGACCGAGGCCGGACGGGCTGCGTATCTCGCGGGCCGCATGCCCAAAAAGCTCTACAGCGCAAGCCCGAGCTCGCCCACGGCCGGCATGATCGCCCCAACCCAGAACTGACCGATGAGCGACATCGAAAGACGCCACATCCGCAGCTTCGTGCTGAGGCAGGGACGCACCACGACAGGACAGCAGCGCGCCATAAATGCGCTGATGCCCGTTTACGGCATACCCTACAGCCAGGAACTTCTGGACCTCGATGAGGCATTCGGAAGGAATGCGCCCAGGATACTCGAGATCGGCTTCGGCATGGGAGACAGCACGGCCGAAATCGCAAGAAACCACCCCGAGAACGACTACCTCTGCCTCGAGGTGCACACGCCCGGCGTCGGCAACCTTTTGAAGATCATCGGCGAACAGGATCTCACCAACATCCGCATCATCCAGCACGATGCGGTCGAGGTGCTGCGCGACATGATTGATGAACATGCGCTAGATGGCGTGCACATCTTCTTTCCCGACCCCTGGCACAAGGCGCGCCACAACAAGCGCCGCCTGATACAGCCAGCCTTCGTCGAAAGGCTCAGGAAAAAGCTGAAGCCCGGGGGATACATCCATGCCGCGACCGACTGGCAGGACTATGCCGAACAGATCCTTTCCGTATTCGGCAAAGAGCCCCTGCTCCGGAATACCGCACCCGATTATGCGCCCCGCCCCGCCTACCGCCCCCTGACCAAGTTCGAAAAGCGCGGCCTGGGGCTCGGCCACGGGGTGTGGGACCTAGTGTTTGTCCGCAAGGAAGAGGGTCAATAGGTCGTTCAGAAAACGCCGGCCAAGAAGGGTGGGCGCGATTCGCCTGTGATCCCTCTCGATCAGACCGCGGCGCTCGGCCTCCTGCAATTCCTTCTGGATGGAGAAGAAAGAAAGGCCAGTGCGCTCCTCGAACAGCGAAGGATCGAACCCCTCGTTCAGCCGCAGCGCATTCATCATGAATTCGAAAGGCAGCCCGAGCAGGCTCACTTCCTCTTCCGTCTGAACCTTGTTCTCCTGCTCCAAGTAGGCCCTGGGTTGCTTGAAGCGCATCTGGCGCATCACCCTGTCCGGAAAGCTCAGCTTGCTGTGGGCTCCCGCGCCTATCCCCAGGTAATCCCCGAATTTCCAGTAGTTGAGGTTGTGGCGCGAACGCCTGCCATCCTTCGCGAATGCCGAAGTCTCGTAGTGCTGGTAACCCTGTTCCAGCAGCAGCGCCTCTATGCCCTGCTGCATGTCGGCGCTTTCCTCGTCATCCGGAACCTCCGGCGGGTTGCGGTGAAATAGCGTATTGGGCTCCAGCGTCAGGTGATAGCAGGAAAGATGCTGCGGGGAAAAGCCCAGCGCGGTCTTCACGTCCTGCAGCGCCTCATCAAACGTCTGATGGGGCAGCGCATACATCAGGTCCAGGTTCACGTTTTCGAAATGCCTCATCGCGATGTCGATCGCATTGCGCGCATCATCCGATGTGTGGATGCGACCCAGCGCCTTCAAATGTGCGTCGCTGAAGCTCTGTATGCCCATGGAAAGCCGGTTCACCCCCGCATCCCTGAAGGCCTTGAACCTTCCCGCCTCGACCGTGCCGGGATTGGCCTCCAGCGTGATCTCCGCGTCATGGGAGAGCGGCAAAAGCATGCGCACCTGGCGCAGGATCTCGTAAACCGCATCGCCCGACAGAAGGCTCGGCGTTCCTCCGCCGAAGAAAACCGTATATACCTTTCTACCCCAGATCATGGGCAGCGACATCTCGAGATCACGGACCAGCGCCTGCACATATTCCCGCTCGGGAATCTCGCCGCGGGCCTCGTGGGAATTGAAGTCGCAATAGGGGCATTTCCTCACGCACCAGGGAACATGGATGTAGAGGGAAAGGGGAGGAAGGACCTTGAATTCAATTGCGCGCGAATTCAGCGCGTGGAGGACCTTCATTCCGCAGAGAGACGCTGCATCAAGGCCCTCATCGCCTTTCCCCGATGGCTGATGGCGTGCTTCTCCTCCGGCGTAAGCTCGGCGCTCGTTTTTCCCAGCCCGGGAAGCCAGAAGAGAGGATCGTAACCGAATCCGCCGCCCCCCCGCTCTTCATGAGCGATTTCGCCGTGCCATTCCCCCTCTGCGATGACGGGCTGAGGATCATCGGCATTGCGCATCAGCACCAGCACGCAGTAGTAATGGGCGCGACGGTCGCTCACACCCTGCATGTCACTCAGGAGCTTCTCGTTGTTGTGCCGGTCGGACCTGTCGCCCGCGTAGCGGGCGGAATAAACGCCGGGAGCGCCGTTCAATGCGGCAACGCAGATGCCCGAATCGTCCGCCAAAGCGGGCAGGCCGCTGTGTTCGCTTACATGGCGCGCCTTGGCGAGCGCATTTTCGATGAATGTAGAGTGGGGCTCCTCGGCCTCGGAAATGCCGAGCCCTGCCTGCGTCAGCACCTCTATGCCAAGCGGCGCGAGCATCTGCTGGAACTCGCGCAGCTTGCCGGCATTGTTGGAGGCGAGCACCAGCTTTTTCATGCGTCCCTCAGCGACGCTTTCTGCTTTTCGGTCAGTTCAGCAATGCCAGTTTTCGCAAGCTCGAGAAGCTCGTCCATCTCCTCGCGCGAGAAGGGGTGGCCTTCGGCTGTTCCCTGCACCTCGACGAAATGCCCGCTGCCCAGCATCACGACGTTCATGTCGGTATCGCATTCGGAGTCTTCGAGATAATCGAGATCGAGCACTGGCGTTCCCTGATAGATGCCCACAGAGACCGCGGCGACCGAGTCCTTGAGCGGGCTTTCCGCAAGCAACCCCTTCTGCATCAGATAGGAGACCGCATCCTGAAGCGCCACGAAACTCCCCGTGATGCTGGCGGTGCGCGTGCCCCCGTCCGCCTGGATCACGTCGCAATCGATGTGTATGGTGCGCTCACCGAGCTTCTTCAGATCGACCACCGCGCGCAGGCTGCGCCCTATCAGCCTCTGTATCTCCTGGGTTCGTCCGGACTGCTTGCCCTTGGCAGCTTCGCGCTGCATGCGTGTGCCCGTGGAACGCGGCAGCATGCCGTATTCGGCGGTCACCCAGCCCTCCCCGCTCCCCTTCTGGTGCGGCGGAACGCGGTCTTCGACGCTCGCGGTGCAGATGACCTTGGTGTCCCCGCACTCGATCAGCACGGCGCCTTCGGCATGTTTGGTGTAATGGCGCGTGATGCGTATCTCGCGCAACTGGTTGGGCAATCTTTGGCTTGGTCTCATGATGTGATCAATGTAATTGAGAAATTCAGCGTATGTCCAGGATGTCGACCATCTCGTCGTCGTGCGGCATTTCGGCCTTTCCCCAGCGCATCGCGATGCCTGTGATGTTGTCCGCATGACCTTCCGCAAGCATGAGCGCATGCGCTATCAGCTCATCCAGCGCCAAAGCCACCGGCTTGTCAACGAATGCCGATGCGAGCTCACGGTCCAGAATCGGCCCGCAAAGGCCATCGCTGCACAGGAGCACCACATCGCCGGATTCCAGCTCCACGGGCTCTCCGAGCTCCATCTCGAACATGTCCTCCACGCCGCCCAGGCAATTGGTGATCTGGTTGCGCCTTGGATGCATGCGGGCTGTCGCCTCGTCTATCAGCCCCGCCTGCAGCCAGAGCTGAACGATGGAATGGTCGACCGATTTCGCGACCATCTCGCCTTTGCGGAAAAGGTATAGGCGCGAATCTCCCGCATGTCCGAAGTACAGCTTGCCGTCCTTGACCAGCGCCGCAACGCAGGTCGTGCCGGGAAAGGCATGGTCCTCGTTCTGCGGCAGCTCCATGATGCGCCTGTGCGCTGCCTTCATGCTCTCCTTGAGGAAGGTCTGCGGTTCCGTGCTTCGCTTAGGGAAAAGTTCGACCAGCGTCTCGGTCGCCAGGCGGGCTGCCAATTCCCCGTGCAGATGCCCGCCCATGCCATCGGCAAGAACCAGCAGCAGCGCATCGTTGCCATAGGCGTAGGCCACTCGATCCTGGTTGTATTTTCGGTTGCCTATGTGGCTTGCCTGATGAATGGAGAAATTCATAAGCCGTAATCGTAATATAATGCGCGACTGTCGCACAGCGATTTATTCATCAACCCGGAGTTTCGCGATGATCCTAAGCATGACGGGCTATGCCAATGCCGGCGCAGATTTTCCCACAGGCTCCCTGACGCTCGAGCTGCGCGCGGTCAACCACCGCTACCTCGACATACAGATGCGCATGCCAGAGGAGCTGCGCAGCCATGAAAATGCGCTGCGCGAGATGATCTCGGCGACGCTCCAGCGCGGCAAGGTCGAATGCAGAATCAACCATTCCGCGCGTGAGGCAAGGGGCAGCACGGTTCTGAACCGGGAGCTCCTGATGCAGCTGGCCGAATGGAACAGGGAAGTCCAGGCGGTGCTGCCGGACGCCGCGAGCCTCGCCGTTGCCGATGTGCTGCGCTGGAACGGGATGCTAAAGGCGCCGGAATCCGCATCCGACGAGCTCCACCATGCGCTCATCGGCCTGATGGAGCAGGCATTGCAGGAATTCACCGAATTCCGCGCCCGCGAAGGGGAGAAGCTGGCGGCCTTTCTTTCGGAACGCCTGGAGAAGATCGAAGCTCTGCGCCGGGAAGCGATGCCGCATGTGCCTGCCGCGATCGCGGCATACGAGGCGCGCATCACCAGGAAACTCCAGGATGCGCTGCAAAACGCCGACGATGAGCGCATAAGGCAGGAAATCGCGCTGTTCGCCAGCAAGATAGACGTCGACGAAGAGCTCTCCCGCCTCGAAAGCCATCTTTCGGAGATGCGCCGCATCCTGAAGCAGGGCGGCGCGGTAGGCAAGCGCCTTGACTTTCTGATGCAGGAACTCAACCGGGAGGCCAACACGCTGGGCTCGAAATCGGTCGATGCGGAAGTCTCCCGCAGCGCGATGGAGATGAAAGTCCTGATCGAGCAGATGCGAGAACAAATACAGAACCTGGAATAAATCCAACAGGAGACTTGAATGTCAGGAAGCCTATTCGTCGTCAGCGCCCCTTCGGGCGCGGGAAAAACCAGCCTGGTTCGCGCATTGCTCGCCACCAATCCGCAGATCTCGCTTTCCGTCTCATACACAACGCGCAAGCCCCGCGAAGGAGAAGTGGACGGCGTCTCCTACCATTTCGTAAGCCAGGATACCTTCCTCGAAATGTCGGGCAGGGGGGAGTTTCTGGAAAGCGCCGAAGTCTATGGCAACTTCTACGGCACCTCGCAAAGCTGGATCACACAGGAAAACGCCAAGGACAGGGACATCCTGCTTGAAATAGACTGGCAGGGCGCAGCCCAGGTCAGACGACTTTTTCCGTCCTGCATCAGCATCTTCATCCTGCCCCCTTCCCTCGGGGAGCTGGAAAAAAGGCTCAAGGGCCGGGGAACCGATTCAGCCGAGGTGATCGCAAGGCGCATGGCTGCAGTCAGGGAGGACGTCGCGCATGTTTCAGAGTTCGATTATGTTATCATTAATGACGATTTGAACGAGGCGCTTCGTGAATTCAACGCCATCGTGCTGGCCGCCAGACTGCGCGGACCCAGCCAGCTGGCACGCCACCAAACCTTGATCAACCAATTACAGAACCCGGAGTGAACCATGGCCCGCATCACCGTTGAAGAATGCCTGAACTACATCCCCAACCGTTTCGACCTGACGCTGGCTGCGGCCTATCGCGCGCGCCAGATCGCCAACGGCGCATCCCCGATGATCCCGGAAAGCCGCGACAAGCCGACCGTGGTTGCCCTGCGCGAGATCAGCAAGGGCAAGGTGGGCCTGGAGGTGCTCAACCGGGGCCAGGCCTAGACCGGTAGCACGGGGGCCCGAAAGGCCGCCGCCGGAAGGGGCCGAATCACATGGCTGACGAAGAGCTGCTCATCGAGGAAGTATCGGGCTACCTGAAGCCCAAGGATGTGGAGCACATCCGGGAGGCCATAGCCTTCAGCCGCGCCGCCCACCAGGGGCAGACCAGACATTCCGGCGATCCCTATGTCACCCATCCCATCGCCGTGGCGCGCATACTTGCGCCTCTGCACCTCGACACGCAATCCATCATCGCAGCCCTGTTGCACGACGTCATCGAGGACACCCCCATCACCGCCCAGGAGATCTCCGAGAAATTCGGCGAACCCGTGGCGCAGCTCGTGAATGGCCTGAGCAAGCTCGAGCGCATCCAGTTCGAGACACTGGAGGATGCGCAGGCGGAAAACTTCCGCAAGATGCTGATGGCGATGGCACGCGACGTGCGCGTGATCCTGATCAAGCTCGCAGACCGCCTGCACAACATGCGCACGCTGGGCTCGATGAGCCCGGAAAAATGCGAGCGCATCGCACGCGAGACGATGGAGATCTATGCGCCCATCGCAAACCGGCTCGGCCTCAACGAGATCTATCTCGAGCTTGAAGACCTGAGCTTCAAGTACCTGCACCCGAACCGCTATGCGGTGCTCGCGAAGGCGCTCAAGGTCGCCAGGGGAAACCGCCGCGAGGTCGTGGGCAAGGTGCTCGAATCGATCCGTTCCCAGCTCGAGAAGAACCACATCGAAGCGGAAGTCACAGGACGGGAAAAGAACATATACAGCATCTACAAGAAGATGCAGACGAAGTCGCTTGCCTTCTCGGAAGTGCTGGACATCTACGGTTTCAGGGTGCTCGTGAAGGACACGCCCTCCTGCTACTGGGCGCTCGGCGTGCTGCATGCCCTGTACAAGCCGATCCCCGGAAAATTCAAGGACTACATCGCGATACCCAAATCGAACGGCTACCAGTCGCTGCACAGCACGCTTTTCGGCCCCTTCGGCACGCCCATCGAAATCCAGATACGCACCTACGAAATGCACAGAATCGCAGAGGCTGGGGTCGCATCGCACTGGCTATACAAGAGCGGCACTGCCTCCATCAGCGAGCTGCACAAGAAGACGCATCAGTGGCTGCAGGAACTGCTCGAAAGCCTGAACGACAGCAGCAGCTCTGCGGAATTCATGGAGCATTTGAAGGTCGACCTCTTCCCCGATGCCGTTTACGTCTTCACGCCCAAGGGGCAGATACTCTCGCTGCCGCGAGGCGCCACCGCCGTCGATTTCGCATACAGCGTCCACACGGACATAGGAGATAGATGCATCGCGGTCAAGATCAACCACGAGCTCGTGCCCTTGAGGAGCGAACTCAGGAACGGCGACCGCGTGGAAATCATCACCGCCCCCCATGCGAAGCCGAACCCGGCATGGCTCTCCTACGTCACCACCAACAAGGCCAGAAGCCACATCAGGCATTTCCTTAAAACCATGCAGTCGGGCGAGTCGGCCCAGCTTGGCGAGCGCCTGCTCAACCAGGCCCTGCATGCGCTTGGCATCAAGCCTTCGGACATCAAGGAAAGCTGCTGGGACAAGCTGTTGCGCGACACGGGCATCAAGTCGCGCCAGGAGATACTGGCAGACATAGGCCTTGGGCGCCGGCTCAACATGGTCGTGGCAAGGCAGCTCGCCTGTTCCAGCGAGACGCTGCCCAGCGAGACGCCGGCCACCCCGGTGATCACGATACAGGGAACGGAAGGCATGGCCGTGCAATTCGCGAGCTGCTGCAGGCCGATTCCCGGCGACCCCATCATAGGCGTGATCAAGAGCGGCCAGGGACTCATCGTGCACACGCACGACTGCCCCGTTCTGCGCAAGAGCCATGGGGAACAGTGGCTGGACGTCCAGTGGGACAAGAACATCACCCGCACCTTCGCGGTCAACCTGAAGCTCCTGGTAGCCAACCAGCGCGGCGTGCTGGCCAAGGTCGCGGCTGCGATCGCCGAGGCCGAATCGAACATCGAGAACGTCAATTTTGCCAGCGAAGGCGAATACACCGCGTTGCATTTCACGCTAGAGGTGAACAACCGCCAGCATCTGGCGAACATCATGCGCAGCCTGCGCATGATCCCTGAAGTCATCCGCATCTACCGCGTGCAAAGCCCCGGTTAGGCGGCTTTCGGCCCGCCATTCAGGCTTGCGCTTTAAGAGCGCCCCCCGGCTTTCTGGTGATCGCTCCCGGCAATCAGGTAACCGACGCCGCGCACGGTTTCGATTATCTCCGGAAACAGCTTGCGCCGCAGATGGTGGATATGAACCTCCACGGCATTGCTTGCGACCTCTTCCCCCCAGGCATAAAGCTGCTGCTCTATCTGGCTGCGCGACAGCACCTTTCCGGCATTGCGCATCAGGACATGGAGCACCGAAAATTCCTTCGCGGTCAGATCGACTTCCTGCTGGTTGTAGGTCACCTGATGCGCCGCAGGTTCCAGCACCACCCCTGCCGTCCTCAGCAAGGGTGCCGGGCTCCTGCCGGCCCGTCGTATCAATGAGCGCACGCGGGCGATCAGTTCTCCCATGTCGAAAGGCTTGGGCAGGTAATCATCAGCGCCGGCATCCAGCCCCCTGATCCTATCCTCCACCATATCCATCGCAGTGAGGATGATCACCGGCATCACTGCATCACGCTGACGCAGCCGTTTCAGCACATCGAGACCGGACATCCTTGGCAGGCCAATATCCAGGACCACCAGTACATATGATTCGTTGGCAAGCGCATGATCCGCAGACACGCCATCCTTGACCCAGTCGACGGCGTAGCCAGCCTCCTTCAACCCGACCTGAACCGCATATCCCACCAGATCATCCTCAACAACCAGCACTCGCATCTTTCCAACACTCTATGAGAATTTCCAGCTCTTCCATCCACCAAGAATCCATTACGCCTGCTGCACCCGCTT
This sequence comes from Pseudomonadota bacterium, assembly GCA_021821945.1. Classification (GTDB taxonomy): domain Bacteria; phylum Pseudomonadota; class Gammaproteobacteria; order Burkholderiales; family Gallionellaceae; genus Gallionella. Next base: position 137,685 of record JAJZTF010000007.1, read on the forward strand.
AAGGATCCCTTAAGGTTTGCGAATTAATCTTCGCCCATTATGAAGCAACGGGTGAAAAAACGCACCAGATTCAACTGAAGAGCTGGCTGGTGCGTCAACGGTTTTTTGCACGGCAAGATTTGATACGGGCCGTCAATCAAAAGGCTTAAAGATTCAGCAGATGCAGCAGGCAGGGGCAGGCGAACACAACGACACCATGGTCTGGGATTTTCCGCTACGGGCTTTCCACTGGGCTCTGGCAGGCGGATTTTTCACGGCATACTGGAGCGCGAAATACCACCATGGCGAAATCCATGCAGCGACTGGCTATGCCTTGTGCATCCTGCTCTTCGCGCGCCTTTTGTGGGGGTTTCTTGGCAGCCGCTACTCGCGCTTTGCTTCGTTCATCTTCCCGCCTCGCGAAACGGTTCGGTACTTCAAGGAAATGCTGCAGGGCAGGCCTCGCCACTATCCCGGGCATAACCCTGCAGGCGCGCTGATGGTGTTTGCCATGCTTGCGCTGCTTCTGCTGATTCTCTTCACAGGGCTTGCCACGCTGTCGCTGATCGATTTCGAAGGGCCGTTGCCTCTGCATGCTGACGACCAGACCAGCTATGCGATCCGCCATCTTCATGCATTCCTGATCAACATTGCCCTGACGCTGGTCGCGCTGCACCTGCTGGGCGTGATCACGGGCAGCATCCAGCATGGGGAGAATCTGGTGCGCGCCATGGTCACCGGCCGCAAGGAAGGCCATGCACACACCGGAAATGAGAAAACAATATAAAACGAAAAAAATCCATAACACCAAGGAGGAGATGTAAATGAAAACCAGGGCCAATGGCAAGCTGATCGGCTTGCTCTTCATGCTGATCGCAACCGCAGTCCAGGCAGATGACTTCGATCCGGGCGCCACACACCTTGCGGCAACCGACTTTCCGGATCTAAAGTCATACGTTCTGGCATCGAACGACCGGCAGGCCTCGCCAGGATTGGCGGCGGTTTCCCAGACAAACGAACATGTTGTCAAGGACCCCCTGTTCAGCGCCGACAAACTGCACGAGTATCTTGGCATCGGCACGATCGTGCTGGCGGCGGCAACCGCGCTGACCGCACCCGAGGGCTGCGAGGCAAACTGCACGAACAATCCGCCCAGGACCAGCGGCACCCACCAAAGTCTGGGGCGCGCCACGCGCGCAATGGCCTTGAGCGCGGTCGCCACCGGACTGCTGTTCCACTGGGATGACATGCATCTCTTCGAAGACGGCATCAAGGATCCTGACACCCAACACTGGCTGCTCGCCGGGGCAGGAGCATTGCTCTTGGCCAATGCGGTGAGCAAGGCGCCAGCCAGCAGCCATTCCACCCAGGCGGAAATCGGCGCACTGATGATGGCTGTCGGAATCAAGATAACCTGGTAGAGGGGGATTCCATGAGCATGAAAAGGATGGCGCTGTTGCTCTGGCTGTCTGCCGTCGCCCCATTGGCGCTGGCGACTCCTGCCACGGATGCAGAGTTTGCCAGATTCAGGGCAGCGGGGGCGAAGGATTTCTCGGCGATGCGCGGCAGTCAGTTATGGGAGAAGACATTCCCCGCCGCTGAAGGCGAAAAGCGTTCCTGCACCACGTGCCACGGTTCGGATCTTGGCAAGCCAGGCAAACATGCAAAGACCAAAAAGGTGATTGACCCGATGGCAATCACCGTGAATCCCAGGCGTTATACAGACGAGGAGAAAATCGAAAAATGGTTCAAACGCAACTGCGAATGGGTGATGGGACAAGAATGCACGGCACAGGAAAAGGGAGACATCCTTCAGTTCCTGCTGGGCGCAAAATAGGAGGACATGCAATGACACACAAAATCTTCAGGTTCGCGATTGCACTTTCAGTGCTGCTGGGCGTCAATCTTGCCCAGGCGGAAGGATTCAAATGGACATGGTCCGACATGTTCGGCCATAAAAACGGCGTAGCGCCGGTCAGCGACGCATCCTGGGCACAGGAATGCAGCGCCTGCCATTTCGCCTATCAGCCGGGATTGCTGCCAGGCAACTCGTGGGAAAAACTGCTCACCCCCGAAGCGCTGCACAACCACTTCGGCGAGGTCGCCGATCTCGATGCGGCCACCTTAAACAGAATACGCGGCTATGCGCTGAACAACGCGGCGGAAAAATCTTCATTCAAGCTTTCCCGCAAGATCGCCGTTTCCACCGAAAGCGGCGAGGCGCCCTTGCGCATCACCGATGTGCGCGTGATCAGGCGCAAGCACCACGACATTCCGGAAAAGATGATCAAGGGCAACAAGGACGTGCGCTCCCTTGCCAATTGCGAGGCCTGCCACACCAAGGCAGAAAAGGGGACATACGACAGCGATACGGTGCTGATTCCCAACTATCCGAATTACTAGATGCCCCGTCGCTGCCTTCGCAGGCTAGTATATGAGCCACTTTGGCAACAAACCCGCCTAGGCGGGTTTGTTTTGCATCGATGCTCAAAAACTAGAACATGTAACCCAGGTTGATTGTCCAGATTGTGATTCTGTTCGAGGAACTTGAAGTGCCGACGTTATAGCTGTCGAAATCCAGTCTTCCAAAAACGGAACTGGTGAAATCATATTGAGCACCGATGCCGTAGGTGAAGTCGGTTTTGGAACCGCTCACAGATACAGAACCGCCGGGACCTGTAACAGAACCCGAGATATGCGCGTCAGCGACACCCAGTTTACCCAACAGGCTGACCTGATCGGCCACAGGCCAGATGCCGACTGCAGTCACATCCCAGCCGTCAACTTTTGCTGTAGCACTAACCGGCCCCGCCAGATTCCCCCCGGTGGCCGTGTAATTTTCATTGGCCCCCTTATTGACTCGGCAATAATATATTGAACTTATTGAGCGATGCTTTGTCGAATCGCACATGGAAAAACAAGACGCAAGGACACTCTCGATGCAAGCACTGGCTGAAAGGCGCAGGCGTGCAGTCAAAC
>JAJZTF010000019.1 GCA_021821945.1 Pseudomonadota bacterium
TGCCAGCAGATGCTCACTCGCGTCATGAATGCGATCAACCAGCCCTTCGACATCGACGGACATGAGGTAAGAATATCGGCCAGCATCGGCGTGGCTTTCTACCCGGATGACGATGGTGACGGCGACAACCTGCTGCGACATGCAGATCAGGCGATGTATGTGGCCAAACAGTCAGGGCGCGGCCGGTTTCATTTCTTCAACCAGGAAGAGGCCATGAGCCCATAGGCCGGCTATGAGCCGGCCTTTACACTGCGCTATTCGGCAATGGATGCGCCCTGGGATTCGGGCGCCGGCAACAGCGCCTTCATGGAGAGCTTCATGCGGCCCCTGTCGTCCATCTCCAGGAGCTTCACGCGCACGACCTGGCCTTCCTTGAGGAAGTCGCCCACGCTGTTGACCCGCTCATGGGCGATCTGGGAGATGTGCAGAAGACCGTCCTTGCCTGGCAGGATGTTGACCAGCGCGCCGAAGTCCAGCAGCTTGACCACCGGGCCTTCGTATACCTTGCCCACTTCGACGTCCATTGCGATGTCTTCGATGCGTTTCTTGGCAAGCTCGCCCGCCTCCGCATTCACGCTCGAGATGGTGATGTTGCCATCGTCGTCGATGTCTATCGTGGTTCCCGTCTCCTCGGTCAGCGCGCGTATCACGGCGCCGCCCTTGCCGATCACGTCGCGGATCTTGTCCGGATTGATCTTCATCTTGATCATGCGCGGCGCAAACTCGGAAAGTTCGCTGCGGGCGCCGGACATCGAAGACTTCATGATGCCGAGTATGTGCATGCGCCCTTCCTTTGCCTGGCTCAGCGCTGCCTGCATGATTTCGCGGGTGATGCCGTTGATCTTGATGTCCATCTGCAGCGCGGTGATGCCGGATTCCGAACCCGCCACCTTGAAGTCCATGTCGCCCAGATGATCCTCGTCGCCCAGGATGTCGGTCAGCACCGCAAAGCGGTTGCCTTCCTTGATCAGGCCCATCGCAATACCGGCCACATGCGCCTTCAGCGGCACGCCAGCATCCAGCATCGAGAGGCAGCCGCCGCAAACGGAAGCCATCGAGCTGGAACCGTTCGACTCCGTGATCTCGGACACGATGCGGATCGCATAGCTGAAATCCTCTTCGCCCGGCAGCACTGCGGCCAGCGCGCGCTTGGCAAGGCGGCCATGGCCTATCTCGCGGCGCTTGGGGCTGCCAAAACGTCCGGTCTCGCCTGTCGCGAAGGGCGGGAAGTTGTAGTGCAGCATGAACCTGTCAGAGTACTCGCCCTGAAGCGCATCGATCTTCTGCGCATCGCGCATGCTGCCAAGCGTGGTCACCACGATCGCCTGAGTCTCGCCCCGCGTGAAAAGCGCGGAGCCATGGGTGCGGGGAAACACCCCGTTCCTGATCGTGATCGGGCGCACGGTGCGGGTGTCCCGGCCGTCTATGCGCGGCTCGCCGCTCAGGATCTTTCCGCGCACGATCTTCGCTTCCAGCGCGCTGAAGAGTTCGTTGACATGATTTCTTTCGATATCGGCAGGCACGGCCTCCATCACCTTCGCATGGATCGCGGAAACCGCATCCGTGCGCTCCTGCTTCGAGCGTATCGCATAGGCCGCATTCAGATCGGCTTCGGCGATCTCGGCGATTTTGGCGATCAGCGCCTCGTCCTTGGCCGGCGCCTGCCAGTCCCACAGCGGCTTGCCGACTGCATCGGCCATTTCGTTGATCGCGTCGATCACGACCTGGAACTGCTCGTGTCCATACATCACCGCGCCCAGCATCACCTCCTCGGAAAGCTGCTGCGCTTCGGATTCGACCATCAGCACCGCGCGCTTGGTGCCCGCAACCACCAGGTCCATCTGCGAAGTCAGAAGCTCTGTCGCCGTCGGGTTCAGGAGATATTCGCCGTTGCAATAGCCCACCCTCGCGGCACCTATCGGGCCGTCAAAGGGAATGCCGGATATCGCGAGCGCCGCGGATGCGCCTATCATCGAGGGGATGTCGGAGTCGATCTCATTGTCCGAGGACATCACGGTCGCGATGATCTGCACTTCGTTGTAGAAGCTTTCCGGGAACAATGGGCGCAGCGGCCTGTCGATCAGCCGCGATGTCAGGATTTCCTTTTCGCTTGCACGTCCTTCGCGCTTGAAGAAGCTGCCGGGAATCTTGCCTGCCGCATAGGTCTTTTCCTGGTAATCGACCGTGAGCGGGAAGAAATCCTGCTCCGGCTTTGCATCCTTGCGGCCAACCACGGTGACGAGCACCACGGTATCATCCAGACTGACCAGCACCGCACCGCTTGCCTGGCGGGCAATCTCCCCGGTTTCAAGGGTCAGCTGGTGTTTACCGAACGCAATTGTTTTTTTGTAATGACTCAAGATAGACCTCTTTAGCAGGCGTGGTCGCCCTTAGAATTAAACGTGACAAAAGACACGGGCCGCATCTGCGACCCGCTTTTTGGATTACTTGCGAATTTCCAGGCGCTTGATCAGGCTCTGGTAGCTCGCTTCGTTCTTCCTCTTCAGATAGTCAAGCAGCTTGCGGCGGCGGCTGACCAGACGCAGCAGGCCGCGGCGTGAATGATGATCCTTGACGTTATCCTTGAAGTGTTCCGTGAGATAGGCGATGCGTGCAGTCATCAGCGCGATCTGGACTTCGGGTGAGCCCGTGTCGGCGACAGCACGTTGGTATTCTGTGACGATTTGCGCTTTTTGCGCGGCGGTGATTGCCATTTGGTTTTTCTCTCCTAAAAAAAGTGATGTATTGTACTCTCGAATATGGTGACTACTCAACCACTTCCGTGAATTCCCTGGATGATGCCTGTTTTGCAACACTGGACAAAAGGCGTTCGGAAGCGATGCGCCTCCCCTCCTTCGATCCCAATCCGATAAAGCCGTTCGGGCCGTACAGGGCAAGCTTTCCATCGGGCAGCCCGGTATCCAGCCCCAGCCTCTGCCCCTGGGCCAGCCTTTTCACCTGCACCGCATCCAGATCCAGCCTCGGCATCTCGGGCAAAAGGCAGGTGACCGGAAGCAGGCGGGCTTCGCGCTCCTCCTCTGTCATCGCTTGAAGGGCCTCGAGATCTCTGGCATCCTTGAGATCGAAATGCGCGATCGCGGTGCGGCGCAATGCGACGAGGTGCGCGCCGCACCCCAATGCCTCTCCGATGTCTTCGGCCAGCGTGCGCACATAGGTTCCCTTGCTGCAGCACACCGAAATGTCCGCCTCGAATCCGGCAAAGCGCCGCAAAACCAGATCGCGGATATGCACCCTGCGCGCGCTTCTCTCTATCACGATGCCCTTGCGTATGTATTCGTAGAGCGGCCTTCCCTGGTGCTTCAATGCGCTGTGCATCGGCGGCAGCTGCTCTATTTCGCCTTTGAATTGCATCAGCACGCGTTCGAGTTCCGCTTCTGAAAAATCGACTGCGCGCTCCGACACAATCTCCCCTTCGGCATCCCCGGTCGTCGTCGTCTGCCCGAAGCGCAGGGATGCATCATAGGACTTGTCCGCATCCAGCAATTCATTGGAGAACTTGGTCGCCTCGCCAAAGCAGACAGGCAGCAGGCCGGTCGCCATCGGATCGAGCGTCCCGGTATGCCCTGCCTTCTCGACATTGAATAGGCGGCGGACCTTCTGCAGCGCGGCATTAGAGCTCAATCCCCTGGGCTTGTCGAACAACAACACGCCATCCAAAGGACGATAGTCTCTTTTCGCCTGCCGGTTACTCTTCTTTTCCAAGATTTGAATCGCTGGCGACTGCCTGATCGATGAGCTGCGACAAGCGGCTGCCCCGCTCGACCGATGCGTCATACAGGAAATGCAGTTGCGGCATGATGCGAAGCTTCAGGCTGTGCGCCAGGCGGCTGCGCAGGAAGCCTGATGCGTGCTCAAGACCTTTTTGGGCCTCTTCCTGCCTGCCGTCCAGCCGCGTGAAGAAGATCTTCGCATGAGAATAATCGCTCGCGACCTCGACGCCGGTGATGGTGACGAGCTTCACGCGCGGATCGTTGACTTCGAGGCGGATGAGCTCTGCGATCTCCCTCTGGATCTGCTCGCCTATGCGCTCTGTTCTCGCAAAGTTAGCCATCACAGCGTACGCGCAACCTCGACGATTTCATAGGCTTCTATCCTGTCGCCGACCTGGAGGTCATTGAAGTTCTTGACAGACAGACCGCACTCGAAATTCGCGCGCACTTCCTTCACGTCGTCCTTGAAGCGCTTCAAGGAATCGAGCTCGCCCTCGTGTATCAGATCCTTGCCGCGCATCACGCGCACGAGACAGCCGCGCTTGACCACGCCTTCCAGCACCATGCAGCCTGCGATCGTGCCGACCTTGGAGACCACGAAAACCTGGCGCACCTCGACCTGCCCCAGTACGACTTCCTTCTTCTCCGGCGCCAGCATCCCCGAGAGAGCCGCCTTGATGTCGTCCACCATCGCATAGATCACGCTGTAGTTGCGTATCTGCACGCCCGTCGATTCCGCGAGCTTTCTTGCAGGCGCATCGGTGCGCGTGTTGAAGCCTATCAGGACCGCCTTGGAAGCCAGCGCGAGATTGATGTCCGACTCGTTGATCGAACCGACACCGCTGTGTATCAGATTGACCTTGACCTCGTCGGTGGAGAGCTTCTGCAGCGTCTGCGCGATCGCTTCGGCAGAACCCTGCACGTCTGATTTCACGATCAGGGACAGGGTGGGTACCTCGCCCTCCGCCAGCTGATCGAACATGTTTTCGAGTTTAGCCGCCTGCTGCTGTGCAAGCTTCACGCCGCGATACTTGCCCTGACGGAACAGCGCGATCTCTCTCGCACGCTTCTCGTCGGACAGCACCATCAACACTTCGCCCGCATCGGGCACTTCCGACAAGCCCTGAATTTCAACGGGAATGGAAGGTCCGGCTTCTTGCACGACCTTGCCGTTTTCATCCAGCATTGCCCGCACGCGCCCGAACACCGAACCGATCAGCACCGCATCGCCCCTATGCATCGTGCCGGACTGCACGAGCACCGTCGCAACCGGGCCCTTGCCCTTGTCGAGTCGCGCCTCGATCACCAGGCCCTTCGCATTGCAGTCCCTGGGCGCCTTCAGCTCCATCAGCTCCGCCTGCAAAAGAACGGCTTCGAGAAGCTTGTCTATGCCCTGCCCGGTCTTGGAGGAAACCTCGACAAACATCGAATCCCCGCCCCAGTCTTCAGGCACGACGCCCTCGCTCACGAGTTCCTGCTTGACGCGCTCCACATTGGCATCAGGCTTGTCAACCTTGGTGACCGCAACCACCAGCGGCACATTGCCCGCCTTGGCGTGGGCGATCGCCTCCTTGGTCTGGGGCATCACGCCATCATCCGCCGCCACCACCAGAATCACGATGTCGGTCGCCTTGGCACCCCTGGCGCGCATCGCGGTAAACGCCTCATGTCCCGGCGTATCCAGGAAGGAGATCATGCCACGCGGCGTCTCCACATGATAGGCGCCGATATGCTGGGTGATGCCGCCCGCCTCGCCCGAGACGACCCGGGTGCGGCGTATGTAATCGAGAAGGGAGGTCTTGCCGTGGTCGACATGGCCCATCACGGTCACGACCGGGGCGCGGGGCTCGAGCGGCGCATCGTGATGCTCGTGGTCGTCCATCAGATAGGCATCCGGGTCGTCCAGCTTGGCCGCCTTGGCGACATGCCCCAACTCTTCGACCACGATCATCGCGGTCTCCTGATCCAGCACCTGGTTGATGGTCGCCATCATGCCGAGCTTCATCAGCGCCTTGATGATTTCCACAGCCTTCATGGAAAGCTTCTGCGCCAGTTCGGAAACCGTCACGGTTTCCGGAACGGATATCTCGCGCACCACCGCCTCGGTCGGAAGATTGAAGGCGTGCTGCGGCTCCTCAGCATGCTTTTCGTGCCTGCCATGCTTGGGCGCGCGCACCGGCATGGACCAGGTCTTTTCCTTTGCCGCCGTCTTGGCGGGCGCACGCAATGCCGCCTTTCCGGGCGCGCGCTTGCCGCCAGGCATATCCTCGCGTGCAGCAGGCGCTTCCTTTGCCTCGACCTTGGGCTTTCTCTCCGGTCTTGCAACCTTGTCTCCCGGCATCACGGCCGGCTTGTGCAATGTTCCCTGAGCAGGCTCTGCCGGTTTTTCGGCCACTTCCGCCTCGGGAGCCTTGACGGCAACTTCCTCAGCCGCTGCAGGCGGCGCCTTGGGTTCTTCGGCCTTGACCTGCTTCTCGGCCTTGCGCTTGCTGAAGGCCTGTTTGGCCTGCAATTCGGCTTCCTGGCGCGCTGCCAGTTCGGCCTGCAGCTTGGCTTCCCGTTCGCGCGCCGCGATCTGCTCGCTGTCCAGGACCTTGACCTGTTCGACAGCCGGCGCAGTCTCCAGCGGCGGCGGGGCAACCACTCGGCGCTTGCGTACCTCGACCTGTATGGTGCGGGAGCGTCCCGACCTGTCCGAGCTCTGTATCTCGGTCGTTTCGCGGCGCGTCAGCGTGATCTTCTTTGAACCCTGCCCGGCGCCATGCGCCGTCCTGAGATGCTCGAGCAGACGCGCCTTGTCCTTCTCGGACACGGGATCCGTCGGCCTGGTTTGCGTGCCGCCCGCTGCGTGCAACTGCTCGAGCAACAGTGAAACCGTAAGCCCGAGCTCTGCCGCAAATTGTGTTACGTCTAATTTTCCCATTGCCATCCTTTAGACAACTCCATCTGCGCTATGCGAACCAGGGCGCACGCGCTGCCATGATCAGCGCATTGGCCTTATCAGCATCCACCCCCGACAATTCGACCAGTTCATCGACATCGAGATCCGCCAGTTGTTCCTGCGTGTTCACGCCCTTTGCGGACAGCACCCGGACCAGATCTTCGGTCATGCCATCCAGCTTCAAAAGATCGCCCATGCCATGTTCCAGCTTCTCTTCCTTGACCAGTTCCGCGTTAAGAAGCGCGTTTCTGGCACGGCTACGCAACTCGGTGACGGTCGCCTCATCGAAGGTCTCGATCTCGAGCATCTCCTCAAGCGGCACATAAGCGACTTCTTCGAGCGTTGCGAAGCCTTCCTGCACCAGTATGTCGGCGATCTCCTCATCGACATCCAGCTTCTCCATGAACAGCGCGCGTATCTTGTCGAACTCCTGATCGTGCTTCTCGCGTGCCTGCTCGACGGTCATGATGTTGAGCTCCCAGCCCGTCATCTCGCTCGCCAGACGCACATTCTGCCCGCCCCGCCCGATCGCCTGGGCCAGATTCTCCTCCTCGACCACCACATCCATGCTGTGGCGTTCCTCGTCCACCACGATGCTCGAGATTTCCGCAGGCGCCAAGGCGTTGATCACATAGGTCGCAGGATCATCCGACCAGAGGATGATGTCCACCCGCTCGCCCGCCAGCTCATTGGTCACGCTCTGCACGCGCGAGCCGCGCATTCCGACGCAGGTGCCGATGGGATCTATGCGCTGATCATGCGAGCGCACGGCAATCTTCGCACGCGACCCGGGATCGCGCGCAGCGCCGACGATTTCCAGAAGATGCTCCTCGATCTCGGGAACCTCCAGCTCAAAAAGCTTGACCAAAAGATCGGTAGAGGTGCGCGACAGGATCACCTGAGGTCCCCGGGGGCCGCGGTCGACGCGCATCAGATGCGCCCTGACGCGATCGCCGACGCGCATGTTTTCCTTGGGAATCATCTGGTCCCGTGGCAGCAGCGCCTCGATCTTGCCGAATTCCACGATCGCATTGCCACGCTCAAGCCGCTTCACGGTGCCCGACACGAGATGCTCCTTGCGGCTCATGAAGTCGGCCAGAATCTGCTCGCGCTCCGCGTCGCGTATCTTCTGGAATATCACCTGCTTTGCAGCCTGGGCGCTGATGCGGCCGAAATCTATGGATTCGAGCGGCTCCTCGATGAACTCGCCCAGCTGGATGTCCGGATTGCGCTTTCTTGCCTCCTCGAGCTTGATATGCAAGTCAGGCGTCTCGAAGGTCTCGTCGTCCATCACTTCCCAGCGGCGGAAGGATTCGAATTCCCCGGTATTGCGGTCGATCGCGACGCGCACATCGGCCTCGTCCTCGAAGCGCTTCTTGGTCGCCGACGCCAGCGCGGACTCAAGCGCAGCAAACACGACCTCCTTGTCCACATTCTTTTCGCGGGACAGCGCATCTACCAGCAACAATACTTCACGACTCATACCATTCTCCTGCCATTTCCCAATAAAGGGCATCAATTCTAAAAAGTCGGCACCAAACGCGCCTTGTCCACATTCGCAAGCTCGATATCCACAACCGTGCCATCCACATCCAGCTTCAGCACACCCGAATCGAGATCGCCTATCGTGCCGGTGAAGTTCTTGCGAGTCGCAATCGGCATGCGCAATTTGATGTGCGCCTTTTCACCCTTGAAGCGGATGAAATCCGCGGCCTTCTTCAGCACGCGATCGAGCCCCGGGGAAGACACCTCGAGCCTCTCGTAGTCGACATCCTCGACCGCAAAAAGCCTGGTCAACTGATTGCTGACCAGCTGGCAATCCTCGACCGCAATCCCTTCGGGCTTGTCGATGAACACGCGCAAAAGGCCGCGCCCCGCCCTCTCGACATCCACGAGCTCATAGCCCAAACCAGAAACCGTTTTTTCTATCAGCCCGACCAAGTCCATGATTGCAACCCACAAATAAAAAACGGGCATTAAGCCCATCCGAATCGGGCTTATTATAACAAACACGGAATCCAAAAGGAAGAAACTTTCGACCAGCCAGCCGAACAAGCCTAGAAGTCGTCCTGATAGCGCACCGTGATCGGATAGCGCCAGTCCTTGCCATAGCTGCGCTCCGTGATGCGCACGCCGACAGCCGCCTGACGGCGCTTGTATTCGCTGATCCTGATCAGCCTCACGACGCGGCGCACATCGGCTTCCGGATACCCCAGCGCGATGATCCGGGGAATGGAAAGATTCCTTTCCACATAGCATTCCATGATCGCATCCAGCACCTCGTATGGCGGAAGGCTGTCCTGATCGAGCTGATCGGGGCGCAGTTCGGCGCTGGGCGGACGCGTGATGATGCGCTCCGGAATCACCCTTCCTTTGCTGTTGCGATACTTCGACAGGCGATAGACCTGCATCTTGCTCAGATCCTTCAGCACCGAAAAGCCGCCCGACATGTCGCCATACAACGTGGCATAACCCACGCTCATCTCGGATTTGTTTCCCGTGGTGAGAACGAGCGCGCCGAACTTGTTGGAAAGCGCCATCAGAAGATTCCCGCGTATCCTGGCCTGCAGATTTTCTTCCGTCGTATCCGGATCTCGGCCGACAAAGCTTGGTTTCAGCGTTTCAAGGTAGCTCTGGAATATCGGCTCTATCGAAAATTCGTCGTATCGCACGCCCAGAATATCCGCCATCTCGCGCGCATCGTCCAGGCTGATCCTCGCCGTATAAGGAGAGGGCATCATCACTGCGTGCACCCTTTCCGCCCCCAGCGCATCGACCGCGATGGCAAGCGTCAGCGCGGAGTCTATCCCGCCCGACAGCCCCAGAAGAACGCCCGGAAAACCGTTCTTGCCGATATAGTCATGAAGTCCCAGGCAAAGCGCGCGATATATCTCCTCGTCCTCACCGGGCAGGGCAACCAGATCGCCTTCGGGCGAAAGATCTTCCGATAACTCGACGATGGACAGGCATTCATCGAAGAGCGCGCTCTGCGCTGTCAAAGAACCCGAACCATCCATCGCAAAAGAGCCGCCATCGAAGACCAGCTCGTCCTGCCCCCCCACCATGTTTGCATAAACGACGGGCATTCCCGTTTCAACGATGCGCCGCCGCACTGCCTCGTATCTGGATTCCTGCTTCTGCAGCGCATAAGGCGAGGCATTGATCACCAGCAACACCTGCGCTCCCGCCAGATACGCCTCCCTTGCCGCCTCAGGCTCCCACACGTCCTCGCAGATGTTGACGCCAAACCGGATGCCCGACAGCTCGAACACCAAGGTGCCATCGCCCCTGTCGAAATACCGCTTCTCGTCGAACACCGAATAGTTGGGCAGCAGCCTCTTGCAATAAGTCGCAACGACCTTTCCATCCTGAAGCAGCGAGGCTGCGTTGTAGCGCCTGCCATCCTGCTCATGCGGATGGCCGACGATCACCGAGATGCCGGAGATTTTGGCTGCAAGCTCGTTCAAGGCCTTGCGGCATGCCGAGAAGAATCCCTCCCGCAACAGCAGGTCTTCCGGAGGATAACCGCAGAGGCTGAGCTCCGGCGTCAGCAGGAGCATGGCGCCCGCAATTCTCGCCTCTTCGGCATGGCTCAGAATTTTGTCGGCATTGGCTTTGAGATCGCCCAGAACGCAGTTGATTTGTGCAATGGCCAGCTTCATGGTTGCCCGGAAGAACTATATGCGCGCATCATCCCTCCGATTGAAGGGAAGCGCAATAAAAAAGCGGGCTGTCTCCAGCCCGCCTTCCGATACGCGAATGCTTACTGGTTTACGCGCACCTTGGATTCCTCCCTGACAACGGAAGTGATCTCGACGCGACGGTTCTTCGCACGGCCCGCCTTGGTCTTGTTGCTTGCAACCGGATCGGCTTCGCCCTTGCCCTTGGTCGTGATGCGATCGGCCGCCACACCCTTGCTCACCAGGTAGGCCTTGACAGACTCTGCACGACGCTCGGAGAGCTTCATGTTGTATGCCTTGGAGCCAGTGCTGTCGGTATAACCCGTGACTGCCAGATTCGACTCCGGATGGTGCGCTGCAAAATCCACCACTTCGTTCAGCTTCATGTCGGCTGTGTGCTTGAGATTTGCCGAATTGGTGTCGAAGTTCGCGCCCTCGATCGTCACAGGCTTGTCGGTGAAGATGGTCTTGTAAACAGGCTGGGGCGCAGGCGCCGGAGCAGGCTTGGGAGCAGGAGCAGGCGCTGCGACAGGAGCAGCTGCAACCGGTGCTGCCGCGACGGGAGCCGCATGTGCACCGAAGTAGTAGTTGACGCCGAGCGAAAGGACATTGTTCCTCATCTCGATGCCATTGGTCTTGGCGGAAGTGGTCGTGTATTCACCCGCAAGACTCCAGCTCGGGGCGAACTTGTATTCCACGCCCAGCCCCATCTGAGGGCCGTTGGTGCCAAAAGCGCTCGCCGCACCGTTGCCGTTGGTACGGCCATAACCCAGCTTCGCATAAGGCATCCAGTTGCCATAAGGCAGGCCGAGCTTGGCATCCAGACCATAGTCCTTGCTGCCGATGGAGACGGGGCCGGGATTGTGGGTCTCAGGCGCATTCCTGTCCCAGAAGCCGTTTGCGCCCAGCAGGAAGTTGCTGCCGAGATCCCAGCCATATCCACCCTGGAAACCGTATGTATTGGTGTTCTGGCTGTCATATCCTGTCATGCTGGCGCGGTCGGAACCCACCTTTGCGCCTACCCATCCGCCAGAAAATTCACTGGCTTGCGCAGCCGAAACGCCAAACAGTGCTGCAGAAAGTGCGATTGCCAATGTAGTCTTTTTCATGTTCTTGTCCTTTTTCTGTGAAGTTGTCGATCCTGAGTTGATTTTACCCGCAAACTGCAAAATTCCAGCATTGCCGTTGCAAAAATACAACATTCCTCGCTCCCCAACGGGTACGGGCTGTTAGTCGTTCATCGCCCGCTGCCGCCTTGCCTCGAACAAAAGGATGCCTGTGCTCACCGAAACGTTCAGGCTTTCCACGCTGCCCAACATGGGAATGCGAACCAGCTCATCGCATGTTTCCCTGGTCAGCCGGCGCAAACCTTCCCCTTCGGCGCCCAGAACCAACGCAAGACTACCTTTATGCCTGAATCCGTGCAAGTCCTGATTTGCCTCACCTGCCGCACCCACCACCCATACACCCGCTTCCTTCATCTCCCTGAGCGTCCTGGCAAGATTGGTGACCGTAATGTAGGGCACCGTTTCTGCCGCCCCGCACGCCACTTTCTCCACCGCGGGCGTAATCCCGACCGCACGATCCTTGGGCGCAATCACCGCATGCACGCCGAAAGCATCCGCGCTGCGCAGGCATGCGCCCAGATTGTGCGGATCCTTTATGCCGTCAAGCACAAGAAGCAAAGGCGGCTCCGTCAGGGTTTCCAGCACATCGGAGAGATGCTGCACGCGCTTTGTTGCATCGACCCTGGCCGCAACCCCCTGATGCCTTGAGCCACCCGCCATTCCGTCAAGCCGGGAAGCGTCGACCGGGATCACGCGCACGCCGCTTGTCTCGCACAGCCTGATCAGGTCGCGCATGCGCTGGTCGTGGCGCTGCGATTGCAGATAGACTTCCATAACGCCTTCCGGATTCTGGCGTATGCGGGA
This sequence comes from Pseudomonadota bacterium, assembly GCA_021821945.1. GTDB lineage: Bacteria > Pseudomonadota > Gammaproteobacteria > Burkholderiales > Gallionellaceae > Gallionella. The sequence goes on from JAJZTF010000019.1 coordinate 12,284, forward strand.
AGTCACCGCATGAAAACCGTATATCAGACGAAGCTCGGCCATCACTTGCGCCCCTTGGAAGATTTCGCCGTCTTCTTCCTGGGCTTCGCATCCGGCTCGGCCGCCTCTTCCTCGTGCAGCACGAAGTCGACCTTGGTGCTTTCCATGTCCACCTTCACCACGCGCACCTGAACGCGGTCTCCCAGCCTGTAGCTCTGCCCAGTGCGTTCGCCAAGAAGGAGATGTTTCGTCGCATCGAAGTGGAAATAGTCCTTGCCGAGCTCCGAGATGTGGACCAGTCCTTCCACATAAAGATCATCCAGCGAGACGAACATGCCGAAGCTCGTGACGGATGAAACGGTGCCGATGAATACGCTGCCCAGATGGTCCCGCATGTAGAAGCATTTGAGCCACGCCTCGACATCGCGCGTCGCATCGTCTGCGCGGCGCTCGGTCATCGAGCAGTGCAGGCCCAGCTCCGCCCATTTCTGCGCGGGCTTGTATTTCTTGCCCTGCAGCACCGCCTTGATCGCGCGATGCACCAGAAGATCCGGATAGCGCCTTATCGGCGAGGTGAAGTGGGTGTATGCGTCGTAACCCAGCCCGAAATGGCCGACATTCTCGGGCTCGTACCTTGCCTGACGCAAGGAGCGCAGCATCACGGTCTGCAGAAGCGCCGCATCGGGACGCCCCTTGATGCGCTTCAGGAGCTTGGAATAATCCGCCGCCTGGGGCTCCTCGTCTCCGGTCAGCCTCAAACCGAATTCCTTCATGAATTCCCGCAATGCCTCGAGTTTCTCGGGCGTGGGACCCTGGTGTATGCGGTAAAGCACCGGGTGATTGTGTTCCTGCAAAAACTCCGCGGCGCAGACGTTTGCAGCCAGCATGCATTCCTCGATCAGCTTGTGCGCATCGTTGCGCACAACGGGCACGATGCGCGCTATCTTGCCCTGGTCGGTGAAGATCATCTGCGTCTCCACCGTCTCGAAATCGATCGCGCCGCGCTTCTCCCGCGCCTTCAAAAGCTTCTGGTACAAGGCATGCAGATGCACGAGGTGCGGGAAAATGGCGGAATTCTCCGCAGCCAGGTTGCCATCGGGCTCGGCAAGCATTTCCGCGACCTGGTTGTAGGTCAGACGCGCATGCGAATACATCACCGAAGGATAGAAGCGGTATTTTCCGATCTCCCCCTTGCTGCTGATCTGCATGTCGCACACCATGCAAAGGCGGTCGACCTTGGGGTTCAAGGAACAAAGCCCGTTGGAAAGCTCCTCCGGCAACATCGGGATCACCCGCCTCGGGAAATAAACCGAATTGCCGCGGCTGATCGCCTCCCTGTCCAGCGCATCGTTGGGTTTGACATAATGGCTGACGTCCGCGATCGCGACCACCAGACGGTACCCCCCCTTGACCGGCTCGCAATACACCGCGTCGTCGAAATCCCGCGCCGTCTCGCCGTCTATGGTCACGAGCGGAAGATGGCGTATGTCTTCGCGTCCCTCCCAGTCCTTTTCCGTCACCAGCTGGGATAGCCCCCTGGCCTGGCGCTCCGCATCCTTTGGGAATTCGTATGGCAGATCGTGCTTGCGCAAGGCGATCTCGACTTCCATGCCGGGATCGGCATAGTTGCCCAGAACCTGCACGATGCGCCCTATCGGCTGGGCATGCTTGTCCGGCTGCTTGAGTATCTCGACGATCACGACCTGTCCGGCCCTGGCCTTGCCGGATTCTCCGGATGCCACCAGTATGTCCTGGGTGATGCGTCGATTCTCGGCCACCACAAACTGTATGCCGTGCTCCTCGTACAGGCGGCCGACCACCTTGTGGTTCGCGCGCTCCAGCACCTCGACGACCTTGGCTTCCGGACGCCCTCTCCGGTCCACCCCGGATTGCCTGACCATCACCACATCGCCATGCAGCACCTGGTGCATTTCCTTTTCGGAAAGGAACATGTCAGGACTCCCGTCCTCGGGTATCAGAAAGCCGAATCCGTCCGGATGCCCCTGCACCTTGCCCTTGATCAGATCCAGCTTGTCCATCACGCAAATCGCGCGCTTCCTGTTCCTCATGATCTGGCCGTCGCGCTCCATCGCGCGCAGCCTGCGCGAAAACAGATCCACCTCATCCTGCTCGATGTGCAGCATGTCGAGGAGTTCCTCCTCGCCGACCGGCGCACCCTGCTCGGTCAGTATCTGCAGGATGAACTCCCGGCTGGGGAGCGGATGCTCGTATTGCTCTCGTTCGCGTTCCAGAAAAGGATCCTGCAAACGCAAATTATTTTTCTTTTTCATTGACAAATTGCCCTATAACGATTAAATTGCGCGGCTTCAACAAGTCGCATGCCCAGATGGCGGAATTGGTAGACGCGCACGGTTCAGGTCCGTGTGCCGCAAGGTGTGGAGGTTCGAGTCCTCTTCTGGGCACCAAACAAAACATAGCTCGCATACGCGGGCTTTTTTTGTGTCCAGGAAAAGCGAAACATGTTTCGCCAAAGCCCGCAGGAAACTGCGACATTCTACATGATCGCGGCACAGGCCGGATCATTTTTCGAGCAGCTTCCCCACATAACGTGCCACGCCCTCTTCCACGGTCAGAAAGGGGGCCGCATAGCCGCTCCTGCGCAGCGCGCTCACATCAGCCTGCGTGTAGCTCTGATACTTTCCCTTCAGCGCATCCGGAAACGGTATATATTCTATCAGGCCCTGCTGCCGCAGCTCGGCAAGCGTCAATCCACTCTTCCCCTCCTGGCTGCGCAGCGTATTGATGGTCGCGGCCGCGACATCGTTGAAGCTCTGGGCCTGCCCCGTTCCGACGTTGAAGATGCCGGATATTTCCGGATGATTCAAAAAATGCAGGTTCACCCTGACCACATCCTCTATCGACACGAAGTCGCGCAGCTGGCCGCCATTTTCATAGCCGTCAGAACCCTCGAAAAGCCTGACCCTTCCTTCCGCCCTGTACTGATTGAAAAAATGATAGGCCACGGAAGCCATGCGGCCCTTGTGCTGCTCCCTCTGGCCGTACACATTGAAATAGCGCAGCCCCACGACCTGCGCTGCGAGCTTGTGTCTCCTGCGCACGATCTGGTCGAACAAAAACTTGGAATACGCATACACGTTAAGCGGCGCCTCGCATTCTCGGCTCTCCCTGAATTCCCTCCCTCCGCCGTAAACGGAGGCGGAAGACGCATAAAGGAAGGGGATCTCCTCCTCCTGGCAGTAATTCAGGAGCTCCAGCGTGTACTGGTAGTTGTTGTCCATCACATAGCGGCCATCTGTCGCCATCGTGTCGGAGCATGCGCCCTGATGAAGGATCGCGACGACAAGCCCGTCGAAGAATCCTTCGCGCAGCTTCCTCCTGAAATCCTCCTTGTCCAGAAAATCGGCGATATCGCAATCCACGAGGTTTTTGAACTTGTCAGCGCTCTTCAGGTTGTCCACCGCGATGATGTTGCTCTCCCCGCGCTCGTTGAGCGCCTTCACGAGGTTGGACCCGATGAAACCGGCTGCACCCGTCACGATATAATACATGGCCTGCTCCTCATTATGCGCCGGCCTTGCCGGCCTCATCGTCCTTCTGCATGCTTCCCTCGATCTCCTTGCGGGTCACGACTGCAGTGCCCAGCTTGCCGACCACGATGCCGGCAGCGCGGTTGGCCACCCGCATGGCCTGAACCATGTCCGCGCCGCTTGCCAGCATCACCGCGAGTGTCGCGATCACCGTATCCCCCGCTCCGCTGACATCGAAGACCTCGCGCGTATAGGTCGCCTCGTGATGCACCCCGTCTTCCCGGTAAAGGCTCATGCCCTCCTCGCTGCGCGTAATGAGCAGCGCGTCGAGTTCAAGATCGCGCCGCAAACGCTGCGCCTTGGCCTCCAGCTCCGCCTCGTCCCTCCACTTGCCCGCGACCTCGCGAAATTCGCTGCGGTTGGGCGTCAATATCGCAGCCCCCCTGTAACGCGCATAGTCCTCGCCCTTAGGGTCGACCAGGACGGGCTTTCCGGCCTCCCTTGCCATCCTGATCATCTGCGCGATATGGGCGAGCCCTCCCTTCCCGTAATCGGAAAGTATCACGACATCGGCCAGCGGAAGCAAGGACTTGAAGTCGTTCAGCGCCGCGTGCAGCACCTCGTGGCTTGGCGGAGTCTCGAAGTCTATGCGCAAAAGCTGCTGGTGCCGCGCCACGGCGCGCAGCTTGATGATGGTCGAGATGCTGTCGTCCCGATGCAAAAGCGCATTCAGGTTGTCATGCTGCCTGAGCAGGCCCTCGAGTCTGTCGCCCCCTTCGTCCTTTCCCACCACGGAAAGCAACGTGGCATGCGCCCCAAGCGCTGCGATATTGCGGGCCACGTTGGCAGCGCCGCCGGGTCTTTCATCCACCCTGTTCACCTTCAGCACCGGCACGGGCGCCTCCGGCGAGATGCGATGCACGTCCCCAAACCAGTAGCGGTCGAGCATCACATCGCCCACCACGAGCACCCTTGCCCGCCCGAAATCCGGCAGGCTCTTCATGCCACCCCCTCGATCTCTTTGTTGATGTCGAGCAATGCCTGCAGGGGATCGACCGCCTTGGTGACAGGGCGCCCTATCACGAGATAGCTGGAACCCGAACGCAATGCCGCCCCGGGCGTCATCACCCTGGACTGGTCGTCAAGACTCGCATCGGCAGGCCTTATCCCGGGCGTGACGAGGCAGAACCGGCTCCCGCATTGCTCGCGCAACCTCACGGTCTCCTGCGCCGAGCACACCACGCCGTCTAGCCCGCAATCCCTGGCAAGGCGGGCTAGACGCAGCACCATCTGCTCGGGAGATTCTGCAATGCCGATGTCGGCAAGATCTTCGGCATTCATACTGGTCAGGATCGTGACCGCGATCAGCTTCGTGCTGCCCGATACCGCCTCCCTTGCAGCCTCGAGCATCCTGCGCCCGCCCAGCGCATGCACGTTGACCATCCACACCCCGAGACCCTGGGCCACCTTGCAGGCCTGTGCAGCGGTATTGGGTATGTCATGAAACTTCAAATCCAGAAAGATCTCGAACCCGCTCTTCATCAGCTGCTCGATCAGGCCGGGGCCTGCGGCCGTGAAGAGTTCCTTGCCCACCTTGAGCCTGCAGAGCGCAGGTGACAGGCGCTGCGCCAGCGCCAGCGCAGGCACGGCGCCTGGAAAGTCGAGCGCCACGATAATTTTCGGATCAGTCATAACGGTTTGCCATTTTCCTCGTCGCGCCTCGGCGCATAACTATCCCATGCCTGGCAGGCCGGGCAATGCCAGTAAAACTTCCTCGCCTTGAAACCGCAATGATTGCAGTGATACATCGCAAGGTTTCTCGTTCGCTTGTGTATCAGATCCTTGACGAGCTCGATGTCCGCGCGCCTTTCCAAAGACACATCCAGCAAACGCGCCTCGAGCAGCTTGTCCAGGCCAAGCAGCGTCGGGTTTCTCGCCATCTCGTCCCTGACCAGCTGATACGCCGATTGAGGGCTCTCGAATTTCAGTATGCCCTCGAAAGCCACATACAAAAGATCGATGGAATGATACTTCACCAGATAACTGCGCAGCAGGGAAATTCCTTCAGCCTCCTTCCCCAGGGACCGGTACGCAGAAAGCAGCCTCTCGGCCACAAGCTGCAGATATTGCGCATCCTGCTGCTCTATCCCCTTCCAGAGCGCGATTGCCTCCTCGATTTTTCCGGCAGCAAGCGCCATGTCGCCCAGCATGATGGTTGCGCGCACGTTTGCCGGATGGATTTTCAATGCCTGCGCCAGATGCTCACGCGCCCCATCCATGTTTCCCGCCTTGATCTCCTCTTCCGCAAGCTCGCAGTAGAAGAAGGAGACCAGCTTTCCGTCGAACTGCCCTGAAATCCTGGCAATCTGTTCGACGACCGAAATCGCCTTTATCCAGTCGTGCTCCTTCTGATAAAGCTCAAGCAGGAATTCCAGCGCAGGCCTGGCATGGGACGTCTTCTTCAGTTCGCCAAAAAGGCTCTCTGCCCGATCCAGTATCCCCGCCTTCAGATAGTCCTGGGCCAGCTCGAACACCGCCTGCTGACGCTTCTCGTCATCCAGATCCGCCCTGTCCACGAGATTGTGGTGCATGCGCAGCGCACGATCCACCTCCCCCCTGCGGCGGAAAAGGCTACCCAGCGCGAAGTGCAGTTCGACCGTATGCGGGTCTATCTTGACCACCTCGATGAACGCCTCTATCGCCTTGTCCTGCTGCTCGTTGAGCAGGAAATTCAATCCCTGGAAATACGATTCCGGCAATACGGTGGATTCGGAAAGCAACTGCTTGATGTCCAGACGCGCCGCCCACCAGCCCATGCCGAAAAAAAGCGGGAACACCAGCAGCATCCACGGTTCAAATTCCATAAACACTCGCAAAATTCGATGATCGAAATTCCAAGGCAGTCATTCGGGATGGATGTCCAGATGTTTCCTGAGATCGGCTATCTCGCGCCGCATCCTGGCCATCTCCCGGCGCTGACGGAACCAGATGCCCATCGTTGCCAGCACACCCAGACCCGCACCCACCGCAAAGAAGAGCAACAGCGCGATCACCAGCGAGGACTGCCACTCGTAACCGAAAAAGTAGTGGAGGGTGACAGGCTGTCCGTTCTTGAGCGCGAACCCAAGCAGAACGATGAATAGCAGCATCTGCAGCACCCAGCCTATGTAACGCATCGGTATTCCCCGTTTTTTTGGCGAACGATAGCATAAAAAAGGCGGCGATATCGCTATCGCCGCCGCTAAAGCTTCAGACCGTCATCAGGATGCGACCTTGCCCACTCTTTCGCGGAGATCCTTGCCCGCCTTGAAGTGGGGCACATACTTCGCAGGCACCTTGACCTTGTCCCCGGTCTTCGGATTTCTCCCCTGGCGGGGCGGGCGGTAATTCAAACCAAAGCTGCCGAAACCGCGAATCTCGACGCGGCCACCGCGCGCAAGCGTGGTGGAGAGCGCATCGAGTATCACCTTAACGGACAGCTCCGCATCCTTGGCTTGCAGCTGCGGATGCAGCTCTGCAAGCCTTGCAATCAAATCAGAGCGCGTCATTCAAATTCCTTAGTTCAGGCTTCGGTCTTGCCACCCATCTTGGCCTTGAGCAATGCGCCCAGATTGGTCGTGCCCGCGCTGGTGCTGCTGTCAGCCGCAAGCTTCTGCATCGCAGCGGTATCTTCCGCCTTGCTCAGCGCCTTGACGGACAGACTGATGCCGCGGCTCTTGCGGTCGACGCTGATGATCATCGCCTTGATCGCATCGCCTTCCTTGAGATGCGTGCGGATGTCCTCGACGCGGTCTATCGAGAATTCGGATGCCTTGAGATAGGCTTCCACATCGCCTTCGAGCATCACCACCGCGCCCTTCGCATCCACGGATTTCACCACACCGTTGACGATCGCGCCCTTTTCATGGGTTGCTGCAAAACCGCCGAATGGATCGCCTTCCAGCTGCTTGATGCCGAGCGAAATGCGCTCACGCTCAACATCGATGGCGAGTACGACGGCTTCGACTTCATCGCCCTTCTTGTAGTTGCGGACCACTTCCTCGCCAGGCTGGCTCCAGGACAAGTCGGACAGATGCACCAGACCGTCGATGTCGCCTTCCAGACCGATGAACACGCCGAAGTCGGTGATCGACTTGATGGCGCCCCTGACCTTGTCGCCCTTCTTGTGGTTGCTCGCGAAGTCATCCCAGGGATTGGAATGGCACTGCTTCATGCCGAGGGAGATGCGGCGGCGCTGCTCGTCGATCTCCAGGATCATCACTTCGACCTCGTCGCCGACCTGGACGACCTTGGATGGGTGGACGTTCTTGTTGGTCCAGTCCATTTCGGAGACATGTACCAGACCTTCTATGCCCTGCTCGATCTCGACGAATGCGCCGTAGTCGGTCAGGTTGGTGACCTTGCCGAAAAGACGGGTGCCCTGAGGGTAGCGGCGTGCCAGGCCATTCCAGGGATCGTCGCCCATCTGCTTGATGCCAAGAGAGACGCGGTTCTTCTCCTGGTCGAACTTCAGTATCTTCGCCTCGATCTCGTCGCCCACAGTCAGCACCTCGGAAGGATGCTTCACGCGGCGCCATGCCAGATCGGTGATGTGCAGAAGGCCGTCGATGCCGCCCAGGTCGACGAATGCGCCGTAGTCGGTGATATTCTTGACCACGCCCTTGACGATCGCGCCTTCCTTCAGGCTCTCCATCACGTTCTCGCGGTCAGCGCCCATGGTCTCCTCGAGCACGGCGCGGCGCGAAACCACCACGTTGTTGCGGCGACGGTCGAGCTTGATGACCTTGAATTCCATGGTCTTGTTTTCGTATGGCGTCGTATCCTTGACGGGACGGATGTCGACCAAAGAGCCCGGCAGGAAAGCGCGGATGCCGTTGACCATCGCGGTAAGCCCGCCCTTGACCTTGCCGCTGACGAAGCCTTCGACGATCTTGCCTTCTTCCATCGCGACCTCGAGGTCATGCCATGCGGCAAGGCGCTTGGCCTTCTCGCGCGAAAGCTTGGTTTCGCCATAGCCGTTTTCCAGAGATTCGATCGCAACGGTGACGAAGTCGCCCGCCGCCACTTCCAGTTCCCCCTTGTCGTTCAGGAATTCTTCCACGGGGATCAGGCTCTCGGACTTGAGTCCTGCATTGACGACCACCACGTTGTGGTCTATGCGCACGACCTGTGCTGTGATGAGCTCGCCTGCGCGCATTTCCTTGCGCGTGAGGCTCTCTTCAAACATGACGGCGAAACTATCTGGGTTCATTGCTGCATCAGCGGTTGCGTTCATCGAAATACACCTAAAAATCTCTGCTCTCGCAGAAGGTTGGTTGTAAAACCCAGAGGACTATTCCTTTGGGGCCTTTTCCCGGTAGCCTTTCAAGACTGTTTCCACCGCCTGATCTATCGTCATGGAGGTCGTGTCCAGCAGAGCCGCATCCGGGAACTGTTGCAAGGGGGCCGCGCTGCGCTTCATGTCACGCTCATCCCGCGCCCTGATATCCTGCAAAAGGGCGGAGATATTAGCATCCATTCCTTTTTCCTTCAACTGTTTATACCTGCGCTCCGCGCGCGCCTCGGCGGAGGCGGTCAGGAATACCTTGTATGCGGCATCCGGGAACACCACGGACCCCATGTCCCTCCCGTCCGTCACCAGCCCCGGCGAGCGCCTGAATGCCCGCTGCTTTGCAAGCAGCGCCTGCCTGACCTTAGGCAAAGCCGCGATTTTCGATGCCGCCGCCGCACAGGCTTCCCCTCTGAGCTCGTCGCCCACAGGCTGGTTGTCGAGGAGGATTTCGCTGCCCCTGAATTCGACTTCCATGCCAGATGCCAGAACGGTCAGCGCCTCCTCGTCCTCGAGCGCCACCCCGCCGCGATGGGCGGCAAGCGCGAGCAGTCTGTAAAGCGCGCCGCTGTCGAGATAATGAAATCCCAGCCTGCCGGCCACGAGCTGTGCGACCGTCCCCTTGCCGGAAGCGGAAGGGCCGTCTATCGCGATCACGGGAACGCTCTTCGTCACCGCTGCAAAGGCCTTGAAGTAATCAGGAAAGGTCTTGGCCACGCAATCGGGATCATTGATGCGCATGCCGGCACTTCCGAATGCGGCAAGCGAAAAGCACATCGCCATGCGATGGTCGTCGTAGGTGTTGATGCCGGATCGGGGGTTGAGGATAGAGGAACGGGAGGCAGGCGGCGTGATGCTTATGTAATCGTCGCCCTCCTCCACTTTCGCGCCGACCTTCCCGAGCTCCTTCGCCATGGCGGCTATCCTGTCTGTCTCCTTCACCCGCCAGCTCGCAATGTTGCGCAGCGTCGTCTTGCCATCCGCGAAAAGTGCTGACACGGCCAGCGTCATCGCCGCATCCGGGATGTGGTTGCAGTCGAGATCGATCGCCGTGAGCCTGCCGTTCACAGGCCCTCTCGCCTCAATCCAGTTGGGCCCCATCCCGATCTCGGCCCCCATCTTCCGCAGCTCTTCGGCAAAGCGCACGTCGCCCTGCACGCTCTCGCTGCCTATGCCCTCGACGCGCACGGGCCCGCCCCCTATCGCGCCCGCCGCGAGGAAATAAGATGCAGAAGACGCATCCCCCTCGACGAAGATTTCGCCCGGGCTCTTGTAGCGCTGTCCGCCGAAAATCACGAACCGCCTCCAACCCTGGCGCTCGACCGTCACGCCGAAGCGCTTCATCATCGAAAGGGTAATCTCTATATACGGTTTCGAGATCAGCTCACCCGCCACTTCTATGCTGACCGTGCGTCCCAGCAGAGGAAGCGCCATCAGGAGTCCCGTGAGGAACTGGCTGGACACATCGCCCCTCACTTCGACCACGTCGCCTGCCAGCATCGCAGGCTTTATCCTCAATGGAGGATAGCCATCCGCGCCCAGGTATTCGATGTCGGCGCCTATCTGGCGCAGCGCATCGACGAGGTCCTTTATCGGGCGCTCGTGCATGCGCCCGCCCGGCGTCTCCCTGGTCCCGCCATAAAGCTCGTGGCGCCCCCCTGAAAGCGCAAGCGCCGCAACCAGCGGGCGGAATGCGGTCCCGGCATTTCCCAAAAAGAGCTTCGTCTCCCTGACCGGGAAATTTCCGCCGCATCCGGTGATGCGGCAAACACCCTCTACCTTTTCGATCCCGATTCCAAGCGCATCGAGCGCATCGAGCATGCGTTCGGTGTCATCGGAATGCAGCAGGTCGTGCACGTCCGTCGTCCCTTCGGAAAGCGCTGAGAGCAGAAGCACGCGGTTCGATATGCTCTTGGATCCGGGCAAACGCACCGTTCCTTTTGCAGAAAGCAATGGGGGGAGGTCGAGATATTCTTTCATGGTCGGTTCTGGTTCCAGTTGCTGCGCAGGTCGCGCGCAATGCTGAATATGTTTTCAAGTTTTGCGGCGTCATTATTTTCCAGCGCCTGATAGAGCGCGTAGAGCTCGTCCGCATAGCCCCTGATTTCCTTGAGCAGCGCATCGCGGTTGGCAAGACAGATGTCGCGCCACATCTCCGGGCTGCTTGCCGCGATGCGCGTGAAATCCCGAAAGCCGCTCGCGGCAAATGAGAGCAGCAGGTCGCGCTCGCTGCGCATTGCGATGTCGTGCACCAGCGCGAATGAAAGAAGGTGCGGCAGGTGGCTCACCGCAGCGAACACTTCGTCGTGCTGTTTCGGGGTCAGTTCGCTCACAATCGCGCCGCAAGCCTCCCAGGCCTTCCTCACCTTAAGCACGTCTTCCCCGGAATTCTCGGGAAGCGGCGTCAGCACCACCTTTTTCCCGACATACAGATCCGCGCGCGCGGCCTCGGGCCCAGACAGCTCGGCCCCCGCGATGGGATGGGCGGGGATGAAGCGGGAGACCTTTTCGCCCAGGTTTTCATAGGCCGCCGATACCACGTCGCCCTTCGTGCTTCCGCCGTCCGTGACCAGCGTATTTCCGGCGAGATGCGGCGCGATCCTTTCCATCAGTTCGCCCATCTTCCCGACGGGTGTGGCAAGCAGCACGAGATCCGAAGTGCCCACTTCGCGTCCCAGGTCCTCGCCCATGCGGTCTATGATGTTGAGTTCTTTCGCCAGCCTCAGGGTTTCCATGCTTCTGCCGAATCCCACGACCTCCATCCCGGGATGGGCGCGGCGCATTGCCAGCGCGAACGATCCGCCGATCAGGCCCGCGCCGAAGATCGCGATTTTTCTGAATTGAACGTCAGTGTCCTTCATGCCTGCCTTCCTCGCCGTAAGCCAGCGCGCGTTCTATCCTGCGGTCGGGCACGATCCACATGATGGCGACCAGCACGTAAAGCCCGTCCGCAATCCTGTAATCGACAAACGAAAGCAGGATCGCGATCAGGTAGATCAATGGCGACATCCTGCCCTTGATGTCCCTGCCCACCGCCTTAGCCAGCAGGGATTCCCTGCCCTGCTGCCTGATGATGGTCGTCTGCAGCAGCCAGTATGCGATCGCCGCCATGAACAGCACGACGCCATAGAGCGCGGTCGGAATCGCCGCATAATGGTTCTCGCCCATCCACCCCGTGACGAAGGGAAACAGGGAGAGCCAGAACAGGAGGTGCAGGTTCGCCCACAGCATCCATCCGTTCACATGCTGGACGCTGTGCATCATGTGATGGTGGTTGTTCCAGTATATGCCGACATAGATGAAGCTCAGCACATAGCTCATGAACACCGGAAGCAGCGGAGTGAGCGCATCGAAGCTGCCGCCGTGCGGCACCTTCATCTCCAGCACCATGATGGTGATGATGATCGCGATGACGCCATCGCTGAAAGCTTCGAGGCGCCCCTTGCCCATCCCGGTGTCTACAGCGTGCGGCCTATCGCGGAGGCGATCGCGGAAAGCGTGCCCATCAGCTCCTTGAGCTCGCCGGGAGTCAATGCCTGGTCAGCATCGCACCAGGCATCGCAGGGGCTGGGATGCATCTCGACCAGCAGTCCGTCGGCGCCCGCGGCGATCGCCGCCTGCGAGAGCGCGGGCACCATCCACGCCTTTCCTCCGGCGTGCGAAGGATCGATGATCACGGGGAGATGCGTCTCCTTCTTCAGGACCGGGATCGCGGTCACATCCAGCACGTTCCTGTAATAGGTCTCGAATGTCCTGATGCCGCGCTCGCAGAAGATGATGTTGTGGTTTCCGCCCGCCGCGATGTATTCGGCCGCCATCAGCCATTCCGAGATCGTGGCCGACATGCCGCGCTTCAGGATCACCGGCTTGTTGATGCGCCCGACCTCCTTCAGAAGATCGAAATTCTGCATGTTGCGCGTGCCGATCTGGATCACGTCCACGTCGTATTGCATGAACATGTCGAGCTGGCGCACGTCCATCAGTTCGGTCACGATGGGCAGCTTGTACTTGTCGGCCGCCTTCCTGAAAATCTCGAGACCCTCGACCCCCTTGCCCTGGAAGGTGTAGGGGCTGGTCCTGGGCTTGAACGCGCCGCCGCGCATCAGCCTGCATCCGGCTTCGCTCACATATTTCGCCGAAAGGTCCATCTGCTCCTGCGTCTCGACCGAACACGGCCCGGCGATGATCTGAACCTGGTTGCCGCCGAGCGGAATGCCGTTGATGTCGATCACGGTGTTGGCCTTGTGCGATTCGCGCGAGACGATCTTGTACTGCTTTGCGATGTGCATCGCGGATTCGACGCCGGGCAGCGGCGTGAACATCTCGACGGTCAGCTGGCGCTCGTCGCCTATCGCGCCTATCACCGTGCGCTCTATGCCGCGCGATATGTTGGCCTGAAGGCCTGCCGCCTCCAGCTTCTTCACCACCGTCCCGATCTGTTCGTCGGTGACATCCCTGCCCATCACTATGATCATGCTGATTCTCCTAGCACCTGCTTCAATGCAGATAAAAATTTCTGGTTCTGCGCTTCCAGCCCGATGGAAACGCGCAAATAGTCCGGCATATTGTAACTGGCAACAGGCCTCACGATCACGCCCAATTCGAGCAGGCGCCGGTATGCCCTTGCAGCATCCGCTATCCTGAAGCTCACGAAGTTGCCATATGAGGGTATGTAATCGAGGCCAAGCGCCTTCAAGCCCGAGGTCAGCTGTTTCATGCCGGCAAGGTTGAGCTCGAAAGTCTGCCTCACGAATTCCAGATCATCCAGCGCCGCCGTTGCGGCTGCCTGCGCCAGGCTGTTCACGTTGAAGGGCTGGCGCACCCGGTTCACCATGTCCGCAACACCCGCATCCGCCAGCGCATAACCCACCCTGAGGCTGGCAAGCCCGTAGGCCTTGGAAAAGGTGCGCGAAACGATGAGATTCGGGAATTCGGAAAGCCAGGAGACGCTGTCATACCTGCATTCAAGAGGCAGGTATTCGTTGTAGGCCTCGTCCAGCACCACCAGGATGTCGGAAGGCAAGGCCTGCATGAACCGGTAAAGTGCCGCTCCTTCCAGCAAGGTGCCTGTCGGGTTGTTGGGGTTCGCGATGAACACGAGCTTAGCGCGGTTCTCCGTCGCGGCGTTTCCCATCGCGACGAGATCGTGACCGAAATCCCTGGCCTTCACGCATATGCCCCTGGCGCCCACGGCCTGTATCGCCAGGGGATAGACGGCGAACGCGTGCTCGGAATAGACCGCACGGTCCCCAACCGTCAGGAAGGCGCGCGCCACGAGTTCGAGTATGTCGTTCGAGCCATTCCCGAGAAAAACCTGATCGAAGGATACGCCAAAGCGCCTGACCAGCGCCTCCTTCAGCGCGTATCCGTTTCCATCCGGATAGAGCGAGATCTCGTCCAGCGCCTTTCTTGCCGCTTCGATCGCCCTGGGGCTCGCACCCAGCGGATTCTCGTTGGAGGCCAGCTTCACGATGTCGGTCACGCCAAGCTCACGCTCCAGCTCGGAGATGGGCTTTCCCGGCTGGTAGGGGGCTATCGCTCGAATGTACGCCGGTGCAAGTTCTGAATAATCCATTTGGCTCATTTAAAAATCGAAAAATCACACTGCGACCGGATATGAACCCAGTATCTTCACGAATGCGGCGGATTGCTTCAGCTCCTCCAGCGCGATCGCGACCCTCTCGTCCATCTGATGTCCTTCTATGTCGACGAAGAACACGTATTCCCACAAGCCGGAACGGGAAGGGCGAGATTCGAACTTGGTCATGCTGACGTTGTGTTTCGCCAGCGACGCGAGCAGTCCGTGAACCGCGCCCGGCTTGTTTTCGGCAGAAAGCGCCATCGAGGTCTTGTCGCGTCCGGAGCTTGCGACCTGCTGCTTGCCCAGCACCAGAAAGCGCGTGGTGTTTCTCGGGTCGTCCTCTATGTTTTCGGCGCAAGGCTTCAATGCGAAATGAAGCGCCGCCTGGCTGCCCGCGATCGCGGCGGAATTTTCATGCCCTGCGGCAAGCCTTGCCGCCTCGGCATTGCTGGACACAGGCACGCGCGCGACATGGGGAAGATTCACGTTCAGCCAGCCCTGGCACTGCGCCAGGGACTGGGGATGAGAATAGACGGTTTCGATCTTCTTGAGATCGCATTGCGTCGCAAGCAGGCACTGATGTATCGCAAGCTGCACCTCGCCGCAGATGTACAGCCCGCTCTGCAGCAGCAGATCGAGCGTCCTGCCAACGGCCCCTTCGGTGGAATTCTCCACCGGCACGACCCCGTATTGCGACATCCCGCTTTCCACCGCGCGGAACACCTCGTCTATGGTCGAGCATGACTGGCCCGATACCGCGCTGCCGAAGCGCTTCAATGCCGCCGCCTCGGTGAACGTGCCTTCCGGCCCAAGGTAGGCGACCGAGATCGGCGCCTCCAGCGCCCTGCACTGCGACATCACTTCCGTGAAGAGTGCGGCGACCGCCTCGTTGCCGAGCGGCCCCTTATTCGCCTGCTGCAACCTTCGCAAAACCTGCGCCTCCCGCTCGGGGCGCAGGATGACGCCATCCTCCTTCAGATGCCCTATGCGCTTTGCAAGCGCTGCGCGCTCGTTGAGCAGCCTCAAGAGCTCGTCATCGATGCGATTGATTTCTTCACGGCACTGCTTGAGCTGCTCGTTCATGCGTTCTCCACCAGGGCTCGCACCATCAGCACCCCGGGTATCGCGGACACCCTGGCCAGCAGATCTTGAGGCACTTGCGTGTCGGTGTCGACCAGCGTATAGGCCATCTCCCCCCTGGACTTGTTCATCATGGTGTGTATGTTGATGCCGGCCGATGCGAGGGTCGAGGATATCTGCCCCAGCATGTTGGGCACGTTGGCATTGGCCAGGGCCAGCCGGTACGCCGATTCCCTGGGCATCACGAGCGTCGGGAAGTTCACGGAATTGGTGATGTTGCCGTGCTCCAGGTATTCCCGGATCTCGTCCACCACCATCACCGCGCAGTTTTCCTCGGCCTCCTCGGTCGATGCCCCGAGATGGGGAAGTGCCAGCACGCCGGCCACTCCCTGCAGCTTCCTGGCGGGAAAGTCGCAGACATAGGCGCGCAGCCGCCCGCCTTGCAGGCCCTGAAGCACTGCATCGCAATCGACGATCTCGTCCCTGGAAAAATTGAGCAGCACCGCATTCTGCTTCATCGCCTGAACGCGAATCGCGTCGATCAAATTGCGCGTCGCAGGAAGCAAGGGCACATGCAGCGTGACGAAGTCGCTGTGGCGCAGAAGCTCTTCTATGCTTTGCGCCTTCCTCACCTGCGAGGAAAGACTCCATGCGCCCTCGACCGTGATCTCCGGGTCGAAACCGTATACATTCATGCCCAGCCTCAGCGCGACATCCGCGACCAGGCGGCCTATCGCACCCAGCCCCACCACGCCCAGCGTGCGCCCCTGGAGCTCGATTCCCGCAAACTGCTTCTTGCCATCCTCGACCATCTTGTGAAGAGCCGCATCGTCGCCCTTCAATCCCGCGACGAACTGCAGCGCAGGCACGATGTTTCGCGCCGCCAGCAGCATGCCCGCCACGACCAGCTCCTTGACCGCATTCGCATTCGCACCCGCCGCATTGAAGACGGGGATGCCGCGCCTTGACATCTCGGCGACGGGCACGTTGTTGGTGCCCGCCCCTGCGCGTGCGATCGCCTTCACGCTGGCAGCAATCTCCATGTCGTGCATGTTCTGCGACCTGACGAGAATCGCATCCGGCTCGGTCATGTCCGGCGACACCAGATAGCTTTCGGGCGGGAAACGCTTGAGCCCCCTGCCCGAAATCCGGTTGATGGTCAGGATGCGGTATGCCATGTCAGGCGTGAGACCTTGCGAATTCGCCCATGAAAGCCGCCAGCGCCTGCACGCCTTCCAGAGGCATCGCGTTGTAGATGGAAGCGCGCATGCCGCCGACCGACCGGTGCCCCTTGAGCTGAAGCAGTCCGCGCGCATCCGCCTGCTTCAGAAATTCGCCGTCCAGGGATGCATCCTTAAGCGTGAAGGGCACGTTCATGCGCGAGCGGTTTTTCCTTTCGACCGGGCAGAGGTAGAAGCCTTCGCTTCCGTCGATCGCGGAATACAGAAGCTCCGCCTTGGCGATGTTGGTCTTCTCCATCGCCGCGATCCCGCCCTTTTTCTTCAAAAGCTGGAACACCAGCCCCGCGATGTAGATGCCGTAGGTGGGGGGCGTGTTGTACATCGACTCGTTGTCCGCATGCGTCTTGTAATCCAGCATGGTCGGCGTGCCGGAAACGGGGTTGCCGATCAGATCCTCGCGCACGATCACGATGGTGAGCCCCGCAGGGCCGATGTTCTTCTGCGCACCCGCATAGATCAGCCCGTACTTCGAAACGTCCACGGGACGGGAGAGGATGTTCGAGGACATGTCGGCCACGATGGGAACGGACACGTCCGGCAGCCAGTCGAACTCGACGCCGCCTATGGTCTCGTTGGGCGTGATGTGCAGATAGGCCGCATCCTTGTCGCAGTTCCAGGTCGAAAATTCCGGCACATAGGCGAAATTCCTGTCCGCCGCGGATGCGACCACGTTGACTCCGCCGTATTTCTTCGCCTCCGAGATCGCCTTCTTCGACCACTCCCCCGTATTGAGATAGTCTGCGGAAGCCTTCCCGCGCAACAGGTTCATCGGCACCATCGCGAACTGCATGGAAGCCCCCCCCTGCAAGAACAGCACCCTGTAGTTGGAGGGTATGTTCAGAAGCTCGCGCAGGTCGGCCTCCGCATTTGCGGCTATCCCCATGAACTCCTTGCCGCGGTGCGACATCTCCATCACCGACATGCCGCTGCCATGCCAGTCGAGCATCTCGTCCCTGGCCTGCTGCAGCACTTCCTTCGGCAGCACTGCAGGACCCGCGCTAAAGTTGTATACGGTCATATGCTTCGCTCCTTGATTTTAGGATTCAGGACTCTCGTCCTCTTCTTCGCCCGACTCCGCGATGCGGCTCAAGCCGGCGAGCTTCTCGCCCTTCTCGAGGTTCATCAGCGTCACGCCCTGCGTCGTGCGGCCCATCTCGCGTATCTCCCTGACCCTCGTGCGTATCAGCACGCCGTTGGTGCCGATCAGCATGATCTCGTCGTCCTGGTTCACCAGGGTCGCCGCCACCACACGGCCATTCCGCTCGGATGCCTGGATCGCGATCATGCCCTGGGTTCCTCGTCCATGCCTCGTGTATTCGCCGACCGGGGTCCGCTTCCCGTAACCGTTTTCTGTCGCGACCAGAACGCTCTGCTGCTCGTTCTCGGCGACCAGAAGCGAGATGACCTGCTGACTGGATGCCAGCCTCATGCCTCGCACGCCCCGGGAGGACCGGCCCGTCTCGCGCACATCGTTCTCGTCGAACCTGACCGCCTTTCCTCCATTGGAGAACAGCATCACGTCATGCTTGCCGTCCGTCAGCGCGACGCCTATCAGGTAATCCCCCTCGTCGAGGTTGATCGCGATGATGCCGCGCTTCATCGGGCGCGAGAAATCGGTCAGCGCCGTCTTCTTCACCGTTCCGTTGGCCGTCGCAAAGAACACGAATTTGTCCTCGGTAAATTCGGCAACCGGCAGTATCGCGTTGATCTTCTCGCCGTCTTCGAGCGGCAAAAGGTTCACGATGGGCTTGCCGCGCGCGGCCGATCCGCCCTGCGGCACTTCATAGACCTTCATCCAGTACACGCGCCCCTTGTTGGAGAAGCACAGGATGTAGTTGTGCGTGTTGGCGACGAAGAGATTGTCGATGAAGTCGTCTTCCTTGATGTTGGTCGCCTGGCGCCCGCGGCCGCCGCGCTTCTGCGCGCGGTATTCGTCCATCTTCTGCGCCTTCATGTAGCCGCCGTGCGAGAGCGTGACCACCACGTCCTCGGGCGGGATCAGGTCTTCCATGCTCATGTCGTGGGTGTGCGCAACGATCTCGCTGCGGCGCGCATCGCCGAACTGCGCCTTCACCGCGGAAAGCTCGTCCCCTATGATGGTCGTCACGCGCTCGGGTGTGGCCAGGATGTCCAGAAGATCGGTGATGTTGTCCATCACCTCGCGGTATTCGCCTATGATCTTGTCCTGCTCCATTCCCGTCAGGCGCTGCAACCTGAGCTCGAGTATCGCCTGGGCCTGCGCATCTGAAAGCCGGTAGAAGCGCGCGCCGTCCTGCTCGACCAGGCCGAACTGGGGTGCCAGCCCCTCCGGGCGGGAAGCATCGCTCACCCGGCTCAACATGTCCTCGACCAGCGTCGAGCGCCAGGAGCGCGCCATCAGCTCGCGCTTCGCGTCCGACGGCGAGGGGGCGGCCTTGATGAGCTCTATGATCTCGTCGACGTTGGAGAGCGCAACGGCCAGGCCTTCGAGGACATGACCGCGCTCCCTCGCCTTCCTGAGCTCGAATATCGTCCTTCTCGTGACCACTTCGCGGCGGTGGCGCAGGAATGCCTCCATCACCTGCTTCAGGTTCAGAAGCCTGGGCTGTCCGTCGACGATCGCGACCATGTTGATGCCGAAGCTGTCCTGCATCTGCGTTTCTTTGTACAGATTGTTGAGCAGCACCTCGGCGTTCTCGCCGCGCTTCAGCTCGATCACCGCCCGCATGCCGGTCTTGTCCGACTCGTCCCTGATCTCGGAGATGCCCTCCAGGCGCTTCTCGCGCACCAGCTCGCCTATCTTGGAAAGCAGCGTGGCCTTGTTCACCTGATAGGGCAGCTCGTCGATGATGATCGCCTGCCTCTCGCCACGGCCTATGTCCTCGAAGTGGCAGCGCGCGCGCATCACCACGCGGCCGCGCCCGGTGCGGTAGCCTTCCTTCACGCCGGAAAGCCCGTAGATGAATCCTGCGGTCGGAAAGTCCGGAGCGGGAACGAGCTCGATCAGCTCCTCGATGTCCATCTCGGGATTTTTCAAGAGCGCAAGGCAGGCATCGACCACTTCGCCAAGATTGTGCGGCGGTATGTTGGTCGCCATGCCGACGGCGATGCCGGAGGAACCGTTCACCAAGAGATTGGGGAAGCGCGAGGGCAGGACCAGCGGCTCGTTTTCGGACCCGTCGTAGTTCGGGCCGAAGTCCACGGTCTCCTTGTCGAGATCGGCCAGAAGCTCGTGCGCGATCCTGGCCATGCGGATCTCCGTATAACGCATCGCGGCGGCATTGTCGCCGTCCACGGAACCGAAGTTCCCCTGCCCGTCCACCAGCATGTAGCGCAGCGAAAAGGGCTGGGCCATGCGGACTATGGTGTCGTACACCGCAGTGTCGCCGTGGGGGTGGTATTTACCGATCACGTCGCCGACGATGCGGGCGGATTTCTTGTATGCCTTGTTCCAGTCATTCGACAACTCGTGCATCGCATAAAGCACGCGGCGATGCACGGGCTTCAACCCATCGCGAACATCCGGCAGCGCTCGCCCGACTATCACACTCATCGCATAGTCCAGGTAGGACTTGCGCATCTCTTCTTCCAGACTGACCGGCAGGGTTTCTTTCGCGAATTGTTCCATGTGTATAGAGTGTCTTAGTGAGCCGAGAATCAGCGCACGAGTCTATCACAATCGACCCCCTCCCCGCCAGTTTAACGGTGGCAGCGATGCTGACAGTTGGTGATCGGGTCAAGTTTTGCTAAAGTCGCATCATGGCAACCTAAATCGAGCCCGGCATGAGCAACGCAGATCCGATCGAAATCGAGAAATTTTCCCAGCTTGCCCACAAGTGGTGGGACCCCAACAGCGAATTCAAGCCGCTGCACGACATCAATCCGCTGCGCCTGAATTACGTCGACAGGCTGGCCGGAATTTCCGGCAAGACCGTGCTCGACGTGGGCTGCGGCGGAGGCATCCTGTCAGAAGGCATGGCGCGCATGGGCGCAAGGGTCACGGGCATAGACCTGTCGGACAAGGCGCTCCAGGTGGCAAGGCTGCACCTTCTCGAGAGCGGAAATCAGGTCGATTACCGGAAGATCGAGGTCGAAACGCTGGCAGAGGAGATGCCACAGTCTTTCGACGTCGTCACCTGCCTTGAGATGCTGGAGCATGTGCCCGATCCGCAAAGCGTGATTTCGGCCTGCAAGCGGCTCGTAAAGCCGGGGGGATGGGTATTCTTCTCGACCTTGAACAGGAATCCCAAGTCCTACCTTTTCGCGATCATAGGCGCGGAATACCTGCTCAACCTCCTGCCGCGCGGCACGCATGACTATGCGAAATTCATCAAGCCTTCCGAGCTCGGACAATACTGCCGCAATGCAGGACTTGACGTGGCCGACCTCACCGGCATGAGCTACAACCCGCTCTCGAAGACCTATTCCCTGGGTCGGGACTGCAGCGTGAATTACATGATTGCATGCCAACCCGGATGACGGATGTTCAAGCGGTGCTGTTCGACCTGGACGGCACCTTCGCCGACACCGCGCCCGATCTGGCTTCCGCGCTGAACCACACGCGTAGCCTTCGGAACCTGCCGCCGTTGCCTCTCGAAATCCTGCGCCCGCAGGCATCCCACGGCGCAGCAGGCCTTTTGAAAACCGGCATGAACGTCACGCCCGAGATGCCGGAATTTACCGGATTGCGCACATCCTTTCTCGATTACTATGAAAGCCATATCTGCGTCCAGACCCGGCTCTTCGAGGGCATGGCAGAGCTGGTGGAGAATCTCGAGGATCGGCGGATCCAGTGGGGCATCGTCACCAACAAGCCGCACCGCTTCACGCTCCCCCTGATGCAGGAGCTGGGCTATGCAAAGCGCGCCGCCTGCCTCGTGAGCGGCGACACCTGCAGCAATGCAAAGCCGCATCCCGAACCCCTGCTTTACGCCTGCGGCCTTATCGGCGTGCCACCTGAAAGGTGCCTGTATCTGGGCGACGACCTTAGGGACATGCAGGCCGCAAACGCGGCATCCATGCCCGGCATCATCGCGCGCTACGGCTACATCGACGCTGATGCAAGGCTTGAAACCTGGAATGCGCGGGCGATCATCGACCACCCGATGGAGCTTCTCGATCAGATTTGAGCGCAGCCAATGCCAGCGCTTGCATTCTCCCGTCATCTGGCACGGCTGCATGCAGCCGTGGCAAGGGGAACGGCCACGCCGCTTGCTCACCAATCCCTGCGCACCTTGTTCGCGCAAGGCTCGCACCAAACGCTTCACTTGCCCCAGTTGCTTGTTCGCCACTCGTTGCACGATCTCGAGTCGCGTCAGTTCCTTCTTACTCATCGCGATGATGTCCTCTTCCATAACGCCCCCGGTAAAAATCAAAAGGGGACATTACTACTTTGCTCTTACACATGCGGAGTCAGGCATAGCCAACCCGCAAGCTTTGTGTTAAATTCTGCCCAGTCTGGCCAGAATTAACAGGGGAACATCATGCACAACGAACGACACCCACAGGAAGCGACAGGCCATTGGCAACTGCAGGAAGCGAAGGGCAACTTCAGCCAGCTCATCAAGCGGGCAGCGAGTGGCGATGCCCAAGTGGTCACCGTCCACGGCAAGCCAACGGCAGTAGTGGTGTCGGTGGAAGAATACGCCCGACTCACGCGCCACCGCACCAAGCTCTCCAGCGCGCTGCTGAACCCCGGCCTCGCAGCCGAAGACCTGGATATCTCCCGCAGCCGCGACACCGGGCGCGACATCGAGTTATGAGCTGGCTGCTGGACACCTGCGCGCTTTCCGAATACGCCAAGAAAGCCCCCGCGCAGAAAGTGATCGCGTGGCTGGACGAGCAGGACGAAGCCAGCCTGTTCATCAGCGTCATCACCCTGGGCGAGATCGAAAAAGGCATCCTCAAACTGCACAAAGCCGACCCGCGTCGCAGCCAGAAGCTCACCGCCTGGCTGGGCAAAGTGGAGCAACGCTTCGCCGGTCGCATCCTGCCGCTTGATGCCGCAGCACTTCACGTCTGGGCGCAAATCGCCGCTTATGCCGAACAGGCCGGGCAGCCCCTGCCGGTAATGGATGGTCTGCTGATGGCCACCGCCCAATGCCACGGCCTCACCGTGGTCACCCGCAACGTGCAGAATTTCGCGCTGTACCCGCAGGTGTTCAATCCCTGGGCGCTGTAACAACCGGAACAGCCAGCTCTTGCAAGCGTTGCCAGGAACAGCGGGCGAAACCACTTGCCGTCCAACCCGGCGAAATCCGCCTTGAACAGGCCGGACTAAAACAGCACATAGCGCGTCGCATCATGCACGAACATCGCGCACTGCCGCCGGTCCAGCGTGAACAGAGGCCGCGCCAGCTGCCAGGCGGACCGACCCTAACCAGCTGGCTGTTCCTGCCCCATGTCGGCCAGTATCTCCCGGAACTGCTCTAACGCCGCCTCCAAATCCTCCACGATCTCGGCGGCCAGGACATCTGGCGCGGGCAGATTGTCGGAATCGGACAGCGATTCGTCCTTCAGCCAGAAGATGTCGAGTGAAGCCTTGTCGCGATTGACCAGCTCCTCGTATTCGTATGAACGCCACCTTCCTTCCGGATTCTCGTCCGACCAGGTCGCTTTGCGGGCGTGGCGGTTGCCGTAGCACTGCACGAACTCGTCCAGATCTTCCCGCCTCAATGGGTTGGTCTTGAGCGTGAAGTGCATGTTGGTGCGCAGATCATAGATCCAGAGCTTCCTGGTCCACGGCGTCTCGGAGGCTGGCTTCTTGTCGAAGAACAGCACGTTCGCCTTCACGCCCTGGGCGTAGAACAGGCCGGTGGGCAGGCGCAGCAGGGTGTGGACGTCGCACTCGTGCAGGAGTTTCCTGCGGATGGTTTCGCCGGCGCCGCCTTCGAAGAGCACGTTGTCGGGCAACACCAGTGCGGCGCGGCCGTTCTGCCTGAGCAGGGTTTTGACGTGCTGCACGAAGTTGAGCTGTTTGTTCGAGGTGGTGGTCCAGAAATCGCCGCGCTCGACGATGTCGCGCTCGCGGCTAGCCTTGCCCTCTTCTCCCACGATGGTCGTGCTGCTCTTCTTGCCGAAGGGCGGGTTGGTCAGGATCACGTCGAAGCGGTCGCCGGGGTCGGCGGCCAGCGAGTCGCGCACCTCAATGGGCTCATAGTCCTGGCTGCCGATGCCATGCAGCAGCATGTTCATCGCGCACAGCCGGGCCGTGGCCTGCACCAGTTCCCATCCCTTGAAGCTTTCCTCCTTGAGCTTGGTCTTTTGCGGCTTGGTCAGGTTCGGGTTATGCTTCACCACATAGTCGTGCGCCGCGAGCAGAAAGCCGCCGGTGCCGCAGGCCGGATCGGACACGGTCTCGCCGGGCTTCGGCGCCATCACATCCACGATGGCCTGGATCAGCGGGCGCGGGGTGAAGTACTGGCCGGCGCCGGACTTGGTGTCCTGGGCGTTCTTCTCCAGCAGGCCTTCGTAGGCATCGCCCTTCACATCGCTGCTCATCGACACCCACTGCTCCTTGTCGATCAGATCCACGATCAGGCGCCTGAGTTTTGCCGGGTCCTGGAACTTGTTCTGCGACTTGTTAAAGATCAGCCCGAGCAGGCCCTTCTGGGTGCCCAGCGCCTCAAGGGTGTGGCGGTAGTGATCGAACAGCTCGTCGCCGTCTTTCTTGATGAGGCTTTGCCAGCCGTACTGCTCAGGCACCGGGCTTGGCTGGTTGTACGGCGCCCTGGTTCGTTCGTCGGCCATCTTGAGGAACAAGAGATAGGTGAGCTGCTCGACGTAGTCGCCATACGACATGCCGTCGTCGCGCAGCACGTTGCAGTAGTTCCAGAGTTTCTGGACGATAGTTGCGCTATTCATTATTTCCCCATCCTTGTAATCGCATTGATCCGTTCACGCACCCGCCTCACTCTTTCTTCATATAGTTCGTCAAACTCGACCAGTCCCGGCAAGGTATTTTGAAAATCGGGAAGGCGTGCGATGTCGCCCAAACAGGTCACCAGATAACTCACCAGTTCATCCCCCGCAAGAGCGACTTCATCCACGATTTCCGGTCGCCCATCCAGCACGTTGATGATGTCTTCGAAATCATGACTGGACATCAGATCGCCTCGACCGCGCGTGGCAAATGCCTCCAGCTTGGTCGCCAGAAACGCCGGAGCAGAAATCAGCCTGATCCGTCTGCCGCTCGGCAAGGTTGTGCGCACGGCGCTCTTGTGCGCCAGGGGATACCACCGGTTGGCAAAACCCAGCACCCGTTCGTCCGTCGGCATCAGATCAACCTCCACCTCACCAAAACGCCAGCGGCAGATCGGCGCATCCGGCGACATATCGCGAACAAAACCGCGTGCCGCAAACTTTTCTTCCGTAAGCGATCCACAAACTGCGGCCTACTCAGGCGATCATATTGCTGGTTAAATCCAGCACATGCAAATTCCACGGCAACAGGGCTTCAAATTCTTCCAGCGTCTTGGCGGCAGGCAGCTGACGCAT
>JAJZTF010000020.1 GCA_021821945.1 Pseudomonadota bacterium
TGCTCAAGGTGACGACCAGTCACATGCGCAAGCTGCAGAAATCACCAGAACGGGTGAAAAGCTACTTTGAACATGCTCCAGTAAAGTATGCTGCTTAAGTTCAACAATTGATTGCCGGATCAATAATCACCATATACCCGGCTCATAGCCGCGACCAGCAAAACGGATGGGCATCCCGCAACCGAAGGTGTCGGGCATAATGCGCGGCGACTTCACCAGCCTGCCCGAACGGAAACTGATGGACTGTCCGTATCGTCTCGACTGCGACATCGAGATCAAGGTTCGGCCAGCAGCAGAAGCGCTCGGACATCTGACGCTTGCGGTGGCTTGAGCCGTGGCGAATCCCTGAAGGGGCACGGAAAATCAATCACGAAACCCGTATGACCGGAATGCTTCGGTCGACAGCAGTTTCTGACATCAGAACAGCCAGCGCAGGCCGAGCCAGGCTGCACTGCCTTCGAGCGCGAAGAGCTGAAGGTTGCTCGACTGCCTGAAAACTTCCAGGCTCGCCATCCCCTGCAGCCTGTCGCCCAGCGGATAGCGGTATTCCAGCCTCGCCAACCCCTGCAGCACGCCGCGCGTCGCATCGCTCTCGAGCAGCGGGCTGTAGCCCGAGCTATCCCAGAGCCTCGTCACGTCGGCCACTGCGAGCCAATTGCCGCGCCCCGCGCTGCCGCCGATCTCGCCGTGAACCTCGATCTGCTTCTGATTCCCGCCGGGGCGCTGGCCGTCGCCCAGGTTCACGCCTCCAGAGAGCATCAGCGTCCAGTCGATATCTCCCCTGCAACCTATCTGACCCGCCAGCCCGAAATACTGCCCGTTGAGCTCCGTGGCTGTGGGGTAGTCGAATCTCTGCCACTCAACCCCCCTGCTCGCCGAACAACCCGCACCCCTCTCCCAGTCCACGCCCTGATAGAGCCCGCCGCGCAGCGAGCGCTGCAAATCCACGCCGCCGTATTGGAGATTCTGGAAAGCCATCACTCCGCGGTACTCCCGCCCGCCGTCTCCCGTAAAGCTCCGGGAAGCGCCAAGGTTCGCCTGCTGGTAGTTCTGATCACTGTTGCCCGGCGCGATGCGAGAATTGACGCTGGCCCCGACCTGCCAGCCCCCGTATGCCGCCTGCCAGTCGAGGTTCGCGAACTGCGAAGGCCCGCCGATCGCCTGCGCCGCGCGGGTCACCGGCAGAACCTGGGGCCCCGCAGGCAAGGTCAGCAGGAGCGTGCTGGACGCCTGTGCGTGGTTCAGGTTGCTGTCGTAGCCCGTCAGCAGGGTCAGCGAACCCGCATACTTCCAGCCCAAAAGCGGCAAAGGCTGCTCATCCGCGCGCTTCTTGAGCCAGGGCACGAGGTATTGCGGGGGATTCTTTTCAAGCAGGGAGCGATAGATCGCCCGGGAGGAAGCGACATCCCCGGTCTGTTCCAGCGATAGCGCATAGTCGAGCCACACTCCCAGCCTCCAGGGCTGGTCCATCAGCACGCGCTCGAAGAGCGTGCCCGCCTGCCTGGGCCTGCCCGCCCTGAGATCCGCCTCGCCCTCGCTTATCAGCGAGTCCGCATCCTGTTCGGCATGCGCGCATGCCGAACAGGCCAGCAGCGCGGTCAAAAGCGCCAGCCTGCCAAACCCGCCCCTGCATGAAAGAGATATCCGCAGATCAGGCCATCCCGGTCATTTTACCCAGAGCGTCGTGCCGGAAAGCCTGCCGCCCGCAGCAGGCAGATCGAACAGATAGCCCGCCTCGTTTCCGGTGCGAGAAAGACTGCCCGCCACCGTGCCGTTGCTGCCCGAGGCTGCCGAGTGCATGATGCCGTCCGCACCCACCGAGCCCACCGCATTGAGAACGACGGGCCCCAAGCTGGGGGCGGTCATGTTGAGCACCGTGCTGAAGGTGCTCGAATTGAAATCCACTCCCAGGGTGCCGCCCAGCACCTGGCCCGCGACGGAACCACCGGACTGCTGCAGAGCCACCTGCCCCGAGCGCAGCATGAATTCGCTGCGGCCGCTCTGGGGCAGCGAAATCGGCATCGCGCTATCCCTGAACAGCGCGCTCGCGCTGTTGCCCACGGTAACCTCGCGCCCCTGCGACGCCTGGGCGAACGGGATGCCGAGGCTTGCATCCTGCGGAGCCGACGACCAGCGACCCCAGACCATTTCGTAATGAGAAGGTAGGACCGGCATTGCTTGCGGGAGCCCGCTCCTGGCCGCGTCCACCGAGACCTGTCCGGACGCATCGGGCGGTGCGGTGCTTCCATACTGCGCCTTCGCCTGCGGTTCGGCGGCAGGCATCTTCAGGTTGTTGATCAGAGGCACGAGACGAGGCTCGGCCATGCCGCGGTCGAGTTCCAGCATCATGTTTTTCATGTCTGCAGCCAATTCCTTCGCACCCCTCGTGTCGCAGACACCCAGCGCATCGGCCATGCAGCCACGACCCAGCGGTGCGAGCACGATGGCGCCGGAAGCCACATGGACCAGCGTGCTGTTCTGCGTCGCCTCTGCAATGAAATCCGTGCCGCGCACGCCTATCGCGGCGATGGGCGTGTTCATCCTGAAGCGGTCCTTCGCCATGTGACCGCCCTTGCCCGTCACAGAGCGCACCGTGCCGTAAAGGATGTCCATGCGTATCTTGACTGCCTCGGGCTGGCCCGGCTTGTAGTCGTAGCTCACGATCTTCAGGCTGCTCCCAGGACGCAGGCTCACCTCGGCGTCGTCCACCATACGCATGTGCAGGTGCGCGCCCTCGGAAGTCTTCAGCACGTCGCCCACATGAAGCTTCATGCCCTCGACCGCCTTTTGCTCAGATGCACCGGTCACCACGGATTCGCCCACCGCTGCCGTGATCTCGCCCGCGAGCTGTTGATCCGCGAAAGCAGGAAATGCGATAAAAAAAAGGGCGATCAGCAAATAGCGTATGGACTGTCTCATTTCTCCGGAAACCGCCCGGCCAGGGCGTGAAAATGCCCGTGCAAGATGCACGCTTGCCAATGATAACCGCCAAGCCCCCTCCTGCCAAGTGCTTCCTGTAAGCGTTGTAAGAGCAAAGTAGTAATGTCCCCTTCTGGCAAGGTAGAAATGTCCCCTTTTGATTTTTACCGGGAGCGGCATGGAAGAGGAACTCATAGAGATGAGCAAGAAGGAGTTATCGCGGCTCGAGGTGCTGCAGTGCGTAGCGGCAAGGCAAATGCGTCAGCGCGAAGAAATCAAAGAATGGAGACGACCGGATGTCTTAGCGGCAGCGCAAGACATTATGCGGAAACGTAATTCATCAGTGAAGTAGCTCGAGCGGAAATTGGCGCTTGGGGGCATAATGCTGCATAATAAAAAGATGCAGAAGATTATCGCTTCATTTCTTCCTCCCCTTGTCTTTCAGCTGGCCAAGCGCGACATAGCCGGACGCTACCGCGGCTCCCTTCTCGGTCTAGCCTGGTCTTTCGTCAATCCGCTGCTGATGCTTGCCGTCTATACCTTCGTGTTCGGCATGGTGTTCAGGGGACAGGGCTCGGACAGGACAGGCTTCGCGCTCTCACTGTTTGCCGGCCTCATCATATTCAACCTCTTTTCGGAGTGCATCACCCGTTCCCCGATGCTGATCGTCACCAATCCGAGTTATGTGAAGAAGGTCGTGTTTCCGCTCGAACTGCTGCCTTGGGTCTCCTTGGGCTCTGCGCTGTTCCATGCGGCCGCGAGCCTCCTCGTCCTGCTGTTATTCCTGCTCATTTCCGGGCGCGGCATCCATGCAACCGTGCTGCTCACCCCCCTAATCATCATGCCGCTCATTCCCGTGATTCTCGGCGCTTCCTGGATACTCTCCTCGATCGGGGTCTACATAAGGGATATCGGCAACCTCGTCGGGATGGGAATGACCGTCCTCATGTTCCTGAGTCCGATCTTCTATCCTGCATCCGCACTGCCCGAGAAGGTTCGTCCCTGGCTTTTCCTCAATCCTTTGGGTCTCATCATCGAGCAGACGAGAAATGTGCTGCTTTCAGGCGTACTTCCGGACTGGAAATCGCTCGTCATATATCTTGCGGTTGCCCTTCCTTTCGCATGGGTGGGCAGAGTCTGGTTCAACAAGACCAGGAAGGGATTTGCCGATGTGCTCTGACATCGCCATCTGTGCGGACAAGCTCTCCAAGCGCTACCAGATCTACGACAGGCCAGCAGACAGGCTGAAGCAATTCTTTTCAAGAGCCAGGCTCCACAGGGAATTCTGGGCGCTGAAGGATGCGAGCTTCGAAGTGAAAAGGGGCGAAGTGATCGGGATTGTGGGCAGGAACGGTTCCGGCAAGTCCACGCTGTTGCAGCTCGTCTGCGGCACGCTTGCGCCAAGCTCTGGGAAGGTCGAGACGAACGGAAGGATCGCAGCGCTTCTGGAACTCGGGGCGGGCTTCAATTCCGAATTCACCGGGCGCGAGAATGTCTACCTGAGTGCGGCCATCCTGGGGCTCGAAAAGAAGGAGATCGATGCACGTTTCGAAGAGATCGTCGAGTTCTCGGGCATACGCGACTTCATAGACCAGCCTGTGAAGACCTACTCCTCCGGCATGTACGTCAGGCTCGCCTTCTCTGTCGCGACCTGTGTCGACCCTGACATTTTGGTGATCGACGAGGCGCTGTCGGTCGGCGACGGAGAGTTCTCGCGCAAATCCTTCGAGCGCATCATGAAGCTCAAGGAGGCGGGAAAGACCATTCTCTTTTGCTCTCATGCGTTGTACCAGATCGAGGCGCTTTGCGACCGTGCGATCTGGCTGGATCAGGGAAACGTGAAACTCATCGCCGACTCCTCGGCCGTGATCGTCGCCTACAACGCGCATATTGAGGCGGGAGAAGCGGAGAGCGCGGCCGCCCTGCCTGACGGTTCCGCTGCGGTGGTGAAGACCACGGTGACGTCGGATGGCAAAGAAGGGGATCTGCGAGCCAGAAGCGGCGAGAGCACGGTCGCTATTACGGTCGAATTCACGTTCGATCCTGCATTGCCTACACCCGTTGTTGCCGTGATGTTCCTCGATTCGACACTGAGGCCGGTCGCCAGCGCGAGCACGAAGAACGACGGACTGACCATATCCAGCATCTCGCCGGGGCGGGGCAGCGTCAGCGCCATTTACGAATGCATTCCACTGCTCAAGGGCATCTATTGGGTGGATGTATTCCTGTTGTGCGAGCATGCCGTCCATGTATACCAGCATGCGCGCATGGTGGCGAAGCTGCAGGTGAGCCAGACGGGACTGGAGATGGGCGTGGTGGCCATGCCGCACCGCTGGGTGGGTGCATCGTGAGGGCTCTG
Organism: Pseudomonadota bacterium; assembly: GCA_021821945.1. Taxonomy (GTDB): domain Bacteria; phylum Pseudomonadota; class Gammaproteobacteria; order Burkholderiales; family Gallionellaceae; genus Gallionella. The sequence goes on from JAJZTF010000020.1 coordinate 5,279, forward strand.
CCCTGGCGCAAATGGCTGCGCTACAGGTTGGTTTTCCCTTTCATCTCGCTCCTGCCGCAAGCGCTGAGCTACCGGATCGCGCGCCGTATCGGCCGCAGCGATGCGCGCAGCCACCCCTCCCGCGCTGCAATTGCGCGGGGCATGGTGCGTCTCTTTCCGCGTTTGACCGATGATCCCGCAGGGCTCGCGATCCTGCTGGAACGACATTTTATGCTGATGGCTAAGAGCACTCTGGACTGTTTTCAGATGCAAAGGCTGGATCCTGAAAGCGCCGGCAGGCTGATCGCTGTGCGGGGTATCGATCATTTGGCTAGGGCGAGGGCGGCTGGGCGGGGCGTGATCATCATCATCAGTCATTTCGGTCGGGTCTCCCTGCTGGGACCTGGACTCGGGTATTCTGGCCAGCGGTCCGGCATGCTGACCACCATGGTGGATCAGAGGAATCCGCATCTCGATTCCATAGACCGATGGTTTCATTCGACCAATGCAGCCAATATCCAGTCTCATCTTGGCGGCCCCTGGATCACCACGGGCGACAGCCCGCGCCTCATTTACCAGAGCCTGAAGGCGAAAGAGGCGATCATCATCGTCATGGACGGTCTCGAAACTAACAGCGAGGCGCGCGCAAGCCTCCCGTTCCTGGGCGGCACGCTGTCCCTGCCCGGCGGCATCCTGCGCATCGCGAGCAAGACCGGAGCAAGTATGGTATATGCTTCCACGCTCGACAGGGAAGTCGGTACGGAAATCAATCTGCATTCCTTGCCAGACGATCCCGAAGCGGGCCTCGCCGAGGCCGTACGGATCTTCGAACGCGATCTCGAAGCCGAACCCTGGCAGTGGTGGCTATGGGAAGCGCTCGATGCAATGTGGCAAGTAGACGCTAGGAACAGTGATGAGCAGAAATAACGATTACGGCTATGAAATAGACCTGCAAAACGAACAGACGACGGCGGCAAAGATTCTGAAGCTGGTCGGCAGGGACAGGCGCGTGCTCGAGCTGGGCATGGCTTCCGGACACATGTCAAGGGTCATGAAGGAAAATATGGGCTGCACGGTGGTCGGCATGGAGCTCGACCCGGAGGCTGCCGCCACTGGCGAACTCTATTGCGAACGCGTAATAGTCGGGGACATCGAACAGATCGACCTAGAAACGACGCTGGGTGAGGATCGTTACGATGTGATCCTGTGCGCGGATGTACTGGAGCATCTGCGTGACCCCTGGAAAATGCTGGGCATGATGCGGAAATTTCTCGCCCCGGGCGGCAGAGTGGTGATTTCGGTGCCCAATGTCGGATTCAACGGCCTCTTGGCCGAGCTTTGCAACGGCAAATTTGGCTACCGCGAACGCGGCCTGCTGGACGGCACCCATTTGCGCTTCTTCACGCGCCGCGAAGCCGAGCTTCTGCTGCTCTCCAGCGGTCTCGTGCCGCAGGAATGGGATCAGGTGCTGCTGGGCGCGGAGCATTCTGAATTTGCCGAATCCTGGAACGGTCTGCCGGAAGAGTTCCGGGGAATGCTGCGCGAAGTCAGGGATGGCGAAGTCTATCAGCTTGTCATCAGCGCCGCCCTGCCTTGCAGGGAGTCTTGGGAAAGGTATCTGTGCGTCTGGGAAGGCAGGGAAGGCGAGGGCATCAAGGCCCGCATGGAGCGGTCTCGCCTGTCTTCAATGCTGCAATCGGCACAGGCGCATGTTGCGGAACTGGAAGCACGCTTGGAAGGGGGGCAGGCGCGCCTTGAGGAGAAGCAGGAACAGGCCGACCGGCTGGATGCCGAAATCCGGGAACTGCGCTCTTCAACCAGCTGGAGGATCACTCGCCCACTGCGATCCACAATCGGCTTGATCCGCAGCTCGAGACAGGTCCTGATCCAGCTTCTGCCGGCCGTTAAACGGCATGGCGGCCTTCTACGAAGCGCGAAGCTGGCCGCAGGGGCGCTGAGGAGCGGAGGCCTGCGCAGGGTCAGGAACAAGCTGCTCGCCGCTGCCGGATATCCGGGCTGGATTGCACGCTACGACACACCGGACAAGGCGATGCGTCAGCGCATCGCAAGGCGGATCGCAAACCTTAAGTCAAGGCCGAAAATTTCCATCCTGATGCCGGTCTATGACACCCCGGAAGCATGGCTGCGGTCTGCGATCGATTCGGTGATCGAACAGTCCTATCCGAACTGGGAATTGTGCATCGCCGATGACGCCTCGCCTTCACCGCATGTGAAGGCAGTCCTCGAAGGATATGCCGCAAAAGACCCAAGGATCAAAACCGTCTTCAGGACTTCGAACGGGCATATCTCGAACGCGTCGAACAGCGCTCTGGAACTGGCGACTGGAGACTATGTGGCGCTGCTCGACCATGACGACATGCTCTCAAAGGACGCGTTGTTCCACGTGGTTGCAGAGATCGACAAACATCCCGATGCGCATCTGATCTACAGCGACGAGGACAAGATCGACGAGTCGGGTCAACGCTACGATCCGCATTTCAAGCCCGACTGGAATCCGGATCTCTTCTACAGCCAGAATTATCTCTGCCATCTGTCCGTTTACCGTACGGAACTGGTGCGCCAAGCGGGAGGATTCAGGGCAGGCTATGAAGGCAGCCAGGACTATGACCTGTCGATACGCTGCATTGCCGCCATCGAGCCGGGACAGATCCGCCATATTCCGAGGATACTCTACCATTGGCGGGCCATTGAGGGCTCCACAGCGTTCTCAACGGGGGAGAAGGATTATGCAAGCGATGCGGGGATCATGGCCTTGCGCGATCGCTTCGAGAATAGCGGGGTCGTCGTGGAACCCGGACCCTATCCCACGACCTACAGGGTGCGCCATCCCATTCCATCGCCTGCGCCCAGAGTGAGCCTGATCGTGCCCACGAGAAACGCAAGGGAACTGGTGCAGACCTGCATAGAGAGCATCCTCGAAAGGACCGACTATTCAAATTATGAGATCCTTCTCGTCGACAACCGGAGCGATGACAAGGACGCGATCGCCTATTTCAGGCATCTGCAAGCGGAGGGCAAGGTCAGGCTGTTGCACTACGATGCGCCATTCAATTTCTCCGCGATCAACAACTTCGCTGCAGGCCATGCTGAGGGAGAGCTCATCGGACTTGTCAACAATGACATCGAGGTCATCGAATCCGGCTGGCTCTCTGAGATGGTATCTCACGCCGTGAGACCGGAAATCGGCGCGGTCGGAGCGAAACTTTATTACACCGACGGCAGGATTCAGCATGCCGGAGTGATCATGGGGCTGGGAGGGGTTGCAGGGCACAGCCACAAATATTTCCCCCATGACCACCCCGGCTATTTCTACAGGCTGAATCTCGTGCAGAATCTCTCCGCAGTGACGGCAGCCTGCCTTGTGCTGCGCAAGTCGGTGCTCGTCGAGGTCGGCGGGTTGGAGGAGAAGGCGCTGGGGGTTGCATTCAACGATGTCGATCTTTGCCTGAAGATACGCGAAGCGGGATATCGCAACCTCTGGACCCCGCATGCGGCGCTCTATCACCACGAGTCCGCCACGCGCGGCCTTGAGGACACCCCTGAGAAGCAGAAACGTTTCGCGGACGAAGTGAGGTACATGCAGAGACGCTGGGCTCACTGGCTGAACGACCCGGCATATAGTCCTAACCTGACTCTGGACAGCGAGGACTTCTCCATCGCCATGATTCCGCGCATTCCTGGAATATGAGAGGGCCCACTGCGCGGGCAAACCCGCGCAAAATGCACGTTTCTCGCATGAAAACCCCGAAACCACCTTGTGCCAAGGGCTTGGCATTGACAGTTAAGGTGATTCTGCCTTACCTTATTCAGCAATAATTACCGCGAGGGCGCCATGACTACATTGACCGTTACTGCACGGGGACAGGTGACTTTCAGAAAAGACGTTCTGCAGCACCTGGGCATCAGACCCGGCGACAAGATCGAACTCGACTTGCTGCCTGACGGCCTCGGCATCCTCAAGGCAGCCCGGCGGACCGGAACGATCGAAGGTTTCGTCGGATTGCTCGAAGGCCGGACAAAAAAGGTCGCAACGATCGAGGAAATCAACGAAGCAGCTGCACAGGGCTGGGCAGGCAAGGAATGAAAATTTCCGTCGACACCAATGTGCTCGTCCGTGCCGCCGTGCGCGACGACATCAATCAGGCAGACATCGCAGCGAAGATCCTGACCGACGCCGAACTGATCGCAGTCGCGCTTCCGTGCCTGTGCGAATTTGTCTGGGTGCTGCTCAGAGTCTACGGTTTCCAGCCACTTGATGCGGCCGCCGCGATCCGTGCGCTGACTGCTTCTGCCAATGTGGAAGTGAACAGACCCGCCGTGGAGGCCGGCCTGCTGATGCTCGAAGCAGGCGGCGATTTCGCCGATGGCGTCATTGCCTATGAAGGCAACTGGCTTGGCGGAAATACATTCGTTTCCTTCGACAAGAAGTCGGTGGCGCTTCTCACGGCTCAAGGACACCCGGCGCGGCTCCTGTGATCCCTCGTGACAGCGCTGGCAAACGCAGGGGACGCTGGTTATACTTGCGGCAGTCATCGCATAAACGATATATATGGTTCAGTTCCCAATGCCGTCCGTCGGGGCGCGCCGCATGCTGATCGCGGCCCTGGCGGTAGCACTCAGCATCGTCATCCAGGGCTTCGACAGGCTCAGCCCACAGAGCTTCGACGAATGGCTGCGCGACAATTTCGTGCGCATTGCCGCAAAAGGGATCCCGGAATCCAGGCTGACGGTGGTGGACATAGACGAGCAGAGCCTGGCCGAAGCCGGCCCATGGCCATGGCCCAGATCGCGCATCGCCGAGTTCGTCGAAAGCCTGATAGAAGACTACGGCGCAAAGCGGGTCGCGCTGGACATGGTCCTGCCGAGCCCGGCCGACCAGAAGGGGGACGAGGAACTCGCGCGCCTGTCCCGGAGCGGGAAACTGGTGCTGGCCGAGGCGCTGGACTACGTGCGCCGCCCCGCCCCCCTCGACACCGGCGTGCTCTCGGGAGGATACCCGGTCCATGGGCCGATGCCCGAGGCGCTAGGCTACATCGCGAACCACGCCGGCCTCGGGGATGCCGTCGCCGGCAACATAGGCTTCATGCCGGACAGGGACGGGGTGCTCAGGCATTTGCCGCTCTGGACCTCGTTCAGGGGCCGCGCCTACCCTACGCTCGCGCTCGCGCTCTGCTGCGCCCAGTCCCCCCCGGTCCTGCCGTCCGAGCGCATCCCCTACTCGCGCAGCTGGTCCTCCTATACCGTGGTGCCGGTATCCGACATACTGAACCTGCGCGCGCCGCTCTCCAGGATCTCGGGACGGCTCGTGCTGGTGGGCTCCTCGGCGCTGGGCCTCTCCGACCGCGTCTCTACCCCTCTTTCCTCCTCAACGGCTGGCGTCATGGTGCATGCCGCGGAGCTTTCCACGCTGCTCGATGCAAGGGAGGGATTGCTGCCCAGGCCCTGGCCGGGGAAGCCGGTTGCAGCGCTCTATTCCCTCCTGGTCGCGGTGCTGGCCGTGTACACCTTCCCGCGCTTCTCGGCGCTCTCCAACATGGCGCTCCTGGGGGGCACCTCCGTCGTCTGGCTCGCGCTGGCCTATGCCATCGCCCCGCACGACCCCTCCTTCTCCCCAGGCGGGCCGCTGCTCTGCAACCTCTTCCTGCTCATGGTCGCCGTCCCCTTCGACTGGCAGATCGCAAGACAGGAATCCCGGCAGTTGCTTGCCACGCTGAGGCAGTATGTCGCGAGATCGGTCGTCGACGAGCTCTTGAAAAGCCGGGTTAAGAACCCGCTCTCCCCGGCAAGACGGGAAGTCACCACGCTGATCGCGGACATGGAAGGCTATACGGGGCAGGTCGAATCGCTCTCGATGGAGGAGGCAGCGAACCTCACGCGCGATTTCCTCAACTGCATCACGGTGCCCGTGCTCGACAAGGGCGGCACGATAGACAAGTACACCGGCGACGGGCTGGTCGCATTCTGGGGCGCGCCGCTCACGGTCGCGGAGCATGCCGACCTCGCGCTGGATGCCGCCGAAAACATGCTGCGCGCGGTGAAGCGGTTCAGCCGGGCGCGCGAGCTCGAGGGCAAGCCGCCGCTGCGGGTGCGCATAGGCCTCGAGAGCGGCACCGCGATGGCGGGCGACTTCGGCTCCTCCTCCCGGAGCATATACACCGCCGTCGGGGACTGCGTCAACGTCGCATCGCGCCTTCAGTCCCTTGCGCGCAACTATCCGTACGACGTCATCGCGGGCCCGAACACCGTCGCTGCGTCCAGGCGCCATTCCTTCATCCTGCTGGAAGAGGTGACGCTGCGCGGAAGGGTCAAGCCGACCACGCTGTATGCGCTGGCGGTCGATGCATTATAATCGCGCAATGGATAAAGAGCGCACCATGACTTCCAGAGCCGACGATGCCGACAGCATATCCGCCGACACCGGGGGCAAGACCCAGGTCACGATCAACCTGCGCAAGATACCGCTTCTGGCGCAGCTCTCCGACGAGGAGATGGGCATGGTCAGGAAGGAGATCCGCATCAGGCGCTACATGCGGCGCGAGACGCTGATACAGAAGGGCTCGCCAGGAGACACGCTGCTTTTCCTGCTCTCGGGCAAGCTTCAGGTGATAGACGTCACGGACGACGGGCGCATGGTGAGCCTGAGGACGCTTTCGGAAGGCGAATTCTTCGGGGAGATATCGGTCATCAGGAACACGGCGCGCTCGGCCTCCGTCGTCGCGCTGAGCGATGTGCTGGCGGCCCTTCTGCCCAGCTCCCTGGCGATGCACCTCTTCACCAATTCGCCTTCCGTGGCCAGGCACATGCTGCAGAGCCTGGCCGCAAAGATACAGCTCGACTCGCAGTTCCGCTCCCTGCTCGGCATCAACAACATCTCGAAGCGCGTCTATTCCTTCCTCGAACTGATGAAGGAGACCAAGCCCGGCAACCTCGAGGTGATAGAGAACCTGCCCACCCACCAGGACATCGCCAACATGATCAACACGAGCCGCGAGACGGTGACCCGCGCGATGGTGGTTCTGGTCCAGCAGGGGATCGTGCAGAAGGACCTGCACAGGCTGATCATCAGGAAGCCCGAAGCCCTTCAGGAGCTCGCGGGCGGCAAGCCGCCCTGATTTGTCACTGGCGCGTCTTGGGCAGCGCGGCGTTCAGCGCGGATGCATAGGCAGCACGCGCCTTCTGGGCGATGGAGAGCAGGAAGCGCAGGTTCTGCAGCTCCGCATCCACCTTCTGCAGGTTCACCACCTGATCCAGCACGGTCTTGTCCAGATCCGCAATCCTGTATTCCGCACCGTCTATTGCAATCTTGTCGAACATCATCTTCTCCAGTTCAGTTTGCAGGCAATACTGCCTTGAGTTCCGCAGCAAAGGCATTGCGCGCAGTCTGCGCGATCGCGATCAAAGACTGCAGGCGCTGTATCTCCGCATCCGTCACCTGCAGGCTCACGAGCTGCGCTCTTGCCTCCTCGCTCAACGCCTCGAAATCGTAGGCGATGCCATCCACTGTCACTTCCGTCATGCTTTTTCTCCTGGCGTTTTTCTAAAAGTGGGCATTATAGCCGTTTCCGGCGCTACCGCAGTATAATCCCCGTATCAGACAGAACAGGACATGCCATGACGAAACTCGTCGCCATCACCAAGGACAACTTCTCCGACAAGGCCTGGGTCAGGAATCCGGGCTACGGCTTTGCATCCAGCCTTGCCACCGTGCCCGTGGTCGCCGCCGAGCTGCCCAGCCTGGTGCCTGCCATGCCCCTCGGTTTCGTCAGGAACGGAACCACCTATGACCTCGTCGCGATATGTTCCCTGCACCCCTCGACCAACCTTTTCGTCGCACCCGACGGTCGCTGGCTCGGAAGCTATGTCCCCGCCCTGCTGCGCAGCCACCCGTTCAGGCTCGCGAAAATACCGGGGCAGGAGAACAGCATACTCTGCATCGATGAGGAGAGCGGTGCCATCGCAAGCCAGGGCATTCCCTTCTTCGATGCATCCGGCGAGCCTTCCCGGGAGATCAGGGAGATGCTGAACATGCTGACCCAGATCGAACGCAGCGGCATCGCCACACAGGCCGCGATCGCGGCGCTGGATTCAGCAGGCCTGATACAGCCCTGGCCCCTCAAGCTCAGGCAGAACGGCCTGGGAGACACCGCGGTGGAAGGGCTTTACAGGGTGGACGAGCCGGCGCTGAATGCGCTCTCCGAAGAGGCGTTCCTGAAGCTGCGCGGCAACGGTGCCTTCGCGATCGCCTACGCTCAGCTCCTTTCCATGCACCAGCTCGGCCTGCTGCAGAGGCTGGACCAGGTGCAGGCGGAACTGAAGGCGCAGGCCGAAGCGCAGCTGTCCGTGCTGGAAAACCTGTTCCAGGACGACGGGACGATCACCTTCACGTTCTAGGGCCTGGTGAAATACCCGGCCATCTCCCTCAGGTCCGCCTCCCCCACTATGCCTGCCGCCTGGCGCAACTGCAGGTAATACTGGATGTAGGAATATCTCGCCTGCGCAAGGTCGCGCCTGACCACATACACCTGCTGCCTTGCGTTCAGCACGTCGAGGTTGGTGCGCAATCCGCCCTGGACGCTCTTCTGGGTCGCCTCGACAAGGAGCCTGGCCGAGTCCAGCGTCTTCTCCAGCGCCGCTATGCGCAGCGCGCTGCTCAGGGCCAGGCTGTAGTTCTTGTGCAGGTCGTTCAGCACCTGCCTCGTCTTCCCGTCCAGGTCCGAGAGCGCCTTCTCGTGGTTCGAGACAGCCTGCCTGGTCGACGCATTGACCGATCCGCCAGAATAGAGCGGGACGTTGAGCTGCACGCCCACCGTCGTCGACCTGATCTTCTGACCCACCATGTAGATCACCTGGGACTCGTTGTCGTCCACGCTGGCCACGAAATCCAGCCTGGGCGCATGGCCCGCGCGGTTCCTGTTGATGTCCTGGCGCGCAGCCTCCACCGCCTTCTGCTGCGCGAGGATGTCCGGGTTGTGCGTCAGCGCGATCTCCTTCCACTCCTCGAAGGTCGCAGGCTGCATGGGCTTCACGCGGAAATCGTCCTTCAGCGCATCCAGCGAGTTCACCTCGCGGCCCACGATCGCCGCGAGCTCGTTGCGCGCCTGCACCTGGCTGTCCTCGGCCTCCAGAAGCTCCGCGTCGGCGAGCTGGGATCTCGCCTCCGTCTCCAGCATGTCCGTCTTCGTCCCCTCGCCCTTCTGGAACATGCGCTCGTTCATCTTCTGCTGCTCGACATAGGCCGCCTTCTGCGCCTGGACCAGCGCCAGCAGATCCTCTGCGTATTTCGCCTTCGCATAGGCGGTGACCAGGCGGGTGACCAGGTCCTGCTGCTTGGACGAGAACTGCGCGTCGCTGTATTCGGTCTGCGCGATGCCCTGGCGGTAGCGCGCGAGTCCGTCGAAGTTGACGATGGGCTGGCGCAGCAGTATCTCGGCGGTCATGCTGTTGTAGTTTTCCTGCATGGTGACGGGCAGGCCGAATGCGCCCGGGCCCGTGACCTGCGCCCTGTTCTGGCTGTTGGAATAGCTGGCCGAGAGGTTGGGAAGCAGGTTGGAAAGCCCGAGCACCTTGTATTCCTGTCCTGCCTGCCTGTCATAGACCGCGGAGCGGTAGGTCGGATCGTTCTGCAGCGCCGCATTGTAGGCCTCCATCAGGCCCATCGCGTGAACCGGAACCGCCTGCCACAGCAGCATCGCGGCCGCGCATGATCGCCAGCGTGCCATGTTCATTCCTCCGTCAGCGAGACCTTCATCCGGTCAAGCAGCGGTCTCATCAGGTAGTTCATCATGGTGCGCTCGCCGGTCTTGACGAAGAGCTGCACGGGCATGCCGGGGCGTATCTTCAGGTTCTTCAGGAGCTTCATTCCTTCCGGCGTGACATACGCGGTCATCCTGTAATAGGGCGTCCCGGTCTTCTCGTCGACCATGCGGTCCGCGCTGACCATGTCCACCTCGCCCGGCACGTGAGGCGTCCTCTTGTCGTTGAACGCGGTGAAGATGAAGTCGACCTTGAGCCCGGGATGGACCTTGTCTATCAGGTTGACAGGGATCTTCGCCTCGACGATCAGCTTGTCGCCGCTGGGGATCACGTCCATCATCTTGAAGCCGGGCCCCACCACGCCACCGCTGGTGAAGACGCTCAGGCCCTCCACCGTTCCGTCGACAGGGGACTTCACGACCGCATTCGCAAGATCGTAGTCCAGCGCCTCGAGGCGCATCTTCAGCGCATCCGCCTCCTTCTCGACCTCCGCGAGCTGGGTGCGCACCTCGCTCTCGTAACCCTGCTTTCGCTCTATGTAGGTCCGCTCCAGGTCGAGCAGCTTGTTGCGGGCGACGTAGCCGTCCTTCGCCAGGTCGCGCATGCCGTCGAGCTGCTCCGAAAGTATCGCGAGCTCCTCGTGTATCGCCTTCGTGCGCGATTCGAAGAGCTGGGTCTGCGTCTTGATGTCGTCGGCGACGCGGGGGTTGCCCTTCTGCCTGAGGAGCTCGGGCGGGAAGGTGATGCTGCTCTTGCCGTCGCGCTCCGCGACAAGGCGGGCCTCGGTCGCGAGGTCTGCGTTGTACTGCACGCGCGAGACTTCATCCTGTGCCTTGGCCTGCACGTCGTTCATCCTCACCAGCACCTGCCCCGCCTTGACCGTGTCGCCGTCCTTGACCAGGATCTCGCTGACCACGCCGCCCGTGGGGTGCTGTATCGCCTTGCGGTTGGTCGAGACGACCACCGTGCCGCTGACCGGAACGCCCTGATCCAGCGGCGCGATGGAGGCCCATAGCAGGAAGCCGCCCACCCCCAGGATCACGATCCACCAGCCAAGCCTCGCGTGGGACCTCGCATCCGTGTTGACCCCGGTCGGGATGACCTCGTGATAGACCGCATCCTCCACGACCGCATTTTTCGCAAACAATTTCTTCATCTTGCCTTCCTGTCACTGATGCAGCGCATCGGTCTTCTGCTGCGCCAGCTTGCCCAGGCGCGCGAGCTCGCCCAGCACCTGATCCCTGGGCCCGAACATCTGCGCAATGCCGTCCTTCAGCATCAGCAGCTTGTTGGTGGTGGCGAGCGCGCTGGTGCGGTGCGTGATCAGCACGATGGTCCTGCCCTTGGCGCGCATCTCGTTGATCGCCGCGACCAGGGCCAGCTCGCCCTGGTCATCGAGGTTGGAGTTGGGCTCGTCAAGCACGATCAGCGCGGGATCCCCATACAACGCGCGCGCCAGCGCGATGCGCTGCCGCTGTCCGCCGGAAAGGCCGGCACCCCCGTCGCCCAGCAGCGTGTCATACCCCTGCGGAAAGTGCAGTATCATGTCGTGCACGCCGGCGAGCTTGGCCGCCGCGATGACCTTCTCCGAGTCTATCAGGCCGAAACGCGCGATGTTCTCGCTGACCGAGCCTGCGAAGAGCTCGATGTCCTGGGGAAGATAACCCAGGCTGGGACCCAGCTCGTCCTTGTTCCACTGGTAGATGTCCGCGCCATCCAGCCTCACCTTGCCCATCGCGGAGGGCCAGACCCCTACCAGCAAGCGGGCGAGCGTGGACTTGCCGGAACCGCTCGGCCCTATCACGCCCAGCACGTCCCCGGGCTCTATCGAGAAGCTCAGCCCCTTGAGCACGGCCGTCTGCGAACCCGGAGGCGCAGCAGTCACCCCCTCCACCGTCAGCCTGCCCAGAGGCTTCTCCAGCGCCATCCCTGCTTCGCGCGGCGCGTTCTGGGAAAGCAGGGATTCCAGCCTGTCATAGGCGCTGCGCGTGCCGCTCCAGCTCTTCCAGATTCCTATCACCTGTTCGACCGGGCTCAATGCGCGGCCCATCAGGATGGAGCCCACGATCATCATGCCCGGCGTGATCTCGTTGTTCAGCACCAGCAGTGCACCGTAACCCAGGATCAGCGATTGCAGCGAGATGCGCACGAACTTGGTGAGCGCGCCGACTATGCCCGCCTTTTCGCTCGCCTCGGCCTGCAGCTGCAGGAAGCGGCTGTGCAGCGTGAACCAGCGCGACATCAGGTTGGGCAGCATGCCCATCGCCTCTATCACCTCCGCATTGCGCAGGTTGTTGGTCGCAAGGTTGCCGGAGATGATGGACATCGCTGTCGCATCCTGGAGCGGCTTCTTCGACACCCTCTCGTTGGCGTAGGCCAGCACGATCAGGATCACGGTGCCTATCAGCGAGAACACGCCGAGCGACGTGTTGAACATGAAGATCACGGCCAGATAGATGGGAAACCAGGGCACGTCGAAGAAGGCGAAGATGCCGCTTCCGGTCAGGAACTGGCGTATCACCGTCAGATCCTGCAGCGACTGGCCTGCGTTGCCGCCCGCCTTCTTCAGGTTCTGCTCGAAAGCCGCCGTATAGACGCGCTTGTTGAGCCTCATGTCCAGTCTTGCACCCACCCTGACAAGCACGAAGCTGCGCACCAGTTCCAGCACGCTCATGCACAGGTAGGCCACCAGCATCATCAGGGTCAGCATCGCGAGCGTCGTCTCGTTGCTGCTCCCCAGCACGCGGTCGTAGACCTGCAGCATGTAGAGCGAGGGAACCAGCATCAGCAGGTTGATGACCGCGCTGAAGGCGCCGACGGACCAGAAGGCGCCCTTGAACTCGCGCAGCGCCGTCAGTATCTCGTTTTTCGGGACATTCTTGATCTTGGATATTATCATCTGGAAACGGTGCACGCGCTTGCAGCGGTACGCGCGCATCAATATTGGTTTTCGGAAAATGTGATTCATATCACATTTTTTGATCATACATCAGCATCGCGCGAACCGCAAAGGATTTTTTGCAAACCGCTCAGACGTATTCCAGTCCGTGGGCAGCGAGCCCAGCCAGGCCGATGTGGTTCTGGTTGGTCTGGGTCTCAGCAGCCAGCGCCAGCAGCGTGGCCTGGGTATAGGTGCCGTTGTTCAGAAGCCCCGTGTAATAGGAGAGGTCGAAGGGGTCTACCGGCGTGCCGACCACGTTGAGCCAGACGTTCTGGACGAACGAGGCGTTGTCCGGGGCGCTGACCAGCCCCGTGCTGATCGCGAGCTGCGCCACCTGGACCATGCTCTGCCCCGAATCGAACAGCCTGATGCCTATGCCTGCATAGGATGCGTTCGAAATCGCCGCCTTTCCGAAGGCGGCCCCGAGGATTTCAGCGGTCTCGCCCGCAGACTGGTTCGCACCCAGGTCGAACGCGACGCCGACATCCTGAAACTGCAGCCGGTAGACGTTGAACAGCGTGTCCGTGCCGTCCCCTACCGCATAGTGGTCCTGAACCTGCAGCGTGTTGGCTGATGGCGCGACGATGGAATATTCGGGAAGACTGTTGTTGTAAAAGACCGTGTCGTCTGCTGCCCAACCGTAGATGGTGTCGTTGGCGGCAGTCGTCCATAGCTGGGTTACGCCTGGCGTGAACTGCATCACATTGTCGGTGGCGCTGTTCACCGTGACGGAAAGCGATGCGTTTGCAAGGGTGACGACCGCCTGGGCGGCGGCGGAACCCGCGGCTATTCCGAGGTCTATCACTGCCGTGCCGTCCGCACCCACCGTGACCGTCCCGCTGGTAGCGTTCGCATCCAGCATGCTTGCGGGCACGCCGCTGATCGAATAGCCTACCCTGGTTCCTGCAGCCACATTGACCGAGGAAAGCTCGATATAGTCGTGCGCGCCGGAATTGACGGAAGAAGATCCGGTGAGGATGTAGGTCGGCGCGATCTTGTAGCCCAGGCTCTCCATCACCAGCCAGTCGGTTGCGGACATCGGCCCCGCTATCCCCTGCCCCCCCGAACCGAAGCTGTCCGTCAGCGTGGAAGACCAGTCAGCAGGATCGCCGTTGGCACTCATGTCGAAGCTGTTCAGGCTGGTGTTCCCGCCGTCGATGGAGAAATAGGCGGGAGCGACGGATCCGAGCTGCAACACGCCGGGTGATGCATAGGTATAGAGGTTGAGGGAGGTATAGTCTCCGGGCGCCGGATTGTTGATCCTGCCCAGAACATGGGTGAACTCGTGCAGGGCCGTGCTCACCAGGTCGTACTGGCTGGCATTCATGCCCGCGCCGGCGGTGTAATTCCAGCTGACCGAGTTCGAGAAACCCACGCTGCCGTCATAGGTCGCGGCATTTGCATTCGGTATGCCAAGCGCCTTGGCCTGCGCCGCTCCGGCCAGCCAGAATCCCTGCCCCTGGGTCGGGTCCGTCGCCGGGAGATAGGAGGCGATTCCGTTCTGGGAGTGCGCTGCGAGCGCGTTCTGGAGCTGCGCATAGGTGCAGTTGGCATAGCTGTCCGGGCTTCCCAGGCCCAGGACGCCGGCCTGAATCGCCGACCCCGCATCCTCGCCGTAACCCACCTGTATGCTGACGGTGATGGGATCCAGTATCTGACTGTCCAGCATGTTCGCCGCCGTCTGAAGAGCCGTCTTGAAACCCGCAGGAGCCGCACCCACGCTGGGATCCCAGCTCAAGGCGATCTGCATGCTTCCCCTTTCATGTAAATGGTTTCGGAAGATGTTAGCACATGCAGAGGCGCCCTGATGTGCGCCACCCGGCACCGAATCACATCCCATCCACCGTTCATCCCGGAATACCTGCCGCTCGTCGGCTGCACATCCGCCGAAAATCGGTTAAACTTTGCGCGCTCGTCCGCATGTCGGCGTATCATTGAAGAATCAGAACAGCGCCTGTTAGGATGAAACCTGTCGACCCGGCCCGACTCTTCGGGACAGGGGCGATCAACGATATCAGGAGAGATCATTCATGGAAAACAGCGACAACATCAATACAGAAGACAGCGTTACCGGCACGACCTCCACGACCGGAACGACTTCCGGAACCGCAGCGCCCTTGCTGACCGAGACGCCAGACGTCCAGGACACGATGATGAGCGACGGCTACGAATATCACCTGGCTACCGGCGCCCTCTATTCCGGTACAGGTTCAACTTCCGGAACGACCACAGGTACATCGACCGCAGGCACGGCCGGCACCACGGTGGACAACTCGATAGATCCGACCGGCGGAGCAGGAACCACCTCCACCGGAACAACCGGCGGAACGACGACGAGCGGCGGGACATCCACCACGACCGGATCCACTACCGGCGCGACGAATACCGGGTCTACGGGAACGGCTGTCACGCAGCTGCAGGGCAGCGACGCACACCACAACTTCCTCGAGGGCGGCTCGGATGATGCCGTCATCCACGCAGGCTCGGCGGGCGACATCTTGGTCGGCGGCACCGGCACGAGCAACACGCTGGTAGGCGGCTCAGGCGACGACACCATGATAGGCGGCTCCTCGGCCAACACGACGAACACGCTCAACGGCGGGAACGGCACGAACCTGCTGGTCGCCGCGGGCACGCTGACCCAGGAGACTTCCGACTTCCTGCACGCCCATGAAAACGTGGTAAATGCGCTTGACACGGACCCCATGCTGGCTGCGGTCGCTGCACTTGCAAACGGCAACACCGCTGCTGCCGGCGTGAGCAACAAGTTCCAGGTGCAATCGGGCAGTTTCCACGACGACATCTACAATTTCCACGCGAGCTCCGACGTCGTGCAGATACAGTCCAACATCAACGGTTCGGGAATCACGGACATGTCAACGCTGCTGAGCCACGTCTCGGTATCCGGCAACAACGTCAGCATGGATCTTGGCAACGGTAGCACGGTCACCCTGGTGGGCGTGGACGTCCAGCATCTAACCGCCGCGAATGTCGCCTTCGTCTAGCGCGAGCCAGACATACTAGCCAAGCCCGGATGCATGCATCCGGGCTTTTCCTTTCCTTGAGCACATGCACCGAATCGCGCTGATCATCGTCAACTGGAATTCCTGGGACATGTTGTCCAGATGCCTCGAGGCCCTCGACGCCCAGACTTTCCGCGCATTCAGCGTGATCGTGGTGGACAACGCGAGCGACGATGCCCCTCCCCTTGAACTCGTGTCGCGCCACCCGGACGTGAGGCTGGTGAAGAATGCGTCCAACCTGGGATTTGCTGCCGCCAATAATCGGGGCCTGGACCTGATCGGAGACAAAGAGTGGATAGCCACACTCAATCCGGATGCTTTTCCCAGCCCTGACTGGCTGGAGAGACTGATGGAGGCCGTGCGCGCGAACCCGGGCTATGCGATGTATGCGAGCCGCCAGATGATGGATAGCGATCACGGGCTGCTGGACGGCGATGGCGACGCATATCACCTGAGCGGCATGGTCTGGAGGGAAGGGCACGGCCTGCCGGCATCCGGCATGAAGCAGCGCGAGGTTTTCTCGCCCTGCGCGGCGGCGGCGCTTTATCGCAGGGATGCGCTTTTGGATGCGGGAGGCTTCGACGAGGACTTCTTCTGCTATGTCGAGGACGTGGACCTGGGTTTCCGCATGCGCCTTGCAGGCCACCGCTGCCTGCTGGTGCCGAGCGCAGTGGTGTACCATATCGGTTCGGCGACGACGGGCGGGCAGCGCAGCGATTTTTCCGTCTACCACGGCCATCGCAACATGGTGTGGTGCTTCGTGAAGAACATGCCCGGCCTGCTGTTCTGGGCATTGCTGCCGCTGCACTTCGCTGCGAACGCTGCGGCGGTGATCGTCTATGCGCTGCGCGGCCAGGGCAGGATCATACTCAAGGCGAAGTTCGATGCGCTTTCCGGACTGCCCGCCATGTGGAAGAAACGCCGCGCAATACAGAAAATCCGCAGGGTCGGCATTGCCCCAATATGGCATATGCTTAACAAAGACATGCTCCCCGGAAGCAGGAAGACATGAGCGCAATCCTTTCGACCATCATCGTCAACTACAACGCGGGCAGCCTCCTGCGCGGCTGCGTCGGCTCTCTTCTGCAGTGCCCGCTCGACATCCAGATCATCGTGGTCGACAACGCATCGACAGACGACAGCCTGGAATCGATCACGGGATTGCCGGTGCAGATCATCAGGAACGACCGAAATGCCGGATTTGCCGCAGCATGCAATGCGGGCGTAAGCGCCGCCACCGCACCCTTCCTGCTCTTCCTCAATCCTGACACCCACTTCGAGCCGGGGGCGCTCACCATCCTGCTGGATGCGCTTTCCTCCGACAGAAAGGCGGGGATGGCGGGAGGATTGCTGATCAATCCAGACGGGTCAGAACAGGCGGGAGGGCGCCGCGCAGTGCCCACGCCCTGGCGCTCCTTCGTTCGCGCATTCGGCCTCGTGCGCTTTTCAAACCGATGGCCCAGGCTGTTCTTCGACTTCCACCTGCACAGGCAGCCGCTGCCCGAGGGCAACGTCGAGGTCGAGGCGATCTCGGGCGCGTGCATGCTGGTCAGCCGCGAGGCGATACGGGACGTGGGCGGATGGGACGAGCGCTACTTCCTGCACTGCGAGGATCTGGACTGGTGCATGCGCTTCAGGCAGAAGGGCTGGAAGATACTTTTCGTCCCCAATGCGAAGATCCATCACGCTCTGGGCGCCTGCAGCCGCAAGCGAAGGGTCTTTGTCGAATGGCACAAGCATCGCGGGATGATGATCTTCTACCGCAAGTTCTTCCGCCACCAGTATCCTGCAGGCCTGATGGCCCTGGTCGCGGCAGGCGTCTGGATGCGTTTTTGCATGCTGGCTGCCTACCACACGGCAGACCGGGTGAGGCGCAGGCCATGAAAAGGGTCGGCGTTCTGGGCGCTACCAGCCTCGTGGGTTCCTGTCTTCTCCCCATGCTGGCAAGCTCGGGATTCAAGGTCACAGCCCTTTCGCGCAGCAGGGTCGAACCAACCGCAGACGGCATAGAATGGCTGCAGCCGGGCGGGCGCCAGGAAATCCCCGCATGGATCAGTCTCGCGCCGGTCTGGACGGTTTCCGGGCACTTCGGCATGCTCGAGAAAAGCGGGGTCAGGCGCCTGGTCGTCCTCTCGTCGACCAGCCGTTACACCAAGTCCGATTCGGCAGACCCCAGGGAGCGCGAGACTGCAAGGCTACTCGTGGAAGCCGAGGAGCGCGTGAAGTCGTGGGCCGAAAGCCTGGGAGTCTCATGGATGATACTGCGCCCGACGCTGATATACGGCATGGGGCGGGACAGGAACGTCTCGGAGATCGCCCGCCTCACGAGACGCTTCCGCTTCTTCCCGCTGCTAGGCGAAGCGCGGGGTCTGCGCCAGCCTGTCCATGCTTGCGATGTCGCATCATCCTGCATCAGGGCGCTCGAAACCGGCATCTCGAACCGCGCCTACGACATCTCCGGTGGCGAGACGCTCCCCTACCGCGAGATGGTCGCCAGGATCTTCGAGGCGCAGGGCATGAATCCGCGCTTCATCCGGATTCCCCTCTTCGCCTTTCGCCTGGCTCTGCTGATGAAACCCTCATGGTCCCCATCCATGGTCGAGCGCATGAACCGCGATCTGGTGTTCGACCATGGCGACGCCGGGCAAGACCTGGATTTCAGGCCCAGGCGCTTCTCGCTCACCCCGGCCGACCTGCCGTGACACTGTCATATTTGCATGCCCAGTGACCGACGGTTTGCGATGCTCCTCATCCTGTCATAGCTCATTTCCTTGCTTGCGATCAGCAACAGTTCGGCCGTGGCCAGCGCGTCGCAGAGCGCGTCGTGCCTCTCCTCTATGACGATCGAGAAGTGATGAACCCAGTCGTCCAGCGTCCGGAGATTGAGGCTGGGCCTGATCGCGGGAAGGACATGGGCCAGATCCAGCCAGCGATGCCTGAAATCAAGCCCCAGGTATTCCTTCATCGCCCGCCTGATCGCAGTCTCGTCGAATGCCACGTGGAATGCGACAAGGGGAGACTTGCCGAGATATTCCAGGAAATCGAGAAGCGCATCCGCGGGCGGCAGCCCCTGCCGCTGCGTCTCTCCGGTGATGCCGTGCACCAGGATGTTTTCCCTGCTGCTCGCATCCTTCTGGCGAAGCACCACGGAAAAGCCCCCGCCCAGGGCGATGCGGCCATCCCTGACTGCCACCGCGCCTATCGAGATCAGCGCATCCCGCGTCGGATCGAGCCCCTTGGTCTCCACGTCGACCACCACGATGCGCCCGCCTTCGTCTGGCAGCTTCCTCCATGCATCCAGGCGGCCCCTCTGTTCCGGGCTCAAATCGGGTCCGAACAGCCGCCTCATCAGGCTCATAGCTGATAGACCTGGGCGAGCTTGGCCTGAACCTTGCGCGCCTGCCTGAAGGCCTCCTTCAGGATGCGCCGGTCCAGGTCGTTCAATGACTCAGGATCTATCAGGTTGTCCTGCGCTCCCTCGCCGTGGTGGCGCAGCCTCAGCATCTGTATGTAGAGGAACGCATCCGCCCAGCCTCCGATCTCCGCCTCCCCCACGTTGAGCGCATGGGCGCTCTGCCTCAGACGCTGCAGGGTATTGGTGCTCACGACCCCGTTTGCCAGTGCGAAGATGCGCGCCGCATCGACGAAGGGCGTGATGCCGTTCACCTTCAGATCGAGCTTGGCCCCCCTGCCCACCGCGAAGTCGCGCAACACACCCAGGGGCGGGCGGTTGATGAGCGCATTCTCCGCCATCTGATGCAGGAATCTCGGCTGGTCTGCGGCTACCCTCGCAAGCCATTGCCTCAATTCATCGGCGAGCCTGAAGTCTCCGCTGATCGGCCTGAAGTCGAAGAAGATGGTCGCATGAAGCAGCGCGGGCTGCGAGCCCGACGTGATCCAGTTCAGGAACACCCCCCGCCATTCCGCAAGGGAAAGACACCAGGCAGGGTTCGAGGCCATCACGTTGCCCCGGCACAGCGGATAGCCGCATTCGGCGAGCATCTCGTTGATTCTTCTTGCATGGGGCAGCAGCCTCTTCCTCATTCCGTCCGCAGTCATGCCTTCCGGCACCGAAAATATCAGCGCATTGTCCTGGTCCGTCGAGAGCGTCTGCTCCACCCTGCCCTCGGACCCCAGCGCGATCCAGCATGCGTGCTCCATCCCCCCCAGTTCGAGCCCAACCGCTTTTGACACCAGCTGGTCGTTGAAGGTGGAGATGAACTGGGTGAGCTGTTCAGCCGCCATTCCCTGCGCCATCATGTTGTGCGCGAGGCGCCTGATGTCGGATGCCGCCTGCCGCAGATCCTCCACGTCATCCGCATGCCGTATGGACTCCCCTATCTCGCGCAGCCCCACCCTCTGCAGCGCGAAGAGATCCTTTTCCGAGACAATGCCTTTTAGCCTTCCCTCATCCACCAGCAGCACATGGCGGCAGCCCTGCTTCGCCATCGCAAGGGCGGCCTCGTGCGCGGGAACATGGGAGGGCAGCATCACGAGGTTTTTGCTCATGAAGTCGATCACGGGCAGGTTCACATCGACCCCTGGCAGGGCGATGCGCTCAAGAACGTCCGGCAGCGTGAGTATGCCAAGCGGATGGTCATCGGGATCGACCGCGATCATTGCCCCCACCCTCGCCTCGTGCATTCGGCTCAAGGCTTCCCGCACGGAAGTATCCGGGGAACAGGAGACGGGCTTCCCCCTCACCAGCGAGGAAAGGCTGCTCGAGAAAAGATCGGCCGAGGACTGTGCATACTGCGCCAGCATCATCTGTTTGGACTGCTCCAGCAGGTTCGCGATTCTCCGGGTGCAGAAATCCCTGAAAGGCCCGCTCATCGCGATCAGACTGTGGAAGTCCTCGGAAGGCAGCTCATAGCAGAATGTGTCCATGCCCGCCCTGTAGATGCCCGCCACCGGGCGGCTTGCAAGCAGAGCACCCAGCGGAAAGCATTCCCCCGCATTGAGCTCGAGCCAGGGGGTTTCTGCGAACTTCTGTTCTCCTGCCACCAGTCCCTGCTTGATCACGAAGAAGCGCCTGACCTCGCCGTTACCGGGCGAGAGGATCACCTCGCCCTTCCCGTAGTAGGCGAGCTCCATGCGCTCTATCATCCAGACCAGGTGCTGCTCCTCCATCCTGTCGAACGGCGCATGCGAGGAAAAGAATTTGAGCTGTGCAGGATGTATCACGCCACATCCTTTATCAATACGACAAGGTCATCCTTCATACGGCAGCTCCCATGTTCGGATTGCTTCGATGCTCGCCGCAATCCGTCGATTATCCGCTTGAGAAATGCATATTTTATATGTATCATGCACACATGGACTTTGTGTTTGATCCCAAAAAGGCGGTTGCCAATTTCCAGAAGCATGGTGTTTCCTTTGCGGAAGTTGAGCCGGTGTTTTATGACGCTTTTGCGCTGACCCGCGAAGACCGCGATGCATCAGGCGAGGCGAGGTTTGTAACAGTTGGTGCGGATGCATTGGGCCGTCTTTTAGCAGTGTGCTGGGCTCAGCGTGGAGATTGTATCCGTTTGATTTCGGCTCGGTTTGCCACCTCGACAGAAAGAAAAAGTTATGAAAGCTAATTACGACATGACTCATGCCAAACGCGGCGCGGTAGTTGCGCAGCAAGGCAAGACACGGATTACGATCTATCTGGATGACCAAGTGGTTGCAGGTTTCAAGAAACGCGGCGAAGCGTTGGGCAAGGGTTATCAGACCTTGATCAACGAGGCCCTGAACGCTGCACTGCTGGCGGATGATGCGCCCGTGACGGTCAACACGCTGCGTCAGGTGCTGCGCGAGGAGTTGCACGCGGCCTGACAAAGCGCCAGATCCAGAGTTGCCGTTATTGATGGCGTGGTGAGGCTGCCGATTGTTTCGGTCAGCCGGAAAGAATGTAGAGACCGATCCTATGGTTCCGGAACATTCTATCCATGAACGGTTTATTAAAGTTTCAACTTTGGTTTCCAGAATCATTTTAGTTTGATTTCCGTCCAGATGCGCGACAATACCCGCCTCTGCCTGTAGTCGAGATCGCGCAGCATCTCCAGCCTTTTGGTGTCCTTCGGGAATACCGCAGGATTGTCCGCGATGTCAGGCAAAATATACCTCATCGCGGCCTCGTTGGGGTTCCCGGAACCTATCAGGTTGGTGAGCTCTGCGGAATTTCTTCCCTCGAGCATGAAGTTGATGAAGGAAAGCGCGAGATCGGGGCGCGTACCCGATTTCGGCATCACCATGGAATCCAGCGCGAGCACCGCGCCTTCCCTGGGCAGGCTTGCAAGAATCCGGAATTTCCTTCCGGCCGCCTTCGCGTCCTGATCCGCCTGGAAGATGTCGTTCGAATAGCCATGCACCAGCCAGATCTCCCCTATCGCAAGCTCCCGGATGTAGCTCGACGCATTGAAGGCGGCCCAGTAGGGTTTGGCCTTCAGGATCACATCGCGCGCCCTTTTCCAGTGATGCTCGTCGACATCGTTTGCCGAATAGCCGAGATATATCAGCGCGGCCGCGATGAGCTCGCGCTGGCTGTCTAGAACGGTGACGCGCCCCTTCAGTTTGGCGAGGTAGCGCGGATCGAAGATCACCGCCCAGCTGTCGACAGGAAGGCCGAGTTCTCTTATCTTCCGGCTGTTGTAGCCGATCAGCGTGATGGTGTAGGCATAGGGCACGGAATACACATTGCCGGGATCGAACCATGTGTTCATGAATTTCGGGGAGATGTTTGCGAGATTGGGCAGCCTGCCCTTGTCCAATGGCTTGAGCGCATGCTGGCGTATCAGCGATTCGACCGCGTTCCCGGTCGGCACGATGAGGTCGTAGCCTTTCGCCCCGGCAGCGAGCTTGGCCAGCATCTCCTCGTTGTCCGAATAGTAGTCCTGGACCACCCGGCAGGAACACTGCCTCTCGAAGCGCGCTATGGTCCTGTCGGAGATGTAGTTGTTCCAGTTGTACAGGTGCAGGAGATCCTCAGCATGGGCCGGGAAGGAAAGGAGCAGGAGCAGGAGATATCTCATGCCTCGCCCTTGATCGCCTCGGGCGCCAGCCTCATCGCGACAAGCGTGAGGACAAGCGTCAGGATCATCAGAAGCGTTGATACCGCATTGACCTCGGGCGTCACGGAAATCTTGATCATCGAATAGATCCTGAGCGGCAAAGTCTGGAATCCCACTCCCGCCGTGAAGAAGGTGATCACGAAATCGTCTATCGAGAGCGTGAAGGCCATCAGAAAGCCCGCGATTATCCCGGGCATCACAAGCGGGAGGGTGACGTGGCGGAAGACCGCAAGAGGCGATGCGCCGAGATCCCGCGCCGCATCGAACAGGCTCCGGTCGAGGCTGGCGACAGACACCCTGACTACCACGGCGACGAATCCCACGGAGAAGGCGACATGGGCCAGCACGACCGTGAGCATGCCAAGATCCATGTCCATGAGCTGTATGAAGAATAGCAGAAGGGAGACGCCTGCCAGCACCTCGGGCATCGCCACCGGCGCCATCACCAGGAAATTCAGGAATTTCAGCCTGTAGCGCTGTATCGCGATGCCGGCCAGGGTGCCGAGCACGGTGGCGATCAGGCTGGATGCGAATGCCACGGCGAGCGAATTCCCTGCGGCCTTGAGCATCTCGTCGTCCCTGAACAGCACCCTGTACCATCCCAGCGTGAACCCCACCCATTCGGCATTCAGCCTCGAATCGTTGAAGGAATAGACGATTACAACGACGAGCGGGAGATAGAGGAAGATGAACACGCCCAAGACCCAAAGCCTATGCATGGCGGCCTCCCGGTCTGCCGGCCAGCCATGCGATCAGCATCACCGACAGCGTGAGCAGGACCGCGAGAGCCGAGCCGAAAGGCCAGTCGCGCGCGACCAGGAACTGCTCCTTGATGAGGTTCCCTATCAGCATGTCCCTCGTGCCTCCCAGGATCTCGGGAATCACGAACATGCCAAGCGCCGGTATGAAGACCAGCGCAGATCCGGAATAAACGCCGGGAAGGGAAAGCGGAAAGGTCACGCGCCAGAATCTCTGCCATGAATTCGCCCCAAGGTCCTGGGCCGCATCGAGCAGCAGGGGATCGTGCCTGACCAGGTTCGCGTAGAGCGGAAGCACCATGAAGGGGAGGTGGGCATAAACCATCGCGACCAGCACGGCGAATGGCGAGAACAGAAGCTGCACATGGGCAAAGCCGAATAAGCCAAGCAGCGCATTGACGATGCGGTTCAGCGCGGACTGCGGACCCAGCAGCAGCATCCACGCATACACGCGGATCAGGAAATTGCTCGCGAAGGGAAGGATGACCAGGAGCAGCATCGCATTGCGCCGCCTCTGCGGCGACCTCGACATCAGGAGGGCAAGGGGATAGGCCAGCAGAAGGCAGAAGGCCGTCGTGAGGGATGCCATGATGATGGACTTGATGAAGACCCGGATATAGATGAAATCGCTGAAGAAGAACCGGTAGGTCTCGAGCGTAAGTCCGCGGCCCTCGGACATCGGAGCCAGGCCGCCGTATTCCCCGGGATACCGGAAGGAGGCCAAAAGCATGATCGCGGATGGCACGGCGAATAGCGCCAGCATGAAGAGCGTGGGCGCGCCCGCCAGGAGCCATTTTTCGAGGCGCTCATTCATTGAGATACATCCCCGCATCGTGCCGCCATCCGACGCAAACCTCGTCGTTCACGCCGAAGGTCCGCCCCGTGTTGGGCAGGAGCGCTTCCATCAATGCCCCCCCTTCCAGCCTCACCTTGTACAGGCTGACATCTCCGCGGTAGAGCACGCTCTCAACGGTTCCCCTGTAGTGGTTCCTGAGATCGGTGATATCGTCTAGCCCCATCCTCACCTGTTCAGGTCTTATCGCGAATATCCCCTTCTCTCCCGCGACTGCCGACTTCATGGGAGGCGCCGTGATCTCGAGCCCCTGCGCTTCGAGGCGGAGGTGGCGCGGCGCAGATTCCCTGACGACCGCCTCAATCTGGCTTATGTGGCCTATGAAATCCGCGACGAAGCGGTTCCTGGGAGAGCCGTATACGCTCGAAGGCTCGCCCACCTGCTCCACCCTGCCCCTGTTCAGCACCGCGATCCTGTGCGAGAGCGCGAGCGCCTCGTCCTGGGCATGGGTGACGAAGACGAAGGTGATGCCGAGTTCCTTCTGCAGATCGATCAGCTCTATCTGCATCTCGACGCGCAACTTGGCATCCAGCGCCGCGAGGCATTCGTCCAGGAGCAGTAGGCGCGGCCTGTTGATGAGCCCCCTCGCAAGCGCGACCCGCTGCTGCTCCCCCCCGGAAAGGTTCCTGGGATAGGCATCCGACTTTTCCGCAAGGCGCACATCGCCCAGCGCCTTGAGGACGCGCTCTCCGATCTCGCGCTCGGGGCGCTTCGCCATCCTGAGAGGAAAGGCGATGTTGTCGAAGGCCGTCATGTGGGGAAAGAGCGCATAGCTCTGGAAAACCGTGTGCACAGGGCGCTTTTCCGGGGGGATGCCCGAAAGGTCGCGGCCGTCAAGGAATATCTGCCCGGAATCCAGCTTCTCGAAGCCCGCTATCATGCGCAGGAGAGTCGTCTTTCCGCATCCCGAGGGGCCAAGCAGCGTGAAGAATTCCCCCGCCTCTATCGAGAGGCTCACGCCGTCTATCGCGGCGAAGCGGCCGAAGCGGCGCGTGGCATTTCTGATTTCGAGCAGAGCCATGGACACCTCCGACGGATCGGGACCTTTGCCATCATAACCGCGAAACGGGCAGAGCGGTATCGCGCTTCCGGATTTCGCGATTGATATGATTATATGGAATCCATATAATCCGGAGCATGGAAAAGCGCACACCTCACTATTGCCTTATTGAAGTGAAAGCCATCGTGCTTGAGCGTGGAATGGACGCATTCACCAGCACGGCGAAGAACAATGCAAGACTGATGGGGCTGGATGCGCAGACAACGATGGATGTGGTGCTCGGCTTGCAACGCAAGATGCTCGTCAAGAGCATGACGACTCATGCAAGCAGTCGGGTGTGGCAGGACGTCTATCACGCTTCTTGTCCAAACGGGAAAGTTGCCTACATCAAGGTGACGATCCATGCAGGCGCCACCGTGATTCAATTCAAGGAAAAATGACATGAAGGAAAAAAGATACTGTCTGCAATGCGACGATGGCACATTGCTGAAGCACGCAAGGCGCGATCTGAGATTTGATTATCGCGATCACACCCTGACAGTCCCGCAGGTTTCCGGCTGGCATTGCCCAGCGTGCGGAGAATGCGAATTTGACGATGGCGAGGGCAAAAGATACAGCGAGGCGGTCGATGCCTTCTGCGCATCGGTAGACCGGGAGATCGCCATGTCCTTGCGCGCCATCCGAAAGAAGCTGGGCTTGAGGCAATCCGATGCCGGCAAGTTATTTGGCGGCGGGGCTACTGCGTTCTCGGAATACGAACGTGGCAAGACGCAACCCCACAGGTCCACTGTGCTGCTACTTAAATTGCTGGACAAGCACCCCGAACTGCTGGATGAAATTCGCGCTTCCTAGCGTTGCCGTGCGCAATTGAGCGCCATCTGCGGCGAATAGAAGCAGCTCATCACCTTGTCAGGGCCACGCTCTTGACCTGAGCGCAAACCTTCATGCCTGGCTTCAGTCCCAGCATGTCGCGGGATCGGCGCGTGATGCGCGACAGCAGGTTCTGCCCGGCATCCATGAGCACGTTCACCCTGTCCGGCCCCTCGTCGCTGATCTCCACGATGCTCGCCTCGAGGATGTTGGCAATGCTGGTCCCCCTGGGAAGCTCCAGCGCAATGCTCACGTCGCGCGCAAGCACTCGCGCCCGCACCCTCGTTCCTTCCGGCTGGTCCAGTTTGCCCACCCAGAGGCTCCGGCCTGCAAAATCCAGCCTGGTGAGCGCATAGTCCCTGTCGTGCAGCGCAATTTCCGCCTCTATCACGACACCCGCATCGTCGGAATGCGCCGTGGGAAGATCTAGCCTCGCCAGCATTTCTGAAAGACCTCCGCTCGCGATCGCGCGCCCTTCTTCGAGCAGAACCAGATGGTCGGCAAGCCGCACCACCTCTTCCATCGCGTGGCTGACATAGAACACGGGAATGTCCAATTCCCGGTGCAGCCGTTCGAGATACGGCAGGATTTCCTGTTTGCGTTTCAGGTCGAGCGCAGCAAGCGGCTCGTCCATCAGCAGGATTTTCGGTGCCACCGCCAGTGCGCGCGCGATGCCCACACGCTGGCGCTCGCCGCCAGAAAGCCGGTCCGGCTTGCGCTCCAGCAGGTGCGAGATGCCCAGAAGTTCGATGGCCTGGTCCATGCTCTTCTGTTGCGCCGAGGCGGAGCGCTTCATGCCGTAACGCAGGTTGCCAAGCACGTTCAGATGCGGGAACAGGTTCGCCTCCTGAAACACGTATCCCAGCGGGCGCCGGTGCGTGGGCAGCCAATGCCGGTGATCCTGCCAGATTTCGCCGCAGACGCTGAGATGGCCACCCGCCGCGCGTTCCAGTCCGGCGACGCAGCGCAGCAATGTCGTCTTGCCGGAGCCTGACTGGCCGAACAAAGCCGTCACACCGCGGCCGGGGAACACCTGGTCGACATCCAGCGCAAAGCCCGGCCAATCGAGTCGAAAGCGCGCCCTGATTTCCTCCATGTCAGCCCCTCGGGTTGGGCCGCCAGGCGTATAGGCCGAGCAACACGAGGAAGGAGAAGATCAGCATCGCGCCCGCGAGATGGTGCGCCTCGGCATATTCCAGCGCTTCCACGTGGTCGTAGATCTGCACCGATGCCACGCGCGTCACGCCGGGCAGGTTGCCGCCTATCATCAGCACCACGCCGAATTCGCCCACGGTATGCGCGAAAGTCAGGATGCCAGCCGTGAGAAATCCCGGCAATGCGAGCGGCACGGCCACGGTAAAAAAGGCGTCCAGCGGCGAGGCGCGCAGGGTGGCTGCGGCTTCCAGCGGGCGGTCGCCGATGGATTCGAATGCTGCCTGCAGCGGCTGCACCATGAAGGGCAGCGAGTAGAAGGCCGAGGCCACCACCAGCCCCCAGAAGGTGAAAGGGAGCAGGCCCAGGCCGAGCGCCTGCGTGAAATGCCCGAAAGGCCCTTCAGGCCCCATCGCCAGCAAAAGGTAAAACCCCAGCACGCTGGGCGGCAGCACCAGCGGCAGCGCCACCACCGCGCCCACCGGCCCCTTCCACCAGCCGCGCGTGCGCGCAAGCCACCACGCAATGGGCGTGCCCAGCAGCAGCAGGATGAGGGTGACGACGCCAGCCAGGCGCAACGTCAACCACACCGCCTGCAAATCGCTATCCGACAAAATCATCGCGCATCCCAATCTCTCAAGAACTGATGAACTGCAATCCCTACCTGCCCGCAGTTTCGCCCGGCAGCAGGAACCCGTATTTCGTCATCACGTTCCGCGCCGCCTTGCCGCCCATGTAATCGGCAAAACGGCGGGCAAGCTTATTGCCTTCCGCGCGTCTCGTGACGATGTAACCCTGCTCCAGCGGCTCATGCAATTTATCCGGGATCAGCCAGTAGCCGCCCCTGCTTGCAAGCGCCGGATTCACGGCCAGGGAAAGCGCGATGATGCCGACCTGCGCATTGCCAGTCTGCACGAACTGCGCGGTGTTGGCGATGTTCTCTCCATAGACCAGCTTGGGCTCTATCTTCTCCCAGAGGCCGGAATTGCGCAGCGCCTCTTCGGCGCGTTTGCCATAGGGGGCGTGCTGAGGATTGGCGATGGCTATGCGGGAGATTTTCGGATCGGCCAGACTTTCCAGCGTCATCCTGCCAGCATCCATGCTCGCACTCCACAACACGATGCGACCGACCGCGTAGGGTTTCACTTCCGAAGCGGCGAGGCCTTCCTTTTCCAGTTCGCGCGGGAAGGCGATGTCTGCTGAAAAGAACAGGTCAAATGGCGCGCCCTGCCGTATCTGGGTATCGAATTTGCCGGAAGAGCCGTAGACGACGTCTATTTCATCGGCCGGGCTGGATTTCAAAAAATCCGCCACGATCTCGTCCATTGCGAATTTGAGGTCGGCCGCTGCCGCAATGGTGATCTTTTCGGCATGCGCGGATTCTGCCAGCAGCGAAGCTGACAGGGCCAGCAGTCTGATGATTCTGATTATCCTGTATGGCATTTTTCCCTCTTCAAACGTTCGGCCAGGATGATGGCAGGCCTTCATCGGGGCTGCCAGAATTCCAGACAGCCTCTACATTGGCCGGCGGTATCATAGCCTGAAAAGGTCAATCCGGTGTCCAGCCTGCCCTTCAGCCATTCAGAACCCGCCCTGCCATCCAGGCATGGCCCACGAAGATACAAGCAGGATGCATGCCAGAAAACAATATTATTAATTTCAATGGCTTATGAAATATACCCGGGACCGGGTCATGCAGCAAAGCCGACAATGCAGGGAAGCGTACCGAGTGTTCGCACCGAATCAGGTGCCGGACAATGCCCTTTCCCACATCAGCCAGATTGTTGTTGGAAGCACCCTGCGCCTTGCAGCAATGCATGCATAATATTATAATGAATTCCTTGAGTGCATTTTGATGAGGTGATGACATGGCAATGCTGACGGTACGGAACCTGCCCGACGATGTACACCGTGCGCTGCGGGTGCGAGCCGCTCAACACGGGCAAAGCACCGAGGCCGAAGTCCGTGAAATACTGGCGGTCGCAGTCAAACCGGAGAACCGCGTTCGCCTGGGGGATGCCTTGGCTGCATTGGGTCGCAGGATCGGTCTTGCGAACGAGGATTTCGAGGTCTTCAGCCGGGTGCGAGACAAGACGCCAGCCGAACCGCCGGGGTTTGAATGATCGTCCTCGATACCAACGTCGTTTCCGAGGCGATGAAGCCAGAGCCGAACCCGGCCGTGCGCGCCTGGTTGAATGACCAGATCGCTGAAACCTTGTATTTGTCCAGCGTCACGCTGGCCGAACTGCTATTCGGCATCGGGTCGCTCCCGGCCGGCAAGCGCAAGGACATGCTGGCACAGGCCCTTGACGGCCTGATGGGACTGTTCAGGGATCGGGTGTTGCCATTCGACATGGATGCAGCACGGCACTATGCAGAGTTGGCCGTGACAGCAAGGACTGGCGGGCGAGGATTCCCGACACCTGATGGCTACATCGCTGCGATTGCGGCCTCACGAGGTTTCATTGTGGCATCGCGCGATACTGCCCCCTACGAAGCGGCAGCAGTCTCCGTCATCAATCCCTGGGGAAATTTGGATTCCTTTTGACACCCGCCCAGACTGCCGTGCATGATAAACCACAGAACACGAATTGAAATCTTCATTTCCAGCTTCTTCAATCGGGTTCGGTGCAATCGTGCCGAACCCTTTACCGGATTCGCCGTCTGGCTGAAGCTGCAAGACAGCAATCGCCACGGATGAGACAAAGGCCTGTGGACTGATTGCACCTGCAAAGATCAGAGTTGATTTGGTTTCGCGCCAGCAACACGCAGACTTATGAAGTCAAAGTTTTTTGCAAATTGCGCGCACGGCTGGAGCGCAATATTCTACAGTGAGCCGAATGATAAAAGACGAACGATAATGCGTGATGTCAAGATCTTACCCCGCTCCCCTGATGCAAAAGCCTGTCAATCAGCGTGCAAAAATGACCAGGAATCCGGGGAAATCAGCGTGCAAATTTGACCACCCCGGAATGTGCCATCATCCGGCCTTTTTGTCCGGAGTAACCTGGAGTGATTTGCATGGAAACCATAGGC
>JAJZTF010000001.1 GCA_021821945.1 Pseudomonadota bacterium
CGTCACTAAGTGTTTTGCTTCTGCCTTCTTCGCTGCGGGCTTGGCTGCTACCTTCTTCGCTGCGGGCTTGGCTGCTACCTTCTTCGCCGCGGGCTTGGCTGCTACCTTCTTCGCCGCGGGCTTGGCTGCTGCCTTCTTCGCCGCGGGCTTGGCTGCCACCTTCTTCGCTGCGGGCTTGGCTGCTACCTTCTTCGCTGCGGGCTTGGCTGCTACCTTCTTCGCTGCGGGCTTGGCTGCTACCTTCTTCGCTGCGGGCTTCGCTGCTGCCTTCGCGGGCTTCGCTGCTGCCTTCTTCGCTACAGGCTTGGCTGCTGCCTTCTTGGCTGCGGGCTTGGCTGCTGCCTTCGCGGGCTTGGCTGCCGGTTTTGCTTCTGCCTTCTTCGCTGCGGGCTTGGCTGCTGCCTTCGCGGGCTTGGCTGCCGGTTTTGCTTCTGCCTTCTTCGCTGCGGGCTTGGCCGCTGCTTTCTTTTCTGCGGGTTTTGCTGGGGCAGGTGCAACTGGTTTTGCTGCTTCAGATGCAACCGGTTTTACTGAAACAGGCGTTGTAGGAGGGAAAGGCCATATGCCGGAAACGACAGGTTTTGCTGCAGGTGTTTTATTGATGACGTCGCTACTACTTGCATTTTTAACATCTTTAATTTCTTCTACCATGATCGCAATCTCCCAGATGACTAAATCAAAAAAGAACCCACAGGCGCCTCATAGTATTGTGCTAACACATCACAGTCAACAAATACAAACTGTTTGATGAAATTTTGTTGTCAAAAAACAACACATGAAGAGAAAAAAATTTTTTCGGGATCCGTAATCACTCCTGATGCCGGCGCAACTCCACGCGCTTGAGATACGCTTCACGCGCGATCCGCACGTCTTCGATGAAGTAAGGCAACTCCTTCAGCAGCAAGGCCTGCGCACCATCGACGAGCGCTTTTGAAGGCTCCGGATGAAAGTCGACCAGCACCATGTTCGCACCCGCCATTACCCCTTGCGCTGTCACATGCAACATGTCCATGATCCCATCGGAAGACGCCATTCTCGAGCCGACCGAATGGGACGGATCGACGCACACCGGCATGCGCGTCAACCGCTTCACGACAGGGACATGCGCGAAATCCACAAAATTGCGATGCGGGTCCCCCATGTTGGTCTTCATGCCCCGCAGACAGAAAACCACATTGCGATTGCCTTCGGACGCAAGATACTCGGCGGCATTGAGCGATTCGTCGAGCGTGATGCCGAAACCGCGCTTCAGCAAAACAGGCATCCTGGTCTGCCTTCCCACGATCTTCAACAGCTCGAAATTCTGCGTGTTGCGCGTCCCTATCTGCAGCATCACGCCCGTCGGCTCTCCCGTCATGTGCAAAGCCTCGACGATTTCCTCCATGTGCGATTCATGGGTGATCTCCATCGCAATGACCCTGATGCCGTATTTTCCGGCGAGCTCGAACACATAGGGCAGGCAACTCCTGCCGTGCCCCTGGAAGGCATAGGGGCTGGTGCGCGGCTTGTATGCGCCCATGCGCGTGCATGTCTGGCCGTTTTCCTTCAGCGCGCGCATCATCCTTTCGACATGCTCCCGATTGTCCACCGCACAAAGGCCTGCAAAAACATGCAGCGTATCCTGCCCGAAGCGCACGCCGTTGTATTCGAAATGCGTCGGGCGCTGATCGTCCTTGTGGCGACCCAGGATGCGATATTCCTGGGAGACGCGCACCACCCGCTCGACGCAAGGCAGGCTCTGCATGTCGGCGATGTCGAGCGCCTTGGTATCGCCGATCAGGTAGATCTCCCGGAGCGACTGCTCGCTGCCCTTCTCCACATGCACTCTGGCCTGTATGCCGGGCATGGCCGCAAGATGCGACAACAGCTGCCGGTATTCCTGAGATTCTTCGCCCGTATCCGGATTCAGTATCAGTATCATGCCGCCTCCCTTGATTTCCGTTAAACCCTCGCCCTGTTCAGCTGCATCACGCTGCCCACCTTGAAGTCCACGCAAGGCGGATTCCTGCTGCCCGCATGCACCCAGACCGTGCGCATGCCGAGCCGCTTCGCGGCCTTCAGATTCTCAAGGCTGTCCTCGACCATCACGCATTGCGCAGCCTCCAGGCGATGCTTCCTGAGCAGCCGCCTGTAGCCGTACTGGTCCGGTTTCGGCCGATAGTCTATCTGCTCCATCGCAAACACGTCGTCGAAGAGATCCGCTACCCTGAGAAGACCAAGCACCTGTCTCGCATAAACCTGCGGCGCATTCGAAAAGAGGATCTTCCTTCCCCGAAGGCCGCGCAGCACATGGCGAAGGCGAGGTGCATAAAGCACCATCTTCTCAAGCTCAGGAAACTGATGGGTGTGATGCAGAAAATGCGCGGGATCGGTGCCATGATGGCGCATCAAGCCCTGCAACGTCGCGCCATACCGGCGCCAGTAATGCTGGCGCAGCGCATTCGCTTCCTGTTCGGATATCCCGAGATGCGCCTCGAGATAGGCGGTCATGCTCCGGTTGATGTGCGGAAAGACATGAGCCCCCGCATCGTGCAGCGTATTGTCCAGATCGAAGATCCAGACCACCCCGCTCATTTGCTCTTGATCAGCGTGCCCACGCCTTCGTCGGTCAGTATCTCCAGAAGAAGCGCATGCTGAACCC
The DNA here is from genome assembly GCA_021821945.1 of Pseudomonadota bacterium. Taxonomy (GTDB): domain Bacteria; phylum Pseudomonadota; class Gammaproteobacteria; order Burkholderiales; family Gallionellaceae; genus Gallionella. The sequence goes on from JAJZTF010000001.1 coordinate 2,642, forward strand.
TGCCGTCTATGATGTGCACGGAGCGCACGCCACTGCGGGCGGCGTCCAGCGCGGAACTGATCTTGGGCAGCATGCCGCCGGATAGCGTGCCATCCGCCACCAGCGCATCGATCTGGGAAGGCGTGAGCCCCGTCAGTAGCTTTCCGCTCTTGTCCAATACACCAGGCGTGTTGGTAAGCAGCACCAGCTTTTCCGCCTTCAGCACCTCGGCCAGTTTTCCTGACACCACGTCGGCGTTGATATTCAGGGTCTCGCCGTCAGGTCCCACGCCGATCGGCGCAATGACCGGAATGAAGTCTCCCGAGTCCAGGAAGCTGATGATGGAAGGGTCGATCTGGTAGATGTCGCCCACCAGGCCGATGTCCAGCATCTGCCCGGGTTCCGTATCGCTCTCCAGCATCAGCTTCTTGGCGCGGATGAACGAACCGTCCTGCCCGGTCAGGCCGACCGCCTTTCCGCCATGCCGGTTGATCAGGTTGACGATGTCCTTGTTGACCTTGCCCAGGACCATCTCGACCACATCCATGGTCTCCTCGTCTGTCACCCGCATGCCCTGGACGAATTCGCCCTGTTTGCCCACCCGCTTCAAAAGATCGTTGATCTGCGGCCCGCCGCCGTGCACCACCACGGGATTCATGCCAACCAGCTTCAGGAGCACGACGTCGCGCGCGAAGCTCTCCTGCAGCGCGGGATCGGTCATGGCGTTGCCGCCGTATTTGATCACGATGGTCTTGTCGAAGAAGCGCTGTATGTAAGGCAGCGCTTCCGAGAGCACGAGCGCCTTCTGCTCGGCAGATGCTGTGGACAGCGTCATGATTCTTCCTCAGAAAATTTAGCGCGGATTCTACACCAGAAGGGACGGCTCCGCGGCAGGAGACTAGCCGTAAACCACCTTCACGTTCCCGGGTTGCAATTCGGAACGCAGGTCCCGGAGCAGCTCGTCGCTGAGCGTCACCTGCCATGTCTCCCCCAGTCTCAGCTGGCAGGAAGCCACGGCGCTGCTGTAGTTTATCAGCACGGGGCATGCGCCTTCGCGCCAGGGCTTCAGTATCTCCGCGAGCCTCGCAATGCGCACGCTGCCGTCGCAATGCAATTCGAGATGCCTTGCATGATGCGAGCGCGCTCCTGAAAAGTCATAAAGCTCCTCCCCGTTCACCCGCATGTTTCCGGAATACTCGTCGAGGCTCGCCTTGCCGCGCACCACGAGCAGCTCGTCTTCCCTGACCCACTGCCTGCTTTTCTCGTATTCCTCGTTGAACACCGTGAGCTCGACCTGGGCGCTGCCGTCATCCAGCGTGATCACCGCCATGCGTCCGCGCCTCGTCTGCTGCAGCCTGATGCCCGAGACTATGCCGGCCAGAAGCACCTGGACGCCACGCTTTGCGCCATATCCCGATGCCTTGCCTGCAAGGGAGGGGGTGAGCTCGCCCAGCCTCACCTTGACGAAATTCGCAAGCTCCTTTTCATACTCCTGATAGGGATGGCCTCCAAGATACATGCCCAGGCTTGCCTTCTCGTTTGCCAGCTGCTCCCTTAATGACCAGCGCTCAGCATGCGCGCTGTTCCGGACAGGCTCGGCATCGCCAAACAGGCTGTCCTGATTCGCCGATCTCGCCTGCTGATCCGCGGCAGCCAAAGCCGCATCGACGCTTGCCATCAGCCCCGCCCGGTTGTCATCGACGGAATCGAAGGCACCCGCCCTGATCAATGCCTCTATCGTCCGGCGGTTCACGAGGCGCTTGTCGACGCGTTGGCAGAAATCGAAAAGATCCCTGAATGGCCGCTCCGCCCGCGCCTTCGCGATACCCTCTATCGCGGCCCTGCCGGTTCCCTTGATCGCACCCAGGCCATAGCGTATGGTCTTTTCATCGACGCGGGAAAACGCATAGCCGGAGCTGTTCACATCCGGCAAAAGGATGGCGAGGCCCTGCTGCAGCGCATCCGCATAGAAGGCCCTGACCTTGTCCGTGTTGTCCATTTCCGAGGTGAGCGTGGCCGCCATGAAAGCCGCAGGATAATGACACTTGAGATAGGCGGTCTGGTAGGCGACCAGCGAATACGCTGCGGCATGGGACTTGTTGAATCCGTAGCCCGCGAACTTCTCCATCGTGTCGAAGATCTCGTTGGCCCTGGCCTCGTCGATATTGTTCCTGGCCGCACCTTCCACGAAGATGCCGCGCTGCTCGGCCATCTCGTCGGCCTTCTTCTTTCCCATCGCCCGGCGCAGCATGTCCGCCCCGCCCAGACTGTAGCCTGCGATCACCTGGGCTGCCTGCATCACCTGTTCCTGGTACACCATGATGCCATAGGTGTTGCCGACCACCTTCTCGAGCAAAGGATGGGGAAGCACCACCTTCTCCCGTCCATGCTTGCGGTTGATGTAGTCCGGAATGAAATCCATCGGCCCCGGACGGTACAGCGCATTCAGCGCGATCAGGTCTTCGAGGCAGTCGGGTTTCGCCTTCACCAGCGTATCCTTCATGCCGCGCGATTCGAACTGGAAAACGGCGGTGGTGTTTGCGGTCTTGAATATCCTGTCGTAGGTCTCCCTGTCGTTCAGCGGGATGTTCTCGATATTGAATGATTCCGCCCCCGGCATTCCCGACCCTTTTATGTAGCGGATCGCCCAGTCTATGATGGTCAGCGTGCGCAGGCCCAGGAAGTCGAACTTCACAAGCCCTATGGCCTCGACGTCGTCCTTGTCGAACTGGCTTACCACGCTGCCGCCGTTTTCAGAACAGTAAACGGGACAGAAGTCGCTCAGCTTCCCCGGCGCGATCACCACACCTCCGGCATGCATGCCGATGTTGCGCGTCAGATCCTCGAGCCTGATCGCGAGCTCGAGCAGCTCCGGAACCCCTTCCTCGCTCTCCGCGATCGCGTTGATCTCGGGCTCCAGCTCGCGCGCCTTGGTGAGGGAGACGGGCTTCACGCCCTCCAGCGGGATCGCCTTAGAAAGCCTGTCGCAAAGACCATATGGAAACTCCATCACGCGACCCACGTCGCGGATCACCGCCTTCGAGGCCATCGTGCCGAAGGTCGCTATCTGGGATACGCAATCCGCGCCATATTTTTTCTTGACGTATTCGATCACGAGTTCCCGACCGTCCTGGCAGAAGTCCACGTCGAAGTCCGGCATGGATATCCGTTCCGGATTCAAAAACCGCTCGAAAAGCAGCTCGTAGCGCAGCGGATCGAGATCCGTGATCAGAAGGCAATAGGCAACGAGGGATCCCGCACCCGAACCGCGCCCGGGTCCCACCGGTATGCCGTTCGGGAACTCCTTCGAGCGATAGGCCTTGGCCCAGCGGATGAAATCCGCGACGATCAGGAAGTAGCCAGGGAAGCCCATCTTCACGATGGTCTGTATCTCGAAGATCAGGCGCTCCCGGTATCTCGGAAACTGCACGCTGCGCTCGGCCTCGTCGGGATAGAGCAGCGCCATGCGCTGCTCCAGCCCGCGCTCCGATTCCAAAAGCAGATATTCGTCCAGGCTCTCGCCGTTGGGTGTCGGAAAGTCCGGCAGACGCGGCTTTCCAAGCACCAGTTCGAGATTGCAGCGTTTGGCGATCTCCACGCTGTTTTGCAGCGCCTCCGGCATGTCCGCGAACAGTTCGCCCATCTCGGCCTGCGTCCTGAAATACTGCCCTTCCCTGAAATTCCGCTCGCGGCGCCTGTCGTTGATCACGTAACCGCCGGCGATGCATACCCTCGCCTCGTGCGCCATGAAATCGTCCGGCCTCAGAAACTGCACGGGATGGGTCGCAACGACAGGCAGGCCGAGCTCGGACGCCAGCGGAAGAACGGCCTGAATGTAGGGAGCCTCTTCGGCGAATCCGGCACGCTGCACTTCGATGTAAAAGCGCCTGTCGAAGAGATCCGCCCAATTCCTCGCAAGACTGCGGGCAAGGCTTGCATTGCCCGAAATCAAGGCGCCGCCAATGTCGCCGAGGTGTGCGCCGGAGAGGGCGATCAGCCCTTCGGTTCCCTCCTCCGAAAACCACTCGACGCAAAGCTCCGGACGGCCATGGCGCTGATTGGTGAGATAGGCGCGGGAGAGCAGCCTGCAGAGCCGCAGATAACCCGATACGGACTGGCAAAGCAGAAGCAGCCTGTGGGGGCGGTCCCTGTCGGATTCATTCGAGATGAAGACATCCGCACCGGCGACCGGCTTTATCCCCTTGCCGCGCGCCTCCCTGTAGAATTTGACCAGGCCCGAAAAATTGCAAAGATCCGTCAGCGCAAGCGCGGGCATCCCGTCTTTCATGGCCGCGTCTACAGCCTCGCCTATGCGCAGCATCCCGTCCGTGATGGAATACTCGCTGTGCAGGCGGAGATGGACAAAGGCGGGTGACGGCATGACAGGGAGATTATGAAAGTGCAGAGGCAATTTTACCATCATCTGTCCGGCCGGCCAGAGCTGGTAGAATGAAAGCCCACCGAACCTCGAGCGCCATGCATCCCATCCTTGACCAGAAAAGAGAACGCCATCTGCTGCTGACGCTCTCCGGCATACAGTTCTCCCACATCCTGGACTTCATGATCATGATGCCGCTGGGACCGATACTGATGCGCGAATTCAACATCGGCCCCCACGAGTTCGGCTTCCTGGTCGCCTCGTACAGCTTCAGCGCGGCGCTTTCCGGATTGCTTGCCTCCACCTTCGTCGACAAGTTCGAGCGCAAGCGCCTGCTGCTCGCCGTCTTCCTGCTGTTCGGCCTGGCGACGCTGGCCTGCGGGCTTTCGCCCAATTATCCATCTCTCTTGATCGCGCGCGGACTGGCAGGCGCATTCGGCGGCATCATGGGCGCGATGGTGCAGACGCTGATAGGCGACCTGATCCCGTTCGAGCGCCGCGCCACCGCGAGCGGCATCGTTTCCGCAGCGTTCTCGCTGTCCACCGTGGCAGGCGTTCCTCTTTCGCTCTGGCTCGCCAACCATTTCCTGTGGCGTTCGCCCTTCCTGCTGATCGCCTGCATCACCGCGGCCTTGCTCGCGATCGCGCATCGCACCCTGCCGGATGTCAGGCATCATTTGAGCGCCGAGGAACGCGCCCATCCCTTTTCGGCGATGTTCGAAGTACTGGGCGATGCCAACCACCTGCGGGCGCTGATGTTCACGATGCTGCTGCTCTTTTCAGGATTCACCGTGATCCCCTACATCACCGTCTATGCGGTATCCAATGTCGGCATTGCGCTGAACGACATCCCCTATGTCTATCTCGCAGGCGGGACGGCCACGCTGTTCACCTCGCGCCGCATCGGGCGCATCGCGGATGCGAAGGGCAAGATGAAGATATACCGCATGCTGGCATTCGCGGCCATCATCCCGCTCTTTGCCGTCACCCATATCGGCATCGCTCCGCTGTGGCTTTGGGTTTCCTGCACAACCGCATTCTTCGTTCTGGTCTCGGGACGCATGATCCCTGCGATGGCCATCATCACCTCGGCGGCCGAGCCCAGGCTGCGCGGCACCTTCATGTCGCTCAACGCGGCGATGCAGCAGCTGGCAAGCGCCCTGGCCGCGATGCTTTCCGGACTCATCACTTCCCAGGGCGCTTCGGGGCGGCTCATGGGTTATGACAAGGTGGGCTATGTCGCGATTGCGGCCAATCTGCTTGCGATCGCTTTCGTCTCGCGCATCGCGATGCACGACAAGCGCACTAGCTCTTCTTCTGTATGAACTCGATGTAATACCCGTCAGGATCAGCGACAAACGCAAGCACAGTCGTGCCGTGCTGCATGGGGCCTGCCTCCCTGATCACCTTGCCCCCTTTTTGCCTTACCATCTCACACGCATGGGCGGCATCATCGACCTCGATCGCGATATGCCCGTAGGCGGTACCCAGCTCGTATCTGTCGACACCCCAGTTGTAGGTGAGTTCGAGCACGGCGCCTTCCTTCTCGTCCTGGTAGCCCACAAACGCCAGCGTGAATTTCCCCGCAGGATAGTCGTTCCTTCTCAACAGTTTCATGCCGAGCACATCGACATAAAAAGCGATGGAACGCTCGAGATCCGTCACTCTCAACATGGTATGCAATATGCGCATCATTCCTCCTTGAATATCATTCAAACCTTCAGTGTGCTTCGGGTGCAGCCACCGCCTGATTCATGCCTTCCAGCGCTTTCCGCTTGTATCTCTCGAGCATCCCGGCACACTCGCCGCCCGGATAGCGATAGGACTCGAAATACATTTCCCAGTCGCGCGAGAGCGATGAAAACTCGATGCCGGATATCCAGCCCTTGTCTTCGAATGAAGCAAGACCCCTCCAGAAATGTTCGTCCGCATCTTCCATGATGAAGTAGGCACCCGGATGACGGATGTTCAGATTTTCCGCATCCTTGTAGATGAAACAGCCTATCGTCCTGACATTCCTGCCCGCGAGCGTCTCGATCCCGGGATAGCCATCGGTCGGCACGGCAGCAGGCCAGTCCGGCGTATCCTGCGAGAAGGAGAGCCGGATGTCATGCTTGCCATTGAAGCGCTTCAATGCATCGACGCGATTCTGCTGGGCCGTCAATGCGCTTCTGAAATTCGACAGGGCAGGGCCCACGAGATCGCGCCATTCCCGATAGGCGGAACCTACGCCTTCCTGCACATCGCCGATGACGAATCTGGGCGTGGAAGCGCCATAGAGTCTTTCAAGATAAGCCTCCACGGCGGGAAACTGGCCAAAGCAACTCTTGACCGTTGCCGGATTGCCGTACCAGTCGCTTCCTCCCTTGGCCTCATCCATGAATGACTTCATCACGATTGCCATGTCGATGTTGCTCAACCCGAGCTTCGCCAGCCTGCCCGATGCGATGCCGCATGCCTCGGTCAGCTCATGCCCCTTTGCTCCCGCCAGCGTCAGCAGCAGGCTGGGGGAGGAATCGTCCAGCACCTGCAGGAAGTCGTATGGGCTTCCCGCCATCTTGTAGTTCAGCACGCTGGAAGTGGAGATGCTGTCGGGGCTCGGTATGCCGCTCGCATCGGAAGAGGCCGTGTCAAAGACGCTGCTCACGAAATTGAACGTGAACCTGACGGTGAAGAGCATCGTCCTTCCGGTCTGATCGCCGTTCTGAAGCTGCGAAATCCTCCGGTCCGCGGAATCGGTCAGGCTGCTCTCAGCCCTGTAAACCGGAATCTCGATCGACTTCATGCCGCTGCGCAGCTTGGGCCAGGTGAGACTCATCCTGGTCTTGCTGTTCACCATTCCCTTCATCAGCGAATTCGTCCTCGACTGCGCCTCGGAAAGCACGGGGTTGTCCACCGTGGTGGCGACACCGCCTATCGCGGCGGCAGATCCCCCCGTTGCCACAATCGCCGCAGCGCCAAGCAGGAATTTGGCCGACCCGATGAAATCATGCTTGGAATCGGTCGCGCTTTTGACATTCAGGACCAGGGACAATTCGCCGGGATTGAATGCGGAGTAGGTGCCAAGCAGGGCAAGCGGCACGACATTCATGGGCAGCGTGCTCAGCGTTGCGCATTGCGATCCATTGTCGCGTCCGTCGAAGGTCGCGATCGGAATTTCCTTGCCGTCGAGTTTCCCCTTGAACCCCTTGGTCTCGACTTCCAGCACGAGCTGCGTATTCTCCCCGCCCCAGAAGCCGTGGTTTGAAAGCGGAACACAGCTGCTTGCCGGTATCACTTCGGTCGTGACGGTGACATACCCGTCGTGGCCATGGCCGTCGCGCAGCCACTTCGGCGCCTCCCCGGTCACATAGTCGGGGTGGTTCGTCGGAAAGAAAAACGTGGTCGCCATGCCGGACAAGGGCAGGGACAGGATCAGCAGCAATGCGGCTTTCATCTTCATGCGCATATTCTACAGGCTGGGCGCGATCGCATGCATTTCTGTGAGCACCCGCAAGCCCCATCGCGTAGAATGAGCGGATTGCAAACCTGGGGAACACAATGGCCTGGCAACTTTTTGACACGACCCTCATGGGGGAAACCTTCCAGATCCTGCAGGACGACCGCTTTGCGGGCAACCTGCCGGGAGAGGAATTGCCGACTCTCTCATGGTTTGGCATATGGTGCCGGATGGATACCGATGGAAGCTTCTGGAACCATGCCGAAACCGATGCGCTCGCGCAAATCGAGGAGGATCTGCTGAGGCTGGCATCGGAATTCGGCAACGGGTGGGTGGTGTATGTGCGGCGCGCGATATCGGCCGGAAAGTACGAATATTACTTCTACTCGGGCGGGGATGCCCGCCTTCGGGATGCATTGAAGCCATTGCAGGACCTGCATCCCGGCTACCGCATCGAACATGACAGCCAGCCCGACCCGGAATGGTCCCTCTACACTACCTGGCTCAAGGAAGCGCCGAACTCGTGAGGCTATGAATTGAGGCCGTTGATCAAAAGGCCCGTCATCACTGCCGCCAGGATGATAAACGGCGCGCATTCCTTCCAGTTGAGCTGCCTGGCTTTCACCCTGATGCGGAGCGTGTCATCCAGTTCGTTGCGCAAACGTCCATTGTAGTATTTCATTTCAACCTCCTTCCAGACGGCTACAAGATAGCAAAAAGCAGGTCGAAAACAAAACCCGCACGGCGGATTGAAAAGCACCGATCAATGGCATGCCAAAAAGACGGACGGTCGGATTTTCAGGACAGAAGGCCAAAAGCTTGTGCGCTGAATTGTCTCGCGCCGACATCATCCATAAGGTGGCAGGGTTTTCCATCAACCCAAGAATATGTTCTGGTACATGAACGTCAGGATGCTCGTTGCGAACTTGATAAACTTTTCCTGCGAAATGAGTGTGTCGCCAATTCAGATTTCCATTAGCCCAATTCTCTTCAGATACCTGAAGGTTTCATCGTAGAACTCCGGCAATCGCGTGTGATCCTTGATGTCTCCTGGAGGCACCACGATAACCATTCCTTGGCGTGCCCGCGTGAGCAACACCCGGTAAGCATTTTTCTGATACAACTTGCGCTCTGGTTTTTTGATTCGATTCCAGCGGTCCCCTACAAACGATCCGTGTTGCCAGCCAGCCTGTGAATAACGAAAGTCGGCATCCCAAGTCACACAGGCCCAATCGAGTTCGAGGCCCTGTACATGAAATTCAGTTGCTACGTCTTCCAAGTAGTAGGAAGAACGGACATCCTCCTTTCCATCCAGGAACCAATGCACAGGATCCATTGGCGTCTTCACGTCCATGGCATAGGGCTTGAGCCGCTGGGCCTGAGAAGACACCACGATGCCATATCGCTCACTACCCCGTGCCTGCTCGCGCAACCAGGCCTTGGCAACGGCCACATCGCGGGTCAGGACAATGGGGTATCTCCCTTGCAATTGCGCCAAGGTCTGCCTCGCCAGATCGGATTCGCCGTCCAGTACCTGTTTAACCCACAGCGCTACATTCTCGGCACGAAAAGAGCGCATCGAAACACCCAGGTGCAACTCTGGCCTGCGGTTCACCCTCGGATGGCTAGCGAGCTTGTCAAGCGCTCCTTGTGCGCTGTACTCGCTATCCGTTAAGTTCGAAGAAAGATGTACATCCCAATTTTGGTAACTACGATGGATGGCATCAATCCATCCGCCAATGCCGGCCTCCCCTGTATTGATTTCCTGCCCACCGCCAACCAAACACACCACAACCGCCCAATCCTGGTGACGATCCATACAGGAAATCAGGAACTCGGGCTCAGACTGCTGGAAGCCATGCAACCCCTTCTTTGTCGCCATGAACTTGGAAGTTTGCGCCATATCCCAGGCACGCTGAGCCTCATCGAATAGTGCCACATGCTCGGCGGGCGGGCCTTCGTCGCGCAGACAGTCGTCACGAAAATGGTGGACGTTCTGGATAAACGCTTTCACCTTGCTTAACGCTTCGCCCTTCTTCATGCGTCCACCCTGCTGCTTGATACGATTGACAGTATCGCGTGCCAAAGCTTCATGCATGATTTTAACCAGCGGACCGTTACCCGAAAGAAACACGCTGTACAACGATTCAGAAGGATCGATGTGCTTGGTAGCAATATCCAGCCCTACTAACGTCTTGCCGGCGCCAGGCACGCCGGTAACAAAGCAAATAGCCTTGCGTTTTTTGTCCTTGGCCTCGGCGATGATCCGGTCCAAGGCGGTCGAAGTAACTGATAAATTGGTCGCATCGGCATCGCTACGGGAAATCGCTTCGACGGAATGGCCGCTGTATAACGCTATCGCAGCTTCCACGATAGTCGGCGTTGGGCAATATCGGCCAGCATGCCAAGCATCGGCACTCAAGGCGGGTGTATCGGCGAATGCCAACACTCCGCAAAAGACTTCGGTCAAGCCTTCGCTATTGGTCAAGATCGGCTGAAGAATGTGGTCATCTTTGCTATAGGCAACCATGCCGAAAGAGCAAGTTGCTTGAGTAGCAATCAATATTGGGACCACAGTCGCCTCATGGCTGGCTTCATGAAAGTTTTTGAGGTCGAGGGCATAGTCCACTACTTGATCCACCGCATGCGCGGGATGCTCACGCTCCCCCACCTTAAATTCCAGCACTAGGATCGTCGCGCCCAGCAATAGCACCACGTCTACGCGCTTGCCCATGCGGGGAATGGCGTATTCAAAGTACACTGCACCTTGAGCTCGTATCGGGTGCAAGCGAACATCCGCCAAGGCTTCCTTCAATATTCGGATTTGCTCGCGCCAGGCATGTGTTTGAGCTTGCTCGATGGCGAATTCGCTCTCTTTGGTGAGGTGACCGAGAATAGTTTCTTCGGTCGCCTCGAGGAAGGTCGGGAGTGTGGCGGCGTAGTACTCGCGGGCAAGAGTGTGTCGCGGTGAATTCATGTAATATATTTTGCTTGCCATGGCATTTCACAAGTATGCACTAAATCGCCCTACCAAACTTCCAGACTATCAAGCATAAATTCCCCATCGAAACCAAACTTTGCAGTCAAATTGGCCGAGCCCTGCAGGCTGGCAAGAGGCCTGCCGCAGGACTTAGCTCAACGACCAAGCGCCCTCTCAATTCTTTGCAGCGCGTCAAGAATCACGCTGCGCGGGGATGCGATGTTCATGCGCATGAAACCGCTGCCGCCGGCGCCGAAGCTGATGCCTGGATTCATCCCGACATGCGCTTTTTTCACGAAGAATTCCTGAAGCGCCTCATCACTCATGCCAAGCTTCCTGCAATCCAGCCACAGAAGATAGGTGCCTTCCGGCTTGATGAGCGAAATCTCCGGAAGGTGATTTGCAATGTAGCCGGCGGCAAAATCGCGATTGCCTGAAAGATAGTTCAAAAGGGCATCCAGCCAGTCTTCGCCATCCCTGTAGGCCGCCTCGAAAGCTGCAGTGCTGAATGGATTTGTGTTTCCCGCATGCAGGGTGCCGAACGCCTTGCGTATCGCCTGCCTGTGACTTGGTTGTTTGACGATCAGACAGGAAAGCCCAAGGCCCGGAATGTTGAATGTCTTGCTGGGTGCGATGGCGGTGATGAGACTGTCTTCTTCGCCAGAAAGTTTGTCAAGCGCGACATGCCTTCTTCCGGGATGGATGAGGTCCGCGTGTATCTCGTCGGACAGCACCACGATGTCGTGGCGCCTTGCGATGTCCAACACGCGCTCCAGTTCCTCCCTTTCCCAGACGCGCCCGACCGGATTGTGCGGCGAACAGAGCAGCATCAGCTTCGCGCCCTCGCTTGCGCATCGTTCGAGATGGTCGAAATCCATCACATGACGGCCGCCCTCGAATCCCAGCGGATTCTCGATCAGCCTGCGCTGACTGGTCGTCACCGCGGAAAAAAAGGGCGGATACACGGGAGGCTGGACGATCACGCCGTCCCCGGGCCCGGTCAGTGCCAATACCGCGGCGTACAGCGATGGCACAACACCCGGCGCCATCATTATCCATTCCCGTTTTACCTGCCATTCATGGCGCTTTTGCAGCCAGAGGATCAAAGCCTCGTACATGCTTTCAGGATGGAGGCTGTATCCGTAGACAGGATGGGATGCGCGTTCGATGAGCGCCCGCGTCACGGCCTCAGGTGCCGCAAAATCCATGTCGGCGACCCAGAGCGGCAGCACATCTGCACTTCCGAACTGCGCAAGACGACCGTCGTGCTTCAATGAATTCGTGCCGCATCTTGAAATCACCCTGTCGAAATCGATGCTCATGCAATGCGCTCCCAGAGCGTGACTTCGGAAAGGCTGTGCTGGAATTTCCGCCTTGTCTCCCTGATCACGAAGGGCACATCCCGAGGCGCGCCGATCATCCTGAAGTGCGGCAGGAGCAATTCCTTGAGTCCCTCAAGCGTGGTGCGGCTCTCGCCGTCCTTCTTGAATCCGCCTATCCACTCACCGATCCTGGTGTGCTCCTCGAGCCAAGTATAGGGCGATGCGATCAGCAGCACGCCCCCGATGTTGAGCCGTTCATGCACGCCTGCCAGAAATCTTGCAGGGCTGTAGAGGCGGTCTATCAGGTTGGCCGCGAGTATCAGATCGTAATTGCAGAAGACGGGTTTCAGGTTGCAGGCATCCCCCTGGAAGAATTCAACCCTGTCGCGCACTTCATCGAGGCCCAATTCCTTCAGACTTCGCGTCCTGTAGCTCACGAGGCTGCCCTCTTCGGCAAGCTGATAGCGCAGCGTGCCGCTTTTTGCAAGATCAGCCCCTACTCCAATGAAGCGCGCCGAAAAGTCGATGCCGGTTACGCGATCGAAATGCCGCGCAAGCTCGAAGGTCGCGCGCCCGGTTGCGCATCCCAGATCCAGCGCCCGTCTGGCGGGCTTTTTTCCCATCGCGTCGATCGCGATTCCTGCAAGCGTCCTTGGAAAATTGGGCACGCCAAAATATTCGTCCCCGTAATGAAACTCTGCATATTCTGAGAGCAGGCGGTCCGTCTCGTAGTTCGAAGAAACGGGAAGGCTTGCAGCCTCCCCTTCCACATAGCGGAATCCCGCGTGCTGGAAGAAGTGGCGCCTGAAGGCATAACGCGCGCTTTTCAATGCCTCGTTGCCGGAGGATATCCAGGAACCACCCTTGATCAGGTTGTGGCGCCCGTCGAAAGTGGGCGTGGTGAAGTCATCGTAAAGCGGATGCACCTCGAAGCCTTCGAAGGGATAAATGGGCGTGCAGGTCCACTGCCATGCATTTCCCCTCACATCGAAAAATTCGCCCTGGCGGAATTCATTCACGGGACAGGACGAAGCGCAAACATCGAGGTTCATGTTCGCATCCAGGGACCCTCCCTCCCCGATTTCTTCGGGATTGCAAAAATCGCAAAGCCGGTACCATTCGTCCTCGGTCGGCAAGCGTATGGGTTTTCCCGTTTGCGATTTCTTCCAGTTGCAGAACGCATACGCCTCGTGAAAATTGACCTCGACGGGCCAGTCCCAGCGCATCGGCACGACCTCGGTCATCAGCCTCAAGTGCCAGCCATCCTCATTCTCAATCCAGAATGCCGGATGCGTGGCCTTCGCATAATTCCTCCAAGCAAGCCCCTCGCTTTCCCAATGCACGTCATCTGAATAGCCGTTGCATTCGACGAACCCGAGAAACTCCCGATTCGAGACGAGGTAACGGCTGGCCCTGAATGCGGGCACAAAAGCTTCGTGCCTCCCGTATTCGTTGTCCCATCCGTAGATGTTCGCATCCCTTTTTTTGCCAATCGAAACCCTGCCCGCGGGAACATCGACCAGCCCGTTCTGCGGCGCAGTTCCGGATCTTGAACAGGCCTGCCAGGAAGGATGCGGCCTCACGTATCGAAGCGCATGCTGGCGTATCAGCACGGAAGAGGTTTCGAGGTGGATGCGCTCGTGCTCTATCCCCATCAGTATCGCCCACCAGGGGTGGTCCCAGCCTATCGGCAGGGATAGCGGCAGGGTTTCAATCAGGTTCGTCACCGACCCCCTGACCCTTTTTCGGTAATCCATGACCTCTGAAACTTGAGGCCAGTCGTAATGCGCATCATCGAGGTCGTCCCAGCTCATCTCGTCCACGCCCACCGCGAACACCGATTCGAACGCCGGATTGATGCGCTCCTTTACAAGTTTTGCGAGGACGAGCTTGTTGATGAAGAAGGTGGCCGTGTGGCCAAGATAGAAGATCAGGGGGTGCCTCAGCGGAATGGGCTTTATGTAATACGCCTCCTCGCAGGAAAGCGTTTCGAAAAGCGCCTCATAGCGGTCGAAGGTGGAAAGGAAATAGCCCAGAATTTCCTTGCGCTTTGCCTCCGCATCCTCGCCATCGAGCCGCGGCATTCTCTGCATTCCCTGCATCATTCCCCCCGGAACATATGGATTTGATTCTAGCATCCGCGGACGTAAAATGGACGCTTTCCTTCCATGTCACCGACCCGCATGCATCTCGTCGTCTCCATCTCGGGCCACGGCTTTGGCCATGTCGCGCAGACCGCTCCCGTCCTGAACGCATTGCACGGGCTGATTCCGGACCTGCGCATCACCGTGCGATCGCCAGTCGCAAGGAAGCATCTTGCCTCGCGCATCAAGGCGCCATTCTCCCATCTGTCGAGCGAAGGCGACATCGGCATGGTGATGAACTCGCCCCTTTCGGTCGATGCTGAGAAAAGCCGCGTCGCCTATCATGCATTTCACCGTAACTGGGAGGGACGGGTGGCCAAGGAGGCAGGACTCCTGAAAGATCTTCATGCCGACTTCGTGCTGTCCAACGTGGGTTATCTCCCGCTTGCGGGAGCCGCCCGCGCGAACATACCCTGCGTTGCGCTCTGCTCGTTGAACTGGGCCGACATCTACCGCCATTACTGCATCGCATCGGGACGCGACGAGGACATCGCTTCAGAGATTGCAAACTGCTACGCCCGCGCAAAAGCCTTCCTCCGCGCCACGCCCGGAATGGAGATGAAGGATCTGCCCAACCTGATTTTGGTCGAACCCATTGCAGAGATCGGCCAAAACCGCCGCGATGAACTCAAAAGGAACCTGCATCTATCGGAAGACGAAAGGCTGATCATGGTCAGCATGGGTGGCATTGCCGGAAGAGTGCCCGTGGAAAACTGGCCCAGGATGGATGGCGTCCGCTATCTGGTGCAGGCAGCCTGGCAGGTCAGGCATCCCGATGCGATCGTCATCGAATCCCTGCCGTTCCCGTTTCCCGATCTCCTCGCAAGCTCGGACGCCCTGATCTGCAAACCGGGATACGGCAGTTTCGTGGAGGCCACATCCAGCAACGTGCCGGTGCTGTACACCCCACGTCCGGACTGGCCGGAATCACGTCCGCTGATCGCATGGCTGGAAGAACGGGGAAACTGCCTCGAGATCCCGCAAGGCGCGCTGCTCGAAGGCTGCCTCGATTCGGCTTTGAGAACGCTGTGGGAAAGACCCGCGCCCCCGGCCGTCATGGCAAGAGGTGCGCATCGGGTCGCAGAATGGCTCGTGAATGAATTCTAGTGCAGGTGGCCGCCTTCGTCGTGCACATGGCCATGCTCCAGCTCTTCCTCAGTCGCCGGGCGCACGCCTGTCACCGTGCAGTTGAACGTGAGGGTCTTGCCCGCAAGGAGATGGTTGCCATCCACCGTCACCTCGTCGTCAGTGACTTCAACGACCGTGTACAGGACGAAGTCCTCATCGTCGGCATCCTCGGGGCCTCCCTCGAACTGCATGCCGACTGCAACGTCAGCCGGGAAAGAGCTGCGCGATTCGACCTCAACCAGCTCATGCTCATATTCGCCGAACGCATCTTCCGGCTTCAGCGTGACGCTGCACTTGTCGCCCACGCTCTTGCCGTGCAGCGCTTCCTCGACCAGCGGAAAGATGCCATCGTAACCGCCGTGCAGATAGCTGATCGGATCATCGACCCTTTCGATGACCTCGCCGTCCCCGCCGGTGTTGACCAGTTCATAGCGCAGCGATACGACAGAGTCCTTTTCGATCTTCATTGGTGTTTCCCTTAAAATTCATGCTTCATCGGAAGTTGGCTCGCAAGCCCATCCGGGGCATTTTATACACATTGCCCCGTTTTGAGCTAATTAAATTTTCCCGCCTGCCGGATGGCCTCTTCGAAGCGCTATAATGCAGCGCATGAAAACACCCAAGACACTGCTGGGCGGGCTTAGCGTCCGGGAATTTTTGCGCGACTACTGGCAAAAGAAACCGCTTCTGATACGCGGCGCCATGCCCGATTTTTCTGGACTCCTGAGCCCGAAGGAACTCATAGCACTGGCCTGCGGGGAAGATGTCCAGGCGCGCATCGTGACTAGAAGGCAGGGAAAATATGAACTGCTTCACTCCCCCTTCTCGGCGAAGGACTTCAGGGGGCGGGACAGGACGGACTGGACCGTCCTTGTGCAAAGCGTGAATCACCACCTGAGATCCGCCGAAGACCTGCTCAAGGCCTTCAGCTTCATCCCCCACGCCCGCCTCGACGACCTGATGATAAGCTATGCCCCCCGGGGCGGCGGCGTCGGGCCTCACTTCGATTCCTACGATGTGTTCCTGCTCCAGGGAATGGGACACAGGCGCTGGCAGATCTCTACACAGGAAGACCGGACGCTGATCGAAGATGCGCCCCTGCGCATCCTGAAGAAATTCAGACCCGAACAGGAATGGGTGCTCGCCCCCGGCGACATGCTTTATCTGCCGCCCCACTGCGCGCACAACGGCATCGCCGAGGACGACTGCATGACCTATTCCATCGGCTTTCGCACGCCGGCATACCAGGAGCTCCTGGAGCAGTTCCTGATCTATCTTCAGGACAGAATCTGCGTGGACGGCATGTATTCGGACCCCGATCTCAAACCGCAGAAACACCCTTCCGAAATCGGCCAGGCGATGCTGAAACAGGTGACCTCCGCGATCCGGCAGGTGCGGTGGGACAAGGAGGATGTCGCGAATTTTCTGGGCTGCTACCTGAGCGAGCCCAAGGCGCATGTCTATTTCGACCCGCCGGAACGGCCTTTAACCCTCAGGAAGTTCATTTCGCTCCTGAAGACTCGCGGCGTGGTTCTCGACATGAAGAGCCAGCTTCTTTGCAACGATAATACCGTTTTCATGAACGGCGAATCGACACCGGTATCGCAAGAAGATTATGTCGTCCTGCGCAGCCTCGCGGACCACCGCGAGTTGCCCGCGCTGGAGTCCTGCCCTCCCGGACTCGCCGAGATGCTCCATCGCTGGTACGAGGACGGCTACCTCTCCCCCGTTACAAAAGCTGATTGAAACTGTAAAAAACCCCGATTAATGGGCTGATTACTACTAGATTTTTTTTTATTTGCTGCTAGAATGCGTTGACTTTGGCTTGAAACCACTAAGTCGAACAGATTTTTTAACCAACATAAATCGAGGAAACGACCATGAAATCATCCGCTCTTGTTGCCGCTCTGCTGGCCCTTGCTCTGACTGCCTGCGGCGAAAAGGCTGCCGAGGCTCCCGCTGCTGCTCCTGCAGCTCCCGCTGCTGAGGCTCCTGCTGCTGCTCCTGCAGCTCCTGCCGCTGACGCTGCTTCCGCTCCTGCTGCAGCTCCTGCCGCTGACGCTGCTTCCGCTCCTGCTGCAGCTCCTGCCGCTGACGCTGCTCCTGCTGCCAAGTAATACCGCTTTTGCGAAAGAAAAAAGGCCGACGAAAGTCGGCTTTTTTATTGCCCGATCGATTCAGGCGATTTCCTTCCAGTCGAATCCCGCATCCTGCGTCGCGACTTCCACCCAGTTCCGCTCGCAACCCAGCGCACCGCTCAGCGCTTCAATGGCAAGCTCCGGCGTATTGTTTTTGCTGCTCAAATGGGCTGCAACGAGATGCTGCAAACGATCCGTGATCAGATTGGCCAGGATGGCTGCGGATTCCCGGTTGCTCAGATGACCGTACCGCCCGCCCACCCGCTGCTTCAGGCTGTAAGGATAATCCCCGTTCATCAGCATGGCCTCGTCGTGATTGCTCTCGAGCACCAATGCATCGCAGCCGCTCAACATCGCTTCTATGTGGGGCGTTGTTGATCCCACATCGGTCAATACGCCAAGGCGCCTGGCTCCATCGCCGAACACGAACTGCACCGGTTCTGCCGCATCGTGCGGAACCGGAAAGGGAAATATCTCGATGTCGCCGATGGAGAATCTTCCATGCGGATCGATCTCATGAAGGGCGGAGATGCCTGAAAACGCCTTGGGCTGACTCCTCAGCGTGCCATGCGTGAGCCACACGGGAACATCGAAGCCACGCGCCAGACGCGCAACGCCGCCGATGTGATCCCCATGCTCATGCGTCACCAGTATGCCGCTCAGCTGCCCTGGCGACATGCCCAGACGCGCCAGGCGCCGGGTGCATTCCTTCACGCTGAATCCGCAGTCGAGCATCAGGCAGGTTTGCCCGCTGCGCACCAGCAACGCATTGCCTTCGCTGCCGCTGCCCAATGATGCGAACCTCATCCTCGCGCGCGACAGGCCTACTGGTTGATGTTCTTGTAGATGGCCTGCAGCTGCCTGCCCGCCTCGGCACTGTTCTCGCCGTTCATGTCAGACATCGAGACGTCGCAGGAAGCACCGTTGTCCTTGACGTTCACACGGAAATGCTGGGTGGCATCCTCGTCCTTCCAGAATTCGAACTTCTGCAGCCAGCCGCTCTTTGCCTCGGGCGTGCGGACATAGTAGATGCCCTTTTCGCGGTCCTTATCCTCGACAACCAGGCCGGTCTTCTCGATCGCGAGTCCAACCCTGCGCCAGCTCTTGTCGAAAGCGTCGTTGATCACGATGATGCTGCTGCCATCGAACACCTGGACGAGATTCGCGCCTCCGGAAGCCGCGGCCCCATTCGTCGTTGCGACGGCAGCCTGATCCGGATTGGCGCCGAAGCGGACCATCAGGCGCTGCAGCATCTCGGCCTCAAGCTCGGGATCGTTAGGCAGCATCTTCCAGCTTGTTGTGATGCCGCTCGAATCCAGCACCTCCTCCTGCCCGTACTCGGTGACGTAGATGTTGGTGCTCTCCTTTGCGCGTTCCAGACGGAAGCGAAAGCGATTGCGCTCGCCGCTCGAGAACAGCCCGTTGAATATCTTCGAGAGGATGCCGCTGTCCTTGCCATCCTTGGGGCGATTCTCCGCCCATTGCGTCTCTATGATGCCTGCCGCCTGATCTTCGCTCTGGATCTTGAAGCCCGCCTCGCGGACGAACGACTCGACGACCGACCAGGCGCGCTCCGCAGAACCGTCCACTTTCAGGTAGCGTTTGTCGCCGTCGTGCTCTATGCTCACTCCCTTGACGGGGGCCAGCACCGTCGGCGCCTGCTCCTTCTGCACTGCAGCCGGCGCGCTCTTGTCCTTGGCATAGGCGGAATAGGTTGCGACGGATTCGCCTTCCGCCCCTTCAACCTTGTATGTGTCGTCCGTCTGAGGGGCGGTAAGGCCCGGGGGAACTTCGAGGGAGGGAGTCTGGGCTGCACCGGCCTTGTAATCTATGGGCTTGCTGCCAAGCCCCATTGCGCTGCAACCTACAAGAGAAACCAAAGCGACACTGCAGAAACCGAGATGCAAAACTTTCATATTCTTTCCTGATTATCGTGTAAGTACGCCTGCTTCATGCATGGCCTGTTCGACCACGCCGTTCATCGATGGAGACATGGGGGTCAGGGGAAGGCGCAGGAAGTTTTGCATCAGACCCAGACGCGCCACCGCCCACTTCACAGGAATCGGATTGGCCTCTACAAACAGCTTCCGATGCAGCCCGAGCAGCCTGAAATTGATCTCCCTTGCGCGCACCGCATCGCCATTCAACGCGGCCATGCACATCTCGTGCATCAGCTTCGGCGCGACATTGGCGGTGACGGAAATCGAGCCATGCCCGCCCAGCAGCATCAGCGCCAGCGCGCTCGCATCGTCCCCGCTGTATACCGCGAAATCCCCTGGCGCTCTCTGCAGCAGATCGGTTCCGCGCTCGATGTTTCCGGTCGCATCCTTGATGCCGACGATGTTTGGAATTTCGGACAGGCGCAGCACCGTGTCGTTTTGCAGGTCTGCAACCGTGCGGCCGGGCACGTTGTACAGGATATGCGGCATGTCCACCGCCTCCGCGATGGCCTTGAAATGCTGATAAAGCCCTTCCTGGGTCGGCTTGTTGTAATAAGGCACGACGGAGAGCGATGCATCCGCTCCGGCGCGCTTCGAGAATGCCGCGAGCTCGATCGCCTCCTTGGTGCTGTTGGCTCCCGTCCCCGCGATCACGGGGATGCGGCCCTTCGCATGCCTGACCGCCTCCGAGATCAGCAGCTCATGCTCCTCCACATTCACGGTCGGCGACTCGCCCGTGGTGCCGACCACCACGATGCCATCCGTACCCTGCTCCACATGGAAATCTATCAGCGCGCGAAACGACGGCAAATCCAGGCTGCCATCCTCCAGCATCGGAGTGACGATTGCAACAATACTGCCCTTGATCATTTTGACTCTCGATTTAATGACAAGCGCTCATTCTAACCTAACAGACAAGGCAAATATACCTTCCGCTCGCACCCGGGCAACGCGCCCTTGAATCCTGTAGAATGGCAGTCCAGAGTTGATCTATGCCTACCATGTCCGACACACTCGCCGCATTGCATACGGGCGACATTGCCACCATCGTCTCCATCCACGCCGAAGAGGCGCTGCACCAGCGTCTGCTCGCATTGGGATTCCGCAGCGGGAAACAGATCGAGCTCATCAGGAAGGCCAGCTTTTCAGGCCCCCTGCAGGTGAGGATAGGCACGACAGACATCCTCCTGAGGCGCAACGAGGCGGCCAAGATCAAGGTGCGCAAACCATGAAGCGCATCGCCTTGCTCGGCATGCCCAATACAGGCAAGTCCACGCTGTTCAACCGCATGACAGGAGGTGCCGCCAGGGTGGGCAACTGGCCCGGCATCACGGTCGAACTCTACAGCGGAAAGATCCTCCTGGGTCCCGACATGGTCGAGATCATCGACCTGCCCGGAATCTACGACCTGCATGGATATTCCGACGACGAACAGGTCGTGCGCCACTTCCTGCACGACAACGTGCCCGACCTGGCCTTGGTGATCCTCAATGCAAGCCAGATCGAACGGCAGATGAGCCTCCTCCTGCAGCTAAAAGCGCTCAGCATCAACATCATCGTCCTGCTCAACATGAATGACGAGGCCAGAAAATACGGCATCACGATAGATGCGAAGAAAATGTCGGAACTGCTCGAGGTGCCGGTATTCCAGATAAGCGCGAAATACGGAACGGGCTATCCGGAGGCGCTCGAGGGCATAAAGCAGGCGCTTGCCCTTCCCACGCCCAGCATGAAGGAAAAACTGCAGAGCCAGCTCGAGGCCGATGAACAGCTCGAAATCCAGATGGCCCGGGTGCTGAAACAGACGGTGCAAATACCCGCCCGCCTGCCGGACAGCCTGACCCAGAGGCTGGACCGCGTGATGCTGCACCCATTGCTCGGACTGCCGGTGTTCTTCGGCATCATGTATCTTTTGTTCCAGGGCATCTTCTTCTTCAGCCAGCCGTTGCAGGCCGGCATCGCATCCGGACTCTCTTGGCTGCGCGAAACCCTGCTTTCCCCGCTTCTGGGCGGCCTGCCCCAGGCGCTTCAGGGATTGCTGCTGGATGGCGCATACAACGGCATCGCGACGGTCGCGGCCTTCGTTCCCGTGATCGTGCTTTTCTTCCTGCTGATGGCGATCGTCGAAGACAGCGGCTATCTGTCCCGGGCCGCCTTCCTGATGGATGCGCTGATGGCAAGAATGGGGCTGGACGGAAGAGGGTTCGTGATGCTCCTGATGGGCTTCGGCTGCAACGTGCCCGCGCTCATGGGCACGCGCGTGATGCGTTCGCGCGCCATCCGCCTGCTCACCATGCTGGTGATTCCCTTTTCCCTGTGTTCGGCAAGGCTGCAGGTATTCATCTTCATCATCTCTGCGGTATTTTCAGCGCATGCCGCGCCATTGGCCCTGTTCTCGCTCTATCTCTTCAGCTTCGCGTCGGCCATCCTGACCGCACTGCTCTTCAAGGGCAGATTCGCCAACAGCGAACCCTTCGTGCTCGAGCTTCCGCCCTACCGGTTCCCGACATTGCGCCAGATCGCGCTCAGGGGATGGCTGGAAGTGAGGCATTTCTTAAGCCGCGCGACAAGCTTCATCATCGCCGGCGTCGTGCTGGTCTGGCTCCTGACCCACATTCCCTTTTCAGCGCAGCCTGCAAGCCCGGCAACCCTCTCCGGCATGATAGGCCACTGGCTGCACCCCGTCTTCGCCCCCATCGGCATCAACGAACAGCTGACCGTCGCATTGATCTTCGGATTCGTCGCCAAGGAAATCGTCATCGGTTCCCTCGCCGTGATCTACGGCCTTGCCGGATCCCAGCTTGCCGGCATCCTTTCCCATCAGCTCGACTGGGTGGAAGCCTACAGTTTCATGCTGTTCACGCTGATCTACACGCCTTGCCTGTCGACCATCGCGACCCTGAAGAGCGAATCGAAAAGCACGGGATTCATGCTGTTTTCGATTGCCTGGTCGCTCACGCTGGCCTGGCTCGTGAGCTTCATTTTTTATCAGACTGCGCGGGCGCTGGGTCACTAGCAGAAGGGGCACTCGCCGCATCATCCAGAATCTGATAATAAATCTCGTCCTTCCTGACCATCCCGAGATCGTTGCGGGCACGCTCCTCGATCGCTTCGGTGCCCTGTTTCAAATCGCGCACCTCCGCATCGAGCATTGCATTGCGCGCGGCAGTCTGCTCGTTGACCTGCTGCTGGGCCGCAACCTGGCGATGCAGATCCCAGACGCGCAGCCACCCCCCGCGCCCGAGCCAGAGCGGATACTGCAACAGGAGCAGCAGCACGATCAGTATCAAGGTGACGATTTTCATGTGTCCTGAAACTTCGCTCGCTTAGGCCTATAAAAAAAGCCCCGGAACTCAAGCCGGGGCGCTGGGTGCATGGCCGAAACTCAAGCCGCCTTAATTCAGCTGGTAATACGCGCCGATTCCGGGATAGGAGGCTGTCGCCCCCAGATCTTCCTCTATGCGCAGCAGCTGGTTGTATTTCGCCATGCGATCCGAACGGGAAGCCGAACCGGTCTTGATCTGCAGCGCATTGGTCGCAACCGCGATGTCGGCTATCGTGCTGTCCTCGGTTTCGCCCGAACGGTGGGAGATCACGACCGTGTATCCCGCGCGCTTGGCCATCTCTATCGCCTCGAAGGTCTCGGTCAGCGTGCCGATCTGGTTGACCTTGATCAGTATCGAATTGCTGATGCCCTGCTTGATCCCTTCGCGGATGATCTTTGTGTTGGTCACGAAGATGTCGTCGCCCACGATCTGCACGCGCTTGCCCAGGCGATCGGTCAGGAGCTTCCAGCCATGCCAGTCGTTCTCAGCCATGCCGTCCTCTATGCTGATCAGGGGATACTTGTCCGCCCAGCTTGCAAGATAGTCGGTAAACTGCGCTGAAGTGAGCTTCAGCCCTTCGGAATCGAGGCAGTAGAGGCCATCCTTGTAGAATTCGGAGCTCGCGCAGTCCACGCCTATGCAGACATCCTTGCCGGGCACGAAGCCTGCGGCCTCTATGCCTTCTACGATCAGCTGCAGCGCCGCCTCGTTGCTCGGCAGATTGGGGGCAAAGCCGCCCTCGTCGCCCACGGTCGTCGGCATGCCCTTGGCGTCTATCAGCTTCTTCAGCGCATGGAACACTTCCGCGCCATAGCGCAGCGCCTCCCGGAAGCTCGGCGCCCCCACCGGAATGATCATGAATTCCTGCATGTCGATGTTGTTGTTCGCATGCGCGCCGCCATTGATGATGTTCATCATGGGCACGGGCAGCTGCATCCTGGCCGAACCGCCAAGGTAGCGATACAGGGGCAGCCCTGATTCTTCTGCGGCCGCGCGCGCAACCGCCATCGAGACGGCGAGGATCGCATTCGCACCGAGCCTCGACTTGTTCTCCGTGCCATCGAGCTCAAGCATGGTCTGGTCTATGAAAGCCTGTTCGCTCGCATCGAGCCCCATGATCGCCTCAGCGATCTCGGTGTTCACGTATTCCACGGCCTTCAGCACGCCCTTGCCGAGATAGCGCTGCCTGTCGTCGTCTCTGAGCTCTATCGCCTCGCGCGTTCCTGTTGAGGCGCCGGACGGCACCGCAGCGCGCCCCATCACGCCGGATTCCAGAAGCACATCCGCTTCAACCGTAGGATTGCCTCGAGAATCCAGTATCTCGCGGGCGATCACATCAACTATTGCACTCATCATTTATCCTTATTCAAAATTGACCACTTATTCTCAACAATTCTTCAAATCGATCTTCTCTTCGATCAAGCCCTGCTGCTTGACCGCATCGTCCAGCACCATCAGGGTCTTCAGGAGCGCCTTCAGATGGCCCAGCGGAAACGCGTTAGGCCCGTCGGAAAGCGCCTTCGAAGGATACGGATGGGTTTCCATGAAAAGGCCGGAAACCCCCGCCGCAACAGCCGCACGGGCCAGCACAGGCACGAATTCGCGCTGCCCGCCCGAAGCCGTGCCCTGCCCGCCGGGCAGCTGGACCGAATGCGTGGCATCGAAAACCACCGGGCATCCGGTGTTGCGCATCACGGAAAGCGAACGCATGTCGGAGACCAGGTTGTTGTAACCGAATGAAGCCCCCCGCTCGCACACCATGATGTTGTCCTGTCCGCTTGCATCCCTGGCCTTCTCGACCACGTTCTGCATGTCCCAGGGCGAAAGGAACTGCCCCTTCTTGATGTTCACCGGCCTGCCGGCGCTCGCCACCGCCTGTATGAAGTCGGTCTGCCTGCAAAGGAAGGCCGGCGTCTGCAGAACGTCGACAACGGATGCAACAGGCCCGATCTCGTCTATGCCGTGCACATCGGTCAGAACCGGCACGCCGAGCTGTTTCTTGACCTCGTCCAGTATCTTGAGCCCCGCATCCATGCCGAACCCGCGAAACGATTTTCCCGAGCTGCGGTTCGCCTTGTCATACGAAGATTTGTAGATGAAAGGCAGGTTCAGTTCGCGGCAAATTTCCTGCAGTGAGCCTGCGGTATCCATCGCCATCTGCTGGGACTCGATCACGCAGGGGCCTGCGATCAGGAACATAGGGCGGTCAAGCCCGACTTCAAAGTTGCATAGTTTCACGAGACCACCTCTAATGTTTTTTGAGAGCCTGCTGATGCTGCAATGCCGCCTTCACGAACGCGGTGAACAGCGGATGCCCGGTGCGGGGCGTGGACGTGAATTCAGGGTGGAACTGCACGCCCATGAACCATGGATGCATGCTCTCCGGCAGTTCCATGATCTCGGGAAGATTCTCCGTCGGCGTGCGCGCCGAGATGATCAGGCCGGTCTTCTCGAGCGCCGGCACATAATGGTTGTTCACCTCATAGCGATGGCGATGCCGCTCGTTCACCTCGTCGCCATAGATGCGATGCGCCAGCGTGCCCGGCATCACCGGGCAGCGCTGCGAACCCAGGCGCATGGTGCCCCCGAGATCCGAATCGCTGCTGCGCGTCTCGACGCGGCCATCCCTGTCCTTCCATTCGGTGATCAATGCCACCACCGGATGCTCGGTTTCATGATTGAGCTCGGTGCTGTTCGCATCCTTCATGCCGGCAACATCGCGCGCATATTCGATCACCGCAAGCTGCATGCCAAGGCAGATGCCGAGATAGGGAACCTTGTTCTCCCTGGCATAGCGGATCGCGGATATCTTCCCTTCCGTGCCCCTCGCGCCAAAGCCCCCAGGCACCAGGATCGCGTCGAAATGCTCGAGGCTTTTCGTGCCTTTCGTTTCGAGCACCTCGGAATCCACGTATTCGATGTTCACGCGGGTCGATGTGTGTATGCCCGCATGGCGAAGCGCCTCTATCAGGGACTTGTAGGATTCGGTCAGCTCCACATACTTTCCGACCATGCCTATGGTGATCTCGTGGGTCGGGTGCTCGAGCGCATCGACGAGCTTCGCCCAGACCGAAAGGTCGGCCGGAGGCAGGTCAAGCTGCAACTCCTCGCACACGATGCGGTCCAGCCCCTGGTCGTTCAGCATCTGCGGAATCTTGTAGATCGTATCGGCGTCCCACATCGAGATCACCGCGTCCTCGCGCACATTCGCGAAAAGCGAGATCTTCCTGCGCTCGTCGTCGGGTATCCTCCGG
Organism: Pseudomonadota bacterium; assembly: GCA_021821945.1. Lineage (GTDB taxonomy): Bacteria > Pseudomonadota > Gammaproteobacteria > Burkholderiales > Gallionellaceae > Gallionella. Next base: position 28,670 of record JAJZTF010000001.1, read on the forward strand.
TCGGCGCGGCAAAGAAGCGCGGTCGGGAATATGCCGATCTCCCGCAGCTTCTGCACGCTGTGCTGGGTGGGCTTGGTCTTGAGTTCGCCCGCAGTCGCGATATAGGGCACGAGCGTCAGATGCACATAGGCAACCTGGTTGCGCCCCATGCGCAAGCCCATCTGCCTTGCCGCCTCGAGAAAGGGCAGCGACTCGATGTCGCCCACCGTGCCGCCGATCTCCACGATCGCCACATCCGCCTTGTCTCCGTGATAGGCGGCGGCACCCCGCTCGACAAAAGCCTGGATCTCGTTGGTGATGTGCGGGATCACCTGCACCGTCTTGCCCAGATACTCGCCCCGCCTCTCCTTGCGGATCACGCTCTCGTATATCTGCCCCGTGGTGAAATTATTGGCCTTTCTCATCTTAGCGGAGATGAAGCGCTCATAGTGGCCGAGGTCGAGATCGGTTTCCGCGCCATCTTCGGTGACAAAGACTTCGCCATGCTGGAATGGGCTCATCGTGCCCGGATCGACGTTGATGTACGGATCAAGCTTGAGCATCGTGACCTTGAGCCCGCGCGATTCAAGGATTGCAGCAAGGGAGGCCGCGGCAATCCCCTTGCCGAGGGACGACACGACGCCTCCGGTGATGAATATGTACTTGGTCATAGTCTTTAATTATACCGCAAAAAGCCCTGCTCTCAAAGTTTGAAAATCGTCAAAATGGCAGCTTTTCATCCGCGACCGCACGCGATCAGGCGCACTGACATGTTCGGGCGATTGACAGGAAGTGCCCAATAAAACTAACATCAATTTCCAGTTTCTGCGCCAACCCGGGAGTTCGTAATGTCCAATATCCAGTCCGTCCTGCACGAAAATCGCGTCTTCAAGCCGTCCGAAGAATTCGCAGCACAAGCGAATGTCTCCGGCATCAAGGCATACCAGGCGCTATGCAAGGAGGCGGAAGACAATTACACGGGCTTCTGGGCAAGGCTTGCAAGAGAGATGCTGCAGTGGAAGAAGCCCTTCACCAGAATACTCGATGAGAGCAATGCCCCCTTTTACAAATGGTTCGAGGACGGCACGCTGAATGTCTCCTACAACTGCCTGGACCAGCACCTTGCCGCGAATGGCGAGAAGACCGCCATCATCTTCGAGGCGGATGACGGCAAAGTCACCAGAATCAACTATCGCGATCTGCATGCGCGCGTATGCCAGTTTGCCAACGGACTGAAATCGCGCGGCATCAAAACGGGCGACCGCGTGGTGATCTACATGCCCATGAGCATAGAAGCGGTGATCGCAATGCAGGCATGCGCGCGCATAGGGGCGATCCATTCTGTCGTGTTCGGCGGATTTTCCGCCAAGAGCCTGCACGAGCGCATCGTCGATGCGAAAGCCTCTGCCATCATCACGGCCGATGCCCAGCTGCGCGGCGGGCGCATGATCCCGCTCAAACCCGCGGTGGACGAGGCGCTGGCGCTGGGTGACTGCGAATCGGTGCACAGCATCGTCGTCTACAAAAGAACCGGCGGCGATATCGCATGGAATGACGCAAACCACGTGTGGTGGCATGATCTGGTCTCGGCGCAGAGCGCCGAATGCGAACCTGCCTGGGTGAATTCGGAGCACCCCCTCTTCATCCTCTACACCTCGGGCTCGACAGGGAAACCCAAGGGGGTTCAGCATTCCAGCGGCGGATATCTTCTGGGCGCGATGCTCTCGATGAAATGGGTGTTCGACTACAAGGCGAGCGACATCTTCTGGTGCACGGCAGACGTCGGCTGGATCACCGGGCACAGCTATGTCGCCTATGGCCCCCTGGCGATGGGAGCAACCCAGGTGATCTTCGAAGGCGTGCCCACCTACCCCGATGCCGGACGCTTCTGGAAGATGATACAGGAGCATAAAGTCACGACCTTCTACACGGCGCCCACCGCGATCCGCTCCCTGATCAAGCTGGGCGGAGAATTGCCGAAACAGTATGATCTTTCCAGCCTGCGCCTTCTGGGGTCGGTCGGAGAGCCCATCAATCCGGAAGCCTGGATGTGGTATTACAACACCGTGGGCAACGCGAGATGCCCCATCGTGGACACCTGGTGGCAGACCGAGACCGGCTGCCACATGATCGCCCCGCTGCCGGGCGCGATGCCGATCAAACCGGGGACCTGCACGCTGCCCCTGCCCGGCATCATGGCCACCATCGTCAACGAGGCAGGCGAGGAAGTTCACGACCAGCACGGCGGCTTTCTGGTGATCAGGCGCCCCTTCCCTTCGCAGATACGCACCATATGGGGGGACCCCGAGCGCTACAAGAAAAGCTATTTCCCGCCGGAGATGCACGGCGCCTATCTTGCGGGAGACTCAGCCCACCGGGATGAGGACGGCTACTTCTGGATCATGGGGCGCATAGACGACGTGCTCAATGTCTCGGGCCACCGCCTGGGCACGATGGAAATCGAGTCCGCGCTTGTCGCCAACCCCCTGGTCGCCGAAGCGGCCGTGGTCGGCAAGCCTCATGAAATCAAGGGCGAAGCGGTCGTCGCCTTCGTCGTCCTGAAGGGCGCGCGCCCGGAAGACGAAAAAGCCCGCGAAATCGCCGAAGCGCTGCGCAACTGGGTCGCGAAGGAAATCGGCCCGATTGCCAAGCCTGACGAAATCCGCTTTGGCGAGAACCTGCCCAAGACGCGCTCGGGCAAGATCATGCGCCGCCTGTTGCGCGCGATCGCAAAGGGCGAGGAAATCACGCAGGATGTATCCACGCTCGAAAATCCCGCGATCCTCGAACAACTCAAGAACGCGGTGAATTAGCCGCGGGCTTGGTCATGATGAACACGACACGCCGAAAATTTCTGCAGATATCAGCGCTCCTGCCACTCTTTCTGACCACTCAAAAGGCAGGCGCGCAAACCAATGCCAGCCTGCGCAAGGAATTCCAGTATCAGGACAAACCAAAGGATGACATGAGCTGCTCAAGCTGCCTCGAATTCATTCCCGGCAGCAAGAAGATGGGTCGTTGCAGGGTGATTCCGGGGGACGATGAAATATCCCCCGACGGCTATTGCACAAAATGGAATTCGATGTAGTCCGACGCGCAGTCAGCCATTCCCGCCCAGCCCTTTCAAAAGTGCCAGACCTTGCTCCAGCAGGCCGCCTTCCGGCACCCTTCCGTCCGGCGTGAGCCTGTCGATCACCTGAGGCAACAGTGCAGCCAGTTTCTGAGCCACATCCGAAGTGGACAGTCCCAGCTTCTGCGCAATGGCCTCGACCTGCTCATTCTCCAGCACCGACTGAATCTGTTCGCTGGAGATGGAAAGGTTCTGCCCGGTCCCGATCCAGGATGCGACAGCCTCCCCAAGCCCCTTTTCCCTGAAGGCAGAGAGCAGATTATCGAGCCCGCCGGAATGATTGATCAATCCGGTGACCTCATCCACCAGCCCCGGGTGCGCGCCTTCTATCGCATTGGTCAGAGCGCCTTCCGCCTGCGACAAGATCGAGTCAAAAAGTCCCATTTCGATTCTCCTTTGAGTGATTTGCGCATCATACTCCATGCCTTCATCATGTCGAATAAATCAACCGGGCATAGCCCGAATAAATTCTAGTGCGCCTCGTCCCAGTTTTTCCCAGAGCCCAATTCGACCAGTAACGGAACATGCAATTCTGCAACACTGCACATCAGATGAGGCAACTTCTCCTTCACCAGATGCAGCTCTTCGTTTGGCACTTCCAGCACCAGTTCGTCGTGCACCTGCATGATGAGGCGTGTCCTTAATTTCTCGATCTCTATCCATTGCTGAACCGCAATCATCGCAAGCTTGATGAGGTCCGCCGCCGTGCCCTGCATGGGCGCATTGATCGCCGCCCGCTCGGCCCCCTGGCGCCTCATGCCGTTGCCGCTGTTGATGTCCGGCAACCAGAGCCTGCGGCCGAACACGGTTTCGACATAGCCCTTTTCCTTCGCCTGCAATCTCGTGCTGTCCATGTAATTCTTCACGCCCGGATAGCGCGCAAAATACCGGTCGATATAAGCCTGCGCGGCACCTCTTTCAAGGCCGAGCTGCTTTGCAAGGCCAAAGGAGGACATGCCGTAGATCAGGCCGAAGTTGATCACCTTCGCATAGCGGCGCTGCTCCGGACTCACGCTGTCAGGCTGGACCATGAAGATCTCTGCGGCGGTTCTGCGATGCACGTCCTCGTTGTTCGCGAACGCATTCAACAGCCCCTCATCCCTCGACAGGTGGGCCATGATCCTGAGCTCGATCTGGGAATAGTCGGCCGCCACGATAGAACTGCCGGAAGGCGCGATGAAGGCCTCGCGGATGCGGCGGCCCTCTGGGCTCCTGATCGGGATGTTCTGCAGATTCGGATCGCTTGAAGCCAGGCGGCCTGTGACGGCAACCGCCTGAGAATAGCTGGTGTGCACGCGCCCGGTTTTGCGGTTCACCATCTTGGGCAGCTTGTCGGTATAGGTGGATTTGAGTTTCGCCATGCCGCGATATTCAAGCAGTAATTTTGGCAATGGATAATCGAGTGCGAGTTCCTGCAAAACCTCCTCGTCCGTTGAGGGCGTGCCGCTCGGCGTTTTTTTCTTCACCGGCAGTTTCAGCTTTTCGAACAAAATTTCCTGTATCTGCTTGGGCGAATTGAGATTGAATGGCTGACCCGCAGCCTGAAAGGCAAGCTCTTCGAGTTCCGAGAGTCTTGCCCCGAGCTCCTGACTCTGGATGCGCAGAAGGTCGCAGTCGAGCAGCACGCCGCTTCGCTCCATCTCGTAGAGCACATGCATGGCCGGGATCTCTATGTCCCTGTATACATGCCGCACCCCCTCAAGATCCGCTATCTGGGGAGAGAGTTTTTTGTGCAGCTGAAGCGTGATGTCCGCATCCTCGGCCGCATAGCGGGTCGCGACTGCAAGATCGACCTGGTCGAAACAGATCTGCTTCGCCCCTTTACCGACCACTTCCTCATAGCTGATGGTCTTCACATTCAGGTGGCGCAGCGCAAGATTGTCCATGTCGTGCGGCTTGTGGCTTTCCAGCACATATGACTCCAGAAGGGTGTCGTCCTGTATTCCGCGCAGCAAAATGCCGTGGTTTGCGAAGATGTGCCTGTCGAATTTCAGGTTCTGGCCCACCTTCTTGTGGGCATCGCTTTCAAGCCATGGCTGCAATTTGAGCAGCACCTGGCGGCGATCGAGCTGGTCCGGTGCCCCCGGATAGACATGCGCAAGCGGCAGATAAGCCGCCTCGTGCGGCGTAACCGAAAAGGAAATGCCGACAAGCTGAGCCTCCATCACATCGAGCCCCGTCGTCTCGGTGTCCAGACAGACGAGGTCTGCAGCCACGAGCCTCTCAAGCCACCCATCCAGCTCCTCTTCCGTCAGGATGGTCTGGTAAGAGCGCTCTGCCTCATGGGACTGGACCGTAGCGCCATCCGGGGATGCCTGGTTCCTGATCTCGCGAAGCCAGGTTCTGAAATCCAGCCTCTCATACAATTGTTCTAGCCTCTCGTTGTCGGGAAGGGGCGCCAGGAGTTCAGCATAGTTCATCGGCAGATCCACGTCGCATTTCACGGTGATCAACCGGCGTGCCATGGGGAGCCAGTCGAGCGCGCGTCTCAGATTGGCGCCCACCACCCCGCTGACCGCCTCCGCATTGCGCATCAGGTTGTCGAGCGTGCCGTGCTGTTCCAGCCATTTCACCGCCGTCTTGGGTCCGACCTTTTCGACGCCCGGCACGTTGTCCACCGCATCCCCGGTCAGGGTCAGAAGATCGACGATCCTTTCCGGCGGCACGCCGAACTTGGCCTTCACGCCATCCACATCCAGAACCTCATTGTTCATCGTGTTGACGAGCATGACGCGCTCATTGACGAGCTGCGCCAGGTCCTTGTCTCCTGTTGCGATGATGCAGCGCACTCCATCCTTTGCCGCATGCGTTGCCAGCGTGCCGATCACGTCGTCCGCCTCGACTCCCTCTATCGCCGCAATTTTCCAGCCGGATGCTTCGATCGCCTGATGCAATGGCTCGATCTGGGCTGCAAGTTCGGCGGGCATGGAGGGGCGATTCGCCTTGTATTGCGGATAAAGTTCATCGCGGAATGTTTTGCCTTTTGCATCAAATACGCAAAGGCTATAATCCGACGGGTAATCCTGCCTCAGGCGGCGCAGCATGTTGAGCACGCCATAGATTGCGCCGGTGGGTTCGCCCTGGCGATTGCGAAGATCAGGCATCGCATGGAAGGCGCGATATAGAAAGGACGAACCGTCCACCATGAGCAGGGTTTTAGTATTTTCGGGACTCATATTTGCAAAGGGACTGACATGAAAGAAACGCCCAAACTGCCCACATCCGACATTCCAGAAGCCTGGGATGCAAAGGAAGCATGGCGGGTTTTCGGCATTATGTCAGAATTTGTATCCGCAACCGATCGTCTTGCGCACATACATCCCGCAGTCAGCGTGTTCGGCAGCGCGCGCATGAAGCCTGACCACCCCTATTACAAGCTATGCGAAGAGATCTCCCGCCTGCTCTCCGACGCAGGATTCTCGGTCATCTCGGGTGGCGGGCCCGGCATCATGGAGGCCGCCAACAAGGGCGCCTTCTACGGAAAGTCCCCGAGCGTCGGCCTCAACATCCAGCTGCCGCACGAGCAATCCAACAATCCTTACCAGAACATCAGCCAGTCCTTCCATCACTTCTTTGCAAGAAAGGTGATGTTCGTGAAGTTCGCCCACGCCTATGTGGTGATGCCCGGCGGCTTCGGCACGCTCGACGAGCTGATGGAAGCGCTCACGCTGGTGCAGACAGGAAAGACGCGACGCATGCCCATCATCCTGGTGGGTTCGAAATTCTGGGGCGGCATGCTGGACTGGTTCAGGACTTCGCTGCTCGAGGAGAAAGTCATCAGCCCCGGAGACATCGAACTGATCCAGCTCATCGACAATCCGCTCGAAGTCGTCAATGCAATCTTCAAGCATTACGAATCTTCAGGATTCGAACCCACCGAGGCGGAACGCGAACGCCAGCTTTACCTATAAATCGGCTAAAATGCGCACATTACAACCAACAGGCATCATCATCATGCGCCTTCCATTGACCCTGCTGCTTTGCGGAATCCCGCTGACCGCCCTGGCAGCCCCCTCCGAACCGCTTCCGCCGCCGACATTCACCCCGCTGCCGAAAGACCAGGCGACAGAGGCTCCAGCCAGCCAGCCTCCTGCAAACCAGCCCTCCGCTGAAGAGCCCGAGGTGACCATCATCAAGCAGACCGAGCAGACCATAGAGGAATATCGCGCAAACGGCCGCCTGTTCATGATCAAGGTGACGCCCAAGGTCGGCCCCCCCTACTATCTGATCGATCAGCGCGGGGACGGAAAATTCGCCCGCCAGAACACGCTGGATACCGGCTTCCGTCCGCCGCAATGGGTCATACACCGGTTCTGATTCATGTCTGTTTACACGACCGTCACCGAGGGTGAACTTTCCACCTGGCTTGGCGACTATTCCCTGGGCCAGCTGCTGGAACTGAAGGGGATCGCGTCCGGAATCGAAAACACCAATTACTTTGTCACGACCAGCAATGGCCGTTTCGTATTGACGCTTTTCGAGAAGCTCACTGCCGATGAACTGCCTTTCTATCTCAACCTGATGGCGCATCTCGCGCGCCACGGCATTCCCTGCCCTGCGCCGGTGGCAAACCGCCAGAACCAGTTTCTGGGCGTGCTGAAGAACAAGCCCGCCTGCATCGTGAGCCGCCTTGAAGGAAAGTCCGTTGCCGAGCCCAACGCCGTGCATTGTGAAGCGATAGGCGAAATGCTGGGGCAGATGCACATCGCAGGCATGAGCTTCTCGCAAATGATGCCCAACCCGAGGGGCGCATCCTGGCGCAGCGCAACTTCCCCTATGGTTCTGCCCTTCCTGAGCGAAGCACAGGCCGGACTGCTCGAAGGCGAGGTCGCGCGGCACGCGAACGATAACCTGCTCAGCCTTCCCCAGGGCGTGATACACGCGGACCTGTTCCGCGACAACGTGCTGATGCAGGGAGATCGCATAGGCGGGCTGATCGACTTTTATTTCGCATGCACCGACGCGTTGCTCTATGACGTCGCGATCACCGTCAACGACTGGTGCATGCAGGCCGACTCCACCCTGGACCCCGGCCGGACCAGGGCATTGCTCGGCGGATACCATCGCGTGCGGCCATTTGAGCCGGTCGAACGCGACGCATGGCCGTCCATGCTGCGGCTCGCCGCGCTGCGCTTCTGGCTCTCGCGCCTTTTCGATCTGCACCTGCCTCGCGATGGCGATCTGACCCATGCCCACGACCCGGGACACTTCGAACGCATCCTGCGCAACCATATCGCGACGGACCGCCCCGTCTGGCTGTAGAATCCCGACATGGAAAACATCGAACCCAAACGCCTGGAAGCCAAGGCAGGCCTTATGTGGATCAAGAAGGGCTATGCGCTTTTCATGAAAGCACCGCTGCTCTGGATCGTGCTGGTCATCATCTGCTTCGTCGGCGCCGCTGCGCTATCGAACATACCGGTCATAGGGGAACCCCTGACGAGCCTTCTGATGCCCGTCGTGGTGATAGGCCTGATGGCAGGCTGCAGGTCGCTTGAGAAGGGGGAAGAGCTGGAGCTTGCACATCTTCTGAGCGGCTTCCAGAAGCAGACCTCCAACCTGGTCACCCTGGGCGGCATCGCCCTGGTCAGCCAGTACCTGATCTTCGGCGCGATGATCCTGCTTGGCGGCAGGGCGCTGGTCGGGATCCTGACTGGAAACCAGCCGGCAGATCCTGCCGTGTTCGAGCAAACGATAGCGGGTTCGGGGAGTGCGATCATGCTGGGCAGCGCGCTTTTCACCGTGCTTCTGATGGCCATGCAGTTCGCACCCATGCTGGTGTATTTCCGTGATGTGCCCCCCATCAGGGCGATGAAGCTGAGCCTGAACGCCTTCATCCGCAACGTCGCCCCCATGTTCGTTTACGGCATGGCCTTCATGCTGATGGCATTGCTGGCCAGCATGCCGATGATGCTGGGCTGGCTGATATTGATGCCCCTGGTCTTCACGACCATGTACATAAGCTTCTGCGACATCTTCCCTGAATCAGCCACTCAAGGAGCCGGCTGATCGGGCTGGATCACGAACGTCGCGGCCTGGCCGTGGCAGACGCCCATTGCATCGACAAGATTCCAAACCGTCCCGTCGGAAATCGTGAAGCGATTTCCGCTGCTCGCGATTCTCACCCCGCAATAGTTGTCGACATAGCCCCGCCTCGTTACCTCATCCAGCAGCCTTGCGCGCAACGGCCGGGCCAGGGGCTCCGCGGAAAGGCGCGATGGCAGGCGCACAAAGGCATCGAAATCCATCTCGAAGCACTGCAACGCCATGCGGTTTCCATAGAAGAAGACAGGATCCGCTTCCAGCCCGTGCGCAACGATCGCCCGGTCTGCGTTCCACATGGCGAGCGGATCGAAACATCCGATCAGGTCTTTCCCGGTCAGATGGTTAAAGCTGTCGAAAATCACGCGCAACCTTGGGTCCTGCAACGCGGCTTTCGGGATCGGGTCCTTCACAAGGCCTCCAGCTTTGCATATTCCAGCGCCAGCCACTTGCTGCCCGCATGCCTGAAGTTGACCTGGACCCGGCCATCCTTGCCCGCGCCCTCGATCGCCGTGACCACGCCCTCCCCGAACTTCTGGTGCATCACCCGCTGTCCCGTCCTCCAGCCGGCTTGAACAGCATGCGAAGGGGCGGAAGGCGGAGCATAGCCGAACGCCTCGAAAGGATTTCTCTGCTGGAGGCGTGGCGAGAGCCACTGCAGCAGTTCTTCCGGCAACTCGTGCAGGAAACTCGATGGCACGCCGTAATTCACCTGGCCGTTCAGCATGCGCCGCTGCGCGAAACTCAGGTAGAGGCGACGTCTCGCGCGGGTGATCGCCACATACATCAGCCGCCTTTCCTCATCAAGGCCGCCGTCGACCTTCTGGCTGTTCTGGTGCGGAAACAGTCCTTCCTCGAGCCCGGTGATGAAGACGGCATTGAATTCCAGCCCCTTGGCCGCATGAACAGTCATCAAATGCAGCGCATCCTCCTGGTCTCCGGCCTGATGTTCTCCCGCCTCAAGCGATGCATGCGCAAGAAACGCGGTCAGGCTGTCGTCCTCGTTCTCGTGCACGAACATGGTGGCCGCATTGAGGAGTTCCTTCAGATTCTCGAGGCGCTCCTCGGCCTCGCGCCTTTTCGCTCCCTGCTCGTTCTGGTAATGTGCAATGAGCCCGCTGTGCACCAGAACATGGTCTATGATTTCAGGAAGCGGAAGATGCCTGGTGCTGCTCCTCAACGACTCGATCAACCCTGCAAAACCCGACAGCTTTCCGCCGGCGCGCGCTGCCGCATCGAACAATGTCGTGTTGTTCTTCTTCGCCGCCTCCTGCAGCTGTTCTATGCTGCGCGCCCCTATGCCCCTGGTTGGGAAATTGACGATGCGCAAGAGCGCATTGTCATCATCGGTGTTTTCCATCAGTCTCAAATAGGCCAGCGCATGCTTGATTTCCTGGCGTTCGAAAAAGCGCAGTCCGCCATATACCCGATAGGACAAACCCCTTGAAACCAGCGTATGCTCGAGCACCCGTGACTGCGCATTCGAACGGTAGAGCAGCGCGATTTCCGCGAGCCTAATTCCTTCCGATTTCAGATGGGCGATTTCATTCACGATGAATTCCGCCTCCTCGACATCCGTCGGCGCCTCATAGACGCGCAGCTTCTCCCCGCCCGCTTCCGCGGTCCAGAGCTTCTTGCCCATGCGGTTGCGGTTGTGGCTGATCAGCGCATTGGCCGCATCGAGTATGTTGCCGTGGGAGCGATAGTTCTGCTCGAGCTTGATCACGGAGGCGACGTTGAAGTCGCGCAGGAGATCCTGCATGTTGCCCACATGCGCACCGCGGAATGCATAGATGGACTGGTCATCATCGCCCACCGCAAAAAGCGCGTTGCTCTTTCCGGCCAGGAGCTTCAACCACTGGTATTGCAGCGGATTGGTATCCTGAAACTCGTCCACTAGGATGTGCCTGAAGCGTTGCTGGTAATGCTCGCGCAATGCGGCGTTGCGCGACAGGAGCTCGTAGCAGCGCAAAAGCAATTCCGAAAAATCCACCACGCCTTCCCGCTGGCACTGCGCATCGTATTCGGCATATACCTCGACCTTGCGGCGCGTGTAGGGATCGTAGGCCTCCACCTCATGCGCACGCAGCCCTTGCTCCTTGCTCGCGCTGATGAAATGCTGCATCTCGCGCGGCGGGAACCTCTCGTCATCGACGTTGAGCGCCTTCATCACCCGCTTGACTGCGGAGAGCTGGTCCGCGGAATCCAGTATCTGGAATGTCTGGGGAAGGTTGGCCTCCCTGTAATGCGCACGCAGCAAGCGATTGCACAATCCGTGGAAGGTGCCTATCCACAAGCCTCGCGTGTTGATGGGCAGCATTGCGGAAAGCCGCAGGACCATCTCCTTCGCCGCCTTGTTGGTGAATGTCACCGCCAGTATGCCATGAGGACTCGCCTCGCCGGTGCTGATGAGATAGGCTATGCGCGTGGTGAGCACACGCGTCTTTCCGCTGCCCGCACCGGCAAGTATCAACGCGGACTGGTGGGGAAGGGTTACGGCTTGCAGCTGGGGGGGGTTGAGGCCGGATAAGAGATTTGCATTCATGGGGATCCCTGAGCCGAAGGGGAATCCCCTTCGGGCTTCAGGCTGCACTTGCCTACTTCTTCTTGTTCGCGATCATGTCGTGCATCACGGGAGACAAGATGACTTCCATCGCATGGCTCATCTTGCCGCCAGGGATGACCAGCGTGTTCGCGCGGGACATGAAGGAATTCGGGATCATCGCCAGCAAGTAGGGGAAGTCGACCTTCTTGGGTTCGCGGAAGCGCACCACCACGAAGCTCTCGTCAGGCGTCGGAATGTCGCGCGCGATGAAAGGGTTGGAAGTATCCACCGTTGCGACGCGCTGGAAATTGATGTCGGTGTGGGTGAACTGGGGTGTGATGAACTTGATGTAATCCGGCATGCGGCGCAGGATGGTGTCCACGGTCGCCTCTGCTGAATAGCCGCGCTCCGCCTTGTCTCGATGTATCTTCTGTATCCACTCGAGATTCACCACAGGCACGACGCCGATACCCAGGTCGACATATCTTGAGGCATCGATGCCGCGCGATTCGTCCTTCACCATGCCGTGCAGGCCTTCATAGAAAAGCAGGTCCGAATCGGCCTCTATGTCTTCCCATGGGGTAAACATCCCGGGCTTGAGATCTGTCAGGCCGAAATGGGCGTTGTGCTCCGCGGCTTCCGCATCGCTGTGAACGTAATAGCGGCGCTTGCACATGCCGGTCTCGCCATAGGACTTGAACATGTCCTCTATCTTGTCGAAATGGTTGGCTTCCGGGCCGAAATGACTGAAGGAATCGTTCCCTTCCAGGGCCGCCTTGGCGGAAGCCTCGCGAAACGCCATGCGATCGAGGCTGTGCAGGCTGTCTCCCTCGATGATTGCAGCAGTGATCTTCTCGCGGCGGAAAATGTTTTCAAAAGCACGTTTTACGGTGGTGGTACCCGCGCCAGAAGAACCGGTAACCGCAATAACGGGGTGCTTGCACGACATAATGACTTCTCCTCAAACTGTTTGATCAATTTTTTAATGGTCGCCGATTTTATCCCAAACCGGCACTCAATCACCACGAATATGTAATATTTTTGCATAAAAATGCGATCGACTGACTCTGTTCCTCCACGCTTCTCATCGCGCGATCCGGAATTTAGCCGCAGATAATCCAGGTATGGTTCACGTTTCCAGCAGGATGCCGCTATAATTGGGTATTCAAAAAATCAGCCTCCGTCTAGCCATGCAATCCAACTATCATCCATCCTCAATTGAATCCAAGATCCAGCAACTCTGGGATGATACCAGTGCATTTCAGGCCAAGGAAGAGAGCGGCAAGCCCAAGTATTACTGCCTTTCCATGTTTCCCTATCCCTCAGGCAAACTGCACATGGGCCATGTGCGCAACTACACGATAGGCGATGTGCTTTCACGCTATCACCGCATGAAGGGCTACAACGTGATGCAGCCGATGGGCTGGGATGCGTTCGGACTGCCCGCCGAAAATGCCGCCCAGGCGCACAACGTGGCCCCTGCGGCATGGACTTACGAGAACATAGACTACATGCGCCGCCAGCTCAAGAGCCTGGGCCTGGGCATAGACTGGGCACGCGAGGTGACCACATGCAAGCCGGAATATTACCGCTGGGAGCAGTGGCTGTTCACCCGTTTGTTCGAAAAAGGCATCATTTACAAGAAAACAGCCTCGGTGAACTGGGATCCGGTGGATCAAACCGTGCTTGCCAACGAACAGGTCATAGACGGGCGCGGCTGGCGCTCGGGAGCGCTTGTTGAAAAGCGCGACATCCCGATGTATTTCTTCCGGATCACGCAATATGCGGATGAATTGCTGAATGATCTGGAGAAACTTGCAGGATGGCCGGAACAGGTCAAGACCATGCAGGCAAACTGGATAGGGAAGAGCCTGGGCGTGCGTTTCGCCTTCCCTTACGAGCTCGACGGCAAACAGGAAAAGCTCTGGGTCTACACGACGCGCGCGGACACCATCATGGGGGTGACCTTCGTCGCGATCGCCGCCGAACACCCTCTGGCTCGCATTGCGGCAGAAGGCAACGCCGCCCTTTCCGCATTCATCGAGGAATGCAAACAGGGGGGAACAGCCGAGGCCGACATCGCCACGATGGAAAAAAAGGGCATGGACACGGGGATCAAGGTCAGACATCCTCTGACCGGTGAACCCATACCGGTCTGGATAGGCAACTATGTGCTGATGGGATATGGGGAGGGTGCCGTGATGGCCGTCCCTGCCCATGACGAGCGCGACTTCCATTTTGCAAAAAAATACGTCCTGCCGATCAAGCAAGCCATATCCAAAGAAAGCCAGTCTTTCGATGACGCCGGATGGCAGGAATGGTATGCCACGAAAGAAGGCGTCTGCATCAACTCGGGAAAGTACGACGGCCTAAATTACGACCAGGCGGTGGACGCCATCGCGGCCGACCTTTCCGCACTCGGCTTAGGCGAGAAGAAGGTGCAGTTCCGCCTGCGGGACTGGGGCATCTCCCGTCAGCGCTACTGGGGCTGTCCCATTCCCATCATACACTGCCCACAATGCGGGGACGTGCCCGTGCCGGACGACCAGCTTCCCGTGGTATTGCCTGAGAATGTCGTGCCAGACGGCACAGGCTCGCCGCTGGCCAAAATGCCGCAATTCTATGAAACCACCTGCCCGAAATGCGGCACTGCTGCCCGGCGCGAGACCGACACCATGGACACCTTTGTGGAATCGTCCTGGTATTACGCCCGCTATGCAAGTCCGGGCTGCACCACGGGCCTGGTCGACGAACGCGCGAACTACTGGCTTCCGGTCGACCAGTACATCGGCGGCATAGAGCATGCGATACTGCATCTGCTCTATGCCCGCTTCTTCCAGAAGCTGATGCGCGATGTCGGCGTATTCGGCGAAGTCAGGGATGCCTCCCTGGATGAACCCTTCAAGAATCTGATCACGCAGGGCATGGTGATCGCGCCCACCTTCTACAGGAATGACGTCAGCGGCAAGAAGCGCTGGATCAATCCCGCCGATGTGGATGTCAAAACCGACGAGCGCGGGCGTCCAACGGGGGCGACGCTGCGGGAGGATGGCGAGCCCGTGTTGATAGGCGGCACGGAGAAGATGTCGAAATCGAAAAACAACGGCGTCGACCCTCAGGCGATCATAGACCAATATGGTGCAGATACCGCAAGGCTGTTCATGATGTTCGCAGCCCCGCCGGAACAGTCTCTGGAATGGTCGGATGCCGGCGTGGAAGGGGCCTTCCGCTTTCTTAAGCGCGTATGGAAGGCAGTGCACGACCATGTAGAACAAGGCATTGTTTCCCCTTGCTCCGGGGGAGAGTTAAGTCCGGAGGCGAAGGCACTGCGGCTGCAGCTTCACCAGACCATACAGAAAGTCGACGACGACATCGGACGGCGCAGGACCTTCAATACGGCCATCGCCGCAAACATGGAGCTGCTCAATGCGCTTGCGAAGTACAGCGACAAGACTCCCGAAGGGCGCAGCGTCGCCCAGGAGGCCCTCGAAGCCATCACGCTGATGCTCTCGCCCATCGTGCCTCACATCTGCCATGCGCTGTGGTCGGAGTTGCGCCCCGGAAGCAACCTGCTCGACCAGCCCTTCCCGAAAGCCGACCAAAGCGCGCTGGTGCAGGACACGGTGGATCTCGTGATCCAGATCAACGGAAAACTGCGAGGCAATCTCACGGTATCAAAGACTGCGGACAAGGCAACGCTAGAGCAGCTGGCCTTGGCGCATGAGGCGGTGCAAAAGCAGCTCGCAGGCATGCAACCCAAGAAGATCATCGTGGTGCCCGGGCGCCTGATCAACATCGTTGCATAGCGCGCATGAAACTTCCCTCCGCCGCCCCCCTGTCCAGATTCCTCATCATGCTGTTGCTGGCGCTGCAGCTTGCGGCCTGCGGATATCATCTGCGCGGCGAGGCTGTGATGCCATTCAAGTCGATCTATTTGAGCGCCGCCAATCCCGGTTCGGCCTTGATCGCGGAACTGCGCAAGGATCTGAAGACCAACAAGACCGAAGTCGTGGACAAGCCGGACAAGGCGGAAGTCATATTGAACATCTCGCTTGAGCAGCAGGACAAGGTGATCCTGTCACTGGATGCGACAGGACTCGTGAACGAGTACCAGCTTCGCTACCGCGTCTCCCTGCGCGCCTATGACAACCAGCAGAGGGAATGGCTGCCGGCAAGCGATCTGTTGCTGACCCGCGACCTCATCTTTGACAATTCCCAGATCCTAGCGATGTCATCCGAAGAAACCATGCTTTACCAGAACATGCGCTCCGACATGGCTCAGCAGATCCTGAGAAGGCTGAGCCATGCCAGGCCCGTATCCCCGCCGGAAAAATAATGCAACTGACCAGCGAAGCTTTGCCCCGTCATCTCGCTTCCGGACTAAAATCGCTGTATGTCATTCAGGGCGATGCGCTGCTTTTGGCGATCGAAGCGGCCGACAGCATCCGGGCGGCTGCACGTAAGGCAGGATACACCGAGAGAAGCATACTCATCGCCGAACAGCATTTCAGATGGGCGGAGCTGAAAAACCAGGCGCAGAGCCTTTCGCTTTTTTCGGAACGCCGCCTGATCGATCTGCGCATCCCGAGCGGAAAACCGGGCACCGAAGGCGCTGCCGCATTGCAGGAACATGTTGCCAGTCTCGGCGATGATGTTCTAACCCTGATCACTCTGCCCAAACTCGACTGGAATGCGCAAAAATCGACATGGTTCAGCGCACTGGAAAAGCATGGCACCGTGATCAACGCGGATGACATCCCGCTGGATCGCCTGCCTGACTGGCTGGCAGGCCGGCTACAGCGCCAGCATCAATCCGCCGACAAGGCCACGCTGGAATTTCTGGCAAGCCGCTGTGAAGGAAATCTGCTCGCGGCGTTCCAGGAGATACAGAAACTTGGCCTGCTTTTTCCTGAAGGCGAAATTTCCTATGAAAAGGTCCAGGAATCCGTGATGGATGTGGCGCGATACGACATTTTCAAACTGACCGAGGCGATGCTTGCCGGCGATGCGGCGCGTTATGCCCATGTGCTGGACGGGCTGCGTGCAGAAGGCACGGCGGCCGTGCTGATACTCTGGGCGATCAGCGAGGAGATCCGCACCCTGGGCAGATTGCTGCAAGCCGCCCTCGGCGGAACAAGCCTGCGCGATGCCATGCGCGACTTGAGAGTGCGCAGGGACAAGCAGGGTTTGATCGAGAACGCAGCCCGCCGCCTGAAGTTCCCCCACATCGAGCGCGCCATCGGGCATGCCGCACGGATCGACAAGACGATCAAGGGATTGCGCAATGGCGATATCTGGGATGAGTTCCTGCAGCTGGGATTGCGGTTTGCAAGATCATGACTGACTGCCTTCTGGTGCTGACCAACCTTCCTGATGCTGCAGCCGCGAAAAAGGTCGCGCTGCGCATCATCGAAGAACATGCAGCCGCATGCGTGAATCAGCTCGCGCCCTGCACCTCGACCTACCGCTGGCAGGGAAAGATCGAAACCGCGGAGGAAGTCCCGTTGCTGATCAAGACGACCGCCGATCGCTATCCGCGCCTTGAAGCCCTGATACGCTCGGAACACCCCTACGAACTTCCAGAAATTATCGCTGTCCCAATAACCGCCGGTTTGCCCGAGTATCTTTCCTGGGTGAATCAGGAAACCCATCTTTGCAAGGAATGAAAATGCGTCTTGTATTGCTGCTGCTCTGTTTGATGCCCCTGGCTGTCGAGGCAGAAAATTTTCTGGATAGATTGCCCTCTTTCGGGATCAGCAGACAGCCCGATTTCCTGCCGCCTGAAAAAGCCTTTGCCCTTGATGTCAAGGCCACCGACAGTCGCACGCTGGAGGCCAACTTCGATGTCACACCGAGCTACTACTTATATAAGAGCAAAATCAGCTTCACCGTCGATGGCGGATCAACCCGGATAGCCGCAATCAACCTGCCCAATGGTGACATCAAGACAGACCCGAATCTGGGCAGGGTGGAAGTCTACCACCGCCCCTTTTCCGCCAGCATCGCGCTCGATCCCGCAAATTCGCCGGTCACGCTGCATGCCTCCTACCAGGGTTGCAGCGAAAAGGGCCTTTGTTATCCCGTTCAGGAAAAGGTCTTCAAAATAGATCTGCCGTCAGGCGCACAGGCAGCCAAAGCCCCGCAAGCAGGTCTGCCGCAGACGGAAGACTCAAAAATCGCCGGCATTTTCAAGAAAGGCAGCTTCTGGCTGATCATATCCTTCTTCTTCGGTGCCGGGCTATTGCTCGCGCTGACTCCCTGCGTGTTCCCGATGATACCGATACTGTCCGGCATCATCGTCGGGAGGGGGCACAAGATAACGAAGACCCATGCCTTCATCCTTTCCCTCTCCTATGTATTGGGCATGGCCATCACCTATGCAGCGGCAGGTGTCGCAGCCGGCCTCTCTGGAGATCTGGTTTCCAATGCGCTGCAGACTCCCTGGGTGCTGGGCGGTTTTGCCGCCATATTCGTGCTGCTTTCCTTGTCGATGTTCGGATTTTATGAGCTGCAACTTCCAAGCGCCTGGCAAAGCAGACTGAGCGACACCAGCAACCGCCTGCATGGAGGCCACCTTACCGGCGTTTTCGCGATGGGCGCCCTTTCGGCCGTCATCGTGAGCCCATGCGTCGCAGCACCATTGGCCGGCGCATTGCTCTACATCGGCCAGACGCACGATGCGATTCTGGGCGGGATTGCGCTATTTGCCCTCGCCCTGGGAATGGGAGCGCCGCTTCTGCTGATAGGCACGTCGGCCGGCGCACTGCTGCCCAAGGCCGGCGCATGGATGGACGGTGTCAAGCGATTCTTCGGCGTGGTGCTGCTTGCCCTGGCCATCTGGATAGTCCAGCCGCTGTTGCCCATGGAGGTGCAAATGCTGCTGTGGGGAGTGCTGCTCATCCTGTCCTCCATCTACCTTTATGCGCTGGATGCATTGCCGCATAACGCCAAGGGAGGCCAAAAGCTGATGAAAGGAATCGGGTTGCTGGGCCTGCTTCTGGGAGTCGCCTATCTGATCGGCGCCCTGTCCGGCGCACGCGACCTGATGCATCCGCTGGGTGCGATCAGCAAGGCCGAGGCGGAACCTTCATCGATGTTCACGCGAATCAAGGACATCCCAGATCTGGAACGGAAACTGGAAGCGGCAAACGGAAAGATCGTCATGCTGGATTTCTACGCAGACTGGTGCATATCCTGCAAGGAAATGGAACGCTTCACCTTTTCCGATCCCGCAGTCAGGGCAAGGCTCAAGTCAGCCGTGCTTCTGCAGGCAGACGTCACCGCGAACAGCCCGGAAAACAAGGAGCTGCTGAAGAAATTCGGCCTCTACGGCCCCCCGGGCATCATGTTTTTCGATGCCCATGGCCGAGAAATGACCGATTTCCGGTTGGTCGGCATTCAGGATACGGCGCAATTCACCAACACCTTGCAGCAGGTCGGGCTTTGATGCCTGATCATCAAAAATGTAGACAATTACCCCCAATTTACGGCAAACTGCGCACATGAAAGCCATACTCGTACTGCACGGCCCCAATCTTAACCTGCTCGGAAGCCGCGAGCCGGGAGTCTACGGAAGCACCACTTTAGAACAAATTAATGCAAATTTAACTGCATTAGCCCAAAAGAACGGCGCAAACCTTTCGTGTTTCCAGAGCAATTCGGAATCAAGCCTGATCGACCGCATACATCAGGCGCGGGCTGACGGCACGCAATTCATCGTCATCAATCCCGCAGCCTTTACTCATACCAGCGTGGCGCTGCGCGATGCGCTCGCTGCAGTGGCCATCCCCTTCATCGAAGTACACCTATCCAATGTGCATGCGCGTGAATCCTTCCGCCACAGATCCTATTTCTCCGATCTTGCGATCGGCGTGATCAGCGGTCTTGGCACATCGGGATATGAATTTGCAGTGCAATATGCGCTGAACCATTAAGCAAGGAGAATCATCATGGATTTACGCAAACTCAAGACATTGATCGAACTGGTCGAGGCATCAGGCATTGCCGAGCTCGAGATCAGCGAGGGCGAGGAACGCGTGCGCATCACCCGCACAGCCGCATCCGCCCAACACGCCGTCCAGCTGCCTACAGCACCTGTGGTTGCGGCAGCGGTTGCAGCCAGCGAACCCGCGCCGACCCCGGCGGCAACACCCGCAGCGCAGGAAGGTCACATCGTGAAATCCCCGATGGTGGGCACCTTCTACCGCTCCCCATCGCCCGGGGCAAGGCAGTTTGTGGACATAGGCCAAAGCGTGAGCGCGGGCGACACCCTGTGCATCATAGAAGCCATGAAGCTGCTCAATGAAATCGAAGCCGATCACAGCGGCGTCATCAAGGCCATACTGGTGGAGAACGGCCAGCCGGTCGAGTTCGGCCAACCGCTGTTCGTCATAGGTTGATGCGATGTTTGAGAAGATACTGATTGCCAACCGCGGAGAGATCGCCTTGCGCATCCAGCGCGCCTGCCGCGAGATGGGCATCAAGACCGTCGTCGTTCACTCCGAAGCCGATGCCGATGCCAAATACGTCAAGCTGGCCGACGAATCGGTTTGCATAGGGCCTGCCCCTTCAAACCAGAGCTATCTGAACATCCCCGCAATCATCAGCGCAGCCGAAGTCACCGATGCCCAGGCGATACATCCGGGGTATGGCTTTCTCTCGGAAAACGCCGACTTTTCCGAGCGCGTTGAAAAGTGCGGCTTTGTTTTCATCGGCCCCAAGGCCGAAACGATACGCTTGATGGGCGACAAGGTGAGCGCCAAGATCGCGATGAGGAAAGCGGGCGTACCCTGCGTTCCGGGCGTCGAAGGGGCACTGCCTGACAATCCAGCCGAGATCATCAAGATTGCCCGCAGCATAGGCTATCCCGTGATCATCAAGGCTGCAGGAGGCGGGGGCGGACGCGGCATGCGTGTCGTGCATACCGAGGCTGCACTGCTGGGCGCGGTCACCATGACCCGGTCCGAAGCCCAGGCCGCCTTCAACAATCCCATGGTATACATGGAAAAATACCTGGAAAACCCGAGGCACATCGAGTTCCAGGTACTAGCCGACCAGCATGGCAACGCGGTTTATCTGGGCGAGCGCGACTGCTCTATGCAGCGGCGCAACCAGAAAATCATAGAGGAAGCCCCTGCGCCTCTGCTCAATGCACGCCTGCGCAACAAGATAGGCGAGCGCTGCGCCGAAGCATGCCGCAAGATTGGCTATCGCGGGGCCGGCACGTTCGAATTTCTCTACGAGAACGGCGAATTCTTCTTCATCGAGATGAATACCCGCGTTCAGGTGGAACACCCCGTGACCGAAATGATCACCGGCATAGACATCGTGCGCCAGCAGATCCTGATTGCGGCAGGAGAGAAGCTCACGATCCGCCAGCGCGATGTCCAACTGAAGGGGCATGCCATCGAATGCAGAATCAATGCGGAACATCCCTACAAGTTCACCCCTTCTCCCGGACGCATCACCTCCTGGCATGCGCCGGGCGGTCCCGGCATCCGGGTAGACTCCCATGCCTACAACAATTATTATGTGCCGCAGCACTACGACTCGATGGTAGGGAAAGTCATCGCCTATGGCGACACCCGCGAACAGGCGATGGCGAGGATGCGCACAGCCCTGTCGGAAATGGCTGTCGAAGGGATAGAGACCAATATCCCGCTGCATCGCGAACTCCTACTCGACGCAGCCTTCATGGGGGGCGGCACGAGCATACACTACCTTGAAGAACGCCTGGCCAAACGCAACAAGGACAAGTAATGACATGGCTGACGCTCATTGTCGATAGCGATGCAGAACACGCCGAAGCCCTTAGCGATGCCTTGCTGGAGAAGGGCGCATTGTCAGTAGACCTGCTGGATGCCGACGCGGACACCCCCGATGAAGAAGCCATTTTCGGCGAGCCGGGGGAATCCCCCCCCGGATTGTGGCGCCACAACCGCGTGACCGCCCTGTTCGACGAGAACGCCGATGTGGAGGGCATACTGCAGCATGCCGCAAGCCACATCGGCCTTGCCTCATTGCCTCCCCACCGCATCGAGCCCCTGCCTGACAACGACTGGGTGCGCCTCACCCAATCGCAATTCGAGCCGATACGGATCTCCGAGAGACTCTGGATCGTGCCCTCCTGGCATGACCCATTCAGTGCCGCAATCAGCATCGTGCTCGATCCGGGCCTCGCCTTCGGCACCGGAAGTCACCCCACTACCCGCCTTTGCCTGCGCTGGCTGGATGATCACCTGGAGGAAGGGATATCGGTCCTCGATTACGGTTGCGGCTCGGGCATCCTTGCAATTGCCGCTCTCAAGCTGGGCGCATCCTCTGCTGTCGGCGTGGATCTCGATGCCCAGGCTGTCGCTGCAAGCATTGACAATGCGCGCACCAACCGGGTTGAAAATGCATCCTTTCACCTTCCGGACTCGGCGCCCAAGGGAAGCTACGATCTCGTCATCGCCAACATATTGACCAATCCCCTGCGCATGCTGGCACCCTTGCTTGCGGATGCCACTAAACCAGGGGGCCGGATCGTGCTGTCCGGCATACTGGAAGCGCAGGCAGCGGACATCATGCACATCTATCAACAATGGTTCGATTTCGACGAGCCTGTATTCGAAGAAGGCTGGTCATGCCTTTGCGGACACAAACGCCAGAAGCGATGAACGGAACGACACTTTGCCCACACTGCAGCACGCGCTTCAACATCTCCGAAGCGCAGCTCACCGCCCATCAGGGCATGGTGCGTTGCGGCCACTGCATGCAGGCATTCGATGCAAGGCCAGGCTTCGTACCCGATGTCCCCAGCCCGCAGCTTGCACTGCCGATCGAGGAACCGGCATCCGCGGAAGCTCCTGTCGGCAGCGCAATCGAACTTTCCCCGGAAACTGCTGAACCCTCGGCAACGGCAGAAACCGCCACACCGGAAGCTCAAGTTGCGGTAATCCCTCCGGTTGAAGCGCCCGAGTACAGCGCACCCGAAGTGCTCACGGAATCCGAAGCACCGCCTGTTTCGCAGGAAGCGGACGAGGTCTTTCCGGACACGGTTATCGGGATCGCCGGGCCCGAGCTGATTTCGGATTCAGGTCATTATGTCGAACATCTGACGCTTGCCGAACAAATCGATACGAACCGGATCAGCGAGGAACCGGTCGGCATGGTCGAGGTCGATGAAGAACCCTTCGTCAGGCCGCGCATCTGGCCTTGGGCATTGGGTGCGCTGATCGCAGTCTTTTTGCTGATCGCGCAGTCTGTCTACTTCTTCCGCATAGAGCTGGCGGCAAGGTTCCCTGCTGCAAAACCCGCCCTGCAATCCTACTGCAGCCTGCTTGGCTGCAGCGTTCCCTATCCAGAGAAGTCGGCGCTGATCAGCATTGAATCCTCAAATCTGGACGCCGACCCCGCGCATGAGAATCAAATCACGCTCATTGCTCTTTTGCGCAATCGCGCGAATTTCATACAGGCATTTCCAAATCTGTCACTCACCTTGAGCGACAGTCAGGACAAGCCGCTTGCGCGCCGTCTGTTTTCGCCCGGGGAATATCTGCCTGCCGGGGAAGACCGGTATGCGGGCTTTCAGGCGAACCATGAAGTCAGCATCAAGCTTCCTCTTTATACCGGAACCTTAAGGCCTGTGGGCTATCAGCTGGAATTTTTCTTCGGCCCCATCCCGGAAGTTCATCCTCATCCGGCCAGGAACAAATGAAATCCCTCATCTGCGTCCTGCTGTTGCTGTTTCTCCCGAATGCATCATTCGCCGAGGAAGCAGACATCGGGGCTGCGATGAAGAAAAAATTCCCCTACTCGAAACTCGTCAGCGTCAGCAAGACACCTTATCTGGGCCTCTATGAAGTCGTGTTCGACAATCAGATCGTCTATACCGACGAAAAGATGACTTATCTTTTTTCCGGCGACATCATCGACATGCACACCATGAAGGATCTCACCAAAGCCCGGGAGAAGGAGCTCTACCCTTCGGCCATCGCAAGGCTGCCGCTCGATCTTTCGCTCAGGATGGTTAAAGGAAACGGCAAAAGGAAACTTGCCGTGTTCACCGACCCCAATTGCGGCTATTGCAAGAAGCTGGAAAAGGAGATGGTCAACCTCAAGGATACGACGGTCTATCTCTTCATCTATCCCATCTTGCCAGGGTCCGATCGGCTTGCAAAGACACTCTGGTGCACCCCGGACAGGCTCAAGGCATGGGAAGACCACATGCTCTACGGAATGGATCCAAAACAGGGGGAAATTTGCGATGTCAGCGTCTTTGCTAAAGTCGCAAAGCTTGCAAACCAGTTGCACATCAGCGCCACCCCCACCCTGCTGTTTGACGATGGCACACTGCAGAAAGGCACCCTCCCCCTGGATCAGCTAGAGAGCCAGATCTCCGCCTCCGAAAAGTAGCAATCAGACGCAACTACCTGTATATAATAATAAATTAATATTCTAAATTCGCTGTAACTTCTGGAAAAAATCCATTCCGGGTGGAATAATGCGCACCGTCGGTACGTCATAAGGGGAATGGAAGCCCATGGCTTCGCATCGGGACCGTCCGTCACGTTTCAAAAGGAGGCTGTCAGGGATCAGAAATTCAGAAGAAATTCTTATTTTTTTATAAAGTTATATGAGTTCCACAATAAGAAAAATCAAAACCAATCAGGGGGAAGAGCATGAAAAGATTAGCAAGTCTCGCGCTGTGCGCATCCATGTGCGCAGCACCAATGGCCAATGCCGCAAACTGGTTCGACATTCAAACGATTTCATTGCCGGAATGGGGAAGCGGTAAGTTCATCGGATTCGTTCAACCGCTCTACACGGACTATACGGGATCAAACCTGGCGGCATCCAATGGTCAGATTCCCAAATTCAACCTTGTTCAGCCCACATCCAATCAGACTTCGGATCTCTATGTCCAGCGCCTGCGCCTGTTCGAGCGCGGCAGCATCAATCCTGACATTTCATACTATGTGGGTGTGGAAGCCGGCCAGAACGCATACGATTACTCATTCGGGAGCTATTCGCCAAGGCTCATCGATGCCAACGTGGTGTTCAGCAACTACATCCCGGGGGTGAGGCTCGAAATCGGCAACATCCGTGCGCCAGGCCCTGAAGGCGCAATGGAAGGTTTCATGGCTTTCAACTTGATAGACATGTTTCCGACAGGCATCACGCAGCTGATGCAGCCGACTTTCTACAACCCGTCCGTCGCCTACAGTCAAATTGCGCATCCCATCAACACGGGAACCCCATATGCCGTACCTGCAGCCAATGTTTCCGGCAACAACGGCTTCCGTTATCCCGGCGTGATGGCCGAGAACTGGTTCATGGTCGCCCCGCAGACCGAGGTCGCATACGGCCTGATGCTGGCAGACTACGGCCGCCTTTTCGACGAGGGAACCTCGAACGGGCCGATCATTGCAGGAAGGTTGCAGGCATCCTACCTCCTGGATGACCCGGAGACGATCAAGTCGTGCGATTACTGCAAGCGTTTCTTCAGGAACGACCTGACCGGCTTCATCTGGGCGCAGCAGGCCCACCCTTCCATCATGGGCGTGGAAGCCACGATGAAGCGCGACGGCTTCGGCATGACCTTCAGGGACGGCTACATGCAGCACGGCGCAGTCAATGTGAAGGCTGAATACTTCGAGGGCAGCGGCAACATCGTCGCACCGGCGGTATTCAACACCTTTCCGGGCGCACCAGCCCAGCTAACCAATGAGCTCGTTTATATCGGCAGCCAGAACAAGGCAAACGGGTATTCGGCTTCGGCCGGCTATTTCCTGGACAGGAACTGGGAAGTGGTCGCCCGCTATGATTACTACGACCGCCTGCCCAACCTGGCCGACCAGGAAAGGGTATTCAAGGACAAGGCCATCGAAGCGGTATACCACATGACACCGATGAACAAGATCGTGGTGGATTACATCAACAGATCCCTTAATATTCCCAATCCGGGCGCAATACCTGTCGCTCAGCGCGCCCTGGCCGAATCGATTGCCGGCTCGATCGGTAACCAGTTCGACATCTGGGCAATCTTCGCGTTCTGATGCTGAAGTTATAAGGGCCTCATCGCAGGATGAGGCCTTTTTTGCGCCTTTAAGTCCTGCAAGATTATCCATTCCTGAAAACAAAAAGGGCGCTTGCGCGCCCTTTTCTGTCTTGCCTTGAATGCCGATTCTTAGTTCATCGGATCCACAACAAAGTGCTTCTTGGCCTGCAGATAGGCGACTTCCGCGAAACCGGATGGAACGATGTCGGCGTCCGTCACGTTGTAAAGCGTGTGGAAATCGATGCCCTGCTCGGCCAGCGAGTTGTTGCAAACCACGAAATGCACGCCCTTGCTCCTCAGCATGTCGATCTGCTTTTGCACCTTCTCGTCAGGATTCTTGAGCAGCGTCAGTCCCTTTGCGTAGAGCACGACCGTCACCTCGAACTTGCCCTTCCACTCGTCCACCGCCTTCAGTCCATTGGTGATGTTGCGCATCTTCATGCCCTGCACGCCCTTGTCGTCGGTCGTGATCGGCACGACGACCTTCAGCACGCCATAGGACTCGTGCTTGATGTTGGGCTTGACGTAATTGCTTGCAGCTTCAGCAGCAGGAGCAGCGTCAGCAGCGAGGGATGGAAGCGCTGCAAACCCCAAGGTGGAAGCAAGAACGGTAAGTGCGAGTTTTTTGTACAGTTGCATAGTGATCTCCTGGTTGTAAAGTTACGTTTCTGCTAGTCGATGCCGCTACTTTTTCACTGCCTTGAATCCGTACTGCTGGAAAATGGCGAGCCCTGAAGGCGAATTCAGGAAGTCTATCCATTTCTTTGCGCCCTCCGGATTTTTTGCGCCATTCACCACTGCCGCGGCATAGATTCCGGTCGCATTCTGCTCGTCAGGAATGGCCACATGGCTGATCGGGTTCCCCGCCTTTTCCTGGAAGATCGCCTCGGACTGCCATGTCACACCTGCCTGGGCCTTGCCCAGCATCAGGTAAAGCGGGGATTCACGGTGATGGATGTGGGTGAGCAGCGTCTCTCCGTTCTTGACCTTGGTCTCGTAAACAGCTTTCACGAGTTCCGGTCCGCCTGCCTTGTTCAGGCTGGCCTTGATCTGGCGGCCTATCCCTTCGAATTCGGGATTGGGCATCACCAGGCGCACGCCGGGCTTGCCCAGGTCGTTCAGGGTCTTGATGTTCGCAGGATTACCCTTGGGCACCATGATGGTGAGCGTGTTGGTCGCATAGGTCACGATGGGTGGCTTCGCATAGCCCTCTTTGACCATGCTTTCGACCCTTCTCAGGCCTGCCGCATATACATCGGCCTGCACGGTCCAGGTCATGTTGCCCACGGTGATCGTGCCGCCCATCTGGATCTGCTTGGCAACGAGGCCGGGCGGGATCGTCTCATAGTAGATCTTTCCCTTGTATTCCGGGTTCTGCTTCTCGAACTCCGCGACCAGCGGCGCCATCGCAAAGTAATAATTGCCTCCCACGAAGATCGCAAGCTTGTGATCCGTCAGATTTCCATGGAAGTCGGGCAGGTTGTCGACTTCCGGCACGGTGAAATCCATCCCCTTGTCTAGGGCCGGATTGTTTGCACCATGGCTCCAGGGAGGATATACGCCAAGCTCATTGTCCGCCGCGTAGGCGGTTGCAGCACAGGTGACCGCGAGCGCTGCGCAAGCAGAAAGCAGCAGGTTAAGTTTCGATTTCAAAATCATCATGCATCTCCTTCGTTTATCAAACCTGCAATTCATCAATACCGTGAGTCTTTGGGCTTGCCGCCATTCGGCCAGTCATAGACCTTGTCCGGGAAGTCCGGACGGGGCATGTGCGTGAAATACTCGGCCACATCGACCGCCTCCTGATCCGTGAGCCCGCCCTGACCCAGAGGGAATTTCATCGTATTGGCCATGGGCATGTTGCTCTTCGCAAACGCGGCACCCGTGTAGGTCTTCGCGATGCCCGCACCGATATTGAAGGACTGGTCACCCCATAGCGGCGGGAACACGAAGCTGCCATCAGCCCGCTTCATCCCCTCGCCGTTGTCGCCGTGGCAGACCGCACACTGATCCTTGTAAACCTTCTTGCCATTCTCCACATTCGGAAGGATGCTCTGGCTGATCTTGCCCACGCCGCGCCCGGGGATCGGCTTGTCCTTCTGCGCATCGCCCTTCATGTTGTCCATGAAGGCGATCATCGCAAGCATTTCCTTCGAATCCTTGTCCAGCACCTTGCCGTTCATGGAACGCCTCATGCAGCCATTGACCCTGTCCTTGAAATCGATCACCTTGCCGGCGCGCGGATTGTAGGATGGGAACAGGGCCGAGATGCCGACATAAGGCGAAGCATGGGCCACCGAACCCCCTGCCAGATGGCAGCTGTTACAGTTCAAGACATCGCCGACATTGTCAGGCAGCATCTTTTTCGTGTGGTACATGAGCCTCATGCCGTATATCAGCTGGTCGGCATTCGGTTTGCTCAGCATGTCCGCAAAACGGGGCAGAGCAAACTTGGAAGGCTCGACGGGCTTGAGTTCAATCCCGTCACGCACCTTCTTGATCTGTTCCGCCGTCACAGGCTCTCCCTGGTTGCCCCACTTGGTGCGCACGAAAGTCACGATCTCCGCAAGTTCCTTGTCGTTCAGGCTGCGATAGCTCGGCATGCCGAAAGCGCGCTTTGCAGACTGGGTCTCGGGCGACATCCAGCCGCTCAGCACGACATGGATGACGGAGGTCGGATCCTTGGACTGGACGGAAGAGTTGTCGGCCAGCGGAGGGAAAATCTTCTGTATCCCCCTGCCATCCATCTGGTGACAGGTCGAACAGAACTGAACATAGCCCAGGCCACCTCGGGTCTTGTAAAGTTCGTCATCCTTTGCAAGCACAGCCCCCCTGGGCTTCAAGATCCCCGACTCCGGACTGGGTTCCAGGGAACTGATGTATTCGCCCATCGCAGCAAGATCGCTGTCGCTGAAATTCTGCGTGCTGAAATGCACCACCTCGGTCATCGTGCCATAAGCCGTCGCATGACTGTTGTAGCCGGCCTTCAGGAACTGGGCGAATTCGGGACCGGACCACTGATTGCGCAGATTGACCGCATGCCATCCTTCGACAGTAGCGCCCGTCAGGAAGTATTTTCCATTGCTCCCATCCTGGGTCATGGTCTTTTCCTGGAAGGCTATGCCGCGCGGGGTATGGCATGAACCGCAATGACCCAGCCCCTGCACGATGTAGGCGCCCCTGTTCCATTGGGCAGACTTCTGCGGGTCAGCCTTGAAGGGAGCATCATCGAGGAACACCAGATTCCAGATTTTCAGGCCGAAGCGCATGCTGAACGGCCACATCATGTCGTTTTCCTTGTTAGCCTGATTCACAGGCTCAACGCCGTGCATCATGTAGGCATACAGCGCCCGCATGTCTTCAGCCGAGGTCTTGGCAAAGGAAGGATAGGGCATTGCGGGATAGAGATTGTGGCCGTCTGCCGCCACGCCCTTGCGCATCGCGCGATCGAACTGCTCGAAGGTATAGCCGCCGATTCCGGTTTTGGGATCCGGGGTGATGTTGGTGGAATAAACGATGCCGAAAGGCGTCTTCAATCCCAAACCGCCTGCCATGGTCTTGCCGCCCTTGGCCGTATGGCACGCCACGCAATCGCCGAGATGCGCGAGGTACTCGCCGCGCTTGACCTGATCATCCTGAGTATCGGCCAGTGCCGTGTTCAACAAAAAAGCCGGAAGCACGATACCCAGCCAACCCATCAATCTCGATCCAAACGCCATCTGCCTCTCCCTAAGCGATCCTGCCAAAAATATATTTGGAGGGTTATAACCCTCCAAATTTATCGTCTAATCTTATGCCAAAAAGCAGAATTCGCATATAGGAATTTAATTATAAAATTTACATCTTTAATAACTTCTTTCAGGCATCACGCATCGTCAAACGCGATGTCGCCATCAGCGACATCCTGCCCGACGGACATGTTCTTGAAATCGAACTTTCCTCCGTCCAGCAGATGGGAGGGAACGACATTCTGCATCGCGGTGAAGATCGCCTGGCTGCGTCCGGGATATTGCTTCTCCCAGTCGCTGAGCATTTGCTTGATGTTCTGGCGCTGCAGGTTTTCCTGCGAGCCGCAGAGATTGCAGGGGATGATGGGAAACTGCATGCCGCGCGCATAGCGCGCGATGTCCTTTTCCGTGCAGTAGGCAAGGGGACGGATCACGATATGGTCGCCCTTGTCGGTGACGAGCTTGGGCGGCATCGCCTTGAGTTTCCCCGCAAAGAAGAGGTTCAAGAACAGCGTCTCCACCATGTCGTCCCGGTGATGCCCAAGCGCTATCTTGTTCGCTCCAAGGTCGCCGGCCACCTTGTAGATGATGCCGCGCCGCAGTCGCGAACAGAGCGAACAGGTCGTCTTGCCCTCGGGTATCTTTTCCTTGACGATGGAATAGGTGTCCTGCGTCTCGATGTGATATTCGACCCCGAGCTTTTCAAGATAACCCGGCAGAACATCGGCCGGAAAGCCCGGCTGCTTCTGATCGAGGTTCATCGCGATGATGCGAAAATCGACGGGCGCGCGTTTCCTCAGGGTCAGCAGGATGTCCAGCAGGGTATATGAGTCTTTCCCTCCCGAAAGGCATACCATCACGACATCGCCTTCCTCTATCATGTTGAAGTCGAAAATCGCCTTGCCCACCAGATGCTCCAGCCTGCCCTTGAGCCTGTTGAAATTGCCCGAATGTTCGAAATGGACGGGCTGCCCGATTGCGTTCATAAGAATTCCGATTCAAAGATTGATGCTTCTTCCGCCATCCACCGCGATGACCTGCCCCGTAATGTATGGCGCATCTTGCGACAGGAAGAGAACCGTCCTGGCGATATCGTCGGGCTCCCCTTCGCGCTTTAGGAGCGTATGCGCGATGATCTTCCTGCGCTCCTCCTGATCCGCCCAGCCCTCCCCCTCGGGCCAGATGATCACCCCGGGAGCGACTGCATTCACCCTCACCTGGGGCGCCAGCTCCTGAGCCAGCGAACGGGTCAGCGCGACAAGCCCCGCCTTGGCCACGCTGTATACCAGATGGCCGTGCATGGGGCGCTCCGCATGTATGTCGACGATGTTGACGATGCAGCCGTGGCGGCGGCGCAGTTCGGCAGCCGCAGCCTGGGCGAGAAAAAGGGGGGCGCGCAGATTCGTGCCTAGCAGATCGTGCCAGTGTTCCTCATTGACCTCTGCCAGAGGCGTGGGATAGAAACTGGATGCATTGTTGATCAGGCCATCGAGCCTGCCAAAGCGCGCCATGACCTGATCCACCATTGCGCGCAATGCCCCAAGATCAAGCAGGTCGGCGGAAAATACCGCAACGCTCCCCTCCCTCTTCTCGTTGAGCTCCTGCTGCAAGGAGAGCGCATCCTGCGAAGAACTGCGATAATGCAGCGCGATGTCAGCCCCTGCCGCATGAAGACGACGGCAAATCGCGGCGCCGACCCGCCTGCCGCCCCCGGTCACCAGCATCACTTTGCCTTGCACAGCATCCTCCATTAAACTGATATTCAGCAAATTATACCCGACATGTCCAGAGCCGCCCCATTTCCCGCCCCCAGCCCGGATGCGATGCAGCATAGCAATCGCATGACTCAGCATATCCTAAGCGAGATTGCCGCAAGCGGCGGATGGATTCCTTTCTCGCGATACATGGAGCTGGCGCTTTATGCGCAAGGCCTGGGCTACTACACCGCAGGCTCCCAGAAGTTTGGAGAAGCGGGCGATTTCGTGACCGCGCCCGAAACCTCGGCGCTTTTTGGCCGCACGCTTGCAAAGCAGACGATCGAAATCATGGAAGCCAGCGCCCCGCACATCCTGGAATTGGGCGCCGGCAGCGGAAAACTCGCGCTCGACATGCTCGGCGAACTGGAGCGGCGAGGCTGCCTGCCCGAAAGTTACAGCATACTCGAAGTCAGCGCGGACCTCAGGGAACGCCAGAAATCCAGGCTAAGGGAAAGCCTGCCGCATCTTTTCGGGCGCGTGCAGTGGCTCGATCACCTGCCCGGACATTTCAACGGCGCCATCGTCGCCAACGAAGTTCTGGATGCGCTGCCGGTACATCTCGTGCACTGGCAGGAGAATCAGCCCAGCGAGATCGGCGTGGCAACCGATGGATCGGGTTTCGTCTTTGCGGAACGCGCGATTTCCGATGTACAACTCATGAAGGCCGCCGGGAAAATCAGCGTCGAAGGCGATTATGTCAGCGAGATTTGCCTCGCTTGCAGGGGCTTGATCAAGAGCCTCGCCGAGACACTGGGACAGGGCGCGATGATCTTCATCGACTATGGATTTGGCGCGCGCGAGTACTACCATCCGGATCGAACCAGGGGCACCTTGATGTGCCACTACCGTCACCGCGCCCACGATGATCCTTTCTTTCTTCCGGGACTGCAGGACATCACCTCGCACGTCAATTTCACCGACATCGCGGAAACCGGCATCGATTCCGGCCTTGAAGTACTCGGTTATACCACCCAGGCATTCTTCCTGATCAACAACGGCATCACCGAACTTCTGAAGGAGATTCCGCCCGAGGACGCCAAAACCTATCTGCCACTTTCCGCCCAGTTGCAAAGGCTCACCAGCCCCGCGGAAATGGGCGAGCTTTTCAAGGTGCTTGCACTTGGCAAGAACCTTGAGACGACGTTGACGGGTTTCTGCTTCGGGGATCTGACCCGCCTGCTTTAACGCTCTGCCTTCGACTTTTTCTCATGCATCTGATTCGCATGCGTGCGCACGTAATCAGATATCTCCTTTAACGTCAGTTCACCATCGTGATTGGTGTCGATCTCGTCGAAATGCGCGCTTAGATTCGGCAGGGCCTTCGCTTCCTCGTGCGACAGTTTGCCATTCTTGTCCTTGTCGGCACGGGCCAGGTTCTCCCTGAACTGAAGCTGTTTCTTTGCGACTTCCAGTATTTCCTTCTTGAATTCGCTTCGGGAAATCACGCCATCGTGGTTCGCATCCATTCTGTCAAAGCTGTCCAGCAGGGCCGGCGCATTCTGCTCGATCTCCTTTCTGGAAAGCGTGCCCGACTTGTCGGCGTCCATTGCATCGAACGCCTGATTGATCTTGGCATCCCGCTCCTGTTTGGTGACGACGCCCTGTTCTGCCGCAAAAACCGCACAGGGCAGCATTGCAAGAAAAAACACCCATATTACATTACGCATTGCTCATCCTCTTCTGTTCAATCTCGATTGCGCCGATGCGCGCCTTTAGCACAGCATCGGCTATTGTACTGCCATCCCGGCATGAACGGGCGATTCGGCCCGCATCCACTGCCCGCGCAACCGCAAGCATGCGCAGCAGAAAGTCCGCCTGCGGGTAGTCATCCTCCTCATGCCCCCAGCGCCCCCGCGCGTCAGAAGCGCAGGCCTGCAGGAGCTGTTCGAATCTCTGCGGGCGCCGCCATGCGTCCGTATTCTGAAAGAGCCTTGCGATCGTGTCTGCGCGCAGCTCCATCGCACGATGGA
The DNA here is from genome assembly GCA_021821945.1 of Pseudomonadota bacterium. Lineage (GTDB taxonomy): Bacteria > Pseudomonadota > Gammaproteobacteria > Burkholderiales > Gallionellaceae > Gallionella. The sequence goes on from JAJZTF010000001.1 coordinate 61,862, forward strand.
TGTCGCCGTGATAGCGCGCGGCAAGCATGGCCAGATCGCGGCAATCGCCGCTTGCACGTATGCGCTCAGACATCGCGCTCGCCAGATCCACTCCGCGTATCTCGTGCCCGACATGCCGGGGCAGAATTTCCCGAGGCGTCGTTGCCTTGCCAAGGTCATGGGTCAGCGCGGCGAATCGCACTTCAAGCGGATAGCCGGATCTTGCCGCATCGTCCACCACAAGCATGGTGTGTATGCCGCAATCGATTTCGGGATGATATTTTTCTGGCTGGGGAACGCCGAACAGCCCGTCCACTTCGGGCAGAATTTTCTTCAGCGCGCCGCAACTGCGCAAGACCTCAAAAAAACGCGACGGCTTCTTCTCCATCAGGCCGCGGGCGAGCTCCTGCCAGACGCGCTCGGGAACCAGCGCATCCACTTCGCCGTTTTCCACCATCTCGCGCATCAGCAATTCGGTTTCGGGCGCGATCACAAAACCGAAGCGCGCCGCAAATCTTGCCCCCCGCAATATGCGCACCGGGTCCTCCTTGAATGCCATGCTGACATGGCGCAGGATGCCGGCTCTCAGGTCATCAACGCCATGATAGGGATCGATCAGATTCCCGTTCTCGTCTTCGGCCATCGCATTGATCGTGAAGTCGCGGCGAAGCAGATCCTCCTCCAGCGTCACGTCCGGCGATGCATGCACGGCAAATCCCCTGTATCCGGCAGCGGTCTTGCGCTCCGTTCGAGCAAGCGCATATTCCTCATGTGTTTCGGGATGCAGGAATACCGGAAAATCCTTTCCTACCGGTAAGAAACCCCGGCTTAACATTTCCTCCACCGTGGCGCCGACCACCACCCAGTCCCGGTCCACGACAGGCAAGCCAAGTAGGCGATCCCTTACCGCGCCTCCCACACAGTAGATTCTGCTACTCAAGTCCGCCTCCGCTGTCTGCCGCATCCTTGGGATTCGGGGCGATGGTGCCCAGGCGCATCTTGAGGCTGCGCTGCGGCGCGCCAAATTCCTCGGCATAGTACATGGTATTGCTCATCACCTTTTTCACATAATCCCGCGTTTCATCGAAGGGTATGGTCTCAACATAGATCGCGCCTTCCATGGGCTTGCTGTCACGCCAGCGGCGCGCCCGCCCCGGCCCCGCATTGTAAGCCGCCGAGGCCAGGACCGGGCTTCCATCCAGGGATGCAAGCATGTTCTTCATGTAGTACATGCCCAAAAGCAGGTTGGTATCCAGCTGTCCGAGAAGCTTGCTCCGGTAATCCCTCAATCCCAGCTTCTTTGCGATCCAGTGGGCGGTCGCAGGCATGATCTGCATCAATCCCGTAGCACCCACCCCCGACCTTGCCGTGGTCACGAAGCGGCTTTCCTGGCGCATCAGGCCAAAGACCCATGCCTCCTCCAGCCCATTCTCCTCTATATGCTGGCGCATGATGGGGCGATATGGCGCGAGATAGCGCAGGCTGAAATCGTGCATCAGCACAGTCTTGTCCGCAGTATTGATCGCCCTGTCGTACATCTCATGACGGCGCGCCAATTCGGCTGCCGTCAGAAGCTGCTGATCGTTGAACCCGCGTATCGCCCAGTTCCACTCGCGCAGCGCATCGATGCGCAGATCCATGCGATACAGTGCAATCGCGCGCTGTATTCCAGGCATCCTCTCCATCTCTTCGATGTCCTTTTTTTCCGGGTGAAACGGGGGCTGCATCCCGCTCAGGACAGGGGTATCGGAGATCTCCTCGCGGGCCAGTTCCCCATAGAAGGTGTGCTCGGCGCTAAGCGGCACAAAAATCTCCAGCGCATCCTGCCTTCGCCCCAGCGCTTGAAGCGCGCGCGCCTTCCAATAGCGCCAGGTCGCCTCGCTCTGCTGTGCGCTTCCCATCACCTCTATCCCGGACAATACGGTTTTCCAGTCCCGGGCACGCAAGGCCGCGCGCACCTTCCAGGCCTTCTGCTGGTCATTCAACTCACCCGCATCTTCATACCATGAAAGCGCGCGAGGATCGTGCTTCCTCGCCCCTTCATAGCCGAGCCAGCCAAAGAAATAAGCCCTTTCCTTTTCCGTAAAATGCGACTTGATCCTTGAGAATTGCGCAACCGCATTATCCGGCGATTGCTTTGCGAGCCGCATCAGGGCGAACAGGGCAACCCTTCTCTGGCCTTCACTCCTGACAGCCGCCTTTGCCAGATAGCGGGCTGGATTGTCCATCGCCCGTTCAAGGGCAACAGGTGAGATCGCAAGATTTCCGGAAAGCCTGGCGGCTAACGATTTGGCAAGCGTCACATTGCCTGCCTCCAGCGCCATGTTCAGCCTCTTCCATATGTCGCGCTCGCCTATCACCCCCCTGGAAATGGCGGCATCGAACAAGACTGCGCAGCTCTCGGGCATCTCTTTGGGGCTGAACCAGAGCTCATGCACCTCGCCCATCACGTCCTGCTGCCTCATCCTGGATTGAAGCCCATAACAGGTCAACTCGACATCGGGGGCCTGGACTTTGGGATATTCGCTGTCGAACAGGTCCCACTGCTGTTTCTTGCCGAGCACCTTGAGCCATTCTGCGCGCATCCTGCCTATCAGCGGCGTATCATCCGGCCGTGCCAGGAATTCCCGGACGCTGGCCGCATCTGCGGTATCGAGGTTCAGCTTCAACTGGTAATAGGCGACATAGACCTCAAGCGGAGTATCCTTCAGCCGGGCCGCAAACGCAGCCAGTTGCCGCGCATTTCCTGCGCGAAAGGCATCTCTGGCCGCCAGGAAATCATCGTCCTGACCGGCCAGCGCAGAGCCCGCCATCAATAGAATAAACAGTAAAAGGAATCTCATCAGGAAAGCCAGCCTCACGACAGATGAGCATACCACGGCTATCCTTCCCGTTGCATTGTATAATTCCAAGCTTTCCAGGAATTCCGCCATGTGGTTTAAGAACATCCTCATCTACCGATTGCCATCAGACTTCAAGATCACCGCAGACTCGCTGCAGGAGAGACTTGCCCGGAAACCGCTTCTGCCATGCATGGGTCTTGACAGGCAGAGCCGCGGCTGGGTTCCCTGCTGCAACGATGACCGGCTGGTTCATTCCGCAAACGGCCAACTGCTCTTTGCGCTCGGGACCGAACAGAAATTGCTGCCCGCATCCGTGATCAACCGGTTCGCCAAGGAACGCATCGAGCATGCCGAGGCACAGCAGGGCTACAAGGTGGGCCGCCGGGAACGCAAGGCGATCAAGGAAGCGGTCACCGAGGAACTGCTGCCCAAGGCCTTCGCCCTGTTGCGCACCACCCATGCCTGGATGGACACCCTAAACAATCGGCTGATCATCCATGCCGCCTCTGCTGCTCGCGCCGAAGAGCTGCTGGAATCGCTGATCAAGACCATGGAAGACATGCCCCTCAGGCCGCTGCATACCGCAAATTCCCCGATATCGGTCATGACAGACTGGCTGGCAGGAGACCATGCGCCTGCCGGCTTTACCATAGACCGCGAACTCGAACTGCGCTCAACCGGGGAGAGCAACTCAACGGTGCGCTACGCCAATCATGCGCTCGAGGGTGAAGAAATTCTGGCCCACATACGATCCGGCAAGCGCGCGACCCGCCTCGGCCTCACATGGAACGACCGCATCTCCTTCGTTCTGACAGAGCAGCTTCAAATCAGGAAGTTGCAGTTCCTGGACATCATCAAGGAAGAATCCGGAGCCGATTCCGAAGAAGACCTCTTCGAACTTGATTTTGCACTGATGACAGGGGAGTTGGCCAGGATGCTTGACGACCTGACGGAAGCGCTGGGCGGCGAAATCATCGGCTCATAAAAATATTTTCAAATTTTGTGAACTTTTTCAAATCCAGGTTGCCTCACTCGCAGTTAGCGCAAGCTATCACCCATTCACCCCCTGAATGGGTATCTTAACTCTCCCTAAATAGTTAAGACGTTTTCCCCTGACCCGCAAGGCTCAGGGGATTTTTTTGCCCGCCAGGTCAGAAAAACTATACTATAATCAAAAGGATATTTCTAACAGCCTCAACCCAGCAATCCGCGCGGCTTTTTCGGCGCATGCGCGAACAGCCTGTCATAAGCCCATCGGGGAAGCAATTTGAGCAGCCTCCCTGCCAGACCCATCTGCCAGGGGATCACGGCAAAGGCCTTCTGTTTCCGGATGATGCGGGCGATGCGCCTGGCCGCCTCGTCCGCTTCCAGGATGAAAGGCATGGGATAAGGGTTTACGCTGGTCATTTCGGTCCTGATGTAGCCCGGGCAGATGGTGACCACCTTCACCCCGCTCCCATGCATTTCGAGGCGCAACGACTCGAGATAGGAAATCGCGGCCGCCTTCGAGGCGGAATAGGCGCCCGAACCGGGCAAGCCCCGGAATCCCGCCACACTCGCGATGCCGACCAGCGTGCCGCATCCCGCCCGCCTCATTCCGGCCAGAAAGGGCTGGAATGTCCGCACCATGCCCAGCAGGTTGATATCCATGACCTGTTCGAAAGCGGGAATATCCTCGGCATGCTGCGTCAAAGTGCCTACGCTGACCCCGGCGTTGGCGATCACGATATCGGGATTGCCGGCTCGGGCGATGAAATCGCAGGCCGCCTTTTCCAGGGCGGCTGCATCCCTAACATCAAGCGGATAACAGTGTACCCTGCCGGGGAATTCCGCGGAAAGCGCCTGCAGGAGGTCGGATCGGCGCGCCATCGCCGCAACGGTCGCGCCGCAATTGAGATAGTATTTGGCGAGCGCAAAGCCCAGACCGCCTGACGCGCCGGTAATCACCACGCGCAGGCCAGAATTCCCGTCCGGCAGGCTCACGGGCTATTTGGCTTTGCGCTTGCGCTCGTTCCTCACCATCGCGATCACGTCGTCCAGCACGCGCAGCGTGGCTGCAGGCTGAAGGCCTGTGATCACATATCTTCCATCCACGATCAGCGTCGGCGTCCCATTGATCCCATAGCTGCGTATCATCTGCTTGGCGCGCGTGACTTCGCTGTTCACCGTGAAGGAATTGTATGCCGAGATGAATTTCGCCTTGTCCACCCCCTGGCTTGCGACGAAGGCGGATATCGAATTCAGGTCATGCAGATCCATGTTCTTGACATGGATGGCCTGATAGATCGGATCCTCGAGTTGCTTGCTCTTGCCCAGAGCGTCCAGTGCATAATAGGCGCGCGCAAGCGGCTCTGTCGAATCGCGGAATATCGTGGGCACATAAACCATCTCGACGTCGCCCGGCATCGTCTTCTCCCACTTCATCAGTTCGTTGTGCAGATGGAAGCAGTGCGGGCATTCGTAGAAGAAGAACTCCATCACCTCGATTTTCTTGGTGCTTGCCGGCTGGGGCGTGGCGAGCATCGTGTAATCCGTGCCGAACTGAGCGGCAGAAAAGGCAACTCCGGAAAGCAGGAATGCAGCGGCAAAAAGAAAAAGCCTGAACACGGATTTCATCTGGATCTCCTTATGAATTATGGGAATGAATCAATGCGAAGGGGCCGCCTCGAATCCGCCCTGCTTCAGCGTGCTGCGCGCGCTCTTAAGCTCCTGCTCGCTCTGGAACGGTCCGACCCGCACGCGGTGCATCTGCCCATGCCCCTCTACCGTCACCGTCTGCACGCTGGCCTCCAGACCCTTCATGGCCAGAATGGCCTTGAGATTCTCGGCATCGGATGCATTGGAAAAGGCACCCGCCTGAAGATAGACCGGCTTGAAAGGCTTGGCCTCGGCCTTTTTTTCAGGCGCAGGGGCACCTGCCTCGGGCTTCGCGGCAGCGTCATCCGGCTTCGGGCCGGACGCATCAGACTTGTCCGTCAGAACCTTGTAGAACTCGAACCTCGGCTTGGCATCCTCGACGCCCGAGGCCGGCTGCACCACAGGCTTTTGCTTGGCCGGCTCGACCGCATCCGGCTTGATGACTTCCGCTGCCTGTTCCTTGTTGACGAAGGGGCTGGGGGACTTCAGCAGATACCATGCGAGCCCTGCCGCCAGCGCAACGCCCAGTATCATGCCCAGCAGGATTCCCATCAGCATGGAGCTGCCGTTTTTCCTGGCGGCGGGTTTGTTGCTTGCGGATCGGCTCATATTCTTCCAATGATCAATGATTACATTTTTTCAGGTGCGCTGATTCCCAGGAGCGCAAGGCCATTCTTCATCACCTGTGCTGCCGCCGCAATCAACGCAAGGCGCGCGCACTTGGTCGCCTCATCGTCGACCAGAAAGCGCGAGGCATTATAATAGCTGTGAAATGCAGCGGCCAATTCCTTTAGATAAAACGCGACATGGTGTGGCGCCAGATCCAGCGCCGCGGTCTCGATCACCTGCGGGTAGTCGATCAGCTGCTGCAGCAGCGCGATCTCGTATTCCCCGTCAAGCCGCGAAACATCCGCATTGATCAGGCTCAACCGCTCGCCGCCCCAGATCTCGAGCACCGTTGAGATGCGCGCATGCGCATACTGTATGTAGTAGACGGGATTGTCGTTGCTCTTCGATTTGGCAAGATCGATATCGAAGACCAGCTGCGAGTCGGGGTGGCGCGCCGCCAGAAAATAGCGCGTCGCATCGCATCCCACTTCGTCTATCAGGTCGCGCAGGGTGACATAGCTTCCGGCGCGCTTGGAAATCTTGACCTCTTCGCCGTTCTTGAGCACGGTGACCATCTGGTGCAGCACGTATTCAGGCCAGCCCTTGGGGATGCCGACATCAAGCGCCTGCAATCCCGCCCGCACGCGCGTGATCGTGCTGTGGTGGTCCGCCCCCTGCTCGTTGATCACCCGAACGAAACCGCGCTTCCATTTCTCAAGATGATACGCGACATCCGGCACAAAATAGGTATAACCGCCATCCGACTTCTTCATCACGCGATCCTTGTCGTCGCCGAAGTCGGTTGTGCGCAGCCAGAGCGCATTGTCCTTTTCAAAAGTATGGCCGCTCGCGACGAGCTGCTGCACGACATTCTCCACATGCCCGTCGCGGTAAAGCTGTGACTCGAGCGAGAACACATCGAATTCGACATTGAAGGCGCGCAGATCCAAATCCTGCTCGCGGCGCAGGTAAGCCACCGCGAACCGGCGTATCGCCTCCCCGTCTTCGGGATCTCCCTCGCCCGTGATGTGCTGATCGTCCGCCTCCACCGTTTCCCTGTCCATGTAGGCTCTGGCCACGTCCGCGATGTAGTCCCCGCGGTAGCCGTCTTCAGGCCATGAAGGGTCATCCGGCGTTATTCCCTTGCAGCGCAATTGAACAGAGCGCATCAGGTTGTCGATCTGGACGCCCGCATCGTTGTAATAGAATTCCCGCGTGACATTCCAGCCAGCGGCATGCAGCACGTTGCAAAGGCAATCCCCCACCGCCGCGCCTCTTCCATGGCCCACATGCAGCGGTCCCGTCGGATTGGCGGAGACGAACTCAACCTGGAGCTTTCTTCCCATCCCGAGATGGATATGGCCATAACCAGCGCCCGCGTGCAGTACGGCATGAACGATCTGCTGCTTGGCAGCCTCGGTCAGCACCAGATTGATGAAGCCGGCCCCTGCGATCTCGATCTTTCCGATCACGTCCGACTTGGGCAGGGCCGCGATCAGGTTCTGCGCGATCTCGCGGGGGGATCTTTTCAGGGGCTTTGCAAGCTGCATCGCGAGATTGCACGCATAATCGCCATGGGATGCGAGCTTGGGGCGCTCGATCAGGATGGCAGCATCGGCATGATCGGGTGCAACCTGGCGCAGGGCCTGAGAGAACAATTCAGCGATATGGGATTTGAAATTCAGTACAACGGACATTGAGCGAGCACCTTTTTAGACTCGGATTATATCACTGGGCATTGCGGGAAGGCTTGCAGTCACTGCGGATAGCCCGGCTTCTTGCAGTTTGATTCCATGAAGGGCCCCTGAAACAGGACCCATGCTTCGCCAGGCTTGATCTGAGAACAGATCACCGTGCGATCGTGGATGTTCTGCCATCTGTACCAGGGCGCGCCCGAAGCGAACGCCGCAGCCGACATCAGCGCCAACAAGACAAGAACCGCCGCCTTCATCGCATATCCTTTCCAAAGATGTCCCGAATAGACTGCCGCAACATATGTTAGTTCAGCTGCTGGCCGTGCTCGCGTGTCGCGTGAAACTGTATCTTGGGCCAGCGCTCCTGGGCCAGTCTGAGATTCACGCCCGTATCTGCAAGGTAAGCATAGTTTCCATCCACATCCTTCGCAAGCCTTCCCTGGTTTGCCTTGACGAATTCGCTGAGATGCGCCTGATCCTGGCAGGTCACCCAGCGCGCAGTGTGTATGCCCGCGCGCTCGAACACCGCATCGACGCCGTATTCCGCCTTCAGCCTGTGCTCGACCACCTCGAACTGCAGCTGTCCGACGGCGCCTATCAACGGATTGGAATCGACCAGCGGCTCGAAAACCTGGACAGCCCCCTCTTCGCCCAATTGGCGCAAACCCTTTTGCAGCTGCTTTGCCTTCATGGGGTCCTTGAGCCTTGCACGACTGAAAAGCTCGGGCGCGAAATAGGGTATGCCCTTGAAGGTCAGCGCCTCGCCTTCCGTCAGCACATCTCCGATCTGCAGCTGACCATGATTGTGTATGCCTATGATGTCGCCCGCATAGGCCTCTTCCATGCGCGTGCGTTCGTTGGCCATGAAGGTCACCGCATTCGCAAGCTTCATCTCCTTGCCGGTCCTGCGGTGCTTCACCTTCATGCCCGAGGTATAGCGGCCGGAGCAGACGCGCAGGAATGCGATGCGATCCCTGTGGTTCGGATCCATGTTGGCCTGTATCTTGAAAACGAATCCGGTGAAGGCGGGCTCCGTGGGAAGAACCTGCCGCACGTCCGTCTCGCGCGGCAAAGGGGAAGGTGCCCAGTCGACCAGCGCGCGCAGTATCTCCCGAACGCCAAAGTTGTTGACCCCCGACCCGAAAAACACCGGCGTCTGCTGCCCCCGCAAGAATTCCTGCAGGTCGAAGGTCGCACCCGCACCCGTCACGAGCTCGGTCTCTTCCCTCATCGCCCGCATCTCGGCCGGGCATTGCAGGGCAAGCCTGTCTATCTCGGGCCCCTTCAAGGTCTCGACCTCCTGGTCGGCCCTCGCCTCTCCCGGCACAAAACGCAAGACCTCATCGTTCAAGAGATGATAGACGCCCTGGAAGCGTTTGCCCATGCCGATCGGCCAGGTCACAGGCGCGCAGCGGATTTTGAGCACCGATTCGATTTCGTCCAGCACCTCGAGCGGCTCCCGCACTTCGCGGTCCATCTTGTTGATGAATGTGATGATGGGCGTGTTGCGCAAACGGCACACCTCCAGAAGCTTGATGGTCTGCTCCTCCACACCCTTGGCTGCATCCACCACCATCACCGCGGCATCCACCGCGGTCAGCACCCGGTAGGTGTCCTCCGAGAAATCCTGGTGGCCTGGCGTGTCGAGTAGATTGATCACGCAGTCATCGAAGGTGAACTGCATCACCGAGCTTGCGACCGAGATCCCGCGCTGCTTCTCTATGTCGAGCCAGTCCGAGGTCGCATGCCTTCCGCTTTTCCTTGCCTTCACCGTGCCCGCCATCTGGATCGCGCCGCCGAACAGCAGCAGCTTTTCGGTCAGCGTGGTCTTGCCCGCGTCGGGGTGGGAGATGATCGCGAAGGTGCGGCGGCGTTTCACTTCGCGCGAAATGGCCTCATCCCGATCATTGTCTGTCTGATTCATTGTCTGCACCATAAAAAAAGGCCCGCCGGAATCTGCGGACCATTCTTTCGACGGCCATGGATTGCGCCCAAGGCCCCAGCTGTCGATAATTATACATTGAGCCGAAAACTTTTACCTTCCAAAATGCCCGACACCAATCGCTCAAAGGCCGAAGCGCTTTTCTTCCAGGGCATCAGCCACATGCAAAAAGGCGAGAGCGCCGATGCGGAAGCCTGCTTCATGAAAGCAATCGAGCTTGAGCCAGGCTTTCCCGAGGCGCACACCAACCTCGCGATGCTGCTTGGCCTGCGCAATCAGGACAAGGCCGCAGAATTGCATTATCTTCTTTCCATCGCGTCAAATCCTTATCTTCCGCAAACCCATCTCAATTTTGGCGCGCTGCTTGCAAGGCAGAAGCGCTTCATCGAGGCCGAGGCCGCATACAGGAAAGCCATAAAACTCGATGCAAATTCGCCGGCAGCATGGTCCAACCTGGGTGTACTCTACGCCTGCATGAAGCGCGAAGAAGAAGCCGAGCGCTGTTACCGCACTGCGCTTATGCTGGATGAACATTTTGCCAAGGCGCGTTTCAACCTGAGTTACATACAGCTCAGACAAGGAAGATTCGAGGAAGGGTGGCAATCGCTCGAGGCGCGCGACTGGTATGCTCCGCTTCAAAGACTGCTTCAAATGCCGAGATGGCAAGGGGAGCCGCTTGCCGGAAAATCCCTGCTGATCTGTTTCGAGGCAGGCCTGGGAGACGTGATCCAGTTCTGCCGCTATGCCGAAGTGCTAAAGGAACAGGGTGCGGGAAACATCGCGCTGCTCTGCCATCCTCCCTTGAAGTCCCTCCTCGCAACGCTCCCGGGCGTCGACTCCATCCTCTCCTTCGACGAGCCTCTTCCTTCATCGGGATGGGATTTCTGGACGCCTCTTCTGAGCATCCCGCATTTTTGCAACACCCGGCTCGATTCGATCCCCGCGCGCATACCCTACCTGCGCGCGGACTCCGATCGAATCAAAAAATGGCAGCCCCTTTTGCCAAAGAGCGGCTTCAAGGTCGGCCTGGTCTGGCGAGGCAGCGTGCATTTCGAAAACGATGCTGACCGCTCCCTGCCCTCGCTCGCCCTGCTCTCTCCCCTGTGGGCGGTAAAGAATATTGCCTTTGTCAGCCTGCAGAAGGGCGCGGGAGAGAACGAGATGCCGCCTGACGGTCTGCCTCTGATCCGGATCGGAACCAAGCTTTCCGATCTTGCCGACACTGCCGCAGTGGTTGCATGCCTGGATCTAGTGATTTCTGTCGACACGGCGGTTGCCCATCTGGCGGGCGCGATGGGCAAGCCATGCTGGGTGTTGCTGCCCGATTACAAGACCGACTGGCGCTGGCTCAAGGAACGCGCCGACTCGCCTTGGTACCCGGATGTGATGCGGCTGTTCCGCCAACCTGAAACCGGAAAGTGGGCTCCCGTCATCTCCGAGCTCACCAGCGCCTTGAAGAAGCTCACGCAGCAAGCCTGAAAATCAGTGCATGTTCAGCACGGGCAGAAAACCCAGCTTGTCCTTCAGGCTGTCGCGGCTGCTCCTTGCATCCGCAAGGCTTGAATAAGGACCGATGCGGACACGCGTCTTGTTGTCCTGTGTGAAGAGCGCGAGCTCCTTGCCCGCATCGCCCAGCCTTGCCTTCATCTCGGACAGGAACCTCTCGGCGGCGGCAAGCGTGTTGAAGGCGCCAAGCTGAAGGAAGATGTGCCCCTGTGGCGCATCGGCGGGAAGCGGCGCGCTGGCCACGGTTTGCATCGCGCTCTGTTCGGGCGCTCTTGCGATTTCATCCCTGACCGAAGGATAGGAGCCTGCAACCAGGCTCTCGATTTCCACTTCCTGGCTGCCATTGCCGATAATGCCGAGCTTGTGCGCCGCGGTATAGGAGAGGTCTATCGCCCTGTCGTGCAGGAAAGGCCCCCGGTCATTGATGCGGACCACGACGGATTTTCCTGTCGCGACATTGGTCACGCGCGCATAGCTGGGTATCGGCAGCGTCGGATGCGCCGCCGTCATCGCATACATGTCGTATTTCTCCCCGCTTGCCGTGCGCTGACCGTTGAACTTCCTGCCATACCAGGAGGCAATGCCGCGCTGCTTGAAATTGCCCGGCCTGCTCAGCGGCCTGTAGGTCTTGTCCAGCGCGACATAGGGGCGGTTGGCATAACGGTGCAGCGGCTCGTCGACCGGCACCGCATCCGGGATCGCATCTATGTTTGCGGGAGGATGATCGTCAGGACCATCCCCTGCAAGATAGCCTCCCGATCCGGGAACGGGCGCCTGCACCGAAGGATGTTCGACTGCGGGGCGTTCCGTCTGACGCTGCGGGGCGCTGCCGCATGCAGTGAGAACCAGCGCCGCCAGCGCGATGATGAATAGCCTCATGCCTGCTCCTTGTTCAAGTCTTGACGAGTTTCTTGTGCGTCTGAATGCTCATCAGCATACCAAAACCCAACAGCAGCGTCAGCATGGATGTTCCGCCGTAGCTCACCAGAGGCAGCGGCACGCCCACGATGGGGAGGATGCCGCTGACCATGCCCATGTTGACGAAGGCATAGGTCGCAAAGGTCAGCGTGATGGATCCCGCCATCAGCCGGGTGAAATAGGTGGATGCATTCGCGGTGATCACGAACCCGCGCCATATCACGAAGAAATAGATCGCAAGCAGGATGAGATTGCCGACCAGGCCGAATTCCTCCGAATACACCGCAAAGATGAAGTCCGTCGTGCGCTCGGGCAGAAAATCCAGATGGGTCTGCGTGCCGTTCAAATAACCCTTGCCTAGGATGCCCCCGGAACCCACCGCGATCATGCCCTGTATCGTGTGATAACCCTTGCCCAGCGCATCCTGGGTGGGGTCGAGCAGCATCTCTATCCTGTGGCGCTGGTATTCGTGCATCATCTTCCACATCACCGGCGCGCTCGCGATCGCTGTGACCAGCATGCCCACCATCACCCGCCAGCTTAGCCCCGCAAGGAAGAGCACATAGAAACCGCTGGCGGAAATCAAAAGTGCGGTGCCGAGATCGGGCTGCTTTGCGATCAGGCCGACAGGCATCAGCAGGAGCAGCGCTGCGACGATGTAATTCTTCATCCTGAGCGCAGCCTCGTGCTTTTCGAAGTACCAGGCCATCATCAAGGGGACGCCTATTTTCATCAGCTCCGATGGCTGTATGGTCGCCACACCTATGTTGAGCCAGCGTTTTGCGCCGTGGCTGCTGACGCCGAGCGGCGTCAGAACGCCAAGCAGCAGCACCAGCCCCACCACATATATCGGCACGGCGGTGCGCATCAGATAATGCAGCGGAAGATTGGCGACGATCCACATGCAGACGAGCGCAACCAGGATGTTCGCCCCCTGCGCCATGACCCTGTCCCAGCTGTGTTCCCCCGCGCTGTACAAGGTCAGCAGGCTTACCGCCATCAGCATGCCCATGCCCGCCAGAAGCGGCCTGTCCAGATGCGCCATGATGCGCTGCAACAGCTGTCTTTTCGTCATGTCAATCCACCACCGGAACGGCCGAAGCGGCAGGTTCTGCGACCTTCGGTACATCAGGCACCTTGCCAAGCAGATAATAATCCATCACGCGGCGGGCGATCGGCGCTGCGGTGCCCCCCCCATGCCCGCCGTTTTCCACCAGCACTGCGATCGCGATCCTGGGTTTGTCGACAGGCGCAAAGGCGATGAACCATGCGTGATCGCGGTGCCTCTCGTCGAGCTTGCTGGCATCGTATTTCTCCCCCTGCTTCATGCCGACTACCTGCGCGGTCCCGGTCTTTCCAGCAATGGTATAGGGGGCGCCTGCAGAAGCCTGGGCCGCCGTTCCTCCGGGCTGAGTCACCGCCTGCATCGCACGCTTGACCAGATCGAGATTCTCGGGGTCTATCCTGACGTCGAAAGCCTGGGGATCATCCACCTTGCGAACCTTGCCCGTACTCGAATTCTTCACTTCCATCAACAGATGCGGATGATAGCCTATGCCGCCGTTGGCAAGCGTTGCCGTCGCCATCGCGAGCTGCAAAGGCGTGACCAGGCTGTATCCCTGGCCTATGCCCACCGATACCGTGTCTCCCGCATACCATTTCTGCTTGAAATGCTTCTGCTTCCATTCCTGTGATGGCAGAAGCCCGGATGTCTCGCCATCGAGATCGATGCCGGTCTTCCTGCCGAAACCGAAGCCCGAGAGATAGCTGTATATCCGGTCTATGCCGAGCTCTGTTGCGAGGCCGTAATAGTAGGTGTCGCAGGAAACCACGATGGACTTGAACATGTCCACCATGCCATGTCCGCCAGGCTTCCAGTCCCGGTAATGATGCGAGCTTCCCGGCAGCGTGAAATAGCCCGGATCGCTGATCGCCTGAGTCGGCGATCTCACCTTGTAGTAGAGCCCGGCCAGCGCCATGAAGGGCTTGATCGTCGAGCCCGAAGGATACTGTCCTCGCAGCACGCGGTTGTTGAGCGGATGGTCGGGCGACTCGTTGAGCTCCTTCCAGCTGTCCGCATCTATGCCGTCCACAAACAGGCTGGGATCGAACCCCGGCTTGCTCACGAAAGCCAGCACCTCTCCGTTGTTGGGGTCGATCGCAACAAGCGCCCCCCTGTGATCGCCGAACGACTGCTCGGCGATCTCCTGCAGCTTCGCGTCTATGCTGAGTATCAGGGTATTTCCGGAAACGGGCGGCGTGCGCGAGATGATGCGCACGGCGCGCCCTGCGGAATCCACCTCGACCTGCTCTATGCCCGTCCTGCCATGCAGCTCATCCTCGTAATACTGCTCCAGCCCCGTCTTGCCGATGTAGTCCGTTCCGCGGTAATTCGCCGCCTGATCGTTCTCCTCGAGTTTATCCTGGTCGGCCTGGTTGATGCGCCCGATGTAGCCCAGAAGGTGCGCGGTCTTGTCCGAAAATGGATAATCGCGGAACAGGCGCGCCTTGATCTCGACGCCCGGGAAGCGGTACTGCTGTGCCGCAAAGCGCGCGACCTCCTCGTCGGTGAGGCGGCTTCTGATCATCAGCGTCTCGAAGTCATGACTCTCGGCCTGCAGCTTCCTGAAGCGCTTGCGGTCCCTGGGCTCTATGTCGACGATCCTGGAAAGCTCGTTGATGGTCGCCTGCACATCCTTGACCTTGCTGGGCGTGATTTCCAGCGTGTAGCCCGAAAAGTTGTGCGCCAGCACCACGCCGTTCCTGTCCAGTATCAGGCCGCGATTGGGCACGATGGGCATGATGGAGATGCGGTTCTTCTCTGCCAGCGTATGGTAGTACTCATGGCGGATCACCTGAAGGTAGAAGAAGCGTGCGAGCAGCGCAACGAGCAGCACCAGGGCAAAGCCCATGCCGATGAACAGGCGCAAGCGGAAGTTGAACATCTCCTGCTGGTGATTCTTCAGCTCGACACGTCTGTTCATTCACGTTCCACGCGCCGCTGGCGCACAGACTGGAAAAGGGCGCTGACAGGAATCCACAGCAGCGTCGAGGTAAGGCAACCCAGGAAATAGCTCCATGCCAGCTGGCCGTTGACCTGCCAATGGACCACGGCATAGACCGAATAGGTCGCAAGAAGTATCAGGAATACCTGGGTCGTCTGCTCGCGCAGATCGAACATCCTGATCCGGCGGTTCAGCACCACGCCGCCGAAAGCAAGCACCGTGTATGAAAGCGCATGCTGCCCGAACAGGCTTGCATCGTTCACGTCCGACAATATGCCGACGGCCCAGGCAAGGCCGATGCCCATGCGGTAGGGCTTGTGGGTGCACCAGTAGAGCATGGTCACGGCCACGAAATCCGGGCGCAGAACCAGCCATATCCCTCCCCACGGCAGCGCATTCAGGAAGAGCGCGACGAGCACGCTGCCCGCAATGAACAGATTGCTGACAGGCCGCAGGATTTCGGTGCGTTCCTGCGTGGGCATCAATGGCCACCCGTTTTCTTGGATTTCTGCCTGGAGGGGGCAGGCGCCTCTTCCGGACGTGCAGGCAAAGGCTGGGCCGGCGACAAAACCATCAGATAACGGTGCTCGTCGACGCCCCCGAGCGGCGTGCAGACGATGCGCGCAAAGGGATAGGCCGCATCGCGTTCTATCGTGTCCACTCTGGCGACCGGAATGCCCGGGGGATATATCCCGTCTATGCCCGAAGTCACCAGCACATCCCCCTTCACGATGTCCGCGCTGACCGGCATGTAGCGCAGCGCCAGATGGCTGGTATCCCCTGCCCCGAATGCGATGCTGCGCAGGCCGTTGCGCTGGATCTGCACGGGAACCGCATGATCCTTCTCGGTGATCAGCGTGACTTCGGAAAGCCACGGATAGACGCGCGTGATCTGCCCCACGACGCCCTTGTCGTCCATCACCACCTGCCCTTCCTGGATGTTCGCCGCACTTCCCTTGTCGATCAGGACCTTGCGCCTGAAGACATCGCGTTCCGCATAGACGATCTCGGCAAATTTCACACCGGGCTGGCTCTGCTGCCGCAATGCAAGCAAGGTGCGAAGCTGACGGTTCTCGCGCAGCATGGCCTGCCATTGCACGAGCTGGGACATGTCCGCCTCATGCTGGCGATGCAGCGCCCTGTTCTCCGCTAGCAGCTTCTGATGGCCCACGAAGAATTCCTCCGACTGCTGCCAGAGCGCGCCGGGCAGCGTGGCCAACCGCTGCACGGGATAGACCAGCTCGGAAATCAGGCTTCTTGCGGATTCAAGATAACGGTAGCGGGCATCGACGAACATCAGCAGCAAAGACAGCGCGGAAAAAAACACGAGGCGCGCAACCGGGCTTGGCCCCCTGTTGAACACCTGAAATGTTTGCGTTCCTTCCATCTTCAGCAGGCGAACCCTGTCGCCGGATTTTCTGTATGTCGCGGATGGAACACGTTATTCCGTGGTGAAGATGCCGGTGGACTTGTCCATGCTTTCCAGCGCCCGGCCGGAACCGCGCACCACGCAGGTCAATGGATCGTCGGCAATCAGCACGGGCAATCCCGTCTCCTCCATCAAAAGCCTGTCGATGTCGCGCAAAAGCGCGCCGCCGCCCGTCAGCACCATTCCCTTGTTTGCGATGTCAGCGCCCAGTTCAGGAGGCGTCTGCTCGAGCGCGATCTTCACCGCGCTCACGATGTTGTTGAGCGGATCGGTCAGCGCTTCCAGTATCTCGTTGCTAGAAATGGTGAAGCTGCGCGGCACGCCTTCGGCGAGGTTGCGTCCCTTCACCTCCATCTCGCGCACTTCGGAACCCGGGAATGCCGAGCCTATGGTCTTCTTGATCTCCTCGGCGGTCGTTTCGCCGATCAGCATCCCGTAATTGCGCCTGATGTAATTGATGATCGCCTCGTCGAACTTGTCTCCGCCGACGCGCACTGAACCGGAATAGACCGCGCCCCCCAGGGAGATCACGCCGACTTCGGTGGTGCCGCCGCCGATATCCACGACCATGGACCCGGTCGCCTCTTCGACAGGCAGGCCCGCCCCTATCGCGGCAGCCATCGGCTCCTCGATCAGCTCCACGCGGCGTGCGCCTGCGCCGACCGCGGATTCGCGGATCGCGCGGCGCTCCACCTGGGTCGAGCCGCAAGGCACGCAGATCACGATGCGCGGGCTTGGGCTGAATATGCTCGCCTTGTAGACCTTGCGTATGAATTGCTTCAACATCTGCTCGGTCACGGTGAAGTCCGCGATCACGCCATCCTTCATCGGGCGTATCGCCGTGATGTTGCCGGGCGTGCGGCCCAGCATCTGCTTTGCACCCAGTCCAACCTGCTGGATGATCTTCTTGCCGTTGGGCCCGCCTTCCTGGCGGATCGCCACGACCGAAGGCTCGTTCAGCACGATGCCCTGTCCGCGCACCCAGATCAGCGTGTTCGCCGTACCCAGGTCTATCGCAAGGTCGTTAGAAAAATAGCCGTTGAAAAATCCAAACATGTCGATTCCCGAGAAGTCTAGTGAGGTGTGCCGTAAAAGTTGTTATGATACTCTATTAGCTCCACCATTATAAAGTTTTTGCCATGTCATTAAGCACTGACGATGTTCGAAAAGTGGCGCGTCTTGCGCGCCTTGCGATGAACGACGAAGAAATCGAGGCCGCGAGGTCCCAGTTGTCCGGCATCTTCAATCTGATCGAGGAGATGCAGGCCGTGGACACCGGCGGCATAGCGCCCATGTCGCACGCCCAGGACCTGTCACAGCGGCTGCGCGAAGACAGGGTCACGGAATCCGACCAGCGCGAACGCTTCCAGAGCATCGCGCCGCAGGTCGAATCCGGCCTATATCTCGTCCCCCAGGTCATCGAATAACCATGTTGAATTTCAGCCTCAAGCAAATGGGCGCCGCATTGCGCGCCAGAGAGATCTCCAGCGTCGAGCTGACCCGCCTTTACCTCGAGCGCATCGCCGCGCAAAATCCGCTCTACAATGCCTACATCACCGTCGATCCGGAAATGTCCCTGGAGCAGGCGCGCCTTGCCGACGAACTGCTCTCAAAAGGCGAGGCTCAGCCCCTGACCGGGATACCGGTCGCGCAGAAGGACATATTCTGCGCGAAGGGCTGGCGCACCACCTGCGGATCGAAGATGCTCGAAAATTTCATCGCCCCGTATGACGCGCATGTGATCGAACAGTTCAACAAGGCCTGCGCGGTCAATCTCGGCAAGACCAACATGGACGAGTTCGCGATGGGCTCATCCAATGAAACCTCCCATTTTGGCGCCGTGAAAAACCCCTGGGACAGGGAACGCGTGCCGGGCGGCAGTTCGGGGGGTGCGGCCGCCGCGGTGGCAGCCCGCCTCTGCGCGGCAGCGACAGGCACCGACACCGGGGGCTCGATACGCCAGCCCGCAGCGCTTTGCGGAATATCCGGCATCAAGCCGACCTACGGGACCGTTTCCCGCTACGGCATGATCGCCTTCGCCTCCAGCCTAGATCAGGCAGGCCCCATGGCAAGAAGCGCCGAGGACTGCGCGCTGCTTCTGAACCTGATGACGGGATTCGATGAGCGGGATTCGACCTCGTTGCAGCGCGAAAGGGAGGACTATGCCCGCGATCTCGACCAGCCATTGAAGGGGCTGCGCATCGGGCTTCCCAGGGAGTTCTTCGCCGAGGGACTTGCTCCCGACGTGGCCGCCCGCGTGGAGGACGCGATCGCCGAATACAGGAAGCTCGGCGCCGTCACGGTGGACATCAGCCTTCCCAATTCGAGGCTTGCGGTGCCGGTCTATTATGTGCTCGCGCCCGCCGAAGCATCAAGCAACCTTTCGCGCTATGACGGCGTGCGCTACGGTTACCGCGCGCCTGAATATGCAGACCTCTCCGAGATGTACGAAAGGAGCCGGTCACAGGGATTCGGCGAGGAGGTCAAGCGCCGCATCATGATAGGCACCTATGTGCTCTCGCACGGTTACTACGATGCCTACTACCTGCAGGCGCAGAAGATCAGGCGCCTCATCGCCCAGGACTTTGCCGAGGCATTCAGGCAGTGCGACGTGATCATGGGGCCGACCTCGCCTTCCACCGCGTTCAGGCTTGGAGAAAAGGGAAATGATCCGGTGCAGATGTATCTCTCCGACATCTACACCATCGCGGTGAATCTCGCAGGCCTTCCCGGCATGTCGATTCCATGCGGCTTCGATGGCAACGGCATGCCGGCAGGACTGCAGATCATCGGCAACTATTTCGAAGAGGCGCGCATGCTAAATGTCGCGCATCAATATCAACTGGCAACCGACTGGCATCAAGCAACCCCATCTGGTGTAATTGTGTAAGTTGATGTAGCCGATCCGTCAGGCCGAGATACCATCAACATTGAGTACAGCCCAAAATGGACACAGAAACCCACAGTCAGCTTGCCAACGACATCTGGAGCATCTGCAACCTGCTGCGCGGGCCGTACAAGCGCAACGAATACCGAAAGGTCATCCTACCGCTAACGGTGCTGCGTCGCTTCGATTGCCTGCTGGCACCCACCAAGGCGCAGGCGCTTGCGACCTTCAACGAGTTCAAGGGCAAGCCGGAAAGTATCATCCGGAGCGTGATGCGGTCCACCACAGGTTATCCGTTCTACAATCTGTCCAAATTGGAGCTGCGGCCCTCAGAGGCAGGCGTCAACTCACTCCTCGACGATCCCAGCAACCTGGCGCCCAATCTCAACAGCTACATCAGCAGTTTCTCGCCCAACATCCGCGCCATCTTCGAGCGCTTCAAGTTTGGTGAGCAGATTGAGCGCATGAGCGAGAAAAACCTGCTATTCCAGGTCATACGTAAATTCAGCACATTCGACCTGAGCTTTTCCGACTTGTCGGCCGACCAGGCTGCGATGCACATGGGCTATGTGTTCGAGGAACTCATCCGGATTGGCGCCGAACAATCCAACGAGGAAGCCGGGGAGCATTTCACGCCCCGCGAGGTCATCAAGCTGATGGTCAATCTCCTGCTTTCGCCTGAACAGGACCTGCGTCGCAGCCACGTGGTGAAGACCATCTACGATCCAGCCTGCGGCACGGGTGGCATGCTCTCCGTGGCCGAAAAATACATCCGCGAACTCAACAGCGAGGCCAAGCCCTTGTTGTACGGGCAGGACTGGAACGACGAGGCGTGGGCCGTCTGCCGTTCCGACATGCTCATCAAGGGTGAAGAAGCCGACAACATTGCCCTGGGCGACACCTTCACCAAGGATGCTCACGCCCGTGACGAACAGGGCCAGAAGCGCACCTTCGACTACATGCTGGCCAATCCGCCCTTCGGCGTGGAGTGGAAGCAGCAACAGCGCTATATCGAGCACGAGAAAGACAATCTCGGTTACGAAGGCCGCTTCGGTGCAGGCACGCCGCGCATCAACGACGGCGCATTGCTCTTTCTGCAGCACATGATCAGCAAGATGCGCAGCCCCAGCGAAGGCGGCAGCCGCATCGGCATCGTCTTCAACGGCTCACCGCTGTTCACCGGCGATGCGGGCAGCGGCGAATCGGAAATCCGCCGCTGGATCATCGAGAACGACTGGCTGGAGGCCGTGGTCGCTCTGCCCGAGCAGCTGTTCTACAACACTGGCATTTCCACCTACATCTGGGTACTCACCAATCGCAAGGAAGCGCACCGCAAGGGCAAGGTACAGCTGATTGACGCTCGCAATCACTGGGTACAGATGGAGAAGAGCCTCGGCAACAAACGCCGACGCATCGGCGATCCGTCCGACGAAAAACCCAAGGAACCGGATCACATCGGCGACATCACCACGCTGCACGGCGAATTCCACGACGGCGCCAGCCGCTGGGTACTGTTCGACCGGGATGGCAAGGTGGTCACGGTAACAACGAAGGCTCCGGCGGACGATCCGCCCGAGGGCCAGACCTGGAAGCAATTGATCGTCAGCAAAGTGTTCGACAACGAGGATTTCGGCTACCACAAGATCACCGTCGAGCGCCCTCTACGCCTCAATTTTCACGCCACGCCCGAGCGCATCGCCCGGCTGGAGGATGAGACCGCCTTCAAGAATCTTGCCAGCAGCGCCAAAAAGGATGAGGCCGCGCGCCTGATCGACATTGCCGCTGGCGAGAAGCGGCAGGAGGAAATTCGGCAGTTGCTGGCTGAATTCGCCAGGCGCCACCCGGAGATGATCAAGGACCGAAAGGTCTTCCTCACCGCCTTGAAACCCATTGACCGCGAACTGGGTGTACGCCTGGCCGCTGCGGAACTCAAGGCCGTCATCAATGCCCTGGGGGAACGCGACGAGACCGCCGAAATCTGCCGCGACAAGGAAGGCCAGCCCGAGCCCGATGCCGAACTGCGCGACACCGAGAACGTGCCGCTCAAGGAAGGCATCCAGGCCTACTTCGAGTGCGAGGTGCTGCCCCACGTTCCCGACGCCTGGATCGACCACAGCAAGACCAAGGTGGGCTATGAGATCCCGCTCAACCGCCACTTCTACCGCTACGAACCGCCGCGCGAGTTGTCGGTGATCGAGAGAGAAATCAAGGCGTTGGAGAAAGACATCGTGCGCCTGCTGGGGGAGGTGACGGCATGACCTTCCCGAAAAGCCCGCTCCACGCCAGCACTCGACGCGGCTTGACTGGCACGTTCAACCTCCCTACAATGCGTAGCAACACACCCGCCATGCCTCTCAACGATGCACACTTTGGCGGGTTTTTTGCGTCTGGGGTTTGCCGATGACCACTTTCGACAAGCCCGCCCAGTCCATCGACCAGCACCTCGACACCCTGCGGCAGCGGGGGCTGGCGATCCCCGACGAAGCCCGCGCCCGGCATTACCTGGGCAACATCAGCTACTACCGCCTGTCGGCCTATACACGGCCGTTCTACCGGCCTGGCCAGACCGATCACATCTTCCTGGACGGCACGAGTTTCGACGATGTCCTGCACCTGTACATCTTTGACCGGGAATTGCGGCTTCTGCTGTTGGATGCCATCGAACGGCTGGAAGTCGCGCTGCGCGCCCAGCTCACCAACACCCTGGCCGAGCATCACGGCCCGCACGGCTATCTCGACGCCAAGCTGTTCGACACCCGCTACGACCACGGCTGGCTGATCAACCGGCTGGACAACGAAGCCAAGGCCCGCGAGGTCGAGACCTTCCTGGCCCACTACCGCAGCAAGTACACCGCCGCACCAGCGCAGCCGCCGATCTGGATGGCGGTCGAACTGCTGACCTTCAAGGAAGTCTCCATCCTCTTTGCCCACCTGCGGCAAGCCAAGGACACCCAGCGCATCGAAGCCCACTTCGGCTGGAAATTTCCACTGCTCAAGTCCTGGTTCCGCAGCCTCTCTGATCTGCGTAATGTCTGCGCGCACCACGCCCGGGTGTGGAACCGCGAATTCGGCAGCCGCCCGGAGATGCCGAAGAGGATTCCGGCCTCCTGGCCCGTCGTGCCCGAGGCCATTGCCACCGGCGCGCACGGGCATCCGGCACAGACGCTCAATCCGCGCCGCCGCCTCTACCTGCAACTGGTGGTGATCGAAGCGCTGATGCAGGTGGTCTGT
The DNA here is from genome assembly GCA_021821945.1 of Pseudomonadota bacterium. Taxonomy (GTDB): domain Bacteria; phylum Pseudomonadota; class Gammaproteobacteria; order Burkholderiales; family Gallionellaceae; genus Gallionella. The sequence continues at coordinate 84,542 of JAJZTF010000001.1, forward strand.
CCGGAAAGTCGGTGGGCGGAACGGCTGGTGCATCTGCTGGATCGCTATCCGCAGGTTTCGCGCCCCCACATTGGCTTCCCGCCGGATTGGGACAAGGAGGCGTTCTGGAAAGCGGCGGTCGAGGCGGCACGGGGAGTTGCGGCATGAAGTACGTGCCCTACAGTGACTACAAGCCAAGCCCGTTCGCCTGGCTTGATCGCATGCCCGCACATTGGGAGGCCGGCGCTTTGCGTTGGATGTCGCGCCGATACGCCGGCGGTACGCCCGACAAAAGCAATGAAGCCTACTGGGAAGATGGCGATATCCCGTGGATCAATTCCGGTGCTGTGAATGATGGCTATATCACCGAGCCATCGGCATTGATAACCCGAGAAGGTTTCACCAACAGTAGTGCAAAGTGGATTCCGAAGGATGCGCTCGTAATGGCCCTCGCCGGCCAGGGCAAGACCAAGGGAATGGTTGCGCAGTTGGGCATAGAGACCACCTGCAATCAATCGATGGCGGCGATCATTCCCGATCACCGGCTCGTACCACGCTACCTTTTCTGGTGGTTGAGCGCCAACTACCAGAACATCCGAAATCTGGCAGGTGGCGAGGCGAGGGACGGCCTGAATCTGGACATGCTCGGTTCCATCCAGTGTCCCTTGCCACTGCAGCCCGAGCAGGAGGCCATCGCCCGCTTCCTTGATGCCAAGACCGCGCAGATCGACACGCTGGTGGCGAAGAAGCGTCAGCTCATCGAAAAGCTCAAGGAAAAGCGCAGCGCCCTGATAGCTCGCACCGTCACCCGTGGCCTGCCACCCGAGGCCGCCAAGGCGGCAGGGCTGGAGCCGAATCCGGAGATGAAGGATTCGGGGGTGGATTTCCTTGGAGTCGTGCCAAGCACATGGAACATCGTCCGTCTAAAGCACGTTCTTAAGGCCAAGAAAGGAGCAATCAAGACAGGGCCTTTTGGGAGCCAACTGCACAGTTCAGAAATGCTTGATAGCGAAATCAAGGTATTCAATCAGCGAACTGTAATTGATAGAGATATATCGAGCGGTGACAATTACATTTCCCTCGAAAAATTTAATGAACTGAGATCATTTGAGGTCTTTCCTGGAGATCTTCTTGTAACAACTCGCGGGACTATTGGCCGATGCATGGTAATACCGAGTGATGCCGAGAAAGGAATCTTGCACCCCTGTCTAATGCGGTTACAGCTGAATAAGGCTCACATTACAGACCGCTATCTTGAATTGCTTATTGAAGAAAGTGGCTTCGTTCTCGATCAACTAAAACTGATGAGCAATGCAACAACCATTGAGGTGATCTATTCGGAGTCGCTGAAAGAAGTGTGGCTTGCCGTCCCTCCTTTGGCTGAGCAATTTGGGATCATTGAGTATCTGGACTGTGAGGCTGCCAAGTTTGATGCGCTTATTGAACGGACTGACGTTGCGGTCGACCGTCTCACCGAATACCGCCAAGCCCTGATTACTTCTGCCGTAACCGGCAAAATCGACGTGCGGGAGGCTGTCGCGTGAGCACGCCATTCGAAATCCAGAGCTTCGACGAGTATCTCAACACCATCCACAAGGAGCTGGGTGCGAACGGCGAGCAGAAGCGCCGACTTTATTTTCGCGGCCAAAGCAGGCGCGTGCACGAGGGTTATTCGCTGAAGCCATCCATCGCCCGCTACGCCCATCTCGGCATGCTGCCGTTGGCTGCACTGGAACAACTGGAATGCGAGGTGCTGGAGACCTTCAGCAACCACCTGCTGACCTATGTGCAGCACCGGCCAATGACGCCCTGGGAGGAGTTGGCGATTGCCCAGCATCACGGTCTGCCGACCCGCTTCATGGACTGGACCACCAACCCCCTGGTCGCGCTGTACTTCGCGGTACACAACACCAATGGGCGCAGTGGCGATAGCGCCGTGTACGTGCTGATTTCGAACCCCAAGCGCTATGCCGATCTCAAGCGTGGGCAGACGGTGCAGGTCAAACCCGTCGCGGACGCGGCCACCGTGCCGGCGACCGGCGAGGGCAAGGATGCCTATGAGGACTTCGGCGTCGATCAAGACACCGAGCAGACGCCAATCACCGCATCGGAGACCGCGGAGACTGACGATATCTCGGCCGATGTCGGCCCGCTGGAATTGCCGACACCGTTCAAGATCACCGAGAACATCATCTACGATCCGCCGCACGTCTCGCCGCGCATCCGCGCGCAGGACGGCGTTCTGCTGGCCTGCTGGCAGCCGATGCGGGAACTCGAAGAGAAGGACTATCTGGAGATCGTCATCAAGCAGGGCGCCCATGACGAAATCCGCCGCCGGCTGGACCAGTACGGCGTGTTCGACAAGCAACTATTCCCCGATCTCGACGGCATTGCCAAGTGGCTGAAATACCGTGCTTTCGAGATCAACGGGACGATATGAGGGAGCATTGCCGATGCCTGGACAAACCACCGAACGCGCCTTCGAGTTTCACGTCGAAGACCTGCTACTAAAGCAGGGCGGTTGGCAGCCAGGCACCAACGCCGAGTGGGACCAGGCGCGGGCACTGTTTCCGGCGCGGGTATTTGCCTTCATCGAGGTGACCCAACCTAAGCTCTGGGCCGAGATGGCTGGGCTGCACGGCGACAATCTCCGGCCGATGCTGCTCGATGCGCTGGTGAAGGAACTGGACATCAAGGGCAGCCTGCACGTGCTGCGCCACGGCTTCAAGTTCTACGGCAAGCTGTTCCGCCTGGCCTATTTCAAGCCGGCCCATGGGCTTTCGCCGGATGTGCTGGAACTCTATGCGCGGAACCAGGTTACCGTGACCCGGCAGGTGCCCTGCCATCCCGGCGACCACAGTACGGTGGACATGGTGCTGGCGGTGAATGGCCTGCCGGTGGCGACCATCGAGCTTAAGAACCCCGGCACGGGCCAAAGCTGGCGGCACGCCGTAAAGCAGTACCAGTCCGACCGCGATCCGCGTGCCCCGCTGTTCGACTTCAAAAAGCGGGCGCTAGTGCATTTCGCCGCCGACCCGGATGAAGTTCACATGACCACGCGGCTGGCCAAGGACAAGACCGTATTCCTGCCCTTCAACCGGGGCAGCCACCCGAGACAGGTGCAGTGCGGCGCCGGCAATCCGCAGCACAAGAGCGGCTACCGCACCGGCTACTTCTGGGAAGAGACGCTGCAACACGATAGCTTTCTCGACATCCTCGGCCACTTCCTGTTCATCGAGAAGGATGAGCAGAAGGTGGATGACGGGCGCGGCGGCAAGAAGCTGGTCACCACGGAAAAGATGGTGTTCCCGCGCTATCACCAGCTGGACGCGGTGCGGGCGTTGATCGATGCCAGCCGTCTTGAGGGCGCCGGGCACAACTACCTGATCCAGCATTCGGCGGGCAGCGGCAAAACCAACAGCATCTCCTGGCTGTCGCACCGGCTGGCCAGCCTTCACAACGCGCAGGATCAGAAGGTATTCGACTGCGTGGTGGTGATCACCGACCGCAAGGTGCTGGACAAGCAGTTGCAGGATGCGATCTACCAGATCGAGCACGCCCAGGGCGTGGTCAAGGCCATCGACCAGGATGCCAAGCAACTGGCCGCCGCCTTGATCGACGGCACCAAGATCGTCATCACCACGCTGCAAAAATTCCCCTTCGTGCTGCGTGGCCTGCTGCACGCGGCGGGCGCGGAAAACCAGGACAAGGCCAGCGACGAGGAAAAGCAGCAGGCCAAAGACTGGCAGGCCGCCATCGCGGCACGGCGCTACGCGGTGATCGTGGACGAAGCCCATTCCAGCCAGACCGGCGAAACGGCACGGGAACTGAAGGCGATCCTCGGCGCAAACAACGATCAGGCGGTGGGCAATGGCGAGGAGGAGCCGGATTGGGAAGACCGGCTCAACCAGATCATGGCCTCGCGTGGCCAACAAAAGAACCTGAGCTTCTTCGCTTTCACCGCCACACCGAAGGGCAAGACGCTGGAACTGTTCGGACGCAACGGCGAGGCCTTCCACACCTATTCGATGCGCCAGGCCATCGAGGAGGGTTTCATCCTCGACGTGCTGCGCAACTACACGACCTACAGCACCTGGTTCAAGTTCGTGAAGCTGGTGGAGGACGACCCGAGCATCCCGAAGAAGAAGGGTGCCCGGGCGCTGGCCAAGTTCAAGGAACTGCATCCGCACAACATCGAGCAGAAGACGGAAGTGATGATCGAGCACTTCCGCGAGCATGCCCGCCACCAGCTCGGTGGCCGCGCCAAGGCGATGGTGGTGACGGCCAGCCGCATCCAGGCGGTGCGCTACAAACTGGCCTTCGAGCAGTATCTGGCGGAAAACGGCTATACCGACATCCGGCCACTGGTGGCCTTCAGCGGCACGGTGAAGGACCCGGACACGGGCATCGAATATACCGAGCCGGGCATGAACCCGGACGTCGTCACCGGCAAGCCGATTCCAGAGAGCCAGCTACCCGAACGTTTCACTTCCAGCGACTACCAGGTGCTGCTGGTCGCCAACAAGTATCAGACCGGCTTCGACCAGCCCCTTCTGGTGGCGATGTACATCGACAAGCGGCTGGATGGGGTGCAGGCGGTGCAGACGCTCTCACGCCTGAACCGCAAGATCGCGGGCAAGGACGAGCCCTTTGTGCTCGATTTCGTGAACAAGCCGGAAGACATCTACGCGGCCTTCAAGCCCTATTTCGATTCGACTAGCCTACAGGAGTCGGCGAATCCAGAAATGCTGCCTCGCATCAAGCATGAACTCGATCAGATGCAGGTGTACCACTGGAGCGAGGTCGAGGCCTTCGCCCGCATCTTCTACCGCGCACCGGAGCGTCAGAACCCGGCCGATCACGCGCACATGCAGCGGCATTTGCAGCCGGCGGTGGACCGTTTCAAAGCCATTGAGGACGAGCAGCTGCGCAGCGCCTTCCGCGATAAGCTGGGCGGCTATGTGCGGATGTACTCCTTCCTGAGCCAAATCCTGCCGTATGGCGACCAGGATCTGGAAATGCTCTACAGCTACGCTCGCTTCCTGCTGCCGCACCTGCCGATGGACCGCGACAACACAGTGGTCAAGATCGGCAACGAGGTGGAATTGCAGTACTACCGACTGCAACGGGTTTCCAGCGGGCCGATTGATTTGAAGGTAGGCGAACCCGAGGCGGTTTACAGTCCAAAGGAGGTTGGCACCGGCAAGGCCAAGGATGAGAAGGCTCCGCTGTCGGAGATTATTTCGGTACTGAACGAGCGCTTTGGCACGGCATTCACCGAGGAAGACCGGCTGTTCTTCGAACAGATCAAGGCGCGGGCGGCGGCCAACCAGCAGGTGATCCAGACCGCGATGGCTAATCCGCTGGACAAGTTCCAACTAGGCGTGCGCAAGCTGATCGAAGACCTGATGATTCAGCGGATGTCGGAGAACGACAAGATCGTTACCCGCTATATGGATGACGGCGAGTTCCAGCGCACTGCGTTTCCTATTCTGGCGCGGGAGATTTTCGAGGCGGTACATGCATCGCAATGGAAGCCATAAGGCATAATTCAAGCCGTCAGGCATCACACTATTATTACTTAAAGTTTTACAGGAGTATCAAATGTTTTGGGAAACCATCATCGGGCTGGAAGTGCACACCCAGCTTTCCACATGCAGCAAGATCTTTTCCGGCGCCTCCACGGCTTACGGCGCAGAGCCCAACACCCAGGCCGATGCGGTGAGCATCGCGCTGCCCGGCGTATTGCCCGTGCTGAACAAGGGGGCGGTCGAGCGCGCGATCAGGTTCGGTCTCGCCATAGGCGCCCAAATCGCGCCGCGATCCGTTTTTGCGCGCAAGAACTATTTCTATCCTGATCTTCCCAAAGGCTACCAGATCAGCCAGTTCGACCTTCCGGTGGTGGGAAACGGATCGCTGACAGTCCTGGTTCCCGCATCCGGGACTAGACAAGCCTATGAAAAGACCGTGCGCATCACCCGCGCCCATCTCGAGGAAGATGCAGGAAAATCCGTGCATGGCGCAGCGCAGGGCATGACCGGCATTGATCTCAACCGTGCCGGCACGCCGCTGCTCGAAATCGTATCCGAGCCCGACATGCGCTCCTCCGCCGAAGCAGTGGCCTATGCGAAGGCGCTGCACACGCTGGTGCGCTGGATAGGCATATCCGACGGCAACATGCAGGAAGGATCCTTCCGCTGCGATGTCAACGTGTCGGTGCGCAGGCCAGGAGAACCTCTGGGCACGCGCCGCGAGATCAAGAATCTTAACTCCTTCAAGTTCATGCAGCAGGCGATCGACTACGAGGTGCAATGGCAGATCGACACCATAGAAGGCGGCGGAAAGATACAGCAGGCAACCGTGCTTTTCAACCCGGACACGGGGCAGACGCGCGCGATGCGCAGCAAGGAAGAAGCCCACGACTACCGCTACTTCCCGGACCCCGATCTTCTGCCGCTTGCGATCACACCTGAGATGATCGATGAAGTCAGCAGCGCGATGCCCGAGCTTCCCGAGGCGCGGCGCACACGCTACATGGACAGGTATGCGCTGACCTCCTACGATGCCTCCATGCTGACCAGCTCTCGCGAGATGGCGGATTATTTCGATGCCTGCGTTTCCCTGGCTGGCCCTGAAAATGCAAAACTGGCAGCCAACTGGATCATCGGCGAAGTGAGCGCGCAGCTCAACCGAGAAGACCTTGAAATCGCGCAATGCCCCGTCTCGCCTAAGCAGCTTGGCGGCATGCTGGTGCGCATCGCCGACGGCACCATCTCCAACTCGGGCGCGAAGGAGGTGTTCCGCATGCTCTGGTCGGAAGGCGGCGATGCCGATGCGATCATCGAGGCAAAGGGACTGAAGCAGGTATCCGATGCAGGCGCGATCGAGGCGCTGGTCGACGGAATACTGGCTGCCAATGCGGACAAGGTTGCCGAATACAGATCGGGCAAGGAAAAGCTGTTCGGCTTCTTCGTGGGACTCGCGATGAAGGCGAGCAAGGGCAAGGCAAATCCGGCCCAGCTGAACGAGATTCTGCAGAAGAAGCTCGTCGGCTGACGCGAAAAAGTTGCCAGCTTTTGCGCTATACCTCATAATCCGCACCGCCGTTCAGACCAACGGGAGAGCGTGGACACCGTCCACCGCCGAAGGCGCAACACCCGCAACCGCTCAGGCAAAAGAACTGTTGGCACAGGCAAATCTGGAGAGCGCAGGCCAAAACCTGCCACCGAAGGGGCACGCGAACGCATTCCGTTTGTAATCTCTCAGGTACCGAGGACAGATGGGGCGCTGCGCGATGTCGTGCAGCGCCTTTTTTATTCCCGGAAGGCAACATGACGACTCTCAAGCAAACCCCCCTGAACGCGGCACATCGCGCAATGGGCGCGAAAATGGTGGACTTCGGCGGCTGGGACATGCCGGTCAACTACGGATCCCAAATCGACGAACACCATCAGGTGCGCCGCGATTGCGGCATGTTCGACGTCTCCCACATGCGCGTGGTGGACATCAAAGGAGAAGGCGTGCGCGCCTTCCTGCGTTATCTCCTGGCGAACAATCCGGACAAGCTCGCCACGCCCGGCAAGGCGCTCTACTCCACCATGCTTCGTCCAGATGGCGGCGTGATAGACGACCTCATCATCTACTTCATGAGCGAGTCGTGGTTCCGCATCGTGGTCAATGCAGGCACTGCGGAAAAGGACATCGCATGGATGAAGGAACAGGCGGCATCGCACGCGCCCAATCTCACGATCACCCCCAGAGATGATCTCGCGATGATCGCGGTCCAAGGTCCCAATGCGCGCGCCAAGGTATGGGAGGCGATGCCCGGTAGCCAGGAGCTCTCGGAGAATCTCGTCCCATTCAGCGCAGTGGAGATGGGCGAGATGTTCATCGCCCGCACAGGCTACACGGGAGAGGACGGTTTCGAAATCATGATCCCCGCGAAGGCAGCCCCCTTCTTCTGGGCGAATCTCGCGGAAAAGGGCGTCAAGCCCATCGGCCTTGGCGCAAGGGACACATTAAGGTTGGAGGCGGGCATGAACCTCTACGGGCAGGACATGGACGAAACGGTCAATCCGCTCGAATCCGGCCTTGCTTGGACCGTGGACCTCAAAAGCGAGCGTGACTTCATCGGCAAGGCAGCTCTCCTCGCCCATCCTCCGGCAAGGAAGCTGGTGGGGCTTCTGCTCACGGACCGCGGCGTATTGCGCGGCCACCAGAAGGTGCACACCGCGCACGGGGAAGGCGAGATCACGAGCGGCAGCTTTTCGCCCACGCTTGAAAAATCCATCGCGCTGGCACGCGTGCCCGTTGAAGTTGCAATCGGCGACATCGTTCAGGTCGCAGTCCGCGACAAGATGCTAAACGCACAGGTGGTAAAGTACCCGTTCGCAAGAAATGGCAAGGGCCTGATCTGAATTTAAGGATAAATCTCAAGGAGAATCGAAAATGAGCAACCCGGAAAATCTGAAATACACCCAGTCCCACGAATGGGTCAGGACCGAGGCGGACGGCACGGTCAGCATAGGCATCACGCAGCATGCGCAGGAATTGCTGGGCGACATGGTCTTCGTCGAGGCGCCCGCAGTCGGACGCCACCTGGATGCGCGCGAGGAATGCGCCGTGGTCGAATCGGTGAAGGCGGCGGCAGACGTGTATGCGCCAATCTCGGGCACGGTCACCGAAACCAATGCAGAGCTGGACGGCAGCCCCGAGTCCATCAACCAGGACCCCTATTCCGCATGGATGTTCAGAATGAAGCCGGACAATCCCGGTGATGTCGGCGCGCTGATGGACGCCGCGGCATATCAGGCATTCGTCGACAGCGAAGCACATTAAAGGCGTTAGGATTGAGGATCCATCCCGATCCTCGATCCTCACTCCTACTTTTTTCCTCAACCCACGATCCCCAATTATGATTTACGACCAATTTGTAAACCGCCACAACGGTCCCTCCGCCAGAGAAGTTGATGACATGCTGAAGAAGATCGACGCGCCATCGCTGGACGCGCTGATAGACCAGACGATCCCGCAGGCGATCCGGCTCAAGAAGCCGCTCAACCTCCCGGACGGCATGACGGAATACGAATACCTTTCCCATCTGCGAGGGATCGCGGCCAAAAACAGGCTCTTCAAGACTTACATCGGGCTTGGCTACTACGACACCATCGTGCCGCCGGTGATACAGCGCAACGTGCTCGAGAATCCCGGCTGGTACACGGCCTACACCCCCTATCAGGCGGAGATCGCCCAGGGTCGCATGGAAGCGCTGCTGAATTTCCAGACCATGGTGACCGATCTGACCGGCATGGAGATCGCCAATGCATCGCTTCTGGATGAAGCAACTGCGGCCGCTGAGGCGATGACCATGCTGCATGGCCTTCGCGCGCACAACGCATCGCACAGGAACACCTTCTTCGTCTCTCACGAATGCTTCCCGCAGACCATAGAACTCCTGAAGACACGTGCAAAACCGCTGGGAATCGAGCTCGTGATAGGCGACTTCAAAAACGTCACTTTCAACGACTCGATGTATGGCGCGCTCTTGCAATATCCGACGGCCAACGGCGCCGTGCACGACTACCGCGAATTCGTCGAGCGCGCAAAGCAGCATGGCATGAGCATCGCGGTGGCGGCCGACATCCTGAGCCTCGTCCTGCTCACGCCTCCCGGAGAATGGGGGGCGGACGTCGTGTTTGGGTCCAGCCAGCGCTTTGGCGTGCCGATGGGATACGGCGGCCCGCACGCCGCCTATTTCGCATGCCGCGATGCTTTCAAGCGCGCCATGCCGGGGCGCATCATAGGCGTGTCGGTCGATGCGGAAGGAAATCCCGCGCTGCGCATGGCGTTACAGACCAGGGAGCAGCACATCCGCCGCGAGAAGGCCACCTCCAACATCTGCACGGCACAGGCTCTGCTCGCGATCATGGCCGGCATGTATGCGGTGTATCACGGGCCTGCCGGCCTTCAAGCCATCGCGACCGGAGTGCACCTTTCCGCATCCCTGCTGGCAGACGAGCTGAAGAAGCTGGGATACCAGATCGCGCATGAAAGCTTCTTCGACACGCTGCACCTTTTGCACACCGACAACGTGAAGATACATGCGTTCGCGGAATCAGCCGAGATCAACTTCCGATACAGCAGCGACGGCCTTGGCATATCGCTAGACCAGACCACGTCGATGGACGATCTCAATGCGATCCTTTCCGTGTTCGCAAAAGCGGCCGGCAAGCCATCGCCCGTACTCACCAAACCCAGGCTGGAAGTCCAGCCCATGCGCATCGAAAAGAGGAAGTCCGCGATACTGGCCCACCCGGTATTCAACACCCATCATTCCGAAACCGCGATGATGCGCTACATCAAGAGGCTGGAGAACAAGGATCTTTCCCTGACCCACTCGATGATCGCACTGGGCTCCTGCACGATGAAGCTCAACGCCGCTGCCGAACTCCTGCCTCTGACCTGGCCCGGTTTTGCAAACCTTCATCCCTTCGTGCCGGTCGAACAGGCACAGGGCTTCCAGGAAGTCATCTCGGGACTCGATGCCGCATTGTCCGAGATCACGGGCTTCGCGCAGATGAGCTTCCAGCCTAACAGCGGCGCCCAGGGAGAATATGCGGGGCTTCTGGTGATACAGGCCTATCACCGATCAAAGGGCGAAGGCAACCGCAACGTCGCGCTGATCCCCTCCTCCGCGCACGGCACCAATCCCGCGAGTGCTGCGATGTGCGGCATGAACATCGTCGTGGTGAAATGCGACAAGAACGGCAACATCGACGTCGACGACCTGCGCGAGAAGGCCGAACTGCACAAGGAAAACCTTTCCTGCCTGATGGTGACCTACCCAAGCACGCACGGCGTGTACGAGGAGTCCATCATCGAGATCACCTCCATCATCCATGCAAACGGCGGGCAGGTCTACATGGACGGCGCGAACATGAACGCGCAGGTGGGTCTCACGAGCCCTGGCAACATCGGCGCGGACGTATGCCACCTGAACCTGCACAAGACCTTCGCGATCCCGCACGGCGGCGGAGGACCGGGCGCTGGCCCCATCGGCGTCGCGGCCCACCTGACGCCCTTCCTGCCTTCACATTCCGTGATCAGGACGGGGGGCGAGCAGGGGATACATGCGGTGTCAGCGGCGCCCTACGGCAGCGCGCTGATCCTCCTGGTCTCCTACGGATACATCAAGATGATGGGAGGAAAGGGATTAACGCAGGCCACGCGCATGGCGATTCTGAATGCGAATTACATCAAGGAATCCCTGAAGGATCACTACTCTACCCTCTATGTCGGGAGCAACGGCCGCTGCGCGCACGAGATGATACTGAACTGCGCGCCCTTCAAGCGCGATGCGGGCATAGAGGTCGCAGACATCGCCAAGCGCCTGATGGACTTCGGGTTCCATGCGCCCACCACTTCATTCCCGGTGGTGGACACATTGATGGTCGAGCCGACAGAGAGCGAATCGAAGGCAGAACTCGACCGCTTTGTTGACGCGATGATCGCGATCAGAAACGAGATAGACGAGATCGCTGCAGGACGCGCGGACAAAAAGGACAATGTGATCAAGAGGGCGCCCCACACCGCGAAAGTCGTCGTGACGAGCGACTGGAACAGGAGCTATACGAGGGAGCAGGCCGCATTCCCGCTGCCATGGGTAAAGGAGAACAAGTTCTGGCCTTCGGTCTCGCGAGTGGACAACGTGTATGGCGACAAGAACCTGATCTGCTCCTGCCCGCCGATCGAAAGCTATATGTAAACCGAACAGCTTGAGCAGACAGCCCGCTGAACATGCGATGTTAAATGTTGATGACCAATTGTTCTGAAAATGGAACCGTGTTATTTTTCGCCATGATACGGCGACCCAGAATCGCACCCCATCGAATTCTTAAAAGGTGAGTATCAATGTCAATCGCTGAACAAGTTTATGAGGCTGTCAAACCATTGCCTGAACCTTTGGCTCTGGAGGCGCTGCACTTTGTCGAGTATCTGAGCAGCAAGACATCTGATCGCGTCGAGATGACTGACCTGATACAGGCGCAGGAACAGGTGATGCTCCATGTCTGGGACAATCCCGACGATGAGGTCTGGAATGATGTTAAAACCTTCTGACATCGTTCAGATTCCATTTCCATTTTCCGATCTGACTCGCCAGAAGTGCCGCCCCGTATTACTGCTCACCGCCCCGGATGGTTTTGGTGATTTTCTCGCTGCCGCAGTAACTTCCCAAGCAGGACATAATGATGCCATTCCGCTGCAAAATGATGATCTTGCTGGAGGGAGTCTGCCCAAAGCAAGCTGGGTGCGCGCCACAAGACTGTTCTCCCTGAATCAGGGAGCTGTCATTCTGGCCTTGGGAAACCTCAAACCTGAATCGTTCAAGCGAGTCCACGGAGAAATCTGTGCACGACTGGATTGTAAATCTTGAAAATCAGGTAGGCACCTCAAGCCGAGAAGAGCGCCCGCCGATCGAAAGCTATCTATGACTCAAAATTCACCCGTGAGAAAAGATTTCATTTCTCACGGGTGAAAGTGCGGTTCCTGAGGATGGCGTCCATTCCCGCCTTCCATCCTGCAGGGAAACAAGGCCTGCCCGACTACTTCGGCGGCGCTTCCGATGCATCTTTGAGTTCGGCCGCATCCGTTCTTGGCGGAAACAGAAATTCCAGCGGATGTTGCCTGAAGTGCCTGCGCAAACTTTTCAAAAGTATGCCCCAATGCGGGAAAGTGACCTTGCGGGCCTTGATCGCGACCGACAGCGCGAGCGCAAAGCTGACCATCAGGTTGGTCAGGCCAATCAGCGCAATGCCCAGCACGGCAAGCAAAACCTCCTTGGGCGCCACCATGAAATCCAGCCCGATCAGCGAGAATCCCAGATAGGCGGAGGAGAAAGTGACATGCCGGATATCCAGCGGCAGGCCGAACAGCACGCCGATTGCAGTGACGCCGCCCAACATGCAGCCGAAATAGAAATTCCCCGCCAGCGCACCGAGATTGTTTTCCACGTAGTCCGCCACCCGCGAGAGACGTGCCTCTCCCAGCAGACGCCTGAGCCCGCGCAATTGCTTCAGCCGCTGCGGAATTTTGTTGTACATCGCGAGATTGTCATGATGCCCTGCGATCAGACCGGATAAAAACAGGCACACACCGGCAATGGCCGCATAAAATACAGCCGGGCTGTGGATGGGATCGATGTCGGCCAGCAAGCGATGGGCCTTTTCCGGCGAGATGAAATGCGTGCCGGAAACGGCAAAAATGCCCCAGGCAATCAGCATCGCCACAGGCAGAACGACCAGCACATTGCCCGCGATGGCGGCCAGCTGGCTGCGCAGCGTCTGCACGATGATGCCGGACAGGCTTTCCAGATCGCGGTTTTTTCCGCCGCTTTCGCTGATGCTGGAAGCGATCGAGGATGCCGTCATCGCAGGCTGCTTGGTCGCCACGGTAAAATGCAGGATGTGTATCAGCATGAAACCCAGACCGTAATTGAGGCTGAATATCAGCGCCTCGGTCATCGGGGGAAGATGCTGCCTGGCCGCAAACAGCTTGAGCGCGGCCATGAATGCGATGATCAGGCCGGCCCCCATCGCAGAGCGCAGCAGCATAAAATATTCGGCTCTTGTAGTCGTGATGTAATGCTCGCCAGTGCGGCTGGCATTTTCCGTCACACGCAGCGCCAGCAATTCCAGGCTCTCCTGCCAGTGCTGACGCACGCCGTTTTTATGGCATTCGCCGCTGACCAGCGTCTTGAACAGGCTGACAAATAAAGGCTGCGCCCCCAGCCCTGTTTTGTCCTGCCGCAAAGCAGACAGGATGGAGAGCAGAATTTCCATCCGCGTCAATTGCTGCGTCAGGCGTTGCAGCAGGAACGTAAGGCTGATGCTGGTGCCAAAGCGGGAGGCGGTGCGCCGGACCCTCTGTATCACCTGCGCACACTGATCGAGCAGCACGAGGATGTGCTTTTCATCCTGCAATTCAAGCACCGCGTTCTGCCAGGCCTTTGCAAACTGTTCCAGATATTCGCCCACCTCGTCATTCTGCGTGAGAAATGGCGAGGCGAACTCTTCCAGCGCGGGTTCGTTGCGGATCAGTTCTGGCTCCAAGCCGATCGATGAGATCCGGTAGGAGAGCACGAGTATTGCATCCAGAATGCCGCGCAACGGCAAAGGCAGGCCGGCCTTTGCCGGCAGCTCGTCAAAACGCAGCGCAGTCAGCAGCTCAAGCCAGACCGCATCGGGCACCGCCTGCACCCAGACATCGTCATCCTCACGGATAAAAACCAGCGCAAGGATATCCTTGAGATAGCCCGTGTCTATTGCATCCGGCAATATCTTATGGCTGATGCGCCGGTGCAACTCCGAAAAAAAACCGGTGTTGGGCAGCACTCCCGATTCAACATACAAAGAGACCGGCTTGCGCGTGCCGAGCAGCTCGAGCAGCGCATCGCGCAGGGCTGCGCGCAACTCCGGCCGTTTGCAGAGTATGTGGCACAGCGCCTGTATCATGTACACGGCATGGCCGGTATCGCGGGCCTTGCGCGGGCGAATCTTGGCGACCAGCAGGGTGATCAGCTCCGCCGGATCACCACCCTCCTCAACATGTTGCTGCAGCAGTGTTTCCATGTGATTCTCATCCCATCTGTTCCAGGTGTGCATTTAACCCGAATATTGCGTGCAAGGGAAAAATGATGTTCTCCTGGATTGGCACGCCTCGCGACAACAACGCATTGGACCATCCATATGCCGCCGGTTCGAAAACCGTTTCATCAGCCCGATGGCAAGCCAGGAGCAATTTTGGCCTGCATGCCGATAGAAAGCTATAATCCAGCCTGTTCGGCTTAACTTGCCATACGTCGCCGCTGCGATCAACAATAACCGGGGGAAACATGAAGACGCTCATCTGCGGTTCGATGGCCTACGACACCATCATGGTGTTCAAGGACCATTTCAAGAAGCACATATTGCCAGAACAGATCCATATACTGAACGTCGCATTTCTGGTGCCCGAAATGCGCCGCGAATACGGCGGCTGTGCCGGCAACATCGCCTACAACCTGAATCTTCTGGGCGGCAACCCGCTCATCATGGCGACCGTGGGCGACGACTTCGCGCCCTATGCAAAACGCCTAGAGAAACTCTCCATCGAGCAGACCCACATCCGTCATGTGCCTGACACCTTCACGGGACAGGCCTTCATCACGACGGATCTGGACGACAACCAGATCACGGCGTTTCATCCTGGCGCGATGGGCCGCTCGGAATTGAACAAGGTCACCGACGCGCAGGATGTCACGCTGGGCATCGTCTCGCCGGACGGGCGCGACGGCATGCTGGAGCATGCAGAGCAGTTTGCCGAATCCGGCATCCCTTTCATCTTCGACCCCGGCCAGGGCATGCCGATGTTCTCGGGTGACGACCTGTTGCGCTTCATCGATCAGGCCACCTACGTGACGGTGAACGATTACGAGGCAAAGCTCCTGCAGGAGAAGACCGGCAAATCGCTAAAAGATATCGCGCAGTCCGTAAAAGCGCTGATCGTAACGCTGGGCGCTGACGGCTCGATGATCTACGCGGAAGGCAAGGAGATCGCGATCCCCACGCCCAAGCCAGCCTCCGTGATAGATCCCACCGGCTGCGGCGATGCCTATCGCGCAGGCCTGCTCTATGGCATACAGCGAGGCTGGGACTGGGAGACCACGGGAAGGCTGGCCTCGCTGATGGGCTCGATCAAAATTGCAAGCCGCGGCGGACAGAATCATGCGCCGACACGCGACGAGATCAGGGAACAGTTCAAGCATCACTTCGGTTTCAGGCTAGAGCTGCTCTGAATTTCAGTGAACGAATGGGCCGCCATCGCCGCATCCATAGCATCGGCAACGGGCCGGCCCTTCGAACTTGCGCGCCAAATCCCTGCCAGCGGCGGCTACATCAATCAGACGCTGCGCATAGAGGGCAAGGACGGCAGGCAGTTCTTCCTGAAACTCAACGAGGTCATGAATTATCCGCTGCTGCTTTCCGAAGTGGCGGGGCTGCGCGCGATATCCGAGACCCGCACGCTGCGCGTGCCAGGCGTCATCACGCACGGAAAAAACCATTTACACAGTTTCCTGGTCCTGGAATATCTGGAACTGCAATCGCATGGCAATGCAAGAGCGCTTGGCGAACAGCTGGCCTCGATGCACCGCCACACTTCCCCCCGGTTCGGCTTTGCACATGACAACCATATCGGCGCAACGGTGCAGCCCAATGCCTGGATGGACGACTGGGTTGCATTCCTGAGGGAGAGGCGGCTCGGTTTTCAGCTGCGACTTGCAAGGCAGAACAACCTTGGCCTTCAGGATATCGGAGAAAGGCTGCTCGAAGCCCTGCCCCTTTTCTTTGCGGGCTACGCTCCCTCCGCTTCGCTGCTGCATGGCGACCTCTGGGGCGGCAATCACGCATACCTGCCTGACGGCACCCCGGTGATCTTCGACCCCGCTGTCTACTTTGGCGACCGCGAATGCGATCTCGCGATGACCGAGCTCTTCGGCGGATTTTCTGCGGATTTTCACGCCGCATATCGCGCGAGCTTTCCTCTGGATGCCGGATATGCTGCGCGCCGCGATCTGTACAATCTCTACCACATCCTGAACCACGCGAACATGTTCGGCGGAAGCTATGTCTATCAGTCCGCACAGATGATGAAAAGGCTGCTGGCCTCCATCGGCTCTTGAAACTGCGGTTCAGCTTCCGGGTTCCGCATCAACCCCCGGACAATATGGCGCTCAATGCAAATCCTGAGGCCCAAGAAAGAAACCTGGCGGCAGTTTCTGCACATTCGACACCTCTTCGAGAAACCTTTCGAGATCGGACTGGATGCCGCTCAACGCGCGGCCATTCTCGAAGCGCATTTCGCCGTTCGCGATCGCGCTGGCCACGACCATCGCCGACAGATCGACCTTGTACTGTCCGTAGTACCTGTCCATTTCGCTCGAGATCGCACGGGCAATCTTGAGCCTTGCGAACATGCCGTCTGCGCGATTGATTTCGTCTATAGCCTCGCGGTATGCATGCATCACGGCGGCGTATTGCGATTTCTTCACTGGGTCGTCGAGCGATGCGCGGCGGATCGCGAAACCGCCATGAGGAAGCTCATCCGGCCGCCATGAGGCATAGCCGCCGAACAGTTTCTGCAGGTCGATGCCCCGATCCATGCTTTCCCCGCCAAACGGCATGGAAGATTTCAGCATGAGGCCAGACGCCGCCGGCTCAACCAGGAGTATCCCAGAGGCGGGCATTGCTCCCTGACATGCAGGCTCCGAGTTCATCGGCTTGCCGCTCTCTATCAGCCTTACTCCCTGCCTCACCGGCAGGTGGCATATCGAAAAGTCATCCGGCGACATGCCGCTGCGCTTCAATGCGGCATGAAAGAGCATGTCGGGTGCGCCGCCGCTTCCGTTGGAAACAGGCCCGCTGACGATGAGGCCCTTGCCTTTCAGATCCCTGAAGTCATGAACGCCGGGCACGGTCATCTCGAAGAAGCCGCGCCAGAAGTACACGCCTTCAAGCGCGAGATCCGGCACCTTGCCGCTTGCCTTTTGCGCAATCGCATAGGTCATCGCCAGAAGACCATCGGCGCCCTGTTCGAACGCGACATCCATCCCGGCATTGTCCTTCACCGGAACGAGTTTCACGGGCAGGTCGGGGTGATCGTGCATTGCAAGCAGCAGCGGAAACACGTTCGGGTTCGGAGTAGCCGCGATCTTGAGCTCTGCGCTCCCTGCATCGAGAGACCATGCGAGAAGAGCAGCCAGGAATACATGTGCGAGTTTCATTATGGACTTTTTCTTTCGTACCCTGATTCAACCGATGGCAGCGGATCAGGTTTTACGGATGGCTTCCATGGCAAGCTAAAGGGAACTCCGACCGTGATTCTCCATCGAATCCGCTCCAGTATTGCAAAAATCAGGAAAATCAAATACTAAAGAATGGTCAAGAAGCCCAGGCGTCTGGCGGAGAGGGTGGGATTCGAACCCACGGTACGGGGTTACCGTACGCCTGATTTCGAGTCAGGTACATTCGACCACTCTGCCACCTCTCCGAACCGCGTATTCTACCAGCAAGATCAGATTTCGTGCAGAATATTGACATGCGCAGACATATTTCATTGATCAGGCTACTGCAAGCCGGCGTCTTCCTCGCGCTGATGCTGTTGGGCTATACACATTTCAGCAAGCCGCATTTTTTGCTGCCCTCCTGGCACAAGGAACTGGTCGCGCTCGTGGCACAGGACACCACGTTATCCGACGAGGAGTTCTCGAAGCAGCTTGCCCAACAGTTTGCCGACTATCTCCGGGTCCCGCTCAAGATCGTTCTGGTTCCGGCAGACAAGATAGAGACGATGCTGAACAGCCACGAGGCACACTTCTCCGCCTCAGGATTCAGGCTGGACCAGAAATCCGCCAGCCTGCTCTACGGCCCGGCCTACCTGACCGTGCATGAGCAGGTCGCCTTCAACGAAAACCAGCAGACCCCGCTCAAGCTCGAGGATCTGGTCGGCCACCGCATCGCGGTGGTGGCAGGATCCAACCACGAAAAGACGCTGATCGCGCTGCGCCAGCAGATACCGGGCCTTGCATGGGAGTCCCGCACCAAAGAGACGGTCGAGGATCTGCTGAAGGAAGTCGCGCAGGGCAACCTTGAATACACGCTCGCCAACCACGAGCAGATAGAACAGATGAACAACTTCTACCCCAATCTGGCCGTGGCCTTCGATGTCGGCAAACCTGCGCCGATTGCCTGGGCCTTTCCTGCGAATGCCGACAACGACCTGATCTCGGCCTCCGAGCAATTCTTCTCAAAGATCGCGAACAACGACGAGTTGAACAAGCTCTTGGATCGCTACTACGGGCACAACGACAGGCTCGCGCCCCTCGATGCCGCCGAATTCATCGTGCAGACGAACAAGACGCTGCCGAAGTTCCGCGCATACTTCGAGGAGGCGGGCAAGGCGGTCAACGAGGACTGGCGACTGATCGCGGCGATCGCCTACCAGGAATCGCACTGGAATCCGCTCGCCACCTCCTTCACCAACGTGCGGGGCATGATGATGCTGACCGAGACGACAGCAGACCGCATGGGCGTCAACAATCGCCTGGATGCGAAGGAAAGCATCATGGCAGGCGCGAAATATCTCGAGCTGATCAAGAAGGAACTGCCCGAGCACATCAAGGAGCCCGAGCTCACCTGGCTTGCGCTTTCCGCCTACAACCAGGGGCAGGGGCACATCGAGGATGCGCGCGTGCTGACCCAGCGCCAGGGAGGAGATGCGGACGCCTGGGTGGACGTCAAGAAATGGCTGCCCAATCTCAGCAACCCGCAGTATTTCGCAAGCCTGAAGCACGGCTACGCACGCGGCGGCGAGGCGGTGGTCTTCGTCGAGAACATCCGGGCTTACTACGACATGCTGTCAAGGCTGACGGGCCAGTCCGACGATACGGCAAGGCACGATTATCAGCTGGTCAACAGGAAGAGCAACCCGGCCTTCGCGCTGCGCATCAAGCCACAGACGCCCTCCCAGGAAGATCTCGCGTCTTATTCCCTGTCCCGCTAGCTCAGGCGGCCTTGAGCGAAGTCAGTCCGCCCATGTAGGGCTGCAGCGCATCGGGTATCAGAATGCTGCCGTCCTTCTGCTGATAGTTCTCCAGCACGGCGACCAGGGTTCTGCCGACAGCCAGGCCTGAGCCGTTCAGCGTGTGCAGAAGCTCCGGCTTGCCGGCCGCATTCCTGAATCTCGCCTGCATGCGGCGCGCCTGGAAGGATTCGAAGTTGCTGCACGAGGAAATTTCGCGGTAGGTATCCTGAGCGGGCAGCCATACCTCGATGTCATAGGTCATGGCCGAAGAAAATCCCATGTCGCCCGTGCAGAGCTTCATCACGCGGTAGTGAAGACCCAGCCTCTGCAGTATCGCCTCCGCATGGCCGAGCAGACTCTCGAGCGCAGCATAAGATTCCTCGGGTTGCACCATCTGCACGAGCTCAACCTTGTCGAACTGGTGCTGGCGTATCAGCCCCCTCGTGTCGCGTCCTGCCGCGCCCGCCTCGGAGCGGAAGCAGGGCGTGTGGGCGACATACTTCAGGGGCAGGTTTTCGATCGGCACGATCTCGCCTCTCACCATGTTGGTCACCGGCACTTCGGCCGTCGGGATCAGATAGAAATTCTGTTCTCCCACTTCCCCCATCTGGCGCGGCACGCGAAACAAATCCTCCTCGAATTTCGGAAGCTGCCCGGTACCGCGCATCGAGTCCGCATTCACGAGATAGGGTACATAGGTCTCGGTATAGCCGTGGCTATCCGCATGCATGTCGAGCATGAACTGGGCGAGCGCGCGGTGCAGCCTTGCGAGGGGACCTTTCAGCAGCGAGAAGCGCGAACCCGAAATCTTCGCAGCCGTCTCGAAATCGAGCCCACGCAGGTTCTCGCCCAGTTCCACATGATCCTTCACCGGGAAGTCGAAGACGGGTTTGCTTCCGACACAGCGCACCTCGACGTTTTCGGTCTCGTCTTTTCCGACTGGAACGCCCTCGCCGGGAACATTGGGGATCACGGAAAGAAATGCATCGAGCGACTTCAGCAAGGCCGGCAAGGTATCCGTCTCGAGCCGCTTAAGCTCATCGCCTATCGCGGCCACTTCAGCCATGATTGCGGATGCGTCCTCGCCCTTCGCCTTGGCCTGGCCGATCAGCTTGGATGCGCTGTTCCTCTTGGCCTGCAGCTCCTGTGTGCGCACCTGTATTGCCTTGCGCTGTGTCTCGAGCTCGTTGAAGCGCGCTTTGTCCAGCACGTAGCCTCTTGTCGCCAATCGACTCGCAACGCCTTCCAGGTCGGTGCGCAGAATCTGTATGTCCAGCATTTAGGTTCCCTTATTTTTTGCCGCATCGAGCTCGCGCAAATGCGCAAGCTTTTCCGAAATCCTGCCTTCAAGCCCGCGCTCGGTAGGCTGATAAAAACTCACCTTTTGCATGCCTTCCGGGAAATAGTTTTCTCCGGCCGCATAGGCGCCTTCCTCGTCGTGCGCATAACGGTAATTCCTGCCGTAGTCGAGCTCCTTCATCAGCCTGGTCGGCGCATTGCGAAGGTGCAGCGGCACCTCTCGCGATCCGTCCTTGGCCACGAATGCGCGCGCCGCATTATACGCGACATAGCCCGCGTTGGACTTGGCAGCCACTGCAAGATAGATCACCGCCTGCGCCAGCGCGAGCTCGCCTTCCGGGCTTCCCAGCCTCTCGTAGGTCTGCGCCGCCTCGTTGGTGATCTGCATCGCCCTCGGGTCAGCAAGGCCTATGTCCTCCCAGGCCATCCTGACGATGCGCCTTGCAAGATAGCGCGGGTCCGCCCCCCCATCCAGCATGCGCACGAACCAGTAGAGCGCGGCGTCCGGATTGGAGCCCCGCACGGACTTGTGCAGCGCGGAAATCTGGTCGTAGAAGGCCTCGCCCCCCTTGTCGAAGCGGCGCAGGTTCTGCGCAAGCGTCCTGTCCAGAAAGGCGGCGTCCACATTCGAAACGCCCGCGGTCTTGGCCGCGGTATCGATCTGCTCCAGCACGTTAAGCAAGCGCCTCGCGTCCCCGTCCGCATAGCCTATGATGCGTTCCCTCGCCTCTTCGGAGAAACCAAGATCCGGCATCGCGATCTTCCTGGCCCTCTCGAAAAGCTGCGAGAGCTCGTCCTCCGACAAGGCGTGCAGCACATACACCTGGGCGCGGGAGAGCAGCGCGTTGTTCACCTCGAATGAAGGGTTCTCCGTCGTCGCGCCTATGAAGGTCACGAGCCCCTGCTCCACGAATGGCAAGAAGGCGTCCTGCTGAGACTTGTTGAACCGGTGGACTTCGTCGACGAAAAGTATCGTGTGGCGCCCTCGCAGCTGCAGCGTCTGTTCAGCCTGCGCGATCGCCTCTCGTATGTCCTTGACGCCCGAGAGCACAGCGGAAAGCGGCACGAATTCCGCATCGAAGGCTGATGCCATCAGCCGCGCCAGCGTAGTCTTGCCCACACCGGGAGGCCCCCAGAGTATCATCGAATGCAGCCTGCCGGACTGGAATGCCAGGCGCAACGGCCTGCCCTCGCCCAAGAGGTGCGACTGCCCGATCACCTCGTCTATGTGCGCCGGGCGCAGCCTCTCCGCCAGAGGAGCCGAGGCGGAAGGGGCTTCGAACAGGTCCTGCATGTCACTCGCCAACCACGTCCGCGCCTTCCGGCGGCGAAAACTCGAACTGCCTGGCGGGCAGTTTGGGATTCATCTGCATTTTGGAAAAGCGCAGCACCGTCTTGTGACCAAACGCATCGTTGAGCTCCATCACCACGAGTTTCGCCTTGTCGTCAAAGCCCATGTAGACGGAAGAGAAACTGCTGTCCTGGCTCCTGGGCCTGGCTTCAAGCCATTCGAGTCCTTCGCGGGTTCCGCTCTCACTGAGCGAAAATCCCTTCTCGATCTCGTTGCTGCCGGCAAGCAATGCCGCAGGACTGCTGCCCAGGGCCGCATCCAGGCTCTTCACCGTCACCTGGTTCAAATCCTTGTCGTAGAGCCAGAACTTGCGGCCGTCTCCGACGATGATCTGTTCATACGGTTTCTGGTAAGTCCAGCGGAACTTGCCCGGCCGCTGGAACTGCATCACGCCCGACGCACTCTGGATACGCTTTCCGTTCTGATCCAGCACATCCTGGGTGAAATCGGCCTCGGCAGAGCGCGTCGCCGCGATGAAGGTCTTGAGCTTCTCGACCGCGGCAGCATGGGCTGCGAGAGGAAGGAAAAGCAGGAGGGTCAATAGATATTTTTTCATACGGTTTCCAGTGATTTGTCATTCCTGTCTTGGAGGGGCGATCACTTCGCGGTTGCCGTTGCTCTGCATCGCCGAGACCAGGCCCGCCGCCTCCATCTGTTCGACCAGGCGCGCCGCGCGGTTGTAGCCTATGCGCAGATGCCTCTGCACGAGCGAAATGGAGGCCTTGCGGTTCTTCAGCACGATGGCCACAGCCTGATCGTAAAGCGGATCGGATTCCGCATCCTGCGCCGAACCGCCCTCGCCCCCCTCTGCGGATTCCTCGAGGGAGTTCAACACGCCCTCTATGTATTTGGGCTCGCCCTTCTCCTTCAGATGTTCGACCACGCGATGCACTTCCTGATCGGACACGAATGCGCCGTGGACGCGCTGAGGATAGCCCGTGCCCGGAGGCAGATAGAGCATGTCGCCCTGGCCCAGCAGCGTCTCCGCACCCATCTGGTCGAGGATGGTCCTGGAATCTATCTTGCTCGACACCTGGAAGGCCACCCTGGTCGGCACGTTCGCCTTGATGAGCCCGGTGATCACGTCGACCGAAGGACGCTGGGTCGCCAGCACGAGATGGATGCCGGACGCGCGCGCCTTCTGGGCCAGGCGTGCGATCAGCTCCTCTATCTTCTTGCCGACCACCATCATCAGGTCGGCCAGCTCGTCGATGAAAACCACGATCAGCGGCAGCTCTTCGAGCACCTCCGGGTTTTCAGGCGTCAGGGAAAATGGATTGGTGCAGGGCTTCTCCGCCTTGATGGCTTCCCTTATCTTCTGGTTGTAGCCTGCGATGTTGCGCACGCCGAAATGCGACATCAGCCTGTAGCGCCGGTCCATCTCCTGCACGCACCAGTTGAGGCCGGATGCCGCCTGCCGCATGTCGGTCACGACGGGGCAAAGCAGATGGGGGATGCCCTCGTAGATCGAGAGCTCAAGCATCTTGGGGTCGATCAGCAGCATCCTCACCTGCTCCGGTGTGGCCTTGTAGAGTATGCTCAGGATCATCGCGTTGATGCCCACCGATTTTCCGGAACCGGTGGTGCCCGCGACCAGCACATGGGGCATCTTCGCAAGATCGGCGACCACGGGTTTGCCCGAGATGTCCTTGCCCATCGCGATGGTCAGCATCGAATGCATGTCCGCATACACCTTGGAGCTCAGTATCTCGGAGAGCTGCACCATCTGGCGCTTCGCATTCGGCAGCTCGAGCGCCATGTATGTCTTGCCGGGTATGGTCTCGACGACCCTTATGCTCACCACCGAAAGCGCGCGCGCAAGATCCCTGACCAGATTGGTGATCTGGCTGCCCTTCACGCCGACCGCAGGCTCTATCTCGTAGCGCGTGATCACGGGACCCGGATAGGCCGCCACCACTTTCACCGCGACTCCGAAGTCCTTGAGCTTGTGCTCGATCAGACGGGAGGTGTATTCCAGAACATCGGCCGCGACAGTCTCGACATGCTGCGCTGCGGGATCGAGCAGATGCAGGGGAGGCAATGCCGAATCCGGCATGTCCTCGAAAAGCGTGATCTGCTTTTCCTCCACCACACGGGCAGACTTCGCAACTTCCATCACCGGCTGCTCGATGTGTATGGGCTCGTGCACCTCGACCCGCTTCTTCTCCACTTCGACCACGGCGCTACGCTCGCTGCTCGCCTGAACACCGATGCGCCTGTCCTCCCTGGTCTGCCAGAACTGCAGCACCCAGCGGTAGGAAAGCTCTATCTTCTCTCCCAGCCAGTCAGTGAAACGCAGCCAGGACATGCCGGTGGCCAGGCTGAATCCGCTCGCGATCAAAGCCAGAAGCAGCAGGGTGGCGCCCGTGAAGCCCAGCAGCCGGGTCATCGCATCGCCTACCGTAAGCCCCAGCATGCCCCCTGGCGCCAGAGGCAGGGAAGCCTTAAGCGTGTACAAACGGATCGCCTCGAGCGCGCTGCTGAAGAGCAGAAGCATCAGAAAGCCCGCGATCGAAACCCAGAGCGCCCTCTTGCAGAATATGCTGTCGGCGCCCAGCCTCCGGTAGCCCGCCCAGACCTGCTGCAGCATGAAGATCACGATCCACCAAGCGGAAACGCCGAAGAGATAGAACAGCAAATCGGAAAGATATGCGCCCAGCATTCCGGCCGGGTTCGCTATCCTCGTCTCCGCGCTGGTGTGGGACCATGACGAATCGGCGGCGTTGTACCCGTATAGCGCCACCATGAAATAAACCGCCAATGCCGCAAGCAGGAGCCAGCGCGATTCGCGCAGCAGCTTGAGCAGTCGGCTTGCCGGCATTGCCTCATCAGCCATGCAGCTCTCCGATCAGGCCAAGATGCTCTGCGACCCTCAGCGCCTCCAGGCGGTTGTTGACCTTCAGCGTCTGGTATATCGCCGCGACATGTATCTTGACCGTACCCTCGGCAAGATGGATCGCCGCCGCGATCTCCTTGTTGCTAAGGCCCATGCAGAGGTGATGCAGCACCTCCATCTGGCGCTGCGTCAGCCCATAGCTGTTTGTGTTCAGACTGCGCTTGTCCCTTTTGGCATGAACGGGTCTCTGCCTCAAGTGCGGCGGGACATAAATTCCGCCAGACAAAACCAGCTTCAAAGCATCCAGCATGACTTCGGTGCCGGAACTCTTGCTGACGAAGCCGGAGGCCCCGTAATCCAGTGTTTTTTCCATGTTCAAATTTGCTTCCTCGCCTGAAACCACCACGACCGGAATGTGCGGATGGCGCCTGCGGAAGAAGCTGACCGACTTCGGGCCGTCGCTGCCCGGCATGTGCAAATCCAGCAAGGCCAGTTCAAGTTCAGGATGCTGGAATGCAATCTTCAGCGCATCCTGGAAGGTTCCCGCCTCCAGTATTTCCACCTCTTCTGACAACTGCCGCAACACATAGCGCATCCCCTCCCGGAAAAGCGCATGGTCGTCTGCCAACAAAATCTTCATATTCTCTCCTGAATAAGCAATCTTGTTCACATACGGGCATCATAACACCGGCGCATCCTCCACGCTCACCGCGCCAGCAGCGCGACATCCAGCCGCTTTGCCGCATCCTTCGCATCGGGAATCGCCTGATGCGGAAAAACGCCGAGCAGCGGCGCCTCGATGCGCACCTTCAGCGCCTCCATGTTGCCTTCCAGCATTTCCATGTTTTCATCCATCACGTTGGCCACCCATCCGGCAAGCTCGAGCCCCTTGGCCCTTATCGCATCGACCGTGAGCAGCGCGTGGTTGATGCAGCCCAGCCTCATGCCGACCACCAGGATGACCGGAAGTCCGAGCTCGACTGCGATGTCCGATATCTCCTGCCTGTCGTTGAGCGGCACCCTGAATCCGCCCGCACCCTCGACGATCACGACATCCGCCTGGGCCGCAAGCTCCCTGTACGACTCGATGATGCGCTCCATATTGATGCTCACCCCGACGAATCTCGCCGCCAGGTGCGGGGCCACCGCATGCGTGAAACAGTATGGATTGGTCTGCCCGAAACCCGCCTGCACGCTGCTTGCGGCGCGCAGCTTCCTGTCGTCGTCGTTCCGGCCGTTTTCATCGCAGCCCCCGGCCGCAACGGGCTTCATTCCGACCACGCGCATCCCCTGTTCCGCAAAGGCGTGAAGCAGCGCACAGCTGACCAGGGTCTTGCCGACATCCGTATCCGTTCCCGTGACGAAATAATTCATTTGTTCACCCTGAAAGAAGTCTTGATGATGGATGCGCCGTCCCTTGTGACGCGGGGCCTGGGTTTCCATGCATGCCCGTAAACGATCTCGTATGTGGCGGGCAGTTTGCCATCCCGCCGGAATTTCTCGTAGTTTTCGAGCAGGCGGCCGAAAGCGGCTTTCCCCATCAGCCCCTTCCCCCTTCCCTCTGTCGCATTGTGCGCGCCGATGGCCTTGAGGTCATGCAGCACACCCCTCAGGTCGTCGTAAGTCAGCGTGATGTATTCCATGT
The DNA here is from genome assembly GCA_021821945.1 of Pseudomonadota bacterium. GTDB lineage: Bacteria > Pseudomonadota > Gammaproteobacteria > Burkholderiales > Gallionellaceae > Gallionella. Next base: position 111,269 of record JAJZTF010000001.1, read on the forward strand.
CCATCACCGGCTCGGAAAAACCGGCATGCACCAGCATGTCGCCGATGTCGTGCATGTCCGCGAACCGGTTCAGGTGGTTGTTCCCGTCCACGCCGCTGAAAGCCTTTCGCAGCTCCTTCAGCGTGTCGGGTCCGAATGTGCTGAACATCACCATCCCTTCCGCCTTCAGCACGCGGTGCAGCTCGACGAAGGTCGCAGGCAGGTCGTTGCACCACTGCAATGCGAGATTCGACCAGATCATTTCCACGCAGTCTGGAACCAGAGGCAGGGCCTCCACATCCGCGCAGACCGCCATCTGCCTTCTTGCGCCGAAGAGCTTCTGCCACCATCCCGCACTTTTTCCTGCGGCCCGAAGCATGCCCATCGCGATGTCCAGCGATATGACTTCCGCATCGGGATATCGTTCGGAAAGCTGCCTTCCTCCCCAGCCCGTCCCCGATCCCGCATCGAGCAGGCGGCCGGGCTTGAGCCTGATGAAATCGAGCCTCTCAAGCATGCGCTTGCACACCTCGCGCTGCAGCACGGCGGATGCATCATACCCCGAAGCCGCACGCGAGAATGCGCGGCGCATCGTCCTCTTGTCTATCGCAAATTCATCCATGCAAAAATCTGCTCCACGAATTCTTTTTCATGCGAAAGGAATGGCGCATGAGCCGCTCCCGTAATCGTTTCAAGCCTTGCATCCGGCATGCTTTCGGCCATGCGCCGGGATGCGGCAAGCGGCGTCAGCGTGTCCCTGTCTCCCGATATCACGAGCGCAGGCTGACGTATATTGGCAATATCCGCCCTGAGATCGACGTCCCTTAGCATCTCAAGACCCGACTGAAGCGCACAAGGATCCGCCCCTCCCCTGCTCATCAGGCGCTTACGCAGGGCAGACAGGTGCTCCCGCTCGTTCTCGCTTCCCCTTAGCTGCAGCGAGAGAAAGCGGCGCAGGGTCGCAACATGGTCCTGCTGCAGCGCAGCCGAAAAGTCTGCAAGCGTCTTTTCCGACATTGCACAGGGCCAGCCTTCCTTCTGCACGAAGCAAGGCGTGCTGGATATCAGCACGAGGCAGGCCACCTGCGCAGGATAACGCATCGCCCATCGCAGCGCGATCTGGCCGCCGAGCGACCATCCGCAGACGGTCAGCGGCCCGGAAAACTGCCTGGCCAATTTTTCGACGACCGCATCAAGCGTTTCCGCCCCGGTCCCGGATCCAAGATCCCCACCGCTGTATCCGTGGCCAGGCAGATCCACGGCCAGAACCCTGAACCGGCCGCCCAGAGTTTCAAGAACATCCCCCCACATCCCGCCGTGCATCCCCCATCCGTGGATGAAGAGCATTGGACTGCCAGAGCTTCCGTGGCTGTCAACGTGCAATCTCATGCAATGCCTTTGCCAGATTGTCTATGTCGGAGAAGTCGTGTCTTGACGACAGCGCGATGCGCAGCCTTGCCGTGCCATCCGGTACGGTGGGCGGCCTGATCGCGACGACCCAGATTCCCCGCTCGCGCAGCCCCATGCTGACATCCGTTGCCTCCTGGTTCTTGCCTATCAGAAGCGGCTGTATCGGGGTTTGCGATTCCATCAGCCGCCACCTGATCCCCTCCAGGCTCTTCCTCAGGTGCTTGATCAGCGCCTGCAGATGTCCCCTGGCCTCGTCGGCTTCATCGATCAGAACCAGGCTCTCGGAGAGCGCGACGGAAAGTGCGGGCGGCGTCGCGGTCGTGTAGATGTAGCTTCTCGCATTGTTGATCAGCGTCTCTATCACCACCTTTTCCGCCGCGACGAAGGCGCCGGACACGCCAGCCGCCTTGCCCAGCGTTGCCATGTAGATGATGCGGGGAGAATCGATGCCGAAGTGTGACAAGGACCCGCGCCCCCTCATTCCTGAGACGCCAAAGCCATGGGCGTCGTCGATCAGGAGCCATGCGTCGTGCTGCTCGCAGAGCGCGAGAAGTTCCGGCAGGGGCGCCCTGTCCCCATCCATGCTGAAAACCGCATCGGTCATGACGAGCTTCTGCCCATTGGAAGTTTCGCCCAGCATCCTTTCGAGCTGGTCGAGGTCGCTGTGGCGGTAGCGCCTGACGGTCGCGTGCGACAGAAGCATCGCATCGTTAAGGGATGCATGGTTCAGCCTGTCCGCATAAACCGTGTCATTGCGGCCCAGAAGCGCCTGCACGACCCCGATGTTCGCCATATAACCCGTCGAGAATAGCAGTGCGGAGGGCTTGCCAACGAATGCCGCAAGCTCGCGTTCCAGCCTTTCATGGGCGATACTGTGGCCGGTCACGAGGTGGGCGGCACCCGCTCCCACCCCATGGATTTCAGCGCCTGAACAGAGCGCCCGGGCCACCCTCGGATGGCCTGCAAGCCCCAGATAATCGTTGCTGGAAAAGGAAACATACCGTTTTCCGTCGACTTCGACATGAGCGCCCTGCGGACCTGCCAGCGTGTGCCTTAAGCGCAGCAGCCCGCTTGAGGCGCGCTCTTCAAGCTGGAGTTGCAGTCTGGAAAATGGCATCTGTCAGCCCGCTCATTCCTTTCCGGCATGCATGCCAAGCCTGTCAAGGAGTGCGCGGTCGCGCTCCACCTCGGGATTCCCCGTGGTCAGGAGCTGATCGCCGTAGAAGATCGAATTCGCCCCTGCCAGAAAGCAGAGCGCCTGTATCTCGTCCGACATCTGCTGGCGCCCGGCGGACAGCCTGACGCGCGCCTTTGGCATCGCGACGCGCGCCACCGCAATGGTGCGCACGAAATCCAGGGGATCGAGATCCTCCTCGTCGGCAAGTGGCGTCCCTTCGACCTTCACGAGGTTGTTGATCGGGACGCTCTCGGGATAGGGATCCAGGTTCGCAAGCTGCGCGATCAGCCCCGCGCGCTCTGCAACGCTCTCCCCCATGCCGACGATGCCGCCGCTACATACATGCATGCCTGCACGCCTCACCCTCTCCAGCGTATCTAGCCTGTCCTGATAGTCCCGCGTGCTGATGATGTGGCCATAGAATTCCGGCGAGGTATCGAGATTGTGGTTATAGTAATCAAGCCCCGCATTTTTGAGCATCAGCGTCTGCTCGTCGTTGAGCATGCCGAGCGTGGCGCAGGTTTCCATCCCCAGGCCCCGCACCGCCCTGACCATCTCGACGACGCTTAGCATGTCCTCATCAGAGGGCTCGCGCCAGGCCGCCCCCATGCAGAACCGGTCAGCCCCGGCCTGCTTCGCGGCTTGCGCTGCGCGCACCACTTCTTCGAGCTGCAGCATCCTGCGGTTTTCCACACCGGTCGAATGAAATGCGGACTGGGGACAATAGCCGCAATCCTCCGAGCATCCGCCGGTCTTGATGGAAAGCAGGGTGGAGAGCTGGACCTGGTTGGGGTCGAAGTATTCGCGGTGCACCTGCTGAGCGCGATACATGAGGTCGGCAAAGGGCAGTTCGAACAGCGCCCTGACCTCACCCACAGTGATGCGCTGCGCTGCCGGTCTGTGAAATGCAATCGTATTCATGATGGAAATGTATGATGTACAGCCCGGCATCATCGTGGAAAGGGGCGAATCTTGTCAATTGTTCGAAGCGCGATATTGAACATCTGCTCGAATTTTGATCTCTCGGCCGAGCCCTGCGTGCTTTGCGGCAGCATGAGCCATCTCGGCGCCTGGTGCGAGGCATGCGACGCGGCACTCCCCCGTCTTGTCGGACCGCATTGCCCGGTCTGCGCAAGGCTCACGCCAGATGGCGCAGTGTGCGGCAGCTGCCTGAAAAATCCGCCAGCCTACTCCGATACCGTTGCGGCCTTCGCCTACAGCTTTCCGGTGGACCGGCTGATCCAGGCGATGAAATACGACGAACAGATCTTCCTTGCAGCAATGATGGCGAAAAAGCTTGCCTCCCTGATCGACCGGTCGAACCTGCCCGACTGTCTGCTCGCCATGCCGCTGCATCCTGCAAGATTGAAGAGCCGCGGCTTCAACCAGGCACAGCTGATCGCGAAACCCCTTTCCAAATCCCTGGGCATCCCCCTTCTCAACCAGGCCTGCCGGAGGCTGCGCGATACGCCATCCCAGACATCGCTCCCATACGATGCGCGCACGAGGAACATGAAGGACGCATTCGGCTGCGATGCGGATTTTTCCGGAAAGCATGTCGCGCTGATCGACGACGTGATGACTTCGGGCGCCAGCATGAACGCGCTGGCAAAGGCGGCCTTGGCCAAAGGTGCCACCCGGATCAGCGCATGGGTGGTTGCAAGAACCGCATGACAGCTGCACGTCCTGCAGGATTACGCGATAATCGGCAACTTTGATGTTTGCTGAAAACCATGCTCCACGTCATCCTCTACCAGCCCGAGATTCCTCCCAACACGGGCAACATCATCAGACTGTGCGCAAACACGGGCTGCAGTCTGCACCTCATCAAACCGCTTGGTTTCACGCTGGAAGACAAGCAACTGCTGCGCGCCGGTCTCGATTATCACGAGTTTGCCACGCTCAAGGTCCACGAAACCCTTGAGGACTGCCTCGCAGCCTTCGACCCCGAACGCGTGTTCGCCTTCACCACCAAGGGCTCACAGCCCTTCCACGAGGCCAGCTTCCGGGATGGCGATGCATTTCTCTTCGGCCCGGAAAGCCGCGGGCTTCCCGGGGAGGTCCTCGACAGGTTCGATGCAAGGCAGCGCATGAGGCTGCCCATGCTGCCCATGAGCCGCAGCCTCAATCTCTCGAATTCGGTGGCTGTCGCCGTGTACGAGGCATGGCGGCAGCAGGGTTTTTCAGGTGCAAAAAAAACGCCTTGAACGTATTGCCAAAAAAAAGTTTTCCAGTAAGCTTGGCTGGTCTCAACCCACCCGCCCATACATCATGAACACCGAAAACCTGTCCAAGGAACAACAGATACTGCGCGCGATGCGCAAGGTTCTGGCAAGCATTGCCAAAGACACCGCAACCGGCTTCGGCAAACCTTCCGTGCTGTCTGACAGCACCAAAGAGGAAATTCGCGACTGCTTCGGCATCATCTCGGAGCGCGAGGCGGAAATTGCCGACGCGCTCGGGCTGAACAGGAACGAGAAGCCTTACTTCTCGGACGATCCCAAGAAATCCAACGTGATCAATTTCTATAAGCCCGAGTGATCCGCTACAAGGCGAGCCTGTCTTCCGCGCAGGCTTCTTCCAGTTCGCCCCCGCGCTCGAAGACATCGAGCATCATGCGCGCCTTTGCCAGCCAGTGTTCCCTGCCCAGCCTTGCAGCCTCATTCAGGGGCTTTATGCTTCCCGTCTCGCGAAAGCTCCGGTAGGCTGTAAGTAAGGAGGGGAAAAGCGCCCTGCGCATGCCTTCGAAGTTGATGAAATAGAAGTCGAGCGAACACCTGGCGTCCGCCTCGATGAGCCTCGGCAATGTGGAAAGGCAGTCGGCGAGATGATCGCGCATCGCGCGCGCGATGATCTCCATTCTGCGCGAGGAAATCTTCGAGAGCATCTCTTCCCACGCCTCCCCGAGCAGGTCACCCGCCATGCCTTCGCCCAGCTCGTGAAGTATCATCGCCTCCCCTTCTGCGTCGGCCATCATCTCAAGCGCAGCATCCGGATCCGCGCCGAAGTCGTAACAGGAGAATGCTCCGGGCTGCGAGTTGCCGCGCTTGCTCCAGCGCCACTCCTCGAACTTCTCCCAGATCATGCGCTTGACCGCCTCGCGCCTCAAGTAGATGGTGCGGTTCTGCAAAGCCGCGGGAGGCGCGATCAGGTCGCGCGCATATTCGCAGCCTGAAACCAGTATCGTGAAGCCGTCGCGCTCCTCCTTCCTGATGAGCTTCCCCAGAAAGAAGTGCGGCTTGCTGAAACGGCCGACGCCTGCGCTGTATACATAGCCCTTGGGAAGAAGAAGGCGGTTGATGGCATCCGCATCGAAGGGCTCCTTCTCCTCCTCTCCTATGCGTATGGGAACATAGGAAGCATCCTCGACCGCATCCCAGTGCTGCTCGCGGCTCACCAGCCATTTCCCGAGCTCGCTCTTGGGCGGATTCTCTGAAAACGGTATATCGTGTTCCCAGCGGTAATACTGCCTCATCTCCAGGAGGTACATGCACATCGTCATGTTTCGCGCATGGCGCGCATCCGTGATGTCGCAGTTGCTCTGAATGTCCTCCACCATCCTGTGAAAGTTCTGCATGACATGCATCTCCTTCCTCGACTTTGCACTGCCCCGATTCTAAGCCCGGCGAACCTGCAATGCAAAGTCCACACTCAAAGTCGAAATTGGGGCAAAATGCGATCGACATCTCCAAGCACAGGAGGAACAGATGGGGCAAAGAAAAGCTCTTCCATCCGCGCACGACTGGCATGTTCTGTCATCCGATGAAGCCTTGCGCACCCTTGGCACCTCTTTCGCCAACGGCCTTGGCAACCGGGAAGCTGAGACCAGGCTTGGGGATTACGGTCCAAACACATTGCCCCAGCAAAAGGGCCGCAGCCCCTTGCTGAGGCTCGTCCTGCAATTCCACAATCCCTTGATCTATGTGCTGCTGGCTGCCGGAATCACGACCTACTGGCTGAAGGATTACGTCGATACGGCCGTCATCGCCGCCGTGGTGATCGTGAACGCCATCATAGGCTTCATCCAGGAAGGGCGTGCCGAGAAGGCGCTGGAAGGGGTACGCTCGATGCTGGCGAATCGCGCCACCGTGATTCGCGAAGGCGAGCGTCACGAAATCGACGCCAGGCTTCTGGTTCCCGGAGACATCGTGGTGCTCGAACCGGGCATGCGCGTGCCGGCCGATCTGCGCCTGCTGAGCGCAAAGAATCTGCGCATCACCGAGGCCGCAATCACCGGCGAATCCGAGCCGGTGCAAAAGGGAACCGAACCCGTCGACGTGAACACGCCCACCGTCGATCGCACCTGCATGGCCTATTCCGGGACAGTGGTCAGCGCAGGTCTCGCGCATGGATTGACGGTCGGCACGGGAATCGCAACCGAGATCGGCCGCATCGGCATGCTTGTCGGCGAAGTCGAATCGCTGGAGACGCCGCTCACCCGCCGGCTTGACCACTTCTCCCGCCAGATCACGGTTTTCATACTCACTGCAGGGCTAGTCACATTCCTGTATGGCCATTTCATACGCGGCTTGTCTGCGCTCGACACATTTCTGGCCGTCGTGGGACTTGCCGTAGCCGCCATCCCGGAAGGTCTTCCCGCCGTCGTCACCATCGTGCTCTCCATAGGGACCAAGGTCATGGCGCAAAACAAAGCCATCATCCGCAGGCTCCCGGCGGTGGAAACCCTGGGCTCCGTCACGGTGATCTGTACCGACAAGACAGGCACCCTCACCAAAAACGAAATGACCGCCGTGCGTGTCATGCTGCCCAGCCGGACCCTGGAAGTGAGCGGGGTCGGGTATGCGCCGGAGGGAGGCTTCCACTCGGAAGGCCAGATGATAGCCCCCGGGCTCGATCAGGAACTGCAGGCGCTGTCACTTTGTGCGCTCCTTTGCAACGATGCCCGTCTCGTGGAGGGCTCGGAATGGCAGCTCGTGGGAGATCCCACCGAAGGTGCGCTCATGACGCTCGCACACAAGGCCGGCCTTACCCCTTCAGATTTCGCGGCAGAAATGCCAAGGATGGACGAAATACCCTTCGACTCGGAAAACCGCTTCATGGCCACGCTGCATCACGACCATAATGGCCATGCCTTCGTCCTGATCAAGGGCGCCTCAGAACGCATACTCGACCTCTGTTTGCAGGAGCAGGTCGACCATGCCGCCTGGGAAGCAAGAATGGAAGACGCGGCCGCCGCAGGGCTGCGTGTGCTGGCGATGGCGCGCTGCGAAATGCCCATGGGGACGACTGCGCTTTCCATGGCAGACATATCGCGACGCTTTACCCTCCTCGGGATGGTCGGCCTGATCGACCCTCCACGCGAGGAGGCTGTCGCGGCAGTATCGGACTGCCAGAGGGCCGGCATCCATGTCAAGATGATCACCGGCGACCACGCGGCAACTGCGGCAGCCATCGCGAGACAGCTGGGACTGAAGGTACACCGCGTGCTCACGGGAAGGGACATACAGCTCATGGATGAAGCAGCACTTGCGCAGGCGAGCATGGAAGCGGACGTGTTCGCAAGGGCGAGTCCCGAGCACAAGCTTCGCCTCGTGACCGCCATGCAGGCTCAGGGCGAGCAGGTTGCCATGACCGGGGACGGCGTGAACGATGCGCCCGCCCTCAAGGCCGCCAACATCGGCGTGACCATGGGAAACAGGGGGACGGATGCGGCACGGGAAGCCGCAGACCTCGTGCTGACCGACGACAATTTCGCAACGATTGCGCGCGCGGTGAAGGAAGGGCGTGTCGTTTTCGACAACATCAAGAAGTCGCTGATTTTCATGCTGCCGACCAATGGCGGCGAGGCGGGCGTCATCATGCTCGCGGTTTTCGCAGGGCTTGCCCTTCCGGTGACTGCCGGCCAGATTCTCTGGGTGAATACGGTCACTGCGGTCACGCTTTCGCTCGCACTCGCCTTCGAGCCCGCCGAATCCGGCATCATGCTCCGCCCGCCGACACCGCCCTCACAGGCGCTGCTGACAAAACCATGGCCTTGCGCATCGCATATGTGACCATGCTGATGATCCTGGTGACCTTTGCGGTGTTCAGATGGGAGCTCATGCGCGGTTCCGACATCGAGACCGCGCGCACGGCCGCGGTCAACATGCTCGTCACGGGCGAGCTTGCATACCTCTTCAACGTGCGCTATTTCACCGCAAATGCCTTTGCCATGAGCACCCTTACCGGGAATCCCATGGCTTACTGGATGGGTGCGATACTGACGGGCCTGCAGCTTTTCTTCACCTATTTCCGGCCGATGCAGGAAATCTTCCATACCAGGGCGCTCGATATCGTTTCCTGGCTCGTCATCGTGGCGCTGGCGATGGGAATGTTCCTGGCTGTGGAGGCCGAAAAAGCCCTGCTTCGCCACCTCAAGGGAAGCCCGCCACATGATGCGGACAGGCGTGCCTAGGGCATGCGTCAGAAGGGAATATCGTCGTCGAAGTTGTCGAAGCTTCTGCCCTGGGAAGCGGGTTCGGCCGCGGGTTTCGACTGACGCTGGGGTGCCGGCTGACTGTCTTCAACCGCCTCATAGCCCGCCGATTTTCCGCCCAGCATCTGCATCTGATCGGCGATGATCTCGGTGGTGTATCTGTCGCGCCCTTCCTTGTCCTGCCATTTGCGGGTCTGCAGCCTGCCCTCGACATAAACCTGCGAACCCTTCTTCAGGTATTCTCCTGCGATCTCGGCCAGGCGGCGATAGAAAACCAGGTTATGCCACTCGGTCTTCTCCTGCTTGGCGCCGCTCTTGTCCTTCCAGGTCTCGGAAGTCGCCAGTGTCACGTTGGTCACCGCCTCTCCATTGGGCATGTAGCGCGTTTCCGGATCCTTGCCCAGACGACCGATCAAAATGACTTTATTTACCGACATGCCATGCTCCCCTTTTTAATGAAATCGAAATTTGGCTAGGTGCCGCCGGATGCTTGGCCCAAGAGCCGGTCCACCGCCTCTTCATCGAAGCCCTTCATATCGACCTTGAGGCAGACCATGCCCTCGGCCACCACCACCAGCGCCTCGCGCACGCCCTGAAGCTGCGAGAGCGTCTGCTGCAGCTTTGCCCCCTCAGCCGCGCTCACCTTACCGAGATGATACAGCCTCGTGCGCACCAGGGCCAATGGCTTCATGCCTGCCGCCACCGCCACCCACAGCAGCAGCCAGAGGATGGCAAAGATGAAGACCGAATTCCCGCCGACAAACTGCATCAACGCGCCTCCCACCGAGGCGCCGAAGAATGCACCGAGGAACTGCACGCTGCTGTATACGCCCATCGCCGTTCCCTTGGCCGACAGCGGCGCGACCTTGGAGATCATCGAGGGCAGGGTCGCCTCTAGCACGTTGAACGCGGCGAAGAAGACCAGCAGCGCCGCAGCCACCCCCCACAGGCTGTGCTGCCCGAACATCAGCACCAGCTGTCCGCACGCCGCCAGCGCGACTGCCCCGACGAATACCTGCTTCATCTTGCCGCGGCTCTCGGCGATGATGATGGGCGGGACCATCAGCGCAAAGGCGATCAGCATCACCGGCAGATATATCTTCCAGTGCTGGGACACGGCAAGGCCATTGCGCTCCAGCACAAAGGGCACCTGCATGAAAACGGACATCAGGATCGCATGCAGGGAGAAGATGCCGAAATCGAGGCGCAGCAGGTCGCGGTTTTTCAGCACCTCGGCAAACTTGCTGCCGCTGGCCTCCGTGTCGCTGTGGAAATGCGTGATCTCGGGGTTCGGGATGACGAACCTGACGATGAGAAGCGCAAACAGTGCGAGCACCCCGGTCAGGGCGAAGATGCCAGGCACGCCCAGCATGCCGTTTAGCATCGGCGAAAGAATGAGCGATGCGGAGAAGGTCACGCCTATCGTCATGCCTATCATCGCCATCGCCTTGGTGCGGTGTTCTTCGCGGGTCAGGTCCGCAGTGAGGGCCATCACCGCAGCATTGATCGCGCCCGCCCCCTGGATCGCCCGACCCAGGATCACGAGATAGATGTTGCCTGACGATGCCGCGACAAAGCTCCCCAGCGCGAAAAGCACGAGCCCGATATAGATGATGGGCTTTCTCCCGTAGCGGTCGGACATCCATCCCGCCGGGATCTGCAGGATAGCCTGCGTCAGTCCATAGGCCCCCAACGCGATGCCCATCAGCAAATGGCTGCTTCCGCCGGGAAGCTTCGAGGCATAAAGCGCGAAGATGGGAAGGATGATGAACAAGCCCAGCATGCGCAGGCCGTAAATGCTGGCAAGACCGATGCTGGCCCGACGCTCCGTCGCGGTCATTTTTTCAGTAGTCTGTTGCATGGCTTTTGAATTCGATTGAACTGAACCCGCATTTTAGCAGCACCTGCACGCGGAGGCAGCTGCAATCTGCTCGATGCGCAAGGGCTGGCACCCACCCATCACCCCTGGCCCCAGCAATATCGGGCTTTGTGACAAGGCTTATTTCCAAAAGATATTTATATTAATAACCATATGAAATGTTAGCGATTCTTGCCCAACATCAATTTTATTAGAGTTTTATTATATATAATGAGGCATGCGAAAGCGCATGCTTCAAACCCGCATCCGGAAGAGCCTGCAAACATCGCCCCTCAATAATAAGTAGAACCCGCAATTACTTAATCGAAATCGCAAATGTCATGAAAAAACTGTGGATAAAACTCTTGCCGCTGTTCCTGTATCCCGGATTGGGATATGCCTGCGAGGGAGACTGCGGCAACAGTCCCTGGGCTCTCCTCGACCCCAAGGGTCCCATTGCCGCGGATGAAATGCACCTCATCCTGACCGCATTCGGCCTGATGCTGATCGTGGTCATCCCCGTGATCCTCATGACCTTCGCCTTCGCCTGGAAATACCGGGCCGGCAACAAGGAGGCAAGCTACACGCCCAAATGGGACAACTCCCATGCGATCGAGGTGGTGGTGTGGACGATACCCGCGATCATCGTGCTGATACTGAGCATCCTGGTATGGAATTCGACCCATGCGCTGACGCCGGAGAAGCCCCTGGCATCCGCGACCAAGCCGCTCGTCGTGGAAGTGGTCGCGATGGACTGGAAATGGCTCTTCATCTACCCCGAGCAGGGAATTGCGACCGTCAACAAGCTGGTGATCCCCACGGGCACGCCGGTCACCTTCCACATCACTTCAGATTCCGTGATGACCTCCTTCTTCATTCCCCGCCTGGGCGGCCAGATATACGCGATGGCCGGCATGCAGACCCAGCTCAACCTGATTGCTGACAAGGCGGGCACCTACCGCGGTCTGAACACCCAGTTCAGCGGGGAAGGATTTTCCGGCATGAATTTCGAAGTCGATGCGACGAGCCCGGAAGCCTTCCAGAGCTGGCTGCAGGAGACCAAGACCGTCGGACAGAATCTGGACAACAACCGTTTCAGGAAGCTTGAAGAGCCCACCGAGAATGAAAGACCGGCCTATTTCGCCAGCGTCGAGTCCGGCCTCTTCCAGAACATCTTGCAGAAATATGCAATGCGCCAGATGTCTGCGTCCAACGAGAACCACGCCCGCATGATGCAGGCTCAAAAGTAAGGGAATATCAATCATGTTCGAATCTGCACTCTTCGGAAAACTGACACTGTCAGCCATTCCGTACACCAATCCCATCATCATGAGCGCCGTTGGAGGCGCCGCGCTGATCGGCCTTCTGATCATCGGCTGGATCACCCAGCAGGGCCAGTGGGGATACCTGTGGCGGGAATGGCTGACCAGCGTCGACCACAAGCGCATCGGCGTGATGTACATCATCCTGGCCGTCGTCATGATGCTGCGCGGTTTCTCGGACGCGATCATGATGCGCATCCATCAGGCCTATGCCGAAGGGCTGGGCCAGGGGTTCCTGCCCCCCGAGCACTACAATCAGATCTTCAGCGCCCACGGGACGATCATGATCATCTTCGTGGCCATGCCGTTCTTCATCGGGCTGATGAACTATGTCGTGCCGTTGCAGATCGGCGCTCGCGACGTTGCCTATCCATTCCTGAACTCGGTGAGCTTCTGGCTGACCGCAGCCAGCGCGGGCCTCGTGATGGTTTCGCTTGCGGTGGGTGATTTCTCGCAGGCAGGCTGGTCGGGCTATCCCCCGCTTTCCGAGATGCAGTACAGTCCCGGATCCGGCGTCGACTACTGGATGTGGAGCCTGCAGTTGGGCGGCATCGGCACGCTGCTCACCGGCATCAACTTCTTCGTGACCATCATCAAGATGCGCGCGCCAGGCATGTCCTACATGAAGATCCCCGTTTTCACCTGGACCATCCTGGTGACCACGGTGCTGATCATGCTGTCCTTCCCTGTTCTGACCGTCACCCTGTTCCTGCTGACGCTGGATCGCTACCTCGACATGCACTTCTTCACGGGCGGCATGGGCGGCAACCAGATGATGTTCACCAACCTGTTCTGGGTCTGGGGCCATCCCGAGGTTTACATCGTGATCCTGCCTGCATTCGGCATCTACTCTGAAGTCGTCTCGACCTTCTCGCAAAAGCGCCTGTTCGGCTATGCCTCCATGGTCTACGCTTCGATCGCGATCGCGTTCCTGTCCTTCATCGTGTGGCTGCACCACTTCTTCACGATGGGTGCCGGCGCCGACGTGAACGCCTTCTTCGGAATCGCCACGATGATCATCGCGGTGCCGACCGGCGTGAAGATCTTCAACTGGCTGTTCACGATGTATCGCGGCCGCATCCAGTTCACGACGCCGATGCTGTGGAGCATAGGCTTCATCATCACCTTCTCGATCGGCGGAATGACCGGCGTCCTGCTGTCCGTCCCCGGTGCCGACTTCGTGCTGCACAACACCGAGTTCCTGGTTGCGCACTTCCACAACATGCTGATCCCGGGCGCGCTGTTCGGTTATTTCGCAGGCTATTCGTTCTGGTTCCCCAAGATGTTCGGCTTCCGTCTCGATGAGAAATGGGGTCGCCGCGCGTTCTGGTCATGGCTGGGCGGTTTCTACCTCGCGTTCATGCCTCTGTATGCGCTGGGCTTCATGGGCATGCCCCGCCGCCTGGTTCACTACGACAACCCGATCTGGCAGCCATACCTGCTGATCGCCCTTGCAGGCACGGTCCTGATTAGCTACGGCATCTTCTGCCAGGTAGCACAGCTCTATGTGAGCATCAAGAACCGTGCGGCACTTCGCGACACGACCGGAGACATCTGGAACAGCCACTCCCTGGAATGGTCTGTCACCTCGCCTCCTCCGTTCTACAACTTCGCGAAGGTGCCTTATGTGGAGTCCCTGGATGCATTGTCCTACAAGAAGGAACACGGCATTCCGTTCCGCGCCGAGGCACCCTACAGCCCGATCCACATGCCCCGCAACAGCGGTGTGGGCGTGGCGATAGGCGCATTCACCTTCGTCTTCGGATTCGCCATCGTGTGGCATATCTGGTGGCTCGTGATCGCAAGCACCCTGGCCATCCTGGTTGCGCTGGTGATGCGCTCCAACGACGAAGACGTCGATTACATGCTGAGCGCGGAAGAAGTCGCACGCATCGAGAAGAACGGTGCCCAGGCTTCTGCTTCGGCGGCATCCGGCCTCTCGCACCACGACATGATTACTCAAGGATAATGAAATGAGCGCCACTACTCTCACTCACGATCACCTGCATGATGCGCATCATGAGGAACACCATGATGCAAAGGAGAATGCGCTGTTCGGCTTCTGGATCTACCTGATGACCGACTGCATCCTGTTCGCATCGCTTTTCGCAACCTATGCGGTGCTGCGCCACAACTATGCAGACGGGCCAACAGGACAGGAAATCTTCGATCTCAAGTACGTTTTCGTCGAGACCATGTTCCTGCTGTTCTCCAGCTTCTCCAACGGCTTCGCGATGATCTCGATGCACAAGAAGGATCGCTTCGGAACGCTGAAGTGGCTGATGCTGACCGCATTGCTGGGACTGGGCTTCGTCGGCATGGAGGTGAACGAATTCGCCCATCTCGCGATGGAAGGAAACGGACCCGACCGCAGCGGCTTCCTCTCCGCCTTCTTCGGCCTGGTGGGCACGCACGGCGCCCACGTGAGCATAGGTCTGATCTGGATGAGCGTGATGATGGGGCAGCTCTACTTCAAGGGCATCACCCCCGCGATCACCTCGAGGATACTGAGGCTCAGCCTGTTCTGGCATTTCCTGGACATCATCTGGATCATGGTGTTCACCGTCGTCTATCTCATGGGAGTCCTATAAAATGCAAGGCCATACAGAACACGCACCCGTCACCACGAGCAGCAACACGACCGGATTCGTCATCTCCCTGCTGCTCACCCTGGCTTCATTCGGCATGGTGGCCAGCGGCAGCTTTCCGGTGTCCATGACGCTCTCCGCGATCGTCGTGCTGGCGGTCCTCCAGGTCATCGCCCAGATGCATTTCTTCCTGCATCTGGACAGTTCGCCCTCGCAGCGCTGGAACGTGATGATACTGATCTACACGCTGGTCATCATCGCGCTCCTGGTCGTCGGCACGCTCTGGATCATGTACAACACAAGCATCCGCATGATGCCGATGATGCACTGAGCATGAACACCTTCAAGGACTACCTCAACCTCACCAAGCCCGGGATCATCTTTGGCAACCTGATCTCGGCGGCTGGCGGCCTGTTCCTGGGAAGCCGCGGACATTTCGACGCGCTGACCTTTGCCGGCACGCTGGCAGGGGTCGCGCTTGCGATAGGCGGCGGCTGCGCGCTCAACAACGTCATCGATCAGGACATAGACGCCCTGATGAAACGGACGCAGAATCGCCCGCTCGTGCAGAAAAGGATACGCGCATCGCACGCGCTGCTGCTGGGCGCCCTGCTTTCCGTCCTGGGTCTTGCGATGCTCGCCACTTTCGCCAACATGCTGACCGCATGGGTCACCTTCGCAGGCCTTCTGGTCTACGTCGTGCTCTACAGCATGTGGCTCAAGCGCAGCGCACACGGAACCTGGGTGGGCAGCCTCTCCGGCGCCGTGCCTCCGCTGGCCGGCTATTGCGCGACCAGCGGACAACTGGACACGGCGGGCTGGATCCTTTTTGCGATCTATGCGCTCTGGCAGTTTCCCCATGCCTATGCGATCGCCATCCTGCACCTTCAGGACTATGCAAAGGCTTCCATACCCGTGTATCCGGTGGTGCATGGCGTGGCACGCGTGAAGCGGGACATGCCCTTCTATGTCGCCGTCTTCACGGTTTGCGCGCTGCTTTTGTCCTTCACCCACAATACGGGCTTGAGCTATCTGGCCGTGATGCTCGCCCTGGGCATCGCCTGGATCAGGTCTACATGGCGCGATCGCAAGTGCGAGGACGACAGGCGCTGGGCCAAGAAGTCTTTCGGTTATTCCATCGCGATGGTGATGGCGATGAGCCTGATGATGTCTGTCGATTTCATCCCGAAATCCGATCTCGTCACCGTCCCTGTCTTCTCCCTCGCATCCCGCTGAACAGCGCGCCCTCGATGAGGGCGCGCATGCTTGGGAAAGTGAGGCGAATCGCGTATATTGACGGGTCGTCGCAATTTCCCAATCGATCATGAACAGCATCAAGATACGCGGTGCGAGAACGCACAATCTCAAGAACATAGACCTTGACCTGCCAAGCCACAAGCTGGTGGTGATCACAGGCCTTTCCGGCTCCGGAAAGTCCTCTCTGGCATTCGACACGCTCTACGCAGAAGGACAGCGCCGCTATGTGGAATCGCTTTCCGCCTATGCCCGCCAGTTCCTGCAGCTGATGGAAAAGCCCGATGTGGATCTGATAGAGGGACTGTCGCCGGCGATCGCGATAGAGCAGAAGGCCACCTCGCACAACCCCCGATCCACGGTCGGAACAGTCACCGAGATACACGATTATCTGCGCCTACTTTATGCCAGGGCGGGAGATCCATACTGCCCCGAGCATTACATCGCGCTTCAGTCCCAAAGCGTGGGACAGATGGTGGACCATGTGCTGGCTCTGGAAGAAGGCACGCGCATCATGATCCTCTCCCCGCTGCTCGTGAACCGCAAGGGAGAACAGCTCGACATGTTCGATGAACTGCGCGCCCAGGGTTTCACGCGACTGCGCATAGACGGCACGGTCCACGAGATGGATGCGCTGCCATCCCTTCAGAAGAACAAGAAGCACACCGTCGAGATCGTCGTCGACAGATTGCGGGTAAATCCCGAGTCCAAGCAGCGGCTCGCCGAATCCTTCGAGACAGCACTGCGCCACGCCGATGGCCGGGCGCTTGCGGTGGAAATGGACACCGGGAAGGAGCACCTGTTCTCGGCGAAATTCGCCTGTCCGGTCTGCAGCTATTCGCTGCCCGAGCTTGAACCTCGGCTTTTTTCATTCAACAATCCGATGGGCGCATGTCCGAAGTGCGACGGACTGGGTTCGATCAGTTTCTTCGATGCAAGGCGCATCGTGGCGTTTCCGGCGCTTTCCTTGAGCTCCGGGGCGATCAAGGGGTGGGACAGGCGCAACCAGTTCTATTATCAACTCCTGTCGGGGCTTGCAAGGCACTACGACTTCGACCTGGAACAATCCTTCGAATCCCTGCCCGACAAGATCCAGCAGATCGTCCTTTACGGCAGCGGGAAGGAGGAGATCGAGTTCCATTACATCAACGAACGCGGGAAGCCCACGCTGCGCAGGCACGCCTTCGAGGGAATAGTGAACAATCTGGAGCGCCGCTACCGTGAGACCGATTCCCCCACCATCAGGGAAGAACTCTCGAAATACCTGAACAGCCGCATCTGTCCGGAATGCGATGGAGCGAGACTGCGCCTCGAGGCGCGCCATGTCAGGTTCCAGGACAGGACGCTCTTCGAGATCAGCGAACTGCCGCTGCACGAATCCCTGGAATTCTTCAAGTCGTTGAAACTGCAAGGGCAGAAACGGACCATCGCGGAAAGGATCGTGCACGAGATCGCAAGCAGGCTCACCTTTCTGAACAACGTGGGGTTGAATTACCTGACGCTGGCGCGTTCTGCCGAGACGCTTTCCGGCGGCGAGGCGCAGCGCATCCGCCTGGCCTCGCAGATAGGATCGGGTCTGACGGGCGTGATGTATGTGCTGGACGAACCTTCCATCGGCCTTCACCAGCGCGACAACGACAGGCTGCTTGCCACGCTTTACAAGCTGCGCGACATGGGAAACAGCGTGATCGTCGTGGAGCACGATGAGGATGCGATAAGGCATGCAGACTACATCGTCGACATGGGGCCGGGTGCGGGAGAGCATGGAGGGAGGATCGTTGCAGAAGGCACGCCCGAAGACATATGCCGCAACGGGAATTCGCTCACCGGGGACTATCTGACCGGAAGACTCAAGATACCCATGCCCTTGACGCGAAAATCGCCCGATCCTGGACGCATGCTGCAGATCACCGGCGCTTCGGGCAACAACCTCAGGGAGGTCACGCTCAATCTCCCGATAGGTCTGCTGGTCTGCGTCACCGGCGTGTCAGGCTCCGGAAAATCGACCCTGATCAACGACACGCTATACCCGGTCGTGGCACAACACCTTTATGGAAGCAATGTCGATCCCGCGCCATTTGAAACGGTCAGCGGCCTGGAATTCTTCGACAAGGTGATCAACGTGGACCAGACGCCGATAGGGCGCACCCCCCGCTCCAATCCTGCCACCTATACCGGCCTCTTCACGCCGATAAGGGAGCTTTTCGCCGGCGTTCCTTCGGCACGCGAACGCGGCTACGAGCCGGGAAGGTTCTCCTTCAACGTGAAGGGGGGACGCTGCGAGGCCTGCCAGGGCGATGGGGTGATCAGGGTGGAGATGCACTTCATGCCGGATGTCTATGTCCCCTGCGACGTATGCCACGGCCAGCGCTACAACCGGGAAACGCTGGAGATCCAGTACAAGGGAAAGAACATCCACCAGGTGCTGCAGATGACGGTCGAGGCAGCACATGAATTCTTCAGCGCGGTTCCCGTCATCAGGCGCAAGCTGCAGACGCTGCTGGACGTGGGGCTGGGCTACATCACGCTCGGACAGTCCGCCACCACCCTATCCGGCGGAGAGGCGCAGCGCGTCAAGCTCTCGCTCGAGCTTTCGAAGCGCGACACCGGCCGCACGCTATACATCCTCGACGAACCCACCACAGGATTGCATTTTCACGACATCGCCCTCCTGCTCGGCGTGATACACAAGCTGCGCGATCAGGGAAACACGCTGGTGGTGATAGAACACAACCTCGACGTGATCAAAACTGCGGACTGGGTGATAGACCTGGGTCCGGAAGGAGGAAGCGGCGGCGGTCAGATCGTCGCGGAAGGCGCGCCCCAGAACATCGCCAGAAACAAAAAGAGCGTCACCGGCATCTATCTCAAGCAGGCCTTGAAGCAATCGTGAAGATAAACCGCGACATCGAGCTATCCGACACCGAGATCGAGCTTCATGCGATACGTGCCCAGGGTGCGGGCGGACAGAATGTCAACAAGGTTTCGACTTCGATACACCTGCGCTTTGACATCAATGCATCCTCGCTGCCTGAGGAATACAAGGCACGCCTGAAACAGCTGAAGGACAGGCGCATCTCCGCCGACGGGGTGATCGTGATCAAGGCGCAGCGTTATCGCAGCCAGGAAAAAAACCGCGAGGATGCGCTGTCCCGTCTGCAGGCGCTGCTTGCCAGCGCTGGCCACACGCCAAAGATGCGCAGGCCGACCAAACCCACGCGCAGCTCAAGGCTGAAGCGGCTGGAAATCAAGACCCGGCGCAGCGAGATCAAGTCCCTGCGCGGCAAGATCACCGACTAGCCGCATTGAGCCGAGGAAGCGAAGAAACCAGGTCGGCAAAGCGCTGCCCCTGGACGACGACATGCTCCCGAAGACGCTCTGCGGCAAGATCCCCCTGCTCGGAGAGGATGGCATCGAGGATGCCCGCATGTTCGGAAAAGGAGCTGTTCATCCTGTCGCGCACCCTTAACTGCAGGCGCCTGTATGGCTTGAGCCTCCTGTGCAATGCCGCCGCCTGGGCCTGCAGGAAACTGTTGTGGCTCGCCGCATAGATCAGGTGGTGAAATTGTTCGTTAAGCCTGTAGTACATGTCCGCATCGTTCTGCTCCCTTGCCGTCTCGCATGCCTCGTGGGCGGCAACGAGGGCGGCCTGCTCCTCCTTGCTGATGCGGCGCGCAGCGATCCTTCCGCACATCGCCTCGAGTTCGGCCATCACCTCGAACATTTCCCACAGCTGCTGGGGCCCGATGTCCGCAACGATAGCGCCCCGCCTCGGCCGGATTTCGACGAGCCCGGACGACGAGAGCTGTATCAGCGCCTCGCGTATCGGCGTGCGCGAGACGCCGAAGCTGGCCGCGAGCTCGACCTCGTCAAGGCGCATCCCCGGCGGATAGATCCCCGTCGCGATGCGCTCCTCGATCTCGTCGCTCATCTGATCCGAACGCTTTCTCTTTTCCATGACTTTCCTGTCCCCAATGGCATTGATCATACTATTGACAACATATGCACATCAAGTCAATATTGCATGCATAGATCCTGAAATTGTATGCAATACTGACTTCAAAAACCACAGGGAGATTCCACATGAATATCGCTCGCCGCCGCACCCTCTTCGGCTTGGCCATCGCATCCGCCTTGGCCCTGTTTGGCAATCCTGCCTTTTCGGCAGAGCCGGTCACCCTGAAGATCTCCCACCAGTTTCCAGGCGGGACGATAGATTCCGGCGACTTCAGGGACCGCCTTTGCCGCAAGTTCGCCGCCGAAATCGACAAGCGCACCGGCGGCGCGCTGAAGGGCAGCGTCTATCCGGACTCGTCGCTGATGAAGACCAACGCACAGTTCAGCGCGATGCGCAAGGGCGCCCTGGACATGTCGCTCGTGCCCCTGTCCTATGCGGGCGGCGAAGTCCCCGAAACCAACATCGGCCTGATGCCCGGCATCGTGACCTCCTACGAGCAGGCAGCGACATGGAAGAATGCGGAAGTGGGCCGCGCGCTGTCCAAGGTGCTCGCCGACAAGGGCGTGATCATCGTCAGCTGGATCTGGCAGGCCGGCGGCGTTGCAAGCCGAACAAAACCCATCATCAATCCTGAAGACGCCAAGGGCATGAAGGTCAGGGGCGGAAGCCGCGAAGTGGACATGGTTCTGAAGGCTGCGGGCGCTGCAGTGCTCAACCTTCCCTCCAACGAAATCTATGCAGCCATGCAGACAGGCGCCCTGGATGCCGCGATGACCTCATCGACCAGCCTGATCTCGTTCCGCCTGGAAGAAGTGGCAAAGCAGCTGACCACCGGGCGCGGCAAGACATACTGGTTCATGCTCGAGCCACTGATGATCTCGAAGGCCGTCTTCGACAGGCTGCCCAAATCCCAGCAGGATGTGATCATGTCGGTCGGTGCGGAGATGGAGAAATTCGCACTTGAGCAGGCCAAGGCCGACGACCAGGCTGTCGCCGCTGTCTATCAGAAGGCCGGTGGCAAGGCCTATGACATGTCGGATGCGTCGGTCAAGAAATGGCAGGCCATCGCCCGCGAGACGGCGTGGAAGGACTTTGCCGCGAGAAGCGAGAGCTGCGCGAACATCCTGAAGCTTGCCGAAAAGACGCTATGAACCATGACGCAGGGCTCGAAGGCGCATCGCCAGGCGGCCTGACAGGAAAGATCGCAAGGCTGCAGGCGCACCTCAACAGGGGGGTGCTGCTGCTATCGATGCTGGCGCTGCTCGCGGCATGTCTCATCCTGACAGGCAGCGTCTTCCTGCGCTATTTCCTCAAGGTGCCCACGGACTGGCAGGACGAGGCCTCCGTGTTCCTGCTGGTCGGGGCGGTTTTCATGTGCGGGGCCTATGTGCAGTCGCAGCGCGGCCATATCGGCATCGAAGTGCTGAAGGACCATCTTTCACCCGCAATGAACCGCATACGCCTGCTGATCTGCGATGTCGCCTCCTTCGCCTTCTGCGCATTCTTCACCTGGGAATCGTGGCGCATGCTGCATGAAGCCTATGTCGAGGGCCAGACCACTTCCTCCTCCTGGGCCCCCCCCTTGTGGATACCTTACGGCCTGATGACATCCGGCATGCTGCTGCTCACCCTGCAGCTACTTACGCAGATCATGGCGGGACTGACAGAGGCAAGGCAATGAGCACAGGCATCATCGGAATGCTGTATGGCCTGGGCACGCTGCTGCTGATGTTCTCGGGCATGCCGATCGCATTCGCGCTGGGCAGCATCGCCGTCATCTTCATGTTCTTCTTCATGCCCAGCGCATCGCTGGACACGATCGCACCCAACGTATACGAGGAGATGGCGAACATCACGCTTTTGTCGATCCCCCTATTCATACTCAAGGGTGCCGCCATCGGCAAGTCGCGCGCCGGCTCCGATCTCTATCTTGCGATCCACGCATGGATGCACAGGATCCCCGGGGGGCTTGGCATTGCCAACATCCTCGCGAGCGGACTCTTCGCGGCGATGTCGGGATCCAGCCCTGCGACCTGTTCGGCAATCGGCAGCGCAGGCATTCCCGAGATGCGCGCGCGCGGCTATTCCCCGCGATTTGCCGCAGGCATCATCGCGGCGGGGGGGACCCTGGGCATATTGCTCCCCCCGTCCATCGTGATGATCCTCTTTGCGATCGCGGCCGAACAGTCACTGGGCCGCCTCTTCCTTGCCGGCATCATCCCGGGGCTGCTGATGGTCGCGCTGTTTTCGGTATATGCGGCATTCCGCTACAGGAAGGAATACAGAAGCGCGCTCGATGTCTGGAAGCAGGGCGGGGAAAAATCCGCGTATCTCGATGAATTCGAAATGTCCCTGCTGGACAAGACCCGGCTTTTGCCCCGTGTGGTTCCCTTCGTCACGCTGCTCATCGGCGTGATGATCGCCCTTTATGGCGGATATGCGACGCCCTCTGAAACCGCAGGTCTGGGAGGCCTGCTCGCGCTGATATTGATCGCCGTCATCTACAGGCTCTGGCGTCCTTCCCAGCTGAGCCCCATTCTGACTTCGACGCTCAAGGAATCGACCATGCTGATGTTCATCATCGGCATGTCGCTGCTTTATTCCTATGTCATGAGCTATCTACACATCAGCCAGTCCGCGGCCGAGAGCATCGTCGCACTCGGCCTGTCGAAATGGATGCTGCTTGCCGTGATCCTC
This sequence comes from Pseudomonadota bacterium, assembly GCA_021821945.1. Classification (GTDB taxonomy): domain Bacteria; phylum Pseudomonadota; class Gammaproteobacteria; order Burkholderiales; family Gallionellaceae; genus Gallionella. Next base: position 133,948 of record JAJZTF010000001.1, read on the forward strand.
TCGATGATCGTCGTGCTCGGCTTCTTTCTTCCGCCGGTATCGATCATCCTGATGACCGCCCCCATCATCCTTCCTCCGCTCAAGGCCGCGGGGTTCGACATGATCTGGTTCGGCATCGTGATGACCATCGTGATGGAAATGGGCCTGATACACCCGCCTGTCGGCCTCAACATCTTCGTCATCAAGAACATCGCGCCCGACATTCCACTGAAGGAAATCATCTGGGGCGTGATCCCCTTCGTAGGCCTCATGGTCCTCACGGTGCTGATGCTCTGCTTCTTTCCTGGCATCGCCACGTTCCTTCCCGATGTCGTGTTCGGTGCGAAATGAGTTCCCATGACCATCTGGCAAGCAGCCGGGCAGAACGGCTCAAACGCGCAGCCGGCATCTCCAGCAATCGCCTCGTTGCGACGGAACATGCGGTGCAACTGCTCGAAGCCGTCATCGAGCCTGGCGACCGCGTCTGCATAGAAGGAAACAACCAGAAGCAGGCCGACTTTCTCGCCAGATGCATCGCGCAAACCGACCCTTCCCGGGTCAGGGGACTGCATCTCGTCCAATCCGTGCTTGCCCTGCCCGAACACATCGACCTGATCGAAAGAGGCCAGGTCGAACGCATCGATTTTTCCTTCTCCGGACCGCAAGCGGGCAGGCTTGCGCGCCTGGTCGAAAACAAGAAAATCACGATAGGCGCCATCCATACTTATCTCGAGCTGTTTGCCAGATACTTCGTCGACCTCACGCCGCGCATCGCCCTGATCGCGGCTCAGGCAGCCGACCGCGAGGGCAATCTCTATACGGGGCCCAACACGGAGGACACGCCCGCCATCGTCGAAGCGACCGCCTTCAAGGGGGGGATCGTGATCGCCCAGGTCAACGAGATCGTAGACCGACTGCCGCGCGTGGACATACCCGCCGACTGGGTCAACTTTTTCATCAAGGCGCCGACCCCGCATTACATCGAACCGCTGTTCACGCGCGACCCCGCATTGATCAGCGAGATCCAGGTCCTGATGGGCATGATCGCGATCAAGGGGCTTTATGCCGAATACGGCATCAAGCGCCTGAACCACGGCATCGGTTTCGACACGGCAGCGATAGAACTCCTGCTCCCCACCTATGCGGCAGAGCTCGGCCTCAGGGGAAAGATCTGCACGCATTGGGCGCTCAACCCCCATCCCACGCTGATACCGGCGATCGAATCGGGCTTTGTGAAATCCGTGCACTGCTTCGGCTCCGAGGTCGGCATGGAACGTTACACTTCCGCAAGGCCGGACATTTTCTTCGTCGGCGCCGACGGATCCATGCGCTCCAACCGCGCCTTCAGCCAGGCGGCCGGACACTACGCCTGCGACCTTTTCATAGGCTCGACGCTGCAGATAGATCTTGATGGCAACAGCTCGACAGCGACCCTGGACCGCATAGCCGGATTCGGCGGAGCGCCCAACATGGGGGCCGATGCGCGCGGACGGCGCCATGCCTCCCCTGCCTGGCTGCGCGCAGGACGGGAGGCCCAGCACGGCGCCGGTATGCCGCGCGGGAAAAAGCTCGTGGTGCAGATCGTCGAAACCTTCCGCGAACACATGCAACCCACCTTCGTCGAACGTCTCGATGCATGGGAACTCTCAAGGACCGCGAACATGGAGCTCCCCCCCGTGATGATCTACGGGGACGATCTGACGCATGTCATCACGGAAGAAGGCATCGCCAACCTGCTGCTATGCAGATCGCCGGACGAGCGGGAACAGGCGATCCGCGGCGTGGCCGGATACACCCCCGTCGGGATGGCCAGGGATGCGCGCATGGTCGAAAACCTGCGAGACAGGGGAATCATACGCCGCGCCGAAGACCTGGGCATCAGGAAGCGCGATGCGACCCGCGATCTTCTGGCTGCCCGCAGCATCAAGGATCTGGTGCGGATTTCCGGCGGTCTCTACGACCCCCCTGCACAGTTCCGCAACTGGTAAGCGACATGGAAAAATTCACGCTCACGCTTAAATCTGTCCCGGCCGAATCTCTGCGCACCGCATTGTGCGGCGTCGTTTCTTCGGGCAATCTCGAAGTGCTGGTCGAGCACCATGGGGTGGAGGATGCCTGCGAGATAGAGGTCAGCACTTCGGCCCACGGCTTTCGCGACATCTGGGAAGCCGTGCTAAACGATTTTGCCAGGGAGCATAAAGCCGGCGGCCTCAGACTGTCGATCAACGATGCCGGCGCCACTCCTGCCGTGGTCAGCCTGCGCCTTTCGCAGGCATTCGAAATCGCCGGTGCGCCATGAGCTACTTCGAAGCCTCCGCCAGAACGAGGATTCTGGGCCTGGTCGATGCCGGCACCTTCCAGGAATTCTGCCCTCCCGAGATGAGACAGACGAGCCCGCACTTGGCGCGTCTTGACGCACCGCTTTCCTTCGACGACGGCGTTGCCGTGGGAAGAGCCCGGCTTTCTGGGCACAGGATACTGATCGCCGCCCAGGAGGGCCGTTTCAATGGCGGGTCAGTCGGGGAAGTGCATGGCGCCAAGATCCGCGGACTGCTCGACAGGGCGATGACCGAGCGCCCCTCGGCCGTGCTGCTGCTGATAGACTCTGGCGGGGTGAGACTGCATGAGGCCAATGCGGGACTGATCGCCATTTCCGAAATCATGCGCGCCCTGCTGAGGATACAGGCTGCGGGCATACCGGCATTCGCACTCGTCGGCGGGGCATCTGGCGCCTTCGGCGGCATGGGCATCGTGACCAGGCTGTGCAATGAGGTGATCATGTCCGAGCAGGGCAGACTCAGCCTTTCCGGCCCGGAAGTGATCGAGACGGTCAAGGGCGTGGAAGAGTTCGACTCCAAGGACCGCGCACTTGTATGGCGCGTGACGGGAGGAAAGTTGAGGCGCGCACAAGGCGAGGCGACCAGACTGGTGGAGGATTCCATCCCCGCATTCCGGGCTGCTGCAAAGGAACTCATGGAAAGCCATTTTCTTCATCCTCTTGCCGAAAAATCGCTGCACGACCTCCTTGAAGACCAGGAAAGACTGAGCGAGCGCAGCATTGAGTTTTCAGATGCGCGCGACGGCCAGGCAGTCTGGGATGCAAGGCTCAGCGATTCATCCCGGGTGCCCGAGATCGACTGCGAAGAATTCAACCGGAGGCTGCTTGCAAAATGAAGGAACTCTTCGACCGCCTGTTCGGCATGGGCAGGCATGACATCGCGACTGAAGGGCGCTTCCTGCACGGCAAGGCCATGATCGGTGAAGAGAAGGCGACGGTGATCGGCACCTTTGGGCACGCAGCGATCGATGCAGTGCTCGCGCTCAGGATCTCGAAAGCCATACTCGAAGCCGTGAGCGAAGGCCCCCACCCCATCCTGTTCATCGCGGACACACAGGGGCAGGCGCTGACGCGGCATAACGAACTGCTGGGCCTTAACGGCTATTTCGCCCACATTGCGCGCTCCGTCGACCTCGCAAGAAGATGCGGGCATCGCCTCACCACGCTGATCAACGGCGAGGCGGTGAGCGGAGGTTTTCTCGCCTTCGGCATGCTCGCCGACAGAATCTGCGCGCTTCCAGGATCCGAAGTGCGCGTGATGGACCTGCGCGCGATGTCCCGGGTGACCAAGATAGAACTTGCAACACTTGAGCAGCTTGCAAGGGAGTCCCCGGTGTTCGCGCCTGGCGTCGAAAATTTCTGGCGCATGGGGGCCATACACGAAATATGGTCGGAGACTGACAACTGGCAGGATCGCCTGAGCAGCGCCTTCTCATGCAACGGAGATGAACGGGCGGCCATCGGATTCGAGCGCGGCGGCAGGATGCTTGCCTCGCCCATCGCACAATGCGTGGCAGACGCTTGATCCTGCGCCGTCACGACCTTGCATGGATAGATCCCGGCATCGATCCAGGCAGCATCATTTCGACCCATGTCGGCGCAACCCTGGAATGGATAAGGCGGCTGCATCCCCTGGTCGTCACCCGCCAGCCCGCAATCGAAGGCGATGCCATAGCGCTCGGATACACGCTTGCACCCGGGCGAAAACGCATTGCGCTCACCGTTCCCCGTTCCGGCATCATCCATCGCGCCCGGCCACTGTTGCTGGACGATGCGATCGGGCACGCGCCAGAAGACTGGCACGCAGGCATGCAGAGGGTCCAGGAGATCTGCGATTCGGCAGGCGCTGTCGCGCGCGTCTATGGATCGCTTTCCACCCAGGCGTTCACAGGGGAAAACTGCCTCAGCAGGGAAAGCGATCTGGACCTGCTCCTCGAATGCAACGAGCACACAAGGTTTGAAGAACTGCTTCAGGCCCTTGAGTCCGTGAGACACCCAAGGCTGGACGGGGAAATCCTGATGCCAAGCGGCTGGGCGGTCGCATGGCGTGAACTCTTGAATGCGAAATCCGTGCTGGCCAAGTCGGACTCCGAGGTCCGTCTTTTTCCCGCACGCGAATATCTGGCCGGGAAATGCTGAGCCTTGCACCCGGTGTTCACGAAAGACTGGAGCGCATCTGCCTTGATGCACTGCGCCACGAGGCCATGGCCTGGCCCAAGCCCGGTCTCGTGAGTCCGGTTGACTCAGGCAGCCATCGCGACATGCACCTGGGCACGCTGCTTGCCAGCATAGACGCGCTAAGGGGGAGCTTCGCCATGCTGGCCGATGCAGGCGCGCAAAACCTGCCATACAGCGCGCTCCAGCGCATAGCCATCAGGGCCGAACAGAACATGCTGCGCGCCACGAACAACATCAACACTCACAGAGGCGCCCTTTTCGTTCTTGGCCTGCTCGCGGCGGCTGCCGGGCTGCGCCATGCAAACAGGGCGCTTTGCGGATTGAGTTGCGGCGCCATCGTCGCCCTGAAATGGGGAGCGGAAATCGCCGCCTCCAGAAAGCAATCCCCGACTTCCCATGGCAATACCGCCTTCCAGAAATTTTCCGCAGGCGGCGCGAGGAGCGAAGCCGCAAACGGCTTTCCCACTCTATATCAGATCGGCCTGCCTGCGCTTCGCCATCATCTCAAGGCCGGACACAGCATGGAAATTGCGCGCATCGGCACGCTGATGGCCCTGATGGAACACCTTGAGGACACCAATCTGCTCTGGCGCGGCGGCATATCCGGCCTGGAATTCGTGAAATCTGCGGCCCTTGCATTCAACCGCGCGGGCGGCGTCAATGCATCCGGGTGGCAGCAGCATCTGGTCTCGCTTCATCGCGAATTCGTCTTGCGCAACCTGAGCCCGGGGGGAAGCGCAGACCTGCTTTCCGCCTGTTGCGCGCTCAACCTCCTGGAGGATGAACGGACATGAGGCTTGCAGTGCTGTGTTCGGGGCAGGCGGGCCAGCACCGCGACATGCTGGATGGACTGCTCTTTGCACCCGAATGCAGAAACATCAATCAGGCAGCCAGCGCGGCTTTGGGGCAGGATGTCGGCGACTGGTGGAAGGGATTGAGCGAAGAGGAAATCTTTCTCAATTCAAATGCACAGTTTGCGATCGCCTATTTCCAGATGGCGACATGGTCTTGCCTCTTTCCCATGCTGCCCAGGCCAAGCCTCGTCGCAGGCTATTCCCTGGGAGAACTGATCGCCTGTTACATTTCAGGCGCCCTCGATGCTGCGGGGACATTCAGTCTCGTGCAGGCGCGCGCAAGGCTCATGGATGAGGCCATGAATGTGTCGGGCGAGTGCATGGTTCTCTGGCGGGGGCTCGCCTCGCCCGCCATGCTCGCCCGGCGCGACAGCATGGTTTCTGCGCTTGGCCTCAGCACCGCGATCGTGCGGAAGGAAGGGGAAATGGTTCTGGCGGGAAAGCCCGATGCCATCTCCGAATTCTATTCGGCTTTCAAGCCCGCCAATCCGAATCTGGTTTTGCTGCCCGTCCGCATTCCCTCGCATACACGCCACCTTGCGAGGGCCTCCGAATCATTCCGCGAATTACTGGATGCGAGTCCCATTTCATCGCCGGAGATTCCCATGGTGGGTTCCGTTCGCGGTACTCCCATAAGGACACGAAGCGAGCTCGTCGAAGCGCTTGCTATCCAGCTGTCAAACACCCTCAGATGGGACAGGTGCATGGACCTGATCGCAGAATCGGGAATGGATGCGGCAATCGAAATCGGGCCCGGAAGCGATCTTGCAAGGCTCATGCAGACCGCACACCCCGAGGTCAAATCGCATGCCGTGGAAGAATTCAGGAATCCCGCGGCGCTGGCAGGCTGGTTAAAGGAGTGAATACATGACCGCGCTGATACTGGTTTATCTCCTTGCGGGTGCTGCCGCCGGATTCCTTGCAGGACTGCTTGGCGTCGGCGGCGGCGTCGTGATCGTACCGATACTGATGTTCATTTTCACGACGCTGCACTTCCCCGCTCTGCACATGATGCATCTGGCGATAGGCACCTCGCTTGCGAGCATCATGTTCACCTCCCTTTCCAGCCTGCGCGCGCATCATGCCCATAACGCGGTGAGATGGGACATCGTAAGGCGCATCACGCCAGCCATCCTCGCCGGCACATTGAGCGGCACATTCATTGCCTCGCGCCTGCCGGCAGGCTTCCTGAAGGGGCTGTTCATCCTGTTCGTCCTGTATGTCGCAACCCAGCTGCTGTTCAATCTAAGGGCCAAGCCCGAACGCGATCTGCCTGGCTGGCTTGGAATGTCATGCATGGGCGGCATCATAGGAACGGTATCCAGCTTTGTCGGCATCGGAGGGGGCGCCTTGTCCGTCCCCTTCATGTCGGCTTGCAACATCAGGGTACATCAGGCGATCGGCACTTCAGCAGCGCTTGGTTTTCCGATCGCGGTTGCAGGAACGGCAGGCTATGCATTGAACGGGATGGGTGCCGCAGGACTGCCGGAATGGTGCCTGGGATACATCCATCTGCCGTCCCTTGCCGGCATGGTGATCGCAAGCGCGGCGATCGCCCCCTATGGCGTGCGGGCCGCGCACAGGATGCCTGTTGCAACGCTCAAGAAAATCTTTGCGATTTTCCTCTACCTGATGTGCGCAAAGCTGATCCTGGGCATGCTTGTCTAGATGCGCATGCCCCTCTCGTCGAACATGCCCTCGAAGAGCGCCGAGCTGAGATAACGCTCCCCCGAATCCGGGAAGATCACGACGATCGTCTTTCCTTCATGTTCCGGGCGCCTTGCCATTCTGACTGCGGCAGCGGTCGCCGCGCCGCAGGAAATGCCGGACAGGATGCCTTCCTCCTGTGCAAGCCTGCGCGCATAGAGCATCGCCTCTTCGCTTGAAACCTGTTCGATCTCGTCGACCAGCGACATGTCCAGTGTTTCCGGAACGAAGCCTGCGCCTATTCCCTGTATCTTGTGCGGTCCGGGCTTGATCGGCTGCCCCGCCCTATGCTGGGTCAGCACGGGGCTTGTCGAGGGCTCCACTGCAACGGAGAGGATTTTCTTACCCATGGTCTTCTTGATGAAGCGCGACACACCCGTCATCGTACCGCCCGTGCCCACGCCTGCAACGAAGATGTCCACGGCGCCGTCCGTGTCGTTCCAGATTTCCGGTCCCGTCGTCTTCTCGTGTATCGCGGGGTTGGCCGGGTTCTTGAACTGCTGCAGCAACAGGTATTTTTCCGGATCAGAAGCGGCGATCTCCTCGGCTTTGGCGATTGCGCCGTTCATGCCCTTGGCTCCCTCAGTCAGAACCAGATTGGCGCCGAATGCGGCTAGCAGTTTCCGCCTTTCAAGGCTCATCGTGTCAGGCATGGTCAGCAACAGCGGAATGCCTCTGGCTGCAGCGACAAATGCCAGGGCGATGCCGGTGTTTCCGCTTGTAGGCTCGACCAGATGCTTCCCCGGTGTGAGCAGGCCTCTCCTTTTCGCATCATCGACCATGGCGGCGCCTATGCGGCATTTCACCGAATAGGCCGGATTCCTGCCCTCTATCTTGGCAAGTATGGTGGCCTTCGCGCCGTCCGCCACTCGGTTCAGGCGAACCAGAGGCGTCCGGCCTATGGAAAGTGAATTGTCTTCAAACCATTTCGACATGCTGACTCCGTTCGATGAACATCAACCAACCGCCATGATAGCAAAAAGCCGGAATCATCCGGCTTTTTGTTTGCTTGAATAGAGAGGCAGCTGCTATTCTGCGTCGACCACTTCCGCATCGGCCGGACGGTCCATCAGCTCGACCAGCGCCATCGGTGCATTGTCACCCTGACGGAAGCCGAATTTCAGCAGACGAAGATAACCCCCATTGCGTGAAGCATAGCGTGGGCCCAGCTCGTCGAACAGCTTAGTCACCATTTCACGATCACGCAGCCTTGCGAAAGCAAGCCTGCGGTTTGCAAGGGTGGGATTCTTGCCGAGCGTGAGTATCGGCTCCGCGACACGGCGCAGTTCCTTCGCCTTTGGCAGGGTCGTCTTGATGACTTCGTGGCGCAACAGGGAAACAGTCATGTTGCGGAACATCGCAAGACGATGGCTGCTGGTGCGGTTGAGCTTTCTTAAACCTAAACGGTGACGCATAATTTGCCTCTCTTAAACTTCAGTTATTCAACTAGCGGCAGCTTCAGTTTGCTGCGACTGGCCAGTTTTCAAGCTTCATGCCGAGCGACAGATTGTGCTCTGCGAGAACCTGCTTGATTTCATTCAATGACTTGCGGCCCAGATTGGGTGTGCGCAGCAAATCGTTCTCCGTATACTGAATCAGATCGCCGATGTAATGGATGCTCTGCGCCTTGAGACAGTTGGAGGAACGGGGTGTCAATTCCAGATCGTCCACCGGACGAAGCAGGATCGGATCCACCTGCGGCACATGCTCCTTCTCGACGACGGGCTCCGTGCCTTCCAGTGCTGCAAAGACAGAGAACTGATCCACAAGGATGCGCGCCGCATTGCGGATCGCCTGCTCGGGATCGATGGCGCCGTTTGTCTCTATCGTCATGATCAGCTTGTCAAGATCGGTGCGCTGTTCCACGCGGGCGCTCTCGACCGCATAGCTCACGCGGCTCACCGGGCTGAATGATGCGTCGAGCGCGATATGTCCGACAGCACGTGTCTCGTTGGGCAGCTGACGGGAAATCGCGGAAACATAGCCACGACCCTGCTCGACCTTGATCTGCATGTCGAGCTTGCCACCGCCTGTCAGATGGGCGATCACGTGATCTGGGTTGACGATTTCCACATCCGCATTCTGCGCGATGTCGGCGGCCGTGACCACACCAGGGCCGTCCTTCTTCAGATTCAGAACGACTTCCTGCTTGCCGTGCAGACGCAGAACCACGCCTTTCAGGTTCAGCAGGATGTCGACCACATCTTCCTGAACGCCGTCTATGGTTGCATATTCATGCAGCACGCCTGTCATCTTGACTTCCGTGGGAGCAGCGCCCGCCATGGAAGAAAGGAGGATGCGGCGAAGCGCATTTCCCAGCGTGTGACCAAAGCCGCGCTCGAAAGGCTCCATGACCACCTTGGCCTGGGTCTCGGAAATCTTCTGAACTTCGATGATGCGTGGCTTCAAAAAATCATTGTTATGCATAAGCGGCTCCGAGTGGATTACTTGGAATACAATTCAACCACGAGGTGTTCATTGATGGATGCCGGCAATTCCGCACGCTGCGGGCATGCCTTGAAGGTGCCCTTGAATCCCTTGGTATCCATCTCGATCCACTCGGGGAAACCACGGGACTCGGCTGCAGCGATCGCAGACTTGATGCGCAACTGTGCCTTCGCCCTTTCGGCGAGCTCGACCACATCGCCAGGACGAACCTGATACGAGGGGATGTTCACGCGCTTGCCGTTGACCAGCAGGCCGTTGTGACGCACAACCTGGCGCGCCTCAGCGCGGGAAGCGCCAAAGCCCATGCGATAGGAGACGTTGTCAAGGCGGGACTCGAGCAGCTGCAGCAGGGATTCGCCGGTGATGCCACGGGCACGCTCTGCGCGCTTGTAAGTCAGACGGAACTGACGCTCCAAAACGCCATAGATGCGGCGCACTTTCTGCTTCTCGCGAAGCTGGCCGCCGTACTCGGACAGTCTGGTATTGCGGCGCTGACCATGCTGGCCGGGAGGATAAGCGCGACGCTCGACCGCACACTTGTCGGTAAAGCATTTCTCGCCCTTCAGGAAAAGCTTCTCGCCTTCGCGACGGCACTTACGGCATTTTGCATCAATATTTCTAGCCAAGATCAACTCCCAAATAAATTAGATACGACGCTTTTTCGGCGGACGGCAACCGTTGTGCGGCACCGGCGTGATATCGGATATGCTGGTGATCTTGAAGCCTGCCGCGTTCAATGCGCGCACCGTGGACTCACGGCCGGGACCCGGTCCCTTGATGCGAACCTCAAGATTCTTAACACCGCATTCTGCTGCGGACTTGCCGACGACTTCGGCAGCCACCTGGGCTGCAAAGGGCGTGCTCTTGCGGGAACCCTTGAAGCCGTTCGCACCGCTTGTCGACCAAGCCAGTGCATTACCCTGACGGTCAGTGATCGTCACGATGGTATTGTTGAAGGATGCATGAACGTGAGCGATACCTTCCGCCACATTCTTTTTAACTTTCTTGCGCACTTTCGTGCTTGGCTTGGCCATGATCAGATCCTCTCGTTCTTAATTACTTCTTGGCACCGGCTATCGCCTTGCGCGGTCCCTTGCGTGTGCGCGCATTCGTGCGGGTACGCTGCCCGCGGCAGGGCAGACCTCGGCGATGACGCAGGCCACGGTAGCAGCCCAGATCCATCAGGCGCTTGATGTTCATCGTCGTTTCACGACGCAGGTCTCCCTCGACGGTGAACTTGCCGACTTCTTCACGCAGCTTTTCGACTTCTGCGTCGGTCAGGTCCTTGATCTTGACGCTGGGCGTGATGCCGGCGGCGGCGCAGATTTTTTGCGAGCGAACTCGTCCGATGCCATAGATCGCGGTCAACGCAATCACGGTGTGTTGATGGTTTGGGATGTTTACCCCTGCAATACGTGCCATGCAGATACCCTATCTTTAAAAAACGAAAATTATATCACCAAATGCCAGTGCCGAACAATCAGCCCTGACGCTGCTTGTGACGCGGCTCCGAGCAGATCACGCGCACTACACGCTTACGAATAACGATCTTGCAGTTGCGGCAGATCTTTTTTACAGATGCTTGAACTCTCATTTGCTTCTCCTATCAACTATTTTGCGCGGAAAACAATGCGCGCCCTGCTCAAATCATACGGCGTCAGCTCCACCGTCACCTTGTCGCCAGGCAATATGCGTATATAGTGCATGCGCATTTTCCCTGAAATATGTCCCAAAACCACATGACCATTTTCAAGCTTGATACGGAAAGTCGCATTGGGCAGCGACTCCTCGATCTCGCCTTGCATCTGTATGACATCTTCCTTTGCCATTAGCGTGACAACCCACCTTTGAAATTGGCCTTCTTAAGCAGGCTGTCATACTGATGCGTCATCAGGTAGGACTGTACTTGTGCCATGAAGTCCATGGTCACCACCACCAGTATCAGCAGGGATGTCCCGCCGAAATAAAAAGGCACGTTAAACTTGACCACCAGAAACTCGGGCAACAGGCAGACCAGCGTGATGTAGATCGCACCGACCAGCGTCAACCTCAGCATGATCTTCTCTATGTATTTCGCCGTCTGCTCCCCGGGCCTTATCCCGGGCAGGAACGCGCCGCTCTTCTTCAGGTTGTCCGCAGTTTCCTTCGGACTGAAGACAAGCGCCGTATAGAAAAAGCAGAAAAACAGGATCGCACCCGCGTAAGCCATCACATAAACCGGCTGACCCGGGGAGAGCATCTGGCTCACGTCCTTGAGCCAGTTGAGCCCGGATGAACTGCTGCCAAACCAGCCCAGCAGCGTCGCCGGGAACAGGATCATGCTCGAAGCAAAGATCGGCGGGATCACGCCCGACATGTTGAGCTTCAATGGCAGATGCGAACTCTGACCGCCATATATCTTGTTTCCAACCTGGCGCTTGGCATAGTTCACCAGTATCTTGCGCTGGCCGCGCTCGACGAACACGACAAGGGCGATCACCGCAACCGCACCCAGAAACAGGAACAGAACCAGCGGTATCGAGAATGCACCCGTCCTCACCAGTTCGAGCGTGCTGCCTATCGCATGCGGCAATCCCGCAGCAATACCGGCGAAGATGATCAGCGAGATGCCATTGCCCAGACCCCGTTCGGTGATCTGCTCGCCGAGCCACATCAGGAACATCGTGCCCGTCACCAGCGTGACCATGGTCGTGATCTGGAACATCATGCCCGGATTCAGGACCAGATTGTGCTGCGCCTGCAACGCAACCGAAATCCCGAAGGATTGGAATATGGCAAGGGCCAGCGTTCCGTATCTCGTGTACTGCGTGATCTTGCGCCGCCCGGCCTCGCCTTCCTTCTTCAACTGTTCAAGCTGCGGCACCGCGATCGCGGCAAGCTGCATGATGATGGACGCGGAAATGTAAGGCATGATGCCGAGCGCGAATATCGTGAACCTGGAAAGCGCGCCGCCGGAGAACATGTTGAACATGCCCAGGATGCCGTTCTTCTGCGACTTGAAGAGATCAGCAAGCACCAGCGGATCGATGCCAGGAACAGGAATATGCGCACCCACCCTGAACACGACCATGGCGCCCAGCAGGAACCACAGGCGCTTGCTCAGATCGCCATATTTGGCCTTGGGTGCGTCCTTGACGGGCTTGCTCACGGCTACTCCGAAACGCTTCCGCCGGCAGCTTCAATCGCAGCGCGCGCGCCCTTGGTCACACGCAGCCCCTGAAGTTTCACCGCGCGGGTGATTTCTCCGCACATGAAAACTTTTGCAGCCAACGCACCGCCGCGCACCACGCCGGCCTGCTTCAGCGCAAGCAGGTCTATCGTGTCGACCGGCATGCTCTGCAGATCAGACAGACGAACCTCCGCCGTGTCGTCGCGTGTCAGCGAGACGAAACCGCGCTTCGGGAGGCGACGCTGCAGCGGCATCTGGCCGCCCTCGAATCCAACCTTGTGGAATCCGCCCGCACGGGATTTCTGCCCCTTGTGTCCGCGGCCTGCTGTCTTGCCCAGACCCGAGCCGATTCCGCGTCCTACGCGGCGCTTTGCGTGTTTTGCGCCCGGCGCCGACTTGATAGTATTGAGTTGCATCTTATGCCTCGCACTTAACCAGGTAAAAAACCTTGTTGATCATGCCGCGAACGCAGGGAGTATCCTCGAGCTCAACGGTGTGATTGATATGGCGCAATCCGAGACCGCGCAACGTTGCGCGATGGGACTGCTTTGTGCCGATCTTGCTTCTGACCTGAGTCACCTTGATGGTTTTGGCTTTTGTCATCTCTTACCCCAGAATTTCATCTACACTCTTGCCACGCTTGGCGGCGATTTCCGAAGGCGAATTGAGCGCCTTCAGGCCGTTAAGCGTCGCGCGAACGACGTTATAGGGATTGCTGGAACCTATGCACTTGGCAAGCACATCCTTGACGCCAACCGCCTCGAAAACTGCGCGCATAGCGCCACCCGCGATGATGCCGGTACCTTCCGATGCAGGCTGCATCAGAACCTTCGCCGCGCCATGCTTGCCGATGACAGTGTGATGCAGTGTGCCGTTCTTGAGGCTGATCTTGACCAGATTGCGGCGGCACTCGTCCATCGCCTTCTGCACCGCGACGGGAACTTCCTTCGACTTTCCCTTGCCCATGGCAACGCGACCATCTCCGTCGCCTACCACTGCGAGCGCGGCAAAGCCCATAATGCGACCACCCTTGACAACCTTGGTGACGCGGTTGACGGCGATCATCTTCTCGATCATTCCGTCGTCGCGTTCCTCTTTTTGCGTTTTTGCTTGAGGTTTAGCCATTGTAAGACTCCAATTAGAACTTCAGACCATGTTCACGCGCGGCTTCAGCCAACGCCTTCACACGGCCATGATAACGATTGCCGGAGCGATCGAAGGCAACCGCCTCGATGCCGGCGCTCTTCGCCTTCTCGGCGATGCGCTTTCCGACCACGGCAGCGGCAGCCTTGTTTCCTCCATTGGCCAGATCCTTTTTCACATCCGCTTCCACAGTGGATGCACTTGCCAGGATCTTGCCGCCACAGGCGGAGATGATCTGCGCATAGATATGCAGATTGGTGCGGTGAACAGCCAACCGCACAGTTCTTTGTTCAGCGATGCGAGCACGGGTTTTGCGTGATCTGCGCTGACGAGATGCTTTCTTGTTCAACATATCCGCCTCAATTATTTCTTCTTGGTTTCTTTCATGACGACCACTTCGTCGCTATAGCGCACGCCCTTGCCCTTGTAGGGCTCCGGCTCGCGGAATGCGCGAATCTCGGCCGCAACCTGGCCCACACGCTGCTTGTCAGCACCCTTCAGGACAATCTCAGTCTGCGTGGGCGTGGTCACCTGCACACCCTCCGGCATTACATAGGCGACCGGATGGGAAAATCCCAGCGTCAGGTTCAGCGTATCGCCGGCAGCCTGAGCGCGGTATCCCACGCCGACCAGCGTCAGCTTGCGCTCGAAACCCTGGCTCACGCCGTGAACCATGTTGGCGACCAGCGCCCTCATGGTTCCCGACATCGCGTCGGCCTGCTTGGAATTGTTCGCGGGAGCGCACTTGAGCATGTTCTCCTCTTGCACAATCTTGACATCCGCGCCGACCTTCTGCTTGAGCGCGCCCAAAGGACCCTTCACGGAAATCTCGTTTGCATCCATGGCGACAACGACGCCGCTTGGAACCACGACCGGATTTTTTGCAACTCTAGACATATTTAGCTCCCTACGCGACCACGCAAAGCACTTCGCCGCCGATACCGTTGGCGCGAGCCTTGCGGTCCGTCATCAGACCCTTGGACGTAGAAACGATCGCGATACCCAGCCCGTTCATCACCTTGGGGATCTCGCCGCTGCCCTTGTAAATCCGCAAACCCGGCCGGCTCACACGCTGGATCTTCTCGATCACGGGACGGCCCGCATAGTATTTGAGACCAATCTGCAGTATCGCCTTGTTCGCCTCATCCTTCTCGACCTTGTATCCGTCGACATAGCCCTCATCCTTGAGAACCTCGGCGATCGCCACCTTCAGTTTCGAGGAAGGCATGGATACAGTTGCTTTTTCCGCCATTTGCGCATTGCGTATGCGCGTCAGCATATCGGAAATTGGATCATTCATGCTCATATATCAACTCTCCTACCAGCTAGCCTTGACGACGCCAGGTATCTCGCCGCGCATTGCATATTCACGGATCTTGATGCGACCAAGACCGAACTTCCTGAACGTGCCGCGGGGACGACCTGTCAGCGCGCAGCGGTTGCGCAGACGCACGGGACTGGAATCCCGGGGCAACGACTGCAGCTTCTTGCGCGCAGCGGCACGCTCTTCCTCGCTCAAGCTCATGTTGGAAATCGCGGCATTCAGTTCGGCGCGCTTGGCAGCATACTTCTTCACCATGTCGCGGCGCTTTTGCTCGCGGTTAATCAAAGACATCTTAGCCATTAGTATTCCCTCATTTCTTTAATGGGAGCTTGAAGGCCAGCAGCAGAGCGCGGGCCTCTTCGTCGGTTTTTGCGGTAGTGGTGATCGTGATGTTCATGCCGCGAAGCGCATCGATCTTTTCGTACTCGATCTCGGGAAATATGATCTGCTCCTTGACGCCCATGTTGTAGTTGCCACGGCCGTCGAAGGACTTCCCGGAAATTCCGCGAAAATCGCGGATGCGGGGAATCGCGATCGTGATCAGACGGTCCAGGAACTCATACATGCGCTCCTTGCGCAGCGTGACCTTGCAGCCGACAGGATAACCTTCGCGTATCTTGAAACCCGCGATGGATTTCTTGGACATCGTGACGACGGGTTTCTGACCCGATATCTTCTGCATGTCGCCCACGGCAAAGTCCATCACCTTCTTGTCCGCAACCGCCTCGCCCACACCCATGTTGAGGGTGATCTTCTCTATCCTAGGCACTTCCATGACGGACTTGTAACCGAACTGCGCCATCAGGTCCTTGGCAACCTTTTCCTTGTAAAAATCATACAAACGAGCCATGCCCATACCCCTTAAGCGTCAACGACTTCGCCGGTGGACTTGAACACGCGCACACGGCGGCCATCTTCCAGCGTCTTGAATCCGACTCGAGCACCCTTGTTCTCGGCCGCGTTATAAAGCGCCACGTTGGAAACGTGGATCCTGGATTCCTTCTCGACGATGCCGCCAGTCAGGCCCTTCACAGGATTTGGCTTCTGGTGCTTCTTGACCTTGTTCACGCCGGAAACCAGCAGGTAGTCGCCAAGCACGCTCAGCACGTTGCCGCGGACGCCCTTGTCCTTTCCGGCAATCACGATCACGTCGTCGTTCTTTCTAATCTTACGCATGTTTTCCTCGAATCTACCCGTTAAACTAAAGCACTTCAGGCGCAAGCGACACGATCTTCATGAACTTTTCGGTGCGAAGTTCGCGCGTGACAGGTCCGAAGATACGGGTTCCTATTGGCTCCAGCTTGGCATTGAGCAGCACGGCGGCATTGCCGTCAAACTTGATCAGCGAACCATCCGTGCGGCGCACGCCCTTCGCGGTGCGGACGACGACGGCATTGTAGACTTCGCCCTTCTTCACGCGCCCACGGGGAGCCGCATCTCTGATGCTGACCTTGATTACATCACCGACGGAGGCATAACGGCGCTTGGAACCACCCAGCACCTTGATGCACATGACCGAGCGCGCGCCCGTATTGTCCGCCACATCTAAAACAGACTGCATTTGTATCATTATTTAATCTCCAACTTTTTCCGCCTGCAGCGGCCAGTTTTGGAACCCGTTCGGGTTAAGGTCGCCGCAAGCGGCGATGCAACGAAGCCGCGTATTATATGCCAATCAAAAAGATTTGCAAGCTGAATTTATGCCGATTTTGAAACGCGCCAGGCCTTCGTCTTCGCGATCGGACGGCATTCCTCTATCGTGACCACATCGCCCGTATGGCACTCGTTGTTTTCATCATGCGCGTGATATTTCTTGGACACGCGGATGATCTTGCCCAGCAACGGATGCTTTACCTTGCGTTCGACCAGGACGGTGACCGTCTTGTCCATCTTGTCGCTGACGACCTTGCCGATCAGGGTGCGCTTGAGTTTCGCTTCGCTCATGACTGTGATTCCTTCTGCTTCATAACGGTTTTGATGCGTGCGATGTCGCGGCGCACTTTTCGCATTTCGCTTGTCTTGGTCATCTGCTGCGTTGCAACCTGCATGCGCAGACCGAATTGCGCCTTGGTCATCGCCAGCAATTCCTGCTGCAGCTCGGACATGGACTTCTGCTTGAGTTCACTCGCCTTCATGATCATTCACCCACCTGTCTAACGACAAAAACGGTCGCAAGCGGCAACTTAGCAGAAGCCAGCTTGAACGCTTCCCGCGCCAAGGATTCATCGACGCCATCCATCTCGTACAGCATCTTGCCCGGCTGGATCTCGGCGACGTAGTACTCCGGGCTGCCCTTTCCGTTACCCATGCGGACCTCTGCAGGCTTCTTGGAAATCGGCTTGTCCGGGAAGACGCGTATCCAGATGCGGCCGCCCCGCTTGATGTGGCGGGTCATCGCACGGCGCGCAGCCTCGATCTGGCGCGCAGTCAGGCGGCCACGATCAACCGACTTCAGGCCGAATTCGCCGAAACTCACCTTGTTGCCGCGCGTCGCAATACCGGTATTGCGCCCCTTGTGTTCCTTGCGGAATTTTCTTCTAGCTGGCTGTAGCATGCTTAGCTCCTGGCTTCTTTACTCTTTTTTCAGGCTCTGCCGCAACAGGGGCTGCCGCCTCCTGGTTTGCATCACCCTTGAACACCCATACCTTGACGCCGATGACGCCATATGTCGTCTTGGCTTCGGAGGTGCCATAATCAATGTCTGCGCGCAGCGTGTGCAGGGGAACGCGACCTTCGCGGTACCACTCCGTGCGTGCGATCTCGATGCCGTTCAGACGGCCGGAGCTCATGATCTTGATGCCCAGCGCACCGAGACGCATCGCATTCTGCATGGAACGCTTCATCGCACGGCGGAACATGATCCGCTTCTCGAGCTGCGCCGTGATATTGTCGGCGATCAGCTGCGCGTCGATCTCGGGCTTCCTGACCTCTTCGATCGCAAGATCGACAGCCTGCAGGCCCATGCGCTTCCTGAGCTCGGATCTCAGCATCTCGATGTCCTCGCCCTTCTTGCCGATCACCATGCCCGGCCGCGCCGTATAGATCGTGACCTTTGCGCTCTTCGCCGGACGCTCGATGATGATCTTCGAGACCATGGACGAGGCCAGCTTTTTCTTCAGGAAATCGCGAACCTGGATGTCCTTCAGAAGCATGTCGGAAAAATTGGCGCTCGTCGCGAACCACTTGGAGTCCCAGTTCTTGCGAACGCTTAACCTAAAACCGGTTGGGTGTATTTTCTGTCCCATGTTCTATCCTCAGTTTCCGACGCCGATGGTGATGTGGCAAGTCTGCTTCTCTATCCTGTTTCCGCGGCCCTTTGCACGAGCCATGAAACGCTTGAGCGAGGCAGCCTTGTCGACATAGATCACCTTGACCTTCAGTTCGTCGATATCGGCGCCGTCATTGTGCTCTGCATTCGCGATCGCGGAATCCAGCGCCTTCTTGATGATGCCCGCGCCCTTCTTGGGGCTGAAAGCAAGGATGTTGAGCGCCTGAGAAACAGGCAGGCCGCGGATCTGGTCTGCGACCAGCTTTCCCTTCTGTGCCGACAGGCGTATGTTTTTTGCAACTGCTGTGGTTAATGTCATCGTCATCCCCTTATCTCTTCACTGCTTTCTTGTCAGCAGCATGACCCTTGAAGGTGCGCGTCAGTGAAAACTCACCCAACTTGTGCCCGACCATGTTCTCGGAAATGTAGACGGGGATGTGCTGCTTGCCGTTGTGAACCGCGATCGTCAGGCCGACAAACTCGGGCAGCACCGTAGAACGGCGTGACCAGGTTTTGATCGGACGCTTGTCGCTGGTCGCGCGTACCGCTTCGACTTTCTTCAGCAGATGCGCATCGACAAATGGACCCTTTTTGATGGAACGTGCCATGTTATTACCCCTTAAGCCTTAAAGCGACGACGCACGATCATGTTGTCAGTGCGCTTGTTTCGACGAGTGCGGAAACCCTTCGCAGGAACGCCCCACGGGCTGACCGGATGACGACCGGCAGCCGTCTTTCCTTCGCCGCCGCCATGCGGGTGATCGATCGGATTCATCACCACGCCGCGAACGGTAGGACGCACGCCGCGCCAGCGCATCGCACCGGCCTTGCCGATCGAGCGCAGGCTGTGCTCGGAATTGCCGACTTCGCCCAGCGTCGCCTTGCAGTCGATGTGCACCTTGCGGATTTCTCCGGAACGAAGACGCAGCTGGGCATAGCTGCCCTCGCGCGCAAGAAGCTGAACCGAGGTTCCTGCGGAACGCGCAAGCTGCGCGCCCTTGCCCGGCAGCATCTCGATGCAGTGTATCGTCGAACCGACGGGAATGTTGCGCAACGGCAACGCATTGCCGACCTTGATCGGCGCTTCCGAGCCGCTGATCAGCGGCATGCCTGCGGTCACTCCCTTGGGCGCGATGATGTAGCGGCGCTCGCCGTCGACATAGAGCAGCAGTGCGATGTTCGCGCTGCGGTTGGGGTCGTATTCCAGACGCTCGACCACACAGGGAATGCCATCCTTGTTGCGTTTGAAATCGATCACGCGATAGTGCTGCTTGTGACCGCCGCCCATGTGGCGTGTCGTGACATGGCCGTTGTTGTTGCGGCCCGCCGTCTTGGTCTTTTTCTCCGTCAGCGAGGCAACCGGCCTGCCCTTGTGCAGATCGGGATTGACCACGCGCAGCATGCCGCGCTGACCTGGTGTCCTTGGTTTGAGTTTAATCAATGCCATGATAATTATCCTTGCTCGCCAGCTGCGAAGTTGATTTCCTGACCGGAAGCAAGGCACACATAGGCTTTCTTCCAGTGATTCCTGCGGCCGGTGAAGCGACCCGTGCGCTTAACCTTGCCCTTGACAAAAGCAACCTGTACGCTGTCCACCTTGACATTGAACATCAGCTCGACAGCAGCCTTGATCTCAGGCTTGGTCGCGTCCGTTGCGACCTTGAATATCACCTGCTCGTTCTTGTCGGCCACATAGGTTGCCTTCTCGGAGATCTGAGGCGCGATCAACACTTTCATCAAACGCTCCTGACTGTATGCCTGTGCACTCATGCGAACATCTCCTCTATTTTTGCGACCGCTCCGCGGGTCAGCACGACCTTGGGGAAGCGGATCAGGCTGACAGGATCGGCCTGGTAGGCTTCAAGCACCAGAACATTCGGCAGATTGCGCGAAGACAGATACAGATTCTCGTCCAGATTGTCAGTGATGATCAGCACGCGATCCGAGCCAAGACCCATGCCCTTGATCTTGTCCGCGAACATCTTCGTCTTGGGCGCATCGATCTTGAGTTCGTCGACCACGACCAGACGGTCCTCGGAAACCAGTCTAGAGAATATCGCGGCAACACCTGCGCGATACATCTTCCTGTTCACCTTGTGCGTGTAATTCTCCTCCCCGGTGTTCGGGAAGATCTTGCCGCCGCCACGCCACAACGGGCTGCTTGCCATACCGGCACGGGCGCGGCCGGTGCCCTTCTGGGCAAATGGCTTGCGCGTACTCTTGGCGATCTCGCTCCTGCCCTTTTGCTTGCTGTTTGCAGCGCGCGCGTTTGCTTGATAGGCGACGACCAGCTGATGCACCAGATCCTCATTGTATCCGCGACCGAACACCTGATCGGATGCAACGAGGTTTGCGGATGCAACACCCTTCTCATTGATGACTTTCAATTCCATTATGCACCTGCCTTTACTGCTGGACGCACGATAATCTGGCCATTGATGCTGCCGGGGACCGCACCCTTGACCAGCAACAGCTGACGCGCCACATCGACGCGCACGATCTCGAGATTCTGGACAGTGCGCTGAACGTCACCCAGGTGACCTGTCATGCGCTTGCCAGGGAAGACGCGGCCGGGATCCTGCGCCATGCCGATGGAACCGGGAACGTTGTGCGACTTGGAGTTGCCATGGGTGGCACGGCCCGAGCCGAAGTGGTAGCGCTTGATGGTGCCCGCATACCCCTTGCCCTTGGTGGTGCCGGTCACATCGACCAGCTGGCCCACCTGGAAGATTTCAACGCTGACCGTAGAGCCAGCCTGAAGGCCGCCCAGCTGTTCAGCCGAAACCGTGAATTCCTTGAGTGTACTGCCAGCCTCTACACCCGCCTTGGCGAAGTGGCCTGCTGCAGCCTTGTTGACGCGGCTTGCGCGACGGACGCCGTGCGCCAATTGCACGGCATTGTATCCGTCGGTTTCCACGGATTTAACCTGGGTGACGCGATTGTTGGACACTTCCAGCACTGTCACCGGCAACGACGAACCGTCTTCGGTGAATACGCGGGTCATGCCAATCTTTCGACCGACAAGTCCTAAGCTCATTTTAATTTCCTCTTGTTAAGGGGCCAACTACAATTGGCTGGCCAATTATTGCTACTGGTTACTGCAACTTGATTTCCACGTCCACGCCGGCCGGCAGATCCAGCTTCATCAGCGCATCCACCGTCTTGTCGGTCGGATCGACGATATCCATCAGGCGCAGGTGAGTACGAATTTCAAACTGGTCACGCGAAGTCTTGTTCACGTGAGGCGAGCGCAGAACGTCGAAACGCTCGATCTTGGTAGGCAAGGGAACCGGGCCGTTTACAACCGCGCCAGTGCGTTTAGCCGTTTCAACTATCCTGGCGGCGGACTGATCGATCAGGCGATAGTCGAAGGCCTTCAGACGTATGCGAATTTTTTGACTTTGCATAATTTTCTCTTGCTCAATGCGGCAAGGCCGCTAATTAAAGAACGAACCCGCAAATGCGAGGGGGCGCATTGTATTCGCACCCGGATATAAATGCAAGTTAAATCGATTTCCCGGATAGGGGATGGAATCCACCCCCAATCCTCGACCACATTTACTCGATGATCTTGGCAACCACGCCCGCGCCTACCGTGCGGCCGCCTTCGCGGATCGCAAAGCGCAGACCCTCTTCCATCGCGATCGGGCTGATCAATGACACCGTGATGCTCACGTTGTCACCAGGCATCACCATCTCCGTGCCGGCAGGCAGCTCCACCGCACCCGTCACGTCCGTCGTGCGGAAGTAGAACTGCGGACGATAGCCCTGGAAGAACGGCGTATGACGACCGCCTTCATCCTTGCCCAGAACGTAAATCTCGGCCGTGAATTTCGTGTGCGGCGTGATCGAACCGGGCTTCGCCAGAACCTGACCGCGCTCGACTTCCTCGCGCTTCGTGCCGCGCAGCAGAACGCCCACGTTGTCGCCCGCCTGACCCTGATCCAGCAGCTTCCTGAACATCTCCACACCCGTGCAGGTCGTCTTGATCGTAGGCCTGATGCCGACGATCTCGATTTCCTCGCCGACCTTGATCACGCCGCGCTCGACGCGACCCGTGACCACCGTGCCGCGACCCGAGATCGAGAACACGTCTTCCACAGGCATCAGGAACGTGCCGTCGATCGCGCGCTCAGGTGTCGGAATGTAGCTGTCCAGCGCTTCGGCCAGACGCAGGATGGATGGCTCGCCCAGATCGGACTGGTCACCCTTCACCGCCAGCATTGCCGAACCCTTGACGATGGGAACGTCGTCACCGGGGAAGTCATACTTGGACAGCAGTTCGCGGACTTCCATCTCCACGAGCTCCAGGAGCTCCTCGTCGTCCACCATGTCGCACTTGTTCAGGAACACGACGATGTAGGGAACGCCAACCTGGCGCGCCAAGAGGATGTGCTCGCGGGTCTGGGGCATCGGGCCGTCGGCCGCGGAAACCACCAGGATCGCGCCGTCCATCTGCGCCGCACCCGTGATCATGTTCTTCACATAGTCCGCGTGGCCCGGGCAGTCAACGTGCGCGTAGTGACGCGTCGCCGTCTCGTATTCAACGTGTGCCGTGTTGATCGTGATGCCGCGCGCCTTCTCTTCAGGTGCCGCGTCGATCTGGTCATACGCCTTCGCCTCGCCGCCGAACTTCTTCGACAATACCATCGTGATCGCCGCCGTTAGCGTCGTCTTCCCATGATCAACGTGCCCAATTGTGCCCACGTTGACGTGCGGCTTCGTACGTTCAAATTTGCTCTTTGCCATGATTAGCCTCTACTTTAGTTTGATATTTCCTTAGCCTCGCGAACATCACTTCTTGTTCATGATCGCTTCGGCAACGTTCTTGGGTGCTTCCATGTAATGCTTGAATTCCATCGTGTAGGTCGCGCGCCCCTGAGTCGCGGAACGCAGCGAAGTGGAATAACCAAACATCTCCGAAAGCGGCACTTCCGCCTTGACCGTCTTGCCGCCTCCAGGCATGTCATCCATGCCCTGGACCATGCCGCGGCGGGACGAAAGATCCCCCATCACCGTGCCCGTATAGTCTTCAGGCGTCTCGACCTCGACCGACATCATGGGCTCCAGCAGCACGGGATTTGCCTTGCGCATGCCATCCTTGAATGCCATGGAAGCCGCCATCTTGAACGCGTTTTCGTTCGAGTCCACGTCGTGATACGAACCGTCGAACAGCGTGACCTTGACGTCCACGACAGGGAAGCCCGCCAGCACGCCGTTAGGCAGCGTTTCGCGCAGACCCTTCTCGACAGCGGGAATGAATTCGCGGGGTACCGTACCACCCTTGATGGCGTCGACGAACTCGAATCCCCTGCCAGCCTCGTTCGGCTCCATCTTGATCCAGACGTGACCATACTGGCCGCGGCCACCGGTCTGCTTGGCGTACTTGCCTTCCACCTCGACTGCCTTCCTGATCGCTTCACGGTAGGCAACCTGGGGCGCACCCACGTTCGCTTCGACGCCGAATTCTCGCTTCATGCGGTCCACGATGATCTCGAGGTGCAGCTCGCCCATGCCGGAAATGATGGTCTGACCCGATTCCTCGTCCGTGCGAACACGGAAAGAGGGATCTTCGGCAGCCAGTCGGCCCAGCGCGATGCCCATCTTTTCCTGGTCAGCCTTGGTCTTGGGTTCGACCGCAACGTGGATCACGGGCTCGGGGAACACCATGCGCTCCAGGATGACCGGATTGTTCGGATCGCACAGCGATTCGCCCGTCGTCACTTCCTTCAGGCCGATGCAGGCAGCGATGTCGCCGGCCAGGATCTCGTCGATCTCCTCGCGGTTGTTCGCATGCATCTGCACGATACGGCCGATGCGCTCCTTCTTGCCCTTCACCGAGTTGTAGACGGTATCGCCCTTCTTCAGAACGCCGGAATAGACGCGCACGAAGGTCAGCTGACCCACAAAAGGATCAGTCATCAGCTTGAACGCTAGCGCAGAGAAGCTTTCGGCATCATCCGCCTTGCGCGTGACCGGCTCGCCGCTCTCGTTCTCACCCTTCACATCGGGAATGTCGACAGGAGACGGCATGAACTGAATCACGGCGTCCAGCATCCGCTGAACACCCTTGTTCTTGAACGCGGAACCGCACATCATCGGCTGGATCTCGCACGCAATGGTGCGCATCCGTAATCCCTGGATGATGTCCTCATCGCTGAGCTCACCGTTCTCCAGATACCTGTTCATCAGATCTTCCGAAGCCTCGGCAGCGGACTCCACCATCTTCGCGCGCCACTCGTTGGCCGTATCGACCAGATCGGCAGGAATCTCGCGATAGTCGAACTTCATGCCCTGGGATGCCTCATCCCAGATGATCGCCTTCATCTTGATCAGGTCGACCACACCCTCGAACTTTTCCTCAGCTCCGATGGGAATCACGATGGGAACCGGCGTTGCGCGCAGCCTGGTGCGCATCTGCTCGACCACCTTGAAAAAGTTCGCACCCTGGCGATCCATCTTGTTCACGAAGGCAAGACGGGGAACATGATACTTGTTGGCCTGACGCCAGACAGTCTCCGACTGGGGCTGCACACCACCCACCGCGCAGTAGACCATGCACGCGCCGTCAAGCACGCGCATCGAGCGCTCGACTTCGATCGTGAAATCGACGTGACCCGGCGTATCGATGATGTTGAAGCGGTGCTCCTGGAACTGCCCTTCCATGCCCTTCCAGAAACAGGTCGTCGCTGCGGACGTGATCGTGATGCCGCGCTCCTGCTCCTGCTCCATCCAGTCCATGGTGGCCGCGCCATCATGCACTTCGCCGATCTTGTGACTTACGCCTGTGTAGTACAGAATGCGTTCGGTCGTTGTCGTCTTGCCCGCATCGATGTGCGCGCTGATCCCGATATTGCGATAACGGTTGATTGGTGTTTTACGAGCCACGATAGATACCCAACTTTAGTTTAGAAACGGAAATGCGAGAACGCCTTGTTCGCTTCCGCCATGCGGTGCACTTCCTCGCGCTTCTTCACGGCGCCGCCGCGACCCTCGGACGCATCGATCAGCTCTCCAGCCAGGCGCATGCCCATAGATTTCTCGCCGCGCTTGCGCGAAGCATCGCGCAGCCAGCGCATGGACAGCGCCATGCGGCGGGAAGGACGAACCTCGACAGGGACCTGGTAGTTCGCGCCACCCACGCGGCGGCTCTTCACCTCCACTTGGGGCTTTGCATTGTTCAGCGCCTGATTGAAAACCTCGATCGCATCCTTGCCTGTCTTTTTGCCGATCTGCTCGAGCGCGCCGTAAAGGATGCGCTCGGCAACCGACTTCTTGCCCGACGTCATCAGCACGTTGACAAATTTCGACAAATCCTGATTGCCGAATTTCGGATCAGGCAATACTTCACGTTTGGGGACTTCTCTGCGTCTTGGCATATCAACCTCGAATATTGAATTTAAAAATTACTTCTTGGGGCGCTTGGTACCATACTTGGAACGCGCCTGTTTGCGGTCCTTCACGCCCGCCGTGTCCAGGCTGCCGCGCACCATGTGGTAGCGCACACCCGGCAGATCCTTCACACGACCGCCGCGCAGCAGCACGACAGAGTGCTCCTGCAGGTTATGGCCTTCACCGCCGATGTAGCTGATCACCTCGAAGCCATTGGTCAGGCGAACCTTGGCCACTTTACGCAACGCAGAGTTAGGCTTCTTGGGTGTTGTGGTATACACGCGCGTGCACACTCCGCGCTTTTGTGGCGAACTGCCCAGCGCCGGCACTTTGCTCTTCTCTACGATTGCGACACGCGGCTTGCGGATCAACTGATTAATGGTTGGCATCGTCTACACATCCTAAAAATGAATTCTAAATTTCGTTAATAAAAACAAATAGTTGCCGTCGCGCGAGCGAAATCCGCTCGTCACGACGGGAAAAAAGGTTGCAGATATTAGTCAGAAACCACCTGACTGTCAAGCAACTCGCCCGGGGAAGCGTCCATTATTTCATGCCCCTGGGCGATATCCACTCCCAATTGCTGCTTGCGCCTGACGTTGTGATAGGACATGCCGGTGCCCGCAGGGATCAGTCGGCCCACGATCACGTTCTCCTTCAGCCCGCGCAGGTCGTCGCGCTTGCCCATGATCGCGGCCTCGGTCAGCACGCGCGTCGTCTCCTGGAAGGAGGCGGCGGAGATGAAGGAATCGGTCGAAAGCGATGCCTTGGTGATGCCGAGCAGCATGTGATCGTATGTCGCAGGCGTCTTCCCATCCTTGACCATCTTCTCGTTCTCTTCCAGCACGTCCGCACGCTCCACCTGTTCGCCGACGATGAAGCGCGTATCTCCCGCCTCCCTGATCTGGACGCGGCGCAGCATCTGGCGCACGATCACCTCGATGTGCTTGTCGTTGATCTTCACGCCCTGCAGACGGTAGACCTCCTGCACCTCGTCTGTGATGTAGCGCGCGAGCTCCTCGACGCCCAGCAGGCGCAGGATGTCGTGCGGATCGGCCGGACCGTCCACGATCATCTCGCCTCTCGTCACGGTCTGACCGTCGTGAACCAGCACATGCTTTTCCTTGGGGATCAGGAATTCGCTCGCCACGCCATCCGCATCGGTGATCACGAGGCGCTGCTTGCCCTTGGTTTCCTTGCCGAAGGAAACGGTGCCGGTACATTCGGCGAGCATGCCCGCATCCTTCGGCACGCGCGCCTCGAAAAGCTCAGCCACGCGCGGCAGACCGCCGGTGATGTCGCGGGTCTTCGAGGATTCCTGCGGAATGCGCGCAAGCACATCGCCGGCACCGACCTGCTGACCGTCTTCCACCGTGATGATACAGCCGGTCTGGAAGGTCACGCTGACCGCCGTTTCCGTGCCAGCAAGCTTCACTTCCTCGCCCTTCTCGTCGAACAGACGCACCATGGGCCTCACCATGGTCTTGCTCTGGGTGCCCGTGCGCTGCTTGGGGTCGATGACCACCAGCGTGGAAAGACCCGTCACCTCGTCTATCTGTTTGGCCACCGTCACGCCTTCCTCGACATTCTGGAAGCTCACGCGTCCCGAGTATTCCGTGATGATGGGGCGGGTATGCGGATCCCATGTCGCCAGCACGTCGCCTGCCTTAACCGCAGCCCCCTCCTTCGCGACCAGCGTCGCGCCGTAAGGCACCTTGTGGCGCTCGCGCTCTCTTCCATAGTCGTCAGTGATGATGATCTCGGCACTTCTGGCGACCACGATCATCTCGTTGCGCGAGGTCGTAACCATGCGCATGTTGGGCGTGAACTTCAGTATGCCGTTGGACTTGCTCTCCACCTGGCTTGCGACGACGTTACGTGAAGCCGCGCCGCCCACGTGGAAGGTGCGCATCGTGAGCTGCGTTCCAGGCTCGCCGATGGACTGGGCCGCGATCACGCCGACCGCCTCGCCCACGTTCACCATGGAACCGCGGCCGAGATCGCGGCCATAGCATTTCGCGCAAAGGCCAAAGCGCGTCTGACACTTCAACGGCGCGCGTACCTCGACCTCGTCCACACCCAGCGCCTCGATGCGCTCGACAGCCGCCTCGTCCAGCATCGTGCCCGTCTCGAAAAGCGTCTCGCCTGATTCCGGATTGACCACGTCGCGGCTCAGGACGCGGCCCAGGATGCGCTCGCGCAGCGCCTCGATCACTTCGCCCCCTTCGACGATCGCCTTCATCACGGCGCCGCTTTCCGCTCCGCAATCCTCCTCGACCACCACGAGATCCTGCGTCACGTCGACCAGACGGCGGGTCAGGTATCCCGAGTTCGCGGTCTTCAGCGCGGTGTCCGCAAGACCCTTGCGCGCGCCGTGCGTCGAGATGAAGTACTGCAGCATGCTCAGACCTTCGCGGAAGTTCGCGGTGATCGGCGTCTCGATGATCGAGCCGTCAGGCTTGGCCATCAGGCCGCGCATGCCGGCAAGCTGCCTGATCTGGGCCGCGGAACCGCGCGCACCCGAATCCGCCATCATGTAGATGGAGTTCAGCGATTCCTGCATCACGGGCTTTCCGTTCTGCGTCTTCGGCTTTCCGGTCTCGCGGTCGATCACGGGCTCGGTGCTCAGCTGATCCATCATCGCCTTGCCGACCATGTCGCCCGTGCGGCCCCAGATATCCACCACCTTGTTGTATCGCTCGCCGTCCGTGACCAGACCCGATGTGTACTGGTTGTGGATTTCCATGACCTCCTTCTCGGCGGCCTCGATCAGGTCGCTCTTCTCGGGCGGCATCAGCATGTCGTCTATGCAGATCGAGATGCCGGCGCGGGTCGCATAGGAGAATCCGGTGTACATCAGCTTGTCGGCCATGATCACCGTGTCGCGCAATCCGCACAGGCGGAAACTCGCATTGATGAGCTTGGAGATCTCCTTCTTCTTGAGCGCCTTGTTCACGAGCGCAAAGGGCAACCCCTGGGGCAGCACCTCGGAGAGCAGCGCACGGCCCACCGTCGTCTCATGGCGGACCATCTTCTCGACCATCTGGCCGTTCTCGTCCTTGTGGAACTCCTTGAGCCTGACCGTGATCTTTGCCTGCAGGTGAACCTCGCGCGACTCATAGGCGCGGGATACCTCGGCGAGATTCACGAACATCGAGCCTTCGCCCTTCGCGCCCACGTTCTCGCGCGTCATGTAATAAAGGCCCAGAACGATGTCCTGGGACGGGACGATGATGGGCTCGCCGTTTGCGGGCGAGAGCACGTTGTTCGATGCGAGCAGCAATGTGCGGCATTCCATCTGAGCTTCGAGCGACAGGGGCACGTGTACCGCCATCTGGTCGCCGTCGAAGTCCGCGTTGAACGCGGTACAGACCAGCGGGTGCAGCTGGATCGCCTTGCCCTCGATGAGTATCGGCTCGAATGCCTGTATGCCCAGCCTGTGCAGCGTCGGCGCACGGTTCAGCATCACCGGATGCTCGCGTATCACTTCTTCCAGTATGTCCCAGACGACCGGCTCTTCCGCCTCGACCATGCGCTTTGATGCCTTGATCGTCGTGGCCAGCCCCATCGCCTCGAGGCGGCTGAAGATGAAGGGCTTGAAGAGTTCGAGCGCCATCTTCTTGGGTAGACCGCACTGGTGCAGCTTCAGCTGCGGACCCACCACGATTACCGAGCGTCCGGAATAGTCCACGCGCTTGCCAAGCAGGTTCTGGCGGAAGCGGCCGCTCTTGCCCTTGATCATGTCTGCCAGGGATTTGAGCTGGCGCTTGTTCGCGCCGGTCATCGCCTTGCCGCGGCGGCCGTTGTCGAGCAGGGAGTCAACCGCTTCCTGCAGCATGCGCTTCTCGTTCCTGACGATGATGTCGGGTGCCTTCAATTCGAGAAGACGGCGCAAACGGTTGTTTCGGTTGATCACGCGGCGATAGAGGTCGTTGAGATCGGAGGTCGCGAAGCGTCCGCCATCCAGCGGGACCAGGGGGCGAAGCTCCGGCGGAAGCACGGGCAGCACTTCAAGCACCATCCAGTGCGGCTTGATGCCGGATGCGGCAAATGCCTCCAGCACCTTGAGCCGCTTTGCGAATTTCTTGATCTTGGTCTCGGACCCGGTCGCCTGTAGCTCGGCGCGTATCGCATCTATTTCGCTGGTCACATCGAGATTCTTCAGGAGTTCCCTCACGCCTTCGGCACCCATCATGGCGACGAATTCGTCGCCATATTCCTCGGTCTTCGCGAGGTAGTCGTCGTCCGACAGGAGCTGGCCGCGGTTCAATGGCGTCATGCCGGGATCGGTCACCACATAGGCTTCGAAGTACAGCACGCGCTCGATGTCGCGCAGCGTCATGTCCAGGACCATGCCGAGACGCGACGGCAGCGACTTCAGAAACCAGATGTGCGCGACAGGGCTAGCGAGCTCGATATGGCCCATGCGCTCGCGCCTGACCTTGGAGAGTGTGACTTCGACCCCGCACTTCTCGCAGATCACGCCGCGATGCTTGAGGCGCTTGTACTTGCCGCAAAGGCACTCGTAATCCTTGACAGGCCCGAATATCTTCGCGCAGAACAGGCCGTCGCGCTCAGGCTTGAAGGTCCGGTAGTTGATGGTCTCGGGCTTCTTGACTTCGCCGTATGACCAGGAGCGTATCTTCTCGGGCGATGCAAGGCCGATCTTGATCGCGTCGAACTCTTCCTTTTGCGTAACCTGCTTGAACAAATCCAACAGTGATTTCATGTGTAACTCCTTTAAGATCTAGGATCGAGGGTCGAGGACAGAAGAGCGGATCCAGCCCCGCTCCCCGTTCCTGCTTCTCAGTTGCGCTCCAAATCCATATCAATACCCAAAGACCTGATCTCCTTGATCACCACGTTGAAGGATTCCGGCATTCCGGCATCGATCTTGTGATCGCCCTTGACGATATTCTCATAAACCTTGGTTCGTCCGGCCACGTCGTCCGACTTGACCGTGAGCATTTCCTGCAGCGTATACGATGCGCCGTAGGACTCCAGAGCCCAGACTTCCATCTCACCGAAGCGCTGGCCGCCGAACTGCGCCTTGCCGCCCAAAGGCTGCTGCGTGACCAGGCTGTAGGGGCCCGTGGAACGCGCGTGCATCTTGTCGTCGACCAGGTGGTGCAGCTTCAGCACATGCTTGTAACCCACCGTGACCGGTCGATCGAATGCCTCGCCCGTTCTGCCATCGTACAGCGTGGTCTGTCCGGATAGCGGAAGATCCGCAAGTTCGAGCATGTACTTGATCTCTTCTTCGGAGGCGCCGTCGAAAACCGGGGTCGCAAAGGGCACGCCCTTTTTGAGGTTGCGGCAGAGCTCGATGATCTCGTCGTCGGTGAAGGACGCAAAATCCACGGGCTGGCCGTTGTTGTGGTTGTATATCTTCTCCAGGAACTTGCGAAGCTCCGAGACCTTCTCGTTGGTACGCAGCATCTCGTCTATCTTCTTGCCCAGACCGTGTGCAGCCCAGCCCAGATGCGTCTCCAGGATCTGTCCGATGTTCATCCGGGATGGAACGCCCAATGGGTTCAGCACCACGTCGACCGGCGTGCCATCGGCCATATAGGGCATGTCCTCGACAGGCACGATGCGCGAGATCACACCCTTGTTTCCGTGGCGGCCCGCCATCTTGTCGCCTGGCTGCAGACGGCGCTTCACGGCGACATAGACCTTGACCATCTTCTGCACGCCCGCCTGGAGCTCGTCGCCCTGGGTCATCTTCTTCTTCTTGAGCTCGAAGGCGGCATCGAATTCGACGCGCTTCTGCGCAAGGCCCTCCTTGACCTGCTCCATCTGGGCCGCCACCTCGTCGTCCGCGACGCGGATGTCGAACCACTGGTGATGTTCGATGCTCGAGAGATACTCGGAAGTCAGGACCGTTCCCTTGGCCAGCTTTTTGGGGCCGCCGTTGGCGACCTTACCTTCCAGCATCTTCTCCAGACGCATGTAGGCATCGCTCTCCACGATGCGCATCTGGTCGCCCAGATCCTTCTTGTAGCGGTTCAGCTCGTCATCGACGATCTGCTGCGCGCGCTTGTCGCGCTGCAGCCCTTCCCTCGTGAATACCTGAACGTCGATCACGGTGCCCGAGCTTCCGGCCGGCACGCGCAGGCTGGTGTCCTTCACGTCGGATGCCTTTTCGCCGAAGATCGCGCGCAGCAGCTTTTCCTCCGGAGTGAGCTGGGTCTCTCCCTTGGGCGTGACCTTGCCGACCAGCACGTCGCCGACCGCGACTTCGGCACCTATGTGCACGATGCCGCAATCGTCAAGACGCGCGAGCTGGACCTCGGAGAGGTTCGGGATGTCGCGCGTGATCTCCTCGGTTCCGAGCTTGGTGTCGCGGGCGACCACGGTCAGCTCCTCGATGTGTATCGAGGTGAAGCGGTCCTGCGCGATCACGCGCTCCGAGATCAGGATCGAGTCCTCGTAGTTGTAACCGTTCCAGGGCATGAAGGCGACCAGCACGTTCTGGCCCAGCGCGAGCTCGCCCATGTCGGTGGATGCGCCGTCAGCGACCACGTCGCCCCTCGCGATCACGTCGCCCACCTTGACCAGCGGACGCTGGTTGATGTTGGTGTTCTGGTTGGAACGCGTGTACTTGATCAGATTGTAGATGTCCACGCCAACCTCGCCTGCGGTGGTTTCATCGTCGTTGACCCTGACCACGATGCGCGATGCATCCACATAGTCGATGCGGCCGCCGCGCAGCGCCTGAACCGCAGTGCCCGAGTCGAGCGCGACGGTGCGCTCGATGCCCGTTCCGACCAGCGGCTTTTCCGCCCGCAGGCAGGGAACCGCCTGGCGCGACATGTTCGCGCCCATCAGCGCGCGGTTCGCGTCGTCGTGCTCCAGGAACGGGATCAGGCAGGCAGCGACCGACACCACCTGGGAGGGCGACACGTCCATGTAGTTGATGGTCTCGGGTGCGGCAAGGACGAACTCGTTGTGCTTGCGGGCGGAAACGATCTCGTCGGCGAAGTGCCCCTTCTTGTCCAGCGCCGCGTTCGCCTGGGCGATCGTGTAATTGCTCTCCTCGATCGCGGAAAGATATTCCACGTCATTGGAGACCACCCCATCCGTCACCTTGCGATAGGGCGTCTCGATGAAGCCGTATTCGTTGGTGCGCGCATAGAGGGCGAGCGAATTGATCAGGCCGATGTTCGGGCCCTCCGGCGTTTCGATTGGGCAGACGCGGCCGTAGTGGGTTGGATGCACGTCGCGAACCTCGAAGCCAGCGCGCTCCCTTGTCAACCCCCCCGGGCCGAGCGCCGAGATGCGCCGCTTGTGCGTGACCTCGGACAGCGGATTGGTCTGGTCCATGAACTGCGAGAGCTGGCTCGAACCGAAGAATTCCTTGATCGCGGCCGATATCGGCTTCGCATTGATCAGGTCGTGCGGCATCAGGTTGTCCGCCTCGGCCTGGCCCAGGCGTTCCTTGACCGCGCGCTCGACTCTGGCAAGACCCACCCTGAACTGGTTCTCGGCGAGTTCGCCCACTGCGCGCACGCGGCGGTTGCCGAGGTGGTCGATGTCGTCTATCTCGCCTCGCCCGTTCCTCAACTCGACCAGGATCTTCACCACCGCAACGATATCCTCGTTCGACAGCACAGGCGAGCCCGTCAGCTCCTCCCTTCCGACCCTGCGGTTGAACTTCATGCGCCCGACCACAGAAAGGTCATAGCGCTCCTCGCTGAAGAACAGGCCCTGGAACAACCCTTCCACGGATTCTTCCGTAGGCGGCTCCCCCGGGCGCATCATGCGGTAGATCGCGACCCGCGCCGTCCACTGGTCTGTCGTCTCGTCGGTGCGCAGCGTCTGCGATATGTATGCGCCGTGATCGAGGTCGTTGGTGTAGAGCGTGTGTATCTTGGAAATACCCGCATCCTGCAGCTTGCGCAGCAGATCGTCCGTGATCACGTCGTTCGCATTGGCGATGATCTCGCCGCTTTCCTTGTCGACGATGTTGTTCGCGATCACGCGGCCAAGCAGGAAATCCTCCTTGACAGCCAGCTTGTCTATCCCCGCCTCCTGCATCTGGCGGATATGGCGCATCGTGATGCGCTTGTCGGCCGCCACGATCACCTTGCCAGCCTTGTCGTGTATGTCGAATCTGGCGGTCTCACCGCGCAGGCGTTCCGCAACGACCTCGAACTGTATCGCGCCCTTCTTGCCCAGCTGGAAGGTGTCGAACTCGTAGAACATGCGCAGCATTTCCTCGTTGGTGTAACCCAGCGAGCGCAACAGGATGGTGACAGGCATCTTGCGGCGGCGGTCTATGCGGAAATAGACATAATCCTTCGCATCGAACTCGAAGTCGAGCCAGGATCCGCGATAGGGAATGATGCGGGCGGAGAAGAGCAGCTTGCCCGAGGAATGCGTCTTGCCCCTGTCGTGCTCGAAGAATACGCCCGGAGAACGGTGCAGCTGGGAGACGATCACGCGCTCCGTGCCGTTGATCACGAAGGAACCCGTCGTGGTCATCAGGGGCATCTCGCCCATGTACACTTCCTGCTCCTTGACTTCCTTCACCGTGGGCTTGGATGCCTCCTTGTCCATGATGGTCAGGCGCACGCGTGCGCGCAGCGGCGAAGCGAAGGTCAGCCCGCGCTGCTGGCATTCCTTGACATCGAACGCGGGCATGCCCAGCGTGTAGCTGACGAACTCAAGCCTTGCATTCTTGGAGTGGCTCTCGATCGGGAAGATTCCGTTGAACGCCGCCTGCAGCCCTTCGTTCTTGCGCTTCTCTGGCGCGGTGTCGGCCTGGAGAAAAGCTGCATAGGCCTCCAACTGGGTGGACAACAGGAAAGGAACCGGCAAGGCGCCGACTCTCTTGCCAAAACTTTTACGAATGCGTTTTTTTTCGGTAAAAGAATAGCTCATATAATCTCCACGACTAGGGCAAAAAGACAGGGGAGGGGAAGCTCTCTAAAGACTTCCTGTCCTCTGGCTTCTTAAAGCGCCAAAAGGCTGACGGTTGTCCGTCAGCCCTTGTAGCGACGCGCTGGCTTACTTGATTTCAGCGGTAGCGCCAGCTTCGATCAGCTGTTTTGCAATTGCATCGGCATCGGCCTTGGACACGCCTTCCTTGACGGCCTTGGGCGCTGCATCGACCAGATCCTTGGCTTCCTTAAGACCCAGACCGGTGATCGCGCGTACCGCCTTGATCACGCCCACCTTGTTGTCGCCAACCGTTGCGAGTATCACGTTGAATTCGCTCTGCTCGGCAGCGGCAGGAGCCGCAGCACCGCCGCCAGCGGCAGGACCGGCAACGGCAACAGCCGCGGCGGAAACGCCGAATTTTTCTTCCATCTGCTTGATCAGCTCGGACAGTTCCAACACGGTCATACCGGCGATTGCATCCATCAGTTCAGCATTAGTTACAGCCATCATGTTCTCCTAGTTCAAATATTTCAGAATGTTTAAGCTTCGGCTGGCGCCTTGGCATCGCGTATTGCAGCCAGCGTGCGAACGAACTTCGCAGTCGTCGCGTTCATCGTCGCCATCAGGCGTGCGATCAGCTCCTCGCGGCTTGGTGTTGCAGCCAGCACGGTCACCTGCTCGGCAGACATCACCGAACCGGCCATCGCACCCGCCTTCACGACCAGCAGACTGTTCGTCTTCGCAAAATCGCACATCACCTTGGCAGCCGCCACCGCATCCGCGCTCATGCCATAGAGAAGCGGGCCCGTCATGCTGTCGCCCAGCACCTCGAAAGGGGTGCCCTGGACCGCACGGCGTGCCAATGTGTTTTTCAACACATGCAGATACACCCCGGACTTGCGCGCATCCGCACGCAACTTCGTGATGTCGGCCACCTTGATGCCGCGGTACTCTGCCAAAACGATGGTCTGCGATTGCGCCACCTGCGCGCTCACTTCCGCAACCACGGCTTGTTTTTCCTGCAGATTGAGACTCACGTCTTCCTCCAATTTCCGGAATGCTTGCGCATTCCACGTTGCAACTGCGACCATGAGTCAGGAGAACTTCCTGCTCGCGGGCACACCATCTGCGGGGGGTTCAGAGGACGGAAGACAAGAGGGCAGACCTCCATGCACTATCAACCATCCGCTTCTTTTGAGCCCGAAGACCCCACCGGTCTTTGATGCCGGCTTCCGCCAGCAGTACAAAGATGTTTCGGCGGCACGAGGCCGCCGCAATGCTTATGCGCTCAGGCTTGCCTGATCGACGCGGACTCCGACACCCATGGTGCTGGAGATCGACATCTTCTTCATGAAGACGCCCTTGGACGTCGCCGGCTTGGCCTTGGAAAGCGCATCGACCAGCGCCAGCAGATTCTCGCGCAGCGCTTCGGGAGTGAAGGAGGCGCGGCCTATCGTGCACTGGATGATACCATTTTTGTCGTTGCGGTACTGAACCTGTCCCGCCTTGGCATTCCTGACCGCTCCCGCCACATCGGCGGAAACCGTGCCAACCTTGGGGTTGGGCATCAGGCCTCTCGGTCCCAGGATCTGACCCAGCTGACCCACAAGGCGCATTGCATCGGGACTCGCGATCACGACGTCGAAATCCAGGTTTCCGGCCTTGATGGATTCTGCCAGATCGTCAAAGCCGACCGTATCCGCGCCCGCCGCCTTCGCCTCCTCGGCCTTGGCGCCCTGAGCGAAAACGGCCACGCGCACTGACTTTCCTGTGCCGCGCGGCAACACGACGGAACCGCGAACCAGCTGATCGGATTTGCGCGCATCGATGCCGAGATTGACGGCGATGTCGATGGACTCGTCGAACTTGGCAACGGCGTTTTCCTTGACGAGATTCAGCGCATCTGTCAGGGAATAAAGCTTGTTGCGATCGACCTTGCTTGCGATTGATTTATAGCGCTTGGACATTTTACAAGCCCTCCACTGTGATGCCGATGCTGCGCGCGCTGCCCGCGATGGTGCGCACGGCGGCATCCATGTCTGCCGCCGTCAGATCCGGCATCTTGGTTGTTGCGATTTCTTCGGCCTGCTTGCGGGTCAGATGTCCGACCTTTGCAGTGTGAGGTGTCGCGCTGCCTTTCTGTATACCTGCCGCCTTCTTGATCAGTATGGTCGCAGGGGGCGTCTTCATCACGAAGGTGAAGCTCTTGTCCGCAAACGCCGTGATCACGACGGGGATCGGAAGACCCGGCTCTACGCCCTGCGTTGCCGCATTGAACGCCTTGCAGAACTCCATGATGTTCAGACCGCGCTGACCCAGCGCAGGTCCGATCGGAGGACTCGGGTTTGCCTTGCCTGCAGGAACCTGCAGCTTGATGTAGCCTATGACTTTCTTTGCCATGTTACTCTCCTGTCAAACGGGTAATGACGAGGTTTCATCCTCTCCCCAAACAGGAAACGGCGAACGGGAATCGCAGCACTGCGATCCCCAATCGCCATTTCCCTCTCTTCAGCCCTTTTCTACCTGGCCGAAATCCAGCTCCACGGGAGTCGCGCGACCGAATATGGTCACCGCCACCCGTATCTTGTTCTTGTCGTAGTTCACTTCCTCGACCACACCGGTGAAGTCGGTGAACGGACCCTCCTTCACGCGCACAGCCTCGCCAACCTCGAACAGCACCTTGGGCCGCGGCTTCTCGACGCCGGCCTGCATCTGCTGCATGATGTTCTGCACTTCCTTCGCGCTGATCGGCGTCGGGCGCATTGCCGACCCACCCAGGAATCCCGTGACCTTGGGCGTATTCTTAACCAGATGCCACGACTCGTCGGTCATCTCCATCTCGACCAGCACATAGCCGGGAAAGAACTTGCGCTCGGACGTGACCTTCTGGCCGGACTTGAGTTCGACAACCTCCTCAACCGGAACCAGGATCTGGCCGAACTTGTCCTGCATGTTCTCGCGCTGAATGCGCTCCGCCAGCGCCCTGGCCACACTCTTCTCGAATTGAGAGTACGTATGAACAACATACCAACTCATCGCCATTATTCAGCCCGCCCCATCAGTCTATTTACCAACGTCATCAAACTGGCATCGACCATCCACAAAAATAGCGCCATCGTGATCGCAAACACGATCACGACAGCCGTAGTCTGCATCGTCTCCTTCTGCGACGGCCAGACCACGCGCTTGGCCTCCGCTACGGAATCCTTCGCAAAAACCAGGAAGCGCTTCCCGGGCTCGCTGGTGTATGCGACCGCCGCCGCAAGCAGGACACCCAGCAGCACGGAGAGCAGGCGCAGCATGCCGGCAAGCGCGATCGCGCTGTCCTGCAAATAGTAGTAGCCAGCCACACCCGCAGCCACCAACAGAAATGCGATGAGCAACCTGATTTTATCCGACATGCTCTTCCAATTAACGATTACATGCATCTGGCAGGCCAGGAGGGTCTCGAACCCCCAACCCTCGGTTTTGGAGACCGATACTCTACCAATTGAGCTACTGGCCTAAACTTCAAGATCCGGAATGAATATTTGGGATTTTGGCAGCATCCCTCAATCCCAAATCCCGGATCCCGTTTTTCTTACTCGATGATCTTGGCGACCACGCCCGCGCCTACCGTGCGGCCGCCTTCGCGGATCGCAAAGCGCAGACCCTCTTCCATCGCGATCGGGCTGATCAATGACACCGTGATGCTCACGTTGTCACCAGGCATCACCATCTCCGTGCCGGCAGGCAGCTCCACCGCACCCGTCACGTCCGTCGTGCGGAAGTAGAACTGCGGACGATAGCCCTGGAAGAACGGCGTATGACGACCGCCTTCATCCTTGCCCAGAACGTAAATCTCGGCCGTGAATTTCGTGTGCGGCGTGATCGAACCGGGCTTCGCCAGAACCTGACCGCGCTCGACTTCCTCGCGCTTCGTGCCGCGCAGCAGAACGCCCACGTTGTCGCCCGCCTGACCCTGATCCAGCAGCTTCCTGAACATCTCCACACCCGTGCAGGTCGTCTTGATCGTAGGCCTGATGCCGACGATCTCGATTTCCTCGCCGACCTTGATCACGCCGCGCTCGACGCGACCCGTGACCACCGTGCCGCGACCCGAGATCGAGAACACGTCTTCCACAGGCATCAGGAACGTGCCGTCGATCGCGCGCTCAGGTGTCGGAATGTAGCTGTCCAGCGCTTCGGCCAGACGCAGGATGGATGGCTCGCCCAGATCGGACTGGTCACCCTTCACCGCCAGCATTGCCGAACCCTTGACGATGGGAACGTCGTCACCGGGGAAGTCATACTTGGACAGCAGTTCGCGGACTTCCATCTCCACGAGCTCCAGGAGCTCCTCGTCGTCCACCATGTCGCACTTGTTCAGGAACACGACGATGTAGGGAACGCCAACCTGGCGCGCCAAGAGGATGTGCTCGCGGGTCTGGGGCATCGGGCCGTCGGCCGCGGAAACCACCAGGATCGCGCCGTCCATCTGCGCCGCACCCGTGATCATGTTCTTCACATAGTCCGCGTGGCCCGGGCAGTCAACGTGCGCGTAGTGACGCGTCGCCGTCTCGTATTCAACGTGTGCCGTGTTGATCGTGATGCCGCGCGCCTTCTCTTCAGGTGCCGCGTCGATCTGGTCATACGCCTTCGCCTCGCCGCCGAACTTCTTCGACAATACCATCGTGATCGCCGCCGTTAGCGTCGTCTTCCCATGATCAACGTGCCCAATTGTGCCCACGTTGACGTGCGGCTTCGTACGTTCAAATTTGCTCTTTGCCATATTTTTTCCTTCAGTCAAACGTTAACAATAATATCAATCTGGTGCCCATGGCGGGAATCGGACCCGCGACCTCTCCCTTACCAAGGGAGTGCTCTACCACTGAGCCACATGGGCAGAAGCCCTGGAGCGGGTGAAGGGAATCGAACCCTCGTCGTAAGCTTGGAAGGCTTCTGCTCTACCATTGAGCTACACCCGCAAGCATTCGCTACGCCGTCAATGCATGCACTATCAACTCTGGTGGAGGGGGACGGATTCGAACCATCGTACTCATAAGAGGGCAGATTTACAGTCTGCTGCCTTTAACCACTCGGCCACCCCTCCAAACTGAACGCGTAATTATGGCGATCAGAGGAGAACTTGTCAAATTATTTTATCCTGTACAGCGCAGACCGGGCATGCGCATCCAGCCCTTCGCCGTAAGCAAGCGTCGAAGCGATCCTGCCCAGGCTCTGCGCCCCCTTCTCGGACACCTGTATCAGGCTGCTGCGCTTCTGGAAGTCGTAGACGCCGAGCGGGGAGGAGAAGCGCGCGGTTCCGGATGTCGGCAGCACATGGTTGGGACCCGCGCAGTAATCTCCCAGGGATTCGGAGGTATGACGCCCCATGAAGATCGCGCCGGCATGCCTCAGCCCGGGCAGAAGCGCCTCCGGGTCCTCGACCGACAATTCCAGGTGTTCGGGGGCGATGCGGTTGCTGATCTCGCATGCCTCCTCCAAGCTTTTCACGTGGATCAGCGCCCCCCGGTTCTGCAGCGCGGTCTCTATGATCGCGCGGCGCGGCATTGCTTCAAGCAGGCGCTCGGCGCTTTCCGCCACCTTCTCGATGAAGTCCGCATCGGGGCAGAGCAGTATCGCCTGCGCCAGCTCGTCGTGCTCCGCCTGTGAGAATAGATCCATCGCGACCCAGTCCGGATCGGTTTTGCCATCGCAGATCACCAGGATCTCGGAAGGACCCGCGATCATGTCTATGCCGCAAACGCCGAACACGCGGCGCTTTGCGCTGGCCACATATGCATTGCCGGGCCCCACGATCTTGTCCACCCTGGGGATGGTCGCCGTGCCGTATGCCAGCGCACCCACAGCCTGGGCCCCGCCTATCGTGAACACGCGGTCGACGCCAGAAAGAAAAGCCGCCGCCAGCACCAGCTGGTTCTTGTG
Source organism: Pseudomonadota bacterium (assembly GCA_021821945.1). GTDB lineage: Bacteria > Pseudomonadota > Gammaproteobacteria > Burkholderiales > Gallionellaceae > Gallionella. The sequence continues at coordinate 174,562 of JAJZTF010000001.1, forward strand.
CCCATCGGGTGTCGGCACCACCATGACCAGTTCCGCGACACCCGCCACCTTTGCGGGCATTGCATTCATCAGGACCGAAGAAGGATAGGCCGCCTTGCCGCCCGGCACATAAAGACCCACGCGATCCAGAGGCGTGACCTTCTGCCCCAGCAGCGTGCCATCGGCGTCCAGATAGCTCCAGGATGCCTGGACCTGCTTCTCGTGGTATTCCCTGACGCGCATGGCAGCCGCCTCGAGCGCGTTGCGCTGATCTTCGGGCAGCGCATCGAACGCCCGCTTCAATTCTTCCTTCGGCAGCTCGAGTTCACGCGCATCCCCGACCTGCAGCCTGTCGAACTTCTCCGTGCATTCCAGCACGGCGGCATCGCCGCGCGCGCGCACGTCATTCAGGATGGAGGCGACCGTCGCCTCAAGCCTTTCATCCGCCTCCGCCTCGAAGGCAAGCAGGTTGTCGAGCCTTTGCCCGAAGTCGGGCGCGCCGCTCGATAGTCGTTGGATATCCATATCAAAAGCCGAGTCTCAAGTGTATCCCGGCATTCTAATGGACAACCGCTCCTTCTTGGAAGCCGACTTCACGCAAACTCTTTCGCATAGAATCTGTTCAGCATCTTCTCGACGGACAGGACGAGCAGTATGCGCCTCTCAGCACCCGCGGGCTTAACCAGGCTTTCGAGCAGGGAATTGCCGTCCGAGAGCATGTCGGGCACGGACTCTATCTGCGCGGTCGGGATTTCCGCGATCTCTCCAAGATTGTCGACCAGGATTCCAAAGCGCGCCTCTTCGTTCTGCTGCGAGCGCAGGATCAGGACCTGCCGCCTCGATTCGACCCCGCGCCTTCTCTCCTCGCTGCGCCTTCCAAGGATTTCCGAAAGATCGAAGATGGTCAGCGCCTGATCATCGTACATCAGACAGCCCTCGACCCAGTCGGACGCGCCCGGCATCCTGGTAAGGCGATCCGCGTCTATCGCCTCGACGACGGAGCCGGTCCTCACGCCATACCAGCTCTGGCCGATATAGAAGCTCGCAATGTCCGTCGTGTCGGCACTCCTGGTCTGGCGCAGCGCATAGGTATCGACCGCCATGTCGCGTATCGAATAGAGGCTCTCCACGTCGATCACGCGGTCCGACAGAGGCGAGAAGATCAGCGCCACCACATCGTTCTGGTTGCGGTCCTCGGGCGACTTGTATTCCCTGTACCCCGAACTCATGCATGAGCCGACGGCGTAGTAGCAGCCGTCGTGGATGATGATGTTGGCACAGCTCTCCCCGTGCTGAAGATTGAAGAACTCGTAGCCTATCGTCAGCTTCATGCCCGGCTTGAGGCCTTGATCCGTGCTGGAAATCACCCGTCCGTCCCGTTCGGCGAACACCGCGAATGCACCCGGGACCAAGGTTCCGTCAGCCTGCCTGGGCAGGGCGTCATTCAGCATCGCCTGAAATTGCGGGGTCGAGTCGAACACGATCGCGATCCCGCCGACCGGGTCATTGCCTTCAGGCTCGCGCACCGCCGCGGTGAAGATGTAGGTCTGCCCTCCTGCATAAAGTTCGCTCGCCCCGAAACCGGACGTGGCATAGCTCTGCGTGTCCTTCAGTCCCAGGGTGGGGCGCACCCAGCCTTCGTTGAGCAGCTTGCCGATCCAGTCGTTGTATGCCGGATTCGAGACGGCGACGACGCGCCCCGAATGATCGAACAGGATCAGGTTGCTGTAAACCGTATATAACGAATTTATCTTTCTCAGCACCTCCGTGATGCCCCGCCTTCTGTCCTGGTCGAATGGCCCGCCTGTTGCCAGCTCTTCCCTGAACAGCCTAGTCAGCGCCCACCACCTGCAGTCGTTTGCCCGCTCGTAAAGATTGCGGTCCATGATCTCGATCGCGAGTGCCGCCTGGGTCCCGCAGTCGAAAAGGGCCGTCGAGATCACCATCTTGTACAGGTTGGTCGTGGACTCGCTGTAGACGTTGCGCGTCCGTATGCCAGTGCTGCCGATTTCCCTCAGCAGGATTTTCGCGAAATCGGCGTTATGGGCCGCGCTCTCCCGCGCAAGCCAGATGTTGCCGTTCCAGACCGCGCGGTTCAGTTCCTGCTGTATGCTCGCCGCCTTCAATGGAATATCGCGCAATGTCTGACTGAAAAGGTTGGATGTCTCGAGCACGCCCCTCACCAGATCATCGGGCACGAGATCAAGCTCGTGCGCCTCCGACATTTCGAATGCATGGTTCAAAGGCGCCATCGCGTGCCCAAGCCATCCCGGCCCGTCGTACCCCTGGTACCCGTGGGTCCTGCAGGTCGTCGCCAGATATTCCCGCCCGGCGAACCTGATGATCCGGCAACCGTTTTCAAACGAGGGTTCTATTTGCACGCCTATCGGGAACTGGTGGGGATCGCTGCTGGCGATGATCCTGCCCGACGCATCCAGCAGCGTGATGATATTCCAGTCGTCTTCGGCGACCAGGCTCTCGAATATCCTGCGGCATTCATCCTGCAGCCTGAAGCACAGACAAAGCACGCCGACCGGATGGCTGCCATCCTTAGACATCACGCGGTACGCATAGATCAGCGGACTGTCGTCGCCCGGCAGCAGGTCAGTGGGGCGGAAGACCTCGACATATCCGGCATCGGTGGTCAGCGCCTCCTTCAGGAATTCGTCGGAAGTGCGCAGGACCGCGTTTCCGGAATCGAGTTGCGCCAGCACTTCGCCGCCGGGGGACAGCAGGATGATGTTGTGATACACGGAATACTTCTTCACGTATTCGGCAAAGCGGGCGCGCATGCCGGCCTGCCATTGCGCATCCCGCCTGATCTTTCCGTCAGACTCGACCGCTTCCGCGAATGCGCAGATCTCGCTGTCCATGGCGAGAAATCCTATGTCGGCGGTGCGCTCGAAAAGATTCCTGACCAGCACGTCGATGGCGACGCGCGCGCAGGAATGAAGGCTCATCGCGGCCTTCTTGTAATGCTCGCCCGAAAGCTGATCCAGAAGCACGGAGGCAAGGCTGCTGAAATCCTTGCGCATCTTGGTGATGTCGGTGCCCGCGCCGAGCAGCTGCCCAAGCAGGGTCAGGTTGTCATAGACCGCCTGTATTTCGGTCAGTCGTTTCTGGTCCGGCAGAAGGCCGCCCATGTAGCGGGACAAATAGGCAAGATCGGTCCTGGTCTGCGTTCTCTTGTGCTTCCTCAAAATGCTCTCCTCGTTTTTTGTTTTCGATGCGAAGGAGAAAGCAATATCGGTGCCAGCATCCGGAAAGGCGGGAGAAAAACCATATATATGGCTGAACATACGGATGCTTTTTGTCTGGCAGAAAGCAGGAAGCAGGTCTTCCGGTTGCGCGAATGTTGGAGTGGATGACCCTGATTTTTTCTCTTGCGCACCGGATCGGTGCGCACATCGGAAGCCATGCACGCCATGGATGCGTCCATTCAATGATGCCTGAAAAGTATCCGCTTCGGTAAAATGGAACAACGCCGAGACGTTCTGTTTGTTTGCGGGAAGTTTGGCGGATCGGGATTTGTGCTCTGGCCGAGTTCACCTCTTCATGTCATCCGGATTGCACGTGATGCGTTTTAGGCTCCGCAGGACCTAAAAACAACACAAGGAGACGCATCATGTTGAAAGGCAAGACCGGCATCGCAGTACTGGCAATTTTCGCAGCATGCATTTCACAAGCCGCCATGGCAGAGGGCGATTTCGCGAAGGACCATCCGAGGCGCGCAGAGGTCAATCACAGGCTCAACAACCAGAATGCCCGCATCAGAAACGAAGTGAGGGAAGGCGACATGAGCCACGAGAAGGCCGAGCGGCTGCATCGCGAAGACCACAGGATCCGCCAGGAAGAACGCCGCATGGCGGAAGAACATGGAGGCGCGATCACGCCCCAGGAGCAGAACATGCTGAACCGTCAGGAGAACAGGGTCAGCCGCCAGATCGGCCAGTAGTTATCGCTTGAGCGCTTCTTCAAAGGCATCCAGCATGGGCTGGATGTCTTGGCGCTTGAGCTTCAGGGCCGCCTGGTTCACCACCAGGCGTGAAGAAATGTCGCTGATATGCTCGACTGCCTTCAGGTCGTTGGCTCGCAAGGTGTTGCCGCTGCTCACGAGATCCACGATCACATCCGACAGTCCCACGAGAGGCGCGAGTTCCATCGATCCGTAAAGCTTGATCAGGTCTATGTGCACGCCCTTGCCTGCGAAATGCTCGCGCGCTGCGTTCACGTATTTGGTCGCCACGCGCAGGCGCGCCCCCTGCCTCACGGCGGATTCGTAGTCGAAGTCGTTCTTCACCGCGACCATCATCCGGCAGCGCGCGATGTTCAGATCCAGCGGCTGGTAAAGCCCTTCCCCGCCGTGCTCGTTCAGCACATCCTTGCCCGCCACGCCGAGATCGGCAGCGCCGTACTGAACATAGGTCGGGACGTCGGATGCGCGCACGATGATGAGCCTCACGTCCTGCCGGTTGGTGTCCAGTATCAGCTTGCGGGAGGACTCCGGATCCTCGAGCGCGCGTATGCCTGCCGCCTCCAGCAATGGCAGCGTCTCCTCGAAAATCCGCCCCTTGGACAGCGCTATCGTAATCATCTCTTCTCCTATGCGATGCGCCTGATTCTGGCGCCCAGCGCAGACAGCTTCGCCTCTATGCGTTCATAACCCCTATCCAGGTGATAGATGCGGTCCACGATGGTCTCCCCTTCCGCAACGAGCCCCGCGATCACGAGCGATGCGGAAGCCCTGAGGTCGGTCGCCATCACGGTTGCGCCATCCAGCCTGCCCGCACCCTGTATCACCGCCGTGTTTCCCTCTATGCCTATCTGCGCGCCCAGGCGCTGCAGCTCATGCACGTGCATGAAGCGGTTTTCGAATATCGTCTCGACCACGATGGAATTTCCCTCGGCGATCGAATTCAGCGCCATGAACTGCGCCTGCATGTCTGTCGGGAAGGCGGGATAGGGAGCGGTCCTCACGCTCACCGCTTTGGGCCTTTCCTTCATCTCGAGGCTGATGCGATCGCCACCAGCCTCTATTCTTGCCCCCGCCTCGCGCAGCTTTTCGAGCACGCTGTCGAGGATGTCGGCCCGCGCATGCGTCAGCGTGATGCTTCCCCTGGTCGCGGCGGCCGCAACCAGAAAAGTCCCGGACTCGATGCGGTCCGGCATCACTTCGTGTGCAGCCCCGTGCAGCCTCTCGACCCCGTGTATCGTGATCTTGTCGCTGCCCGCCCCCTCTATCTTCGCGCCCATCGAGATCAGGCATTCCGCGAGATCGACCACCTCGGGCTCGCGCGCCGCATTCTCGAGCACCGTGACGCCATCGGCAAGCGCAGCCGCCATCATCAGGTTTTCCGTGCCCGTCACGCTGATGAGATCGAAGCAGATGTGGGCGCCATGCAGCCTCTTCGCCTTCGCATGGATGTAGCCATGCTCTATGTGTATCTCGGCTCCCATCGCGACAAGGCCCTTGATGTGGAGATCGACGGGGCGCGACCCGATCGCGCAGCCGCCAGGCAGCGAGACCTTCGCCTCGCCGAATCTCGCAAGCAGCGGACCCAGGACCAGTATCGCGGCCCTCATGGTCTTCACCATGTCATAGGGGGCGACCCAGTTGTTCACATTCGACGCATCGAACGCCGCGGCCTGTACGTTCCTGTCGATGCGCACGCCCATCTGCTCCAGGAGCCTCATCATCGTCGAGACGTCCTGCATGTCCGGAAGATTCGTGAGGCTCAGAGGCTCCCCGGTCAGAAGGCTCGCGCACATGATGGGCAGCGCCGCATTCTTCGCCCCCGAGATCCGCACCTCGCCTTCAAGGCGGCTTCCGCCCTGTATCGCTAATTTCTGCATAGTCCCGCCGGCAGCTAGCCGGCCCCTGATTGATGGCCGGCTAGCGGCTTTCCTTCCACTCTTCCGGCGTGTAGGTCTTCATGGAAAGCGCATGGATTTCCCCTCTCATGCGCTCGCCCAGCGTCTGGTAGACGATCTGATGGCGCTGTATGCGGCTCTTGCCGGCAAACGCCTCGCTCACCACGACCGCATCGAAATGCTGTCCGTCTCCGGTCACGGTCAAGTATTCGGTCGCCATGCCCGCCGCGATGCCCTGTCTTATGCTCTCCGGGGTAACCATTTTCATCCTGTCCCAAAAATTGAATTCAAAAAACTAGCCCGGCAGCATGCCGTCCACGCCGTAGAGATGCGCGAGGCTCTTGAGGTCTTCCGGAAGGTTCGCGACGCGCAGCGCGCGCCCCTGCTTCTGCGCCGCCCTCATCCATCCCAGCAGCATGCTGATCGCGGAAGAATCGACCGCCTCGACTTTCGAGAAGTCGACCAAAAGATCAGCACCCGCGAGATGCTTCAGTCCGCTCTGATAGAGTTCAGGCACCGTGGACATGACGAGCCTGCCCGAAAGCATGAGCCTGTCTCCTTCCTGTGAAATCACTTTGCATCCGCCTTCATCGTCGCAGCCTTGGCATTGAGATCGGCCAGCGACTTGATCAAGGAGTCTATGCCGGACTGCTCTATCTGGCTCGCAAAACTGCTGCGGTAGCTCGTGACCATGCTCACGCCTTCGATGACCACGTCGAAAACCTTCCAGCCTGCATCCGACTTCCTCATCACGTAGTCCACGTCTGTCGGCTGGCCGCCGGGCTTCAGAAGCTGGGTCCTGACCGTGGTCTCGGTGTCCGTCGGCGCGAGCTTCAGGGGCTTGACGTCTATCGTCTCACCCTTGTACTGCGTGAAGGCCTTGGTATAGGTGCGCACCAGCATGGTACGGAATTCGCTCACGAGCGCATTTCTCTGCTCGGGCGTGGCCTGTCTCCAGTAACGGCCGGCAGCGAGCTGCGTCATTCTGGTGAAATCGAAGTTGGGCAATATCTTCGCATCCACCAGCGCCAGCACCTTCTTCTGGTCGCCGTTCTGCAGATCCTTGTCGTTCTTGATGATGGAGATCACATCCTGCGCCGTGCTCTTTACCAGCACGTCGGGTGCGACCACATCGGCCTGCGCAAGGCCCGTCATCAGGAAAAGGGCGGCAGCCCATGCAAATTTCTTCATTTCCACTCCTTTACTTTGTCGCGGCGGGTTCGGCCGCCTTGCTGAACATGAATTTGCTGATCAGATCCTCCAGCACCATCGCAGACTGGGTCTGCTTGATCCGGTCGCCGTTCTTGAGCATCTCCGTGTCCCCTCCCGGCATCAGGCCTATGTATTGCTCTCCCAGAAGGCCCGAGGTCAGGATGTTGGCGAAGGTGTCCTTGGGAAACTGATAGCGCTTGTCTATGTGCATCACCACGTCCGCCTCGTAGCGGTTCGTGTCGAGATTGATAGACACCACGCGGCCCACCAGCACGCCCGCATCCTTGATCGAAGCCTTGGGCTTCAATCCCCCCACATTGGAGAAATAGGCATGCAGCTCATAGGTATTGGACATGTTGTAGGTGCCGAGGTTACCGACCTTCATCGCAAGGAACACCAGAGAGGCGACCCCCGCGACCACAAACATTCCCACCCACAGATCCAACGTCGTTCGTTCCATTACACTAAGCCCCTCTAAACATGATTGCAGTCAACACGAAATCCAGCATCAGGATCGCAAGCGAAGAGGTGACGACCGTGCGCGTGGTCGCCCCCGAAACTCCCTCCGCCGTGGGAGGCGCATCGAATCCCTCGAAAAGCGCGATCAGCGTGACCACGGTGCCGAACACCAGGCTCTTGATCACGCCGTTCAGCACATCCTCACGGAAATCCACCGCGGCCTGCATCTGCGACCAGAACGATCCCTCGTCCACGCCGATCTGGACGACGCCCACGAGATAGCCGCCGAATATGCCCACCGCGCTGAAGAGCGCGGCCAATAGCGGCATCGAGATCACGCCGGCCCAAAATCTGGGGGCGACGATGCGCGCGATCGGATTGACCGCCATCATCTCCATCGCCGAGATCTGCTCGGTCGCCTTCATCAGCCCGATCTCGGCGGTCATCGCGGAACCCGCGCGGCTCGCGAAGAGTAGCGCCGCTATCACGGGGCCCAGCTCGCGCACCAGCCCGAGTGCGACCATCACGCCAAGCGCGGACTCCGAACCGTAGCGCTTCAGCGTCTCGTAGCCCTGGAGCCCCAGCACCATGCCAACGAAAAGGCCGGCCACGATGATGATGATAAGCGACATCACGCCCGATGAAAACAGCTCCTTGACGATCAGGTTGAAGCGCCTGAAGCTGTTCCCGGAATAGAGGATGGTCAAAAAGAAGAAGCGCGCAGCGACCCCTATGCGCCAAACCGCATTGATGACGCGATGTCCTATCTCTCGGATGGTTTTGATGAGTGCCATGGTCAGGCCCGTAAATTCAAGTCTTGTCGATAATCGGCGCCAGGATAATGGAAAGGCACCGGGCCATCCATCTCGCCGTGCATGAACTGGCGCACGAAGCCCGTCTGGTTTGCGCGCAGCTCGTCCGGCGTGCCCTCGGCCATGATCACGCCGCTCGCCATGAAATACACATAGTCCACGATCTTCAGGGATTCCTGTATGTCGTGAGTGACGATGATGGAGGTCGCACCCAGCGCATCGTTCAGGCGGCGTATCAGATCTCCTATCACCGTGAGCGAAATCGGGTCCAGCCCGGCAAAGGGCTCATCATACATGATGAGCATGGGATCGAGTGCGACCGTCCTCGCCAGCGCAACCCGCCTTGCCATCCCGCCGGAAAGTTCCGAGGGCATCATGTTCTGCGCGCCGCGCAGACCGACCGCATTGAGCTTCATGATCACGAGGCTGTGGATGATGTCCTCGGGAAGGCTGGTGTGCTCGCGCATCTGGAAGGCGACGTTGTCATACACGGACATGTCGGTGAACAGCGCGCCGAACTGGAAGAGCATGCCCATCTTCCGCCGCATCGCATAGAGTCCCGCCTGGTCGAGCTCGTGCATCACCTGCCCGTCGACCTTGACGTAGCCCTTGCTGGGCTTCAGCACGCCGCCTATGTGGCGCAGCAGCGTCGTCTTGCCGCAGCCCGACAACCCCATGATCGCGACGAGCTTGCCCTTGGGGAAGGTCATGTTGATCCCCTGCAGCACGGGGCGCTTGTCGTAGGTGAAGTTGAGGTCGCGTATCTCGACTAGGGCGGACGGTGGCAAAATCGGATTCCAGAAAACAGATGGCGCATTCTAAACGATTGCGCCGCCTGCGCTCAACTTTCACCAAAGCTTCAGCGCGGGATGATCTTCGCTGGGCATATCCAGGTGATAGCCCTGAAGCTGGTCCACGCCGAACCTCTTGAGCATTTCCAGCGTTTCTGCATCCTCCACGAATTCCGCCACGGTGGTCTTGCGCAGGCCGCGCGCCACGTCCACGATCGCCTTCACGAAGATCTGGTTGTCGTGATTGTTCGGAAGATCCCGGATGAAAAGGCCATCTATCTTGAGGATGTCGGTATTGAGATGCTTGAGATAGGCGAATGACGAAAAGCCCGTGCCGAAATCGTCGAGACAGACCCGGCATCCCGTCTGCCGCAGCGCCTCTATGAAGCGCTGCGCATCGTGCAGGTCGCTCACCGCGGCAGTCTCCGTCAGTTCGATAAGCAGCCTTCCCGGCTCAACGCCGTGCTCCTTGAGCAATTCGGCTATGTAATGCGGCAATGTGGGCTCGTCGATGGAACGCCCCGAGACATTCACGGCCAGCGCCGGCACCTTGGCCGACCGGGCAAGCAACGAGATGCTCTGTTTCAGCACCCAGCGATCGATGTCCAGTATCTTGCCGCTCTTCTCCGCAAAGGGGATGAAATGGCCGGGCATGATGAAGCCGCCTGGAGCATCCCTGTCTTTCATGCGCACCAGCACCTCGAGATGGGATAGCGTTCTCGCCTCGTCCGTCCTGAATATGCCCTGAAAATGCAGGACGAACAGGTTCTCCTCCAGAGCCCGGTTGATGCGGTCGTTCCAGGACAGGCGGACGACCATCGCCTGCGAGACATCCATGTCGGGCCGGTATATCCTCCATGCGTTCTTTCCCGCCCCCTTGGCCTGATACATCGCCGCGTCCGCATGGGCGATCAGGTCTTCCCCGTTGCCTGCGCTTTCCGGATAAAGCGCAATGCCGAGACTGGTCGTCAGGCGCAGGTTCTGCCCATCGAAGCGGAAAGGGATCTGGGCCACCGCGCGCACCACCCTTTCCGCAAGCGCCTCTATCTCCATCTGGGTTGCCTCCGGCATCAGGATCGCGAACTCGTCCCCGCCCAGCCTGCTGAATATCTCGTTGCGCCTGACCAGCTTTCCGACCTCGCCGGCTATCCTGATCAGCATCGCATCTCCTGCGCCGTGCCCGAATGTGTCGTTGACATATTTGAATTCGTCCAGGTCGAAGAACAGCAGCGCGCCGTGGGATTTCCGCCTCTCCGATTCGATGATGAACCGCGCAAGCTCGTCCTGGAAACGGCGTCTGTTGTAGAGCCCCGTCAGGGAGTCCCGCTCGGCGAGATAGATCAGCTGTTCGGCCGTCTGGCGCTCCTTGGTGATGTCCTCATAAACCCACATCCTTCCGATCAAGCGTTGCTCAAGATCCCTCACCGGATAACTCGTCTGCGTGACCACGCGGCCGTCCGCCATGTGTATCTCGAAATTCTCGCTCACCTCGTGGGTCGACGTGACCTCCAGCAAGAACCTTGAGAAATGATCGGGCTGCGACAGGACATTCGCAGAAAGGCCCAGCACTTCCGATGCAGGCTTGCCGATCAGTTTTTCCGCATCCGAAATCATCCAGATGCGCAGGAATGCCGGATTGAAATAGATCACCCTGTTGTCCGCCCCGACGAACAATATGCCCTGGCTCATCGCGCCGAGCAGCGATGTCATGCGCGCCCTCTCCTCCTCCGCATCGCTGAGATAGAGGCGCTGCTTGTTTTCGGCAATCTCGAGCTCGAGCACGCGCAGGTGGACGGCGGCTGTCATCGCATTGAAGGCTGAGCTCAGCCTTGCGACCTCGTCATGCCCGTGCACCGGCACCTTGATGTTGTAGTCCCCATCTGCGATCCCCCGGGTTGCGCGGGTGAGCAGGACCAGATGCCGGGTAAGCCAGAGCCCAAGGCCCGCAAGCAGCAGAATGGAGAGCGCGACTTCGAGCGCTGCGATCGCAAGGCTCTGGTGCAGTATGCTCGCCTTCGCCCTGGACATGAACCGGGTCGACACGCCCATGCGCAGATTCCCATAATTCTCGCCCGAGAGCGAGATCGGAACCGCCGTGTTGTATATCCCTCCCGGCTTCACCTTGTCCAGACTTGCATCCAGGTCAGGCAGAGGCTGCCCTTTCGACCATCCGTCGGATGCCATGACTCTGCCCGTGTTGTCGAAAAGGACGAGATAGCTGATTCCCTTCTCCTGCCTCACCTGCTTTAGCACGCTGTCCATCGCGCCATAGTCCCGCTCTGCAAGCGCGGGGGCCAATGACGCATTGAGCAACGGACGCAGTTCCTCCATGCGAAGCTCGGCCTGCCCCAGAAGGTTCTTCTCCATCACGCGCACGCTGTTGGTGACCAGGATGGTCAGCATGACGAGTTCGACCACCAGGCTTGCCAGTATCAGCTTGAAGCGCAAGGACCTCGAAGGGGAGAAGCGCCTCATGGCTTGAGCTGCTCCTTGAGATCCCTGACCAGGGGATCAATGCTTTTCATCTCCGCCTCGGTCGGAGGACGCAGACCGCGGTAGCCCGTATTTTTTATGAACTCCCTGCCCTCTGGCGTGTCGTTGACGAAATCCAGCATGATCTGTTTCATCTGCTCCACCTCGTCTTTCGGCACCTTGGGGTTGGCCATCATGACCATGGAGGAAGTCTCTCCGGTCACCGCCAATATCCTCAGCTTCTTCTGGAGGTTCTCCGGAAGCTGGTCGAATATGATCGCGCCCGTGACCGCGGCATCGCTCTGGCCTCGTGACACATCGAGCACGGCGCTGTTGTGCGAGACCGCGTAATGCACGGTGACGTTCCTTCCCGGCTCAAGGCCGCTTTCATGCAGGGCCCGCAATCCCAGGATCGCGATCATCGTGATCCTGTCCGTCATCGTCACGGTCTTTCCTTTCAGGTCGCCGATTTTCTGCAATGGGCTGTTCTTGTCGACCACGAAGACCGCAAAGGAATTGCGCTTGGGCCTCAGCATCGGCACATAGCCCGCATCGAGCTCTGCGTATCTTGCAAAATGCGGGGCTGTGAAAACGAACCTGTATTCGCCGCGCTGTGTGCGCTGAAGAAAGGTTCTCTGATCCGTGGCGGTGACGAAGAGGACGGGCCTTTTCAGGCGTTTTTCCAGATAGAGCTGGACAGGACGATACTCCGCGATCAGCGACTGAGTGCTCATATAGGGCCATATCCCTATCTCGAGCTCGTTCCCGGCATGAACGGCAGAAGCGGACACCAGCATGAGTACAGCCAGCATCCGCGCAAGCTTATCTTTCACCTGACTCCCCATCGTTATTTTTATTTAGCTTTTCGAGCATAGCCTGAATCCCCGTTTGCGATCAAGCTTTTCGAAGAGATTCGGAAGGAAATCCGTTCAGGCGACGCCATCCAGGCGGCGGAAAAGCTCTCCCAGCGTCACGTCGGCGCATTCCTCCAGCGTCTTCAAGCACTCAAAAAGCCATGCCTGCAACGGATCCTCCCCTGAAGCGGACGTGTCCAGCACGAAAAGGTTGAGCAATTCGACTGCGCGTATGTGTTCGGCATCCCTCGCCATCAGCCATCCGCGCGACTCGGCCTTGCTCACCATCCTGGCATGCGCAAGGCTCTCCAGTATCCCTTCCAGCTCATGAAAATCCAGATGCAGCTTGCGGGAAAGCTCGGGGATGGTCAGCGCATTTCCTATCCTCATGCCCTGCGACATCTGATGCAGCACCCTCATCGCATCGAGCATCCTCGCCACGGGCGGCAGATGCGGCTTCTGCGATTCGCGCCAGTGCGGCAGCGATGCCGCGACCACTGCGCCCAGCAGTATGGTGATCCAGGAGAGATAGATCCAGACCAGGAAGATCGGCACGCTGGAGAAGGCGCCGTACACCAGCTTGTAGGTCGAGAAATGGCTGATGTAAAGGCCGAACACCCTGTTCATCGTCTCGAAGAGCACGGATGCGACAGCCCCGCCGATCAGCGCATGCATCACCGGCACATAGCGGTTGGGCATCAGCTTGAAGAGCAACGCGAAGGCCATCGTCGTCAGCACGACGGGCAATCCCTTCAGTATCCCCACCCCGAAGACCGGCACATGCCTTGCATAGCCCATCGAAAGACCGATCAGCCACGAAGTCAGCGAGAGACTGGCCCCGACCAGCACGGGCGCCAGGGTCAGAAGCGCCCAGTACACGATGAGGCGCCTGACCATGGGCCTCGGGCGGTGCACCTGCCAGATGGTGTCGAAGGCGCGGTCCATGGTCAGCATCATCATCATCGCCGTGACCGCGAGGAAAATCACGCCCGCCGTGCCGAGCCGCCCTGCGCTCTCCGCGAACTGTTCCGTGTAATGCGTGATCACGCCGCCCGCCGTCGCCGGCATCAGATAGCTAAGAAGGAAGCTCTTTATCTGTGCGGAAAAACTGCCGAACACCGGGAAGGCGGAAAAGAGCGTCAGCGCGATGGTGATGAGGGGGACCAGGGACAGCAGCGTCGTATAGGTCAGGCTCGCCGCAATCTGCGTGCACCGGTCGCTCCTGAAGCGCTTCGCAACAAACAGCATGAACTTTTTCAGGTCTTTGCTATGCATGGCCGTTTCTCTATAATCCGCGCATGATAACCGACAAAGAAATACTGGTGCTGTACTACAGCCAGCACGGCGCGACAAGGCACATGGCCCAGCTGATCGCGCGCGGCGTGGAACAGGTTGCGGGAGTCGGCGCAAGGCTGCGCACCGTGCCCAGGATCTCCGCAGTCTGCGAGGCAACCGAGCCTGGAATTCCGGATGCAGGCGCGCCCTATGCCGAACTTCGCGATCTCGAGGAATGCATCGGACTGGCCCTGGGCAGTCCGACGCGTTTCGGCAACATGGCAGCCCCGATGAAATACTTCTGGGACGGCACGAGTCCGCTCTGGATGAAGCATGCCCTTTCAGGAAAACCTGCAGCCGTGTTCACTTCGAGCAGCAGCATGCACGGTGGACAGGAATCCACGCTGCTCTCCATGATGATCCCCCTTCTCCACCACGGCATGCTGATCACGGGCATCCCCTATTCGGAGGCGGAGCTCTCCGCGACCAGAAGCGGCGGAACCCCTTATGGCGCGAGCCATGTCGCGGGGATGGCAAGCGACATGGCGATCACCGAGGAAGAAAAAAGGCTGTGCATCGCGCTTGGCAGGCGTCTTGCGCACATGGCGCTGAAGCTTGCCGCCTGAATCAGCCCTCCTTGTTCCTCATGTGGTCGGCAAGCCTTGCAAGCGCGCCCGAGAGCTCGCGCTTTAACGCCTCGTCCTCCACGACTTCGTCCAGCGCCTGGTTCATGCACATCATCCACTGGTCGCGCTCCGAGCTTGATATGGGAAACGGGAAGTGGCGGCGGCGCAGGAAGGGCTCGCCGAATTCCTGCACGAAGAGCTGAGGTCCTCCCATCCAGCCGGACAGGAACTTGTAAAGCTTGTCGTTCGCGCTCTTCAGGCTAGCGCCATGCAGCTTCCTTATCCCGTAGGCCTCGGGAAGCGTGTCCATCAATTCATAGAAGCGGTCCACCAGCGCGTGGATCTTATCCGCGCCGCCGATGCGCTGGTAGTGTGTCTGTGGCTCAAAAGTCATGTCACCATTCCCGGAATGAAATGCCCAACCCCAAGGTTGTCTGGCGGTGATTATAGTCAATCAGGCTCTCGCCGTAACCGTTGGAGAATTGCGCATGCAGGCTCGCAGCACGCCCGAGATCGACAGGCAATGTCCAGTCCAGCTGCAAGTAGCCCAGATTCTGGCTCAGGCTGAGATTGTTGCGGAGCAGCAGGGCCACGGACTGCGAATTGTCTTCGGCCTGCCAGCGCAGCATCAGATCCCCGTAGCCCATGTAGTGCGTGATGTCGGGGTTGTCGTCCTTCTGCGCGCTCTCCGGGATGCGCCACCAGCCGCGCCCGAGCAGGGAGAAGTCTCCCCACTCCCATCCGCCCTGCGCATAAACCCTGTTCCAGCTTCGCGACTCGGGATTGGAGCGCCCGTTCGACTGGTGAAGCAGGCCCAGGTTGAGCAGCTTCCATCCCGTCTGATTCCCGGTGCCGAAGGCCGCGATCAGCTCGGGCTCGTAGTCGGTCTCCCGAAAAGGCGATGAATTCCGCGTATTGAAAACCTGCCAGTAGGACTGCTGCGTATAGGCCCCCCAGAAGCGCAGCGTATGCATCCCCAGAAGATCGATGTCCTGCGTTGCGAAATCCGTCTTGAAGCTGATCTGGAATTTCGCCTCCGCCGCATCGTAGTCATAAGGGGTCGCAACGGTGCGCCCGATCGACGGGGAATAGGGCTGGCTGTTGATGCTGCTCGTCTTCTGGATCAGAAGATAGTTCTGCTGGTGGGGCTGCAGCCTGTCCAGCGCGCTGCCGTCGCGGTTCGTACGGTTGTCCAGATTCCAGACCCTCGTGAGATAGCTCGTGCTCGCCTGTTCAGGCCTTATCTCCGCGGCATCCGCATCGGGTGTTCCGACCGGCTGCGGTTCATCCTTTTTGACATGAGAGACTTCTGCTGCCCTGTCGTAGCACTTGAGGCGCTCTGCCGCATTGTCCGGATAGTTTCTCGCGCAGATCAGGAAGTCTTCGGAATCGGCCCAGGCAGCGGGCCCGAAGATCATGAGGGTCAGGATGGCATATCTTTTCATCCCCTGATTATACAAGCGGGAAACGCGCCAGCACCCTGTAATCCGCCATCCCGCCCTGCACCATCGCGAAATCCCTCACTGGCCAGATCAGGGGTTCGACCGCCGGCGCATCGGTCATGCGCGCATTGCGCAGCAGCGTGACATGGGGTTTGTATTCACGCCTGTCGAACTCGAATCCGTGCCTCCCCAGGCTCGATTGCAGCTCGCCCACCAGATGCTGCAGACCTTCCGGAATCACCCTCGGCGCCGCATGCCATATTTTGTTGTGCTGCCAGTAGCAGAGCTCGTCGATACAGAGCTCGAAGCGCCCGGCCTCGATTTCCCCTGCAGCGAGATGCAGGGCTTCCAGGCGGGAGGCGTTTACATTTCCGAGAAAGACCAGCGTGACATGAAGGTTCCTTGGAGGCATCGCGCGGCCCAGACCTTCCAGCCTTGCCTGCCATCCGGCAAGCGCCTGCCTTGCCCTGCCGTCCGGCCAGAGCGCGAAGAAGATTCGCACGATATCCGCATCCATCCCGCCATTCTATCCTCATAGCAGTCGAGAAGAATGCGGCAATCGGGTAAAATGCCCGCAAGACACACAAGAGCGGCAAAAATGCGTTTGCGCGAAATCCCCTACAACTACACTTCCTTCTCCGACCGCGAGATCGTGCTTCGCCTCCTTGGTGCAGAGGCATGGGACATCATCAACACGCTGCGCACGGAACGCCGCACGGGACGCTCCGCGCGCATGCTCTACGAGGTGCTGGGGGACATCTGGGTGGTCACGCGCAACCCCTATCTCGAGGACGATCTCCTGAGCAACAGGAAGCGCAGGGATGCGCTGATCGATGCGCTGCATCACAGGCTGAATGCGATAGACGAGCGGCGCCAGGACAACCGGCTGGTTCTCAGCCTTCTTGAGCTCGCGCGCAATGCAGTCGACCGGTTTTCAATGGAATTCGAAAACACGCTCATGCTGCGAAAACGCGCATTGAAGGCGCTCTCGCAGATCACCCGCCGCGACAACATCAGGTTCGACGGCCTCTCCAGGGTCTCCCACGTGACCGATGCGACGGACTGGCGCGTGGAATATCCCTTCGTCGTGCTGCATCCGGATACCGAAGAGGAAATCGCGGCCCTGGTGCAGGCCTGCATCGCATTGAAGCTCACCATCATCCCCAGAGGCGGCGGCACCGGATACACCGGAGGCGCCGTGCCTCTGGACAGGCATAGCGCGGTGATCAACACCGAGAAGCTCGATGCGCTGTCCGCGATAGAGCGCATCGTCCTGCCCGGCCTCGAAAAATCCTGCCCCACGATAAGCTGCGGCGCGGGTGTAGTCACGAGGCGCGTGATGGAGGCTGCCGAAAACGACGGACTGGTCTTCGCGGTCGACCCCACCTCTGCCGACGCATCCTGCATAGGCGGCAACGTGTCGATGAATGCAGGCGGAAAGAAGGCTGTTCTATGGGGAACGGCGCTCGACAATCTCGCGTCATGGCGCATGGTCACGCCGGACGGAATGTGGATGAACGTCGAGAGGCTGAACCACAATCTCGGCAAGATACACGATGCAGAATCCGCGACCTTCCGCATCAGCCGCTTCAAGGCTGACGGGAAGACGCTGGCGGGCGAGCCCGAGCTTCTGACGATACCGGGCGGCGCATTCAGGAAGACCGGGCTGGGCAAGGATGTCACGGACAAGTTCCTCTCCGGCCTTCCTGGCGTGCAGAAGGAAGGCTGCGACGGCATCATCACCTCCGCGCGCTTCATCCTGCACCGCGCCCCCGAACACACCCGCACGGTTTGCCTCGAATTCTTCGGCCAGGTGAGGGATGCGGTGCCTGCGATCATCGAAGTCACCGAGCTTCTGGACAGCGCGAAGCCTTCCAGGTTTTCATCTCCCGTGCTTCTCGCAGGGCTGGAGCATCTGGATGAACGCTATCTCAAGGCGGTGGGCTATGCGACGAAATCCCGCAGGGGGCTTCGTCCTAAGATGGTGCTGATCGCGGACGTGGTGAGCGACGACGAGGGCGCTGCGGCCCACGCCGCATCCGAGATCGTGCGCATAGCCAATCTGCGCGACGGCGAAGGCTTCATCGCGGTCACCGCCGAGGCGCGCAAGAAGTTCTGGCTGGATCGCGCCCGCACCGCCGCGATCGCGAAACACACCAATGCATTCAAGATCAACGAGGATGTGGTGATCCCGCTTCCCCGCATGGGCGACTACTGCGACGGCATAGAGCGCATCAACATCGAGCTTTCTTTGCACAACAAGATCAGGCTTCTGGATGAGCTCGACGAATTCTTTTCCGGCAGCCTACCCCTCAACTACCAGGACGACAGGCAGCTTGGGGATGAGGAACTCCTGGGCAGCCGGGTTCAGGATGCAAGACAGCTCCTCATCCATGTGCGCCGCCGCTGGGAATGGCTGAGAGACAATCTGGATGCCGACTGCAGCCTGATTCCTGACGCGCCCCTGCCTTCCGGAAGGTCGGTCTTCTCAGCCCTTCAGGATCACACGATACGCGCATCCTGGAAGGCCGAAATCCGCGCGGAGCTCGAACACATCTTCGGCGGCAGCACCTATCAGCCGGTGCTGGAAAGCTGCGCCGGTATACACAGGCGCGTGCTCGCGAGCCGCGTGTTCGTGGCGCTGCACATGCATGCAGGTGACGGGAACGTGCATACCAACATCCCGGTGAATTCGGACAACTACGAGATGCTGCAGCAGGCCTACCGCTCGGTCGACCGCATCATGCAGCTTGCCAAGGACCTGGGAGGCGTCATCTCCGGCGAGCACGGCATAGGCATCACCAAATTCGATTTCCTGGACGAGAAGGAGATAGCGCCTTTCGCCGAATACAAGAAGAGGATAGATCCCGAGGGAAGATTCAACAGGGGGAAGCTGCTGCCAGGCAGCAATCTCGATCATGCCTATACGCCGAGCTTCAACCTGATGGAGCTCGAAAGCCTGATCCTCGAGAAGAGCGAGCTTGGCGACATCTCGGATTCGATCAAGGACTGCCTGCGCTGCGGAAAATGCAAGCCCGTCTGCACGACCCATGTGCCGCGCGCGAACCTGCTCTATTCTCCGAGGAACAAGATACTGGGCACCTCGCTACTGATCGAGGCATTCCTGTACGAGGAACAGACAAGGCGCGGCGTGTCGATCAGACACTTCGACGAATTCAACGACGTTGCCGATCACTGCACGGTCTGCCACAAGTGCCTGAACCCCTGCCCCGTGAACATAGACTTCGGCGACGTCTCGACCGCGATGCGCAATTTCCTGCGCAAGCAGGGAAAGAAGAAGTTCAACCCGATCGCCGCGACCTCTATGCTCTTTCTTAACAGCAGCGATCCCGGGACGATCAAGGTGTTGCGCAAGACGATGATAGAGTGGGCATACCGCGCGCAGCGCATGGCGCACAAGGCAGGCAAGGCGCTCTTCAGGGAGCAGACTTTGCATCCGCCCGCGACCGTCGGAAAACCGCCCGTTGCAACCCAGGTGATCCACTTCATCAACAAGCCCATGCCGGGGAACCTCCCCAAGAAGACCGCGCGCGCGCTTCTGGACATAGAGGATGGCCGCATCATCCCCATCATCAGGAACCCTAAGCTCCCGAGCGAGGAATCCGAGGCCGTTTTCTATTTCCCAGGCTGCGGCTCCGAGCGCCTTTTCAGCCAGGTCGGGCTCGCGACCCAGGCCATGCTTTACGAGACGGGCGCCACCACCGTGCTGCCGCCAGGCTATCTCTGCTGCGGCTATCCGCAGAACGCTTCCGGCCAGGGGGACAAGGCATCGCAGATCACGATGGACAACCGCGTGCTTTTCCATCGCGTCGCCAACACGCTCAACTATCTCGACATCAAGACGGTCATCGTGTCCTGCGGCACCTGCATGGACCAGCTCCTGAAATACCAGTTCGACAAGATATTCCCGGGATGCCGGCTGCTCGACATACACGAATATCTCCTGGAGAAGGGCGTGAAGATCGGGAATCCTGGCGGTGCGCGCTACATGTACCACGAGCCTTGCCATACGCCGATGAAGACTTATGCCTCGCAAAAAGTCGTGGACGGGCTGATGGGACAGAGCGTGCCCTTCAACGACCGGTGCTGCGGGGAGTCCGGCACGTTCGGCGTGAGCCTGCCGCACATCGCGACCCAGGTGCGCTTCCGCAAGGAAGAGGAGATGCGCAAGGGCGCAACAGCCTTGCGCTCGGACGGCTTTGCAGGCGAGGTCAAGGTGCTCACTTCCTGCCCGGCATGCCAGCAGGGGCTGTCGCGCTACAGCGAGGACACCGGCACCAGCGCCGACTACATTGTCGTCGAGATGGCAAAAAACCTCCTTGGCGAGAACTGGCTTGCCGAATTCGTCTCCCGCGCGAACAGCGGCGGCATCGAAAGGGTGCTGCTCTAACCGCAACACGGACGGCATGATGCGGAGTAGAATCGTCATCCCCGAGTCCTGATTCCGGAGCACATGCTGATCCTGCCCATCGAACCGACCGACGATCTCGCCGATCCGATCTTCAAGGATGCGGAAGGTTGCAGGCTCTGGCTCGGTCAGCTGCAGCTCACCCATCTGCAGATCGCCCACAGCCAGCTTCTTTACCAGATAACGGAGCTCAACCGCTATCCGATGAGCGGCCTGGAACGCCTGAAAACGCTGGAACTCCTGAGGGAAACCGTAGGCTTCGTGCAGGAGGACTATGCCAGGAAGCTGATCGACAAGCCTTTGCCCCTGAACGACGACGAGATCACGATCTTCATGTCCATCGTCCAGCTCTGGCAGGCCATGCTGAAGGGCTATCAGCGCTGCCTGCAGTTTTACATCCGCGGGGAAAAGGAACTGGCCTCCCAGGGCGCGCTGCTATGCCAGCGCTGCCTCTGCTACTGCGGCCTCGAGATATTCGAATACCTGAGCACCCGGTACGAATTCAGCCCTTCGCTATGGCGCCAGATGCACGAGCTCTATGCCTATGCCGAGCAGAATGACCTGCAAAGGACGGAAGTCGAGGAGCTCGATCACAAAACGAGCTGCACTGCCACCTATGTCAAGACCCTGCTCTCCTGCCATGCCCATCCTGCCGAGCTTTCGCGCTGGCAGCTGCAGCAGATGAATCGCTGGCTTGCGACATGGAGCGCCAGCATTTCGCTTGCGAAGAGCTACAGGCTGAACCGCGGCGAGGCCGAGCCGCTTGCCGTCGACCTCTCAGGCGAAACGGGCCTGCTCAGGGCTGACGAGGTGCTGCACAAGGATTCCATGCGCTACATGGACATGGCGCCTATGAGCAAGCTGCTGCGTGTCAAGACCATATTGATGCAGCAGGGTCAGACGCCGCAACAGGTGGGGCTGGGGGAGCAGTACGACAGCCATGCCTGCCACGAGCTCCTGATCCTCCTTCACCAGAGCTGGTGCGAAAACAGGCACAAGCGCTTGGGCCAGCGCAAAAAAATCTCGCGAGCCGTGAAGCTCGTCTGCATGATGGACGGCATACACGCGCATCTCTCCCAGAAAGGCAGGAAACCTTCCAGGTTGGACAAGCTTGCGATCGCGCAGATCGCGACGATGGGCCATGTGCCGGATTCCGGCCTTCCGGTTCCCGAGTCCGATCATCCGCTTGAAAACTGGGTGATAGAAAACGAGAACATCATGGGCGCGTGCATCGTCAGGACCGACGAGGGTGGCCTGCGCTTCAAGACCAGGCAGCTCGTCGCGCTGAAGTCCTCGAGATCCCCCTTCATGCTCGGGAGCGTGGCCTGGATGACCGTCACGAGGGAGGGCAGGCTGCAGATGGGCATCAAGTACATACCCGGCCAGCCCGTCCCCGTGAGGATAAGTGCGGCCGGCGTCAACCTCGCCAAGGCCGAGGCGCTTGCCTTCCTGATGCCCGCACTGCCTTCGGTCAGGACGCCTGCCAGCCTGATCCTCCCCCGGGGCTGGTTCCAGCCCGGGCTTGCGATCGAAATGAGGCAGCCGAACGACGAGTTCACGATGCTGCAGCTTGGTTTCAGCGTGGAGCGGGGGCTCGACTTCGAGCGCGTCAGCTTCACGCCGGCATAGTCAGCCTACCGAATTCGCGGGGAAAATCAGGGAGAAGGTGCTTCCTTCGCCGACGCGGCTTGAGATCTGCAGCCTTGCATGGTGGCGCAGCGCGATGCGGTTGACGATTGCAAGCCCGAGCCCGGTACCGCCCGTCTCGCGCGATCTGCTCCTGTCCACCCTGTAGAACCTCTCGGTCAGGCGGGGTATGTGCTGGGCATCTATGCCTATGCCGCTGTCCTGCACGGAAAATTCCGGCTGCCCCGATCTGAGTTCCCAGCGCAGCCTGATCGAGCCCCCATCCGGCGTATAGCGGACCGCATTGCTCACGAGATTGGTGAATGCGCTGCGCAGCTCTTCGCGGTTGCCGCTGATCTGCAGCGGCCCTTCCATCTCGAGGCTGTATTGATGCCTGCCATCGCTCAGCATCTTTCCGTCCTGATAGACCTCGGAAAGCAGGGACTTCATGTCGACCATCTCGGTGCGCAGCGGACTCTGATCGTTCTCGAGGCGGGACAGGGTCAGAAGGTCGGACACCAGGTGATCCATGCGGCGCGTCTGCTCCGCCATCAGCTCCAGCGCGTGCCTAATCTTCTCCTGCGACAGGTCCGGCATGTCCAGGAGGTTCTCGACGAAGCCGTTCACCACGGTCAGCGGCGTGCGCATCTCGTGCGAGACATTGGCCACGAAATCCCGCCTCATGGTTTCGATTCGTTCGAGCTGGGTCACGTCGTGGCTGATCAGAAGGTGCTTGTTCCCGCCATAGGGCACGAGCCTGATCGAAAGCACCATGTCCTCGTGGCGCGCCGCCTTCATCACCAGCGGCTCGTCGTAGCTCTTGGAATGCAGGTATTCGATGAATTCCGGCTGACGCACGAGATAGGTGATGTCCTGCAGGATGTCGCTGCTTGCATCTAGACCGAAGTGCTGCTCGGCGAGCGGGTTGCACCATTCGACGCGGTTGACCTCGTTCAGGCTCACCACTCCTTCCGGGAGCGCTGCGGTCGCCTGCTCTATGTGCTGCAGCTCTTCCGCGAGGTCCTGCTTGGTCTGGTTGTGCTTCTTCACCATCTTGTAGAGGCTGGAGAAGACATCGTCCCAGATGCCGCCTGCATTGGGGATGCTTTCGAGACGCGGATCGTTGAGCCACTGCCCGAGCTTGTAGAGCTGCTTTGCTCGGTAGGCCATCACCGCAAGCAGCAGCAAAAGCATGAATGAAAGCGCGATTACCGCCGAGAATATTCCCCAGAGCAGAAGTGCCAGCAGCGCGCCATAGGCCACCGGCAGACTCACCCTGATCCAGAAATCCTGCAGTTCATCCACGCCTGTCCCTATCCGCGATCATCCCGCCGTCACTGTCGAAAACCGGTAGCCGCTCCCGCGCACGGTCTGGATCAGCCCGTCCAGACCGCTGTCCTCAAGCGATGCGCGCAGGCGGCGTATGTGCACGTCCACCGTCCTCTCCTCGACGAACACCTGCGTTCCCCAGACCTGGTCGAGAAGCTGGGCGCGGCTGTATACGCGATCGGCATGGGTCATGAAGAAATGCAGCAGGCGGAATTCCGTGGGGCCCAGGTCGACCGGCTTCCCCCTCGCGGACACGCGGTGCGACACGGGGGAAAGTTCGAGCTCTCCCGCTGTCACCTTGTCGTCCGACAGCGTCGGGATATGGCGGCGCATCACGGCGCGTATGCGAGCCATCAGTTCGCGGGGCGAGAAGGGCTTGGTGATGTAGTCGTCTGCGCCGGACTCGAGTCCCAGCACCTTGTCGCGCTCGTCCCCCCTTGCGGTCAGCATGATGATGGGTATCGACTTGGTCTGCTCCTCGCTTCTAAGCTGCCTTGCCAGCACGATGCCGCTGGTTGTCGGCAGCATCCAGTCGAGCAGGATGAGATCGGGCAGGTGCTGTCTTATCTGCTCCCATGCCGATTCCGCATCTGCCGCCCTCATCGCGTCGAAGCCCGCCTGATTGACGTTGAATACCAGAAGCTCCTGTATCGCCGGTTCGTCTTCAACAACCAATATCTTCGCTGTCATCATTCCTCCTTGTTTGAGGTCGCCAGAATATGAATTATTTATGACAGGAAGATGACATCAGTGATGGCGATCCGCCACATGGCCGGTATGGCTCGCTGCCTGGTGGTGTAGATGGGCATGCTCCGGCTCCTCCGGCAGCGGGTTGGCGACGAGGCGAGGCATGTATGAACCTGCCGCCATGCCGATCGCGCTGGCGATCAGGCCTGCAAACTGGGCAGGAATGAAGGGATCGTCGGAGCCTGCGATCAGCACGGCAAGCCATACCGAAATGCCCAGGAAGATCGACAAAAGCGCGCCCTGGTTGGTCGCGCGCTTCCAGAAGATGCCGGCAGTCAGCGGGACAAAGGCCGCGACCAGCGTGATCTGATAGGCGTTTTCGACCATCTTGAAGATGCTGGCCTTCGAATTCATCGCATACAGCGTGACGAGCACGGTGAAGCTCACCGTGACGAGCCGCATCAGGTGCAACAGCCTGCGGTCGGAGAGCCTGTGCCCTATCATGGGCTTCAGGATGTTTTCGCTGAAGGTCACGGAGGGCGCCAAAAGCGTTGCAGAAGCGCAGCTCTTGATCGCCGAGAGCAGCGCGCCGAAGAACATCACCTGGGCGAACAGCGGCGCATGCCTCATCACGAGCGTCGGCAATATCATCTGCGGATCGGTATCGATCAGCCCTTTCACCATCGCGGGGTCGATCAGCGTGGCTGAATAGGCGAGGAACATCGGGACGAAGGCGAACAGGAAATAGAGCCCGCCCCCCAGCACCGTCGCCCAGACGGCGATGTTCACCGTCCTTGAGGACTGGACCCGCTGGAAGACGTCCTGCTGCGGTATCGAGCCGAACATCATGGTCATCCAGGCGGCAACGAAACCTATGACTTCCTTCGCATCGGGCCTGGGCCAGAAGCCGAACTTGCCGGCATCCGCCGCGTGGTTCACCACGGTGGATACGCCGCCCACCTGCCCGCTTATCTCATGGCCTATGAACAGCATGCCGATCACGATGATGATCATCTGCAAAAAATCGGTTATCGCAACCGCCCACATGCCGCCGAAAAGCGTATATACCAATATGGTGCCGGAGCCTATCCACATGCCTGCAAGCTTGCTGATCGCGCCACCCGACACCACGTTGAACACGAGGCCCAAAGCCGTGATCTGCGCGCCCACCCAGCCGAGGTATGAGATCACGATGGCGAGCGTGGTCAGCACTTCGACGCCTCTTCCGTACTTCTTCTTGTAGAAGTCCCCTATGGTCAGAAGGTTCATCCTGTATAGCGGGGCGGCGAAGAAGAGGCCGACCAGGATCAGGCACATCGATGCGCCGAACGGATCCGCCACCACGCCGTGCAGTCCCTCCTTGAGGAAGGTCGCCGGAATTCCCAGCACGGTCTCCGACCCGAACCAGGTCGCGAACACCGTCGCCGTCACCATGTAGAAGGGGAGATGGCGACCCGCGATCGCAAAATCCCTCGTATTGTGCACGCGCGTCGCGGCATAGAGGCCTATGCCGACAGACACGATCCAGTAGGCAATCACGAACCAGAGCAGCATAGTCGTTTAACCGCAATTGAAATGCCGGGATTTTAACAGCCCTGCAAAAAAAAAGGCCACCCGGAGGTGGCCCGCGAAAACAGGTCGTTCAGAGTTCCTTGGCGTGGTCGGCCAGATACTTCGCAACCCCTTCGGTCGATGCGTTCATGCCGGGCTTGCCCTTGTTCCAGCCGGCCGGGCAGACTTCGCCATGGATCTCGTGGAACTGCAGCGCGTCAACCATGCGCAGCATCTCGTCGATGTCGCGGCCGAGGGGCAGGTCGTTCACGACCTGGTGGCGCACAACCCCGTTCTTGTCGATCAGGAAGGAGCCGCGAAGCGCCACACCTGCGCCCTCGAGCTCGACGTCGTAGGCCTTGCAGATTTCGTGCTTGATGTCGGCGACCAGGGGATAGCCCACCTTGCCTATGCCGCCATTGTTCACTGGCGTGTTCTTCCATGCGAGGTGCGTGAACTGGGAGTCGATGGAGACGCCGATGACCTCGACGCCGCGGCTCTTGAATTCGTTCAGGCGATGATCGAACGCGATCAGCTCGGAAGGACAGACGAAGGTAAAGTCGAGCGGATAGAAGAATATCACCGCGGCCTTGCCTGCGATGTGCTTCTTCAGGTTGAACGACTCATTGATCTCATTGTTGCCCATCACGGCGACGGCGGTGAAATCCGGTGCCTGCTTTCCTACAAGAACTGCCATGTCGATCTCCTAAGGTTGAAATTGGGTGACGCAATTTAGGCCATTCGACCCGATACGTCAACCTTGTATATCTTGTGGGTTTTGCCCTTCCGAAAACTGCAAAAGCTGCGCGTAGATGCCCCCCTTTTCGAGCAGCTCCTGGTGCGTGCCCGTCTCCATGATGCGCCCCTTCTGCATCACCACGATGCGATCGGCCTTCTCTATCGTCGAGAGCCTGTGCGCGATGATGAGCGTCGTGCGGTTCTGCATCAGCGTCTCGAGCGCGGCCTGGACATGCCGCTCGGACTCGGTGTCCAGCGCCGATGTCGCCTCGTCCAGGATCAGCACCGGCGCATCCTTCAGGATCGCGCGGGCGATTGCGATGCGCTGCCGCTGGCCGCCCGAGAGCTTGACACCGCGCTCGCCGACCAGCGTGTTGAGCCCTTCCGGCCATTCGCGTATGAATTCCATCGCATGCGCCGCGGTCGCCGCCGCGATGATCTCCTCCTCCTTCACATCGCGCTCCTGGCCGTAGGCGATGTTGGCCTTCACGGTGTCGTTGAACAGCACCACCTCCTGGCTCACCAGCGCGATGTTTTTCCGCAGGCTCTTCAGGCTGAGCTCGTTTATGTCCAGCCCGTCGAGCAGAATGCGACCGCCTGAAGGAATGTAGAAGCGCGGGACGAGATTGGCGAGCGTGCTCTTGCCGCTGCCGGACGCTCCGACCAGCGCCACGGTCTGGCCTGCGGGCACATCGAGGCAGATGTCGTGCAGGGCTAGGCGCGGCGCATTCCCGTCATCGCCGCCATATGCAAAATCCAGATGCTCGAATTTCAGATCCCCCCTTGCGCGCGCGATGGAAAGCCGGCCTCCGTCCTGCTCGCCTTCGGTGTCCACGAGGTCGAACACGCTTTCAGCGGCAGCGAGCCCGCGCTGCATGAATTCGCTGACGCTGGTGAGCCTCTTGATGGGTGCGGTCAGCATCAGCATCGCCGCGACGAACGAGAGGAATCCCCCGACGCTCGTGGCATCGGTCTTTGCCTGCGATGTCGCAAGATAGATGATGATCGCGAGCGCGAAAGCCGCGACCAGCTGCACCAGCGGCACGTTGGCCGCAGCGGCAGCCGCCTGCTTCATCATGTAGCGCCTCATCCAGTTGGTCTCGTTCGTGAAGCGCTGCTCCTCGTAGCCCTGCCCGCCGAAGAGCTTGACCACCTTGTGCGCGGAGACGCTTTCCTCGATCACCCGGGTCAGGTTGCCCATCGCGCGCTGCGAATCCCGGCTCGCATTGCGCAGCCTCCTGTTGATCGTGTAGATCACGAGCGCGACCAGAGGCGTCACGACCAGGGACAGCAGCGTGAGCTTCCAGTTGAGATAAAGCAGCCATCCCATCAGCCCCACGATGATGATGGTATCCCTGATGCTGACCGTGACCACGCTGGTCGCGGCCGCGGTCACCTGGGTGACGTCATAGGTGAGCTTGGAGATCAGGTTTCCGGTCGCATGGTTGTCGTAGTAATGCGCAGGCAGGGTCAGGAGCTTTCTGAACATCTCGCCCCTCAGGTCCATCACGACCTTGTTTCCCACCCAGTTGATCGAATAGGTTGCGACGAATCCCGCGATGCCGCGCACGAAGAAGATCAGCACAATGATGAGCGGCGCCCAGCGGATCACGAAGTCGTCCTTCTGCACGAACGTGCCGTCCAGCATGGGTTTCAGAAGGGCGGGAAGCAATGGTTCGGTCGCCGCAGATACCGCCGTGCCGAGAATGGATGCCGCAAATACGCGCCAATAGGACTTGACGTAGGAAAGCAGGCGCAGGTAAAGCTGGGTGTTGGTCATAGACCGACACTTTAGCAGAAAAGCATCCGGGCCGCCCGGGTCGGGCAGCTCTCCGGCGACGGGAAGCTGGCCATCTTCTGCAGAAGCGGCACATGTTCCGCAAAGGCCTGCAGCAGGGTTTCCCGAAGCGCTCCCTCTGCTAGAGGTCTATCCCGGGCTGGGCGCGTATGCCGGAACGGAAGGCGTGCTTGATGTCGGCTATCTCGCTCACCGTGTCGGCCATGTCGATCAGGCATTGCGGGGCCGCGCGCCCGGTGATCACCACATGCTGGGAAGAAGGGCGAGATGCAAGATCCGCGCACACTTCCTTTTCGTCAAGATAGCCGTAATTCAGAAGATAGGTCAGCTCGTCCAGCACCACGAGGTGCAGCGACTCGTCCTTCAGCATCTGCCTTGCCACCTGCCAGCCCCGCCTTGCCGTCGCCATGTCCGCATCGCGATCCTGCGTATCCCAGGTGAAACCATCCCCCAGCACATGCCACGTCACGCCAGGCTGACTGCCAAGGAATTTTTCCTCGCCGGTGTCGCGGCGGGATTTCAGAAATTGCGCGACCCCGACCCTGTAACCATAGCCCAGGCTTCTCGCGACCATGCCGAAAGCCGAACTGGATTTTCCCTTGCCGTTTCCGGTCAGGACCAGGATCAGCCCCTTGTCACGATCCGCCCTGGCGATCGCCGCATCGATCACGGCCTTCTTCCTCGCCATGCGCCGGCTGTGATCGTTGTCAGGCATGCCGGGTCGAAACGGCTCCGCGCGCGAACTGCAGAATGAAGGCGGGGACCAGATAGACCGCCGCGCTCTCGACATAGGGAAGGTAGTAGGGCGCAACGCGTAAAGCGTATATACCGATGCTCATGTCCCCGTAGCCGCCGGAGAAGAGATAGAAGGAAAGGTTGGAGACGAGGAAGGCAAGGCTCACCGCGGCCAAAGAAATCGCTGCCATCAGCCAGGGTTTTTCGCGATGCGCCCTGGCGCTGCGTCCCGCGTACCAGAGCACCGCATAGGTCGGGATCAGGAACCAGTAGGCGGGCGTGAAGCAGTAATCCGAAACCCCCATGTGGGAGATCGCAAAATAATCGAGCAGGCCCGCCTCGATCAGCAGCGCACCGAAGAAAAGACGGTTCCGCACCAGAAAGCCCGCCATCAGGAATACCGCAAGCGATGCATCCGGCACCGGGAAATGGTGGATGCGGGTTGCGGCCATCAGCGCTGCAAGCAGCGCCATCGGAAATAAGGTTCTCATGCTGTTCGTCATGTCATTCCATCCCAAAAGTTTACACGCGCACCATAACACAGCGCGCGTTTTCATCGCAATCACTGCCGGTAGTTGAGGCCCACGAAGAGCGTGCGCCCGGGCGTGTTGTATCCGTACACCTCGGAATAGTTCCGGTTGAACACATTGCCTATGCTGCCCACCGCATCCAGATGCCTGTCTATGCGGTAGCGCCCGGTCAGATTCAGGAGCTGATAGGCGGGCAGGATCACCGTGGAATAGGGATAGGTGTTGAAGTTAACGTCCTGGCGGGCGCCGCTGTAGCGGATCTGCGCGCCGAGATTAAGCGCATCGAAGTCGCGCGACACGCCGAAGTTGCCGAAATACCTTGCCCGTCTGACGAGCTGCAATCCGGTCGTCTCGTCCAGCGGATTCTGGAAGGTCGCGTTGGCGTTGAGATGCGTCTGACCGAAATCCCCGGCATACATCAGCTCCTGCCCCTTTATCTGCGCAAGGCCCACGTTGTAGGGGATATAGGTCAGCGCATTGAATTCGATCAGGTCGTGGATGCGGTTGTCGAAATAGACCATGTCCACCCGCTGCCCGTCGGATGCATAGTGCAGCCCGGCCTCCCTGTTCACCGAGCGCTCCGGCAGAAGATTGGGATTGGAGTAGCCCGGATAGAACAGATCGTTGAATGTCGGCGCCTTGAAGGCATTGCCCACGCTCAGGGTTGCGCGCCAGTCCTTCGAGATGGACAGGCCGTATCCCAGGAGTCCCGTGTTCGCAATGCCGAAATCGGAATACCTGTCCTGGCGCATGTTGAGCTGCACCTGATGGGCCCCGTATTCGCCGATATAGCTTCCGAGGAAGCTGTTCACGTTTCGGCTCGTCTGGGTATAGGAAGTGGTCGAGATCACCGCCTGATTCAGGTTCTCCATCGCGAGGCTGAGCCTCTGCCCTTCGGAAATGTTGAAGTTGTTCTGCCAGGTCGCCTGGTTGTCCCTCGTTTCGAAGCGGGATGTTTGCAGGGCATTGGTGTAGGTATGGCTGTCGTCCACGCCTTGCGCGATGCGGAATTGGCTGTGCCAGATGCTGCTCAACTGGTCGTCCGAAGCAAGGGAATACTTGTCGAGGTTTTCTATCATGTTGTTGATGTCGGTCGGCAGCCCGTAGTTGCTGTCGAACGAGGTATTGGCCCGCGTGCTGTAGACGGAAGCCGTCAGCGCATGGTTTGCGTCGATCTCGTGCCTTATTTGCGCATCCAGCGTGGTGTTGTCATAGCCGTTGTTGTTCGGGTTCGCATTCGTCATGATCTGCGGATTCATCGCGGACACTCCGTCCGTCTTGACGCGCGACGCATTCACGCTGTAGGACGTACCCTGCACATCTCCCGAGAACCCTGCGGACAAGTGTCGTGTCCCTTCGTTGCCCACGCCCGCGCTTGCATTGAAGGAAGGCGCACCATGCCCCTTTCTTGTGAAGAGCTGGATCACCCCGCCTATCGCCTCCGATCCGTAAAGGCTGCTTGCATTGCCGCGCACGATCTCGATGCGCTCGATGTCGTCCAGCATGATGTGCTCAAGCGCCGTCGCCCCCGTTGTCGCGGAGTCGATGCGCACGCCGTCCAGCAGCACCAGAACCTGATTCGAATTGGTGCCGCGCATGTAGATGCTGGATTGCGACCCCAGCCCCCCGGTCTGCGCGATCTCGACACCTGCAACGGAGCGCAGCAGCGTTTCGACATCGGTCGCACCGGAATTCCTGATGTCCTGCTCGGTCAGCACGGTGGTGTCTGCGATGGTCTTGTCGATTGCCTGCGGCATGCGCGTGGCGGTGACGACGACCTCCTCCATGTCCGGCGTGTCTGCGTAAGCTGCGAAGGGAAATGCGATCGCGCCCAGCAGCGCGACAGTGATGGTTTTGCTCTTCATGATTTTTCCTGAATGAATTCCAAGCGTCCCCGTTGGAATATGATCAATCAGGAGATATGGGCGAGGCCCTGCCCTGGACATGCCACCCGCATATCTCCCGTCCTTACTTCCAGGCCGGTATCCGGGCTCTCGAGTCTTGGTTCGCCGCCTTCCCATGATTGCTCACAGTGGCATGCTGGCGAACCCGCACTCGACGACCGTTGCGGGGGCAGCTCAGGCTTTGCCATGCCAGTTGGCACAGCGCACCTGCTTCCCGTTTAACCGGACTGCAACGCAGTCCTGGCACCTCAAAGCGGCGCGCACTCTATCACTCATCGCGCAGCAAGGCAAACGCCTCATGATTTGACTTGTCCGCGCTTTCCAAACTATATTAGCAGGATGGAAAATGAACTCATCGCCCTGGAAAGCAAGCTTGCGCAGCTGATACAGATCAGCGGGCAATTGCGCCGGGAAAACCACCAGCTGCGCCAGGAGCTGGCGCAGGCTCAGAGCCAGAACAGGCTTTGCAGCGACAAGATGGAAGGCGCCAAGACGCGGCTCGAGAAACTGCTATCCACCCTACCCGAAGAATTATCATGAGCAAAAACACGCTGGACGTGACGATACTCGATCGCGAATTGCGCATCGCCTGTCCGGAAGAAGAGCGCCAGGGACTGCTGGACGCGGTCGCCTATCTCAACAGGAAGATGGTCGAGATACGCGATGCGGGAAAGACCTCCAACGTCGAGCGCATCGCGATCATGGCCGCCCTCAACATCACCCACGAACTGCTTTCGATGAAAGTCGGAAAAGGGGTTGACCTCGGCGATCTTGCGCGTAGAATGAATGCCATGCAGACAGCAATCGATCAGGCGCTCGCCGAACAGGACACACTGTTCTGATCACCTCAGAAATTCGCTTTGCTCCCTGCGGTGTTCGTCAGACTCATATATTCTTTGAACCAAGTAACATTGCAGGTTGCGACCCACAAGCCGCTGTTGTGAACGTCCCATGCGGATGATCCTGATGCGACAGGGAAGCGACCGTCTTGAACCTAAAGGTTCGAGATGCCGGGTCAACGGCACAGGCGGGGGGCTCTATTCCGGTGCGACCTTAGGGTCGCACTTTTCTTTTGTCTAACCCGATGCCATTTTCGTGGCTGTGTAGATCAGCAGCCCGAACAGGCCGCCTACCAGCGTTCCGTTGATGCGTATGTATTGCAGATCCCGGCCGAGGTAGAGCTCGAGCTTGTCCACCATGTATCTGTCGTCCCACCTCACGAGCTGCTCCCGTATCAG
Source organism: Pseudomonadota bacterium (assembly GCA_021821945.1). Classification (GTDB taxonomy): domain Bacteria; phylum Pseudomonadota; class Gammaproteobacteria; order Burkholderiales; family Gallionellaceae; genus Gallionella. The sequence continues at coordinate 206,920 of JAJZTF010000001.1, forward strand.
GTCCCCCAGCTGACCCTTGTTGGCGTTTGCCAGCCTGATCAGCGCTTCCTGTATCTGCCCGTTGACCCATGAACGGAATTCCTCGTTTTCTGCGAGATGATCCTCGAGCTCCATCACCATCTTCACCATGCGCTGCGAGATCGCGGAATCGGGATGGGAAAGATCGATGACAACCCAGTCCCTGAACTGGTTCCAAAGCGACTCGACCTGTCTTGCAAATTCTGGATGATGAAGCAGCGCCTCCTTCTTTGCCGACAGGCTCTCCTTGAGCGACGGGTCTTCCTGTAGCCTTGAGATGTAGTTCTCCACTAGCGCGTCGAACTCGGCATAAAGCCTGCTTTCATGATCCTCGGCTGCCGCGCGCAGCCTGTTAGCGACAGCCGATCTTATCGAAGGCACGAAGGGCTCTATCATGCTCTGCACGAATGCGTTCTCGCTCCACCCCTTGATGAATGCAGCCACTCTTTCCGCGTTCTCCGGGTCTTCAAGATAATCCGCGAAGCGGTTCAACCCGCTGTACAAAATTTTCCGATGCCGCCTGTCCTGTATTAGCAGTTCCAGACCGCCCGCGATGAACCCTGAAAGATCGATTTCCTGAAGCCTCTTTCTCGCAGCCTCGGCGATGAAGTCGTGCACTCGCCTGTCGTCCAGCGCCTTCACGCCGTGTTCCATCGCGATGCCGAGATAGTCTGCAACCTTTTGCCTGTTCTTCGGCAGCCATTCTGCAACATGCGCTGCCGCATCGAAGCTCTCGAATTTCTCCTTGATGGCCTCCGCGCTCAAGAATTGCAGCACCACGAAATCCGCGAGGCCCTTTGCGATGCTTTGCTTGTTTTTCGTGACGATCGCGGTGTGGGGAACCGGCACGCCCAGCGGATGGCGGAAAAGCGCGACCACCGCGAACCAGTCCGCGAGCGCGCCTATCATGGCAGCCTCGGCAAAGGCGGAAAGATAACCCCAGCCTCTTGCCCTGCCCAGCGCATAGAGCAGCGCGGCGATCACAAGAAGCCCTGTGGCCGCCCACTTCATCTTGCCGAGCCTGCGCTTCGCATCAGCTTGCGGATCGTGGTTCATCTTCGCATCACTCATGGGAAAGGCACAGCATAGCCTCCGATCATCTTCAGATCAACGCCTGCATCAAATGAAAAACCCCAGCCGAGAACGGTTGGGATCTGAATCTTGGCGACGTACAGTTTACAACCGAACCATTCGCTATTGGAACCAGTGAGCACTACTGCGTGTTTTCGGAATCGTTGCCCGGGGTCTCGATCTGCTTGAGCACCCGATCAAAGTCACTCTGGAAAAGCCGGTCTTGCACGATGCGGTATTTTTCGAATTCGCTTTCAGCATGCGCCCTCGCCATTTCGGCACTGACCTTGCCGGCGTCCTGCAAGACGTCGCGTTCGGTGAATTCAAGAAAGGCATCCAGCCGCTTGGCCCAGTCTTCCATGGTCATGGGAATTTTGCGCTGCGCCCGTTCCTCGGCCAAGTCGAGGTAGGCGTTGACGATGCGGCCCAATGATTCCAACTCTTCCCGGCTCAGGTAGTTTTTGGCGACCGCCACGTCGGTCTTTAGAATCTTGCCATCCGGGGCTTTTTCCCAACTGGTCAGGCCCATGTGCTGTTGGGTGGCGTCGGCGCGGTGAACGATCTGCTCGGCAGCCGTGCGGCCATGAATGGCAAAGTGAGCTTATTCTGTACCTTGGCAAAAAAGGCCTTGGTGGTCGGTGCATCGCGGTTGTAGTCCACCGCCGTGGCGTAGATGTCGGTGATCTTCTGGTAAAACTTGCGTTCCGAGAGCCTGATCTCGCGAATTTCGGACAGCAGGCGCTCGAAGTAATCCTCGTTCAGGAAGGCGCCATTCTCCAACCGCTTCTTGTCCAGAACGAACCCCTTGATGGCGAACTCGCGCAGCACGCTGGTCGCCCACTGGCGGAACTGGGTGGCGCGCACGGAATTGACCCGGTAGCCGACCGAAATGATGGCATCGAGGTTGTAGAAGTCAACGTTGCGGGTAACCTCGCGGCTGCCCTCGGTTTGAACTGTCCGGAATTTCCGGAGAGTTGCCTCCCGCGCCAGTTCGCCGGATTCAAAAATGTTCTTCAGATGCTCGCTGACCGTGCGCACATCCACGGCAAACAGTTCTGCCATCAGCTTTTGCGTGAGCCAGACGGTTTCGTCCTCATAGCGCGCCTCAATGCTCTGCTCCCCGGCCTGGCCGGTAAAGATCAGGAACTCGGCGGTGCTGTTGCGGATGAGTTTCGTGCTTTTGCTCATTTCTTGGCTACCAACTTGAGAAATTGATCGACGGCATCAATCGCCTGTTCAACCTCCTGTTTTGGAATGTTCGGCGCGCTGGGGTGGGAGCAGGGATTCATCACCACGTTTTTCAGCGTTTCCAGCCGAGCAAGCGCAGCATCCCAGTCAGCTTTAGACACCGCTGCCGATCCGGGCCACTGCTTCAGCTTGTCCAGAAAATCCTGAGCCTGGCAGGCAGGCCCTTGGCATCGATCCATCTGTAGATCGAATCCCGCCTTAAGCCGAGATGCTCTGCAATCTGCTCGACAGACACCCAAGGCTCAGTCATTTGCAAACTCCGTCGAGATTGAAATGGACAGCATAAAGTCGCACCAAATCGTAAAGGCGATAATCTAACAGGTTGCCAAATGCGCGACCAGTGTTTTCTGGTGCGAAAAATGACGTTTTTCAGATGGTTGACAGGAAATTTTCGAAGGGGTGAAAGCGGCGAATGGAAAGGGCTTTTATTCATGGTGTCCCGCCAACGTCCCACCAAAGAAAAAGCACCCAGAGCGATTAACTCTAAGTGCCTGTATTATCTGGTGGCCCGGGGCGGAATCGAACCACCGACACAAGGATTTTCAATCCTCTGCTCTACCGACTGAGCTACCAGGCCATATCTGAAACGCTTCCCGATACCGGGAAGCCGCGCATTATACCTGCTTCACGGGAAACGGCAACAAAAAACCCCGCATCGCGGGGTTTTTTGCGATCGACCGAGGCGGTGGATTACATCATGCCTTCCATGCCGCCCATGCCGCCCATGCCACCGCCTGCAGCAGCAGGCTTGTCTTCGGGCAGCTCTGCAACCATGCAGGCCGTCGTCAGCATGAGCCCCGCGATGGAGGCGGCGTTCTGCAGCGCAGTGCGGGTGACCTTGGTCGGATCGACCACGCCCATCGCCAGCATGTCGCCATACTCGCCCGAGGCTGCGTTGTAGCCGAAGCTGCCCTTGCCTTCCAGCACCTTGTTGACGACCACCGACGGCTCGTCGCCCGCGTTCTGAACGATCGCGCGCAGCGGTGCCTCCATCGCGCGCAGCACGATGGTGATGCCGGCATCCTGATCGTGGTTGTCGCCCTTCAGCGCCGACACGACAGACTTCGCGCGCAACAGCGCAACGCCGCCTCCGGGAACGATGCCTTCCTCGACTGCAGCGCGGGTTGCATGCAGCGCATCTTCGACTCTGGCCTTCTTCTCCTTCATCTCGACTTCGGTCGCAGCGCCAACCTTGATCACCGCAACACCGCCGGCCAGCTTGGCCTTGCGCTCCTGCAGCTTCTCCTTGTCATAGTCGCTGGAGGTCTCTTCGATCTGCTTGTTGATCTGGGCGATGCGGCCCTTGATGGACTCTTCCTTGCCCGCGCCGTCGATGATGGTCGTGTTGTCCTTTCCCACTTCGATGCGCTTTGCCTGGCCGAGCTCTGCAAGCGTTGCTTTCTCGAGCGTAAGACCCACTTCCTCGGCGATCACGGTGCCGCCCGTCAGGATCGCGATGTCTTCCAGCATTGCCTTGCGGCGGTCGCCGAAGCCAGGCGCCTTGACCGCAACGGTCTTCAGGATGCCGCGGATGTTGTTGACCACCAGGGTTGCCAGCGCCTCGCCGTCCACGTCTTCCGCGATGATCAGCAGAGGACGTCCGGCCTTTGCCACCTGCTCGAGCACCGGCAGCAGATCGCGGATGTTGGAGACCTTCTTGTCGTGCAGCAGGATGTACGGATTCTCCATCGCCGCGATCTGGCGATCCTGGTTGTTGATGAAATAAGGGGAAAGATAGCCGCGGTCGAACTGCATGCCTTCCACGACGTCGAGCTCGTCCTGCAATCCCGAGCCGTCTTCGATCGTGATCACGCCTTCCTTGCCGACCTTGTCCATCGCCTCGGCGATCTTCTCGCCCACCGCGGAATCGGAATTGGCGGAGATGCTGCCGACCTGGGCGATCTCCTTGCTGGTGGTGCAGGGCTTGGATATCTTCTTCAGCTCGTCAACCGCCGCGATGACTGCCTTGTCGATGCCGCGCTTCAGATCCATCGGATTCATGCCTGCCGCGACGAACTTCATGCCTTCCATCACGATGGATTGCGCCAGCACCGTCGCAGTCGTCGTGCCGTCACCCGCCACGTCGGAAGTCTTGGATGCAACTTCCTTGACCATCTGCGCGCCCATGTTCTCGAACTTGTCCTTGAGCTCGATCTCCTTCGCGACCGATACGCCGTCCTTGGTGATGGTGGGGGAACCGTAGGAACGGTCAAGCACCACGTTGCGACCCTTGGGGCCCAGCGTCACCTTGACCGCGTCGGCCAGTATGTTCACGCCGACGACCATCTTGGTGCGCGCTGCGTCATGGAATTTTACGTCTTTAGCTGCCATGTTCTATTCTCCTGAATTCTTATATTGGGTCAATTAGGCTTCGATCACGCCGATGATGTCGTCTTCGCGCATCTGCAGATATTCGACGCCATCCATCTTGAATGCCTGGCCGGAATACTTGCCGAACAGAACGCGGTCACCCACTTTCACGGACATCGCCTGCAGCTTGCCGTCGTCGCTCACCTTGCCCTTGCCGACTGCGACGATTTCGCCCTGATCAGGCTTCTCGGCGGCGGCATCCGGGATCACGATTCCAGATGCAGTCTTGCGTTCTTCTTCCATGCGCTTGACGATGACGCGATCGTTCAAAGGACGAATTTTCATACTAGGTTTCTCCTGAATCAATGAGTTGGGTTAAATAATAAGGCAGGTCTTGCCCGCTGGCCGATACCATGGGGACGGCCGGCCTGCATTTCAAGTGCGAAAGTGAAATTTATTTTTTCGGCGGCAGGGCCACCTGATTGTCGCGGCTGAACTGGTAATCCCTGAAAATGTGCTCGGCCGAGAGTATCTGGTAGGTGCCATCCTCGTTCCGGTGCGTGGTGTCCTTCAGGCGGTAGGTGTAGTGGCCGCAGGTCCAGCAGTCGTAATTGCGCATGTGCGTGCAAAGGCAGGTCTTTTCAAAAACCGCGATCTTCTTCGCATCCGGATTTTCCGCAACCACTCTGTTGTAGGCATCGATGTAGGCGCAGCAGCCGTTGCCATCCAGAAGATAGCCATATGCCTCGCAGTTCGGCATGATCCCCGAACCTATGGAAGGGCTCGTGCTGATCATGCGCATCGGGTAGCCCGTCGGAGAAGTGGTGTTGACCACCATCTGATCCTCGGTCGCCTTGAAGTATTCCTGCTGGACCTTCTCGGGAATGCCGCATTCCCTGGCGACGGTGAAGCGCGTCGCCACCTGAACGGCGGCAGCCCCCTGCTCCAGGAATCCAACGGCATCGGTGCCGGTGAAGATGCCGCCTGCGGCAATCACCGGGATGTCCAGCTGCTCGCTCTTCAGATGCGCGAGGATCTCGGCGACGATGGTATGCAGGTCGTATTTCGCCCAGTCCATGCCGAAGCCCAGATGTCCTCCCGCCAGGGGGCCTTCCACCACGATGAAATCCGGCAGCCGGTCGAGCCTTGCGGTCTTGCGCAGGAAGAGAATCAGCGCGCGCAACGAGGAGACGATGATGCCGAGCTTCGCGTCGCGGAAGCGGGGATTGTCCTTCATCACCTCGAAGGAGCCCAGATGCAGGCCGGCGCTCAGCGTGATCCCGTCGATTCCCGCATTCAGCGCCTCGTTGAGCCTCACGCGCAGGGTTTCGCGCGGCGAGTTCATCGTGAGTTTCTCCATGCAGTTGACGAAGATCATCCCGTCTCCGCGCTTTGCCTCCATGGTCTTGCTGACATGCAGGCGCGTCGCCTCCGCGACCTGGGCCAGATCGAACTGCACGATGGACTTGTCCACCTGCTTGATGTTCAGCTTGTACTGCTTTTGCTTGTCGCTGACGAACTTCGTCTTGTAACGCCTGTCGGTCACAGTCGGCAACATCGCGTCGGAGATATGCCCTATCCCGCCAAGGCGGGCTGCTTCCAGGGCCAGTTCGGCAGTGGAAATATCCACACCCATACCGCCAATCACGATAGGCACCAGCTCCCGGTTGCCAAAGCGCAGGCGGAAATCATCTACACACTTCATGTTGCTGCCATCCTCCGACTATCGCCCAAGACACTTATGGGCGATACAATTGCACAAGGTGCTAAGAATGCCACAGTTGGGGCAATACTTAAAGCAAAAAGCTGCAATCGAAGTGTGGTATAGGCTAGAATTCCGGGTTCCGGCCGCATGGGTTTCCTTGCCGGCCGCAAATTCGCTATCATCAGCCGATGCACAATCCCGCGCAAAACCAGGACCTCGTCCGCCGTTCCCTGTCTTCGGTCTGGCATCCATGCTCCCAGATGAAACAGTATGAAAATTTTCCCCTGATCCCGCTCGAGAGGGGGAAAGGCGCATGGCTTTACGACTTCGAGGGAAACCGGTATCTCGACGCGGTGAGTTCATGGTGGGTGAACCTCTTCGGCCACAGCAATCCGCGCATCAATGCGGCGGTAAGGGAACAGCTCGAGAGGCTGGAACACGCGATGCTCGCGGGCTTCACGCACGAGCCCGTGGTCGAGCTATCGGAGCGCCTGCGCGGCCTTGCGCCGGAAGGTCTTGGCCACTGCTTCTACGGATCCGACGGCGCATCCGCCACAGAGATCGCGCTCAAGATGAGCGCGCATTACTGGCGCAACAAGGGGCATCCGGACAAGACGCGTTTCATCAGTCTCAAGAACAGCTATCACGGCGAGACGCTGGGTGCGCTCTCGGTCACCGACGTCGCACTTTTCCGCGACGCATATGGCGCGCTGATTTCCCAGCAGGCGACCGTGGCAAGCCCCGACACGCGGCTTGCCGCCCCCGGCGAATCCGGCGAGGACCATGCAAGGCGCTGCGCCAGGGCGCTGGATGAACACCTGGCGCGGCACCGCGACAGCATCGCCGCCTTCATCGTCGAGCCGCTGGTCCAGGGAGCGGCGGGCATGGCGATGCATCACCCCGTCTATCTCACGCTCGCGCGCGAGATCTGCAGCCGCCACGGGGTGCACCTGATCGCCGACGAAATTGCAGTCGGCATGGGAAGGACCGGAACGATGTTCGCATGCGAGCAGGGCAATATCTCGCCGGACTTTTTGCTGATCTCCAAGGGCATCACCGGGGGCTATCTTCCGCTGTCCATCGTGATGACCAGGGATGAAATCTATCAGGCTTTCTACGACGACAGCTCGGCCCGGGGCTTTCTGCATTCCCATTCCTACACGGGCAATCCCCTGGCCTGCCGCGCCGCGCTCGCAACGCTCGACATCTTCCGTCATGACGATGTGCTGAACGCCAATCGCAAAAAGGTCGAATACCTGAACAGCATCTCGGCAAATTTGCGGGAGTTGCCCATGGTCAGGAACTGGCGCAACACCGGCATGATCTGGGCATTTGAAATCGCATCGACCGGGGACAGGCTCGCCCAGCGCTGCTTCCAGCTCGGGTTGCAGCACGAGCTGCTGCTAAGACCCATGGGAAACACCGTGTACTTCATGCCGCCCTACATCGTCGATGAGGAGGAGATGCAGCTGCTGGTCGGGCGGACTGAAAGGGTCGTCGAGCAACTCGCATGAAGATCATCCTCTTCATCCTGCTCGTCTTCACGCTGCAAGCGGAGGCGGCAGACCTCCCGGATCCGGTGCGCAACGAACTCAGGAAGGCCGGCATTCCGCTGAATTCTGTCGCAGTGGAGGTGCGCAGGGCCGGAAGTTCGAAACCGCTCATCAGCCTCAACAGAGACATGCCGATGAATCCCGCATCGACCATGAAGCTCCTCACCACGCTGGCCGGACTCGAGATGCTGGGTCCTGCCTATCGCTGGAAGACGGAGGCCTATCTCGACGGCAGCCTGAAAAACGGAGTCCTGAACGGCAACCTGATATTCAAGGGATACGGCGATCCGAAACTGACGCTCGAGGCCTTCTGGCTCTGGCTGCGCGAGCTGCGCCAGCGGGGTTTGACAGAGATACGCGGCGACATCGTACTGGACGACAGCTTCTTTGCAGACCAGCACTACGATCCTGCCGCATTCGACAACAGGCCGGATCGCGCCTACAACGTGGGGCCGGATGCACTGCTTCTGAACTTCAACGCGCTGCACCTGCAACTCATACCGGATGGCAAGGACACGACCGCACTGCTCGAGCCCGGGCTCCACGGCTATCATCTCGTCAACCGCGTCACCACCGATCCCGGCCTCCCTTGCGGCGGAGAGGATGCCTACCGCGCAAGGCTGGAAGGCCGCGACATCGTGATCGATGGCCGCATCCCGAAGGACTGCGGGGAGCAGCAGGACTATTTCTCCCTCCTGCAGCCGCGTGACTATTTCTTAGCGGTATTCGATTCGCTCTGGCAGGAGCTCGGCGGAAGGATCGAAGGCGGAGTCCGCATGGGCAAAACGCCTCCCGGCCTTCAGGCATTTTCAACGCACCTTTCCCCGCCGCTGTCCGAAATCATCCGCGACATCAACAAGTACAGCAACAACACGATGGCAAAACAGCTCTTCCTCACGCTCGGAAGCGCGGATCAGAAAAATCCTGACAGCAGCATACAGGCGATCAGGGAATGGTCGGGTTTCTCCGAGCTCTCGATCGAAAACGGCGCCGGACTGTCGCGCAGCGCAAGGATCAGCGCAAAGCACCTTGCGGACATACTGGTGCGCGCAGAACAAAGCCCCTACTCCGCCGAATTCGAGGCCTCGCTTCCGATACTGGGCATGGATGGCACGGTGCGAAAGCGCTTCAGAGGGCAGGCGATCGCGGGACATGCCCACCTCAAGACCGGAACGCTGGACAACGTGAAATCCATCGCGGGCTATGTGCATGGAAATCAAGACTGGGTGATGGTCTTCATCATCAACCATCCCAACGCGAAATACGGAAAGGAAGCGCAGGATGCGCTGATCTCATGGCTCGAGAAACGTTGAGTCACCTTAAATCCGAAGGCAGGTCGATGTCGGCAAAGATCCCCTCGTCCTGCATTTCGACTTTGCTGACATCGTCCCGTTCAAGAATATGCCGGGCACCCCTATCCCCTTCAAGCACCAGCAGTTCTTCCAGATAGCGCGAAGAAAATCCGACAGGATGGCCGAGCCTGCCGTTTCTTGAAGGCGCTGCGAGATGGGCACCCTTGATGAGCGCGGAGGCCACGTCCGCTATCGCGCCTGCCGGGACACGGGGCATGTCGGCAAGCCCGATCAGCCAGCCGGCCGCATCGATGTTCGCCTTCACGCCGCACACGAGGCTTCCGGCCATGCCCCTTTCCGCATGCTCGCAGACCTTCCAGAAAAGCCGCCCCGCATCATTGCCCAGCGCATCCTCGATCTGCCGCATCCCGGCATGAGGCCTTGTTACCACGCAGACCTTCCCGAAAACATCCAGCCAGGGCAGAAGGCTGTGTGCCGCGAGCGGCATCGTCCTGCCATTAAGCCGCAAGGGATGAAGCAGCTTGTCCGAGCCGAAACGGCGGGAAAATCCGGCAGCCAGGACGATGGCCGCAATCCTGTCAGGCAAGGCTTTCCTGCCCGAAAGGCATGCGCCTCAGGCGCTTTCCGGTCAGCGCAAAGACCGCATTGGCGACCGCCGGTGCAATCGGCGGCGTGCCAGGTTCGCCAATTCCCGATGGCGGCATGCCGCTTTCGACGATGTGCACGTCGACCTTTGGCATCTCGGAAAACCTGAGCGGCGGATAATCGTTGAAATTGGACTGCACGACCCGGCCCTTGTCCAGCGTGATCTCGCCGTGCAGCGCGGCCGAAAGGCCATAGACGATCGCGCTCTCTATCTGCTGGCGCACGCCGTCCGGATTGACCACCATGCCGCAGTCCACGGCCGACACCACGCGGTGCACGCGTATCCTGCCGTCTTCAAGCGAGACCTCTGCGACATGGGCGACGTAGCTGTCGAAGGACTGATGCACCGCGATGCCATGGGCATGGCCTGCCGGCAGTTTTCCCCAGCCGGATTTTTCTGAGGCCAGCTTCAGCACGCCGCGATAGCGCGAATCGGCAGGCAGGAAATCCAGCCTGTATGCCACAGGATCCCGGCCCGCCAGGCGGGCTAGCTCGTCCATCATGGTCTCGACCACGAAGGCCGTGTGCGAATGGCCGACAGAACGCCACCACTGCACGGGGACCTCGTTTTTCGGGCTGTGCAGCCCGACCTCTATGTTGGGGATCAGGTAGGGAATGGTCGCGGCCCCCTCGACGGATGTTGCATCTATTCCCGCGTGCACCATGAAGGCAGAAAAAGGCGTGCCTTCCACGATGGACTGGCCGACGATGGTGTGCTTCCAGGCAACGGGTTTGCCGTCCCCGTCTATCCCCGCCTCGATGTGGTCAGCCCACATAGGCCGGTAGTTTCCTCCCTGCATGTCGTCTTCCCTGGTCCATACCACCTTCACGGGCTTGCCGACCGCGACCGCCACCTGCACCGCCTCGGTGACGAAATCCGATCTGGGATTTGCCCGCCTGCCGAACCCCCCGCCCAGGAATGTCGTGTGTATCTCCACCTGTTCGGGCTTGAGACCTGCGACCCTTGCCGCCGCCGCGCGGTCCATGGTCTGCGCCTGCGTCCCGGTCCAGATCGAACAATGGCCGGGCTTCAGATCCACCACCACGTTCAGGGGCTCCATCGCGGCATGGGCGAGATACGGCACTTCGTATTCCGCGCTGACCGTCTTGTGTGCAGCCTTCAAGCCCTGGACGGCATCCCCGTCATGGCGCGCGATGAGCCCCGGCTTCTTCGCAAGCTCGAGGTATTCCGCGAACATCTCTGGCGTTGAAAGCCTGGCCCCTTCTCCCTCGTCCCATTCGATCTGCAGAAGGTCGCGCGCGGTCTTCGCGGTCCAGAAGCCATCGGCCGCAACGGCGATCCCCGTGGGCACCTGATATATCCCGTGCACGCCGCGCTGCCTTCTGGCCTCATCGGCATTGTAGCGCTTCACCTTGCCACCGAAAACGGGGCTGCGCGCGATCAGTACGGTCAGCATGCCGGGCAGATAGACGTCCAGGCCGAAAACCGCGCTGCCGTCCGTCTTGGCGGGCGTATCGAGGCGCCTGGTCGCCTTGCCTATGAGCTTGAAATCCGCAGGCTGCTTCAGCTCGACCTTTCCCGGAAGAGGCAGCTTCGATGCGGCTTCTGCAAGACTCCCGTAGCCCGCCTTTCTTCCGCTTTTCGCATGGATCACCTGGCCGTTTTCAACATGGCACTCCTTTTCCGGGATTCCCCATTTTTCCGCTGCTGCGCGGATCAGGAGAACCCTGGCTGCCGCACCCACCTGGCGCATCTGGTCCCATGATGAAGAGACGCTGGAGCTTCCGCCCGTGAGCTGCATAGGCATGTGCGTGTGGTTGTACACGGCAGCCACAGGTGCCGAAACGACGCTTATCCGGTCCCAGTCGGCTTCAAGCTCCTCGTTGATCAGCATCGGAAGCGACGTGTAAACGCCCTGCCCCATCTCGGACTTGTTGACGACTATGGTGATCTGGTCGTCTGGCGCGATGTGGATGAATGCATCCGGCGGATAGGCGGCCTCCATGCCAGCCGCATAGGCTCTTCCCCTTGCGGGCAGATGAAAGCCGATCACGAGCCCCCCAACCAGTGCAGCCGTATCCTTCAGGAATTTCCTGCGCGTCATGTTCATTTTCCACCTCCCGATGCAAGCTTGATCGCGGAACGGATACGGTTGTATGTTCCGCAGCGGCAGAGGATGCCATCCATCGCATCGGTGATCTGGGCATCGGTCGGATGCGGATACTCATGCAGCAATGCGGCGGCCGCCATGATCTGTCCGGACTGGCAATATCCGCACTGCGGCACATCGACTTCCCGCCATGCAGCCTGCACCCTTCTGCCGAGCTCGGATCCCGAGAGCCCTTCTATCGTGTCGACCCTCTTTCCGCTCGCCACCGACAGGGGCGTGACGCAGGAACGGATCGCGCGGCCATCCAGATGCACGGTGCATGCGCCGCATTGCGCGATGCCGCATCCGTATTTCGTTCCCGTCAATTGCAGATGATCGCGCAGAACCCATAGCAGCGGTGTCCCGGGGTCGGCGTCGACCCGCGTTTCCTTGCCGTTGAGATGAAAAGAAATCATGAACATGCCTCCTTGACGACGGATTGATCGGCGCCCGCCCTGACGGAGATCAGATGGGCGAGTATGGATACGGCGATTTCGGGGGGCGTCCTGCTGCCTATGGGCAGGCCCACCGGCCCGTGCAGCCTTTCGATCTCGTCTTTCGAGAGATCGAACAATGCAAGCCTTTCCCTGCGCCTCGCATTGTTGGCGTTTGACCCGAGCGCGCCCACATAGAACGCCCTGGATTTTAGCGCCTCGATCAGCGCCATGTCATCCAGTTTTGGATCATGGGTGAGCGCGATGATCGCGGTGTCCTCATCGGCATCCAGCGCCATCACCGCATCGTCCGGCATTTCTCCCGTGAAACCCGTGCCCGGCACGTCCCAGGTCTTGCGCATCCCGGATCGGGGATCGCAGACATGCACATGATAGTCCAGGGCTTGCGCCATGCGGGCAAGATAGGCCGCCGTCTGGTTCGCGCCTATGATCAGCATGCGCAGACGCGGACCATGCATGACCCTCATGATGCGGCCATCGAATACAAAGCCTCCCGCATCACCGGAGAGCTCCACCCTCGATGAGTCGAGATGCAGCGTGCGCATGATTTTTTTTCGCGCATTGACGGTTTGCAGGACCTTTCCCACCCATTCGGCGTTTCGCACAGGCTCTATCACCAGCCTCAGAGATCCGCCGCAGGGCAATGAAAAGCGCTGCGCCTCCTCGGGCGTGGCGCCATAGGACAGGATCTCTGCCCTGTCTGTCGGGAATCTGCCCTCCTTCGCGCGCAGCAGCAGATCGTCCTCGACACACCCCCCAGACACCGAGCCCGTCATGGCCCCGTCCTCCCTCAAGACGAGCATGGATCCTTCAGGCCTGGGGCTGGATCCGAATGTTCCGACCACGGTCGCAAGCCAGCAGGGCCCATCGTTCTGCCATTCATTCAGGCTAGTCAGCACAGCAAGGTCAACGCTGTCCATAGTCCCCCCATTTGAACTGGCGAGCATGCGCCTTGCGGAACGCAAAATCAATAGTCTTGCATCCCTGCGGTGGCATAATCCCCCTGAATCAGAAAACGGAAGACCGATGAAGAAAAACATGGAACGCAGTTTTCGGCAGAACCTGCTCGCAATGCTGGGACTTTGCTTCGTGCTCGTCATGGTCGCCCTCGACCAGACCGTGATAGGGACGGCGCTGCCCACCGTGGTCGCCGAACTCAACGGCTTCGACCTGTACGCATGGGTTGGGACCGCCTATCTTCTGACATCCGTGATCACGGTGCCGATATTCGGAAAGCTGGGCGACGAGCATGGCAGGAAGCCTTTCGTGGTCGCGGCGATCGTGCTCTTCACGCTGGCCTCGATGCTGTGCGGCATCGCGCAGAGCATGCTGCAGCTCGTGCTGGCCCGGGCATTGCAGGGAATTGGCGGCGGCATGCTGGTGGCCACCTCGTTCGCATCGGTGCCGGACCTGTTCCCGGAGGCGCGCGAGCGCCTGCGCTGGCAGATCCTGTTCAGCACCGCGTTCGGCCTTGCCAATGCGATAGGCCCCACTCTCGGCGGCTATCTTGCGCAGTACTGGGGATGGCGATGGGTCTTCTTCGTGAACCTTCCGGTGGGTGCCGCAAGCCTCGCGTTCACCTGGCATTTCCTGCCCACGATACGCCATTCGGAGCGCCCCCCTTCCGGCATGGACTGGACGGGCGCTGTGCTTGTCGCAGCCGCGCTTGGCAGCCTCCAGCTTCTGACCGAATGGCTGCCCCAGCACAAGCCCGCCCCCCTGCTTTTCGCGCTGGGGCTCTCCGCCCTGTTCTCCGTCATCGGGCTGCTGTTCTGGGAAAAGCGCTGCCCGCATCCGCTTCTGCCGCTTGGAATGTTCACCCATCGCGTGCTGGGCCCGATCTTCACGCTGGGGGTCACGATGGGGTTTTGCATGTTCGCGATTCTCTACTACGCTCCGCTGCTGTTCCAGGGCGGATTCGGACTCTTGCCCAACGAGGCGGGGCTTCTGGTCACGCCGCTTGCGGTATTCATCACGGTGGGCAGCATCGTCAACGGGCGCATCGTGACGAGGCTGCATGCACCCAATGCACTGCTGCATGTCGGCCTCGGGCTCTTTCTCATGTCGGCGCTTGCGCTGACTCAGACCTCGCCCTCCACCTCACACGGGATGATCGCGCTCGCCATGGTCATAGGGGGACTGGGTCTCGGCATGCTGCTGCCCAACCTGACGCTGATGGCGCAATACAGCATCCCGCGCACGCAGCTCGGGGTCGCGACCGCGATGCTGCAGAGCATGCGCATGGTCGGAAACATGATGGGGACGGCGCTGGCAGGCGCATTGATCTCCAACCTCTATGCTACCAAGGTAAGCGAGATGCTGAAATTTCATCGCGCGGAAAACTGGTCATCCTGGCTCGGCGATCCGCAGATACTGGTCGATCGCGCGAAGGCCGCGAAATTCATCGCAAGTGCGGGGCCCGACGCAAAACCGCTGCTGCTGGGTTCCCGCGATGCGCTGATCGGCGCGATACACGGCAGCCAGTGGCTGATCGCCCTGCTGCTCGCGTTCTCCTTCTATCTGGTGCGCCGCATCCCGCCGATCAGCATACACCGCGCCGCGGATCAGCCAATCGAGTGATCCTATCTGGCTCCGCGCACGCTTGTTGCCGCGCCGCAGTTCGGGCATGAATAGGTGTGTGTCTTGAGTCTCTGCTCGGTGTAGATGAAGATCACGAAGACCAGCGCCGGAATCACCATGCGTATCGTGAAGGCGAGCGCCTGGTTCTCGGCAAGATAGGAGGCGAAGAAGAACAGCGCAATGCCCGAATAGACGACGCGCTCGGACAGCACAAGAACCGGCGCCTTTTTTGTCCCGAGCAGCCCCATCCTGCCGTTGTAACCACAAGCGCATTCGAGGCTGCCTCTGCTCACCCGCTCGTGGCCTTGCAGCGCCTTTTGCATTTCCGCATCGCTTTTCATCATCCTCCGCCCTTCCGTCGTTCGCCGTGATTCTGATCGCCGCCTGAAATTCGCAAGCACCCATGAAGCGGACTCACCTGCCGACAGCAGGATTATAAGAAAAAAGCCAGCACGGAGCTGGCTTATTATGTTGGTGGGCCCTCGCGGACTTGAACCGCGGACCAAAGGATTATGAGTCCTCTGCTCTAACCAACTGAGCTAAGGGCCCGAAACTGTCAGCCTTCGCTGTCCAAAAAGCTCTTCAGCTTCTCCGACCTCGAAGGATGGCGCAACTTGCGCAACGCCTTTGCCTCGATCTGGCGTATCCGCTCGCGCGTCACGTCAAACTGCTTGCCGACCTCTTCGAGAGTGTGATCGGTATTCATCTCGATGCCGAAGCGCATGCGCAGGACTTTTGCTTCGCGCTGCGTCAAGCTGTCGAGTATATCAGAAGTTGCGCTTCTCAGGCTCTCATAAACGGCCGCATCGACCGGAACGGTGGTGTTCGAGTCCTCGATGAAGTCCCCGAGATGGGAATCGTCGTCGTCGCCGACCGGCGTCTCCATGGAGATCGGCTCCTTCGCGATCTTCAGTATCTTGTGGATCTTGTCTTCGGACATCTCCATCTTCGCGGCAAGCGTCGCAGCATCCGCCTCCTGCCCGGTCTCCTGGAGGATCTGGCGCGAGATGCGGTTCATCTTGTTGATGGTCTCTATCATGTGCACGGGGATGCGGATGGTGCGCGCCTGATCCGCGATCGAGCGCGTGATCGCCTGGCGTATCCACCATGTCGCATAGGTCGAGAACTTGTAGCCTCGCCTGTATTCGAACTTGTCCACCGCCTTCATCAGGCCGATATTGCCCTCCTGAATGAGATCCAGGAACTGCAACCCCCTGTTGGTGTACTTCTTGGCGATCGAGATCACCAGACGCAGGTTCGCCTCTATCATGTCGCGCTTTGCGCGGTGCGAACGCGCCTCGCCATTGGTCATGCGGCGGTTGATCTCCTTGAGATCGCTGATCGGAAGGCCGACGCGCTTTTGCATGTTGATGAGATTCTGCTGCTTCTCGATGATCGCATGCTGGTAGCGCTGCAGCATTTCGCTGTAGGGCTTGTTCGCCTTGATCTCCTGCGCCAGCCAGTTCAGATCGACCTCATGCCCGATGAAGCTCTTGATGAAATGCGCGCGCGGCATCTTGCACTTGGTCACGCAGATCTCCTGTATGCCGCGCTCGTTCTCGCGTATCTCCTCGACCAGGCCGCGCATGGTATTGCAGAGCGATTCCACCTGCTTGGCGGTGAAACGGAAAGCCATCAGCTCTTCCGTGATGCCGGCCTGATAGGTGTTGTACTGCTTGCTAAGATAGCCATGCTTTTCATAGGCGCGGCCCATCTTGTTGAAGAGGTCGGCGATCACAGCGAAGCGGGAAAGGGCATCCACCTTGAGCTGCGCAAGATCCGCAGCGGCAGCGGCAGCCGAAGCGGCCGCAAGGGCTTCCTCGTCCTCATCCCCCTCCTCGTCGACATCGGCATCCTCCGAGGACTCATCGCCTTCTTCATCGCCTTCCTGGTCCTGATCCTCGTCGCCGTTGAGGCCGGACTCGTCCTCGATCTCCGTTTCGACAAAGCCGTCGATCAGTTCGTTGACGCGTATCTCGTCCGATTCGATTTTTGCCGCAAGCGCCAGGATTTCCGCAATCGTCACGGGACAGGCTGAGATGGCCTGTATCATGTTGCGCTGACCCTCCTCGATCCGCTTCGCGATCTCGATTTCCTTCTCACGGGTCAAAAGATCGACCGTGCCCATCTCGCGCATGTACATGCGCACGGGGTCCGTCGTGCGGCCGAATTCCGAGTCGACCGTGGAGAGCGCAGCCTCCGCTTCTTCCGCCGCATCGTCGTCCGCCACCGCTGGCGCCGCATCGGTCATGATCAGCGCTTCGGCATCGGGCGCGACGTCGCACACCCGTATGCCCATGTCGTTGATCATGCTCGCCACGCTCTCGATCTGCTCGACTTCAAGCATGTCAGGCAAATGGTCATTGATCTCGGCGTAAGTCAGGTAGCCCCGTTCCTTGCCCAGCACGATCAGGGCCTTGAGGCTTGTGCGCCTCGCCTCGATGTCCTGCTGCATGTCGGCCAAAGGCAGCTCTATGATGTCTTCTGCCTTTTCCTGCTTTTTCTTACTCTTTTTGATTGTTGCCATAATCCTGTTTCCAATTGCGTGAAACCCGAAAGGGTCGTGGAAAATCATGCCATTATACCGGATGCGTCAAATCTTTCCTATCCTCGTCTAGCGCCGCAGGAGACTCAGGTAAAGCTCGCGCTCCTCCGGACTCAAGCAGGACAATCCGCCTTGCACCGTCTTCTTTTGCAGCGCCTCGAACTGCTCGCGCCTTTGTCCGTCGTCAAGACGGTTCATGAGCCCGGCAAATTCGGCATCGACATCGAAGGAAGGACCCCAGGCCAGCATGTCCGCTTCTGCCTGAGACAACACCCTGGCATGTATCGTTCCTTCAAACATCTGCATCAGCGCAGGGCTGCTCACTGCATAGCCTGCCTCCTGCAGCGCGGACATGAGCGCTTTGACCGCCTCGCCCTCCGCCCCTTCCCCATGCCAGTCTGAAGGCAGGTTCTTGGCCAGTTCGGGTTTTGCAATCAGGCATTGGAGCAACAGTCGCTGAACCGGAAATGGGGTCCGCGTCGCCTTTTTCAAGTCCGGTCTCGGCGCGGCAGATTTGATCGCGAACAGCGCATCGAGCTCTGCCTGGCTGATGCCTGCGAGACTTGCCAATTCCTTGCGCAAAAGCAGCGATGCGACAGGGGATGCGATCGCGGAGACAAGCGGTCTTGCCCGATGCAGCAGCTGGTTACGTCCCTCCTGGGTCTTCAGGTCCAGTTCCCTGCTGATCCCCGAGAGCAGATATTCGGACAAGGGCATGGATTGCCCGAGCTCTCTTTCGAAGGCATCCCTGCCGAATTCCCGCACGAAGCTGTCCGGATCGTGCTCCGGAGACAGGAACAAGAAGTTCACGCGCTTGCCATCCTGCAAGTGAGGAAGTGCATTTTCGAGCGCGCGCCATGCAGCCTTCCGTCCCGCCTTGTCGCCGTCGAAGCAGAAGACGATCTGCT
The DNA here is from genome assembly GCA_021821945.1 of Pseudomonadota bacterium. Lineage (GTDB taxonomy): Bacteria > Pseudomonadota > Gammaproteobacteria > Burkholderiales > Gallionellaceae > Gallionella. The sequence goes on from JAJZTF010000001.1 coordinate 225,382, forward strand.
CTGCAATGCGCAAAAGCTTCTGTATATGAAAAGGCGTCGTCGCCGTACCGAGCGTGGCCACCGCATAGTCGACACCGTGCTGGGCCAACGCCACCACATCCATGTATCCCTCGACAACCAGGACCCGCTGTTTTTCCCTGATGGATTTTTGCGCCTGGAAGAGTCCGTAAAGCTCATGGCCCTTTTCAAAGAGCGCAGTCTCTGGCGAATTCAGATACTTGGGCTCCCCCTTGTCGAGCACGCGACCGCCGAATCCGATCACCTGGTTGCGCTGGTTGATGATGGGAAACATGATGCGGTCGCGAAATCTGTCATACCGCCTGTCATTCTCCGAACTGATCACGAGCCCCGTATCATCGAGCGACGCGCTTTGATAATCCGGAAAAACCGCCGACAGGTTCTGCCAGCCATCCGGCGCGTACCCTATCGCGAATCTTGCGGCGATCTCGCCGCTCAATCCGCGCTTCTTGAGATATTCGATTGCCCGGCCGGAAAGCTTGAGCTGCTCGCGATAGTAGCGTGTCGCGACCTGCATCACCTCGTAGAGATCGGGGGCGACCCTCTGGAAATTCTCGCCGGAGCGCTCATGCGGCACTTCGAGCCCCAGGCTCTTCGCGAGCTCCTCGACCGCCTCGACAAAACCTAGCCCCAGATGCTCCATGACGAAACTGATCGCCGTTCCATGCGCGCCGCAGCCGAAGCAATGATAAAACTGCTTGGCCTGGCTGACGGTAAAGGAAGGGGATTTCTCGCTGTGGAAAGGGCAGCATGCGACGTAATTGCCGCCCGCCTTCTTCAAAGGCAGGTAACGCTCGATCACGTCCACGATGTCCAGACGGTTCAGAAGGTCCTGAATGAAACTTCTTGGAATCATTTCAGCGCCTCACACCGGAACCAGCATGATCTGCCGGAAGATCAAACGGACAGACGCGCCTTGATCAATGCGGAGACGCGGCTCATGTCCGCGACGCCTGCCAGTTTCGGCTTGATGTAGCCCATCACCTTGCCCATGTCCTGGGGGCCCTGCGCGCCGACGGAGGCGATGGCCTCATCAACCGCACCTGCAAGCTCCGCCTCATCGAGCTGCCTTGGCATGTATTCGGCCAGCACGCTCATCTCGAATTTTTCCGCATCCGCAAGGTCATGGCGCTGCGCCGCCTCATACTGGCTGATGGAATCGCGCCTTTGCTTGTTCATCTTCTCGATGATCGCAACGATGTCCGCATCCGCAAGCTCGATGCGCTCGTCCACCTCGCGCTGCTTGATCGCCGCCAGCAAAAGACGGATAGCCGAGAGGCGCGCCGCATCCTTGGCGCGCATCGCGGCTTTCATGTCATCCGTGATTTTCTGCCTGAGGCTCATGCGCCCTCAAGGCCGGATCAGTAAAGCTTGGGAGGAAGGGTCTGGCTGCGCAGACGCTTGTAGTGACGCTTGACCGCTGCGGCAAGCTTGCGCTTGCGCTCGGCAGTCGGCTTCTCGTAAAACTCGCGGGCGCGCAAATCGGTCAGCAGACCTGTCTTTTCAACGGAACGCTTGAAGCGGCGCATGGCGACTTCGAAGGGCTCATTCTCTTTAACACGTACAGTTGTCATCTACGAACTCTACCAAAAAATTGAGGGCGCGATTCTAGCAAATGCAATGCCGCACCACAACCTATATTTTCAGATCACCGTGATCCTTGCAAACCTGCGCTTGCCGACCTGCGCAACCACCACGCTGCCCGACTGGAGCGAAAACGCCTTGTCGCTCACGCGTTCGCCGTCGAGCCTGACTGCCCCCTGGCTGATCATGCGCATCGCATCCGAGGTGCTGTCGACCAGATGCGCCGATTTCAGCAAATGCGGAACCGAAATGCTGCCGCCGGCCGCCTGCACGGAAACCTCGGGCATGTCATCGGGCAAGGCGCCGCGACGGAAGCGTGCCTCGAACTCCTCAAGCGCCAGATCGGCATCCTTTTGCGAATGGAAGCGCGCAACGATCTCCTTTGCCAGCAGCACCTTGATGTCGCGGGGATTGCGCCCCTCATCCACTTCGGTCCGCCATCCTGCAATCTCGCTCACAGGCCTGAATGACAGCAGATCGAGATAGCGCCACATCAGCTCGTCCGAGATCGACATGAGCTTGCCGAACATGTCCTGGGGCTTGTCCGTGATGCCCACGTAGTTTCCAAGCGACTTGGACATCTTGTTCACGCCATCCAGCCCCTCCAGAAGCGGCATGGTCAGTATGCACTGCGCAGGCTGGCCAAAATGCCGCTGAAGTTCGCGCCCCATCAGCAGGTTGAACTTCTGGTCCGTGCCGCCCAGCTCGACATCCGCCTTGAGCGCGACGGAATCATAGCCCTGAACCAGAGGATAGATGAATTCGTGTATCGCGATCGGCTGATTGCTCCGGTAGCGCTTTGCAAAATCGTCGCGCTCCAGCATCTGCGCGACGGTATGCGTTGCCGCCAGGCGGATCAGGTCCACCGCGCTGAATTTGTCCATCCACGCAGAATTGAACGTGATCTCGGTTTTCTCGGGATCCAGAACCTTGAAGACCTGATCGCGATATGACTCCGCATTCTGCAGGACCTCCTCCCGCGTCAGGGGGGGGCGGGTTGCGTTCTTGCCGGTCGGGTCTCCTATCATGCCGGTGAAATCCCCGATCAGAAACAGCACATGGTGTCCCAGTTCCTGAAACTGGCGCATCTTGTTCAAAAGGACGGTATGCCCCAGATGCAGGTCAGGCGCGGTGGGATCGAATCCCGCCTTGATGCGCAAAGGGCGTCCCGACGCCAGTTTCTGCCTAAGCTCCGCCTCGACCAGTATTTCGTCAGCTCCGCGCCTGATCTGCTCAAGCGCCTCATTCACTTCATTCATATTCATCCAGTTCAAAAAATTGCCGTTCATCAGGAAATACACGCCGCCCGTCGGGGAAGAGACCGCCTCTTAGTCTTTTTCTTACCAATCATCAGCCGATCCTTTATGTAATACACGGTTTCTGCTAGAGTACGCATCCAAATCCGCAAAGAGAAGCCTTGGCTCACGGAGAGATCCCATAATGTTAACGCAAAACATGCTCAACCAAGAGCGTAAAAAGAAGCTGCGCTGGTTTGTCGCGATGTCCACCATGCCGCTGCTGGGCGTCCTGACCGCATTCGGACTGGTCCCCACGGCAAGCCTCGGCATCAACAGCGGAAAAGTGACCATCGAACAGCTCGCGCTTCCATCAGCCTCCCCCGTCGAGACCGCTGCCGCGACCTTCTGGCATACGGAGCGGGTGCAATCCGGCGACACCGTTGCCGAGCTCATGCTGAGGCTCAACATCAAGGACAGCGCCGCAAGCGCGTACCTGCGCAACAGCCAGGATGCCCAGGCATTTCGCAAACTGCCCGTGGGCCATGAAGTCCAGGCCGAAACCGATGCGAACGGTTCGCTTCTTTCGTTGAGCTATCTCGACAAGCAGGGCAACCAGGTCGTCGTCAGAAGACAGGGAGACGCCTTCGCCACCAAGACCACCGCTCCCCAGCTGGAAAAGCGCATTTTCGTGCGCACCGGGGAAATCAAGACCAGCCTTTACGCGGCCACGGACGCTGCAGGTCTGCCCGAAACCGCAGCCAACCAGCTGACGGAGATATTCGACGGCGACATCGACTTCCATCACGACTTGAGGCGCGGCGACAGGTTCACCGTGGTCTACGAGACCACCTACAGCAATGGCGCGCTGGTCAAGATAGGACAAATACAGGCTGCCGAATTCATCAACCGGGGGAAAGCATACCGCGCCGTACGCTTCCAGACCGATGCGACACACAGCGATTACTACACGCCGGAAGGGCAGAGCCTCAGGAAAGCCTTCCTGCGTTCGCCCATTGCATTTTCGCGCATCAGTTCCGGCTTCACGATGGCCCGCTTCCATCCCGTCCTGAACAAGTGGCGCGCCCACAAGGGAGTGGATTTCGCAGCCCCCATGGGCACACCCGCAAAGGCGACCGCTGACGGACAGGTCGCCTTCAAGGGGATACAGAACGGATACGGCAACGTCGTGATCCTTCAACACCAGGGAAATCTTTCCACCGTCTATGGCCACCTTTCCCGTTTCGCGAAGGGGCTGCACAAGGGCGAACGCATCAGGCAGGGCGACGTGATCGGCTATGTCGGCATGACAGGGCTTGCGACAGGGCCGCATCTGCACTACGAGTTCAGGGTCAACGGACAGCAGCACGACCCGATGAGGGTCGCACTCCCCAATGCCCGCCCGATCAGCGCGTCCAACCGCGCCGCCTTCAGGACGCTGGCCAACAAGTTCATCGCCAGCCTGGACCAGCTTCGCAACACCAATCTCGCGAAACTTGACTGATCGTTACATCGGACTGATGTCGGGCACCAGCCTGGACGGCATAGATGCCGTCCTGGTCGGGTTCGAGCAGGATCATCCTATCGTGCTCAGCAAGTTCTTCATGCCCTATGCGGAAGATTTGAAACGCTCCATCCTGGAGCTCCAGCATCCCTCTCATGACGAACTGCACCTCACCCAGCTGATGGGCAACCGGCTGGCAGAGCTTTATTCGGGCGCCGTTCATTCCCTGCTCGCACAGGAACCTCATCTGCCGGTCAGGGCCATAGGCTGCCACGGACAGACCATACGCCACCGCCCGGACCTGGGCTATACGCTGCAGATAGGCAATGCCGCCCTGCTTGCGGAGCTGACCGGCATCACCGTGATCAGCGATTTCCGCTCCCGCGATGTCGCCGCCGGCGGACAGGGTGCGCCTCTGGTCCCGGCCTTCCACGACAGGGTATTTCGCCATCCGGAAATCCACCGCGCGATCGTGAACATAGGCGGCATCAGCAATCTGACCGACCTGACACCAGGACTTCCTGCCACGGGTTTCGACTGCGGGCCCGGCAACATGCTGATGGATGCCTGGTGCATGGAGCATCTTCAGGAACCCTACGACAGGGATGGCTCATGGGCTGAAAGCGGCAAGGTGCTCCCCGGACTTCTGGACAGGCTGCTTGCCGAACCCTATTTCATGCTTCCGCCTCCCAAGAGCAGCGGGCGCGATCTTTTCAACCTGGGCTGGCTGAAAAACCATCTGCAAAATGACGAAGCGCCCGAAGACGTTCAGGCAACGCTGCTTCAGCTCACCGCCGCGACCATCGCCCAGGCGATACACGGCGCACAGGAAATCTATCTGTGCGGAGGGGGCGCGCACAACATCGCACTGCGCCGTGCGCTCTCAAGGCTGCTGCCCGCCACGATCATCAGGACCACGAACGATGCCGGCATCGACGGCGACTATCTCGAAGCCATCGCTTTCGCGTGGCTCGCAAGACAGAATCTCATGGGCATCCCCGCAAACCTGCCACTGGTCACGGGTGCCGCCCATCCCTGCATCCTGGGCGCAGTGTACAGCGCCTAGCAAGCCAGAATCAGTCGGCCTGCTTGCGCAGGAAGGAAGGGATATCGTAGGTATCCATTCCCGACTTCTCCATCGCATCCACCGCCGCGCGCCGGCCTGTGCGCATGATGGTCGGCATCTCGAGCTCGCCGTAATTGATTGCCACAGGCTCGTCGTGGGTGCCCGTCTTCTTGAAGCTCTGGTCGACATAGACCACTTCGGGCTTGGTCATCTTGCGTTCCAGCGGGCCACCCAGTCCGGTCGCCACGACAGTCACGCGCAGTTCGTCACCCATGGACTCGTCAAACACGGATCCCAGGATCACGGTCGCCTCTTCCGCCGCAAACTGCACGCAGGCCATCACGTCTTCCATCTCGCTTACCTTAAGCGAGCTCGATGAGGTGATGTTGACCAGAACGCCGCGCGCGCCGGTCATGTCCACGTCTTCCAGCAGCGGGCTTGCAATCGCGCGCTCCGCCGCAGTCCTTGCGCGATCGGGACCGGATGCGATCGCCGATCCCATCATCGCCATGCCGTTTTCGGACATCACCGTGCGTACGTCCGCGAAATCCACGTTGATGAGCCCCGGCACGTTGATGACTTCCGCGATGCCCGCAACTGCGCCCTGCAATACGCCATTCGCGGCCTTGAATGCCTCCGGCACCGTGACATCCTTACCCAGCACTTCCATCAGCTTGGCGTTTGGCACGATGATCAGCGAATCCACGTGCTCGTGCAGCGCCTTGATGCCTTCCGCGGCAAAGCGCATCCTGTTGCCTTCATAGATGAAAGGCTTGGTCACCACCGCGACGGTCAGGATGTTCATCTCGCGCGCGATCTGGGCGACGATGGGCGCCGCCCCCGTGCCCGTGCCACCGCCCATGCCCGCGGTGATGAACACCATGTTTGCACCGGAGATCAGCTCCTTGATGCGCTCCCGGTCCTCCTCGGCAGCGGCCTTGCCGACCGAGGGCTTCGCGCCCGCGCCCAGTCCCTGGGTGATCGCCGCGCCTATCTGCAGCTGGGTTTGGGCGCGGCTGCGATTCAACGCCTGGACATCCGTGTTGATGACGATGAACTCGACGCCCTGCACGCCCTGCTCGATCATGTGATCGACCGCATTGCCGCCGCATCCGCCTACCCCTATGACCTTGATGACTGCTTCCTGTGATTGCGCTTCCATGATTTCAAACATCTCTGCCCCCTTTATCTAACCAAAATTGATGATGACTGCCCAACTAAAACCACGACTTCATTTTTGCCAGTAGATCCTTGAATGAATTCGACTGCTTGCGCGTCTCCTCATTCTTCTTGTGATGCTCGAGTCCGTACAACAGGAGTCCCACCCCTGTCGCCATGCGCGGCGTCTTCACCACTTCCGACAGTCCGCCTACATATTTCGGTATGCCCAACCTCACGGGCAGGTGGAATATCTCCTCGCCCAGCTCTACCATGCCCTGCATCGCGCTGCTTCCTCCGGTGATCACGATGCCGGACGAGAGAAGATCGTCGAAGCCGCTGCGCCTCAACTCGGCCTGCACGAGCGAATAGAGTTCCTCGACTCGCGGCTCTATCACTTCGGAAAGCGTCTGCCTGGACAGCATGCGCGGGCCGCGCTCTCCCACCCCGGGAACCTCGATAGATCCGTCATCCGCAAGCTGGCGCAATGCGCAGCCATGCCTGATCTTGATGTCTTCCGCATCCTGGGTCGGCGTGCGCAAGGCCATCGCGATGTCGTTGGTGATCTGGTCTCCCGCGATCGGGATCACCGCCGTATGGCGTATCGAACCTCCGGTAAACACCGCGATGTCGGTCGTTCCCCCGCCTATGTCCACGAGACATACGCCCAGGTCCATCTCATCGTCGGCCAGCACCGCTCGGCTCGATGCCAGAGGCTGCAATATCAGCTCGTTCACCTCCAGGCCGCAGCGGTGTATGCATTTCATGATATTCTGCACCGCAGCCACGGCGCCTGTCACGATGTGGACCTCGACATCCAGCCTCATCCCGCTCATCCCGAGCGGCTTCTTGATGCCGTCCTGCCCGTCTATGCTGAAGGTCTGCTCCAGCACATGCAATTTCTCCTGATCCGCCGCCAGGCTGATCGAGCTCGCGGTCTCCAGAACGCGGTCTATGTCGGCCTGGGTCACTTCCTTTTCCTTGATCTTCACCATGCCGCGCGAATTGGTGCTGCGTATGTGGCTTCCCGCGATGCCGGTATACACCGCCGTGATCTTGCAGTCCGCCATCAGCTCCGCCTCTTCCAGCGCGCGCTGTATCGCGCCCACCGTCGCCTCGATGTTCACGACCATGCCCTTCTTCATGCCTGAGGATTCGTGCATGCCCATGCCGATGACCTCGAGCGTGCCGTCGTCCTTGACCTCGCCCACGATCGCCACGATCTTGGACGTGCCTATGTCCAGCCCGACCACCAGATTCTTTGCATCCTTGCTTCTGCTCATCGCGTATGCTCCATTTCAAAAAGCATGCTGCCCTTCACGCCGTTCATTCCTAAGCCTTCCCTGTCGACTTCACTGCAAAGCCATGCCTGTAACGCATGTCAACCACCTCTTCTCCCTTTTTCTGGGCGCCGCCTTCGCTCATCTGGTAGGCCACGAATCTCGCCATGCGCTCCTGCAATGCATCGCGCCCAAGTTCCACCACCGTGCCGTTGCTAAGATGGAGCTGCCACGCATGCCTTGCCGACAGGGATATCTGGGAAACCTGCAGATTCAATCTGGAAAGCTGTTCGCTGAACTTTCTATATTCATCCAGAACCTCCGCCGAACTTCCATCCACGCCGATGAATCTCGGCAGCTGTTCTTCGGATTCCGCCGCAAAAACCTCGCCCTGCCTGTCCACCAGCTTGTCGTCATTCCAGCGCGCCACTGCCTGATGCTCCTCGATTTTCAGGATCAGCCCGTCCGGAAACTGGCGCCTTATGCTCACGCTTTTGACCCATGGCATGGCCTGCAGGGAGAGCCTCAACCTGTCTATGTCCTGAGTCAGGAAATTTCCCTGAACCCCGCGCCTGACGATGGCCAGCACCTCTGCAGGGGATACACGGTCGGGCGCGCTCGCAAGATGCACTGTCCTGATCGGCAGAAGGGAGGGCAGGTGCACGATGTAATGCACCGCACCATAGACGATCGCAAGGATGCTCATCCCCAGGAGGAGATTTGCAAGATTGCGCAGGAGTGGCACGTTATCCCACATGGGCAAGCTCCAGAACACGAAGCACAAGCTCTTCGAATCTGATTCCGGCCTGACGCGCCGCCATCGGCACCAGGCTGTGATCCGTCATGCCGGGAGAGGTGTTCGCCTCCAGCACATACATGCGCTTATCCCCGTCCATCAGGAAATCGACCCTGCCCCATCCCTGCCCTCCTATCAGGGAAAAGGCAATCCCTGCCAGGCGCTGCATCTCCTTCTCCGTGGCATCATCGAGACCGCAGGGGCAGAGATAGCGCGTGTCGTCGCGCATATATTTCGCCTCGTAGTCATAGAATTCGGCAGCGGGTTCGATCTTGATCACCGGCAGCGCCTTCTCGCCCAGTATCGCCACGGTGTATTCCCCGCCCTCGATGAAACGCTCCGCGATCACCAGCCTGTCGTGCTTTGCCGCCTGGCTGTAGGCCGGGCGCAGATCTCCCACGGTCTTGACCTTGCTGATGCCCACGCTCGAGCCTTCGTTGGCCGGTTTCACGAAAAGCGGGAGCCCCAGTCTTTCGACGACTGCCGCATCCTCGGTCCGCTCATCCAGCATGAGGTATTCCGGTATCGGCAAGCCGCCCGCCTGCCACACGAGCTTGCTGCGCCACTTGTCCATGCCGAGGGCGGAGGCCATCACCCCGCTCCCGGTGTAGGGTATGCCCAGCAATTCGAGTGCGCCCTGCACCGTTCCATCTTCGCCAAAGCGGCCATGCAGCGCGATGAAGGCGCGATCGAACCCCCTGTCCTTCAATGCCAGGAGATTCTCCTTTGCAGGGTCGAATGCATGCGCATTGACGCCGCTTCTCTGAAGTGCGGCAAGCACCGCGGCACCGCTCTTGAGCGACACTTCCCGCTCGGCGGAACGGCCGCCGAAAAGCACCGCAACCTTGCCGAATGAAGCAGGATTCAAGATGGAGGATTGAGGAGCCTGTTTATTCATGTTTCTCACCGACAATTCTGACTTCCGCATGGAGCTTCACGCCCGTAATTTTTTCCACCGTATCCCTCACAAGCCCGATCAGATCCTCGATGTCCTTGGCATTTGCGCCGCCCTCATTGACGATGAAGTTCGCATGCTTCTCGGACACCCTGGCCCTTCCGATGCATCTTCCCTTCAGCCCGCAAAGCTCGATCAACCGCGCCGCATGGTCGTTTGGGGGATTGCGGAACACGGAACCCGCGTTGGGCAGACCCAGGGGCTGGCTTGCAATCCGCCTGCCAAGCAGCTCCTTGATCTTCCGCCTTGCCTCTTCTCCGTCTCCCGGTGCGAATTCAAGCCAGGCACCGGCAAACAGCTCAGGGTATTGAGGCCCGAGGAGAGATATGTCCTCAACTTTGCCTGTGGGGGACGCGCGCTCGCTCCTCCCCCCCCGCGCCTCAATTCTTTCGACATGACGGTAGCCGATCTCATATTCTTCCGGATTTCGCACCAGGATCTCGCCCCGCCTCGTCACGATCTCTGCTTTCACGACACAATTCCAGGTTTCTCCGCCATAGCATCCGGCGTTCATCGCGAGCATGCCTCCCAGGGTTCCCGGAATGCCTGCAAAAAATTCGGCGCCGCTCTTGTCGTGCAGCGCGGCAAAGCGGGCAAGCTTCGCACCGGGGACACCCGCCTGAGCATAGATCAGTCCATTTTCTTCCATGCGCAATTCGCGAAGAGCGCCGTGCATCAGGATCACGGTTCCCCTGATTCCCCCGTCCCTCACCAGCAGGTTGCTGCCCAGACCCAAAACAAGCAGCGGCTCTGCAGCCGGCAGGCTCTTCAGAAACGCGCAGAGGTCCTCCAGGTCTGCCGGCTGATAGAGTCTTTCTGCGACGCCGCCCACCCGCCAGCTTGTGTGGCGGCTCATGGGCTCGTTGAACCTCAGGCTTCCGCGCAGTCCAGCGAAATTTTCGGGTTCGTTCATGTTCATGAGCGTGCCATCTGCTTGATCAATGCGGGCACATTTCCAATGGAGCCCGCCCCCATGTTCAGAACCACATCACCGTTTCTTGCCTGCTGCATCACGACAGCCGGCATGTCTTCGATGTTCTCGACAAAGACCGCTTCGCTCTGCCCTGCCAGGCGCAGCGCATGCATCATCGCCCGCCCGTCTGCAGCCACCAGAGGCGCTTCCCCTGCCGCATACACTTCCGTCAGAACCAGCACGTCCACGCTGCAGAGCACCTTCACGAAGTCTTCGAAGAGGTCGCGCGTCCTGGTATAGCGATGCGGCTGGAATGCCAGAAGCAGCCGCCTTCCGGGAAATGCGCCGCGCACCGCCGCAAGCGTTGCCGCCATCTCCACGGGATGATGGCCGTAATCGTCGATCAGCGTGAAGCTTCCCCCGCCTGGCAGGGCGATCTCTCCATAGCGCTGGAATCTTCTGCCCACTCCCTCGAATTCGAGTAGTGCAGCAACGATCGCCTCGTCTGCCACGCCCACCTCGAGCGCGATCGAGATCGCCGCGAGCGCATTCTGAACATTGTGGTTGCCGGCAAGGTTCAGCGTGATGTCGAGGTCCTTGGGCGTGCCGTTCTGCCGGCATTGCGCGGTGAACAGCATCTGCCCCCCCTGTGCCCTGACATTCACCGCCCTGATCTGCGCGCCTTCGCCCAAGCCGTATGTCGTAACGGGCTTAGTGATGCGCGGCAGGATTTCCCGGACATTGGCATCGTCAACGCACAGCATCGCCCGGCCATAGAAGGGAAGATGCTCGACGAAATCCACGAACGCCTGCTTTAGCTTCGTGAAATCGTGGCCGTAGGTCTCCATGTGATCCGCATCGATGTTGGTGATCACGGCCAGGATAGGCTGAAGATAGAGGAATGAGGCATCCGATTCGTCGGCTTCGGCGACGATGTATTCGCCGGTTCCGAGCTTGGCGTTCGTTCCGCTGCTGTTGAGCCTGCCGCCGATCACGAAGGTGGGATCGAATCCGCCCTTGGCCAGTATGCTTGCCGTGAGGGAGGTCGTCGTGGTCTTGCCGTGCGTGCCTGCGACCGCTATGCCCTGGCGCAGGCGCATCAGCTCTGCCAGCATCATCGCGCGGGGGACGACCGGTATGTGGCGCGCGCGCGCGGCCTGCACTTCCGGATTGTCCTGCCCCACCGCGGTCGAAACCACCACGACATCCGCGCCGTCTATGTTCTTTTCGTCATGACCTATGCTCACCGTCATGCCGAGATCGCTTAGCCTCCTGGTCACGGCGTTGTCGCTGATGTCAGATCCGCTGACTCCGAAACCCAGGTTTGACAGCACCTCAGCAATGCCGTTCATCCCTGAACCTCCTATGCCCACGAAATGTATCTTCTTGATCTTGTGTCTCATAATGCAAGCTCCATGCAGGCTTCTGCCACCGCTTCTGCGGCATGCGCCTTGGCCATCTTTCGTGCCTTTTGCGCCATCCCGCCAAGCTTTTCGCGGTCCAGTCCCTTCAATACTTCCGCCAGCCTCTCCGGATCCAGTTCAGCCTGCGGCATCAGGATCGCAGCGCCCTGGTCGCTCAAGAATTTTGCGTTGTGCGTCTGATGATCGTCCACTGCAAACGGATAAGGCACCAGGATGCTGGCCACACCCGCCGCCGCAAGCTCGGCTATCGTCAGCGCGCCCGCCCTGCAGATCACGAGATCCGCATTTCCATAACTCTCAGCCATGTCATCGATGAAGGGCCTGACGTCGGCAGCGACGCCCACCTCCCGGTAAAGCCTGAACACCGACTCATGATGTGCGCGGCCCGTCTGATGCAAAACCTCGGGCCTTTTGTCGACAGGCAGTCTTGCAAGCGCTTTGGGTACCGCATCGTTGAGCGCCTGCGCACCCAGGCTTCCTCCGACCACCATCAGCCTCAGCGCCCCCATTCTTTCCGCATAGCGCTTTTCAGGTGGGGGCAGCGCTTCGATCTGGCTTCTCACCGGATTTCCGCACCAGACGGCGTTTTTCAGCACCCCGGGAAATCCCGAAAGCACCTTTCCTGCGACAAGGGCAAGCGCCCTGTTGCTGAGCCCCGCCACCGAATTCTGCTCGTGTATCGCAAGCGGGCAGCGCAGCAGTGCCGCCATCAGCCCGCCCGGGAAGGTGATATAGCCCCCCATGCCCAGCGCCACGTCCGGCCTGCACCGGAAAAGCGCCACCGCGCTCTGCCATAACGCAAGCAGGAGATTGAACGGCAGCATCAGCTTGCGCAGCGCCCCCTTGCCGCGCAGCCCGGAAAACCGCACCATCGCCATCTCATAGCCATGCTTGGGCACGATTTCAGCCTCCATGCTTTGCGGCGCACCCAGCCATGTCACATGCCAGCCCTTATCGCGCAAAACATCGGCCACGGCCAGCGCCGGGAATATGTGCCCCCCCGTTCCCCCTGCCATGATCAGGATGGATCGGCTCATACCGGCAACCCCCTCGCGAGCCTTCTGTTCTCATAGTCGACCTTGAGCAGTATTGCCGCGGAGATGCAGTTCATCACGACGCCGCTTCCGCCGAAACTCAGGAAGGGAAGCGTCAGCCCCTTGGTGGGCAAAACGCCCATGTTCACGCCGATGTTGATCGTCGCCTGCACGCCTATCCATACGCCGATTCCTTGTGCTACCAGCGCGGAAAAGTTCCGATCGAGAAAGGCTGCATGGCGGCCTATCTGGAATGCGCGCATCACGAGCAATCCGAAAAGCAGAATCACGCAGAAAACGCCCGCAAGCCCGAGTTCTTCCGCGATGACGGCCATCAGGAAATCGGTGTGCGCCTCCGGAAGATAGAAGAGCTTCTCGACGCTGCCGCCCAGCCCTACACCCAGCCATTCGCCGCGGCCGAATGCGATCAAGGCATGGCTCAGCTGATATCCCTTGCCATAGGGATCCGCCCATGGGTCCATGAACCCGATCACCCGGTGCAACCTGTAGGGCGAAGAAAGGATCAGCGCGGCGAATCCCAGAGGCAATGCGATCAGCAGTGCGCCGAATATCTTCACATTGAAGCCGCCAAGCCAGAGCGTGCAGACCGCGATGGACAGGATCACGACGAAAGCGCCCATGTCGGGCTCCAAGAGCAGCAAGAACCCCACGCCCACCATTACTGCAAATATCGGCAGGAATGCCTTGGCGAACTGATTCTTCACCTTGCCCTTGCGCACGGTGTAATCGGCCGCATACATCACCGCAAACAGCTTCATCAACTCGGATGGCTGAAGATTGATGACCATCAAGGACAGCCAGCGGCGGCTGCCGTTCACCTCGCGCCCGACATGCGGTATCAGAACGACGACCAGAAGCACCGTGCCGATTATGAAGAGATATGGCGCATAGTTCTGCCAGCTCTGCACGGGAACCTGGAACGCGAAAATCCCGGCGAGGATTCCTGCCGCGATGAACATGCCATGACGCAAAAGATAATAGGTTGCCTGGTGATGCGTGAACTTGCTTCCTTCGGCAGTTGCGATCGAAGACGAATAAACCATCACGAGTCCGATCGACAAAAGGGCGATGAATACCCAAATCAGCAGATCGTCGAACTGGGATTGGGGAGGCGGCGTCCTCGTCTTGACTAATGAAGCCATGAGCCCTCCCCGATGAGCTTCCTGACTTCCTCTACATAGACCTCCGCGCGGTGCGCATAATTTCTGAACATGTCGAAACTTGCGCAGGCGGGCGAAAGCAGCACCGCATCGTTTTCCCTTGCAAGCCTTGCGGCAGCCTGCACCGCCTCCTTCATGCCCTGAACCTTCACCACTTCTATTCCGCAACCCTGCAATGCGGCCCCGATCAGCGGCGCATCTTGGCCCATCAGCACGACCGCCCGCGCATGCCGCATTACCGCCGGCTTCAGGGGGGAAAAATCCTGGCCCTTGCCGACACCGCCTGCGATCAGAACAGACTTGCAGCCCAGCCCCTCCAGTGCTGCGACCGTCGCGCCGACATTGGTCCCTTTCGAGTCGTCATAGAAGCTCACGCCGTTCATGCTGGCGACAAACTCGACGCGATGCGCAAGCCCCTTGAATTTTTTCAATGCCACAAGCAGATCCTGCATCGGCAGTCCCACGGAGGTGCAAAGGGCCAGCGCAGCCTCTGCATTCGCGGCATTGTGCAACCCCGCGATCTCAAGCTCCGAGGTCCTGATCAGCCTCTCGTTTCCTCTCTTGATCCAGATGTCCTTGCCGGCTCTTTCGATGCCGAAGTCGGATTCCCTTTCGGGATCGTTCAAACCGAAGGTGATGAAAGGCTTTCCATCCACCCTCATCTTCATGCAGCGCGCATCGTCCCGGTTCAGCACCTGGATCCCGCAACCGCGAAATATGCGCGCCTTGGCATTCGCATATTCATCCATGTCCGCATAGCGGTCCAGATGATCCTCGCTGATGTTGAGCACGACAGCCGCATCCGCCTTGAGGCTTTCGGTCGCCTCGAGCTGGAAGCTTGAAAGCTCGAGCGCCCAGAGTTCGGGCTGATTCTCCTTGCGATCCATCACCACATCCAGCACCGCGGGGGAGATATTGCCTGCCGCGACCGCATCCATTCCTGCCGCCCTGCCCAGGAATTCGACCATGCTGGTAACCGTGGTCTTGCCGTTTGAGCCGGTGATTGCAATCACGCGCGCAGGGCTATCTGATTCGGCAAGATGGCGTGCGAAGATTTCGATATCCCCAACGATTTCGATGCCCCTCGCTGCCGCGCGCCGGACGAAGGGATCGCTAAGCGGCACGCCGGGGCTGATCGCGATCATGCCGACATCCTCAAGCAACGCATCCTCGAATCCTCCGCAATGTATCTCTTCGCGTTTGACGAGACGAACCGCATCTTCGAGGCCCGGCGGATTGGTCCTGCTGTCCGCAACGCGCACCCTTGCCTTCCTTTCCACGAACCAGCGGACCATGGACAGTCCCGTCTCGCCCAGGCCCAGCACCAGCATGACCTCCCCCTCAGTACGCATCTTGGCGTCCGGAGCAGTTCTTGTCGTGGCATCCTGTATCATGTCCATCATCTCAGCTTCAATGTTGCCAGTCCCAGCAGCACAAGCAGCATGGTGATGATCCAGAATCTCACCACCACCTGCGTCTCTTTCCATCCCTTGAGCTCATAGTGATGGTGCAGCGGCGCCATTTTGAACACGCGCTTTCCGGTCATCTTGAAAGAGGCGACCTGGATCACCACGGACAGCGTCTCAACTACGAAAACGCCGCCCATGATGAAAAGCACGAGCTCCTGACGCACGATCATCGCGACCACGCCCAGCGCGGCCCCCAGCGCCAGCGCGCCCACATCGCCCATGAACACTTCCGCCGGATAGGCGTTGAACCAGAGGAAGGCAAGGCCCGCACCGGCTATGCCCCCGCAAAACACCGCGAGTTCTCCCGCACCGGGTATGTAGGGAATGCCCAGATATTTCGCGAACACCGCATTTCCCGCGACATAGGAAAATATCGCCAGCGCGCCGCTCACCATCACTGTCGGCATGATCGCAAGGCCATCCAGCCCATCGGTCAGATTCACCGCGTTGCTGGTCCCGACGATCACGAAATAGGCCAGCGCGATGTAAGTGACCGCACCCAGAGGAAGCACCCAGAGCTTAAAAAACGGCACGATCATTTCCGTCTGGGCCGGCAGCGTTGCGGTATGCCAGAGATACCCCCCCACCATCAGCGCGATGACGGACTGCCAGAACATCTTGGCCCTGGCCGACAAACCCTTGGGATTCCTGTGCACCACCTTGCGGTAATCGTCCACCCAGCCGACCACGCCAAAACCCAGCGTGGAAAGAAGCGCCACCCATACGTAATGGTTTTGCAGTTCCCCCCAGAGCAGGGTGGTGATCGCGACCGAGGTCAGGATCAGTGCGCCCCCCATGGTCGGCGTCCCCGCCTTGACGAGATGCGTCTGCGGGCCGTCTGTGCGGACCGACTGCCCTATCTTGTAGGCAGTCAGCTTGCGTATCATCGCCGGCCCCACCATGAACGAGATCACGAGTGCGGTCATCGCCGCAAGCACGGTGCGCAGCGTGATGTAATTGAACACGCTGAAAAACCTGACATCCTGTGCCAGCCATTGCGCCAATGCTAGGAGCATTCCTCTTCCTTTTTTTCCACACAGAAATCAACCGCCCGTTCAATCTTCATGAAGCGCGAACCCTTGAATAGCAGGGTCGTGCCTTCATGCAACTCATCCTCGAGCGCACTTTGCAGATCTTCCATGCGCTCGAAATGCCTTGCATGTTCGCCAAACTCGAGAACTGCGATCCTGCTCATCTCGCCCAGCGCATAAAGCTTCTCTATGCCGGATTCCTTGGCAAACCTGCCTATCCCGGCATGCATGCTCTCTGCATCGCTTCCCAGTTCGCCCATGTCTCCCAGCACCATCACGCGCCGCCCTTCGGACTTTGCGAGCACCTTTATCGCTGCGCGCATGGATTCAGGATTTGCGTTATAGGTGTCGTCGATCAGGGATGCGCCGCCTCTTCCCCGCTTACTCTGCATGCGCCCCGCCACTCCCGGGAAACGCTCGAGCCCCGACGCGATGCTCTTCAGAGGAATATCCAGCGCGATGGCGATAGCTGTCGCGGCCAGCGCGTTTCTTGCGTTATGCTCGCCTGGCACCTGCATCGAAACCGAGAATTGCCCCTTGGGCGTATTGACTTCGAGGCGCAATCCACAATCCTCGGGCTGCCAGTTTCCATGCACATCGGATGCGCTGTTGATACCGAACTCGATCCTGGAATGTGAGCCGGCAAGCCCGCGCCATAGCGGCGCATGGCTGTCGTCGGCATTGATGATGGCAATGCCGGAATTCTTCAGGCCCTGGAAGATCTCCCCTTTTGCGCGCGCAACCCCCTCGACGGACCCCAGTCCTTCCAGGTGGGCGCCGCCCGCATTGTTGATCAACGCGACATCCGGCATTGCGATGCGCGTGAGATAGCTTATCTCGCCAAAATGATTCATGCCCATTTCGATGACCGCATAGCGGTGCTGCTTATTCAGCTGCAGCAGGGTCAGCGGCATGCCGATGTCGTTGTTCAGGTTGCCTCGGGTTGCGAGTACGGCATCGGCGCTGCCCGAGGCAACGCTTAGTATCGATGCGGTCATTTCCTTGACCGTGGTCTTGCCATTGCTGCCCGTGATCGCGACGAGCGGAATCGCGAACTGGGCACGCCAGTATGCGGCAAGTCGCCCCAGCGCCAGTCGCGTATCCTGAACGAGCAGGGCGGGAGACATAGGATCCCTCCAGCTATTTTCGTTCACCATCACTGCGGCAGCGCCGGATTCAAGCGCCTGTACCGCAAAGTCCGCCCCGTCGAAATGCTCCCCCTTGAGCGCGACGAAGAGATCCCCCTTGCCTATCTTTCTGGTATCCGTCGAGACCGAGAAGAACTCGGCATCTTCTCCTTTGATTTTTCCATCCAGAGCAAGCGCGGCTTCAGAGATCTTCATCATCTGACACCTCCGGGAGCACCCCATGAGGACAACGCCCTGGACGCAATGTCTGCATCGCTGAAGGGCATCTTCACCCCCCTTGTTTCCTGATAGCCTTCATGTCCCTTGCCTGCGACAAGTATGGTGTCGGAGGCAGCAGCCATCCCGATCGCGCGCTCGATCGCCAATGCGCGGTCCGGCACTATCTCATGGTTGTTCAACACCATTCCGCCAACGATTTCTTCGATGATGGAAGCAGGATCCTCGTTTCTCGGATTGTCGCTCGTGACGATGCAATAGTCCGAGAACTTCTCGGCTATCCTGCCCATCATCGGCCGCTTGCCGCGGTCTCTATCCCCGCCGCAGCCAAACACGCAATACAGTTTTCCGCCCGCCCCCATTTCGCGGAGCGCTACAAGCACCTTTTCGAGCGCGTCCGGCGTATGCGCATAATCCACGATGACCGCAGGAAAACCTTCCTTTCCTATCCGCTGCATCCGCCCCGCTGCAGGCTCGACGCTACGCAATGCGGATATTCCCTCGTTCATGCTCACATCGCCTGCAAGCAGGACACCCAGGACGCCCAGCAGATTTGCCGCATTGAATCTGCCCAGCATCGCGCTTTCAAGCCTGCCCACGCCCCAGCTCGAATACACTTCGATGGCAAGGCCCTTGGTATCCATCCTTGTCAGCTTGCCGAACACCATGCGCATGCCGTGGCGTTCCGCCAGCTGCAATGCCTCGTCAGTCAGCCCGTAACCTATGACCTCGACCTCCCTTTCCAGGAGCCGGACGGCCAACTCCGCGCCAAACGCATCGTCCAGATTGACCACCGCATGCCTCAGCGTTTCCCAGTCGAAAAGCTTGCGCTTGGCCGCGGCATAGCTTTCCATGTCGCCGTGGTAGTCGAGATGGTCGCGGCTGAGATTCGTCAGCAGCGCGACATCGAAGCGCACGCCGTTTACCCTGCCCTGGCTGAGTGCATGGGAGGAAACCTCCATCGCGACCGCCTCGGCACCTTGCTGCAGGTAATCCGCAAGCAGCCCATGCAGTAGCACCGCATCCGGCGTGGTATTGACGCCCGGCTGGAGATTTCCTGCAAAGCCGTTCCCCAGCGTCCCGATCAGCGCGCATTTTTTGCCAAGCCTGGCGTATGACTGCGCGATCCAGTGGCAGGTGGAAGTCTTGCCGTTGGTTCCGGTCACGCCTATCATCCAGAGGCGTTCCGAAGGCGATCCATACACCGCGTCCGCGATATGTCCCGCCTTGTGGCGAAGGTCGGATACCGGGAGACTCTCGACATGCCAATCCTGATTCCAGGCAAAGTTGCGCTCTTCGTAAATCACAAGCCCCGCGCCATTTTCTATCGCCTGTCCGATGTGGTTGCGCCCGTCAGCCCTCTCTCCGGGATAGGCCAGAAAGACGTCTCCGGGTTCAACCCTCCTGCTGTCCGTTACGAGGCGTGCGCCTGAAGGCAGCCTTGCGAGATGCTCCTTCATCTTCTCCATATCCCCGGCCCGCCTCATCATCACACTTCCTCCTTGATGATTTCGGCAGGCGGCGGGATCACGTTATCCAGAGGCGCATCATTGGGCACATTCAGCATGTGAAGCGCGCCGCCCATCACCCTGCTGAACACGGGTGCTGCAACCTGTCCGCCGTAATATTCCTTGCCGCTTGGCTCATCTATCATTACCGCCACGATCAGGCGGGGCGAACTTACCGGCGCGATACCGACGAAGGAAGCGACATAGCGGTTGACATAGTGTCCGCCCTCGAGCTTGTGGGCCGTTCCCGTCTTTCCTGCAACCCGGTAACCCGCCACCTGCGCGAGCGGCGCCGTACCGCCCGGCAGGACCACCGACTCGAGCATGGGTTTCAGTTCATCTGCGGTTTTCTTCGAGAACACTTGGTGGCCGACTGCAGGCTGGTTTAGCTTCAGGAGCGAGACGGGAAGCAACTCCCCCCCGTCCGCGAAGATCGTGTAGGCCCTTGCAAGCTGCAGCAGATTCACGGATATGCCATGGCCGTATGACATGGTTGCCTGCTCGATCGGTTTCCATGTCCTGGCGTCGCGCAATCTGCCTGTCGCCTCGCCGGGAAAATCGCTGCCGGTGTGCGCGCCGAATCCGGCCAGATGAAAAGTCTGCCAGAGCGATTCCGGATCCAGCATCAGCGAAATCTTCGAAGCCCCCACGTTGCTCGACTTCTGTATGACCTGCGATACGGTAAGCATAGGCTCGGGATGCGTGTCGTGTATTTTCCTGTTGCCCAGCGTGAACACGCCGTTTTCCGTGTTGATCTCGGTATTGGGCGTCACCTTGCCGAGATTCAGAGCGGTCCCTATGGTGAAGGGCTTCATCGTCGACCCCGGCTCGAACTCGTCGGTCTCTGCGCGATTTCGCATCCTCTGGGGACTCACCTTCTCGTGATTGTTCGGGTTGTAGCTGGGATAGTCGGCAAGGGCCAACACCTCGCCGCTTTTTGCATCAAGCACCACGATTGCGCCCGCCTTGGCCTGATGCTCCTTCACGGCAAGCGCGAGCTCGCGATAGGCGAGATGCTGCATCCTGCTGTCAAGGCTCAGTGCGATGTCGGCGCCCGGCTTGGGTGGCGTCAGACTCCCCGCATCCTCAACGATGTGTCCGCGCCTGTCCTTGATCACGCGCTGGCTTCCCGGCCTGCCGGCAAGCTTGTTTTGCAGTGCGAGCTCGAGCCCCTCCTGGCCTATATCGTCCTGCCCCGTAAAACCCAGCACCTGCGCGAATTCTTCGCCCTCAGGATAGTATCTGCGGTATTCGTGCTGCATGAATATCCCCGGCAGGTTCAGGCTTTCAACCCTGGCCGATTCCTCTGGAGGAATCTGTCTCTTCAGATAGACGAAGTCGCGCGTCGCATCGGACAGGCGACGCCTTATCTCCGCTTCCGGCATACCCAATGCCTGGGCGAGCTTCTTAAGATCCCTCTCGCCCAGTTTTGCAGCCTGGGGGTCGTCAATCTTGATTTCGGACGCACTGGCCCAAACGGACTCGACCGGCGTGCTCACTGCCAGGGGCGCACCATTGCGATCCGTGATCATCCCGCGATGCGCGCTGACCTCCATCACCCGATTGAAGCGCTGGTTTCCCTGCTCCTGGAGGAAGTCGTTGTGGATGCCCTGAAGATAGACCGCGCGGCCGACCAAGGCGGCAAGCCCGGCCAGAAGAACGGCGAACAGCACCGTCGCCCTCCATCCGGGCAACTTGTCCGCTTCCGCTTTTGCCGCATAACTCATGGCTGCCGCTCTGCTCCAATTGAAGAAATCTGCCCCATGCGTATGAATCTGACCTGTTCCTTTTTCGGCAGCTGCATCTGCAACTGCTGTGTTGCTATCCTTTCAATGCGCGCAGGTGCGGCCAGCGTGCTTTGTTCGAGCTGCAGCTGCCCCCACTCGACTTCCATCTGGCGCGCCTTCTCCTTCTCCTGCTGCAAAGAAACGAACAGCTTGCGCGCCTGATTCTGCGAATCGACCACACCCAGGGCCGCCGCAATCACCATCACCAGAAGAAAGCCCCTTGCGATGCCGCTATACATCGCTGCGCTCCGCCACTCTCATCACCGCGCTCCTCGAACGGGGATTGCGCTGCACCTCGGCATGATCGGGCCGCACAGCGCGGCCGACGAGCTTAAGCCTGCCCATAGGCACCTCGCTTGCGCGTATCGGGACATTGCGCGGCAGATTGTCCGCCTGCGCCATCCCGCGCATGAAGCGCTTGACGATGCGATCCTCGAGGGAATGAAAGCTGATCACCACCAGACGCCCGCCCGGTTTGAGTCTGGATACACACTGAGGCAGCACATGCTCTAGCTCCTCGAGTTCCTGATTGAGATAAATCCGTATAGCCTGAAAAGTGCGCGTCGCCGGGTT
Organism: Pseudomonadota bacterium; assembly: GCA_021821945.1. Classification (GTDB taxonomy): domain Bacteria; phylum Pseudomonadota; class Gammaproteobacteria; order Burkholderiales; family Gallionellaceae; genus Gallionella. The sequence continues at coordinate 247,262 of JAJZTF010000001.1, forward strand.
TTTGCCTGCTTCACGGGTACGTACCGCCTTGCCAACCAGCTCGACGAGCTGCCGCGTGGTCTTGACGGGCTCAGTCTTCCTCGCAGCAACAATCGCTCTTGCAATCTGCCTAGCAAACCGCTCTTCGCCGTATTCACGTATAACCTCCGCAAGCTCACTCTCTTCAACCGTTTCCAGCCATTGTGCCGCAGTCAATCCCCGGCTCACATCCATGCGCATGTCGAGAGGCGCATCGAACCTGAAGCTGAAGCCACGCCCGATCTCATCGAGCTGAGGAGAGGAAACCCCCAAATCGAGCAATATTCCATCCACGAGATTCACGCCAAGCTTATCGAGCACCTGTTCCAGATGCGCAAACCCGCTGTGTTCTATGCGAAACCTCGCATCATCCAGAGCACGCCCGTGCGCCACCGCAGCCACATCCTTATCGAACGCAATCAGCCGCCCATTTCCATCGAGCCGCTGCAATATCTGCCAACTATGCCCGCCTCGCCCGAAAGTGCCGTCCACATAGATTCCAGAAGGTTTGATCTCGAGCGCGTCGACTGCTTCATTCAACAAAACGGTCTCATGCGCGAGCATTGCGCTCACAACGAGAACCCATCCAGTTCAGCCGGCAGCTCGCCACCCATCAGCGAAATCGCAGCCTGCTGCTGAGCCTGCCACTTCGCCTCATCCCAAAGCTCAAATTTATTGCCCTGACCGATCAGCATCACGCTCTTGTCGAGAGAAGCATAGCTGCGCAGCACCGGGGATATCAGCACTCGTCCCGCGCTATCCATCACCACATCCTCGGCATGCCCGACCAGAAGGCGCTGCAATGCCCGGCTCTTGGGATTGAAGGAGGAAAGCCTGTTCAGCTTGTCGCGTATCGGCAACCATTCAGGCTGCGCATAGATCAGGAGACATCCGTCGACATCGGCGGTCAGCACGAGATTTCCGGCGCAGGCGCCCAAGAGAACGTCGCGATACCTCGCAGGTATCGCAAGCCTACCCTTGCCATCCAGATTGAGTTGCGCCGCCCCCTGAAACATCCCGATCTCCCACAATTACCCACTTTTTACCACTGCGCCCCACTATATTGAAAAAAATACCGACGGTCAAGCGAAAAATAGGATTTTTTCTTTTCAAGACAAAGGCTTAGCGAAGAAATCTAAAGTTGATAAATGTGCTTAAAAAGCAATGAATTGCATAATTAAGCTAAAGCCATTTGTGATGGATCTCATGCTTGAAACATGCTAAAGATGCTCAATCCGCGCCGGCGGGCATTGCGCACACCTCTGCCAAGCCTTCATAATTCGCCCAACAATCCGACAATAAGAACAGCACCAACAGGAGGAGTTAAAGATGCAAATCCTGCGCGTTACGCTAGGCCTACTGCTGCTCTTTTTCAGCCATGCACAGGCAGCCCCCGTTCATTCCTTCGTCGTAAGCGATGTCGTCGTCAATTCAGGACAGGCGCATCAGATCGAGTCGTTCGTGCGCTACCTTTCCGAAAAGAGCGGCTATCCGATGCAGGCCGTCTTCACATCTCACTACACCGGGCTGTCCGACATACTTAGGGATCATCCCGATTCGATAGGCTGGACCTGCGGCGCCCCTTATGTCGAGGACCACAAGGCATATGGTCAGCAGCTCGTTGCAGTCCCGCTGTTCCATGGGAACCCCCTCTACCACAGCCTGGTACTGACGCAGAAGAACAGGCCGGAAAAGCAGCTTTCCGACTTCAAGGGGAAAGTGCTTGCCTATTCAGACATACGTTCAAATTCCGGATTCATCTCTCCTGCCTATGCACTTCACGAAAAGGGCATCGACATCTCCAAATACTTCAGGCTCACGATAGACACGGGCTCACACGAGAACAGCATAGAAGCCCTACTGGGAGGCCTTGCCGATGTTTCTGCAGTCGACGAATATGTCTGGGTAGAGTATGTCAAAACGCATCATGACGCAGCGAGCAAGCTCAAGGAAATCGGGCGCATGGGGCCATATCCCTTCACGCCCGTCGTCGCCGGACCCAAGGTCGATGCTGCAACCCTGAAGAAGCTGGAAGATGTCCTAACCGGAATGAAGGACGATGCAAAGGGCAGAGCAATGCTGAAGGATTTCGGCATGGACGGATTTGTGCTCGAGCCAGACAGCTTTTATGCGCCGATCGCAAAGATGCTCGCTGCCGTCAGGCCTGACGGAGGCTCCGCCAAGTGAAGAACTGGCTATACCGTTCCTTCTTCCGCCAGGTAAGCGTTATGCTTCTGATCTTTTCCGTGATCTCGATCTCGGCCTACGCGACTCACAACTATTTCGAACTGAAGCGCCAATGGCGCGACGCGATAGAGTCTCAGGCTTCGGACGCAACCCGTCTCGTTGCGCTCACCGTAGCGGATGACCTGCGCTATAGCAGACTCTTCGGCCTGTGGAGCAAACTGAAGCGAGTTAAGGAACAGGAAAACCAGGGCTCTCTCTACAGATTCAGGGAGATCACCGTTTTAGACAACCAGGGAAACACGATAGGCTCTACCGACCCCGAGAAACATCCTTTGATTCAGCCCTATGTATCCGAGGCGCAGGGCGACATTGAAACCATCAAGAGCATTTCTCCCGTGGAATTCGGCGGCGAAAGAATCGGCAGCATAGCCGCTATTTTCGACATCACGCCATTCAGGCAATTTCTCTGGATCCACCTGCGCGACTTTGCGATCTATCTGTCTGCGCTAACTCTGGCCTCCGTCGCACTCGGCCTGATCCTTGCCCGCTGGATAACCCGACCTCTTTTCAGCATACAGGATGCGTTGCCATTGATGGGAAGCGGAAACATCTCGCTTTCAATGCTCGATCAGAGACAGGACGAATACGGAGCGCTAGCAAGAGCCATCGAATCCGCAGACAAGCGCATCAAGGAAGATGCGAGGCAGATCAGGATGCAGAACGACACGCTCGAAGAAACGGTGAGGCGGCGCACCAACGAGCTTGCGGCGAGCAACAGGGAACTCGAGGCGTTCAGCTATTCCGTCTCCCACGACCTGCGAGCGCCGCTTCGCGCAATAGACGGATTCAGCCAGGCGCTGATCGAGGATTACGGAAGCAGGCTGGACGAAACAGCCGCATTCTATCTGCAACGCGTAAGAGGCGGCGCTCAGAAGATGGGCTCGCTGATCGACGATTTGCTGCAGCTATCCCGCGTGACCCGCCTCGAGATGAAACACGCCGATGTCGATTTGAGCTCGATCGCCGAAAAGATTTTGCAGGAACTCAAGAACGAGGATTCCCATCGGAATGCGAGCATCAGGATAGAGCCCGGAATTTCCGCTACAGGAGATGCAGGCCTCATGCAGGTGATGCTGCAGAACCTCCTGAACAATGCATGGAAATACACGAGCAAGAAAGATCATGCTGTCATCGAATTCGGAAGCACTCTGCATAATGGCGAAAATGTCTATTTCATCCGGGACAATGGCGCAGGATTCGACATGCGCTACGCCTCGAAGCTGTTCGGCGCTTTCCAGCGCCTGCACACAGAAGACGAATTCCCTGGCACAGGCATAGGCCTGGCGACCGTCCAGCGCATCATCAACCGCCACGGCGGCAGAATATGGGCAGAAGGCACAGTCGGGGAGGGTAGCTGTTTCTATTTCGTGTTGCCGCATGTCGCGGCTTGAATAACAAACGGAGTTTAGATGAAGAGCAAAATCATACTTCTGGTCGAAGACAATCCCGATGACCGCATACTGACCGTTCGCGCGCTGAAGCAGCACAATATCTCCAACGAGATCAAAGAGGTCAAGGACGGACAGGAGGCGCTCGACTACCTTTTCGGCGAGGGGGAATATGCGGGAAGAGACACCTCGATACAGCCGCAGATCATCCTGCTCGATCTCAAACTGCCCAAAGTGGACGGACTCGAAGTGCTGCAGAGGATACGCGCAGACAGCCGAACGCGCCGCCTTCCCGTCGTGATTCTCACCTCATCGAACGAACAGCAGGACAGAATCTCGAGCTACGATCTCGGCGCGAACAGCTATGTGCGCAAGCCAGTCGACTTCAGCGAGTTCATCGAGGCAGCAAGGCAGCTTGGCATGTACTGGCTGATGCTGAACGAAGCCGCGGACGACTGATGTGAAAAAACTGCGCGTCCTGATCTTAGAGGATTCCGAGGACGATACGCTCCTTGCCTTGCGCGAACTGAAGCGCGGGGGATTTGACGCGGCAGCCGAGAGAGTATCCAGCGAGAAAGGCCTAAAGGATGCGCTGTCCCGCCAGGAATGGGATCTCGTGATCTCGGATCACAACATGCCGGGGTTCAGCTCTTTTGATGCGATCCGCATCGTCCGCGAACACGGACTCGACACCCCGCTCATCATCGTCTCAGGCAGCATAGGCGAGGAAATGGCTGTCGCCTCGATGAAATCCGGCGCGCACGACTTCGTGATGAAAAGCAACCTGGCTCGCCTCGTACCGGCGATCGAACGCGAGCTGAAGGAGGCGATGAACAGGCAGATCAAGCAGAAAACAGAAGCAGCGCTGGTTTCAAGCGAGCGCCATTTCAGGGCTTATTTTGAACAGGCGCTGATCGGCATGGCATCGACCAGCGCCGAGAAGGGATGGCTGGAAGTCAACGGCGCGCTTTGCAAAATGCTGGGGTACTCCCGCGAAGAACTGATGCGCATGAACTGGGCTGAGCTCACCCATCCCGACGATCTCGAAGCCAACCTCAAGCAATACAACCGGCTGCTTTGCGGCGAGCTCGATAACTACGTCATCGAAAACCGCTTCGTCCGCAAGGATGGAGAAACCATACATGTGCGCCGCGCGCCTCAGGCGGTGCGCAAACAGGACGGCAGCATTGATTACATCGTCGCCATCGTCGAAGACATCACTGAACGCAAGCGAGCAGAAAACAACGAGCATCTGCGCAACCATGTTCTCGAACTCCTGACACAGGGCAAGCCGCTTTCAGAAATCCTGAATGCGATCGTGCTCGGCGTGGAAGAACAGAATCCTGCGATGCTCTGCACCATTTTGCTTCTGGATGCCGAAGGAAAGCGCCTTGCGATAGGTGCCGCCCCATCTCTTCCCCCATCCTACAATGCCGCGATAGAAGGCTCCGAGATCGGGCCCGAGGCAGGCTCATGCGGCACGGCCTGCTATACAGGAAAACGCGTCATCGTCGAGGACATAAGCAGCCATCCCTACTGGAAGAACTACAGGCATCTGGCTAAACAGGCAGGGCTGGCCTCCTGCTGGTCTGAACCGATATATGGTTCGACTGGCAAGGTATTGGGATCCTTTGCGATCTATCACAAAAAGCCCAGCAGCCCCTGCAGCTTCGACATATCGCTGATCTCAAGCTGCGCAAGACTTGCCGGAGTGAGCATAGAGCGCAAGCAGGCTGAAGATGAGCTTCAGCTCGCTTCGATGGTCTACCAGCATTCAAGCGAGGCGATGATGATCACCGACGAGCAGAACCGCATCATCGCGATCAATCCTGCATTTACTGAAATCACGGGTTACACCCTTGAAGAAGTGCTCGGGCGCAATCCCGGTTTCTTGAAATCCGGGAAACACGATGCAGACTTCTACAGAAATCTCTGGAACGAAGTCAAGACCAGAGGAAGCTGGCACGGTGAAATCTGGAACCGCCGCAGGAGCGGGGACATCTATCCCGAATGGCTGACCATCAACACCATACTCAATCCGGATGGCTCCGTGCATCGTCATGTCGCGCTCTTCTCGGACATCACTGACAAGGTGCGCACGGACGAGCTGATCTGGAGACAGGCCAATTTCGATCTGCTGACCGGCCTTCCCAACAGGCGCATGTTCCACGACAGGCTGGAGCAGGAAATCAAGAAGGCTCACCGCGGAAAATCGAAGGTCGCGCTGCTTTTCATCGATCTCGACCGCTTCAAGGAAATCAACGACACGCTTGGGCACCATCTGGGCGATCAGCTCCTGATCGAGGCGGCAAGCCGCATCGTCTCTTGCGTACGGGAATCGGACACAGTCGCGCGCCTGGGCGGCGACGAATTCACCGTCGTCCTGTCCGAACTACCTGACAGCGCCCATGCTGAAAAGATCGCTCAGGCCATACTCGAGAAGCTCGTCGCGCCATTCCAGCTCTATACCGACAATGCATATATATCGGCAAGCATAGGCATCACCTTTTATCCCGACGATGCGCTCGACGTGGAACAGCTCCTGCGCAATGCCGATCAGGCGATGTATCTGGCAAAAAATGCAGGGCGCAACCGTCTTGGCTACTTCACAAGCGCGCTTCAGGAAAAGGCGCAGCTTAGGCTCAAGATGCTAAACGACTTGAGAGGCGCGCTTCCATCAAACCAGTTCAGGCTGCACTTCCAGCCCGTCGTCGAACTCGCAACGGGCAGGATCGTCAAAGCGGAGGCCCTGCTGCGCTGGGTGCATCCTGTGCGAGGGATGGTAAGTCCGATTGATTTCATTCCCCTGGCCGAGGAGAGCGGCCTCATCATAGAGATAGGCGACTGGGTATTCAAAGAGTCCGTGCACTGGATCAAACGCTGGCTTCCGATCGCGCCACAGGGTTTCAGGATCTGCGTTAACAAATCCCCCATGCAGATCCAGAACGACGAGGGGAACATAGAAGAATGGCTGTCTCATCTCGAGAGCCTCGGCCTTTCAGGAAGGCACATCGTCATCGAGATCACGGAGGGCCTGCTGCTGAATGCCGATGCCAGCATCACAAATAAGCTGCTCAAATTCAGGGATGCGGGCATTGAGGTCGCCATCGACGATTTCGGCACGGGCTATTCCTCTCTTTCCTACCTCAAGAGGCTGGACATAGACTATCTCAAGATAGACAAATCCTTTGTGGAGGATATCGCAAACGATGCGAGCGACATGGCGCTCTCCGAAGCCATCGTGATGATGGCACACAAGCTCGGACTAACGGTGGTCGCGGAAGGGGTAGAGACCGAGGCGCAGAAAGAAAGGCTGATCGCAGCAGGATGCGATCATGGACAGGGATACCTTTTCTCCAAGCCCGTCCCTCCCGAAGAATTCGAGCTCTTGCTGAAGAAGGGTGAAGCTGGCCGATAAGCCGGGTTCTGTCGTGGACAGTCATTCCTCTAGGCGTTTCGTTACCTGACGCTCAAGCGATCTACCCGCTGACGACGCGAGCCACGTCATGGTCAGCCTATTTGATCTTGCTCCGAATGGAGTTTACCCTGCCACGCCCGTTGCCGAGCGCGCGGTGCGCTCTTACCGCACCGGTTCGCCCTTGCCTGATCTGCTTTCACAGCCATCGGCGGTATGTTTTCTGTGGCACTGTTCATCACCTCGCGGTGTCCGGCCATTAACCGGCATTCTGCTCTGTGGAGCCCGGACTTTCCTCCCCGCATTTAAAATGCGCGGCGACTGCCTGACCAGCTTCGGCGTCAAGTGTAGCAGATTGCTGAGAATTCGCCTTTAAGCATCTTTGAAAAGCGACTCGAATTTTTCGACCGGCAGGGGCTCGCCGAACAGGTATCCCTGATAGGCGCGGCAGTTCTGCATATCCAGAAGCGCGCGCTGCGCCTCCGTCTCCACCCCTTCCGCGATCACGTCCATCCGCAAGGCCTCAGCCATCGCGATGATGGCCTGCACGATGGCGGCGTCATTTGGAGCTGTTGCGATATCGCGTATGAAGGACTGATCTATCTTGATTTGATCGAGCGGCAGGTGCTTTAAGTATTGCAGCGAAGAATAGCTCGTGCCGAAATCGTCCAAGGATAGCTGAACGCCGATCTCCTTCAGCGCATTCATCGTGACGGATGCCTCGGTTGAGTTTTCCAGCAACATGCTCTCGGTCAGCTCGAGCTTCAAGCGGGAAGGATCGAGCGCATATTTCGCGATGAGCGCCTTCAGCTCATCGACGAAATCCGTCTGGCGAAATTGCCGCGCACTGATGTTCACCGCCAGGACGAATTTGCGCATTTTTTCATCGCTCGACCAGCCTGCAAGCTTCGCACACGCTTCGCTGAGCGCCCAGCGCCCTATGGGCAGGATCAGTCCTGTTTCTTCCGCGAGTGATATGAATTCTTCGGGAATGACCATGCGGTGATCCGGATGATTCCATCGTATCAATGCCTCCGCGCCTATGGGAAGGCCTACTCGATCGACCTGAACCTGGTAATACAGTTCGAATTGCCCGTTTTCCAGCGCAAGACGCAGCTGCTCTTCCATTGCGGCCCGCGCGTCGATCACCTCCTGCATCTTATGATCGAAAAAACGCAGTGTATTGCGTCCAACCTTCTTAGCCTGATACATCGCGATGTCCGCCTGCTTCAGGAGTTCTTCCGAGTCTTGAATTTGACCGCAGAACAAGGTCGCGCCTATGCTGCCCGAGCTTCTAAAAATCTGCTGCCTTAGTTGGTAGGGATTGCACAATGTAGCGAGTATCTTCTCCCCTATCACTTCCACCTGCTCTGCCGCTACGATTTCCTGCTCATCCAGATTTTCCAGCATCACCACGAATTCGTCCCCCCCCAAACGGGCGACCGTATCGCCCTCACGCACCTAGGAGACGAGGCGCTCCGCAACCTGCTTCAGCAGCAAGTCCCCCATCGCATGGCCCAGCGTATCGTTGAGCTTCTTGAAGTTATCGAGATCGATGAACAGCAGCGCCCCCCTGTTTTCATCCCTTTCACTGGATGCGAGCGCATGGTTTAGCCTGTCCATAAGCAGCTGCCGGTTCGGCAGATGGGTCAAAGCATCGTGGAAGGCCAGACGTCTTATCGTCTCTTCATCCTCCTTGCGCCTCGTGATGTCGTGGCTCGACGCAAAAAGATACCGCTTCCCGCCTATCTCCGCACCCGTCGTGCTGATTTCCACATCGAGCAGAGTCCCATCGCTCCTTCGATGCCGCGTCTCGAACCGGGCCGCATTGACATGCACAAGCGCCTTGAAGCGTTCCATCAGCTCTTCCTTAGTCCACTGCACATCCCAATCGGCCACGTTCATTCTGCTGATTTCATCTGGGGAATATCCCAGCATCTGGCAGAAGGTGTCATTGGCCTCCACGATGTTGCCATCTATATCCATGATGTGCACGCCTTCCAGCGTAGAGCTCATCAGCACCTTCTGACGCAGCAGCAGAACTTCATTCCTGCGCTCCATTTCCCTGCGCTCGGTGATGTCGACATGCGCACACGCATAGTGACTGATCAGACCATCATCTCCCTTGATTGCCGAAATGCTGAGCCATTTTTCCCGCATCTCGCCTCCCTTGTGCCTGATCCATATCTCTCCCTGCCAGGCACCAGAACATTCTATGTTTGCCAGCATGTCGGCATAGAAGTCATCATCGTGATGCTCTGAATGGAAGATCCTGGGCGTCTTGCCTTCCACATCGCTTGCCGCATATCCCGTATCCTCCGAGAATGCGCTGTTGATCTTCAGGATCACGCCATCGGCATCCATGATCATCAGGCCCTGCTGAGATTCGAAGGACACCGCCGCCATGCGCAGACTCGCCTCATGCGCGCGCTTCTCCTCTCCCATGTAATGGGATACCAGAAGATAAAGGCCGGCCGATCCGCATCCCATGTTCAGAAGGTAGAACAGTCTCCTTGCGATATCTGGCAGAGGCGTTGCCATCGATGCCGCGTGGTCGTCAATCAGAACGGAAAACAGGATCAGCGCGGAATATGCGAGAAACCACCTGAACGCCTCGCCCTTTTCGAGAAACAGGAGTGCCGCGATCGGCGAGAAGATCGCCCATATCATCACCATGCTGCCTGCGGAAAATCCGCCCAGCGACCACATCAGAAGAAAAGGCAAGAGGAGCACCAGGATCAGCTGGCTTTGGCGGACGAACCGGATATCCTTGGTCTTGAAGAAACTGGAAAGGCTTGCCGCAGAAATGAGCGCATAAGACATCGGAATCGCGCCTGACAGCCAGTGCCCCAGCAGAAAATAGGCCGTTCCCCAGATCAGCGCGAGGGGCGCGATGATGAGCGGCACCAGGGTCATCACGGTTTTTTCAATACGCAGTTCGGCCTTATCCGTCGGATTTAGACCCGCCGCGACGATGCTGTCCAGCCATTTCCTTGCCGAATGCGTCATTTCATCATCAACCCGTCTGCGACTGTCAATCGCTCGAATGCGGCTATTTTCTGATTATCTGTATCGCCACTCCCAGCACTTTCCACTGTTTCACTTCTTCCTGCAAGGCCGTTTCAGTGAGCGGGTTCTGGCTTAGCCAGTCCGACTCAATCGCAAGAAAATATTTTGTCCCCGTGAAACTCGCCTTTATCTCGGGCAAGACGACATCGCTGCGATTCCTGTAGAAAAGGACGGCGAGACGCAGGCTCATCGCCAGAATGCAGTCTTCGCCGTTCAAGAGCAGCCCCTGAAGCTTCTTCAGGTTGCCCCTGTGCGCGAGCGCAAGCAGGCTCAATCGCGCCTGCTCCTTCTTCGAGAATCCCGGCATGTCGGCATTCGCCAAGATGTAGGCGGTGTGCTTGTGATAGCCGCTGTGCGCGACCCTGATGCCGATGCCGTGCAGTTTTGCCACCCACCCCAGGGTCTGCAGAGCGGCCTCGTGATTGCCTGACCCGAAAAACTGGCTCGCCAGGACATGCGACAGATGCTCGATTCTTTCCGCCTGTTTCACATCCACGTGGTAGCGGCGCATGTAATTCTGCACCGTCACGTCGCGCATGTCGTTGTTGTGGAAGCGCCCCCATAGATCGTAGAGCACGCCTTCGCGCAGCGCGGTCGAGACTGGCTGCATCTGCGATATTTCAAGTTCCCCGAAGGCCGCATGCATGATCGCGAAGCCGCCGGCCAATGTCGGCAGCCGGTCAGCCTTGAGCCCAAGCAGGGCAAGCTTATGCACATCGCCCGCCTTGATCAGGCTCGCCCGCAGCATCTCTAGCCCATCGCGGGTGATGCCGTTTTCGCTGTAACCGTTGAGCTCCAGTATTTCGCAGATCGACTTGGCAGTGCCAGAGGAGCCTATCGCCCTCCGCCATTGCCCTTTGTAGTCGGCAACGATGCCCTGCAGTTCGCTGCGCGCGGCAAGTTCGGCACTGGCCATGCCCTGCCTTGTGATCCTGCCCCCCGGGAAAAAGCGCTGGCTGAAACTGACGCAGCCCATGTAGAGGCTTTCAAGCCTGATGGGCTCGTATCCTCGGCCTATGATGAATTCGGTCGAGCCGCCGCCTATGTCCATCACCAGAACCTGCTCTTCCGATTTCGGCATCCCGTGGGCCACCCCGAGATAGATCAGCCGCGCCTCCTCCCTGCCGGCGATGACTTCGATCGGGAATCCCAGCACCCTTTCCGCCTCCGCGATGAACTTCGCGGAATTTTTCGCCACTCTCAGGGAATTGGTGCCGACCGCCCTGACCGCTTCGGGGGGAAAATCGCGCAGGCGCTCCGCAAAACGGGAGAGCGCAGCCAGGGCGCGCCTTTGCGCATCGGCGTCGAGATGATTTTCCGATGTGAGCCCTGCCGCCAGGCGGACCGGCTCGCGCAGCCCGTCCAGCATGTAAAGCTGATCGCCTTCCACCTTTGCCACCTGCAGCCTGAAACTGTTTGATCCCAGATCGACTGCGGCAAGAAAGGGATGCTGCTCCATTATTCGCGGATTTCCCGCTCGATCTCGTCCAGGGAGACATGGCGCACGTCGCGCCCCTTGACCATGTAGATGACGTATTCGGAGATGTTCTTCGCATGATCCCCTATGCGCTCTATCGCCTTGGCAACGAAGAGTATCTCCAACGAGGTCGTGATCGTTCTCGGGTCTTCCATCATGAAGGTGATGAGATAGCGCATGATCGCGCGAAACTCGACATCCACCTGATCGTCCTGGCGCACCACTTCGGCCGCCATCGTCACATCCAGCCTTGCGAACGCATCCAGTGACTTCCTCAGCATGTCGATCGCAAGCTCGGACGCATGCATGACCTCGTGATAGCGGGGAATGGCCAGGCCGTGCTTCTTGGAAAGCATCTTGGCCATGCGCGCGATCTTCTCGGCCTCGTCGCCTATGCGTTCGAGATCGGTGATGGTCTTGACGACCATCATCAGCAGTCTGAGATCGCTCGCGGTCGGCTGGCGCCGCGCGATCACCTGGCTGCACGCCTCGTCTATCTTGACCTCCATCGCATTCACGCGGTGATCATCTTCGATCACCCGGTTCATCAGGGCGATGTCGTTTTCCACCATGGAATGGATGGCGCTGCGTATCTGGCTCTCGACCAGGCCGCCCATCTGCAGCACATAGGCGCGTATCGCCTCGAGCTCGACATCGAACTGCTTGGATGTATGTTCGCTGCTGTGCATTGCGCCCTCCGGTTCCAGAAAACAGTATATATTATTATACGAACATGAAGATAATATGACAATCAGGCTGTCATCGTCTTCACGCCCGAAGCCGTCCCGAGCAGCAGCACGTCCGCGGGGCGCCTCGCAAAGAGGCCATTGGTCACGACACCCGCAATGTGGTCCAGCGTGGACTCGAGCTCGACGGGATTCATGATCTTGAGCCCGCGCACATCCAGGATCAGGTTGCCATTGTCCGTGGTAAAGCCTTCGCGCAGGGCCGGCTGGCCGCCGAGCGCCACGAGCTGCCTTGCAACGGAGCTGCGCGCCATCGGGATCACCTCGATCGGCAGCGGAAAGTTGCCCAGCACGTCAACCAGCTTGCTCTCGTCGCAGACACAGATGAATTTTTTGCTTGCTGCGGCGACGATCTTCTCGCGCGTCAATGCGCCGCCGCCCCCCTTGATCATGTGCATGTGGCGGGTGATCTCGTCCGCGCCGTCCACATAGACCGGCAAGTCGCCCGCATCGTTCAGCGACAGCACCTCTATGCCATGCCCCTTCAGGCGTTTCGCCGACGCCTCCGAGCTTGCCACCGCACCGCGTATCCTGTGTTTGATCTTCGCCAGCTCGTCGATGAAGAAATTGGCGGTCGAGCCGGTTCCGACGCCGACGATGCAATCCGCCGGCACATATTCTATTGCTGCAGCCGCAACGGCCCTTTTCAAATCATCCTGGTTCATATTGTTCGCTCTCGATCTGATTGATATCCGTATAATTATTGCAGGAAATGGCAACTTTAGGGAAAGTCGTCTGTCAACGCAAGCAAGGATGACCTTCAACTTCAAACGAACCCGGGAACCGACAATGCCAGCCATACTGACCATAGCCACCCAGCCCTACCCAGACCAGAAACCCGGCACATCCGGACTCAGAAAGCGCGTCGCGGTCTTCCGGCAGCCGCACTATCTGGAAAATTTCGTCCAGTCCATCTTCGACAGCATCCTGCCCCCTGCAGGTTCCACGCTGGTGCTTGGCGGAGACGGCAGGCACTACAATCTCGAGGCGATACAGATCATCCTGAAAATGGCCGCGGCGAACGGATACGCCCGCGTGCTGGTTGGCAAGGACGGCATCCTGTCCACTCCCGCCGCCTCATGCGTGATCCGCAAGCATGCCACGTTCGGCGGCATCATCCTTTCGGCAAGCCATAATCCCGGTGGACCTGAGGGCGACTTCGGGATCAAGTACAATGCCGCTAACGGCGGCCCCGCGCCAGAAAGAATCACCGACAGCATCTACGAGACCAGCCTCAAGATCTCGCAATACCGCGTCATGGATGCGCCCGACATCGATCTTCACAGGACGGGAGAAGCCAGTCTCGGAGAAATGAAAATATCCATCATCGACCCGGTGGCGGACTATGCGGACCTGATGGAATCCCTTTTCGATTTCGACGCGATACGGGGGCTTTTCAAGGGCGGATTCCGCATCAAGTTTGACGCGATGCACGCAGTCACCGGGCCTTACGCGAGGGAGATCTTCATCAACCGCCTGCAGGCACCCGAGGACAGCATCATGAACGCAGTCCCCCTGCCGGATTTCGGCAAGGGCCATCCCGACCCCAACCTCACCTATGCGCACGATCTGGTCGACATCCTCCATGGAGAAAATGCGCCTGATTTCGGTGCCGCATCGGACGGAGACGGCGACCGCAACATGATCCTTGGAAGGCACTTCTTCGTAACACCTTCCGACAGCCTTGCGATCCTCACGGCGAATGCCACACTCGTGCCAGGCTACCGCGAGGGCCTCAAAGGCGTCGCGCGTTCCATGCCGACGAGCAGCGCCGTTGACCGGGTGGCCAGGACGCTCGACATCCCCTGTTTCGAGACGCCCACCGGATGGAAATTCTTCGGCAACCTGATGGATGCCGGAAGGGTGACGCTTTGCGGCGAGGAGAGCTTCGGTACGGGTTCCAGCCACATCCGCGAGAAGGATGGCCTCTGGGCCGTGCTGTTCTGGCTCAACGTGATCGCATCGAGAAAACAGTCCGTGGAGGAGATCGTGCGCCAACACTGGGCGCGCTTCGGCCGCAATGTGTATTCGCGCCACGACTACGAGGCGATACCGGATGACGCCGCAAAAGGCGTGATGGAACACATCAGGGCCGAGTTCGGGAACCTTCCCGGAAAATCATTCGGCAGCTACAAGGTTGAGCACTGCGACGACTTCAGCTACACGGATCCGGTAGACGGGAGCACAAGCAAGGGACAGGGGCTCAGGCTCCTGTTCACGGACGGCTCCCGCATCGTGTTCCGCCTGTCGGGCACGGGGACGGAAGGTGCAACGCTGCGCATCTACCTGGAGGCCTATGATCCAGAAATCTCACGCCACGGGCTCGATGCCCAAGAGGCCCTTTGCGAACTCATCGGGATTGCAAGACAGATCAGCCAGCTCGAGGCGCGCACCGGGCGGAAGGCGCCCACGGTGATCACCTGATCTCATTCTGCTGGCCGAATCTGGACCTGGCATCGGCGAGCAGACGCATCGTCGAGTCCCCCTGGAACTTTTGGCCCGCCTGGGCCATGTAGGCATCCCTTCTTTCCGGCGCACCGAGCTCGTGCGCTGCGCGCGCGGCTATGATGGGATAGAGGATGGAAGACTCGCCATGCCTGATCGCGCGCACGGCCGCCTTTTCGGCATCCTGATAGCGCCCCTCGAAGTAGGCCCTGAGCGTCACGTCCAGCAGTTTGCGCGAATTGTTCTGCGCGCGCTCCAGCCTGATCTTCTTCACCATGGCGGGCAGCCTCGAGGTGTCTGACAGGACCTGCATCAGCCAGTGCCCGAGGACCAGGATCAACAGCAGCAGAACCGCGAAGAGCTTGAGCGACATCTCGATGCGGTAGGGCGGATAGACAAGCAGCACATAGGCCGTATTTTGCAGCACCGTGCCGAGCGCGACAGCGGCAGCGAAGATCACCAGCAGGGTAATCAGATACTTCACTGAAGCGCCTTCTTGGCAGTGCCGGTCTGATCGTGGCTCAGCCTGTAGCTGCGAACCGCCTGAAGGCTGCCGCTGATGTCCGGCATGTCGATATTGATGCTGGCAGTGGAAAGCCGTTTCAGCTCCGAGAGCATGTGCGCGCCATCTTCCGACTTCACGTCGAAATAACGCACAAGCCAGGTCTGCGCAGTCCTGAGCTCCTGCCTGAAGCTTTGCTCGTCCCTGGAGAGCAGCGCAAGACGCGCCGAAACCAGGCGCATCTTGAGATTCTCGCGCAGAAAGAATTCCTGATTGGGAGGAAGCAGCGCGATCTGCTTCAAGCCGGTGTTCTCGATACGCACGAGCTGCTTCACCTCGAGCCAGATCGCATCCTTCCATTTACGCCATGCTGTCTTGTCGGCAGCAGGCGAACTGGCAGGCTCAAGCGCATTCTCGGAAGGCCTGTGCCTGTCGACCAAGGGGAGATCATCGACGTCTTCCAGCATCTCGTTGAGCTTCTGGTTGATGCCAGACACGTCCACGACAGGCAGGGACTTCAGCCTTTCCATGTCCAGTTCTATGGCCTTGCGCAGAATGTTGAACGCAGGCCTGTTCATTCGCTGCAGCCTCGCGTCCGCGCCTTCCATCGCGATCAGCGCCGCTTTCACGTTGCCGGAAAGCTGGAGCTGCTGGCCTGCGATCAGCAGCAGCTGCTCGACGTCGGCAAGCGCCGTCTCGTCCCGCGAGATGGAAAGGTTGTTGTACAGCGTCTCGAGCGCGGCGCGCTGGTTCTGCGCCTGGTCGTAATAGGCTTCAAGCGTCGCGAGCCTGACCGAAATGGCGCGCACCGTGTCCTGGTTCTGCGTGATCAGCAGCGCATTGGCATGCGCTATGCCGTCCATCTCGGCGATCTTTCGGGCGAGCTCGTTTCTCATCTCGGCGATCGTCCTGTGCGCATCGAACCACTGCCATAGGAATATGGCAACCAGGACGATCAGCGTCATTTGGGTCAGGTTCAAGCGGGCGAAAAAATCCCCCGCCTTGCTTTCCTTCTGCCGCACGTCCGGATTGTCGCTCATAAATCACTCCGCCGGGCGGCCTGAATCCGCCCACCTCAAAAGACCAATCAGCAAACCCTGATCCCCCGCCTCCGTCAGATGGACCTCGGCCCAGCCCTGGCTCTTGGCCAATGCCGCTATGCGCGGGTGCTGCACGAAAAGCGGGATATCGTGAAATCGCAAAGGCGCATTCTGCCACAGATAAAGGAGCGCTTCGCTGCTTGTCACGGTGAGCGCATCGGGATGAAGATTTTCGAGCCCCGAAAGCGGCGCCATGCTTCTCCTGTAGCAGGCCGCATATTCGACTTCGGCCCCGCGCGCCCTGAGTTCATCACCCAGAAGTTCCCGCCCCCCATCGCCGCGCAATATCATCACGCGCAGGCCTGCGACCTGCTTCAGCTCCTCGAGCAGCCCTTCGCTGTCATGCCTCACGGGCGGCACAATCACATCCTTTATGCCCCGATCATGAAGCGCCTTTGCGCTTCCCATGCCCACCGTAGCGACCCTGACGCCCTGCGGTATGGAACCCAGTCTGGCGCGTATCGCCTCCATCCCGTAATGCACCGCGTTTGGACTCACGAAGATCACGAGATCGAAACCGGCCAGACGTGCAATCTGATCATTAAGCGTCTTCTGATTCTCCGCAGGCCCGATCTGCAGAAGGGGAAACAGCAGCGGCACGCCCCCAACCCGGTCAATGGCCCTTGCAAGATCCGCCGCCTGGTCAATCGGCCGGGTTACCAGTATCCTCTGCCCGGAAAGACGCAGTTCAGCCATTCAGCGAAGCGAGTATCCTGCCCGCCCCCTTGGCAAGCAGCTCTTCTGCGATGCGTCTGCCCAGCGCCTCCGGGTCCTCCATGCTGCCGGTCGCCTCCGCCCGCATCATGGTCATCCCATCCGTGCTTGCGACGAAGCCGCGCATGAAAAGCCTGCCTTCCATGACTTTTGCAAACCCGCCCAGGGGGACCTGGCAGCTTCCGTTGAGCGCCCGGCTCATCGCGCGTTCGGCCAGCACACAGGCTGCAGTATCTGCATGATGCAGCGGCCTTAACATCCCGATCACGTCCAGACGGTCCGCCCTGCATTCTATGCCGAGCGCGCCCTGGCCCACTGCAGGCAGGCTGTCCTCGGTAGATATGATTGCGCGTATGCGCGATTCCAGCCCCAGCCGTTTGAGACCTGCCGCCGCAAGTATGATCGCCGCATACTGCCCCTCGTCGAGCTTGCGCAGGCGCGTCTGCACATTGCCGCGCAGAGGCTCGATCCTGAGATGAGGATAGCGCGCGCGCAGCTGGCTCTCGCGGCGCAGGCTCGAGGTCCCGACCACGCTGCCTGCGGGCAGCGAGTCCAGATTCTCGTGGAGATTGGAGACAAAGGCGTCGTGCGGATCCTCCCGCTCCCCTATGGCTGCAAGCGCAAAACCATCGGGCAGCACCATCGGCACGTCCTTCAAGGAATGCACGGCAAGGTCGGCCCTTCCGTCTTCAAGCGCCGTCTCCAGTTCTTTGACGAACAGCCCCTTTCCGCCTATTTTCGACAGGCTGACATTGAGTATCTGATCGCCCTGGGTCGTCATTCCGAGGATGCTGACTTGCGTTTGCGGATATAATGCGCTCAACCTGTCCCTGATATGCTCGGCCTGCCACATGGCAAGCGCGCTTTCACGGGAGGCAATGACCAGACGTTGCAACGGGTTGGGTGAGGCTTGGGAACTCATCGGAATTTCCTTGTGATTAATTACGCGGCGCATTCTATCACGGAGGCTGCCGCGCTTATTTGCGTACTAGACTGCAATGAACCTACTTTCTGCTCCTGCTGACATTTCCAGCAAAGACTTGCCATTTCGCGAGGACGTGCGCCTGCTTGGCAGGATACTCGGCGACACCCTGCGCGAACAGGAAGGTGAAGAAACATTCCAGCTGGTCGAGACCGTGCGCCGCTCCGCGGTGCTCTTTCGCAAGACACAGGACGAGCGGGATGGCGAGAAGCTAGAGCAGATGCTGAACGCGCTGAGCCCGGCCGAGACGCTCTCCGTGGTGCGCGCCTTCAGCTATTTCTCGCAGCTTTCGAACATCGCAGAGGATCTACACCACAACCGCCGCCACCGCGCCCACCTGAAAGCCGGCAGCCCCCCAAAAAACGGCAGCCTGTTGCGTGCGCTGGACCGCATCGAGGAAAAGCGAATCAGCCGTGAATCGCTGCAGTCCTTCCTGGACAGCGCGCTGGTCTCGCCCGTTTTGACCGCGCATCCGACTGAGGTTCAGCGCAAGAGCACGCTCGATTGCCATCTCATCATCTCCAATTTGCTGTCCAACCGCGACCGCATGGACATGACGCCTGAAGAACTGGCCGAGAACGAGAATGCGCTTCGCCGCTTCGTGCTGATCCTCTGGCAGACCCGCATGCTGCGCACCGCCAAGCTCACGGTGCGAGACGAGATCAAGAACGGCCTGGAATTCTACCGCTACACCTTCCTGAACGAAGTCCCCAAGATCTATGCGAACCTGGAAAGCCAGCTCGAAAAGCGCTTCGGGACGGGAATGGAAGTGCCTCCCCTGCTGCGCATCGGCTCCTGGATAGGCGGAGACCGCGACGGCAACCCTTTTGTCACGCACGAGATGATGCGCTACGCGGTGCAGCAGCACTCGGAACTCGCGTTCCAGCATTACCTGAACGAGACGCACGTCCTGGGCACCAGGCTTTCGCTGACCGACAGGCTGGCCGATGTCAGCGAAGCGCTGCGCGCCCTGTCCGATGCCTCGCCGGACACCGCCATCAGCAGGGTGGACGAGCCCTATCGACGCGCCCTGATACTCATGTATTCCCGCCTCTCGGCCACGGCCAGGAAGCTCGGGCACGAGATCACGCACAGGCCCCCCGTCGACAGGCATGCCGAGCCCTATGCCAACCCCGGCGAATTCATCCATGACTTGGATGTGCTGATCGATTCCCTGCTCAAGCACGGCGCGGTTTACCTTGCGCGGGGACGCCTGGCTAACCTGCGCCGCGCAGCGGAAGTCTTCGGCTTCCATCTGGCTCCTCTCGACATGCGCCAGCACAGCGCGATACACGAGCAGACGGTGGCCGAACTGCTCTCCCATGCGGGCATTTCACGAAATTATGCGGATCTTCCGGAGGCTGAAAAGCGCGAGGTGCTGCTCGCGACGCTTGAGGCCGGAAAGCCGCTGCTCACCGATCTCGAAAAATATTCCGACGTCGCGCAAAGCGAACTGCTCATCATGCAGGCTGCCGCAGACATACACGCCCGTTTCGGGCGCGATGCGCTCCCCAACCACATCATCTCCAAGACCGATGCGGTGAGCGACATGCTGGAGCTTGCGCTGATGCTGCAGCAAACCGGGCTGCTCGAAAACGACAGGCTGCACGTCAACATCATCCCGCTTTTCGAGACCATAGAAGACCTGCGCGGCTGCGGCGCGATCATGGACGAACTCTTCTCCATCCCCTATTACCGCAAGCTTTTGTCCTTCAGGAACAACACCCAGGAAGTCATGCTGGGTTATTCGGACAGCAACAAGGATGGCGGATACATCACGGCCAACTGGGAGCTCTACAAGGCAGAGCTCGAGCTCGTCAGGATTTTCGCCAAATACGGCATAGAGCTGAGGCTCTTTCACGGGCGCGGCGGAACGGTGGGAAGAGGCGGCGGCCCGAGCTACGAAGCCATACTCGCCCAACCTCCCGGAAGCGTGAACGGGCAGATACGCATCACCGAGCAGGGAGAGGTGATCTCCAGCAAGTATTCGAACCCCGAGATCGGCCATCGCAATCTCGAGACGCTGATTGCCGCGACCATGGAAGCCACGCTGCTGCACCACCATGGCGACGACAGCGCAATGCCCGAATTCCACCGGATCATGGAATCCATGAGCCTGGACGCCTATGCGGCCTACCGCAAGCTGGTCTACGAGACGCCGGGCTTCACGGAATACTTTTTCACCTCGACGCCGATACGCGAGATCGCCGAGCTCAACATCGGCAGCCGTCCCTCGGCGCGCAAGGCCTCGAACCGCATCGAGGATCTGCGCGCAATCCCCTGGGTGTTCAGCTGGGGATTGAACCGCACGCTGCTTCCGGGCTGGTTCGGGTTCGGCAGCGCAGTCAAGCAGTTCGTCGAAAGGGAAGGCCAGGCAGGCCTACTGCAACTGCAGGCGATGTACAAGAACTGGGCATTCTTCCGTGGACTGATGTCGAACATGGACATGGTGCTCTCGAAGACCGACATGGGCATCGCCTCGCGCTATGCCGGCCTCGTCCAGGACGAGGAACTGCGCGAGCGCGTCTTTGGCGCGATAGAGCGCGAGTGGGAGGACACGATAGAGATGCTGTTCAAGATAACCGGCCACACCACGCTGCTGCAGGACAACCCGACCTTTTCGCGCAGCCTGCAGACCAGGACGCCCTACATCGACCCGCTGAACCACCTGCAGGTGACGCTGCTCGAGCACCACCGCGCAGGCAACAACGACGAGCTCGTGAAGCGCGCGATCCACCTGACCATCAACGGCATTGCGACGGGGCTGCGCAACAGCGGCTAGCGCCTCTCCACCCACCAGATCATGACCACGCCTATTGCCAGAAAGACGATGGTCATGGCGGTGGCGCTCAAAAAAGGCTGCCAGTTGTTGAGCGCCCCGAGGCTTGCGACCAGCCGCCCTGTGAAATGGAAGGCGAGCCCCAGCACGATGCCCAGGAACACCATCACGCCGACGCCGCCGGAGCGCCTCTGGTAGGAGGCGAATGGCAGCGCCAGGACCATCATGACCAGGAGCGCAAAAGGATAGATCAGCTTGTTCCACATCGCGATCTCGTAGCGCGCGCTCTGCTGCCTGTTCTCCTTGAGATGCTCCGCATACTGATACAGGTCAAGCGCCGACATCTGTTCCGGCACAACCAGCATCACGCTCATGATGCCGGGCGTGAGCTCAGACTTCCAGCTCTGGCTCTTCATCGAGTCGGTGGTGACGCCCGACTTCGAGAAGCTGGTCTGAAGCACATCCGTGAGCTTCCATAGCCCTGGCTCGAGATAAGCCGCACCCTTCGCGCTCACGACGGACTTCAGGTGAAAGGTTTCGTCGAAATCGTATATCACGATATCCGAAAGACTGGTGTCGGGCATCACGTTCTTCACGTTCACGAAGCTCTTGCCGTCCTTGACCCAGACGCCGGAGCGGAACGCCTGAAGCGAGACCTTGCTGTTCATCGCCTGCAGCCTAAGCTTCTGCGCCATGCGTTCCGAGGGAGGCGCCAGGAATTCGCCGCAGAGAAAGCTGATGACGATCATGGGCAAAGCGATCTTTCCCAATGCCGCCAGCATCTGCATGGTCGAAGCACCCGATGCGCGATAGATCGTGAGCTCGGAACGGGAAGCCATCTGCACCAGCGCGAGTATCGTGCCGACCAGCACCGCGACAGGGAAAAGCTCGTATATGTGGCCGGGTATCGTCAGCGCAACGAAGGCCAGAACATAGCCCAGGCTGTATTTTCCATAACCCATCACGCTCAGTTCGTGGATGAAATCGAGGAAGGAAAACAGCATCAGCAGGGATGCGAACACCAGCAGCACGCTGGCATATATCTCCCGGGCAAGATAGCGGGTGAGCAGGTTCATCTTCCGAACACCTTGCGCCAGGAGAAAAGGTTCATGCGCTTGTAGAAAAGCAGCGCGGCGATGAGCATCATCAGCGCATGCAGCCCCCATAGCCCCATGCCCGGAGACATCTTCCCCTGCCCCACCCATGCATTGGTCACGCTGATCATGTTGTTGTAGATCATGTAGAGCACGAGCGCAAGCACCAGGTTGAAGGAACGGCCTGCACGGGGATTGACATAGCTCAGCGCGATCGCCATCAGGGAAAGCACGGCGGCACTGATGGGAAGCCCGAGCCGCCATTCAAGCTCGGACAGGTTCCAGGTCGTGGGATGGCGCCACAATTCCGGAGTCGGCAGCGTGCGCACATCGGGCAACCCCTGCTTCGCAGCCACGGTGTCGATGCGCAGCGCATAGCGCTTGAAGTCGACGATGCGATAGTCCCTTTGCCCGGGCGTCCCCTCGTAGCGCGTGCCATTCAGCAACACCAGGAAGCGGTCCCCGTTGGGCATGGTTTCCTGCATGCCCCGGCTCGCGACCATGGTGCCAAGTTCCCCGTTCTGCATCGAGCGCACGAAGACGCGCCCTATCACCCCCGTCTTCACGTCAGCGGTCTCGACGAAATAGACCCTGTCCATCTGCGGAGACTCGTGGAAGGCTCCGGGCGTGATCGTGCTGACTTCGTCTCGGCTGTCGAGCTTCTGTCTGTATTCGTTGGACTTGCGCAAGGCCCATGGGGAAAGCACGAGGCTCATCAGCGCGACCACCATCACCACAGGTATCGCATACCAGAGCACGGGCCTTATCCAGCGCGTAAGACCGATGCCAGCGGAAAACCATACGACCATCTCGCTGTCCTTGTAGCAGCGCGAGAGCGTGAGCAGGATGGAGATGAATAGCGAAATGGAAAGCAGCACGGGCAGGTAGTTCAATGCGCTGAAGCCCAATAGCGCCAGCACGCCGTCCACCGCGATCTTTCCGCTCACCGCCTCGGTCAGGAAACGGATCAGCTGGGTGATCACCACGATACCCAGAAGCGTGGCGAATATCAAAAGGCCGTTTCCGGCAAATTCGTTCACCAGCGCGCGATGAAAGAGGCCGCGCCGTAACCTCTTTGACTTTATACTGCTGGTTTGCGGATAATCGGCCATTGGAAGATCAAACGGTATGGGAGCAAGTCATGGAATTTAGCATAAAACAAAGCAGCCCGGAAAATCAGCGCAGCGCCTGCGTGGTGCTTGGGGTTTACGAAGGCGGACAGCTCGCCCCTTCCGCCCACGGCTTCGACGAGGCAGCGAACCATCAGCTGAGCGATCTTATCGCAAGGGGCGACATGACCGGGAAATCGGGCTCCATCCTGATGGTCCATACGCTGTCAGGCGTCGCGGCCGAACGCGCCCTGCTGGTCGGGCTCGGCAAGCAGAACGAGTTCAATGCGAAGCAGTTCATCGACATGCTGCGCCCGGTCTTTGCGACGCTTGGCAAATCCGTCTGCAAGGATGCCGCGCTTTATCTCACCGACCTGCCCGTCAAGGACCAGGACGAATCGTGGAAGATCACCCAGATCGTTCTTGCCGCAGCGGAATCAGCCTACCGTTCCGACGGCATGAAGAGCAAGCCCGCCGAGAAGCCTGCGCTTCGCAAGATACTCCTGGGCACGGCGAAAAAGCCCGGCGCTTCGGCACAGGATGCATTGAAGCAGGCAGACGCGATCGCGCGCGGCATGAAGCTCGCAAAGGATCTGGGCAATCTTCCCGGAAACATCTGCACGCCAACCTATCTTGCAGACCAGGCCAGAAAGCTCGCAAGCTCGCACAAGCTCAAGGCCTCCATACTCGAAGAGAAGGACATGGAGAAGCTCGGCATGTATTCGCTTCTTTCCGTCACCCGCGGCAGTCGCCAGCCCGCCAAGCTGATCACGCTCGAATATAAGGGGGCGGACAAGAAGCAGAAGCCCGTGGTACTGGTCGGCAAGGGGCTGACCTTCGACTCGGGCGGCATCTCCATCAAGCCTGCTGCCGAGATGGACGAGATGAAATACGACATGTGCGGCGCGGCGAGCGTTCTGGGGACGATCCTCGCCGTCGCGGAGATGGGGCTCAAGATCAACGTGACCGGCGTGATTCCGAGCAGCGAGAACATGCCGGATGGCGCGGCCAGCAAGCCTGGCGACATCGTCAAGAGCATGTCGGGACAGACGATAGAGATCCTCAACACCGATGCGGAAGGCAGGCTGATCCTGTGCGATGCGCTGACCTATGCCGCGCGCTTCGAACCGGACACCGTGATCGACATCGCAACCCTCACGGGCGCCTGCGTGATCGCACTGGGCGGCGTCGCCTCGGGTCTGTTCAGCAACCAGGAATCGCTTGCGAAGGAGCTTCTCGATGCAGGCCTCTACATGAATGACAAGGCATGGCAGATGCCGCTCTGGGATGAATACCAGCAGCAGCTGGACAGCAACTTTGCGGACATGCAGAACATCGGCGGCCGCGCCGCAGGCAGCGTGACTGCCGCCTGCTTCCTTTCCCGTTTCACCAAGGATTACCGCTGGGCGCATCTCGACATCGCGGGCACGGCATGGAAGTCGGGCAAGGAGAAGGGATCGACCGGCAGGCCCGTGCCGCTGCTCGCGCAATATCTGATAAGGCGCGCCCGGGCAAAATGACCAAGGTCGATTTCTACACGGGATCATCCGACAAGTTGCGCACGGCCTGCCAGCTCTGCCACAAGGCGATGCAGCACGGCCTGAAAACCGTGGTGAGCCTGCCCGACGAGGCAAGCCTCGATGCGATGGACAAACTGCTATGGCAATATCCCGACATCGCGTTCATCCCGCACGCCAGAAGCCGCGACGCCGAGGCGGACAAGGTGCCCGTCGTCTTGAGCTGCAGCGATGAGACCTTTCCGCATTACGACATGCTGATCAGCCTGCACGACGAATGCATGCCGTTTTTCAGCCGCTTCGAACGCGTCGCGGAAATCGTGGGGATGGAAGACAGCCAGCTCGGCCGTGAACGCTTCAAGTTCTATCGCGACCGCGGCTACGAGCTTAGGCATTTCGACCTCAACCGGACACATCCATGAACGATCACCCAGATCTGCCCGTCCTGACCGAAATTTCAGGAGAACCCTCCGACCTTCCCGTGCTCACCTCGGTCGTCGCCCCTCCGAAACCGGCGCCGGCCGACCTTTCCGCTACAGGCGCGCACATGCGGCCGCTGAGTCCGGCAGAAGTTGATCAGCTGCTCCGCCACCTCGAATCCCATCTCGAGCATGTGTTTGCGCAAAAGCTCAACCAGCAGCTCGAGCAGCTGCAAAAACTCGCGGTCGAGCTTGCGATCAGCGAATTCAAGGCGGAACTTCCCCGCCTTCTCATAGATGCCTTAAAAGACGGCAAGCCCGTCTAGATCACCGCCTCGAAGAGCTCGAGGTTGGGCGGCCCGAGATAGATGCCCCTGGTCTGCCCCGCCCCAGCATGGGCCATCCTGAACGCCTCGGATCGCGTCCAGTCCTCGAATGCCTGTCGCGACTCCCACACCGAATGCGAGGCAAAAAGCGTGTATTCGCCAGTGGACTCGCCTTGCAGCAGATTGAAACTCCTGAAGCCCGGCACGCCCCCGAGATGGCTGTCCCGCTTTTTCCAGATCTCGATGAATTCGCCTTCCTTTCCCGGCGCGATCCTGAAACGGTTCATGGCGATGAACATGATGTCTCCTTTCAAAAAGTCTGCCCCATTATAGGTGGATTTGCAGATTTGTCCGGCAAACCTGCCTGTATAATTGCCTTTTTGCCAAATTCTTCGCCGACAAATGGAACTCAACAAAAGTTTTGAACCGAAAGACATCGAATCCCGCTGGTATCCGGCATGGGAGGCTGCAGGCTATTTCAATGCAGGCGCCGATCCATCCAAGACTTCCTCTTTCTGCATACAGCTCCCCCCGCCGAATGTCACCGGCACGCTGCACATGGGGCACGGCTTCAACCAGACGCTGATGGATGCGCTGACCCGCTACCACCGCATGAAGGGGGACAACACCCTCTGGCAGCCTGGCACGGACCATGCCGGCATCGCCACTCAGATCGTGGTCGAACGCCAGCTCGATGCGCAGGGAATCAGCCGGCATCAGCTGGGGCGCGCGGCCTTCATCGAAAAGGTATGGGAATGGAAGGAATATTCGGGCGGCAACATCACCCGCCAGATGCGCCGCCTGGGCACCTCGCCCGACTGGTCGCGCGAGCGCTTCACCATGGACGAAGGATTGTCCCGCGCCGTCACCGAGACCTTCGTGCGCCTCTACAACGAAGGGCTGATCTACCGCGGCAAGCGCCTGGTGAACTGGGACCCCAAGCTGCACACCGCAGTCTCCGACCTCGAAGTGGTCCAGGAGGAAGAAGACGGTTTCATGTACCACATACACTATCCACTGAGCAAACCCGACAAAGGCATGACGCACCTGACGGTCGCGACCACGCGCCCCGAGACCCTGCTGGGCGACGTCGCAGTGATGGTGCATCCGGACGATGAGCGCTACAGGCACCTGATCGGCCAGGAGGTGGCACTGCCGCTTTGCGCGCGCACCATTCCCGTCATCGGCGACGAATATGTGGACCGCGAATTCGGCACCGGCGTGGTCAAGGTCACCCCTGCGCACGACTTCAACGACTATGCGGTGGGCCAGCGCCACAACCTTGCCATGATCTCGGTGCTCACCCTGGACGGGAAGATCAACGATCACGCACCAGAAAAGTACCGCGGAATGGACCGCTTCGATGCCCGCAAGGAGATCGTCGAGGACTTGAAGAAATACGGCCTCTTCGAGAAGGCGGAGAAGCACAGGCTCAAGGTGCCCAGGGGAGACCGCTCGAACGCCGTGATCGAGCCTATGCTGACCGACCAGTGGTTCGTCGCGATGAGCAAGCCGGGCTCAAGCGGCAAGAGCATCACCGAGCAGGCTTTGGAATGCGTGAGCAAAGGCGAGATCAAGTTCCACCCCGAGAACTGGGTCAACACCTACAACCAGTGGCTCAACAACATCCAGGACTGGTGCATCTCGCGCCAGCTGTGGTGGGGGCACCAGATACCGGCATGGTATGGCGTGAACGGGGAGGTTTTCGTTGCGCGCGACGAGGCCGAGGCGCGACGTCTCGCTGACAAGGCGGGCTATGCAGGACAGCTCGACCGGGATGAAGACGTGCTCGACACCTGGTTCTCCTCCGCGCTCTGGCCATTTTCCACGCTGGACTACGACATGGACAAGACCTACGAGGAACAGAGCGATCTCGTCAAAAGATACCTGCCCTCATCGGTTCTGGTCACGGGCTTCGACATCATCTTCTTCTGGGTCGCGCGCATGGTGATGATGACGCGCCACATCACGGGGAAAATCCCCTTCAGGGACGTCTATGTGCACGGCCTGATCCGCGATGCCGAAGGACAGAAGATGTCGAAGTCCAAGGGCAACGTGCTCGATCCCATCGACCTGATTGACGGCATCTCGCTCGAAGAACTGGTAAAGAAGCGCACCTTCGGCCTGATGAACCCGAAGGACGCCGAGAAGATCGAGAAGCGCACGCGCAAGGAATACCCCGACGGCATACCGGCATTCGGCACGGACGCGCTGCGCTTCACCTTCGCATCGTTGGCCTCCCCCGGCCGTGACATCAAGTTCGACATGCAGCGCTGCGAGGGCTACCGCAACTTCTGCAACAAGCTCTGGAATGCCACGCGCTTCGTGCTGATGAACTGCGAAGGAAAGGATACCGGCCTTGACGAAAACCTGCCGCTCGAATTTTCCATCACCGACAGATGGATGATCAGCGAGCTGCAGAAGGCTGAAACCGAGATGGCCCAACACTTCGCGGACTACCGCTTCGACATGGCGGCCCGCACGGTGTACGAGCTCGTCTGGAACACCTATTGCGACTGGTATGTGGAACTCGCGAAGGTGCAGCTCCAGGGTACAGAGAATGCACAACGCGCGACCAGAAGAACCCTGGTGCGCGTGCTGGAGGCGATACTGCGCCTTTGTCACCCCATCATCCCCTTCATCACCGAGGAGCTCTGGCAATCGGTGGCACCCCTTGCAGGAAAGGGCGGGAAGAGCATCATGCTGCAAGCCTATCCTGTTGCCGACTCGGGGACCGATGAGGAAGCGACCGGGCAGATTGCGCTGCTTCAGGAGATGGTCAACGCATGCCGCCGCCTCAGATCCGAGATGAACCTCTCGCCTGCCGTTCGCGTGCCGCTGGTCGCCGCAGGCAACGCAGCGACGCTGGAAACGCTGGCACCCTACATCAGCGCGCTTTCGAAACTCTCTGATGTAAAGATCGCGGAGGAACTCCCGTCAGACGAGGCATCTGTCGCGATCGTGGGCTCATACAGGCTGATGCTCAAAGTGGAGATCGACGTCGCAGCCGAACGCGAAAGGCTGGACAAGGAGATCCTCCGCATGGAGGGTGAAATCGCAAAGACCGAAGCGAAGCTTGGCAACGAGAGCTTCGTTTCCAGAGCGCCTGCCGCGGTGGTCGAACAGGAAAGAAAGCGACTTTCGGATTTTTCGTCGACGCTTGCCCAGCTGAAATCCCAGCGCGCCAAGCTGGGCTGAATTCATCAGCTGCCGAAAGCCGCCTTCAGGGCGGCGATCATGTACGCATGATCCAGGACGCCGGCGCTTTCCCTTGCGCTGTGCATCGCCCACATGGGTGACCCGACATCCACGCTCGGGATGCCGAGCTGAGCTGCGACGGTCGGGCCTATGGTGCTGCCGCATCCGAGATCGCTGCGATGCGCGTACTGCTGGAATGGCACGCCAGCCGTCTCGCAGCATCTCATGAAGCGCGCGGCACTCTCCGCATCGCTTGCATAACGCTGGTTCACATTGGTCTTGATGACCGGCCCTCCGTTCACCATCACCTTGTGGCCAGGCTCATAGGCTGACGGGTAATTCGGGTTGTAGGCATGCGCCATGTCCGCGCTGATGAAGAAGCTCTTAGAGATTGCGCGGCGCTTGTCCTCGTCGTCGAGGCCCGCATGAAATCCGATGCGGGAAAGCATGTCGACGATGAAACTGCCGCCGGCTCCCGTCGCGCTCTCGCTTCCGACCTCCTCGTGGTCGAAGAAGGCGGCAACACAGGTCGCATCAGGTTCCCCGGTGCCGATCAGTGCCGACAGGGCGGCATGGGTTGAGGCCAGGTTGTCCAGCTGGCCGTCCGCGATGAATTCCTCTTCCGCCCCCCAGAGGCATCCTTTCTGCATGTCGTAGGCGGCGAGATCGAAGCTCAAAATGTCGGCCGCATCGGCACCCGCGGCATCGGATATCAGCCTTTGGAAACGCGCTGCGGCATCGCCCCCTTCTTTCAGCAATCCCAGGGTCAGCACAAGCTCCGTCTGCTTGTTGAACTTCAGACCCTGCTCATTCACTTCGCGGTTCATGTGTATCGCGAGATTCGGGAGCCTCAGGAGGGGCCGGTCGAAGCGCACAAGCCTGGTCACATGATTGGAACCGGAACGCAGCACGATGCGCCCGGCAAGGCCCAGATCCCTGTCCGCAAAGGTCGCCAGTATCGGCCCGCCATAAACTTCGACCGCGAGCCGCATGATGCCCTCTCCAGCCAATGCGGGCTTAGGTTTGAGTCTTAGACCAGGGGAATCGGTATGCGCGCCAATGATGCGAAAGCCCGCATCCGCAAGCGGCGCACGGCCCAGCATGAATGCGACCATGGATGCCCCGCGCACGACGTAATGGCGCCCGCCCGCTTCGAGTTTCCATCTGTCTCCCTCCTCGAGCCGGGTGTAGCCTTGCGCCAGAAGGCGCGCTTCCGCACTGGCAACGGCATGCCACGGGCTTGGGCTCTCATCGATGAAGTCGATGAGTTCCAGAGCCCTCGATTCTGGCCGCATTTCCTTCATGCCCTAGGCGATGGGCATGCCTGCATGGGCCCAGGCCGTGATGCCGCCTTGCAGGTTGTACACATCGGAAAATCCGTTCGCGGCGGCAAAGGCCGCAGCCTGGGCCGAGCGTCCGCCCACCTGGCAGTAGAAGACCGTTTTCGCAGTCTTGTCCAGATCGTGCATGCGCATGGGCAGAAGATGCAGCGGCAAGGCCATGCCTTGCGGTATCTTGCCGCGCGCAATCTCGGCATCCGTGCGCACATCGATCAGCCTGAGGCCGCCTTCCTGCAAGAGCCTGGCCAGCTCTGCAACCGTGATATTCTTGTAGTCGCCCACTTTTATTCCTGTTCTTCAACTAGTTCCGGATATCAAATGCGGCATTTCCCGCATTTGAACTTTTCGCACGATCTTAAATCCACCCGCCTGTAAACGTATATCATACCGGCCATGAAAATTCTGGCGCTCATTATACTGCTGATCTTCGCCCCGATAGCCTTCTGCAGCGAATTGCCCGACCTTGGCGACGTATCGCAGGAATCCCTGAGTCCTCTTCAGGAACGCCAGATCGGCCAGCAGAGCCTGATGCAGATCAAGGCCAGCAAACAGTATTATGACGACCCCGAGGTCAACGACTACCTGAACGAGATAGGAGACAAGCTGGTCCAGTATTCCAACGAACCCTCCCTGAACTTCGAATTCTTCGCGGTGAACGACAACAGCGTCAACGCGTTCGCGATGCCCGGCGGCTTCATCGGCGTGAACACGGGACTTCTGCTCATCACCGAAAACGAATCCGAACTCGCCTCAGTGCTCGGCCACGAGATCTCGCACGTCACCCAGCACCACATGGCGCGCATGGTTTCGGCGACCAAGGGGGACACGATGGCATCGATGGCCGCGATCGCCCTTGCGATATTGGCCGCGCGCAGCAATCCCGATGTCGCTCAGGCCGCAGTGGCCGGAACCGGCGCGCATCTCATGCAAAAGCAGCTCAACTTCACAAGAGAACACGAGCAGGAAGCCGACCGTCTGGGGCTGGACCTCATGGAGAAAGCCGGGTTCGACCCTCACGCGATGCCGGAGTTCCTCGAACTCCTGCAGAAATCGACGAGGCTCATCGACGGCAATGCTCCCAACTACATGCGTACCCACCCCATCACCAGCGACCGGATCGCCGACATCGAGAACCGGGTGAGCAAGCTGCCCTACCATCTGCTGCCCGACAGCCTGGACTTCGATTTCGTGCGCACCAAACTCATCGGCCTGCAGAAGACGCCGAAAAATGCGATCCGCTATTTCAACGATGCGCTGACCGTCCACAAGTTCGGCAACCAGCTTGCGCAGCGTTACGGGCTGGTATCCTCCCTGTTGCGCGACAACCAGATCGATCGCGCGAAGAGCGAGCTCGCCATTCTGCTAAAAGAGGCCAAAGGTGCCGCCAAGGACAATGCGATGCTCACAACGCTGCAGGCAAGGGTGAAACGCGCGGCCAAGGACCCCGACACGCTGGCCTTCTATCGCACTGCAGTGCAGAATTTCCCGCAGTCACGCGCCCTAGTCTATGAGTACACGGATCTTCTGATTAACAGCAATCAGGCCGATGCGGCGGTCAAGCTGCTGACTGACCAGGTGACGCTGCACCCCATGGACACCACGCTGTATGACCTGGAGGCGCGCGCCTACCACCAGCTGCACAACTCGCTCGAGCAGCATCGCGCGCAGGCCTACAGCATGGCCTGGCAGGGCAATCTTCCGGATGCGATCATGCAGCTTGAGATCGCAAAGCGCGAGGGGGGAAGCTTCTATCAGCTCTCCATCATCGAGTCGGACCTGCGCGAGCTGCGCGAGATGCAGAGCGAGCAGGAAGACGGCAAGAAGAAGAAAAAGAAGAAATAGCCGCTCAGTCGCCCTTCAGCTCTTCCCTCAGCACCCTGCAAAGGTGCTCATCCTGTGGCTGCAGCGTGCAGCGCGCGACCTCCGAAAAAAGAGCCTTGAGCTCATCGAGGCTGAAGCTCGCCAGGAGGCGGTTCGCCATTTCCTGCTTCAATGGCAGCATGCGCGACTGGCCATCCGGGAGAAGGAAGCCGATTCCGGCGATGCTCCTGAGCTCGCCCTGTTCGCGACTCAGGGCCATCTGCTCCTTTTCCAGCAGTTCGTAGAAGCGCTCCAGGTCGTCCAGCACTGCCTCTTGAAGATCCTCGGGTATGCTGACCGTGAAGCCAAGCACATCGTCGGAAACTGAACAGAGCACACCCAGCTCCCCGGCATGGGATACAAACCTGTCCCGCAATGTTTCATCGAAAAAGATGTATTCGAACATGGCATTCCGATCCGGCGATTTTTACCGCCATCCTGCATCCTCCACAAAGCGCAGTCAACCCACTTGCCGTTCAGGGTTATTGACCATCATCCGGACAGCCTGTATAAACCTACCTTCGAAATGGTCTACCTGGCACTGAAATGCACAAGCAACTTGATTTCGAAACCAAGTTTTTGACTATCATCTCAGCGACCGCACTGCTGGTCGCCGCGCTCTCCGCGACGACATGGCTTGCGGTAAAGAACG
Source organism: Pseudomonadota bacterium (assembly GCA_021821945.1). Lineage (GTDB taxonomy): Bacteria > Pseudomonadota > Gammaproteobacteria > Burkholderiales > Gallionellaceae > Gallionella. The sequence continues at coordinate 279,659 of JAJZTF010000001.1, forward strand.
AGCGCAATCAGGCTCATCTCATGCAGCACACCCTCGAAGTCCTGAACAACCTCTCGCAGATCAAGATCAACCTCCTGGTTCCCGCTTCCATGGTGAGGGGCTATCTCATCACCGGCAATGTCGAGGATCTGAGCGATCTGGAAAGGCTCAGGGTTGCCAGAGAGGCTGCGCTTGAAAAGCTGAGCGAACTGACTGCGGAAAGCCCCGTGCTGACCAAGGAATGGCTTGCGCTCAACGCAGCGCTCAACGCCCGCAGGGAGATCGCCGAGCGCCTGATAGCGCTTCGCAAATCAAAAGGGCTCGAAGCGGCGCGCGATTATCTGATCAGCGAAAACGTGGCAGGACAGCAAAAGAGCCTGTTCCAAATCTTCCGCAGCATGGAAGACGAGGAGAAACGGCTGCTCTCTGAAAACCATGCCAGGCTGGTACGCGCAAGGACGACATCCATCGCGCTCGGCGCCAGCGCAATACTTGGGCTCTTCATGCTGATTGCGATGACCTATCTGCTGATCCGCAAGCAGATGCAGACCAATCTTACGGCACAAAGGGCGCTCGAAGCGAGTTCGACCCGTGTGACGACAATACTCAACACGGTCGCAGACGGCATCCTGACAATAGACCAACGCGGCATCATCGAAACCGTGAATCCCGCCGCAGAGCAACTGTTCGGCTATGCGGCATCCGAGATCACAGGAAAAAACATCACGATGCTGATGCCCGCTTCCTACAGGGACAACCATGACGGCCAGATCAGGCGCTACCTCGAGACCGGAGAAAAGCGCGTCATAGGCAAAGGCCGCGAGACCTATGGACAACACAGGGACGGACATGCATTCCCGATAGAGCTTTCCGTCAACGAGATGGTGCTGGATGGGGAGAAGCGCTTCACAGGCGTGGTGCACGACATCACTTCCCGGAAAAAAGCCCAGCAGGCGCTGATCGATGCGCGCGACGAGGCCGACCGCGCCAATCGCGCGAAGTCGGAATTCCTCTCCAGCATGAGCCATGAACTTAGGACGCCCTTGAATGCGATTCTGGGCTTCAGCCAGCTCATGGAAATGGACGATGCCCTGCCCGAAGAACACAAGGAAAACGTGCAGGAGATCATCAAGGCGGGCGAACACCTTCTCGTTCTGATCAACGAGGTGCTGGATCTCGCGAAGGTGGAGTCAGGGCGTGTCGAGCTGTCCCTCGAGCCTGTCGAGGTATGCGCCATCATCGCAGAATGCCTGCCGCTGGTGGATGCGCTGGCAAACAAGCGCAGCATAATGCTGAGCCACATGGGGTTGCAGGGGGTGATGGTGCGCGCAGACCGCATGCGTCTGAAACAGGCCCTGCTCAACCTCATTTCCAATGCGATCAAGTACAACCGCGATGGCGGCAGCGTGCACATCGAAGTGCAGGAGGCAGACCAGCCCGAGAAACACGGATTGAGGATCAGGGTCACCGACACCGGCCCCGGCATTCCGAAGGAGCGCCTCAACCAGCTGTTCCAGCCCTTCAACCGCCTCTCGGCCGAGAACAGCGGCGTGGAAGGGACAGGCATAGGCCTCACCATCACGCGCCGCATCGTGGAGATGATGGGCGGCAGCGTGGGGGTGGAGAGCGAAGTTGGCAAAGGCAGCACTTTCTGGATCGAGCTCCCGATGGAGTCGGCACCCGATGCAGAACCCGAGCCAAGACACGACACCGGAATCAATGCAAGCCCGCTCAAAGGCCAGAAAAAGCTGCTCTACATCGAGGACAATCCGGCCAACCTGAAACTCGTCGCCCAGATCCTCAAAAACCACGACCACATCGATCTTCTCACCGCCGACAATCCCGAGCTTGGCAGGGAGCTTGCACTGCTTCACAAACCGGACCTGATCCTGCTCGACATCAACATGCCGCGCATGGATGGCTATCAGCTGCTTGAAATCTTCAAGTCGGTCGAGGAGCTGACCAAAACGCCGGTGGTCGCCGTCACTGCGAAGGCGATGGAGCAGGACGTCCAGCGCGGGCTGGCTTCCGGATTTTCCGGATACCTCACCAAACCGCTCGACATCCCGAGCTTTCTGAAGACCATAGAGTGCTGCCTTTCCGGCGCCTGATTCAGCCGGGCGCGAGGCCTTGCACGACAGCCTTGCCCTTCATCGGCAGCAGTCTGCCCATCCTTGCGCGCCTTCCGAAGTGAGCCTGCAGATCCTGCCCGGAAACGCGGATCACCTGTTCCCTGCCTGTTGCTGTCTGCAGGGTGACGGCCACATCCGGCTGATTGACGACGATAGCAGAAGCCAGGACATCGCGATCCTCCAGCCCCATCACGATCACGCCGCGCCCGCCGGAAGCGAGCTGTTTCATCTCGGAAAGGGAGAATGCAAGCAGCCTTCCCGACCGGCTGGCTGACAGCACAAGCGATTGCCCGGTCGGCGAAAACAGGAATGGCGGAAGCATCTCCTCCTCACCCTCCAGCGCGATGAACTGCTTGCCCGCCTTGTTGCGCGCCACCATGTTGCCTATCGTCGAGACGAATCCGTAGCTTCTCGATGTCGCAAGCAGCACGCCCTGATCGACGGATCCGCAGATTACATTAGCTATCTTCGCGCCGGGAGAAAGTTCGATCAGCGTGGTCAAAGGCACGCCGTCTCCCCGCCCTCCTGGCAACTGGCTCACGGGTATGCTGCATACCCGTCCGTTGCTGCAGATCACGATGCAGTGATCCGTCGTCCTGCACTCGAAAGCCGCGAGCATTCCGTCGCCTTCCTTGAAGCTCAAACCGGCAAGGTCCAGCTTGTGCCCCTGTCTTGCTCTTCCCCAGTGCTTCCTCGAGATGATCACGGTCACGGGTTCGTCCACCACCGGCGCTGCCAGCACGATGCGCTCCGCCTGCTCGATCAAGGTTCTCCTGTCGTCGCCATAGGACTTCATGTCCTCCTCGATCTCCTTCGCCACCCGCCGGCGCAGCAGGGATTCCGATCCCAAGAGCCTGCCTATGTCGGCCCCTTCTTCCTGCAAGGCCTTGAGCTCGCGCTCTATCCTGATGCCTTCCATCCTCGCAAGCTGGCGCAGACGGATCTCGAGGATGTCCTCGGCCTGGCGTTCGGACAGATCGAAGCGTTCGATCAGCGCGGGCTTGGGTTCATCCGATTCGCGTATCAGCGCGATCACCTCATCCAGGTTCAGGAATACCACCATGCGCCCCTGCAGGATGTGGATGCGGTCGTTGATCTGATCAAGGCGGTATGCAAAGCGCCGGCGCACGGTCGCGATGCGGAATTCGCACCACTCCCTGATCATCGAGGCGACGGGTTTCTGCCTGGGCCTTCCGTCTATGCCTATCATCACCATGTTCACGGGCAACGAGCACTCGAGGCTGGTGTGGGCGAGCAGGATGGCCATGAACTCTTCCACGGACTGGCGGGAGGACTTGGGCTCGAACACCAGCCTCACCGCCTGGTCCTTGTCGGACTCGTCGGAAACCCTGTCGAGGACCGAAAGCATCAGCTGCCGGGTCTGCACCTGATCGGGCGTCAGCGCCTTCTTGTTGACCCTCACCTTGGGATTCGTGAGTTCCTCTATCTCCTCCATGATCTTCTTGGAGGAAGTGCCCTGCGGAAGCTCGTATACCGCAACCCGCCACTGGCCTCTTGCAAGCTCCTCGACATGCCAGCGCGCGCGCATCTTGAGCGAACCGCGCCCCGTCCTGTAGCATTCCCTGATATCGGAAGGGGACGAGATGATCTGCGCGCCGCCCGGAAGATCGGGTCCGGCGATGAGTTCAAGTATCTCGTCATCCGGACATTCCGGATTCTTCACGCAAAGCGCGGCAGCAGCACCCACCTCGCGCAGGTTGTGCGAGGGGATCTCGGTTGCCATGCCGACCGCGATGCCGGACGCGCCGTTGAGCAAAACCATAGGAAGGCGCGCCGGCAGTTTCGCCGGTTCCTCGAAATGGCCGTCGTAGTTCGGGACCATGTCCACCGTCCCCATGTCGAGCTCGGACAGGAGGACGGCCGAGATCGGGGTCAGGCGCGCCTCGGTATAGCGCATCGCGGCAGAATTGTCGCCATCCCTGGAGCCGAAATTCCCCTGACCGTCTATCAGCGGATAGCGCAGGGAAAAATCCTGGGCCAGCCTCACCATCGCGTCGTATGCGGAAGCGTCTCCGTGAGGGTGGAACTTGCCCAGCACTTCCCCCACCACCCTGGCGGACTTCACGAAAGTGCTGTTCGGCGCGAGCCCCATCTCGCGCATCGCATAAAGGATGCGGCGCTGCACGGGCTTCTGCCCGTCGCACACATCGGGCAGCGCGCGCCCCTTCACCACCGATACCGCATATTCCAGGTAGGCGCGCTCGGCATACTGCGCAAGCGGCACGGAATCCCCTTCGGGAAGGGCCGGCAGCGGGGAAAACTGCCTCGGCAGAGTCTCCTTCCTTTCAGCCGGTTCTTCGGGCGCCTCGAACAACTCGTCCTGCATCTCAGACATCGCCCGTCACCTCGTTGCCGTGATATTCCAGCCATTCCCGGCGCAAACCGGATTCCTTCTTGCCCATCAGCATCATCATCGTCTGTTCTGCATCGAAATAGGAGGAAGCATCGAGCTCGACCAAAAGCGCGCGCCTCGTGTCTGGACACATCGTGGTCTCCCAGAGCTGCTGCGGATTCATTTCGCCCAGCCCCTTGAAGCGCGATATGCTCCACGAACCCTCGCGCACCTTTTCCTTGCGCAGCCTGTCCTCGATCGCCGCAAGCTCCTCCTCGTTCAGCGCATAGAGCTTGCGGATCGGCTTCTTTCCCTGCGCCGGCACGTCTATGCGGAAAAGCGGGGGCTGGGCAAGATAGACATTGCCGTTTTCGATGAGCTTGGGAAAATGGCGGAAGAAAAGCGTCAAAAGCAGGGTCGCGATATGCGAGCCATCCACGTCCGCATCGGCCATGATGTAGATGCCGGAATAGCGCAGGCCCGAAAGATCAGGCGCATCTTTCATGCCATGAGGATCGACGCCTATTGCAACCGCGATGTCGTGAACCTCGGCGTTGGAGAACAGCCTGTCGCGGTCGACCTCGAAGGTGTTGAGCACCTTGCCCCTAAGCGGCAGAACAGCCTGGAACTCCTTGTTTCTTCCCTGCTTTGCCGATCCCCCCGCGGAATCGCCCTCGACCAGGAAGAGCTCGTTTCTCGCAGGATTGAATTCGGCCGCATCGGTGAGTTTTCCTGGCAGGACGGCGACCGAAGAGCCCTTCTTCTTCTCTATCTTCTGGCTGGACTTCATCCGGCTCTGCGCCTGCCTGATCGAAATCTCGGCTATCTTCTTGCCGTATTCGACATGCTCGTTGAGCCAGAGCAGAAGCGGGTCGCTGACCATGCTTGAAACGAGCTTCAGCGCATTTCTCGAGACCAGCTTCTCCTTGGTCTGCCCCTGGAAGGAAGGATCGAGCAGCCGCGCCGAAAGCACGAAGCTCACCCGCCCGAAAACATCGTCGGATGCGAGCTTGACGCCCTTGGGCAGCATGCTGTGCAGCTCGATGAAGCTCTTCACCGCATTGAAGATGCCCTCGCGCAAGCCTGAGTCATGCGTGCCTCCCGACCAGGTGGGGATCAGATTGACATAGGACTCGCGCGCAATCGCTCCTTCTTCCGTCCAGGCAAAGGCCCAGGCGGCACCCTCCCCTTCCACGAAGCTCTCATCCCCGCCCTTGGCGACATAGCGTTCGCCGGTGAAGATGGGCGCGGCGAGTTCCTCGCCCGAGAGCGCCTCTGCCAGATAGCCGCGCAGCCCGTCAGGATAAACCCATGAGTTCGATTCGCCGCTCTTCTCGATGTTGAGCGTAATCGTCACGCCGGGCAGAAGCACCGCCTTTGCGCGCAGCGCGCGCTCCATATCCGCGAGGTTCACCTGCGGACTGTCGAAATATTTCGGATCCGGCCATACGCGGACCACGGTTCCCGTCTTGCGTTTGGGGCAATTTGCCACTTTGGTCAAAGGACTCAAGGCCACGCCGTTCTCGAAGCGCACGCGGTGCTCGCCGCCGCCCCTGAACACCGTGACCTCGACCGCCCTGGAGAGCGCATTGGTCACCGCGACGCCCACGCCGTGCAGCCCGCCTGCAAAGCGGTATGCGCCGCCCTTCTCCTTGTCGAACTTGCCTCCCGAGTGCAGCACGGTGAAGGCAACTTCGACCACCGAGATGCCCTCCTCGGGATGGATGCCGACCGGGATGCCCCTGCCTTCGTCCGCTACCGAGACCGATCCGTCCGCATGGGCGGTGACTGCTATGCTGCCCGAATAGCCTGCAAGCGCCTCATCGCAGGCATTGTCCACCACTTCCGTGACGATGTGATTCGGATTGTCCAGCGTCGTGTACATCCCCGGACGCTGGCGCACGGGCTCGAGCCCGCGCAAGACCTTGAATGACGATTCGTCATACGTTGCACCCACTCATCCCTCCAATCGAAGCCTATTATTGAGCGCCAGGCTTTAGCAGCACGCTGGCCGCGAGACTGGAATTGGCCTTCAGCAGTCCGACCTCGTCGCTCAGTATGTGCGCAGACTCGTCGAGCAGCACGTCCTTCACGTCCTTCCTCGCCTTCTCGAGTGCGAGATCCGCACTGATGTTACGCTCGTTGGACTGCAATCCGTCATCCGCAAGCTTCATCGCCTCATCCGGAGACTTGTCCGCCTCGCGCTGCTTGATCCTGGCTTCCTGTGCCTCGCGCTCCTTTTTGCGCTCCGCCTCGTTGAGGGATATCTGGTTCTTCTTGCGCTGCGCATCGAACTCGGCGATGTCCTCCTTCAGCGACTTGAAATCCCTGTCGTGCGAAACGCGCATGTCGTGATTCACGATCAGCATCGGCAGGATGGGCGCGAGATCCCCGTCGCGACGGTAGTTCGCCGGCTTGATCTGCATCCAGGGCAGCGCATTGTCATAGCTCGATTCGCCGAAATCCTCCGAATCCACGATCATCGGCAGGCTGATGTCCGGCGTCACGCCGCGCAGCTGGGTCGTCCCGCCGTTGATGCGGAAGAACTGCGCCGTGGTCATCTTGAGCTCGCCATACTGAGGCTGCGGGTTCTTCACCAGCCTGTCGAGATTGACCACCGACTGCACCGTTCCCTTGCCAAAGCTGGTCGAGCCCAACACGATGCCGCGCCCGTAGTCCTGGATCGCAGCCGCGAAGATTTCGGAGGCGGAGGCCGAGCCATGGTTGATCAGCACGGCCATGGGCCCAGTCCAGACCGCGTCCTCGTCGGTATCGCTCTCGACGGTGACATCCCCTTTGGAGTCGCGCTGCTGAACGACAGGCCCCTTGCCCACGAAAAGCCCGGTCAGCTCAATCGCCTCGTCCAGAGACCCGCCTCCGTTGTTGCGCAGGTCCATCAGCACACCATCCACCTTTTCCTTCTTGAATTCACCGAGGATGCGGGCGACGTCCCTGGTCGCGCTCTTGTAATTCGGGTCCCCCTTCATGCGCGCGGCAAAATCCTGATAGAAACCAGGAAGGGAGATCACGCCGATGTGGCGCGTGACGCCTCCGTCCTTGACCTCTATTACGGACTTCTTGGCGGCCTGCTTGTCCAGCGTGATCTTCTTGCGCACCAGCGTGACGAGCTTGTGCTTCCCGTCCGGACCGGCCTCAGCCGGCAGCACGTCCAGCCTCACCACGCTGTTTTCCTTGCCCCTGATCTGCGCGACCGCATCATCTATCCGCCAGCCCATCACGTCGACGATGGGGCCATCCTTGCCCTGGCCTACACCCACGATGCGGTCTCCAGGCTTGAGCTGCCCCGAAAGCGCTGCAGGCCCGCCCGGCATCAGCTCGCGTATCGCCGTATAGTCGTCCTTTTCCTGGAGCACGGCCCCGATGCCGGTCAGGGACAACCTCATCGAGATGTTGAAATCCTCCGTGGCGCGCACGCCGAGGTAATTGGTGTGCGGATCTATCGCCATCGCATAGGCGTTCATGAAGTCCTGGAATACGTCGTCGCTCTTGACCCGGGTCAGGTTGTTCAGGGAATTTTCATACCGTTTGTCCAGCGTCGCGCGTATGCTCTTGTCGTCCTTTCCGGCAAGCTTCAGGCGCAGCCAGTCGTTCTTCACGCGCTTGCGCCAGACATCGTCGAGTTCCGCACGGGACTTGGCCCAGGGCGCATTCTTCCTGGTGTACTGGTAGGACTCCTGCCTGCTGAAATCGAAATGCCTGTCCAGAAGGCTCCTGGCATAGGCATAGCGCTCCGCGACGCGCTTCTGGTAGAGGTTGAATATCGCAAAGGGAATGGAGAGATCCTGCTTCAGGATCGCATCGTCCAGCCTAGTCTCGTCAGGCTTGAAGCTGTCGATGTCGGACTGCAGGAAGAACATCTTCTCGCCGTCGAGCTCCTTCAGATACTGATCGAATATCTGCCTTGAGAGCGCATCGTCCAGCGGCACCTGCCTGTAATGGTAGCGCGTCAGCACCTCGGCAGAAAGCAGGGCGGCCTGAGTCTGCTGCTGCAGCGGCGCGAGTTCCCTGTCGGCCTGCGCGCTGTTGAAAGCAACCAGCGTGAACGCAAGCATTACCCACAGCAATCTTTTCTTCATCTCATATCCTCGATAACTGCCGGCATTATATCCAGTCTGCCGGCTGGAGTGGGTTTGGAAGCCCGTACGCGCAAATAGTTCAGTCCTGCCTTCAAAGACCCAGCCTGCCCCACATCTCGTCCACACGCCGCCTGACCTCTTCAGTCATCGCGATGGGCGTACCCCATTCGCGCTGTGTCTCGCCATTCCACTTGTTGGTCGCATCCAGCCCCATCTTGCCGCCCAGGCCGGAGACGGGGCTTGCAAAATCAAGGTAATCTATCGGCGTGTTTTCCACAAGCAGCGTGTCCCTGACCGGATCGACGCGGGTCGTGATCGCCCATATCACCTCCTGCCAGTTCCTGATGTCGATGTCATCGTCCACCACGATGATGAACTTGGTGTACATGAACTGGCGCAAGAACGACCAGATGCCGAACATGATGCGCTTCGCATGCCCCGCATACTGCTTGCGGATCGACACCACCGCCATGCGGTAGCTGCACCCTTCCGGCGGAAGATAGAAATCCGCTATCTCAGGAAACTGCTTCTGCAGAAGCGGCACGAAAACCTCGTTCAAGGCAACGCCCAGCATCGCGGGTTCGTCGGGCGGCTTCCCGGTATAGGTCGAGTGGTAGATGGGGTCCCTGCGCATCGCGATGCGCTCTATCGTCAGCACGGGAAACCTTTCCTGCTCGTTGTAGTAACCCGTATGGTCGCCGTAAGGGCCTTCGAGCGCCGTCTCTTCGGGATGGATCACGCCCTCCAGAACGATCTCGCTGCTTGCCGGGACCTGAAGATCGCTTCCCAGGCACTTCACGAGCTCGGTCCTGGAGCCTCTCAAGAGCCCCGCGAACTGGTATTCGGAAAGCGAATCAGGCACGGGCGTCACGGCACCCAGTATCGTCGCGGGATCAGCGCCTATCACCACCGCGACCGGAAAGGGCTTTCCCGGATACTTCAGGCAATGCTCCCTGAAATCCAGGGCGCCTCCGCGGTGCGCGAGCCAGCGCATGATCACCTTGTTTGGCGCTATCACCTGCTGGCGGTAGATGCCCAGGTTCTGGCGCGTCTTTTCCGGCCCCCTCGTCACCGTCATCCCCCATGTGATCAGAGGGGCGATGTCGCCAGGCCAGCAGTGCTGAACCGGAAGCCGGCTTAAGTCGACATCCTTTCCTTCCCAGACCACTTCCTGACAGGGCGCGGATGAGAGCACCCTGGGCGACATGTTCATGACCTGCTTCAGCACGGGCCACTTCTCCCACGCATCCTTCAGTCCCTTCGGAGGTTCCGGTTCCTTGAGATAGGAGAGCAGCCTGCCCACCTCCCGCAGCGCGGCGGTCGACTCCTCCCCCATGCCCAGCGCCACCCGGCGCGGCGTTCCGAAGAGGTTCGCGAGCACGGGCATGCTTTGCCCCTTGGGATTTTCGAAAATGATCGCAGGCCCGCCGTTGCGCAGCACCCGGTCGCATATCTCCGTCATCTCGAGGTGCGTCGAGACCGGATGCGCAATCCGCTTCAGCTCGCCCATATTCTCGAGCTGGGAGATGAAGTCCCTCAAGTCGCGATATTTCATGCCATTCCCTTCAATAGAATTTCTTTTCGCCTTCAGGCCTGGTCTTGAAGCGCTTGTGCAGCCAGAAATACTGCTCCGGCATTTCCAGCACGCGCGCTTCGATGAATTCGTTCATGCGCCTTGCATCCTGAGTCTCGTCTTCGCCCGGGAAGTTCTCCCATGCGGGGTAGAAGGTGACCACATACCCTTCGCCCCCCGGCAGCATTTTTGCCACACAGGGAACGACGATCGCACCGGTCATCTTTGCGATGCGCGAGACCGAGGTCATGGTCGCGGCCTGGACACCGAAGAAGGGGACGAACACGCCATCCTTGATGCCCTGGTCCTGGTCGGGAAGATAGAAAAACGGGATGTTCTGCCGCATCGCCTTGATGACCGGGCGCAAACCCTGCTGTCTGGAATAGAGAAGCTGCCTGCCAAAGCGCGCGCGCTTTTCCAAAAGCAGCCGGGTCATGTAGGGATTCTTCTGGTTGGCATACATGCTCATCGAATCCATGCGCTGCGCTATCCATTGACCCGCGGCGTCAAGTGCGACGAAATGCGGTGTCAGAAAAATCGCGGGCCTCCCCCTGACAGACTCGAAATGCTCCATGCCCTCGACGCGTATCAGGCTGTTGATGCGATCGCTGCTGGCCCACCAGAGCAGGCTGCGCTCGATCAGGCTGCGCGCCAGCACCTTGAAGTGATCATGGACGATTCCTTTTCGCTCGTCCTCGCTCATGTCTGGAAAGCAGAGTTGCAAATTGATCATCCCCACGCGCCTGCGCTCTTTTGCCAGATGATAGAGCAGAAAACCCAAACCGTTGCCTATCGCCACGATGATCCGGAAGGGCAGGAAGTGGATCAGCCACAGGAGAAACACGCCAAGGCGCACAAGCATCAGGCATTCCTCTCTGGCGGCTCGACGCCTGCCGGCACCTTGTAGCGGTTGTAGCTCCAGAGATACTGCGAAGGACAGACCCTGATGATCATCTCGAGCGCCCTGTTGATCTGCTCCGCGATCGGCTGTCCATGATCGAGCGGCAGGGGCTCGAAATGCATCACATAGCCATTTTTTCTTCGTTCGGCACACACCAGGAGCAGCGTGGCATCGCTTGCTTCGGCGAGCCTGCCCACCAGCGTCATGGTGTAGGCGGGACGTCCGAAGAAATCCGCCCACACGCCCTCGCCTCCACTTGGCACCTGGTCCGGAAGCAGACCTATGGTCTCGCCGCGCTTTAGCGACTTGTACAAAAGACGCACCCCGCTGAGATCGGCCTTCGCAAGCCTGGCCTTGCCTCTTCCGCGCCCCTTGCACATCGCATCTTCCAGCCATTCCAGCCTGGGCTTGCGGTATAGGATCACGATCGGGCGATGCTGCGCGCAGTATTGGCCTGCAAGCTCGAAGCAGCCCAGATGCGGGGTGAGATAGATCACGCTCCTGCCTTCTTGCTGGGCCGCCTCGAAATGCTCGAGCCCCACGCATTCAATCACCTTACCCAGCACTTCTTTATAAGGCCTTCCCCACACCCAGGGAAGCTCCATGATGCCCTTGCCCGCCTCCTCGACAGCAGCAAAAAGCAGCTTTTTACCCTCATCGCTTTCAAGGGAATAGCCCGCCTGCTCAAGATTTTCCCGGATGCGCGCCGCATAGCCAGGGGACAGGGCATAGGTGATGCGGCCCAGCAATGCCCCCAGTCCGTGCAGGGCACGCAGAGGCAAAAGGGAGAAGAGGCGGAAGATGAGCTTGAACAGGAAATTGGCCATATGGGGCAATGCTACCAAGTTTTTCAGACTTTGATAGAATGCTCTTTCTATTTAACAAGCAGACGAGGCATTATGAGCGAATATCTGTTTACATCCGAATCCGTATCCGAAGGCCATCCAGACAAGGTTTCCGACCAGATATCGGATGCGATACTGGACGCGATTCTAGCGCAGGACCCCTATGCGCGGGTAGCCGCAGAGACGCTCACCAACACGGGGCTCGTGGTGCTTGCAGGCGAGATCACCACGACCGCGAATGTCGACTACATCCAGGTTGCGCGCAACACGATCAAGCGCATAGGCTACGACAACACAGAATACGGCATAGACTACAAGGGCTGCGCGGTTCTGGTCGCCTACGACAAGCAGAGCCCCGACATCGCGCAGGGCGTGGACCGCGCATCGGACGACTATCTGAACCAAGGCGCGGGCGACCAGGGCCTGATGTTCGGCTATGCCTGCAACGAGACCCCGACCCTGATGCCGCTTGCAATCTATCTCTCGCACCTCATCGTGCAGCGCCAGGCGCAATTGCGCCATGACGGCAGGCTGCCCTGGCTGCGCCCCGATGCGAAATCCCAGGTCACGGTGCGCTATGTCGACGGCAAGCCCCACTGCATAGACACCGTGGTGCTCTCGACCCAGCACGCTCCCGAGATGAAGCTCGAGGACATACGCGAGGCCGCCATCGAGGAGATCATCAAGCCCATGCTGCCCAAGGATCTCGTGAAGGGCAACATCAACTACCTCGTGAACCCGACCGGTCGCTTCGTGATCGGCGGCCCCCAGGGAGACTGCGGACTGACGGGACGCAAGATCATCGTCGACACCTATGGCGGCGCGGCCCCCCACGGCGGCGGCGCATTCTCCGGCAAGGATCCCTCCAAGGTCGACCGCTCGGCAGCCTATGCGGGCCGCTATGTCGCGAAGAACATCGTCGCGGCAGGTCTTGCAAGCAGATGCCTGGTTCAGGTTTCCTACGCGATCGGCGTGGCAAAGCCGACCAGCGTGATGGTCGACACCTTCGGCACAGGCAAGATCTCCAACGAGAAGCTGACCGAGCTCGTGCTGCGCCACTTCGATCTCAGGCCCAAGGGCATCGTGAACATGCTGGATCTCTTGCGCCCCATCTACGAGAAGACCGCCGCATACGGCCATTTCGGACGCGAGGAGCCCGAGTTCACCTGGGAGAGCATAGACAAGGCCGCAGCACTCAGGGCAGACGCAGACCTTTAAACCTGCGTTATAATCTTAATCCCTCGAGAGGTGCTGCAACGGTCCCATGACCGTCAGGCTCGATTGTTTCAACGGCACCTATTCATTAAATCATCCCAATGAATGGAGCTTATATGAACGCTGTTGACAACAAGGACTACATCGTCGCCGACATGTCGCTTGCCGACTGGGGCCGCAAGGAACTCGCGATCGCCGAGGTCGAGATGCCCGGCCTCATGGCGATACGCAAGGAGTTCGCCGCGACCCAGCCCCTGAAGGGCGCGCGCATCTCGGGTTCGCTGCACATGACCATACAGACCGGCGTGCTGATCGAGACGCTGAAGGCGCTGGGCGCCGACGTGCGCTGGGCTTCCTGCAACATCTATTCCACACAGGACCATGCGGCCGCCGCGATTGCGGCGACGGGAACCCCGGTCTTCGCGGTCAAGGGCGAGACGCTCGAACAATACTGGGACTACACCCACCGCATCTTCGAATGGAAGGACGGCGGTCTTTCCAACATGATCCTGGACGACGGCGGGGATGCAACGCTGCTCCTGCACCTCGGTTCGCGCGCCGAAAAGGACATCAGCATCCTCGACAATCCGGGCTCGGAGGAAGAGGTCTGCCTCTTCAATTCGATCAAGGCCAAGCTCGCGACGGACAAGACCTGGTACTCGACGAGGCTTGCCGCGATCAAGGGCGTGACGGAGGAGACCACCACCGGCGTTCATCGTCTCTACCAGATGCATGAAAGGGGCGAGCTCAAGATCCCCGCGATCAACGTGAACGACTCGGTCACCAAGTCCAAGTTCGACAACCTCTACGGCTGCCGCGAATCGCTGGTCGACGGCATCAAGCGCGCGACCGACGTGATGATCGCAGGCAAGATCGCTTTGATCGCGGGCTACGGCGACGTGGGCAAGGGTTCGGCGCAGGCGATGCGCGCGCTCTCGGCCCAGGTCTGGGTCACCGAGATAGACCCCATCTGCGCGCTGCAGGCCGCGATGGAAGGCTACCGCGTGGTCACGATGGACTATGCCTGCGACAAGGCCGACATCTTCGTGACCGCCACGGGCAACTATCACGTGATCACGCACGAGCACATGAAGAAGATGAAGAATCAGGCGATCGTCTGCAACATCGGCCATTTCGACAACGAGATCGATGTCGCCTCACTGAAGCAGTACAAGTGGGAGAACATCAAGCCCCAGGTCGACCATGTGATCTTCCCGGATGGAAAGCGCATCCTGCTGCTGGCAGAGGGCCGCCTGGTGAACCTGGGCTGCGCGACAGGACATCCCTCCTACGTGATGTCTTCGTCTTTTGCGAACCAGACGCTCGCACAGATCGAGCTCTACACCCGGACGGAAAAATATCCGGTCGGCGTCTACACCCTGCCCAAGCACCTGGACGAAAAGGTCGCGAGGCTCCAGCTCACGACGCTCAACGCCGAATTGAGCGAGCTCACGGACGCGCAGGCCGACTACATCGGCGTGCCCAAGGACGGCCCTTACAAGGCTGACCACTACCGGTACTAGGAACAGGATTGAGGGCTGAGGAGTGAGGGCTGCACTGCGCTTGGCCCAATCCTCAATCCCCTATTGCAAACATGAAGCTGCTCTTGATCTGGATACTCAACGCGCTGGCGCTGATCGCCGTGGCGAACTACGTGCCGGGCATCCATGTCGACGGCTTTGCCGCAGCCCTGGTCGCAGCGCTCGTGCTTGGGCTCGTCAACACCATGATCAGGCCCTTGCTGCTTCTGCTCACGCTGCCTGTCACGATGCTCACCCTCGGCCTCTTCATCTTCGTGATCAACGGGCTTCTGTTCTGGTTCGTGGGTTCCGTGCTGCGCGGCTTCATCGTCGACACCTTCTGGCATGGCGTGATGGGCGCGCTGCTCTACAGCGTGTTCTCCTGGGCGCTTTCCGCAGCAGCCGCACAATTGATGAGAAAACAATGAGCAATCCGCATATCAGTTTCGAATTCTTCCCGCCCCAGACCAGCGAGGGCGCGGAAAAGCTCGCGCACACCTGCACACAGCTCGCAACGCTGAAACCCGAATTCTTCTCCGTGACCTTCGGCGCGGGGGGGTCAACCCGCGACCGCACGCTCAATACCGTGAAGGAAATCAGGTCCCAGGGATATGACGCAGCCCCCCATCTTTCCTGCGTGGGCTCCACCCGGGAAAACATAAGGGAGATTCTTGCCACCTACAAGGAGGCGGGGATCAATCGCATCGTGGCGCTGCGCGGCGACCTGCCCTCTGGAATGGCGACCGTCGGCGAATTCCAATATGCAAACGAGCTCGTCGAATTCATCCGCAAGGAGACCGGAGACCATTTCCATATTGAAGTCGCGGCCTACCCCGAGGTCCATCCCCAGGCAAGGTCGGCTAGGGACGACCTGATCAACTTCAGAAGGAAGCTCGCTGCGGGCGCGGATTCCGCGATCACCCAGTACTTCTACAACGCCGACAGCTATTTTCATTTCGTCGACGAATGCAGAAAAATGGGGATCACCTCACCCATCGTTCCCGGCATCATGCCCATCGTGCGCTATGCGCAGCTCGCCCGCTTCTCCGACGCATGCGGCGCCGAGATTCCACGCTGGATGAGGAAGACGCTCGAAGGCTACGGCGACGACAGCGAATCGGTGCAGGCCTTCGGACTGGACGCCGTGACCCATCTTTGCGAGAAACTGCTCAAAGGCGGAGCACCGGGACTTCATTTCTATACACTCAACCAGGCAAAGCCCAGCATGGCCATCCTGGAAAGGCTCAAGCCATGATGCGCGCCCCTGAACTCCTTCTGCCTGCAGGCAACCTCGAGAAGATGCGCGCCGCATACGCCTTCGGCGCGGATGCGGTATATGCGGGACAGCCGCGCTATTCGCTGCGCGCCCGCAACAACGAATTCAAGCTCGAGGAACTCAGGACCGGAATATCCGAGGCTCACAGGCTGGGCAAGAAGCTCTTCGTCGCGAGCAATTTGATGCCGCACAACGCCAAGGTCAGGACCTACATGGCCGACATGGAGCCGGTGATAGAGATGAAGCCGGATGCGCTGATCATGGCCGATCCCGGCCTCATCGCGATGGTGCGTGAGCGCTGGCCTGAGGTCCCGGTTCACCTCTCCGTCCAGGCCAATACGGTGAACTATGCGGCGGTCAAATTCTGGAAGTCCCTGGGACTCACGCGCGTGATCCTGTCGCGCGAATTGTCCCTGGACGAGATAGAGGAAATCCGCCAGCAATGCCCCGACATGGAGCTCGAAGTCTTCGTGCACGGCGCGCTCTGCATCGCCTACTCGGGACGCTGCCTGCTCTCGGGCTACTTCAACCACAGGGACGCGAACCAGGGCACCTGCACGAATTCCTGCCGATGGGACTACAAGGTGGACAGCGCGATCGAGAACGGCACAGGAGACATCGAAAGGATAGACTTCGACTTCGACAGCGCACTGAGCAAGAGCGCGCTCTCGGACTGCGGGTCCCAGCCCCGCCATCCGAAGGCGGAGCGCGTCTACCTGATCTCGCGCCATGATCATCCCGAAGAGCTGATGCCTGTGATGGAGGACGAGCACGGCACCTACATCATGAACTCCAAGGATTTGAGGGCCGTCGAGCATGTGGAGAGGCTGGTCAAGATAGGCATCGATTCGCTCAAGGTGGAAGGACGCACCAAGTCCCTCTATTACGTTGCAAGAACCGCCCAGGTGTACCGTCAGGCGATAGACGATGCGGTCGCGAACCGGCCATTCAACCCTAGCCTCCTGGGTGCGCTCGACGCCCTTGCCAACCGCGGCTACACGGACGGCTTCTACGAACGCCACCACACCCACGAGCAGCAGAACTACCTGCGCGGCCATTCGGAAAGCACGCGCCAGCAGTATGTCGGCGACATCGTCTCATGCAGCGACGGCTATGCGAGGATAGACGTGAAGAACCGATTCCAGGTCGGCGACCGGCTCGAGATCATCCATCCCGAAGGCAACAGGATAGTCACCCTGTCGGAGATGCAAAGCCTGGAAGGCGAAAGACTCGAGATCGCGCCGGGCAGCGGCCATACCGTGCGCATCCCGCTCAATGGCAGCTATGAAAAGGGCATGGTGGCGAGGTTCCTCTCATGATTTTCTCCACCCTTACCCAATCCGCCCGGTATGCGGCACTGCATCCGCTTTTCCCGCAGGCGTTCGACTTCATGCGCGATACGGATCTTTATGCGCTCTCGCCCGGCGTCCATCAGATCGTCGAAGGCAGGCTCTTCGCGATCGTCGAGCACCTCGACGGGAAGACGCGTGAGTCGGCAAAACTCGAGGCGCACCGCAGGCATATCGACATCCAGATGGTCCTGGATGGCGACGAGACGATGGGCTGGAGGACGCTTTCCGAATGCCGTCAGCCGCTTGGCGAATACAGCGCCGAGCGCGACATACGTTTCTTCGACGATGCGCCTTCATCCTGGGTGCATGTGCCGCCGGGCTGCTTCTGCATCTTCTTTCCTGAAGACGCGCATGCGCCCCTGGTCGGGACCGGGAAAATCAGGAAGGTGATCTTCAAGATCGCAGTCTGACAGCCCTCGGTTATAATCGCCGTCTGACAAAGGATGGACAACATGGCAAACAAGCAATTCATACAGACGCCCGATGCGCCCGCCGCGATCGGCACCTATTCCCAGGCGATAAAAATCAAGGACACCGTTTATCTTTCCGGACAGATCGGCCTTGATCCTTCCAGCATGCAGATGGTCGACGGCATAGATGAACAGATACACAGGGTGTTCAAGAACCTGACCGCGGTCGCCAAGGCGGCCGGAGGAAGCCTGGACGACCTCGTGAAGCTCAACGTCTATCTCACCGACCTGGGCAATTTCGCCAAGGTGAACGAGATCATGGCGGGCTATTTCCAGCAGCCTTATCCCGCCCGCGCAGCAGTCGGCGTGTCTGCACTGCCGCGTGGCGCGCTCGTGGAAATGGACGGCGTGCTGGTGATCGCCTAAGAACATCGGCCCGCATTGGCAGCCCCCGCAAAAATCCCGCCCGCCACGCTTGCCAAACTCTCGAAACTTGGCATACGCCACCGCGCAGATCTGTTGCTCCACCTGCCGCTGCGCTACGAGGACGAGACCCGCATCGAACCGATAGAAACCGCGGAGCCCGGAAGGACGATGCAGGTCCAGGGCGTGATCACACAGAGCGAGATCGCATTCCGTCCGCGCCGCACCCTGCTCTGCCGCCTGCGGGACGAAACCGGCGAGCTTTCCCTGCGCTTTCTGCATTTCTATCCGAGCCAGACCAGCATGCTTGCCAAGGGCCAGAAAATCCGCGCGGTGGGCGAAGTGCGCATGGGCTTTCACGGGCTGGAGATGGTCCATCCAAAATGCAGCAAGGCCGGAGAGGACACGCCCTTGAAGACCAGCCTGACGCCGGTCTATCCCACGACGGCAGGCCTATCCCAGACCGCGCTGCGCCGGCTGATCGCGAATACCCTCGAAGTCATCCCCATGCCTGACCATCTGCCGGAAGATCTGCGCATGAGGCTAAGGCTCGCCGACTTTGCAGAAAGCATAAGGGTCCTGCACAATCCGGCTCCCGACATTCCGCCAGCATCCCTGGAGGACCGCTCCCACCCGGCCTGGAGACGCATCAAGTTCGACGAGCTCCTTGCCCAGCAGATATCGATGCGCGTGCACCATCTTGCGCGCAACGCCCGCAAGGCTCCCGCACTCAAGGCAAATGGGCATTATCGTGAAGCGCTCTTGAAGAGCCTGCCCTTCAGCCTGACTCCCGCACAGCAGAAGGTTGCAAAGGAGATAGGGCTCGACCTTGAAAAGCCCCATCCCATGCAGCGCCTGCTTCTTGGCGACGTGGGAAGCGGCAAGACTGTCGTCGCAGCGCTCGCCGCATTGCAGGCGATAGAGAACGGCTACCAGGTTGCCTTCATGGCGCCCACCGAAATCCTGGCAGAACAGCATTACCTCAAGCTCTCGGGCTGGCTTTCCCCGCTCGGCATCTTTCCGGTCTGGCTTTCGGGCAGCCTGAAGGCGAGCGAGAAGAGGCAGGCAGCGGAAAAAATCGCATCCGGTGAGACGCTGCTCGCGATAGGAACGCATGCGCTTTTCCAGCAGCAGATCAGCTTTCATGGGCTGGGGCTTGCGATCGTCGACGAGCAGCACAAGTTCGGCGTGGAGCAGCGCCTCGCGCTTCACGAAAAAGGCAAGGAGAAATCCATCGAGCCCCACCAGCTGATGATGAGCGCAACGCCGATTCCTCGGACGCTCGCGATGAGCTATTACGCGGATCTCGATGTCTCCGTGATAGACACGCTGCCGCCAGGCCGCACGCCCGTGACCACCAAGCTCGTCAGCGATGCCAGGCGAGAAGAGGTGTTCGAGAGGGTGAGAAGCGCCTGTCTTTCAGGCCAGCAGGCATACTGGGTATGCCCCTTGATCGAGGAATCCGAGACGCTGGAGCTGCAAAGCGCGGTGGAGACTTATCAGCAGCTCTGTTCCGCCTTCCCTGAATTGCGCGTGGGTCTTGTGCACGGCAGGATGGAAAGCTCCGAAAAAGCCCATGTGATGAACGAATTCAAGGCGGGCAGTCTGCAGCTTTTGGTGGCGACTACGGTGATCGAGGTCGGCGTGGACGTCCCGAATGCAAGCCTGATGGTGATCGATCACGCGGAGCGCATGGGGCTCGCGCAGCTCCATCAGCTGCGCGGACGCGTGGGGCGGGGCGCCCGGCAGAGCCTTTGCATCCTGCTCTATCAGCAGCCGCTTTCCGAACTCGCCAGAACGAGACTCAAGGTGATCTTCGAAAACACCGACGGCTTCGCGATCGCCGAGCAGGACCTGATACTGAGAGGCCCCGGGGAGCTTCTGGGTGCCCGGCAAAGCGGGATGGCGATGCTGCGTTTCGCCGACATCGATGCGGACCAGGATCTGCTGGAGCAAGCGCGGACGACGGCCGACCTGCTGCTGCGCGACCATCCGGATGCGGCGTGCAGCTATCTGCAGCGCTGGATGGCGAAGAAGCATGAGTTCCTCCATGCGTGACTGGAAGCGCTCCACGCTGGGAGCCGATGCGCGATTGCAGCCCTGGCTTCGCGATGCGGGCTCCCTCACCAGGCGCATCATGCTGCGCTCGGAACGCTTCTCCGTAAAAATCCTCGATGAGGGAAAGACGCGCGTCGCACAGGACGAATCCCGCATTCTCGGCATTGCACCGGGACATCTCGTCTGGTCGCGCGATGTCTTCCTGCATGCCGACGACCGCCCGGTGGTTTTCGCGCACAGCGCCTGCAGGCTGGATGCGCTCAACAGCGCATGGCAATCCCTGCGCGGCCTCGGAACAAGGCCGCTGGGCGCCGTGCTTTTCTCGCATCCCGAAGTCGTGCGCCTTCCCCTGCGTTACAATGCGCTGGGCAAGGGACACCCCTTGTATAAGCTTGCAGCTTTCGCCTTGAACGCCCCGCCGGCGCGCATGTGGGCGCGCAGATCGCTTTTCTACCTGCATCGCGAACCGCTGCTGGTCACGGAAGTCTTTCTGCCTGACATACTGGAACTCGGGGCCGGAGAGCCAGGATCGGGAAGAACACATGTTAAAATTTGATCCCCAATCCCCAGCCCAGATCCATGCTTCCTGAACGCCTATCGCTATACATGCAGCTAACGAGGATGAACAAGCCGATAGGCACGCTGCTGCTGCTATGGCCAACGCTCTGGGGCTTGTGGATCGCGGGCAATGGCCACCCTGATCCGCGCATCCTGCTGATCTTCATTCTCGGCACCTTCATGATGAGGTCGGCCGGCTGCGCGATCAACGACTATGCGGACCGCGACATCGACCTTCATGTCAGGCGCACCTCCGGGCGCCCGATCACCAGCGGGAAGATCAGCCCAAAGGAAGCGCTGTCGCTCGCGGCGGCATTGGCGCTCATCTCCTTCCTGCTGATCCTGCCGCTCAATTCGCTGACCCTGCTGCTATCCATACCTGCGGTGTTTCTTGCCGCAAGCTATCCCTACACCAAGCGTTTTTTCGCGATTCCCCAGGCCTATCTCGGCATCGCCTTCGGCTTCGGCATTCCGATGGCCTTCGCGGCAGAGCTTGGCAGCGTGCCTCCCGTGGCCTGGGTCATGCTTGCCGCAAACATCTTCTGGTCCATCGCCTACGACACCGAATATGCGATGGTGGACAGGGACGACGATGTGCATCTCAACATCCATTCCTCGGCACTCTTCTTCGGCAGACATGACGTAAATGCCGTGATGGCCTGCTATGCGGCAACCCTGTTTTTACTCGCCCTCGCAGGAAGGATGGCCAACCTCGGCCTTTACTATTTTTCGGGATTGGCCGTGGCGGCTGCGATCGCGCTCTACCATTACAGCCTCATCCGGGAAAGAAGGCGCGATGGCTGCTTCAAGGCCTTCCTGCACAACAACTGGTTCGGCGCCGCGGTATACGCGGGCATCTTTCTGGATTACCTGAAATGAAGAGCATGCTGAGATCGAGCTACAGCCTGATCGCGCCGATATACGATATCGCGATCGAGAAGGCCATGAGACAGGCGCGCGAACATTCCCTGCGCGCGCTTCCCACGAACGTCCCCTCTGATGTGCTGATCAGCGGCGTCGGCACGGGGCTCGATCTTCCCTTTCTTCCTGCATTGCATCGCTATACCGCGCTCGACTTCAACGCCGCGATGCTTGCGCGCGCGATTTCGAGAAAGACGAGTCTCGACATCAACTGGCTGCTGGGCGACAGCATGAATCTGCCTTTTCCCGACGAGCGCTTTGACCATGTGGTTTTGCACCTGATCGCCGCAGTCGTGCCTCATCCAAAACTTTGCATGAGCGAGGCTGCACGCGTGCTGAAGCCGGGCGGCACGATACTGCTGTTCGACAAATTCCTGCGACAGGGAAGGAAAGCCCCATTGAGGCGCCTGCTGACCCCCATCTCCCGCAACATCGCGACGCGCATGGATGTGGTGTTCGAGGAAATCCTGCCGCCCGACCTCGAGATCGAGCGCGATCAGCCGGCGCTTCTGGGGGGGTGGTTTCGCAGCATCGTTCTGCGCAAGGTGACGATGGCCTGATCGCGCGCTAGAATGCATGCGTCGCGCATCCGCATGGAAGGTAAAAAATGAACAAGTTCGACGGAATCCTGCCCATCCCATCCATAGAAGAGAGTCTTGCAAGCTTCACCAAGCGCCTGGATGATGACATTTCGGAGCGCTTCAACGAATTGCGCAAATGTTCCTTCTTCGATCCCGTGCCCAGCGAATGGCTGAAGCCCATATCCGAGGAATGCGTGATCCGGCACTTCTACGCAGGAAACAAGCTGACCACCGAAGGCGATGCGTCCAACAACTTCTATGTCGTGCTGTTCGGATCGACCACCGTCTCATGCGACAACGAGGTCGTCGGGACGATAGTCAGCGGGGAATGCATAGGCGAAGGCACCTTCTTCTCCGGCAGCAATGTATCCCGTTCGGCAACCGTGACTGCCGATGAGCATGTGATCGTCGCCGAATTCAACAAGCTCGGCATAAGCCGACTGCAGCGCGATGCAAAGACCCAGTCCTATCTCGACAAGGCGCTCCTGCTCGCGCTATTCAGGAAACTGCAGGGCGCAAACCGCAAGATACAGGAGCTGATGCGCCTGACCAGCCAGTTCATCTAGCGACTCCCGGTCCATGGGGCCATGGACCGCAAGCAGGAAGCCCGGCATCCGGCCCCCAGCACCGGCCACGGGAAAATATATTTGCACATGATGCGGGAAATGGAATATATTCCTCCCATCTTCAGGAGATGGCATTCCTCCTAGCAACCGCCTTCGTGGCTAATGATGCCTACAGTTTTCCCGGACAGGGAAGGGTGTAGGCGCAGACACGAGCCTGCCCTTCCAACGTTCCGGTTTGATAATCGCACGGAGGAAAAGGATGGAGTTCTATGGCTTTCTTGCAGTCGGTGCAGGTGCAGCGTTTGGCGCGTGGCTCCGCTGGTGGCTGGGCATCCTGCTCAACCCCGTCTTTCCAACCCTGCCGCTGGGCACGCTCGCAGCCAATCTGCTTGGCGGTTACTTCATCGGCGTAGCAGTCGCATTCTTCACCGAGCACGCAGGGCTTCCGCCTGAAGGACGGCTGTTCGTGATCACCGGTTTCATGGGCGGCCTCACCACCTTTTCCACCTTTTCTGCAGAGTCCGTCACGCTATTCACACGCGGCCAATACATGTGGGCTGGACTGCATGTGGCCACGCATCTTGGCGGCTCCCTGATCATGACGATGCTGGGCCTGTTCACTTTCAACCTGCTTAAAGCGAAAGGAGTGGCATGATGGCAAATGCGGCCTGCCCGTTCTGCCAGCAAAGAAAGGTGCTGTTCGAGAATGAGCTGGCATATGTCATTCCGGATGCCTATCCTGTCAATCCGGGCCACCTGCTGATCATTCCCCGATCCCACATCGCCGATTTCTTTCTGATCACGGAGCAGGAAAGGGCCGCACTGATGACGCTTCTCGACCAGGCGAAGCGCTACCTCGATGAAAAGCATGCCCCCGCGGGCTACAACATCGGCATCAATGTCGGCGAGGCCGCAGGCCAGACCATCCCGCATGTCCACATGCATCTCATCCCCCGATACCCGGGCGACACGGAGAATCCGCGCGGAGGGGTGCGCGGCGCAATTCCCGAAAAACAGAACTACTGACAAGGAGACGATCATGGAAGGCTGCTTTCTGAGGTTTTATCTGCACGAGAACCAGCGCAGCCACGGCAGGCTGACCTGGGAATGGCTGCTCGAACAGGCCAACAAGCTCGGCATCCGTGGCGGTACCGCGTTTCACGCGATGGGCGGTTTCGGGCACCACCATCACCTGATGGAGGATCACTTTTTCGAGCTCGCAGGCAAGTCCGCAGTGGAGGTCGAGTTCGTCGTAACGCGGGATGAATCCGCATCCCTGCTGGCGCTGCTGCACAGGGAAAAAGTGCGCGTTTTCTATGCCCACATCCCGGCGCGTTTCGGGGTGGTCAATCCGGACGGGGACGACCCGCTGGAAAACGGCAAGACATGCGGCGGGACACCGACGCACTGACCTTGTCCCGCGATGACCATGAAGAGGCAAAAAAATGCAGCTTGATGCAATCCTCCAGCAAATCGCACAGGTGCTGACCATCCTGCTGCTCTCGCCGCTGTTGCACGGTTTCATTAATACCGTCGAGGAGAAAATCCAGCGCGGCCAGGGTCCCAGCATCTGGCAGCCCTATCGTGACCTCTTCAAGCTTTTCCAGAAGGAACTGGTCATTCCCGCCACCGCCTCCTGGGTGTTCCGCGCCGCGCCACTCGTGGCATTCACCGCCATGCTGACCGTGCCCATCCTGATCCCGGTGCTGACCAATTATCCGCTGCCGCTGTCCGACATGGGCGACATCCTGGGCGGCGGGCTGATCCTCACGCTGGGCGGCTTTGCGATCCTGCTGGCGGGCCTGGACAGCGGCCATCCCTATGGCGGCCTCGGCTCGAGCCGCGAGGCCATGCTTGCGATCCTGGCCGAACCGACGCTGATCATGGTGTTCGTCGGCATCACACTGCTGGCGCAGGCGATGCTGCCCTTCGTCGTCAACCACCTGCTGGTGGCACAGCCTGCCGTTTACTGGAGCCCGGCCCACCTGTTCCTGGTCGCGGCCTTCTTCATCCTGCTCACGGTCGAAACCGAAAGGCTGCCGATCCACTCGTCGATCCACTACGAGATCTACATGATAGGCGAGGCGCGCATCCTCGAATACTCGGGACCGCTGCTGGCGCTGCTGAAATGGGCATCCTGGATGAAGCAGGCCATCCTTTACACGATCTTCCTCAACGTGCTGGTCATCCCGTGGGGCTTGTCGATCGAGGGCACGGCGCTTGGCATTGCCGGTGCCATCGTCGCGCTGCTGGCGAAATGGCTCCTGCTCGGCCTAGTGATGGCCGTGGTCGATACCTCGCAGTCGCGCCTGCGCTTCTACCGCTATCAGGAACCGCTCGCGCTGTCCTTCCTGATGGCCATTCTTGCCGTGGTGGCAAGACAAATCTGATGAGGAGGCGGGCATGCTGATCTTTCACCTCGATCCCCTGGCCAGTGCGATTTTCAGCCTGCTGGCGATACTGGCGCTGATCCTGGCCTTCGTGATGCTGGGTTCGCACTGGGTGAAAAACCATATCTACGCGTTTGCCGCGGAATCCTGGGTCATCGCCGCGCTCTCGGCCGCGGTCGGCGTGTATGGCCACTACCCGGAACTGCTGTTCATTGCCGTTCTCACCGCGCTGCTGCGCGGCTCGCTGCTGCCTTACATGCTGCTGCGCATCGTCAACGACCTCAAGCAGAGCCGCGAATTCACCCCGCTGCTGCAGCCTGCCAGCAGCCTCGTGCTGGGCGGTTTGCTGGTACTGTTTTCCTTTGCGCTGGCGCACCGGCTGGGTGTGCGCATGCAGCTTGCCGACAGCATCGTGGTGCTGGCCCTGACCACCATGTTCGCGCTGAAACTGATCGGTTTTCTGATGCTGGTGCTGCGCGCCGAGGCCGTCAGCGCCATCCTCGGTTTGCTGGTGATCGAGAACGGCATCTTCCTGGGCTCGCAGATCCTGGTGCCGGGCATGCCGCTGCTTCTCGAACTCGTGATCCTGTTCGACCTCCTGATCATCGTTTCCACCTTCGGCCTCCTGATCCGCTACCTGCACCGGGAGCTCGGCACGACCAGCAGCCGCGAACTGACGAGGCTGGTCGGATGAACAGGCGATACGGGGAAATGCAGTCATGATGGCGCCATACCTCATCTATGCGATCTGGGGGGTCACCCTGCTGGCGGTTGTTGCCTGCTGGGCCTGGCAGGACGGGCGTGGCGCCGGCATGGTCAATCTCGCCGCGGCAGTCATCGATTTCGTGCTCACCTGCGTGCTGCTCTCCACCGTGCCGGCAAAGGGCGCGACTGCGCTCAACGACTATCTGCTGCTGGACGGATTCGGCGTGTGGGTGATGTTCTGCCTTGCCATCGTCTATCTGCTCGCCTCGGTTTATGCCCTGGGCTACATGCGCCGCATGCACGGCGAGGA
Organism: Pseudomonadota bacterium; assembly: GCA_021821945.1. Lineage (GTDB taxonomy): Bacteria > Pseudomonadota > Gammaproteobacteria > Burkholderiales > Gallionellaceae > Gallionella. The sequence goes on from JAJZTF010000001.1 coordinate 305,824, forward strand.
GGCCCGTCTCAACCGTTTCTACATGCTGTTCGCCGCATTCGCGCTGACCATGTTCCTCGCCCCTGTGCAGAACAATCCCGGCCTTTACTGGATCGCCATCGATCTGACCACCATCGTCAGCGCCTTCCTGGTGGGATTCCAGCGCGCCCCGGAGAGCATAGAGGCGGCCTGGAAATACATCGTCATCGTCTCGGCGGGCCTGGGTCTGGCACTGCTCGGCACGGTGCTGTTCTACTGGGCAGGCACCTTCGTGTTCGGGCCGGTTTACGACATGACCTGGGCCAGTTTCGGCGCGATCGCGCCCAAGACCGAGAGCGTATTGCTGCTGCTCAGCTTCCTCTTGGTGCTGGCGGGATTCGGCACCAAGGTGGGCCTCGCACCCATGCATACCTGGCTGCCGGATGCGCACAGCGAAGGCCCGGCGCCCGTATCGGCGATGCTTTCCGGCGCGCTGCTCAATTGCGCAATGCTCGGCATCGTGCGCTTCCTCGGCATCCTGCGCGGCACCGCGATTTCCGGATTCGCGCACACCGCACTCGTGCTGCTGGGCGCATTCAGCCTGCTGGTCGCGGCGCTTTTCATCACGCGCCAGACCGTCATCAAGCGTCTGGCGGCCTATTCCAGCGTGGAACACATGGGCGTGATCGCGCTGGGATTCGGCTTCGGCGGGCCGCTCGGAACCATAGGCGCGCTGTACCACATGCTCAACCATTCGCTGACCAAGTCCCTGGTGTTCTTCGGCGCCGGCAACATGATGCATGCCTTCGAAAGCAAGGAAATCGGCCGCATCCGCCGCGTGCTGGATTATTTTCCGCGCTCCGGCGCGGTCTGGCTGGCCGGCGCGGTGGCGATCACCGGCGCGCCGCCGTTCGGGCTGTTCCTGTCCGAACTGACCATCCTGCGCGGCGGCATGCAGGGCCATGACATCTGGGCGGTATGGTGGATGGCAGTGCTGCTGATCGTGATCTTCATCGGCTTCCTCGACAAATTCCGCGCGATGTACTTCGGCCCACGTCCGGAACATGCGCCGCAGATGAAGCTGCATTTTGTCGATGTGGCGCCCATGGTATTGGCGCTGGCCGCGATCCTGCTGCTGGGTTTGTGGTGGCTGCCCGCGATCTGGCAGCATCTTGCGGCAATCGCAGCACAACTGGGGGAAGGATGATGCGACATTGCGAAATTCGCAAGCTTGAACCTTCAGAACTGCCGCAGGCAGCGGATGCCCTGCTCTCCGCGCTCGGAGACACCCCCAGCGCGCATGGCCGCATGCAGTTCGCCTATGCATCCGCTTTGCCGGATGGAACGCTGCAGGTCAGTTACCTGCTGAGCCAGGGTGCCGGCAAGCCCTATGGCCTGTGGCGGGTCAAACCGGACGACGGGAGGCTGCCCAGCCTCGCCAACAAGCTGCCGCTGCTTGGCTGGTACGAGCGCGAGATGATGGATCTCTACGGCCTGCAGTTTGAAGGTCATCCCGAACCCTATCCGCTGGTGCTGCACGAAGGTTTCGCACCCGACGCACCACCCATGCTCGCGCCGTTCGACCGGCAGGGCAAGACACTGTCCGGCCATGCCATGCCGCCGACCGTGCCCAGCATCATAGGCGAGGACATCCAGCGCCTGCCTTTCGGCCCGGTCAGAGCCGATGTCGTCGAATCGGCGCAGTTTTTGTTCTTCTACATCGGCGAAGGCATCCTGCATTACCACCCGCGGCTCTTCTACAAGCACCGCGCGATGGAAGCCCGCTTCCAGAAAGCCGACCTGCGCACCGGCAGCGTGCTCGCAGAACGCGTGTCCGGCATCGATTCGGTTTCACACGCGCTGGCCTATGCCCAGGCGGTCGAAGCGGCGCTGGGCTGGCGCGCACCGAGGCGTGCGCGTTATCTGCGCGTCATCCTCTCCGAGCTGGAACGCCTTTACAACCATCTGCATTACTTGGGACATCTCTCCAAGACGACCACCCTCAAGGTCGCCGAGGCGGAGGGGCTTCTGCTCGAGGAAAAGCTGAAGCAGATCAACGCAATCCTGACCGGCAGCCGCTTCCTGCGCGGGCTGGTCGTGCCGGGCGGATTGCGCCGCGACCTCGATGTTTCCAAGCTGGCTGCAGGACTGGATGCCCTGGAACGCGAAATTGACCTCTACATGGAAAGACTGGAAACCACAGCCAGCTATCTCGACCGCCTGCAGACCACCGGCGTGCTGCCGCGCCAGGTGGCATTCGACGAAGGAGCCACAGGCCCGGTGGAACGCGCCAGCGGGCTCGACCGCGACCTGCGCCGCGACCACCCCTATGCCGGCTATGGACGCCTCAATTTCACCGTATCTGTGCAGTCCGCCGGCGACGCGCATGCCCGCGCGCTGGTGCGCATGGACGAGATCCGCCAGTCGCGGCAGCTGATCCGCCTGGCGCTGGGCTGCCTCGAACCCGGCCCGGTGCTGCGCACCGAGGCGGTCGAGACGCCCGACCCGGACGGGGAAGGCCTGGGGTGGGCGGAGGGCGTGCGAGGCGGCCTGCTGTATGCGGTGCACCTCGATGACGCCAGAACCAGGCTTGCGCGGGTCAAGATCAAGGAACCGTCCTTTTCCAACTGGCGCGTATTCCCGTTCACCGTGCAGGACAGCAACATGATGGACTATGCGATCAACGAGGCAAGCTTCGGCCTGTCCGTGGCCGGCGTGGATAGATAGGAGGAATGCAATCATGCCCATCTGGAGCTGGTTCGGCATCAAAAGCGGCATCGCCACCCCGCCGGAAGGATCGGAAAATCATGGTCAGGAAGGCGTGCTCGGCCTGCCGCGTCTCGACGCCGCGAAATGCACTGCAGCGCAGGACCGCTGCAGCGACTGCGCTGCAGCCTGCCCGGCCGATGCCATCACCGTGCCTCCAGGGCAGCCGGCGGCGCTCGATTATGCGCGCTGCGTGGGTTGCCAGCTGTGCACCGAAGTCTGTCCTTCCGGCGCTTTCAGCCTCAGCCATGACTGGGCTCTCGGCGTGCGCGACCGGGCCGATCTTCAAACCAACGGCGCGACGCGCGAACTCGAAACGGCGCTCACCGCGGAACTGGCCGCTTTCGGCCGCAGCCTGCATATCCGCCATGTCGATGCCGGTTCCTGCAATGGCTGCGAGAGCGAACTCCAGGCCCTGCTCAATCCCTTCTACAACCTGCACCGGCTGGGCATATTCTTCACGCCATCACCGCGCTTCGCCGATCTCTTGCTCGTGACCGGCCCGGTCACCGCGGCGATGCGTGAACCGCTGCTGCGCACCTGGGAGGCGATGCCGCAGCCTCGCTGGGTGATGGCGCTCGGCACCTGCGCCACCGGCGGCGGCACCAATGGCGGCGGCTATGCCTGCCACGACGGACTCGAAGGCCTGCTGCCGGTCGATGTCTGGCTTCCGGGCTGCCCGCCCAATCCTGCGGCCATCATCGAGGCCCTGCTGATGCTGCTGGGCCGCCGCCCGCAAATCGTGCATGGAGGCCGTCATGGGTCCTGAAGCCATCTGTCTTTACGCATTCGGCATCGCGGCACTCTGCTGGCTCGCCGCGCTGGCGGCCGATGTCATTGCAGTGCCGCAGCTTGCGCGCGCATTGCTGGGTGCGGGCTGCACAGCTGCGGCTTTTGGCGCGGTGTGGGGTCTGCCGGCAGGCACTTCCGCCGCCACGATATTCACCATGGGCGACTGGCCAGTGGTGTTCCATCCCGATGCCGCCGCCTTGTGGCTGATGCTGCCCGCACTGCTGCCTGCCTTCTTTGCCGTGCTGCCGGACAGGCGGGTGCGCGGCTGGGCGACGGGCGCCGCGCTGTCGCTGCTCGGGGCGCTCGGCGTATACGCCCTGCAGGATGGCGCAAGTTTCCTGATTGCCTGGGAGCTGATGGGCTTCGGCGGCGCCATCATGCTGCTCGCAGAGCGCCGCAATACCCAGGCCGGGACGGACAACCTCTTCATGCTCGCATTGCTCGAAGTCGGCGGCGTGGCATTGCTGCTTGCCGTGCTGATGCTGGGGCCAGGCCTGCAGTTCTCCGGCTATGCCGCGCAATGGGGAAGCCATGGGACGGCGGCTGCTTTCTTCCTCGGCGTGCTTTGGATCATCGGGTTTGGCGCGAAACTGGGACTCCTGCCGTTCTATGAATGGTATCCCGGCGCCTACAGCAGCGGCAGCGGCGCATCCGGCGCCATCCTGTCGGGTGTGGTGATGAATGCGGCCTACTTCGCGCTGGGCCGTGCCCTGCTGCAATGGCTGGGCACACCATCGTGGCTTGCGCAGTTTGGCATCGTCGTGGTGGCGCTGGGCACGTTCACGGCGATACTCGCCATCCTGTATGCCTTCCAGCAGGACGACTGGCGCAAACTTCTGGCGTTTTCCTCAGCCGAGAATGCGGCAGTCGCGGTCACCGCGCTGGGTGCAGCGCTGGTGTTCCGCGCCGGTGGCCAGGAAGGGCTGGCCGCACTGGCCTGGATTTCTGGCATGCTGCACCTGATGGGCCACAGCCTGGCCAAGGGCACCCTGTTCTTCGCCGCCGATGCCGCGGCCAATCTGCAGGGCAATCATCAGCTGCGCCAGGGTGCGCTGTTGCGCCACGCCCCGGCGACGCTCGGGCTCGGTGCCGTACTCGGCGCGATGAGCCTGGCCGCATTGCCTCCCACTGCAGGTTTCGTCAGCGAGTGGTATGTATTCCAGAGCCTGTTCCACGATTTCAAGCTTGCCGGGGACGCATCACGCATCGCGCTGGCGCTCTCCGGGGCAGGCCTGGCGCTCACCGCAGCGATCGCGCTGGCAACCATGGTCAAGCTGTTCGGGGTCGGACTGCTGGGCCAGAACGAACCGCAGGGGGCGCATCACCGCAAGCATCTGGAGCAGCTCACCGCACTGTCGCGCAGCGCAGTGCTGATCACTGGGCTTGCGGTGCCGTTGCTGGCGGTGAGCATGATAGGCTGGCTGCCGCAGATGCAGGCAGCGTCATGGATCGCCCCGTCAGCCCCTGCCACCATGGTACATGACTGGCTGCTGGTGCCGCTTTCTGCAGGATTCGCCTTCATCTCGCCAGCCAGACTCGTCATTGCGCTGCCGCTTCTGGCGCTGGTGCCTGTGCTGCTGGTCAGGATCACGAGGCGATTTGCGGTTCGCCGAGCGCCGATCTGGTGCGGCGGGGAAGACTATGCCGCCCATGCCGGCGCGACCACCGCCCTGGCTTTTTCCAACGCGCTGCGCGTGTTCTACAGCTTCATTTACCGGCCGACCAATACCGTTGCCCGGCAATTCGAGGGCAAGCCCTATTTCCTTCGGGAGTTGCATTTCGATTATTCGCAGGCGCCGGTCTTTGGTTCTCTGGTGTTCCAGCCTGCCGTGAAAACCATACAGTGGCTTAGCGCACGGCTTCGCTTCCTGCAAAACGGGCTGATGAATGCCTATCTGGCATACATCGGCATCCTGCTTGTCCTGATACTGGCAGCAGCCCTGTTCTGGTCTCCTCCGGGCTTGTCGCGATGAACGCCGGTGATGCGCGCCCCAAGGGCGATCCATTGTCAGCCGCTTCCTGCCAGCGGGTCCGCAGCTACCTGCTCGAACGCCAGTCTCCCATGGGAGGCTTCTGCTTCTACCGCACGGCATATCTGGACGAACCCAATCTGTCGGACACCTGGCATGCGGTTGCAGCATTGAGGCTGCTGGGCGAGGAGCCGCCAAACAGGGATGCCATCGCGGACTTCGTGTGCATGCAACCTCCCGGCAAACAGCCCTACGCCCTTTACTACCGGACCTTCACCCTGGATGCGCTCGGCATGGCTGACCCTGACCGCGCAGCCATGATTGAAAACATCCATGCATTGCAGCTGGATACGGAAGGTCTTTTCACTCATGCCGATCTTTCCGGAAAGCTGGAAAGGCTGCTGTTCATCCTGCGCCTCAAGGTTCATTGCGGCACGGGATTTTCTGCGCAACAAGTCGTCAGCGCCATGCTTGCACTGGAACATCCGGAGGGCGGCTTTGGCACTCCACCCAACATCATTGAAACCAACCTCGCAGCAGCCATCCTTGCGCTTTGCGGGGGAAAAGCCAGCGCGGATACAGGAAGATTCGTGACCAGCCTTGGCGGCCCCGGGTACGCATTCCGGTTCACGGAAAATTCCCTTGCGTTCAACCTGGAGACCATCTGTGCCGGAATCGAATGCTGCCGTTTGCTGAACCTGCAGATAGCCTACCCTGCCGATGCGGCAGCCTTCATTCTGGCATGTCAGACGGGCAATGGCGGCTTTGCCCGCGCCCCCGATTCCCTGCCTGGCATCGAGTTGACTCATCTCGCCCTGCAAGGGCTGGCAACCCTGAACGGGAATGTCACGCCTGTCAGCCGGACCTGCTCTGGAGCTCTGCATGTTTGAAAGGCTGGCCATGGATCAGGATGCGCCTGACATGGCGCAAGACGCCACGACAGCAGCTGATGTCGGGAACAGCTCCGAGGAAAATCGGCACATACTCCGCCAGTGCCTGTCGGATGCCGCGACGCTACCCGGCATTCCATCGGCCGCACTGCAGGCCATCAGGGACAGGGCCGACTCCAGCGTGTTCAACCTGGTCGTGGTCGGCGAATTCAAGCGCGGCAAGAGCAGTCTGATCAACGCGCTGATCAACGCGGATCTGCTGCCCGTCGGCGTAGTGCCCCTGACCGCCATCGCGACCATCCTCGAATATGGAGACATCCCTGCGATGCGGGTCGAGTTTCTGGAGGGGTCGGAACAACAGGTGCCGCTGGCAGCGCTTTCGGACTATGTCACCGAGAAGGGCAACCCTGCCAACGCCAGAAAAGTCCGCGAGGTCCACATCAGATGGCCTTCGCCCTGGCTGAAGAACGGCGTGCGCCTGATCGACACTCCCGGCATCGGTTCGGTCTACCTGCACAACACGGATGTCACCCGCCGTTTTCTCTCCAGGGCCGATGCGGTGCTTTTCATGCTGTCAGCGGATCAGCCCATGGGTCAGGCGGAATTCGATTTCCTGGAGGAAGTACGGAAACATGCAGGACGGACATTCTTCCTGCTCAACAAGGCAGACCTGCTGTCCGATGAGGAACTGGAAGAATCGTCGGCGTTCGTCTCCTCCGTTCTGGAAAAGGCCATGGGTGCCGCGGTGCCCGTATATCCGGTATCGGCAAGGCTGGCGCTGGAAAGCTTCAAGACGGGCTCGCCGGAAGGGTTGGAAAAAAGCCGCCTTCCCTTCTTCATCCTGGCGCTGGAAAAATTCCTGATGGAGGACAAAGGCAATGCGCTTGTGGCCTCGCTCGCCAAGGCGCTTTCCAGGCTGGTCGCACAAGTGCGGTTCAATACCGAACTGGCAGGTTCCGCGCTTTCCATGCCGCAGCAAGAACTGCGCCGCAAGGTGGAAGCACTGGAAAAGAAACGCGGCGAGGTGGAACAGGAGAAGCACGATTTCTCCATCCTGCTGGAGGCGGATGTCAAACGCCTGTCCAACCATGAAGTAACGGCAGACGTGGAGGCCTTCAAGGAAGCCCTGATCCATGAAACCGAAAAAAAACTGCAGAACCATTTCAACACTGTGCGTCATCTGCCTTCGGGCAAACTGCACGAGAGCCTGCAGCACCTTGCAGTGGACGAAGTGCGCAGCGCCTGGGACAGTTTTCGCCGGAACGAGGATGAAAAACTGGATGCCGCATTCCGCGCCCTGTGTGAACGCTTCAGCAGAAAAATCGATGCCACGGAGGACGAACTGTACCGATTTTCATCGGAACTCTTTTCCATTCCTTTCGAATCCGTTGCCGCAGAATCGGTATGGAAGGCAGAAACCAGTTTCAATTACAAATTCTGGGATACGCCGGCCAGCCTCACGACCCTCGCCACTTCGCTGCTGCATGCCATGCCCAAATTCATCGGAGACCCGCTGATCCTGAAGTCGGCGCTGGACTATAGCCGCGAAATCGCCGACACCCAGGCAGGACGTGTGCGCTTCGACTTCTCCCAGCGGCTTGACCAGAACATGCGCGCCTTCAGGAGCGCCATGCTGGAGCGCATCGACACCACGCTCGAAGGGATAGAGAAGGCGCTGGAAAAGAGCCTGAAAGCCGCCGAAAGCCCAGAACAAGCCGAAGCGCGCGCGCGGGAAAATGCAGATCAGCTGATGCGCCTGTCCAGCCTCGCAGACAGGCTTCAGTCATTGACAGGTGCAGCATGAATGAGCATCCCGGATTCTGCCTTTCCTGCTTCATGCCGCTTTCCCAGGAAGCCGATGCCTGTCCTGTCTGTGGCGCCAGCATGGCGGAACTCAGCGGACGGCATTACCAGGAAAAGCTCGTGCATGCGCTTTTGCATCCCCTGGCAGACATACGGATGCGATCGATCATCGCTCTGGGCTGGCGGGCCGAGCCGGAAACCGCGGATGCGCTGGTGGCCTGCGCTTTGCGCCATCCCATCGATGTGGTGCAGAACCTGGAAATCCTCAGAAGCCTCGACCGGATGAAGGATGAAACAATTCGCAAAACTGCGCTGAGCACCCTGCAAGCCCGGCACCCGGCCCATGCAGTCAGGGAGAGTGCGGCCAGGATGCTCGATTCATCCCAACGGAAAGGAGAATTTGATGCTTGAAATCGCCATTCCCGGCGGAGACATTCTGAGGCTCGATCACCTGGTTGCGGATTTCAACGGCACCCTGGCCTGCGATGGCGCGCTCATTCCAGGCGTGGCTGATGCGATCTGGCGCCTTGCAGAATTGCTCGATCTGCATGTGGTGACGGCGGATACCTTTGGTCATGCCAGGGAGGCGCTTGCCGGCTTGCCTTGCGAACTCGCCGTCCTGCATGGGGAAGCTCAGGATGTAGCCAAGCTACGGTATGTAGAGAGGCTGGGCGCAACACGCTGCGTCTGCATCGGAAATGGCCGCAACGATCGCCTGATGCTGGCAGCGGCGGCTCTAGGCATCGTCGTGATGCAGTGCGAGGGAAGTTCAGTGGAGTCCATGCTGGCGGCAAGCATGGCGGCACCCGACATCGTTACGGCGCTGGATCTGTTGCTCAATCCGCTCCGGCTTGTCGCCACGCTAAGGGTTTGAGGCAGGTGGTGCATCGGCAGGCTTGCGATCAAATATGGGTACTTTGTCTAACAACTTTATGAAAGGAATCGGGATGTTCTGGGAAAGAAGATTTGACCAATTCATGGATCGGATGCGCGATCACGACATTCCACTGAGCCTGAATCTCTGGAACGGCGCGGCATTCGATTTCGGACAGCAATCATGCGTGACGATATCCATTCCAAACGCCAGAGCGGTCAGGCATTTCCTTCCGCCGACGCTGGACAGCCTGGGCCGCGCCTATGTGGAAGGAGAAATCGAGGTAAATGGCGAGCTGACAGATATCATCGAAGTGGCCGCGAGGCTCGCATCAAAGGCCACAGGCCTCCAGCGCCGCGGCCCGCGCATGATACGTCATACGCGCAAGGTCGATGCGGAGGCGATCGCCTACCACTACGACGTGTCCAACGAGTTTTACTCGCTGTGGCTGGACCGGAGCATGGTGTATTCCTGCGGCTATTTCCGCTCGCCAGAGGATACGCTTGAGACTGCGCAGATACAGAAGATAGACCACATCCTGACCAAGCTGCGCATCAAGCCCGGCGACCGTCTGCTCGACATCGGCTGCGGCTGGGGAGCACTGGTGATGCGGGCTGCTGAAAAGTACGGCGCAAAGGTGCTGGGCATCACGCTGTCGCGCAACCAGTACGAACTGGCGCAGGAGCGCATCGCGGCAGCCGGCCTTGCAGACCGCTGCGAAGTGCGCATCGAGGATTACCGGGACGTCTCGGGCAAGTTCGATCGCATCACCAGCGTGGGCATGTTCGAACACGTGGGGCTCAAGAACCTGCGCGGCTACTTCGAGAAGGTTCATGACTTGCTTGCCGACGATGGCGTTGCGATGAATCACGGCATCACCTCGAGCGATCCTTCCTCTGCCGAATCGCCTTTCGGCGGCGGCGATTTCATCGAGCGCTATGTGTTTCCCCACGGCGAACTTCCCCACATCGGTCTGGTCCTTCAGGAGATGAGCGCTGCCGGGCTGGAAGCCGTGGACGTGGAAAACCTGCGACGCCATTACGCGATGACACTCAACCATTGGGTGGAGCGTTACGAGGCGGCAGGCGAGAAGCTGTTAAATATTGCAGGAGAAAAGCGCTGGCGCATCTGGCGGATGTATCTGGCCGGTTGCGCCTACGGTTTTGCCCAGAACTGGATTGCCCTCCATCAGGTGGTAGCACTCAGGTCCGGCTCTTGCGCACTGCCCCTGACCCGCGATTACATGTATGGAAACTAGAGGATGGCTGGCATGAACATACGCAGACTGGTGCTGGACATCGACAAGGCGGTCGCCAAACCGAGCGTGATAGAGCTGGCTGAAGCAATTCACGATGTTGCCGGTGTCGAGGCGGTGAACATAACGGTAACGGAAATCGATATCGAGACCGTCGGCTTCAACGTCACCATCGAAGGCGAGCGCATTTCCTATAGCGAGCTGCTGCAGACCATAGAACACACCGGAGCAGCCGTACACAGCATCGATCAGCTGGTCGCCGGCAGCCGCATCATCGAAGAGATCAAGCGGAGCCGGACGTGAAATTGAAGCAACCAACCCGGCGCGAACTGCAGTTCTTCCTGATTACCGGGACAGTCGAAGGCATGTTGACCGCACTTACCCTGGTGACCGGGAAAATGCTGCGCCCCGGGGAGAGCATCACGGGTGGCCTTGCATTGCGCATCGGTCTTGCCGCAGGATTTCCCACCATCGTGGTTTTTTTCACAGCAGAATATGCGCGCCAGAGACAGGAATTGCTGCGCATGGCGCACCAGCTCAATATGACCCAGCGCCACCGGCTGAACGAAAGTTCGCTGGGAAGGCAGGCATGGCTCGAGTCATCGGTTTACGCATTGATCTCGGGGCTCTGTTCGTTCGGCGGCGCCATGGTACCGCTGGCAATAGCCAGCTGCATTCCCGGCAAGGGCTGGCCCGCTGCGGCAGTGACCGCGGGCTGTCTTGGCGGACTGGGCGCCGGCATCGGATTTACCACCTCCAGTTGCAGGACATGCTGGAGCGTGGCACTCATGGTCGCTGGCGGTTTCCTGGCGGCCCTGGGATATTTTTTGCATATTGTTTGAGGAGCGCTCATGAAAACATCGGCCAGGAATCCAGGGATGCACATGCAAAAGGTGAATGACTATCCTGTCGTTCAAATGGCGAGCAAGGATTGTTGCCTGTGACGTTTTACAGCATCCTCTACGAACGGCCAGATCTTCCTGCTGTGCAGGCAAGCTCCGCTGTTCCGGACTTCTTCCATGACCTGAATCTGGACCGGATCGTCGATGCGATCACGGCGGACTGGAAGGAATACGATCTTGCCCCGTTCTTTCATCTCCCAGTACATGATCCCGGCACGATCGCCTACCGTCAGGAAGTCATGCGCGCCCTCGAAAACGATCATCTGATGCAAGCGATCAGATCGTTTACACAGCAGATGCGCACCGTGCGCGAGCACCTGGAGCAGTCGAACAAGTCAGGCTACCGGCATGCGAAGAATCGCTGGTTCCTGTCAGCAGCCGAATGCTATTGCACAGGCATTGCCGGACTGGCGCAGAACCTTGGCAGGGAAAACCCCGAATCACGGGGACTGCGCGCCTTCCGCGACCACCTCGTCGAATATGCGGCCTCAGACTCATTCCGCAATCTGGAGTCACAAGCGCAAAACCTGAAATCCGAACTTTCCGCCATCCGCTATTGCCTGCTGATCAATGGCAGCAGCGTCACCGTTCGCCATTACGATGCAGAGGCGGATTACAGCGCGGCCGTCGAAGCGATCTTCGAAAAATTCAAGCGCGACGCCGCTCAGGATTACAGGATCAAATTCCAGGGATGGTCGATGAACCATGTCGATGCAGAAATTCTGAGCAGAGTGGCAAAACTGAATCCCGGAACCTTTCAGGCGCTCGACAAATTCTGCACCGAACACCTCGACTTCATGGAGCGCACGGTAACGACTTTCGACCGCGAGATCCAGTTCTACGTTGCCTACCTGTCCTTTGCGGGAAGATTGAAGCAGGAAGGCCTTGCCTTTTGTTATCCCGTTATTTCGGACAAAAGCAAGGAAGTCGACTGCCGCGGGGCCTTCGATCTCGCGCTGGCCCACAAGCTGACCGACGAAAAGGCAAAGATCGTGCGCAACGATTTCTTCCTGAAAGGTGCCGAACGCATCTTCGTCGTTTCGGGTGCGAACCAGGGCGGCAAGACGACCTTCGCCCGCATGTTCGGACAGTTGCACTACCTCGCCAGCCTGGGTTGTCCGGTACCGGGCACGCAGGCACGGCTTTTCCTGTTCGATCGCCTGTTCTGCCACTTCGAGCGGGAAGAGGACATCCGGAATCTCCGCGGCAAGCTGCAGGACGATCTAATCCGCATCAAGCAGATACTGGATCTGGCCACGCCGGACAGCATCATCATCATGAACGAGATATTCACGTCGACCACGCTCAGGGATGCTGTCGATCTCGGAAGAAAGATCATGGCGAAAATTTCCAGGCTTGATCTGCTGTGCGTGTGCGTCACCTTTCTCGATGAATTGTCGGCATTCGACGAAAAGACGGTAAGCCTGGTCAGCACGGTCGATCCGACCAATCCTGCGGTTCGAACGTTCAGGGTCGAGCGCAGGCCGGCCGATGGGCTGTCATATGCGCTCGCGATCGCCGAGAAATACCGGGTGACCCGCAGCGCGCTGCTGGAAAGAATAGCGGCATGAGGGCCCAGCTCCTGCACCGGGACAGGGATTTCGACCCGAAACAGGCCCTGCCGTGGAACGAGGCCGCACTGATGCAGGATCTGGAACTCGGCACATTGCTGCAAGCCATGGCCGGTGAAGACAGATTCCTCCATGATGTGGCACATGAAGTCATGCTCTCCGGATCCGGGAACGATATCGGGACGATACTGTACCGTCAGGAAATCCTCAAGGACTGCCTGATGAATCCCGCTGTGACAAGGGAGCTATACAGGATCACCTTTGAGGCAATCGAAAGCAGGAAAAAGCAGTTCTGGGGTTTTCTCAGCACGCATCCGGCAGGCATACTCAGCAGCTCGGTCGGCTTGCTGGAGATGCATGCGGGCTATCTGAAAATGCTCAAGGACATAGCCGCAGCACAAAAGGGCAGATTCAGATCGGAAGGATTCACGGTCCTGTTTGCGATGCTGGAAAGAGAACTCGACGACGATTACCTTGAAAGCATACAGGCGCATCTCAAGGAGCTCAGGTTCACCAGGGGTCTTCTGATGAGCGCCGGACTGGGTCCCGGAAACTCGGGAGACAACTATGTGCTGCGCAAGGCCAATCGCGATGACAGGAGCCTCCTTGAACAGTTTTTTTCGAGAAAGCCGGATGCCTATACCTTCCAGATCGATGAACGCGACAGTGCCGGCGCGGAGGCATTAGCCAGGCTGCGCGAGCGGGGGATCAATCTGGTTGCCAACGCGGTTGCCCAGTCTGCCGAGCATATACAGGGCTTTTTCGAGATGCTGCGCATCGAGCTGGCTTTCTATGTCGCCTGTCTGAATTTGCACGATCAGCTTGCCTCGAGGGGGCAGCCCGTTGCATTTCCCGTCCCCCTTCCCGCCAGCGATCGCAGGCTTTCGATGCATAACCTGTATGATGTCAGCCTTGTGCTCAACACGGCGCAGCCTGTCGTCGGCAACGATGCTGACTGCGAAGGAAAAAGCCTGGTGATAGTCACGGGCGCGAACCAGGGCGGGAAATCGAGCTTTCTGCGCAGCATCGGCTTAGCACAGCTGATGATGCAGTGCGGCATGTTCGTGGGCGCACAATCCTTCACGGCCGGGTTGTGCAACGGGCTCTTCACCCACTACAAGCGCGAGGAGGACAAGACCCTGGAGAGCGGCAAGCTCGACGAAGAGCTGGCCCGGATGAGCGATATCGCGGATCATCTGCAGGCCGATTCGCTGCTGCTGTTCAACGAATCCTTTGCCGTGACCAACGAGCGGGAAGGCTCGGAGATCGCCCGCCAGATCGTGCATGCCCTGCTTGAAAAGCGCATCCGTGTGTTCTTCGTAACGCACATGTATGACTTCGCGCGCAGCTTTCTCGACCGCAGATCGGCCGATACCATGTTCCTGCACGCCGGAAGGGAAACCGATGGAAGCAGGACCTTCAGGCTGGTGGAAGGCGAGCCTCTGGCGACCAGTTACGGCGAGGACTTGTACAGGAAGATCTTTGCAGGCGATGCCGCAGAAGAAAATTGATCGGGCGGATACGGAATTTTTTGGAAATTTGAAAGGGTTTAAATGCTTAAGGAAATTGCCTACGACTGGGGTGGAGCCAACGTCTGGCTGTTCCATGCCATCAACAACATCCGGGGAGATTATCTCGATCCTTTCATGCTGACCGGCACTAGGATCGGCAGCCATGCCCTGTTTCCATACTACCTCGCCGCAGCATTCTTCTCCGCCCTCATTGTCGTCGGGCGCGCCCTGCGGCATGACCGCCTCCTCGGACAGCAACTGGGGATGTTATGGCTAAGTGCGCTTGCGGTTTTCAGTCTGGCCTATGTCGCAGACGGCGCCTTCCTCATGTGGATCAAACCCCTGCTTGATTTTCCGCGCCCGCCTCTCGCGCTGGGCCAGGGAAACCTGCACATCATCGGTGCGCCGGAATTCCATCACAGCCTTCCGAGCGGACACACTTCCTTTTCCATGCTGGTCGGCGCGAGTTTCTGGCCGGTTGCGGGCAGGGCCGGCAGGGCCGCTCTCATCGCATTTGTCCTGTGGGTAGGCATTTCGCGCATCAGCGTCGGCGCGCATTTCCCTGCCGACGTGCTGGCGGGCTGGCTGACTGCGCTGCTGGTGGTGCTGATGACGAGAATGGTGGTCCGCCGTTTTCTGAAAGACGCCTGAACCCGGCTGCCGGATGGCAGTCACAGGACAAGGCCAGTCCGGATTTTCGACATCTTTATCCTTCAGGAGAACCCATGCAGACACGCATCAGAAACATCCACGCCCGCGAAATCCTCGATTCCAGGGGCAACCCCACGGTTGAAGTCGAAGTCACGCTCGAAGATGGATCCTTCGGCCGCGCCGCAGTGCCTTCCGGCGCATCCACCGGCATACATGAAGCGCTGGAACTGCGCGATGGCGAGCAAGGACGCTACGGCGGCAAGGGCGTGAAAAAGGCAGTCAGCCACGTCAACAATGAAATTGCTTCGGCGCTCACCGGCATGGACGCGCTCGATCAGGGCGCGATCGACCGCACCATGATCGAACTCGACGGCACGAGACACAAGGAGAAGTTCGGCGCCAACGCGATTCTCGGCGTGAGCATGGCCAACGCGCGCGCGGCGGCAGCGTCCAGCAACCTGCCGCTGTTCCGCTACCTTGGCGGTGCCGCAGCAAACCTTCTCCCGGTGCCGATGTTCAACATCCTGAATGGCGGCGTGCACGCCAACTGGCAGGGTACCGACCTGCAGGAATTCATGATCGCCCCCGTGGGCGCACCGAATTTTGCCGAAGCCTTGCGCTGGGGAAGCGAGATCTATCACACGCTGAAGACCGTGCTCAAAGATGCCGGCTATTCCACCGGCGTGGGCGATGAGGGCGGGTTTGCGCCGGCATTAAAGCGCAATGCGGAAGCCCTGGAGCTGATCCTCAAGGCCATCGAGGGCGCGGGCTACCGCCCCGCTGAAGACGTCGTCATCGCCATAGATCCCGCCTCAAGCGGATTCTACGAGGAAGGCCTCTATCACCTGCGCACCGAGAATCGCAAGGTGGATGCCTCCGAAATGGTGGCGATGTATGCCGAATGGGTGAAGAAGTATCCCATCGCGGTGCTTGAGGATGGCCTCTCAGAAGACGACTGGGAAGGCTGGAAAATTCTGAACCGCGAACTGGGCGACAGGATCGAGCTGGTTGGAGACGACATCTTCGTCACCAACGTGGAGCGCATCCGGCGCGGCATAGATGAAAACATCGCCAACGCGGTGCTGATCAAGCTCAACCAGATCGGCTCGCTGACCGAGACCATCGCGGCGGTACAACTGGCTTACGGCGTCAACTGGGGCGCGATGGTGTCGCACCGCAGCGGCGAAACCGTGGACAGCTTCATCGCCGACTTCACCGTGGCATTGCGTACAGGACACCTCAAGACCGGGGCTCCGTGCCGCGGCGAGCGCGTGGAGAAATACAACCAGCTGATGCGCATCGAGGAATATCTGGGCGACTCTGCACTCTATGCGGGGCGCAAGGCGTTTGTGCGATGAGGGACTTCGATTTGTCGGGTGAAGCTGCAATGAAAACACCGGCGGCAGAACATGACATGGATGCAACGCTGCGCCTTTTCCTGGTCAGGCATGGAGAAACCGAATGGTCGGCCTCCGGCCGGCACACCGGCCGCACCGACATTCCGTTGACGCTGCAGGGTGAGGACGAGGCGCGTGCACTGGCCGCACACCTTCAGAAGATACAGTTCAAGCATGTGCTGAGCAGCCCGCTCGGGCGCGCGCTGCAAACATGCAGACTGGCCGGCCTGGGGAAGGATCCCGAGATCGCTTCCGATCTTGCCGAATGGGATTACGGCGATTACGAAGGGCAACGTTCAGCGGAAATCCGCAGGCAGTTTCCCGACTGGAACGTTTACCGCGACGGTTGTCCCGGCGGCGAAATGCCGGAACAGGTTTCCGTCCGCGCGGACCGGCTGATCGGACGGCTGAAGGCAATGGAGGGAAACGTCGCGCTCTTTACGCATGGCCAGATCGGCAGCGCCATCGCAGTGCGCTGGATAGGTCTGGCAATGGCCGAGGCAAGGCACTTCTCGCTCGGCACGGCATCGCTCAGCATTCTTTCCTTCGACCCCCATCACCCCGGCGTTCCTGTCATCGCGTTATGGAACGCATTCTCACGAGCGAGCCGTTTCTCCTGACCGGGTCCGAATTTAAAAAGCATTGACTTCGCTTTTCTACAAGTTCAGAATGCGCGCCATCTCAACAACCGGGGAAAACCCATGGACAGTTCGCATAGTAAACCTTGCAGCAATTAGCGGGATACCGGTGCGAGTCCATTCTCCAACCGCCGTCCCGCGAAAATAGCGGGACGGTGCGTCAAGCAGGACCAGTTTCATCAGCTTCAACGCCACTCGGCGTCTACTTGATCACCTTCTCTTTTGCCGGTTCAACGGGCATCGCTTTTCGTTCGCGCGAAACAAGATGCACGAAGACGGGCCGTCCTCTGGCTCAACAATTTGTCCGCCAGTCGATGCCCCATTGCCCGGTGCAGTGGCGGATGCCTAAAGCCATCCGTCGTAACAAAGGAGATGCAATCATGACTTTCAAGCACAACCTGTTTTCGTTTCAGCGCCCCTCTGTCCTCATCAGGCAATGGGGGCTGGGCTGGAGGATCGCGGCTCAGACAAACGCTCGTCAATACGGCATGAAACCCGATCAGGCTCCCGGCGCATACGCCGTGCTCGTCGGGTTCAACCGCCAGAAGGAATAGCAGCTCGCGTTGATTGATGCGCTGCTACACCCAGTCTCTGGGTTTTAGGAATACATCGTAAAGCTCTGCCTCTGGCGTGCCGGGCTCGGGGTGCCAGTCGTAGCGCCACCTGACCAGGGGCGGCATGGAAAGCAGTATCGATTCGGTCCTGCCGTTTGACTGCAGGCCGAAGATGGTGCCGCGATCGATAACCAGGTTGAACTCGACATAGCGCCCCCGCCGGTATAGCTGGAAGTCGCGCTCGCGCTCGCCATAAGGCGTGTTCATGCGTTTTTCGAGTATCGGTATGTATGCCGAAAGGAAGTGGTCGCCCACGCTCTGCTGGATCGCGAATGCAGTCTCGAAATCGGGCTGGCTCAGGTCGTCGAAGAAGATGCCGCCGATGCCGCGTGGTTCGTTCCTGTGTTTCAGGAAGAAATACTCGTCGCACCACTGCTTGTACTTCGGATAAAGGTCATCGCCGAAGGGAGAAAGGGAATTTTTGCAGATCTGGTGAAAGTGCTCCGCATCCTCCTTGAAGCCGTAATAGGGCGTGAGATCCATGCCGCCGCCGAACCAGAACACCTTCTCTCCATCCGGCCGGTGCGCCATGAACATGCGGACGTTCGCATGCGTGGTGGGCGCGTAGGGATTTCTGGGGTGCATCACCAGCGACACGCCCATCGCCTCCCAGCTGCATCCAGCAAGCTCGGGACGGTGCGCCGTTGCGGAAGCCGGCATCCTGTCACCCTGAACATGGGAGAATGCAACGCCGCCTCTTTCGAGCACATTGCCCTCCTCGAGGATGCAGCTGATGCCCTCCCCCTTGCCTATGCCGCCGCTTCCGGTGGAGCGCACCCACTTGTCGCGGATGAAGGTCTTGCCGTCCACCTGCTCCAGGCGTTCGACGATCAGCTCCTGCAGTTCGAGCAGATATTCCTTGACGGATGCGCTGTTCACACTCATGTTCTCTCCTCTCACAAAGTCAGCCGCGCAGGATTCTACCATCCGCCCAGTTCAGGATCGTGGAGGGCCTCTTGCGTTTTCCGACGATTCCCGGCAGCACCCATACCTGGCTTCCGAACAGGCGCTGGCACTCCTTGTAGGTCTTTATGGAGCGCATCCCGCTTTTATTGGCACTTGTCGATACCAGCGCGCTTCCCACCCCCTTGCAGAGTCCCCTTGCAAATGGATGCGCGGTCATGCGCACCGCAAGCGTGTCGTGTTTTCCCCTGAGCCATCTCGGCGTCGATGGCTTCACAGGCATCAGGTAGGTGATCGCATTCCTTCCCGCATCGCTGAGCTTCTTCTGCTCTTCTGCCGA
Organism: Pseudomonadota bacterium; assembly: GCA_021821945.1. Taxonomy (GTDB): domain Bacteria; phylum Pseudomonadota; class Gammaproteobacteria; order Burkholderiales; family Gallionellaceae; genus Gallionella. Next base: position 324,659 of record JAJZTF010000001.1, read on the forward strand.
AAGAGGGGAAAGATATCTCGCGACCTGCGCATACTCCGATGCGATCAGGATCAGGCCCTTGTGCTGCGGCCTGCCCTTCAGCTTCAGGATGCTTAAAACCGCGTTGCGGTTTGCGGGATCGCAGCCCAGCCCGTAGCATGACTCAGTGGGATAGGCAATCACCCCGCCCCTTGCAAGATAGGCTGCGATGCTGCGGTGCTTCATCATTTGGCGTGCCTGATCGCGCGAAAGCCGATGTCGCTGCGCATCTGGGAGCCTTCGAAGTGTATCCCTTCGGCGATCTGGTAGGCGCGCCTCTGCGCCATGCGCACGCTCTCGCCCAGGGCCGTCACGCAGAGCACCCTGCCTCCGCTCGTGACCACCTTTCCATCCTTGAGCGTCGTCCCGGCATGAAACACATGCGCATCCTCCTCGGCCTTTGCGGGCAGCCCGGAAATCTCGTCGCCCGTCCTCGGAACATCGGGATAGTTGTGCGCTGCCATCACCACCCCCAGCGCGCACCGCCTGTCCCATTCGACTTCGACGCTGTCCAGCCTTCCGTCCACCGCATGGTCAAGCAGATTCAGAAGATCCGACTTCAGCCTCATCATGATGGGCTGTGTCTCCGGGTCTCCCATGCGGCAGTTGAATTCCAGCACCTTGATCGCGCCTTCAGGGGAAATCATCAGCCCCGCATAGAGGAAACCGGTATAGGCATGGCCTTCCTTCTCCATTCCGTGCACGACGGGCATAATCACTTCGCGCAGCGCGCGCGCATAAACTTCCGGGGTGACCACGGGAGCGGGGGAATATGCGCCCATGCCGCCGGTATTCGGGCCCTGGTCTTCGTCAAGCAGCCGCTTGTGGTCCTGACTGGTCGCAAGCGGAAGCACGTTCTTCCCGTCCACCATCACGATGAAGCTCGCCTCCTCGCCCTGCAGGAACTCCTCGATCACCACGCGCGCACCGGCATCCCCCAGCCTGTTGTCCGACAGCATCATGTCTATCGCATCATTCGCCTCGGCAAGCGTCATCGCGACCACCACGCCCTTGCCTGCGGCAAGGCCATCCGCCTTGATCACGATGGGGGCACCGTGCTTTTCCACATATGCATGGGCAAGAGCCGCGTCGCTGAAGGTCTCATAGGCGGCCGTCGGAATTCCGTGGCGCACCATGAAGGCCTTCGCGAAATCCTTGGAGGATTCGAGCTGAGCCGCCGCCTTCGTCGGGCCGAATATCCTGAGGCCGGCGCGGCGGAATGCATCCACCACCCCCATGGCCAGGGGCGCCTCTGGGCCCACCACGGTGAGATGGATGCTTTCCTTCTGCGCGAACGAAAGCAGGTCTTCGACCGAGCTGATCGGGACGTTCTCCACACCGTTTTCAAGCTGCGTTCCCGCATTGCCCGGCGCGACATAGACCTTCTGCACCCTGGGCGCCTGCGCAAGGCGCCAGGCCAGCGCGTGTTCGCGCCCGCCCGAACCGATCACCAAAATCTTCATATTGTTTACCCTAAACGAGAACCGGTTAGTGCCTGAAATGCCTGTAACCTGTATAGACCATCGCGATGCCGTGCTCGTCCGCTGCCGCGATGACTTCCGCGTCGCGCATCGAGCCTCCCGGCTGGATCACAGCCTTCGCGCCCGCCTCCGCCAGCACATCCACGCCGTCCCTGAAAGGGAAGAACGCATCGGATGCGACAACGGAACCCGCAAGATCGAGCCCTGCATTCTTCGCCTTGATCGCGGCGATGCGCGTGGAATCCACACGGCTCATCTGCCCCGCGCCCACGCCCAGCGTCTGCCCGTTCTTGCAGAAGACGATCGCGTTGGATTTCACGTATTTCGCAACCCGCCATGCGAAGAGCAGATCCTGGAGCTGGGCCGCGTCCGGCTTCACCTTCGTCACCACCTGCAGCTGTTCAGGCTGCACGTTCAGGATGTCCGGCGTCTGCACCAGGAGCCCGCCTCCCACGCGCTTCAGATCATAGACGTTGTGCGCATTGGAAAGCGGAACGGTGAGCACCCTGACGTTGGGTTTGGCTGCAAACACCCCGAGCGCTTCTTCGCTGTATTCGGGTGCTATCACGACCTCGACGAACTGCTGGGAAACCGCCTCTGCAGCCGCCGCATCGACCGTGCGGTTGAAGGCGATGATGCCGCCAAAGGCGGAAGTGGGGTCAGTCGCAAACGCGAGCCGGTATGCGGAAAGCGGCGTGTCAGCTACCGCAACGCCGCAGGGATTTGCGTGCTTCACGATCACGCAGGCACACTGGTCGAAGGTCTTCACGAGCTCCCAGGTCGCATCCGCATCGCCTATGTTGTTGTAGGAAAGCTCCTTGCCCTGAAGCTGCGTGTAGTTCGCGATGCTGCCGGGAACGGCGACGAGCTCCCTGTAGAATGCCGCGCTCTGGTGCGGGTTTTCGCCGTAGCGCATCTCCTGCACCTTCGCGAAATTGAAATTGATCTGTTCGGGGAAGGCGCCCACGCTGCCGTCGCTGTTCACCGCGGTCAGATAGTTGCTGATCGCGGCATCATAGGCCGCCGTGTGGGAAAAGGCCTTCTTCGCGAGATCGAAGCAGGTGGCGTCCGATACCGCGCCGCCGTTGGTGGCAATCTCGGACAGAACGGAGCTGTAATCCATGGGATCGGTCACGATCGCCACATGCTGGTAATTCTTGGCTGCCGCGCGCACCATGGTCGGCCCGCCTATGTCGATGTTCTCGATCGCATCTTCAAGCGTGCAGCCCGGCTTTGCGATGGTCGCAGCGAAGGGATAGAGGTTCACCACCACGAGGTCTATGGTCGGAATGCCGTGCTCTTCAAGGGTGGCGACATGCTCGGGCAGATCGCGGCGCGCGAGTATGCCCGCATGCACCTTGGGCTGCAGCGTCTTCACGCGCCCGTCCAGCATTTCAGGAAAACCCGTGTAGTCCGCGACTTCGGTGACCGGAATGCCGTTTTCCGCCAGAAGCTTCGCTGTCCCTCCGGTGGAAAGCAGCTTGACGCCGAGTTCGTTCAAACCTCTCGCGAATTCGAGCACGCCCGACTTGTCCGAAACGCTGATCAATGCCTGTCTGATTTTTGCCATGATGAATCCGGTTTCAAAGGGTTATTCGATGCCGTGCAGCTGCATCTTCTTGCGCAGCGTGTTGCGGTTGATGCCGAGCATCTCTGCAGCCCTGGACTGGTTTCCGCCCACCCAGCCAAGCACGGTCTCGACCAAGGGCTTCTCGACGCAGTTCATCACCATGTCGTACAGGTTGCAGCAGGGCTCTTCTCCATCCAGGTCGTTGAAGTATTCGCCCAGCGCGCGCCTCACATAGAGCGCCATTTCGTTTTCACTTACCGTACAGTTGCTCATTTCCCCACCCTCATGCCGCCAACTCTTCAAGATAATGCAGCTGCGATCCGCGCTGCGCCTGCTCCACAAAAAAATCGTTCACGGCCGCGAGCTGCTCATCCACGCTTTCCAGCCTGTTCATCTGGTGCCTGAAGTTTGCGGAACCCGCAAGCCCCTTCGTGTACCAGGAAATGTGTTTGCGCGCGACGCGAAGGCCCGTATGCTCGCCATAGAAATCGTAAAGCTCCATCACGTGGGCGATGGTCACGCGGTGGATTTCGGTCACATCCGGCTCGGGCAGCCTGTCGCCCGTCCTGAGGAAATGGTCTATCTCGCGGAAAATCCACGGGCGTCCCTGGGCCGCGCGGCCTATCATCACCGCATCGGCCCCGGTGTATTCGAGCACATGGCGGGCCTTCTCGGGCGTGGTGATGTCGCCATTGGCGATCACGGGAATGCTCACGCTCTCCTTCACGGCGGCGATGGTGTCGTATTCGGCATCGCCTGTATAGGCGCATGCCCTTGTCCTTCCGTGTATCGCGAGCGCCTGTATGCCGGCCGACTCGGCAATCTTTGCGATGCGCACCGCATTCCTGTTGTTCCTGTCCCAGCCCGTGCGTATCTTCAGCGTCACCGGCGCTTCCACCGCTTTCACCACCGCATCCAGCAGGGTCGCGACCAGCGGCTCGTTCTGAAGCAGCGCGGAACCCGCCATCACGTTGCATATCTTCTTGGCGGGACAGCCCATGTTGATGTCTATGATCTGCGCGCCGCGGTCCACGTTGTATCTTGCGGCCTCGGCGAGCATCCTGGGATCTGCTCCCACGATCTGCACCGAGATTGGCTCGACCTCCCCGCCGTGATCGGCGCGGCGACGGGTCTTCTCGGAACCGTAGAGCAGAGAGTTCGATGCCACCATCTCGCTCACCGCCATGCCTGCGCCCATGCTCTTGCAGAGCATGCGGAAAGGCCTGTCCGTCACGCCAGCCATGGGTGCGACGATGAGGTTGTTCTTGAGTTCGTATGGGCCGATGCGCATGGGCAATTTTCCGCAATAGGGTCGGGGATTATAAAGCATGAGGACAGCCATGGAAAATACCGTTATGATTGACGCATGAAAATTTCCATGCAATGCGATGTCGCGATCGTCGGCGCAGGACTGGTCGGCGCGAGCCTCGCCGCTGCGCTGAAAAACAGCGGCCTTTCCCTGGCCGTCCTGGAAACCGGCACCCCTCCTGCACCCGAAGAAGGCTGGGACAGCCGCATCTATGCCTTGAGCCCCGGAAGCCGCCGCTTTCTCGAGGAGACAGGCGCCTGGCAGCGGCTGAATCCTGACCGCATCGCCGCGATCGAGGAGATGCGCGTGTCCGGCTCGGCAAACGCAAGGCTCGATTTCTCGGCCTACGGGATGGGCGTGCCTGAACTCGCCTGCACCGTTGAAAGCAGCGCGCTGCAGCGCGCACTCTGGGACGAGCTTCGAGAACAGGACGACCTGGATCTCATCCATCCCGTCCGCTGCAGCAGGCTCACGGTGACCGAGGACGCTGCAAGGATCGAGCTTCAGGATGGCCGCATTCTGAATGCAAGCCTCGTGATAGGCGCCGACGGCCGGAATTCCTGGGTGCGCAACCAGGCAGGGCTCGTCTCTTCAGCGCTCGACTATAAGCAGGTGGGGACTGTCGCCAACTTCTCCTGCGAGCTGCCTCATCGGGGCATCGCCTACCAGTGGTTCCAGCAAGAGGGCATCCTCGCCCTGCTGCCCCTCCCGGGCAGGAGGGTTTCCATGGTCTGGTCCGTCAGCCCTGAAAGATCCGCCGAGCTGCTGGCGATGGACGGGGAAGCGCTGTGCGGGGGAGTGGGCAATGCATCCGGCCATGTGCTTGGGAAACTGGAACTCATCACGCCAGCCGCCTCCTTTCCTCTGCGCATGATGACGCTGCCGGAAATCACCTCGCACAGGGTGGCCCTGATCGGAGATGCCGCGCACAACATGCACCCGCTTGCAGGCCAGGGCGTGAACACGGGCTTCAGGGATGCGCGCACGCTCTCCCATCTTCTCAATGCAAGAGGCGCCTGCACCGATCCCGGAGACAGAATGCTTTTGCGCCGTTATGAACGAAAACGCAAAGAGGACATCTATACCATGCAGGCCACCACCTACGGCCTGAAAATCTGCAACGACGACCCGTTTTTGCGCATGCTGCAGAATGCAGGGCTCGCCGCAGTCAACAGGATGACCCCGCTAAAAAAATTGCTGATGCAACACGCGCTAAACTGACACCATAGATATCGACATGCTCAAAATATTCGCACTCATATTCTCCGCCTTCATTCTGACCGCCCATGCCGACGAAAACGAGATACGCAAGTCGCTTGAAAGCAAATTCCCCAACATCGGAAAACTCGAGCATGTGGTAAAGACCCCCTACGCAGGCCTCTACGAGATCGTGATAGGGGATCATCTGCTTTATACCGACGAGCACGGGGTCTACCTTTTCGACGGAAGCGTCATCGACGCGAAAAGCCGCACCGATCTCACGGAGGCGCGCCGCCAGCAGCTGTTCTCGATCGACTTCAGCAAGCTGCCGCTGAATCTCGCGATCAAGAAGGTCAAGGGGAACGGTCAGCGCAAGCTTGCCTATTTCGCCGACCCCAACTGCAGCTTCTGCAAGAAGCTGGAAAAGGAGATGACCAAGGTCAACAATGTCACGCTCTATCTTTTCATGTATCCGATCTTCCCCGGTTCGCCCGAGATCGTGCGCAACATCGCCTGCTCCAAGAATCCGCTCAAGGTCTGGGAGGACAAGATGCTCAAAGACGTGGAACCCCCACAGGCGAAGTGCAATTACTCGAGCGACAGAATCGTCGCCCTTGCACAGCAGCTGCGCGTCAACGGCACCCCCAATCTGATCTTTGCGGACGGTACCCAGTTCCCGGGCTACATGCCCGCAGGGGACCTGGAAAAGGCGCTCGACGCGGCATCGAAAAAATGAAGACCAGGGAACTATCCTCGCATTCGGTGGCCTAGATGACTGTGAACAGGGACATTACAGAAGCAGGAGGAAAGGCTATGGTCATGTTCAAGAAGGATGCCAAGCGCAACGACTTCGAGGTGATAGACCAGACCGGAAGAACCCATGGATTCATCTGGCCATATGAAAAACACTGGATATGCAGGATAGGAGAGCGACCTGCGGAAAAATTCGACACATACGAGATGGCGGCGATCAAGGCGAAGCTCCTGGTCACCGAGGCGCTGAACCACAAGGATGAAGCGCGCTGAGCGCTAGTTGCTTGCCGGTGCAACACCCCTGGGGAAAAGCACCCACATCTGCCCCTTCTGCTTCATCCGGCCGGCCTCCTTTCCCGCCTCATCGCCGTATCCCCAGAAGAAGTCCGCGCGCACTGCCCCCCTGATCGCGCCTCCCGTATCCTGCGCGAGCATCAGGCGATTGAGCGGCGCCTGTTCATTCGGATAGGTGGTGGAAAGGAACACAGGAAACCCCAGCGGTATGGTGTGCGGATCGACCGCCAGGCTGTATGCATCGGTCAGCGGCACGCCCAAGGCGCCCAAGGGCGCCGTAAGCCCGCCAGGCAGCGTACGGAAGAAGACATAGCTCGGATTCTGCTCGAGCAGCCACTTGAGCTTGTCGGGGTTTTTCTCGCCCCACTGCCGGATGCCCTGCATGGATGCCTGGTCCAGCGTAAGCTCTCCCATGTCGACCAGCTTTTTGCCGATCGAGACATAGGGTCTTCCGTTCTGGTCCGCATATCCCACCTTGACAAGCTGCCCGTCAGGCAGTTCGATGCGGCCGGAGCCCTGTATCTGCAGGAAGAAAAGATCGACCTCGTCGTCCACCCAGAAGAGCACATTCTGCATACCCTTGCCATCGTCTATCTCGGCGCGGCTGTAATAGGGAACGACGCGGCGTCCATCCAGCCGGCCGCGCAGGCGCATGCCCTTCAACTGCGGATAGACATCGCCAAGCTCCACGTCCAGCATATCGTCAGGCTCGGCATAAAGGGGATATCTGAAGCGCTCGGTTTTGACATGGCTGCCGAAAAGCCGCGGTTCGTAATAGCCGGTGATGAGGCCTTGCGTCGATCCGTCCGGATTGAAAACCTGATAGGGAATGAAAGCCGACTCGAAGAAGGAATGCAGCGCCTGGTTGTCGGGATTCTTCATCCCATCCGCCTGCGTACACACATCCTGCCAGACCGGCCTGCTTTTCAGGGCATGGCAGCTCTGCAGGAAGGCGGACCAGCTTGGGCCAAGGTCCGCCTTCTGCCAGTCAGGCAGCTTTTCCCAGCTGCTTTCCGCGAAGGGAGGAACGGCAGGCTTGATCGGAGGAGGGGCGCAGGCCGCAAGAAGCAACAGCAGCCATAAACTAGTGAAGTACGCGCGGCACACTTAAAACGAATTCCGGTATCTCGACGTCAAACTCCGTTCCGTCTTCTGCCACCATCTGATAGCTGCCGCGCATCGTGCCCACCTGGGTCGCCAGCACCGTGCCGCTGCTGTACTCGAAGCTCTGGCTTGGCTGCAGCATGGGCTGCTCGCCCACGACACCCTGCCCGCGCACTTCCTGGACGTGGTTGTACGCATCGGTGATCACCCAATGCCGGCTGATGAGTCTGGCTGCAATGCTGCCCAGATTGGTGATGCTGATCGTGTAGGAAAACACGAACCGGTCAGCCTCTTCATCAGACTGTTCGGGCAAATACTTCACCTGGGTTTCAATGACGATGCCATGCGGCTTGCTCTTTTCCATAATCGTCATTTGAACCGATTTCATGCCTCATCGCAAGAGCTACGGCCTCCTTTATGCTAATCTTCGATGTTGAAAGGCAAAATACATGAACGACTATCTCAAACGCATCCTGAATGCCCGCGTCTACGACGTGGCCATGGTATCCCCCCTGGAGGCAGCACCCAATCTTTCCGCGCGCACCGGCAACACGATCCTGCTGAAGCGCGAAGACATGCAGCCCGTGTTTTCATTCAAGCTGCGCGGCGCATACAACAAAATGGCACAGCTCGATGCAGGGCAGCTGAAGCGCGGCGTGATCACCGCATCCGCGGGAAACCACGCCCAGGGCGTGGCGCTCTCCGCGCACAGGCTTGATTGCCGCGCCGTGATCGTGATGCCCACCACCACGCCTCAGGTCAAGATAGACGCCGTGAAGCGCTTCGGCCAGCGCTCGGTCGAGATCGTGCTGCACGGCGAGAGCTACAACGACGCGTTCGACCATGCGCTCGATCTCGTGAAGAAGAACAGCCTCACCTTCGTCCATCCCTTCGACGATCCGGACGTGATCGCAGGCCAGGGCACGATAGGAATGGAAATACTGCGCCAGCACAGCCAGCCGATACACGCGATCTTCTGCGCGATAGGGGGAGGCGGGCTGATCTCGGGTGTGGCCGCCTATGTCAAGGCGCTGCGCCCCGAGATCAGGGTGATCGGCGTCCAGACCATAGATTCGGACGCGATGTACCGCTCGATCAAGGCAAAAAGACGAATCCAGCTCGCCGACGTCGGCCTGTTTGCGGACGGCACGGCGGTCAAGCTCGCGGGCATGGAGACGCTGCGCATCTGCAAGAAGCATGTGGACGAAATCCTGCTGGTAGACACCGATGCGGTATGCGCCGCGATAAAGGACGTGTTCCAGGATACGCGCTCGATACTGGAGCCATCGGGCGCGCTCGCGATCGCCGGTGCCAAGCTCTATGCAAAGCGCGAAGGGCTGAAGGACCAGACGCTGGTCACCGTCTGCAGCGGTGCCAACATGAATTTCGACAGGCTGCGCTTTGTCGCCGAGCGCGCCGACATAGGCGAGAAGCGCGAAGCGCTGCTGGCCGTGACGATCCCCGAGACGCCAGGCAGCTTCCGCAAGTTCTGCTCCCTGCTCGGCCGCCGCAACATCACCGAATTCAACTACCGCTTCGCGGACCCCAAGTCGGCTCAGGTGTTCGTCGGCATACAGGTCAAGAACGAGGCGGAAACCCAGGACCTCGTGGAAAAGCTGCAAGGCCACGAACTCCCCACGCTCGATCTTTCCGACAACGAGATGGCCAAGCTGCATCTGAGGCATCTGGTGGGCGGGCGTTCTCCGGAGGTCGACAACGAGATCCTCTACCGCTTCGAGTTTCCGGAGCGCCCAGGCGCGCTGATGAATTTCTTGAACAGCATGAACCACAGCTGGAACATCAGCCTCTTCCATTACAGGAACCACGGCGCGGATTACGGCAGGGTGCTGGTCGGCATGCAGGTGCCCAGGCATGACAAGAAGGCTTTCAGCGGATTCCTGAAGACGCTGGGCTACCGCCACTGGGACGAGAGCAACAATCCCGCATACAGGCTGTTCCTGGGTTGAGCCGCATGCAGTCTTTGAAGCAATCCCTGCGCAAAAGCGTGCTCACGCTGCGGGACGGGCTGCCCCTGGATGTGAAATCCAGGCTGGACTCGGCAATCCTGGCGCGCATCCTTGAGTTGCCCGATTACCGGGAATCCCGGACGCTGCTGGGCTACATGAATTTCGGCAGCGAGTTTTCCTGCGACAGCTGGGCAGACCAGGTTCTGAAGGATGGAAAAAGGCTAGCACTCCCCAGGGTGAACCGCCACACCAGCACGCTGGACCTTTATTTCGTGGAAGACCTGGAAAACCAGCTCGAGCCCGGCCTGTGGGGGATACGCGAGCCCGTGGTCGAACGCTGCGAGCGGCTAAAAGCGATAAATGAGGTAGAATTCGCCCTATTGCCCGGAATCGCGTTCACCAGAAAAGGCGCGAGGCTGGGCTACGGCGGAGGATTCTACGACAAGCTGCTGTCCGGCAGCATGCGCCCCGTGCTTGCGGTTGCCGCATACGGCCTGCAGCTCGTGGAAGAGATCCCGCAGGAAGAAACCGATGTCGGGGTGGAGTGGATAATCACGGAAAGCGAAACCATATCCTGCCGGCAAGAGAATAAATTTTGACGAGAGCAAGCAAGATGGCGAACATTGACAACGATCCGCAGGAAACCCAGGAATGGCTCGACGCGCTGGAATCGGTGCTGAAGTACGAGGGCGCCGAGCGCGCCCATTTCCTGCTGGAGCAACTGATAGACAAGGCGAGAAGCGCCGGCGCAGGCGTGCCTTTCAGCGCGACCACGCCCTACTGCAACACCATCGCGCTGGGCGACGAGGAGAGATCGAGCGGCAACCGCGAGCTTGAACACCGCATACGCGCATTGACGCGCTGGAACGCGATGGCGCTGGTGCTGAACGCAAACCGCGACTCCTCCGAACTCGGCGGCCACATCGCAAGCTTTGCTTCCGCCGCGACGCTCTATGACGTCGCGTTCAACCATTTCTTCCGCGGCAAGACGGAAAAGCACGGCGGCGACCTCGTCTACTTCCAGGGCCATTCCTCGCCCGGCATCTACGCGCGCGCCTTTCTCGAAGGCCGCATCAGCGAGGATCAGATGTACAAGTTCCGCCAGGAGGCGAAGGGCGACGGGCTCTCATCCTATCCCCACCCCTGGCTGATGCCCAGCTTCTGGCAGTTCCCGACGGTGTCGATGGGACTGGGCCCCCTGATGGCGATCTACCAGGCTCGCTTCATGCGCTATTTGCAGCACCGGGGCCTGGTCGAAACCGAGGGTCGGCGCGTCTGGGCATACCTGGGCGACGGGGAGATGGACGAGCCGGAATCGCTGGGCGCAGTCTCGATGGCGGGTCGCGAGAAGCTCGACAACCTGATCTTCGTGATCAACTGCAACCTGCAGCGTCTGGACGGCCCCGTGCGCGGCAACGGCAAGATCATACAGGAGCTCGAGGGCGTCTTCAGGGGTGCTGGCTGGAACGTGATCAAGGTGGTCTGGGGAAGCCAGTGGGATCGCCTTTTCGCCAAGGACAAGAAGGGCCTCCTGCAAAAGCGCATGCAGGAAGTGGTTGACGGCGAATACCAGACATACAAGTCCAAGAACGGCGCCTATGTGCGCGAGCACTTCTTCGGCAAGTATCCCGAGCTTCTCGAAATGGTCTCTGACATGTCCGACGACGAGATCTGGCGCCTGAACCGAGGCGGCCACGACTCCGACAAGGTTTATGCAGCCTATGCGGCGGCTGCCAAGCACAAGGGACAGCCCACCGTGATACTGGCCAAGACCGTCAAGGGCTATGGCATGGGTGAGGCAGGAGAGGCGCAGAACATCACTCACCAGCAGAAGAAGATGGCAGGGCAGGTGCTGCTCGCCTTCCGCGACCGATTCAACCTGCCCCTGAACGATGCGGAAGTCGGAAGCCTCAAATTCTACCGTCCGCCCGAGGACAGCCTGGAGATGAAATATCTCAAGGAGCGCACGCAGGAGATGGGTTCCGTGCCCGCCCGCAATCCTTCGACCGAGGCGCTCAACATCCCCGCGCTTTCGGCTTTCGACTCTCTTCTGAAGAGCACCGACGGTCGCGAGATTTCCACCACCATGGCCTTCGTGCGCCTTCTGGGCATCCTGGTCAAGGACAAGAACATAGGGCGCCAGGTCGTTCCCATCGTGCCTGACGAGTCGCGCACCTTCGGCATGGAGGGCATGTTCAGGCAACTCGGCATCTTCTCCCAGGTGGGCCAGCTCTATACGCCCCAGGACGCAGACCAGCTGATGTTCTACAAGGAAGACAAGACAGGGCAGATCCTGCAGGAAGGCATCAACGAGGCGGGCGCGATGTCCTCATGGATCGCGGCGGCGACCGCCTATGCGAATCACGGGAAGCCGATGCTGCCCTTCTACATCTATTACTCGATGTTCGGCTTCCAGCGCATAGGCGATCTTGCATGGGCTGCAGGCGACATGCGGGCCAGGGGCTTCCTGCTGGGCGGCACGGCTGGGCGCACCACGCTGAACGGCGAAGGCCTGCAGCACGAGGACGGGCACAGCCACCTGATATCCGCGACGATACCCAACTGCGTCTCCTATGACCCGACCTTCGCATACGAGCTGGCCGTGATCGTCCATGACGGCATGCGCCGCATGTACGTCGAACAGCAGGACGTGTTCTATTACCTCACCCTGATGAACGAGAACTATGCTCACCCCGAGATGCCGAAAGGCGCCGAGGAAGGCATCATCAAGGGCATGTACCTGTTCAGGGAGCACAAAGGCAAGAAGAAACCCGTCGTGCAGCTGATGGGCAGCGGCACGATACTTCGCGAAGTGATCGAAGCAGCCGAGCTTCTGGAGAAGGACTTCAATGTGGGTTCGGACATCTGGAGCGTGACGAGCTTCACCGAGCTGCGCCGCGAGGCACTGGACTGCGAGCGCTGGAACATGCTGCATCCCGAGGCCAAGCCGCGCAAGAGCTATGTCGAGCAGTGCATGGAAAAGCGCCAGGGTCCCGCCATCGCCGCAACGGACTACATGCGCTCCTTCGCAGACCAGATACGCGGCTTCCTGCCCAAGGCTTACAAGGTGCTCGGCACGGACGGCTTCGGAAGGTCGGACACCAGAAAGCACCTGCGCGAATTCTTCGAGGTGAACCGCCACTATGTCGTCATCGCGGCCCTGAAGGCGCTGGCTGACGAAGGCACCATCAAGGCATCCGAGGTGGCTCGCGCGATCGCGCTTTACAACATCGATCCGGACAAACCCAATCCAGTGACGGTCTAGGATCAGGAGAAACGAGTGGCAGATACATCGACCAAGCCCGCAGCGGGCATCAAACAGGTACTGGTTCCGGACATCGGCGACTACAAGGGGGTCAACGTCATCGAGGTGATGGTCAAGCCCGGCGACACCATCAACGTGGACGACACTTTGCTGACTCTGGAAACAGACAAGGCGGCGATGGACGTTCCCTCGCCCTATGCCGGCACCGTCAAGGAACTGCATGTCGAAATCGGCGACAAGGTTTCCAAGGACACGCTGATCCTTGTTCTGGAAACGGCTGAAAGCGCGGCTGCCGAGCCCGCCCCTGCCGAAGCGCCCCCGCCTTCCGAAGCACCCGCTCCCGTGGCCGCGAAGACGGCGCCCATGGAACCCGTCCAGGCTGCAGGCGGGCATGCGAGCCCCGCGATCAGGCGTTTCGCCCGCGAGCTGGGCGTGGACATTGCAAGGGTTGCAGGCAGCGGCGCAAAGGGGCGCGTGACCAAGGAGGATGTGCAGTCCTTCGTCAAGACAGCGCTGGCAAGCGGCGGCACCGGAAGCGGCCTGCAAGTCGCAGACATGCCGACATTCGACTTCGCAAAATACGGCGAGATCGAAACCGTGCCCCTTTCGCGCATCCAGAAAATCTCCGGCGCAAACCTGCACCGCAACTGGGTGAACATCCCGCATGTCACGCAGTTCGACGAGGCCGACATCACCGACATGGAGGAATTCCGCAAGCAGCTCAACGCGGAATACGCATCGCAGAACATCAAGGTCACCCCGCTTGCCTTCATGCTGAAGGCGGCAGCCACCGCGCTGCAGCAGTTTCCCAAGTTCAACGCATCGCTGAACGGCGACAGCCTCGTGCTCAAACGCTACTTCCACATCGGCGTCGCGGTCGACACGCCAGACGGCCTCGTGGTGCCCGTGCTGCGTGACGTCGACAAGAAGGGGGTCGTCCAGCTCGCGAAGGAGCTCTCGGAAATATCGGCCAAGGCGCGCGACAAGAAGATCACCGCCGCCGACATGCAGGGCGGCTGCTTCACCATCTCGAGCCTGGGAGGGATAGGCGGCACAGCCTTCACGCCGATCATCAACGCACCCGAGGTGGCCATCCTGGGCGTGTCGCGATCCGCGATGAAGCCCGTGTACCAGAACGGCCAGTTCGTGCCACGGCTGATGCTTCCGCTGTCCGTCTCCTATGACCACAGGGTGATAGACGGCGCGCAGGCGGCCCGCTTCTCGACCTATCTTGCCCAGGTGCTGACCGACATCCGTCGCCTGGCGCTGTGAAGCCTGTCGGCATCCTCGGCGGAACATTCGATCCGGTGCACTACGGACACCTGCGGCTGGCCGAGGAAATGCTCGAGCTTCTGGGACTCGAAAGCATACGCTTCATCCCTGCAGGGAACCCTCCCCACCGGGATGCTCCCGGCGTTTCGGCCCGGCACAGATGCGAGATGGTGAGGCTTGCGATCTCTGACCATTCCGCTTTCCTGCTGGACCCGCGCGAGGCGGCAAAGGAAGGCAAGTGCTACACGGTGGACACCCTGAGGGAGCTGCGCCGCGAGCTCGGAAGCGATCAGCCGCTTTGTCTCCTGATGGGGGGAGATGCCTTCCTGCAGCTCCACACCTGGCACGAATGGGAGGCGATACCCGAGCTTGCGCACATCGCGGTGGGCTACCGCCCGGGCTATGCCCTGGACACAAACAGCATGGAGCCGAAACTGCATGAGCATTACAGGAAACGGCTTTGCGGCGTCGACCGGATGAGGGAGATGCCTGCAGGCGGGATCATCGGGCTTGCGATACCCAGGCTTGAGATATCCGCCACCATGATACGCGAAAGGGTCGCGGAGAGACGCAGCATACGCTACCTGCTGCCCGAGCCCGTGGCACAGTACATACATCAACACAATCTTTACACATCATGCTGAACATAGAAGAAAAGACCAGGGCCGTGGTTGCGGCGCTGGAAGACATCAAGGCCAACGACATCACCGTGATCGACACGAGCAAGATGAGCTCGCTGTTCGACCGCATGGTCATCGCATCTGCCAATTCGACCCGCCAGACCAAGGCGCTGGCCGACAACGTGGCCGTCAAGCTGAAGGAACTGGGCGAGGAAATCCACGGCCGCGAAGGCGATGAAACAGGGGAGTGGATACTGGTGGACCTGAACGAAGTGCTGGTGCACATCATGCAGCCCGCCGTACGCGTCCATTACAACCTCGAAGAGCTCTGGAACGCCCGCCCCAAGCCACCTGCGGAACAGAAGTGAGACTGCTGATCGCATCGGTCGGACACAGGATGCCCGGCTGGATCGCCGAAGGCTACAGCGAATACGCAAAGCGCATGCCCCGTGAGGCAAGGATGGAGCTCGTCGAGATAAAGCCCGAGCCCCGAACCACCGGAAAGAACACCAGCCAGATCATGGAAGCCGAGGCGCAGCGCATTTTTAGCGCCCTGCCGCAGAACTGCATGCGCATCGCGCTGGACGAGCGCGGCGAGGCGATCACGACCAGAAAGCTTTCCGAATCGATGAAGGAATGGATGAGCGAAGGCCGCGATGTCGCATTCGTCATCGGCGGGGCCGACGGCCTACACGACTCGGTAAAAAAGGAAGCGCACCGCATGATCTCGCTTTCCGCATGCACCCTTCCCCACGGCCTCGTTCGCGTATTGCTGGCAGAGCAGTTGTATCGCGCATACAGCCTGATGCACAATCACCCCTATCACAGGGAATAAGGCAAGCACATGAGCTCCATGCAAAGACGCATCTACCTGGCCTCGCAAAGCCCTAGGCGGCGCGAACTGCTGAAGCAGATCGGCATCCATTTCGAGCTCCTGCTGATGCGCTCCTCCCCTTCACGCCCCGCCGATGTGGACGAGACTCCCCACGATGGCGAGGCACCCGAGGATTACGTGATGCGCGTGAGCCAGGCCAAGGCGCGATTCGGCGCCGACTTGCTGCATGCGCGCCGACTGCCGATACATCCCGTTCTGGCCGCGGACACCACGGTCACGCTGGAAAACAGGATATACGGAAAGCCGCAAGACGACAGGCACGCCGCGGAAATGCTGAAGGCGCTTTCCGGACGCGAGCACCAGGTGCTGACTGCGGTTGCCGTCGCACTGGAGGACAGGGTCGAGGTGCTGGTCTCCCGCTCCACCGTGCGCTTTGCAGAACTGGGTGACGAGCGCATACGCCGCTACGTCCAGACCCATGAATATGCGGACAAGGCAGGAGGCTATGCGATACAGGGTTTGGCCGGCGCATTCGTCGAGCGCCTGGAGGGAAGCTATTCCGGCGTGATGGGCCTGCCCCTTTTCGAAACTGCAACGCTCCTGCAGCGCTTTGCATGTCCAACGCCTTAAGTCTGCTACACTTCAAGGCATGAGCGAAGAGATTCTGATCAACGTCACCCCTCAGGAAACGCGCGTTGCGGTGATGCAGCTCGGCGTGGTGCAGGAACTGCACATCGAGCGCAGCAGCAATCGCGGCATCGCGGGCAATGTCTATCTCGGCCGCATCAAGCGCGTACTTCCCGGCATGCAGTCCGCCTTCGTCGACATAGGGCTCGAGCGATCCGCCTTCTTGCATGTCGCCGACATCTGGGAGAACAGCAACGAGAATGCGAAGCCCATCGAGAAGATCCTCTCCGAGGGGCAGACCCTGCTCGTCCAGGTGATCAAGGAGCCGATAGGCAGCAAGGGCGCGAGGCTGACCACCCAGCTGAGTTTCGCAGGCAGGCTGCTGGTATTTTTGCCCCAGGAGACGCGCATAGGCATATCCCAGCGCATCGAAGGCGCCGAGCTGCGCGACGGTCTGCGCGCCAAGCTGCAGGCCATCCTGCCCCCCGACTATCATGGCGGATACATCATACGCACGGTTGCGGAATCAAAGGACGAGGCGCATTTCTCGGCCGACATCGCCTATCTCAACAAGCTCTGGAGCAACCTCCAGCTTGCGGCACAGAGCGCCACGGCACCGCAGCTTCTCTACCAGGAGCTCGACATCTCGCTGCGGGTGCTTCGCGACTTCGTCTGCCCCGACACCGAACGCATCCTCATCGACTCGCGCAGCACCCACAAGAAGATGCTGGAGTTTGCCGGGAACTACAACCCGGAGGCCGCAGGGCTGCTCGAACACTATCAGGGCGTGAGGCCTCTGTTCGACCTCTACAACATCGAGGAGGAGATCGAACGCGCGCTTTCGAGGCGGGTCGATCTCAAGTCCGGCGGCTACCTGATCATAGACCAGACCGAGGCGATGACCACGGTGGACGTGAACACGGGCGGCTTCGTCGGCGTTCGCAACTTCGACGACACGATCTTCAAGACCAACCTCGAGGCGACACAGGTGATCGCGCGCCAGCTACGCCTGCGCAACCTGGGCGGCATCATCATCTGCGATTTCATCGACATGGAAAGCCAGCAGCATCGCGACATCGTGCTCGAGGAATTCAGGAAGGCGCTGGCGCGCGACCACACGCGCATCAGCGTCAACAACTTCTCGCCGCTTGGCCTGATCGAGATGACCCGAAAGCGCACGAGAGAGAGCCTGGCCCACCTGCTCTGCGAGCCCTGCCCCACCTGCGGCGGAACGGGGGAAATCAAGACCGCTCAGACCGTATGCTACGAAATATTGCGCGAGATCGTGCGCGAGGCCCGCCAGTTCGATGCGAGCGAATACCGCATCCTCGCATCCCAGCAGGTGATAGACCTTTTTCTGGAGGAGGAGTCGCAGACCCTGGCAGGGCTCTCTGACTTCATCGGCAAGCCCATCTCGATGCAGGTCGAAAGCCAGTACACCCAGGCGCAGTACGACGTGATCCTGATGTAGCATGAGGTCCCCTGCCATACTTTTCTTCGCGACGCTGCTGATTTCGGGATGTGGCTCGCAGCATCAGCAGACCAAGGCGGAGGAAGCGCTTTGCACGGCCATCATGGACACCAATCTCGCAAGCCAGTGCAGGGTGGAAAATTCGACTGCCGCCGTCGTGATCGACAGCGACGACGATGAGGCCGGACGCGAAGCGTGTGCGAAGATCGCGACCGGCATCTCCAAGGTGAGTGCGAAACTTTCAGGGAACTGGAAGCTAGAGGTTTTCTCTCCCTACCGCAGCGACAAGGAGACCGCCTCCTGTCCGCTTCGCCAGTGACGGCCTAGTCCATTTCCCCGATCAGGGTTTCCGGATCAATCTGGCTGCCAGCAACCGAGATGACCTTGTGGCGCGACTGCTCCCCATGGAGCAGGACAACCTGGCGGATCGGCACATCGAATAGCCCCGCCATGTATTTCAGGAGCGCCTCGTTTGCGCGGCCCTCTATTGGAGGCGCGGCAAGCCTGATCTTGAGCGCATCGCCGTGCAGGCCAGCGATCCCGCTCTTCTTCGCACCTGGCTGGATGTGCAGCGTCAGCGTGACGGTATCGCCGTTTGCGCGATACCACATCAGAGCAGGCGGGCTGCGAAGTTCTCGAGCATCGCAACCGGCACGATCAAAATCAGCTGGCAGATCACCAGGAGCACCATGGGAGAGAGATCGATGCCGCCTATCATCGGCACGACCCGGCGCAATGGGCGCAGGAAACGGTAGGTGATTGCGTTGAGCAGCGCCGCGATCGGCGTATAGGGGTTGATCCAGGACAGAATGGCCTGAACGAACAGTGCGAGCATCAGGATGTAGATGCTGGTCGACAGGAGCTTCACGGCGGCGAACACCAGAATGCCCAAAGGCGGGAAGAAATGCCCGCTCTCGAGCCAGGAGACCAGCGCGAGATAGACCGCCTCGACCAGCCAGGCACAGAGCAGCGTCGCGGTGTCGTACCCGCTGACCGCGGGGATATAGCGGCGCGCGCGCAGCACGAGGAAGTCGCTCGTGGCCATCACGAATTCGCCTATCGGGTTGCGCATCGGCGCGCGCAGCCATTGCAGATGAAAGCGCAAGAGCAGTATCGCCGCGAAAGACTGCACGACGACGTTCAGCAGGAATATCAGCGCCTCGGCAAGCATCACGAACGCCCCAGTTCGTCGCCCAGCTCGCGGGAGCGCAAAGCCGCAGCCTTTGCGGCATCGACGATGTGCTGCTTCACATGGTTCGCCTCCATGCTCAGAAGTGCGCGTTCCGTCGTGCCGTTTTTCGACGTGACTTTCTCTCTCAGGATGCCTATGGCATCATGGCTATCCGATGCAAGCCTGCTCGCGCCAAGGAAGGTCGCAAGGCTCAACTTCCTTGCATCCTCGCCTGAAAAGCCAAGTTCCACGGCCGCCTGCTGCAGCGCCTCCATCATGTAGAACACATAGGCAGGACCGCTGCCCGAGATCGCCGTGATTGAATCCATCATCGCCTCGTCGTGAAGCCACAGCACTTCCCCCACCGCGGACAGGATGCGCTGCGCCTGCTCCCTGTGCTCAGGGCTTGCCTCGGGCAGCGCATACATGCCCGTGATGCCGCTCCT
This sequence comes from Pseudomonadota bacterium, assembly GCA_021821945.1. Classification (GTDB taxonomy): domain Bacteria; phylum Pseudomonadota; class Gammaproteobacteria; order Burkholderiales; family Gallionellaceae; genus Gallionella. Next base: position 344,062 of record JAJZTF010000001.1, read on the forward strand.
GATCAGCGCAGGCGTGTTGGGCATCGCGCGCACCACCGAGCGCGTCCCCGCCCAGCGCGCAATGTCCACCGAACGTATGCCGGCCGCGATCGAAATCAAGAGCTGATCCTTGAGCAAAGGCGCGAGATCCAGCAGCAGCTGATGAAGCTGCTGAGGCTTGACTGCCAGCACGATGGCCCCGCTGCCTTCCACACCCTCCTTCAGCCCCTCCACTGCGCGGACCCCGAAGTCCCTCAAAAGGCGCTCGCGGTTTCCGGGATTGATTTCCACGACGCCGATCGCGCCGGCCGGAAATCCCTGGCTCAAGAGCCCGCCTATCAGTGCGGCCGCCATGTTGCCGCCGCCTATGAAACAGATGTTCATGGTTTCCTTTCCGAATAATTTCGCCTGCCGAAGATCGCCGAGCCGATGCGCACGATGGTCGCCCCTTCCGCGATCGCGGAAGCGAAGTCGTCCGACATGCCCATGGAGAGCGTATCGGGATTCAACCCTTCCCCCTTCAGCATTTCATGAAGCCTTCTCAATTCCGCGAATGCGGCACGCTGCAGGGCCACATCGACGTTCGGCGCGGGAACCGCCATCAGCCCGCGCAAGACCAGATTGGGAAGCTTTGCCACGGTTTTCGCAAGCTCAAGAACCTCATCGGGCGCGGCTCCGCTCTTGCTATTTTCACCGCTGATGTTCACCTGCAGGCAGAGCTGCAGAGGCGGCATGCCGGCAGGGCGCTGATCCGCGAGGCGCTCTGCGATCTTGAGCCTGTCCACGCTGTGCGCCCATGCGAAGTGTTCGGCGATGTGGCGGGTCTTGTTTCCCTGGATCGGCCCGATGAAATGCCACTCAATGCCGAGATCCTTCAGTGCCTCGATCTTGGGCAGGGCTTCCTGCACATAGCTCTCCGCAAAGCGCCTCTGTCCTGCCGCAAACGCCTCCCTTATGGCCTCTGCAGGAAAGGTCTTGCTCACCGCCAGAAGGGCGACTTCATCAGCGCTGCGCCCGGCCGCGGCGGCCGATGACGCGATTGCCTCTCGCACGGCTTGCAAGTTTGAAGCTATTGTTGTCATAATCTCTCAACTGCGCCTACGGGCCGCGATGAAACTCACACCTGGAACATTATAATGGATATCACCGAACTGCTCGCCTTCGGCGTCAAGAACAAGGCCTCGGATCTGCACCTTTCCTCCGGCCTGCCGCCGATGATACGCGTGCACGGCGACATGAGGCGCATCAACCTGCCCGCGATGTCGCACAAGGAGGTCCATGCGATGGTCTACGACATCATGAACGACGAGCAGCGCAAGATCTACGAGGAGCACAAGGAGGTGGACTTCTCCTTCGAGGTGCCCAATCTCGCGCGCTTCCGCGTCAACGCTTTCATACAGCAGCGCGGCGCCGCTTCCGTGATGCGCACGATTCCATCCAAGGTTTTCAGCCTCGAAGACCTGAAGGCGCCCGCGATCTTCAGCGACATCGCAAGCTACCCCAGGGGCCTGGTTCTGGTCACCGGCCCCACGGGTTCGGGAAAATCGACTACGCTCGCGGCGATGATCCACTACATCAACGAGAAGGAACAGGGCCACATCCTGACCGTCGAGGACCCCATCGAATTCGTCCACGAATCCAAGAAGTGCCTGATCAACCAGCGGGAGGTGGGACGCGACACGCTGTCCTTCAACAATGCGCTGCGCTCCGCACTGCGCGAGGACCCGGACGTGATCCTGGTCGGCGAGATGCGGGACCTCGAGACCATAAGGCTTGCGATGACGGCGGCCGAAACCGGCCACCTGGTATTCGGAACGCTGCACACGAGTTCTGCGGCCAAGACCATAGACCGTATCATCGACGTCTTTCCTGCCGACGAAAAGGAGATGGTTAGGGCCATGCTCTCAGAATCGCTGCGCGCGGTGATCTCGCAGACCCTGCTCAAGACCAAGGACGGCGCCGGACGCGTCGCCGCCCACGAGATCATGATCTGCACGCCCGCGATCCGCAACCTGATACGCGAAGCCAAGGTGCCGCAGATGTACTCGGCAATCCAGACGAGCCAGGGCCTGGGCATGCAGACGCTGGACCAGTGTCTGCTGTCGCTGGTGAAGAGCAACACCGTAGCGTCCGCCGAGGCGCGTTCCAAGGCGATGAACAAGGACCTGTTCCCGCTTTAAATGCATCATTTTAGGAGCACCCCATGGAAAGAGATCAGGCCACAGAGCTGATACACAACCTGCTGCGCGGCATGGTCAGCAAGAAAGCCTCGGACATGTTCATCACCGCAGGCTTCCCCCCCGCCTTCAAGATAGACGGGAAGCTGGTCCCGGTATCCAGCCAGCCGCTCTCCCACCAGCACACCAGGGAACTTGCCCGAAGCATCATGAACGACCGCCAGACCGCGGAGTTCGAGGCGAACCACGAGTGCAACTTCGCGATCAGCCCCCATGGCATAGGCCGTTTCCGCGTCAACGTCTTCATGCAGCAGCAGAATGTCGGCATGGTGATGCGCACCATCACCACCAAGATCCCCGATCTCGACGCCATGGGCCTGCCTCCCATACTGAAGGACGTGGTGATGACCAAGCGTGGCCTGGTGATCCTGGTCGGCGCGACGGGCTCGGGCAAGTCCACGACGCTCGCCGCGATGCTGGGGCACCGCAACCACAACAGCTACGGCCACATCATCACCATAGAGGACCCGGTCGAATACGTGCACGAGCACGGCAACTGCATCGTGACGCACCGCGAGGTCGGCGTGGACACGGCCTCCTGGGAAGCGGCGCTCAAAAACACCTTGCGCCAGGCGCCTGACGTGATCCTGATCGGCGAGATAAGGGACCGCGAGACCATGGAATACGCAGTCGCGTTCGCCGAGACGGGCCACCTTTGCATGGCAACCCTGCACGCGAACAGCGCGAACCAGGCGCTGGACCGCATCATCAACTTCTTCCCCGAGGAGAGGCGAGAACAGCTGCTGATGGACCTTTCATTGAACACCAAGGCTCTGATCTCGCAGCGCCTGATCCCCAAGAAGGATGGCACGGGGCGGGTCGCCGCGATGGAGATCCTGCTCAACTCTCCCCTGATCTCGGATCTGATCTTCAAGGGCGAGGTGCATGCGATCAAGGGCGTGATGGCAAAATCCCGGGAGCTCGGCATGCAGACCTTCGACCAGGCGCTGTTCGACCTGTTCGAGAGCGGCGCCATAGGCTACGAGGAGGCCCTGAAGAACGCGGATTCCGTGAACGACCTTCGCCTCAAGATCAAGCTCGAGAGCCGCCACACGATGGACCGCGACATGCTGAGCGGAACCCACAACCTGCAGATGACCTAGTCCTTCTTTTTCGCTCGCGGATGCGCCGCGTCGTAGACCTTGCTCAGGTGCTGAAAATCGAGATGCGTGTAGACCTGCGTGGTCGAGATGCTCGCATGCCCCAGCATCTCCTGCACGGCCCTCAGGTCCCCTGACGACTGGAGCACATGGCTCGCAAAGGAATGCCTCAGCACATGGGGATGCACGCCGGCGTTCAGGCCCTGCCTGATCCCCCACTGCTTGAGGCGCAACTGGACCACGCGAGGCGAGATGCGCGCGCCCCTGGCGCCCACGAAAAGCGCGCGCTCCTCCCGAAGAGCAAGCCCGGGCCTTACTTCCATCCACGCCCTCAATGCCGACATGGCATGGCTACCCACGGGCACGATGCGGGTCTTGCTCCCCTTTCCCGTCACGCGCACTTCGGCAGCATCCAGATCAAGATGCTCGGGATCGAGATTCACCAGTTCGGCAAGCCTCAAACCCGAAGAATAGAACAGCTCGAACATCGCCTTGTCCCGCACCGCCTCGACGGTGTCGCAAGGCAGATCGACCAGGCGAACCGCCTGGTCCGGCGACAAGGCCTCGGGCAGAGCCTTCTCCGATTTTGGCGCGCGCAACCCCACGCAGGGATTGTGCTCGAATCCGTGCTCGCGCATCAGGTAGTTGTAGAAACCGCGCCACGCAGAAAGCATGCGCGCAAGAGAGCGCCCCGACAGCCCCTTCCCGTGCAGCTGCGCGATGAATCGCCTGACATGATGGATCCTGATGTCTGCAAGATCCGTGCCGCTGGAGAGTTCGAAGAGGTATCCGAGATCGCGCGCATAGCTCTTCGCGGTCAGCTCGGAATAGCGCTTCTCATAGCGCAGCCATGCAAGGTAGCCTTCGAGCCGCCCTGCCCTGTCCGCCATCTCAATGGTCCAGATAGGGAAGCAGCGCGCTGCTTGCAGCCTCTGCGATCGCCTGCAGATAGACCGTCCCCATCCCGGGATAGAAGCGCTGCTTGTCTTCCGACGCCAGCACGAGAAGGCCTATGGAAACGCTGTTCGAATAGAGCGGCAGATAGGCGAAGGAATGAAGCTGGCTTGCGGCTTCACCAAACCACTGGGCGGTATCGTGCATGCCGTGATGCAGGCAGACGGGCTTCTTGAGCTCGTCGGTGAACACCAGAAGCTCCATGCTGGGTGGCGAAACCTGCCACAGATGCAACGCCACATGGGGTACTGCGAAGATCTCCTTGAGAAGGCGCGGGATCATCTCCTGTAGCGTTGCAAGGTCACGCCCTGCAAAAAGGGAATTGGTGAATTCATGCAGCTTGTGCTGCAGCGCATCGTTTTCCCTCGCATACTCGACCATCTCGTGCAGCTTCTTCTCGAGCGCCTTGTTCTTCTCGCGAAGCGCCAGCAGCTGGCGCTCCCCCAGCGATATCGTGCGCCCGCCGTGGGGATGAGGAAGGTTGATCTGCGTCAGCGTGTCTGCATACTCCTCGAAAAATTCCGGCGTGTTCAGCAAAAAATGTGCAACGTCCTCTGGATTCATTCTCATACCTTATAAGTTGATCTCGCCGTTGAACACGCTGATGGCAGGCCCCGTCATCGACACCGTCCCGCCTTCCCATGCGATGCTCAGAGTCCCGCCATGCGTGGCAACCGTCACCGGGCTGTCGAGCAGGCCCCTCCTGATGCCCGCGACCACAGCGGCGCACGCGCCCGTCCCGCACGACAGCGTCTCGCCCGAACCCCTCTCGTATACGCGCAGGCGGATGTGATGCCTGTCCATGACCTGCATGAACCCCGCATTGACCCTCTTGGGGAAACGCGGATGATGCTCGATGAGCGGCCCCATCCTGCCGAGCTCGCTGGACTCGACGTCTTCGACCACCTGCACCGCATGGGGATTGCCCATCGAGATCGCGCTGATCGTCAAAATCTTGCCATCCACCTCGAGCGGCTCGCTCACTTCTCCCGTGCCGCCCGTAAAAGGCAGGCGGGCCGGGTCGAATACGGGAGAACCCATGTTGACCGTGACTCTTCCGTCGCTCTCCAGACGAGGGCGTATCAGTCCGTTTTGCGTCTCGACCACGATCTCGGTCTTGTTCGTCAGCTTCTGTTCATGCACGAAGCGCACGAAGCAGCGCGCGCCGTTGCCGCACTGCTCGACCTCGCCCCCGTCTGCATTGAAGATGCGATAGCGAAAATCCGCGCTCGGGTCGTGCGGCTTCTCGACCAGCAGTATCTGGTCGCAGCCCACGCCGAAATGCCGGTCAGCAAGAAGGCGCATCTGCTCCGTGCTGAGATAGACGTGCTGCCGCACGCCGTCTATCACCACGAAGTCGTTTCCCGCCCCGTGCATCTTGGTGAATTTAAGTAACATCCATGGCCTCCGCTGGGCGCCGCATGCGCGCCAGTCAGGATTCTACCCCAAGTCGCCTGATTTCTTCATGCCTGAAACAATCGGTCGCATGGTCGTTCACCATGCCGGTCGCCTGCATCAGCGCATAGCATATCGTCGTGCCGACGAACTTGAATCCGCGTCTGCGGAGTTCCCTGCTCATCTCGTCCGACTCCCTGGTGCTGGTGGGCGCATCCTTCGAACTCTTCCAGGAATTCTGTTTTGGTTTGCCGTCGACGAACTGCCAGAGAAAATCGCTGAAGCTGCCATACTTCCCCTGCACCTCGAGATAGCTTCGCGCATTGGTGACCGCGGCATTCACCTTCAGCCGGTTTCGCACGATGCCGGGATCCTTCAGGAGCGCCTCTATTTTTTCTTCGTCGTATGCCGCGATCCGACTGGGGTCGAAAGCGTCGAAGGCGCTGCGGTAATTCTCCCTCTTCTTCAGTATCGTGATCCAGCTCAATCCCGCCTGCGCGCCTTCCAATATCAGGAATTCGAAGAGGCGCCTGTCGTCGAAAAGCGGCACGCCCCACTCCGCATCGTGGTAGCGCTGGTAGAGCTCGTCATCTCCAACCCAGGAACAGCGTCTCACGTTGAATAAAAATGCAGATAGTCGCGCCAGAGGCAGCGGTCCATCACCACGGTGATGCCCGCATCCCTTGCGCGCGCCGCGGCCTCCTCGTGCACGATTCCTTCCTGCAGCCAGAGGCGCCTGATGCCGAGCGCAATGCAGCTATCCACGATTTCCGGGACATGCTCCTTTGCGCGGAACACGTCGACGATGTCAGGCATCTCTGGCAGGCTTTCAAGATCCGGATATGCCTTTTCCCCGAGCACTTCGGCCACCATCGGACGCACCGGGATGATGCGGCAACCCTTGCTCTGCAGGCCCTTCGCGACCTTGAAGCTCGGGCGGGACGGGTTGGGCGAGAGCCCGAGCACCGCCACGCTTCTTATCTCTTTCAACAGCCGTCTAATTTCGTCCGCATCCGGGTTGGTGAAAGCCACTGGCGCACCTCGCATCTTAAAGTGCCAATATAGCACGGCCCAGTCGCCGCGGACGAGAGCCGCAAAGATCGCTACGCGCATATTCTTCCGGTCATTCCGGCGCAACGTGATAAAATGACCATCAGTTCAAATTCGGCTGCCGTGCCTTTTTGACAGCCTATCAAGACAACGCGCTCGTAGCTCAGATGGATAGAGTATCGGTTTCCGAAGCCGAGGGTCGTGGGTTCGACTCCCGCCGAGCGCGCCAAATTCAGACTTGCGGTCATGTGGCTTATGGTCACAAATTTTTCTGCAGATATTCTCGTGCCCATTTCGTGCCCAACCTGTGCCCATCTCGTGCCCATTATTTTGGACCGAATTTGCTCAGCCCGACATTTTGAGTATTGCTTTCCGTGCCCTCTGGATATGGAGCGCTTCCACCCGCATCCTGGCACCCCGCAACAGCCGTTGATCAGAGCCGCCGTTTTCTAGCCGGATGTATTACTTCTGCTGTTCTGCACGAACCAGGCATTCAAACGACGTGTTGACCGTTTTTGCAGGATGTACAAAACGCCTGCCCAGCCTTGACAGATGGGCAGTATGTGAATACTATGAGTAGCAAATGTCTTGCGAGCACGACCCCGTGCATCTCATAACGCCGCGGAATATCAAGTATGGATGAAACTACTCAAGTACTCGACTTATTTGATGCTGGCGGTAGAAAGCTGAGCACTCAACTAGCTGAAAAAACGACGAATCGCTGCGAAATTGTTGTTGGCGACGCTCGCCGAATCCTGCATGAGATGCCCGAAGGGCACTTTGATTGCGTCGTGACCTCCCCCCCTTACTGGGGATTGAGGGATTACGGCATCGACGGGCAGATCGGGGCAGAGGCTACGGTTGATGAGTACATTGCGGACCTCGTGCGCCTGTTCCGTGAGGTTCGACGCACCCTTACCGATGACGGCACCCTGTGGCTAAATATCGGAGACAGTTACACGTCCGGTGGGCGGACTTGGAGGGATGCTGACGCCAAAAACAAGGGGCGGGCAATGAACTATCGCGCGCCGACGCCCGAGGGATTGAAGCCGAAGGACTTGATTGGCGTTCCTTGGCGGCTGGCGTTTGCCCTTCAGGCAGACGGCTGGTATCTGCGCACGGACATGATTTGGAACAAGCCCAACTGCCAACCTGAGAGCGTGAAGGATCGCCCGACCCGCTCCCATGAATACGTGTTCCTATTTTCCAAGTCGGAGAAGTATTACTACGACTGGCAAGCGATCATGGAGCCTGCGGTGGACCAGAAACAGAAGTCGAAGAACCGGCGCACCGTCTGGAACATCAATACCGAACCTTACCCTGGCAGTCACTTTGCAGTCTATCCGCGGGCGCTTGTTCGCCTCTGCGTAGCGGCAGGGTCCCGCGAGAATGGCAGGGTACTTGACCCGTTCTTCGGGTCAGGGACTACCGGCGTTGTTTGCAATGAGCTGGGCAGGGAATGCATTGGTATTGAGCTAAACGCGGAATATGCAGAACTGGCACGCGAGCGGTTGTTACGCGGGCGCTGAATCAAAGGTCCAGGTCGCATGGACCTTGCATAGGTCCTTTCGAAGCTTCTGGATGCGAAGTTTGCGCTCCGATCCAGCATCAAAATAAAGCTCGAACTTGAGGTTGCCCGCTGTGTCCCTAACATATCCGTAACCGGGCTTCAGGTATTGCTCGCTGTCTTCGCAAACTTCAAAAACGCACTGGGCAGACTCCAGCAGTAAGGCCTTGGGAATCTCTACCAGCTCATAGTAAAGAGCAGGGGGCGTAGTCCTCAGTTTCCGAAAGCTGAAAATGCGCTCATAGCTCCGCATGTGATGGAGGAACGCATCCCGTTGATAAGGTAACTCCCACGGACCTTTTCCAAGCTCCATCCACTTGCTGATATGAAGCTGATCGGTCTTGATGCTCTTGGCAGCCTCAGTCTTTAGACTTACGGGAACGCCAGCAATAGTGATGTCATGGCCGGGGTTAGTCCTACTACTTACCAGTGCGGCAGAAATACCAGATGCATTCAATGCCTGCTCGAAGGCAAACTCAAAACGATCTTTGCTCAAAGCCTCCCGACTGCCAGCATGGTGGGTCAGCAATCTATCACCGATGGTCGCCAGTACTGCCTGCGTGACCACATCCGAATCGGTGGCGCGCCAGAACGTGCAAGCAGCGCCGAACGCATGGATGGCGGACTTAACCCATTGTTGCTGCGCGAGAGTAAGGTGACGTAGCGCTTCAACAATTTCGCAAATTTCCTTTTCCGAAAGGCTCACTCAAGTTTTCCCATGTGTTCGTTATTCAATGGGCTTTCGCCCTCGGTAAGCAACTCTGGAACCGTCACGCCCAAAGTTGAGGCCAATACCTCTAGCGTGCTGAGTGTGACATTTCTTTCGTGACGCTCAACTGAACCGATGTATGTGCGGTGCAAGCCACATCGCTCGGCTAGCTCTTCTTGGGAAAATCCCTTTTCCCTACGAAAAGTCTTGATGTTCTCAGCTAATACAGTGCGGAGAGATTCACTCGATTTTCTGACCATGCTCAAGCCCTAACTGATTAGTTTGAGATTGTCTGCAAATGACGACTATAAGACGACAGACTATAGGTAGCACTTTATATCTGCGTGACAGACCAAGCTGAATTGATGCCCAAGCAAATGAAGATAAGAAATTTTGGTGTAACCGGTCAGTTGGCAGGAAACAGCCGCCCTTGGATTAGAAGCAAGCGTTTGAGATTGACCGCTTCTGGCCAGAAGCGGAATCAAGAGAGATATGGCGAGAGGTGCGCTTTAGCCGAGGAGCAGGCCTTCAGGCGATCACCCAGACAGGCTATGGCACATTGAGTTGAGCTATTAAAGTTTCAAAATTATTGGACTGCCAATCATGCACTGGCAATATAACCCACTGAGATGGCAAAAAATTGCGCTACGAAAGAGCGTGACTATTTTTCTTTATGCAACTACGCATGAGCTATCAAACATCATCAGGCACAAATTCGAAGATATCCCCGACGTTACATTCAAATAGTTTGCACAAACCTTCTATCGTTTCCATATCAATGCGCGTTGCCGTCTCGTTATAGAGCAACGTTATCGTGTTCCGGTGCAGCCCGGTTTCCCTTGCTACATCAGCAATCTTCAATTTTCGCTCGCCCATCATGCGAGACAAATGGCATTTGATCATTTTATTTTGTAAAACATTATTTCATTCAGAATGACAAATAGCACTTGTTAATGTTATTTTCTCATGTATAATGCCATTCAGGATAGCAAAAGGACATGCGCAGCGTCATTCTGCAATCCAGACTTATTTTAATACATGGAGAATATTATGTCACTGACTTATCTAACAACAGATGAACTTTCTGGTGTCATCAAATACGACAGCCGCACAATTCGTGAACGTCTTAAAGACAGTGTGCTGATCGAAGGTGTGCACTATATCCGTCCATTTGGCGGTCGCAAGATCCTCTATATCTGGGAACACATCGAACGCGACATGGGCTCATCTGTCGGCACACTTGGGATTCCTATGGCAAATGGAGGGGTATGCCATGGGTAGCGTTAGAAAGCGTGAAGACAACGGACTGTTGTTTATAGACTTCCGGTACAAGGGCGCCCGCTGCCGCGAACAAACCGCTCTCACCGATAGCAGCGCGAACCGCAAGAAAGTGCAAAAGGTGCTTGAACGCATCGAAACTGAAATCGCAGCGGGAACATTTGAATATCGTCGCTTCTTTCCGGGCAGCAAGAACGCGGAGAAGTTCGATGTGCCTACCAAACCGAATACAGTTACGCAAACTGCACAATCTGCAGAAGGCATCCTGGCGCAAGAAGTGAACGTCGTCACAACCGGTGTTGCCGGCACACCTAAGCTCAGCGAATTTGCCGAGATCTGGTACAACGAGAAGGAAGTCGAATGGCGCCGGTCTCACAAAACCAACATTCGTGCCGATCTAGACGGACGCATCATTCCGCGATGGGGGGAATGGGAGGTCGGCCGAATCACCAAGGCAGACATCCTTGCTTACCGTGCTGATCTCGCCAAAGTCCAGGCACGGAACAAGGGAGGCGTTCTGTCCAATCGCCGCATCAACAAATTAGTAAATCTGTTGAGGCAGATCATCAATGAAGCCGCCGACCGTTTTGATTTTCGCACACCGTTCCAGAATATCAAACAGCTGAAGATGAAGCGCACGGATATCGATCCGTTCACGCTGGACGAAGTCATGCTCATGCTCAACACCGTTCGGCCCGATTTCCGCAGCTACTACACTGTGCGCTTCTTTACGGGGATGCGAAGTGGTGAGATCAACGGTCTGAAATGGAAGTACGTCGACTTCGAGCGCCGTTTGATTCTGGTGCGGGAAACCATCGTGCTGGGTGAAGATGAATACACCAAGAATGACAGTTCCCAGCGCGATATTCATATGTCGCAGGCTGTCTACGATGCGCTCAAGGCTCAGGAGAAAGTAACGCTGGGGAAATGCGACTATGTCTTTTGCACCCGCAATCTGACGCCGCTCGACAACAAGAACGTGACGGATCGGGTGTGGTATCCCCTGCTACGTCATCTTAACCTTGAGCGAAGGCGCGCATATCAGACGCGCCATACCGCAGCCACCTTATGGCTGGCTTCCGGTGAAGCGCCTGAGTGGATTGCTCGGCAGATGGGACACACCACCACAGAGATGCTGTTCCGCGTGTATTCGCGTTATGTGCCAAATCTCACCCGACAGGATGGCAGCGCATTCGAACGATTGCTGATGCAAAACGCAGCGGGTGCGCAGCGTACATCCATCGCTCCAAGTGCAACTGAGTCCGGTGAACCTACCAAGCAGGAAAAGACTCATATCGAGGAGCCCAGCCATGTTTAATGAACAGACCATACCCCCAATCGACACCATGCCCGGCGTGTTCCGCATCGTCTCGACGAGCTGCGTGCCGATGCAAGGTGGAAAGGGGGTCGCCTACCGGGTCGAGCTCTATCATGACAAGGTGCAGCTGACCGTGACCTTCAACCACTCACAACCCGATACCCGCCTGCGCACGGATCTACTGGTCTCGGTACGCTGGAAACTGCCCGCCATCATGGTCAAGGGTGCGCTCCAGATATCGCGCCTGGTCATTCTGGAATATCCGGTCAAAGGCGTGAATCCCTTTGAGACGGTGCCGCCGCGCTGGGTCAAGGACAGGTCACTGGTGACCAAGGCCGGAAATCTGATCGACGCGCTACCGGACAACCTCCGGCAGCTGGTCAGTGCGATCTTCTGGGACGGCGTGCGATTTCGGCTGTTTTGCGACCGGCCTGCCTCGATGCGCGACCATCATTCCAATCGCAACGGAAACTTGCGCCATACGGTCGAGGTGGGCGAGATGGTGAAGCTGCTGGCAAGCCGGTATCCGCAAGCAAACCTCGGCATCAGCCTGGCGGCGGCCTTGCTGCACGATGCCGGCAAGGCCGCCGAATATGACACCTGGAGCAACGGAGGCTGGTGCATGACTGACCGCGGCAAACTGGTGGGACATCGGCATACGGTGCTGGAATGGATTGCAGTTGCAATGGCAAAAAACCGGGTTATTCTGTCTGAAAGGCATCACCTGTCATTGCTGCATGCTCTGACCGCAGCGCCCAATGCCGAATGGCTAGGCATCCGCTCGCCAGTGACACCGGAGGCAACCTTGTTGTCGATGGCTGACCGTTTGAGCGGAGAGAGTGCATTGACCGCAGAGCTTGCCAGTCGGGCGGGCGGCTGGGGAGGAAGGCATCCCAACCGCAAGGGAAAGCCCTTCACGCTTCCGGCAGAGGACTTTAGCTGAACAAAGGCGATCGGCAAGCTTGCGATGCGAAAAGCACCCGAGATTTTGATATTTAATCGTTATTACTTAAGCATGTGGAAACCAGAATGAAGCGCACTTCATTCTAGATTCCAACAGGAGAAAAAAATGAATCAAACAAAAATTTCAAACAAATCGAAGCAGCAAAACATGACGGTAACCATGCCCCTCATTGCTCTGTTCGTCACGCTCCTTTGCATGATCGTCTTATCCCAGGAGAGCTGGTATCTGAACATGCATCCGCAAAAGCTGATCCTCACACAACAGGGATGCAGCAACATCTCAAGCCTTGGACTGGTTCCAAAGTACGAGACATCAGGCTGCTCAATCATTGCAAGATATCGATCCGGTTTCCTGGGTTCGGATGGGGTGATCCTGCTGGATGACGATCAACTCGTCACACTGTCGTCGGCTGCAGTGCTGGCCTATGCAGACACGGGCGAGGTATTGCCGGACACCCCCATGCAGCAGCGGGCGCGGCTAATTCAACGGGTCATATATGCAGTCGTGTTCACCATGGTGCTCTTGGTGGGTTATGGCGTTTTCAAGGCAAAGAAACAAAAACAGAGAGGACAACAATCATGACAATGGAAATGGGAATTTATGTATCAATGGGGATCGTCATGTTCGGGGTGTTCGTCATGGTCGCTTTGGCAGTTTGGTTGAAAAAGAAGGAGATGCCTGAATTCTCCTTCCTGAAACACATCCGAACCATGCGGATGAGTCCCGTCCAATATGAGCAATTCGCATCCAGCGCCAGAATGATGATGTATCTCTATGCGTTCCTTACAGGCATAGAGACAGCCAAGGGAGATGTTTCGATGGCCATCACCTGCGGCGCTTTGTTCCTTGGTTTTCAGGCGACGCTTTTTTGGGTGAGAACAAAATGGGTATAGAGATTTAACAAGGAGACAATGATGTCCTGGACATCGATTCTTACAATGATGGTCTTGGCGATTGCGACTGCCATATTGGTGATGTACTTCAAGCTAGAATTTTGGAAGGCAGTCTTGATCGTGGTAGGGGTAACGGTTTCTCTCCTCCTTGGATTGTTCGCAGTGTTGCTGGGACTGTCAGATCCTCAAAACCGCATTGATCTGTGGATGGGCTTCAGAACGGAGTTCTTGAAGGAGCTCAAGGCAATGCTTGCCGTGGTACGAGGCAAGTGATGGAATATTTATTTGATTGCTTCATGGCTCTATTCTCTCAGGATTAGAGCCCCCTCAAAACCCAGGGTGATTCATGTTAATTTTTCTCGACTTTGATGGCGTGTTGCATCCACAGACATGTGGTTCCGCATCCACCTTTAGTCGAAAAAATCTGTTGTGGGAAATTTTGCGGTCATGCCCGGATGTACAAGTTGTATTTTCAACTTCATGGAAGGTCTTTCATGCATTCGACGAATTGCTAGAATTTGTTACGGTTGGGGGAGGTGAAGATTTGTCATCTCGATTTATTGGCAACACCCCAAATATTAAGGCGAATACTTATTATGGCCAGCGTGACTTAGAAATTAGATGTTGGCTTACCGCCAACAGCAATTATGCTGGCGATTGGATTGCAATTGATGACGCACCTGAACTTTTTTTTCATGAAACCGAAGAAATTACAGAACTCCCCAGCCTCTATGTTGTGGACGGTAAAACAGGCCTCACAGAAAAGGACGTAACAAACCTAACGGCACGATTGAAACGGGCATCATAAATTTAGATTCGTTAAAAAAATCTGTGGTTGAGTTCGGGCTCGGGTAGTTTTCCAAGTACATGATATAGCGACAGTTCTAGCATTTCGTAAGTCTTATAACCGTAAGCTTTTCTCCTAATGACTCTGGTTATTTAATCCCTCAACAACACCGCTCGAAAATGCTTTTTTGGCTCTGAAATAGTTGAGCAAAAGTTCTCGATGATTTCGTAGCGTGCCGACGAATTTTTTCAGCGGATCTATTTTTGAGCGCATCACATCCTTGCACCATTGATCCAGGAATTTCCCCGCCCAGACTGGTGATTCATATTCCCAGAATCGCTGGAAGTCTTCCTTATACAGGTAGGCTCGAACGCTCTTCAAATTGTAGCGAAGGACTTCGCGTAATTTCACTCGCTGATGGTCAGTCAGGTTTTCTGGTTTTTTGAGCAGGCACCATCTCGATTTTTTCAGTACAGGTTCGTAGCCGTCGTGAACCATCTTTTTTGCTTCGGAGGCCCGTACCTCATCAAGCGACTTATTCAGTTTGGCAACGACGTGGAACCTATCCAGGATGTTCAGCGCATTCGTGCAATGCTTCTCGATCAAGGTCAAATAAGGTTTCCACATATCGACTCTATTTTCTCCGCCAGTTCCTTGCCTATCAGGGCGAAGAACTTCTCGAAGCTTTCCATCGTTCGCTCCTTCCCAATCCAAAGCAATCGAATACAGCCGGCCTCGATCTGGTAAACCAGGGTCACGTATTGATGCCCATTCCCATACTGAATTTCATCGACACCAATGGCGCGAATCGTACCCAGTTCACGATGCTCCAACCCCCATTTCACCACGTACTGTACAGACTGAACGACCTTATCCCAACTGGTGTGGAAACTCTCTGCTGTTTCCTTCCACGATAGCTTCCGAGCCCAGTGCGCAAGGTGTAGCATATAGGCATTGCACACAGGGTGTGCTTACCGGTTCCCCATGGAACTTCTTCGACTTTGACGCCGCAGGTAGAGCAATTAACCCGCCTCATGCAGTATAGAAAAAATACGGCAAAGCCCCATATGGGAATAAATTCAAACCGTCTACAGGAGAGGTGGTCATAGCATGGGCCTGGTTCATGACAAACAGAGCAGATAGGCTTTGAACGAATCCTCTCCCGCACATCAACCTCGACTGCTTTTTTGTTTTCGGTTAGCCGGGTATTCTCATAGACAAAACCGGGGAAGTGATAGCATTCATTTAGCAAGCGAGTGATTAACATGTCCAAAGAAATAAAAAAAGGAAACAAGGGGGCAATTGTCACAGAAGATAATGACGCTTGCAGATTACTCCAGTTCTGCCCGGACATGGATGGCTGGCCAAGAAGTTGGGCAGGCGAAGAACTCGACATTGCGCCAGGGCGTGAAATTGTCGAATTCCTCAAGCCATTCTTGTTATATCTGTTGACCACAAAACTTGCTCCTAAAACATTACGCCGTCATCGCGACCATATGTGGATGCTTGGCGGCGAGGTGATACGACGTCTTAATGATGACCCGTCTCTTCGCCGCGAACCCGTCGAGAAAGTGACCTTCGATCTCCTTGAAGAAGAGGGTGGCCCGCTTATCTGCCCCCAACTCTCTGAACCGCAACAAGATGCCTTTGATGCATCCTGCAGAAAGTTCTACCGTTTCCTTCAGGCAGCGCTTGATAAAGATAAAATTCCAAACTAAAAAACTAAAAATCACCCACAAATAACTCGGACGATGCTAAATTTATTGAGTACGAAATTAGCCTTACGCCAAATCAATTTGATTGCTTCATGTGTAGTAGCTCAGACTTGAGCTGACAGTCAGTGTCCGATGATCGGCCAAGCGAACCATTTTAGTGATCAGCCAGGATAACTGCAGTGGGTGGGTTATCAGGCACCACAGGAGTTGAATTCAGCCAGCCAGTGCTGGGAACAATCCCGGCATCCAGCGCGAGGCGAGGGCAGCCGGAAATGCGAGGCGCAGCGGCGCGCGCGTGCTCTCGGACGTCACTACGCCCTGATCAATGAGTGCGGAAACGACACGACGGGCTTGCCGTTCCCCAGTGCCTACAATGGAAGCAGCTTCACCGCGCGGCAGTTCGCCGCGATAGAGCAACGCTTCAAGGATGTGGTTGGCCTTGGGCGGCAGCTTGTTTAGGCGCACTTCTTCATCTACCCATGTGAGAATGCGCGCATGAAGCTGGTCTGGCTGCATCAGTTCTTCCATGAATTTCACCTGATCGAGACAGATGGTCAAAAAGAATTTAGGGAAACGCCGAATAAGTATGCGCATGGCGCAACACATTCTCTGGCGTGACTGAATTTTCGAATATTTGATCAATTTTCATCGATTACCTTGCCTCTGTGAGGCTCGAATGGGGATTTATCCCCT
>JAJZTF010000008.1 GCA_021821945.1 Pseudomonadota bacterium
GCAATGAATCAGTTCGCGATTCTGTACGATGATCGCTTTATTCGTTCAGTACGGTAAAATGCAGTCAGGCGAATCTGATGTGGGATCGTCTCAACTCGCCTCACACACAGAATTTCTGACACTCCCGAGAAGCGTCCCCTTTACGCCCCCGTAGCTTTATGTCCGCAATACCGAATAGACCTAGCCCTCAAGATCTGACCATTGCACATCCTGCTTGCGGCCTCTGATAAGCGTTTCCCTACGGATTTTCTCCTGATGGACTACGTTTAATGAATTCGTCTAACTCTCTCAATAATTCCTCAACCGACTTTGGCGGCATTGGCTCATCTGATTTTGTCGGGGCGCTGCGAATTGTTGCCTTAACGATGATTGCTTCCTCCTCCTCTACTTCTTCTTTGGTAATTGGTATTTCAAAATGCTTCAATGCCTCTGAAAGCTTTGTGTAAAGCAAAATTTTTCGTTTTCGGCTGACTCTTTCTGAGAACTCTTGGCGGAGATGGTCATTGATATACGCTTTATCCTCGAATACCAAACCATAATCAGCATCGCGAGAAACAATAACTAGTTCTGCTTCTTTTCGAAGTGCACATTCAATCATCCACTCCCAATTTAGTGCGTCTCCGATGGAGGTATCATTCTTCTTTCTTGGAGGACATCCGTGGATAAAACGCCGGAATGCACGTCTCCGGATTGTGTGACGAAATGAGTTTTCCCTCGTAAGAATTAAATCAGTATCAGCATGAAACAGTCGCTGACAGACTTGATATACGGGGTCATTTTTTACTGGATCAGCAAGAACCTTACCCAACTTCACCTTCAGCGCCTTAACTCGATCTGTTGCCGCCTTTAAGTTGCTTTGCATCGCCTTAACTGCTTTTGCATCAGAGAACAAACCAGGACGCGGAATATTAGTTGGCGGCTTGAGCTCCTGAATACCTTCAATAATTGCGGCTTGCCGATTTCTCTTATATTCCATTTCAAGTTGGTAATGAACTATCAGCCTATCCGATACCTTCTCAAGGTGTTTAAGCAGCGCTAAACCGGCCTCCGTCCTTGCACGGTAGAAATCCAACCAAATATTGGTATCCACAAAGATCAATTTCTGTATTGCCATCTCACTTCTCGATCCCTAACGAATAGACACCAATATTTAAAGACATAATCTTTTAGCGGGCCGGGTGTCTAAATGGTTTTGAAGAATAACAATCTGTTTCATGCCCATCATCTGCGCAATTTTAGCGCGCCCCAAATATTGAGAACCAGAAACCCGATGCTTTCCGGAACTGTACCATTTCTCAAATGCCCACGGGAAAAAACTATATACCCTGTTCTTGCAGCAACCTGTTGATCACCGCACCCGCCAGCATGTAGCCGAAAAGCGGCGGCATGTAGCTGATGGTGCCGTTCACCGCGCGCGGACGGCCCTGCGAGGTGGGCTCGGGCGGCCTGGGATCGCGCGGATGCTCGTCGGAATACACGGTGAGTATGCCGCGACGTATGCCGTGGTGCTTCAGAAGGCGCTTTCTCATCTGGCGCGCGAGCGGGCACATCTGCGTTTGACTGATGTCGGCAATCCTTATCTTCGTTGGGTCGAGACGGTTTCCTGCCCCCATGCTGGATGCGACCTTCAGCCCGCGTTTGAAGCTCTCCGCCACCAACGCCTCCTTGCAGGACAGGGAATCTATGCAGTCGATCACGTAATCGCAATCGGGCACGATGTCGTTGACGTTCTCGGTGGTCAGGAAAACTTTCAGGATCGTCACCCGGCAATCGGGATTGATGTCCGCGATGCGCGACTTCATCAGTTCGGCCTTGGGTTGTCCGACGGTGGACAAGAGCGCCGGCAGCTGGCGGTTGAGGTTGCTCAAGGCCACCACATCGTGGTCGAGCAAGGTAAGCCTGCCTATTCCGGCACGGGCCAGCGCCTCTGCGCAATAGGAGCCCACGCCGCCCAGCCCCGCGACGAAAACATGCTTTTCGGCAAGACGCTTCACGCCTTCAGCGCCCATGAGGATTTCGGTGCGTTCGAATTGCGGTAGCACTTTCATGACGCTTCAGAACTGCTCGTTTTCACCCAGATAGCGCCACTGCCCCAAAGGCAGCTTGCCAAGCTTCACCCTTCCGATGCGGATGCGCTTCAAACCCGTCACGGTCAGTCCCACGAGCTCGCACATGCGTCGTATCTGGCGCTTCTTTCCCTCGCGCAGCACGAAGCGCAGCTGATCCTCATTCTGCCATGTGACCTTGGCAGGTTTGAGGTATTCGCCATCCAGCTTCAAGCCCTGGCAGAGCAGGGCTAGCCCGCCCTCTTCCAGCCTGCCTTTCACGCGCACCAGGTACTCCTTGTCCACTGTGGAATCCTCACCTATCAGCTGCTTGGCGATGCGGCCATCCTGGGTCAGCACCAGCAGTCCCTGGGAATCGATGTCGAGGCGCCCCGCCGGGGCGAGGCCCACGAACTGGCTGCGATGGAACCTGATGGGCGATGGGTCCTCCGCCCAGTGCGTGGATTCATCGATCAGCGCGGATGCGGGCTTGTAACCGTGTTCCGCCTGTCCCGAAACATAGCCTATGGGCTTGTTGATCAATATGGTCACGCGCTGCTGCTGGGCCGTCTGGGCTGCAGCGCGCAATACCACCTTCTGGTCCGGATAGACCTTGTAGCCCAGCTCGCTGACGGTCTTGCCGTCGACTTCGACCAGTCCCTTTTCGATGTAGCCATCGGCCTCGCGGCGCGAACACAGCCCCAGTTCGGACATGCGTTTCGAGAGTCTGATTTTTTCCATGTGAGTGCGGCGAGTTTATCAAGACGCGCATTTAATCACAGGATCGCGAAATACAGAAATTTCGCCGGAAAAATCAGGCGATGCCCTGGTTTCCTTCCACGCCGATCAGCTTTGGCAGATTGAGCCTTCTTGGCGCAACGGTCTTCTTGTCGCGCAGATAGCCCGAAACCACATCCCAGATCGGCTCGCCCGTCACGCCCTCAGCGACAGGCGCCCAGCCTGCGACCTTGTATTTCCTGTCAGGATCGAGCGCCTTGCCGTTCAGCATCATGTTGTTGATGCGCGATCCCATGGTCTTCGTGAGATCGCAGGTATAGCTGATGCCGCCGACCCTCACCATGTCCCCGCCCTGCTGCTTGTATGGGTCCGCGTTGAACAGGTTGTCGCACACGTCTTCCATGATGCCCTTGATGGTAGATCCAGTCATCTCGGTCAGCGTGGTCTGCGGATAGGTGATCGCCGTCTGGTCCATCAGGTGCTCCATCGTGATGGCTTCGCCCGGAAGCAGCGAAGTTCCCCAGCGGAAGCCCGGCGAAAAGGCGGCTTCGGCCCCCTTCACTTCCATCAGCGCGTCGAGTATCAGCTGATCGAAGGTGCCGTTGAAATTGCCGCGGCGGTAGAGCAGCCCCTCGGTGACCGCAAGCTTCTCGGAAAGCTTGTCCTCATAGGGCGCGCGCACCTTCGCAATCAGCGCGCTCATCTCGGCATCAGGCGCAATCAGGTTCGCGAACACCGGCAGGAGCTTGTACCTGAAGTCTGCGACCTTGCCGTTTTTCACATCGAAGTCCAGAACGCCCAGGAATTTCCCGTTCGAGCCCGCATTGGTGACCAGCGTCTGTCCTCCCGGATTCTTGACGGTGACCGGCTGGGGAACGCCGTCATGGGTATGGCCGCCCATGATCGCGTCTATCCCTGTCACGCGTCCTGCGAGCTTCAGGTCCACATCCATGCCGTTGTGGGAGAGCAGCACCACGACCTGCGCGCCCTTCGCGCGAGCGTCGTTGACGGTCTTCTGAAGATGATCTTCCTGTATGCCGAATGTCCAGTCCGGCGTCATGTAGCGGGGATTGGCGACGGGCGTGTAGGGAAACGCCTGGCCTATGATCGCTACGGGAATGCCGTTGACCTGCCTGATCGTGAAGTCCTCGAAGACCGGATCGCCGAAATCGGCCGTCTTGATGTTCTGGGCGACGAAATCGATCTTGCCCTTGAAGTCGTTGTCCACCACATGCCTGACCCGGTCGGCGCCCAGCGTGAATTCCCAGTGGCCCGTCATCACGTCCACGCCCAGGAGCTTGCCTGCATCGACCATGTCCTGCCCCTTGGTCCAGAGCGCCGTGGCGGATCCCTGCCAGGTGTCGCCGCCGTCCAGCAGCAGCGAACCCGGCCGGCTCGCGCGCATCTTCTTGACGAGCGTCGCAAGGTGCGCGAACCCGCCCACCTTGCCATAGGTCTTGGCCGCGCTTTCGAAGTCGAGATAGGTGAATGCATAGGCATCTCGGGAGCCCGGCTTGATGCCGTAAGCCTTCAGCAGGTATTCGCCCACCAGATGGGGCGCACGGTTCCTGCTTGCGCCAAGTCCTATGTTGACGTTGGGCTCCCTGAAATAGACAGGCAGAAGCTGCGCGTGGCAATCCGTGATGTGCAGAAGCGAGACGTTGCCGAAAGCCGGCAGGTCGTAGAATTGATCGGCATTGCCGGCAAGCGCGGAACGGCTGTTCAATGCGAATCCGGAAGCAGCGGCCATTGCCAGGAGCTGCATGAATTCACGGCGGTTCATGGACATTCTGGACTCCTGAAGATTATTTTCGATAGACCGGGGTCTGCATGGGCAGGCCGTTGCTCATGTAAGTCATGAAGTATTCCAGGTCGTTGTATGTTTCGCTGTTCAGCGCCTGGGGCCTGGCGTGCATGTTTCTGCCGCACTGCGTGAAGCGCTGCTGCAGCGTCGTGATGTCGGTCCCGCCGAGGAACACCGGGTAATGGGTCGCCTGCCCCACCAGCATCGAGATGTGCTCGTCGTTCAGGATCTTTCCTGCATTGTCCACATGGCAGCCGGCGCAGGATCCCTTTCCGTGCTTCTCGTAATAGTAGGCCTTGCCCTTTTCATAGGCCGCAAGCGCGCCTTTGCCCTCGACCTTGACGTCTACCTTCATTCCGTCCGACAGGCTCTTCGCATAGGCGGTCAGAAGGCCCAACTCAACGCTGCCATAGGGCAGCGTCTTTTCGCCGTTTTTCTCAAGACATGCATTGATCGCGTTTTCGAAGGTCACGACGCGGTTCGCAGCCTCGTCGAAATAAGGGTAGTTGCCCGCGACGTTCCTGCCACCATCAGGAAAGCACGAGGAGAACTTCCTGCCGTTTGCGAAAGGCTGCTCCCATGCCTTCTGCCCCTTTTCCAGATCCATGGAATAGGAAGGGAACGACATGAAGTCGTCGTACTGGCTTTTCGCCCCCGGGTTCATCGAAAGCGAACCGTATATATAGTTCTCGAATCTGACGTCAGGTAGGATCTTTCTGTAGTGGTCGATCAGCGCCTCGCGGTCCTCCATCGGGCCCGCGAGCGCGTTGGAACCAGTCGCCAGCAGAAGGAGCGCGGCCAGAAGTTTGCGCATGTTCCCCTTCAGCATGTCAGGCTGCGGCTATCTCGACTTCGCCGTCGAAATGCGCATCGAGGTTGTCCACCGCATGCACGGCGATCTTGTCGCCCGCCTTAGCGCCCTTGATCTTGAATTCGAAAAAAGGATTCTTGGCGACGCCGACCCCCCACTGCGCCTCGAGCACCGGCGTGCCATTCAGGGTCGCCGTGACGAGGTTGATGAAATGGGCCGGAATGAATTTCCCCGTCTCCTTGTCCTTGCGCAAACCGGTTTCCATGTCGTGCTGCATCAGTACCTTGACGGTTGCGACATCGCCATCCACCGTCGCGCGCATTCTCATTGCCATGCTGTTGTCCTTTTCAATTGATGTAAATTCCGCGGCCCCGAGCCTGCATCAGCCGCCGCATCCGCCCGCCGTCACCTTGACATCGCGGCTCGCCGTGTAGACCTTGCCGCCGGCCTTCACCATGATGCGGACGGGCGCGGTCTCTGCCATCTTGATGCGCACCGAGATGAAAGGCTCCGCGCCATTGAGGAAATTGAACTCGGCGATCATGGGGTTGGGGTTCTTATCGGAAAAGATCGCGATCGAAGTGGTTCCGGGAATACTGCTGCTCGCCTCGACCGGCACCAGCGCGCCGTTTTCCGCAATCTCGGGGACCTTGATGTCGATGTCGTCGCTCGCTGCCGCATTGGCATATCCCGAACTCTTCAACGCCTCATCCAGCTTTTTCGCGGTAAAAGCCGCGCTGTTCCATTCCAGTGCGAATGCCCTGCCCACCCTAAGCACCCCGGAAAGCATCGCGACCGCGACGGCAGTGCCCTTCAAAAATGTTCTACGTGCCTGATTCATTTGATGCCTTTCATATCGGTTAATCCCTCACACCCTGACATAGTCCCAGCCCTGCTGCAGACGCATGTTGATTTCGTCAAGCGCCGAAGAGGCGACCCTGACATTCGGCAGAAGCTTCACGACCACCCCCTTCTTCTTCAGCGCATCCATGCTCTGCTTGCAGCCGACGACGTCCAGATTCGGATATTCCTTCTGCAGCGCGCTGATGCGGTCCCTGTAGCGGGTCACATCCGACCGCAGAAGATCGAGCCCCCCTCCGCTGGCGATGATTTCCATCTTCAGGTTCTGGCCCTTCTGCCGGTAGCTGTTCAACAGGCTCTCCGTCTCGTCAAGCGCGGTCTTGAGCCTCAGGGGGTTCGCATCGCTGACCTGAACGATGATCTTGCCCGCACCCTGCTTGACATCGCTGTTCTGGATGACCCTGAACAGGCTCAAGACCTTGTGGTATTTCGTCGCATCATGCTTCTCGGAAACGGTCCAGCCCAGTATGCCGCCCAGCAGGAGCAGGAACAGCGAGGCTGCAAGCGTCTGGACATAGCGGGTCCAGTCGCGCATTTTCGGCAGGCTTTGCATTTTCGGGCTCTCATGCTGCTGATAGGCATGCCTCACCATCTCCTTGAGGCCGCGCAGCTCGCACACGCGCATCTTCAAAACATCGTCCTGCTCCAGGCTGCCGAAGAGTTCGCTCTTCTCCTCTGGGCCTATCTCGTCGTCCACGAATGCATTGAGCAATTCATCGGAAACAGTATTCTTCATATGACTCTCCTTATCAGCCTTGCCGGCTGTTCGGGTGCAAACTCCTGCAAGTGCAGCTTCAGCGCCTGACGGGCACGGCACAATCGGCTCATCACGGTGCCGACCGGGATTTCGAGAATGTTCGCGACCTCGACATAGGAAAACTCCTCGAGATCGACCAGGGTCAGCACCTGGCGCTGGCCCATCGGCAATCTGGCCACCGCCTCCTGCACGCGATTGACCACCTGCAACTGCGCATGATCCTTTTCGGGATCTGCATCATCTATGCAGCAGTGATCCTCCAGCTCGTCGATGTCTTCCATCGCCCTGGTCTGACGGAAATGGTCACGCCAGCAGTTTGCCAGTATGCTGAAAAGCCAGCTGCTCATCCTTTCGCTGTCCCGCAGCTGATTCCTGCTCTTCAGGGCCTTGATCAGCGTTTCCTGGACCAGATCGTCCGAAAGCGCGGCGTTGTGGCTCCAGGAAAAGGCCACACGGTAGAGCTTGGGGCGAATCTGCCTCAATTGCTCCTGGAATGCGTCCACCTGACAGAATAAGGATAGAATTTTCATCTGACACCCATTGAACTCGGCTTGCGCTTAAGACGCGACAAATGTGCAGAATATTCCATCGATGCCGAATAATCCAGAAATTCGGAATAAAAACCGGGCCTCCTTCGTCATAAGCTGAGACCAACCCGAAAAGGAACACCCCCAATGAAACACATCCGGACACTCGCCTATGCATTCCTGCTTTCCTTTTCCTCGTTGGCCGCTCAGGCGGCGGATCAGGGCGACGTTCCCGTCGAACATCAGAAAGTGATTCTGCAGGTGAGCGATTCGGTGCCTTCAAAATGGAACCTGACTCTCAGCAACGCAAGCAACCTCCAGGAACTGCTCGGCAAGGACAACGTCGACATCGAGATCGTGGCCTACGGTCCCGGCATTGACATGCTCAGGCTGGAATCGGAGGTCGGCGACAAGATAGACAAGGCCATAAGCAATGGCGTGAAGATCGTCGCATGCCAGAACACCATGAAGGCCAAGAAGCTCACCAAGGACGACATGCTGACCTCGATAGACTATGTGCCGGGCGGCGTGCTCGAAATCATGCGCAAGGAAAAGGCAGGCTGGTCGTACGTCCGCCCATAATTTTTTAATCCAACCGGAGAAATCAATGAGAAAATTTCAACTCGCAGCAGCCATCCTCGCAGCAGCCCTGACATCTTTCCCCGCATGGGCAGACACCCCGGCGCCGCAGATACACGTCGACGTGCCCGTGACGCTCAAGTCCGCGAAGATCGTCTTCAACATGGATCACGCGGCATTCAACGGCGACATGCCCATCGGCATCAGGCACATGCAGCTCGTGGTGCAGCGCTTCGACAAGATGGGCGCAGAACTCAGCATGGTGGGCGTATTCCACAGCGATGCAGGTTACATGCTGCTCAACGACGAGACCTACAACAAGGTGCGCAAGACCAAGACCGGCAATCCTTATGCGCCGCTGATCGAGGACCTGATCAAGCACGGCGTGCAGATCGAGGAGTGCGCCGTCACCATGAAGGGCAACGGCTGGGGCAACGAGAACCTGCTGCCCAACGTGAAGGTCAATACCGGTGCGATCGGCCGCATCGTCCAGCTGGAGCAGAACGGCTACATCATGATACAGCCCTGATTTCCTGCAACCCGTAAAGAAGGACTGGCCAAAGCCAGTCCTTCTTTATGCCGCATATCATCCGGCCCCGGTCTTCCCATCCCGCAATTCGGTGCTTGCAAGCCGCATCAGGATATCCTCGAACGTATAGAATCCATTGCTGAAATTCACAAGCTGGGACAGCGCAAAGGCGACTCCAGTGCCGAAGGCCTCCCTGCGGATAGACTCGTGGGTAAGCCGCACGGTCTGATGCGGAAAACCGAAAATCACTTCATGATGGCCGACGATACCCCCAAGCCTCAGCGAAGTAATCCTCTCGCCGTCCACATCCAGCACCTCGGCAATCTTCCGCGCAGTACCGGAAATGTCTGGCTTCTCCCTGAAGTGCTGTTCGAGTATTTCCACATCCGCAAAGGGCGCGATCTTGCGCAGCAATTTTGCCGCGACGATCAGAAAGTTGATGCCAAGCGTGATATTTGGGGAACACAGCACGCGCGTATCGGCGGCGAGGGCTCGCGCATAGTCCAGATCGCCTTGCGAATAGCTTGATATCGCGCTGACCAGCGTGATGCCGCGTCTCCTCAGTTCCTCACCATAGCCATGTATGCTCAACGGAGAAGAAAAATCCACCAGCGCATCGACCGGCATCTCCTCGAACAATTCAGCATAGGGTTTCTGTTCAATGCCGATGACGTTGATGCCATCCCGTTCCTGAAGCACTGCACTTGCCGAGCGGCGCAAAGCCCAGCGCAATTCGAAACGGGAATCGTCAGCCAGCACGCTGGCGACTGCACGGCCAGCCTTCCCATAGCCGACCAGTCCGACCCTTATTTTCCCGGACATGTAATGCTCCCCCTCTTTCCATAGCCCTCTCATGACGGCTAGGCATCATCAGGACTCATGGATTTGTTATCGAGATGCGCCAGACAGAAGATCGCGCACCGTAATGCAGGAAACAGCACATCCGGCCATGCAGAACCGGATATGCTGCTTGAAACAGGCATTCAGATCGCACGCTCAGCCATGACAAAATACCATTCATCGCCGGGCGTGCTCTGGTCCAGCTAATTCTTTGCCGCAGCCTCCTTGGCCTTTTTCTCCGACTTTTTGGACTTCACCGCATGCGCCTTCTTGACAGTCTCATGCTTGGCTTCGGCAGCCGGCTTGGCGTCGGTCTTGACTTCATCCGCTGCGCTGGCGGCAACCGAGACGGTTGCAAATGCTGCGGCGACAAATACTGGCAATAACTTGTTCATGACTCGTCCTCTATAAGTGATTTAAGTTGGCCTGCAAAGCGAACCTTGCCCGGCATGAACTTAAAAGCAAGTGCCGTGCCAGCCTATGAAACAACATACAAAACAATGAATTGCTGAATTTATCGAGAACAGTGCGAACTGCAGCCGTCTCCGGGCGGAGACAGTCCGGACAGGTTAATATGCAACACAATGATATAAAAGAGAAATTCATGTCGCCGGGCGGCGACACCCGGAACAGGCGGTCAATTCCTGAAAAGCGCGTTCGCCTTTCCTTCCAGCGCCTGCCTGATTTCATCGCGGGTCAGCGGGCCTTCATGCCTGCCCACCAGCTGCCCTGTGGATGTATAGAGGAAAGTCGTCGGCAGGGCCGCAACCCCACCGAAATCGGCGGCGGTGTCTTCATCCCCCAACACGACCGGGTAATTGATCCCCAGCCTGCCCGCCATATCGGTCACCTCGCGGCTCGACTTGTACATGATCGCAACGCCTATCACGTCAACCTCATGCCCATTCTGGAGCGCAACGAAGTCGGGAATCTCCTGTATGCAAGGCGGGCACCAGGGCGCCCAGAAGTTGACCAGAACCCATTTCCCGCGCTCACCCGAAAGGGTGTGAGTTACCCCCGCGACATCCTTTAGCGACCAGTCTCCGGCTGCGGCGCTGAATGACAACAGTGCCAGCAGCCAACCTGCAAAGATATGTCTCAATGTCATGATTTCCCGTCAGTCCAGAGCCTTGCGAAAACCTATCGTTGCCGTATATTGTGGCACAAGTTGCAGCGAACTGACATTCTGGTATACGGGTATCTGCACGAAGCCGTATATCGACATTCCATGTCCCGCCCGCACCGACACCCCTGGCGCAATATAGGCGAGCGTGCCGCCGCTGACCGAAGCCCCGGTGAATACATCCAATGGCACGCTGGTTCCGGTATCGGCCTTGCGTTTGATGACGTTCAACTGCAGCATCGGCGTCACCCTGCTTCCGAAGGTGGCGGAGCGTATGCCGGCATTGAGCGCGTAGGCATCTCCCGGGCGATAGGTCAGGCCGCCCAGCGCCGGCTCGGTCGCGATGGCGTGCTGCACGGTTCCCTGCATGAACCAGCCATAGGTGCTGATGAGTCCGGAAGTGAAAGCGCCGAAGATGACATCGGTCGATCCTGTGCCTAACTGCAGCCCGGAATCAAGCGCCGAACCGGCCCCCACTCCGCCGTTGAAATAGGTGCCCGTGCCGCCCGTCGGCAGCTTGATTCCAGCGATGATGCCGGATGTCCTGTCGGACGAGAAACCGGTGTAGTTTCCCAAAAGGCGTATGTCGCCCATGCCGCGATCCGAAGAAGTCGTGTAGTTTGAGCCCAGCGGTGCATTGGGGCTGTTGATCACCCCGTCCGTAGAATGCGTCCGGTAAAGATATGGCACCAGCAGCATGAAGCCCCCGTTTTCACCCGTATAGTTGAGCGATACGTTCACCATCTGCGTCTGCGTCAACGTTTCGATCTCCTGCCCGTTCGCATAAAGGCTGGCAATCTGCGCGCCCGAAGCCCTGCTGGAGCCGTATATCAGCCTGTTCTGGTCGACATAGGAATAGGAAATATCGGTCGAGTAACCCTGTTTCGTGCTGATCTCCTGCCCTATTCCCTGATTGCCCCAGTCGGTCGACAGCGTGCAACCGCATGCCGCGCATGCATGCGCGTTGCCGACGGCAACCAGCGCCATTATCCCGATCAAACCTGCCAGCTTCATGGTGCGCAACACTTGCCTCTCCCTGATGAATTGCTGGCGGTATTCTATAGAAGCGCACCGCATGGGCCCTGCGGCATATTGTCGCACCCCGCCCGTGAAACTTTGAATGTGGCAGCGCGCCGAATCGGTTATCCTTGCGGCTTGGCAATGGGCAAACTGATGAAATTTTCGAAACACGGATTAGCGCTGCTGGCAGGCGCATCATGCGTCGCGGGCTTTGCGCCCGTGGACTACTATCCCGTCCCGGTGCTTGCGCTCTCCCTGCTCTTTGTCTTCTGGAGTCAGGCCCGGTCGCCGCGGGAGGCGGCGGGCCTGGGATACTCCTTCGGCATGGGTCTTTTCGGCGCGGGCGTGAGCTGGATCTATGTCGCATTGCACGACTACGGCGACATGAACTTCTGGCTCGCCGGGCTTGCCACCCTGATTTTTTCATCCTTCCTCTCCCTGTTTACCGCGCTGGCGGGATACCTTCAGGCGCGCACCGGCAAAGGCACGCTGCGCATCGCGCTTGCGATGCCTGCCGCCTGGGTGCTTCTCGAATGGGTGCGTGGCACGATATTCACCGGTTTTCCCTGGCTGACCCTGGGCTATGCCCAGATCAACAGCGCGCTCGCAGGTTATGCGCCCATCCTGGGCGCCTATGGCGTATCGCTCGTCGCTGCGATATGCGCAGGCCTCATCGCGCTGTCTTGGCGCGAAAGGCGGCCTCTTCCGCTCGCGGTTTTGGCAGGCATCCTGATCGCGGGCGCGTTCCTGCGCAGCGTCTCCTGGACCCACCCCGTCGGCCAGCCATTTTCGGTCGCGCTCGTGCAGGGAAACATCCCCCAGGACATCAAGTTCAACCCGGATTCGCTGAACGAGACGCTAAACATCTATCAAGACCTCGTGCTTCGGCATCCCGCAAGGCTCACCGTACTGCCTGAAACCGCATTTCCGATGATGGAAGACGAAGTGCCGGAACCCCTGATGGAGGAGCTGAGCCGGCATGCGAGGAAGCATGGCGGGGACATCCTGATCGGCGCATTCGAGCGGGATAACGGAAGCTATTACAACAGCGTGTTTTCGAGAGGCAGTTCGGAAAGCCAGCACTACCGCAAGCATCATCTCGTGATCTTCGGAGAATTCATCCCGATGAGGCCCATCCTGGGCTGGCTGATCAACGATGTGCTGAACATCCCCATGGGCGACCTGGCACGAGGCCCCTCGAATCAGCCCCCTCTTTCCGTTGCCGGCCAGCGCATTTCGGTCGACATCTGCTACGAGGACGTGTTCGGCGAGGAGATCATCGGGTCTCTTCCCGATGCGACCCTGCTCGTGAATGCGACCAATGACGCCTGGTACGGCGATTCATTCGCCGCCGCCCAGCACAGGCAGATGTCGCAGATGCGCGCGCTGGAAACCGGACGCATGATGCTGCGCGCGACCAACACAGGGGAGACCGTCATCATAGGTGCCGACGGCCGCATGCTAGGGAGACTGCCAGAGCATGAAAAAGCCGTGTTGCAAGGCATGGCCCGGGGTTATGGCGGGGAGACGCCCTATGTGCACTTCGGCAACGCTTCCGTTTTGATCCTGATCGCGCTGATGCTTTCCATCACGGGATGGAAAGCAGGCCCTAAAAGATCCTAGTACTCGGCTTCGCGCACGACAGGCAAACCTTCGGACTCCCAGCGGGTATAGCCTCCGGCCAGGTTCAGCACATTCCTGTAGCCCATCATCTGCAACACCGCTGCCGCCATCGCGGAACGGCCGCTGGTCGCGCAATAAACCACGACCTGGCGATCGCGCGCGCCGGACAGGGGCGGATAATGCTTGGGGTAGCTAGTGTCGGCTGCCGCTTCGATGATGCCGCGCGGGACGAGATGAGCGCTGCTGATGTGGCCATGCTCGAACTCGGCGGATTCGCGCACGTCGACCAGCAGGAAGTCTTCCTTCGCATCCAGCTTGGCCTTGAGTTCTGCAGGCGAAATCTCCTTCACGCAGGATTTGGCGGCCTTGACGAAGTCCATCAGGCCGACCGGATTTTCGGGTTTGAAAGTGTTGTACATGTTGAGCATTCCTGTTGTTGGATTGATGAACTATATCATTTTACCGGAAGCGGCATCCCGTCCAGAATTTACTTGAGCGCCGCGTCGGTGAATTTGTCTATGGTTTCGTCGATGTCCTTCGCGGCCTTTGCCGCACCCTTGATCGCATAGCGCTGATCGAGATAGGTGCCATCGGTGAAGCTCAGCCAGACCTTGCCGTCCGCATCCTGCCAGGCGACCGCCTTGAAAGGAATGTCCAGCGAAGCAAGCGGTGCTTCCTTGATGATGTATGGTCCGCCCTTGCCGCGGCCGAATATCAGAAGCTCATTGGGCGGAATATCCACGCCAACTTTCTTGGACATGGCCTGCCAGTCTATCCGGCTGAAGATCGTCACACCCACCGCCTTTGCCGCGGCCTCGACGCGATCCATGGTCTCATGAACCGAATATTTGCTGGCCTTAGTGACGATGCCCATATTGCTTTCCAGAACCCCGCCTGGCGCAGCACAGGCGGCGAAGGAAAATGCGAATGCAAAAAAACCCGCGATCAGTTTCATTCTTAGTCCCTCAGGTTGCATTGAAAGATTGTATCGCAATTCTGGAATGACCCGCTTGCCGAAGTTATGCACTTTCAATCCAAGCATGCTGAAGTGGCTGGAGTCTGCCTTGCGGCACAAAGCCCGGAAATAAAAAAGCCTTGCATCGCTGCAAGGCTTTATCTGTCTGGCTCCCCGACCTGGACTCGAACCAGGGACCTGCGGATTAACAGTCCGTCGCTCTACCGACTGAGCTATCAGGGAATTGAAGAGGTGCGCATCATATAGATTCGGGCATCCCAGGTCAACACGAAATTTGAATTTCGGTTAAAAATTTTTCAAAAAGTGGCAGGCAAGGCCATCAGACGCGAGTCTTCACCCAAAACCGGAGTGATCGATCCAGATGAAGGTGCCCATGCGCCCCGTTGCGCCATCCCTGCGATAGGAAAAGAAATGTTCGGGCTCGCCGTATGTGCAGCGGTCGCCGCCATAGATCTGCGTGATGCCGAGGAGATTGAGCCTTCTTCTGGCAAGCCGATAGATGTCGGCCTGATATTTTCCTGCAAGGCCTTCCAAAAAGGCGGATTCATTGCCTGCATCGGAACCCACGAATGCGGAGCGCACGTCCTCCCCAACCTCGAATGCCGCCTGGCTGATCGCGGGTCCCAGCCATGCCATCAGGCTCTCCGCCTTCACATCCATCGCGGCCACCGCAGCCTCGACGACCCCCGCCGCAAGCCCCCGCCACCCCGCATGCACCGCGCTCACGACCGTTCCATCCCTGTCGCAAAGCAGGATGGGAAGACAGTCTGCTGTCATCACCACGCATACGCCGCGACGCGCCACGCAGGCATCCGCGACAGGAAGGCAGCCTGCATGATCTGCATCTGCAACCATCCTGCCATGAACCTGCTCGAGCCAGACAG
The DNA here is from genome assembly GCA_021821945.1 of Pseudomonadota bacterium. Lineage (GTDB taxonomy): Bacteria > Pseudomonadota > Gammaproteobacteria > Burkholderiales > Gallionellaceae > Gallionella. The sequence continues at coordinate 15,118 of JAJZTF010000008.1, forward strand.
GCTCGCTCGGAAACAACCGGTTAAGCCTCATGCGGTTCCTTTCCACGGCCAAAGCGGAATCGCCCACGTGCATTCCGAGGTTCAGGGTGTCGTAGGGGGCGCCGCTCACCCCTCCCCGCCTCGTGGTCTGCACCGCCCTGACGTTTTCAGGGGCCGGCCAGTCCGGGATGATGAGATGATCATTCAGTTTCATCGAGCACCCTGTCCATCCGCCTTAAAAGCTGTTCCATGTCATAAGGCATGGGCGCATGCCATTCCATCCTCTGTCCGCTTGCGGGGTGATCCAGCGCAAGCCGGGTCGCATGCAGCGCCTGGCGCGGAAAGCCCGAAAGCAGGTCGCGCAGCGCTTGGATGCATTTCTGCTGCCCCTTGAGGTATAGCGCATCGCCCACCAGCGGATGCCTGAGATGGCTCATGTGCACGCGTATCTGGTGGGTGCGCCCGGTCTCCAGCGTGCAGCGCAAAAGCGTGCAGCCGGGATAGGATTTTTCGACCCTGTAATGCGTAACGGCAGGCTTGCCGCTTTCAGTCACTGCCATCTTGATGCGATTCGTCGGATGCCTGCCTATGGGCGCATCGATCGAGCCACTGCCGCGCAATTCTCCGTATACCAGGGCGAGATATTCGCGCTTCACGCTGCGCTCCTGCAGCTGGCGCACGAGATTGGTCTGTGCGGTCAGCGTCTTTGCCACCACCATAAGGCCGCTCGTGTCCTTGTCCAGCCTGTGCACGATGCCGGCCCGCGGCACCCCGGAAAGCCCGGCTTCGTGATACAGGAGCGCATTCAAAAGCGTGCCCTGCCAGTTGCCGCTTCCCGGATGAACGACCAGCCCGACGGGCTTGTTGATCACCATGATCTCATCGTCTTCATGGATGATGTCGAGCGGGATGTTTTCCGGCAGATAAGGGTGGTCGGACGGGTCAACCTGCGGCAGCACCGCCAGCCTCTCGCCCCCCCAGACCTTGTGCTTAGGGACTGCAGGGTCGCCATTCAGCAGAACCTGCTGCTGCGCGATCCATTCCTGCAGACGGCTGCGCGAATATTCAGGAAGCAGCCTCGCCAGCGCCTGATCCAGGCGCAATCCGGCGCATTCGTCGGGCACGACGAAATGAATGATATCTTCGTCTTGTGCGCTATAATCCAGCAAATTTTTTTCGGATTCAGTCATGCGCCATAGTTTAGCTTTATTTTTGCTGCTTACGTTATCTGCCTGCAGCCTGTTCACTCCGCTGCCGACCGAGGAAACTCCGGATGCTTCGAACCACCTGTCCGCAGAACAGCTCTACCGCGCGGCAAAGAGCGAACTGGACGACGGCGATTACACGGCCGCGATCAAGACCAACGAAAAGTTGCAGTCGCGGTTCCCTTACGGGCAGTATGCCCAGCAATCCATGCTGGAGATGGCTTATGCGTACTACAAAAACGGCGAGCCTGATTCGGCGATATCGACTGCCGACCGCTTCATCAAGCAGTTTCCAAATCATCCTCATATCGACTATGCCTACTACGTCAAGGGACTTGCGACCTTCAACGGTGAAATCACCTTCCTGAACTCGCTGTCAGGGCAGGACTCCGCTGAGCGCGATCCCCAGTCACAGAAAGATTCATTCAACGCCTTCAAGGCGCTCATCACGCGCTTCCCGAACAGCCCTTATGCTGCGGATGCGCGGATACGCATGGATTACCTGACCAACGAACTGGCGCGGCACGATTTGCGCATCGCCGAATTCTACCTGCGCATAGGCGCATACATCGCGGCGGCAAACCGGGCCCAGAGCATCCTGACCGACTACCCGAACAGCCCATCGACGAGGGATGCGCTGAAAATCATGATCAAGTCCTATGACGCGATGGGGCTGACCAACCTGCGGGACGACGCAAAGCGCGTGCTGGCCAAGAACAGCTCGGAAATACAGAACAGCACCGGCAGGCCCGCAAAATCCTGGTGGCAATTCTGGTGATGAAATATTGTCCTGATTGCGGAGGCACGATAGCGCTGCGCATCCCGGATGACGACAACAGGGTGCGCCACATCTGCACCTCATGCAACAGGATACACTACCAGAACCCCAAACTCGTGATCGGCGCCATCCCTGCATGGGAAGACAAGGTGCTGCTGTGCCGCCGCGCGATCGAGCCCCAGTATGGCAAGTGGACACTGCCCGGCGGCTTCATGGAAAACGGGGAAAGCACGGCCCAGGCCGCCATGCGAGAAACGCTGGAAGAGGCCTCGGCGCGCATCGCCATCATCGATCTTTACTCGATGTACAGTCTGCCCTACATCGATCAGGTTCACCTGCTGTTCAGGGCTGAACTGCTCGACATGGATTTTTCGCCCGGACATGAAAGCCTCGAGGTCAGGCTATTCTCCGAAGCGGAAATCCCCTGGGATGAACTGGCCTTCAGGCCGGTGCGCTACAGCCTCGAACATTATTTTGCAGAGCGCAAATCCGGCAGGTTCACCCTGCACATGGGCGAGCTTGCTCCCGTCGCCGCCGCAACCGCTATATAATCGGCATAATCTTTCATCCGGACCGCCATGAATCCGACACGCATCTTCATCGCATTCGCCATGCTCATCCTGACAGGATGCGCATCGACGCACCCTTCGAACCCGGCCGACCCTCTGGAACCGTTCAACCGTGGCGTGTACAAGTTCAACGACACCCTGGACCGCGCCATCGCCAAGCCGGTCGCGAAAGGCTACGACAAGATCGTGCCCGATCCTGCGAAGATGATGATCAGCAACTTCTTCTCCAACCTCAACGATGTGGTCGTGACCTTGAACGACCTGCTTCAGCTGAAATTCAGGCAGGGTTTTTCCGATGGCATGCGCGTCCTGGTCAACTCGACCCTGGGGATAGGCGGGCTTGTCGATGTTGCATCCAAGCAGCTTCCGAAACATGACGAGGATTTCGGTCAGACGCTGGGCTACTGGGGAATCAAGAGCGGCCCCTACCTCATGCTGCCCGTATTGGGCCCCAGCTCCTTCCGTGACGGCATAGGCCTTTACGCAGACGGCATCACAAGTCCGCTATACCGCGACGTCCCCAAGATACGCACACGCAACCAGCTTTATCTGACCGAAATGGTGAATCGCCGCCAGCAATTGCTGGGAGACGAGAAGATCATGGAAGGCGCCGTGCTGGATCGCTATGCCTTCATCCGCGACGCCTATCTGCAGCACAGGCAGAATCTGGTGTACGACGGCCATCCTCCCCAGCCTTCGTATGATGACTACGACGACACGGACAGCGAACCGGCAGGGAATGCAAAACCGCCCGCCCCCCAGAAATGATCATGAAATCATTTGCTCTCGCACCGGATTGAGCAGATAATTTTGCAGGTGCAGGCGGAGACTTCAGGATAGCCACTCAAAAAGGAGGAGGACATGTCGAACGACACACTGGAAGCCGACGTAAGAAATGCAATCGAACAGGGGCATGACGTGCAGGAACAGGTCAAGCAGCTGACGCTGCGCCGCATCGATGCTCGCTCTTTGGACATCGAGTCCCTGCAGAAGATTTCGGCCAGCGTGCTGCGCGGCGCAAGGGCCGCGGTGCAGAAGGAATTGAATCTGTCCTCCGCCCAGCTCGACACTGCACGCACGCAACTCAAGCAGGCGGTCGCAGGCCTGGACAGCGCGCTCGCCCAGGTCGTTTCAGCCGCCAAGCTCGCAGTCGAGGAAGCCGCAGGGCGCGCGCAGAAATTTTCCAGCGAAGATCTTTCGCATGCGCGCGAGAACCTCGAGAACATCGAGACCATGTTCCTCGAGACGCTGCAGACCTCGGCCTCGAGCGCGAAGGATGCTGCCAGCGACATTCTTCGCGACATCGTGGCCCACAGCCGCACTCATGGTTCAGCAGTGGGCGCCCAGCTCAAGGAAACGCTTTCCATCATCACACACCAGATCGGTGCGGCCGGCAAAACACAGGCGATCGCGGGCCTGCATCTTGCGCAGGCGACTTCCGATCTCCTGCGTCAGGTCGCCGCCGGCGTGCTCACCGGAGTAGCCGAACACATCAAGCCCTCCGACAAGGGAAGCTGATGCTATTGCAGGCCCTGGCGGCGGTGCGGGACCTCTCCCGCCTGCACGACATCGCCACCATCATGATCCGCTACGGTTTCGGCGACATCGTCAACCGTATGGGCGTGACACACGCGCTCGACCGCGCAGGATTTCACCGCAACGGCAAGTCCGAACATGCGCACCTTCCCGCACCCGTCAGGGTGCGTCGCGCACTCGAGGAAATGGGTCCGACCTTCGTGAAGCTGGGCCAGCTTCTGGCCACACGCGTGGACATGTTCGATCCCGAATGGATAGCGGAATTCGGCAAGCTGCAGGACAGCGCCCCGCCCGTTCCCTATGAGGACATCCGGCAGCAGCTCAAGGAAGACCTTGGCGCACTGCCGGAAGAGGTGTTTGCGCACTTCGATCCGGAGCCCCTGGCAGCAGCCTCCATCGCCCAGGTCTATCGCGCAAGGACCGAGGATAACAACGAGGTGATCCTCAAGGTGCGCCGCCCCGGCATAAGGCCCGTGATCGAGGCTGACCTGCGCTGGCTTTCCAGGCTGTCGGAGCTCGCCGAATCGGAAAGCCCGGAGCTTCGCAGCTTCCGCCCCAAGGAAGTGGTTCGCCAGTTCGCACTCTCCTTGAGGCGCGAACTGGATTTCTCCGTCGAATGCCGGAATGCCGAACGCATCTCGCAGAATTTTGCCGGCTACAAGGATGAGTCGGGACTGCCCATCATCGAGATCCCGCGCGTTTACTGGCAATGGACCGGCGAAAGGATATGCGTGCAGGAATACATATCCGGCATACCGGGGCGCCAGCTGAAGGCTGTTGACGAGGCGGGGCTCAACCGTAAGCTGCTGGCACGCCGCGGCGCGCACGCGGTATTGAAGATGATAGTCGAGGACGGATTCTTCCACGCAGATCCCCATCCCGGCAATGTCTTCTATCTGCCAGACAACCGCATCGCCTTCATCGATTTCGGCATGGTGGGAAGGCTGACCGAAGAACGGCGTGAACAGCTGATCCACTTCCTGCTGGGGCTCGTAAGGCACGACCCCAGGAAGGTGATGGACGTGCTGCTAGACTGGACCGGGGACGGGGTGCAGGATGAGGCCTCGCTCACGCTGGAAATCCAGACCTTCCTAGACCAGTACCACGGCGTTCCCCTGAAACAGCTGAGCCTGGGCACGATGCTTACGGACACGGTGGCGATTCTGCGCCAGCATCAGCTGATGCTGCCTGCGGACCTTGCCCTGCTGATCAAGGCTTTCATCTCTCTCGAGGGCATGGGACGCGAGCTCGACCCCGACTTCGACATCGCAGGAGAGGCGATGCCCATGCTGGAAGAGATGCTTAGGGCGAGGTACACGCCTTCCGCACTGATCAGACGCGGCGGGAAGGCGCTGACCGAAATGATGTCTCTGATCGCAGGACTTCCACACGACCTTTCCAGGCTGCTGCGCGCCGCGAGGCGCGGCAGGCTGGAAATCCACATCGACGTCACCAATCTGAGGCATGTCGGCAATCAGCTAGACAGCGCCGCGAACCGCCTTGTGATCGGCATCGTGGTGGCCGCGCTCATCGTGGGCTCTTCCATCGTGATGACCGTGCCGGGAGGCCCGCATCTCTTCGGGCTGCCTGCGCTGGGACTTCTGGGGTTCACCAGCGCGGCCATCGGCGGGGTGTGGTTGATGCTTTCCATCTGGAAGAGCAACCGCGCCGACCGCGAATAGCATCAGCGCCCCGCCCTGAGCGCCGCGATGCGCTCATCCAGAGGAGGATGCGTCATGAACAGCCGGCTCATGCCGTGCCCTCCCGAAATGCCGGAAGCAGCCATCTGTGAAGGCAGCGATACCTGCTCGTGATTGATCTTCAGTCTCTCAAGCGCCGCGATCATCTTGTCCCTTCCCGCAAGCGCCGCTCCTCCCGCGTCTGCGCGAAATTCGCGGTGGCGGGAAAACCACATCACGATCATGCTTGCCAGCACGCCCAGCACGACCTGGGCTGCGATCTCGGCGATGAAAGAACCTAGGCCAGGCCCGCGCTCTTCGCTGTCACGACGCAGCAGGGAATCCACGAAGATGCCGATCAGCTTCGCAAAGAACACGACGAAGGTGTTCACCACGCCCTGAATCAGCGTCAATGTCACCATGTCTCCATTGGCGACGTGGCTGATCTCATGGCCCAGAACCGCCTCGGCCTCATCCCTGTTCATGCTGCGAAGAAGCCCGGTGCTCACCGCCACAAGCGCATCGTTCCTGTTCCAGCCCGTGGCAAATGCGTTGACATCGGGCGCATCATAGATCGCCACCTCGGGCATGCCTATTCCGGCGCTTTTTGCCAGCCTGCCCACGGTCTCCAAGAGCCACTGCTCGGTCGCATTTCCGGGAGTCGTGATGACCTCTGCCCCCACCATGCGCTTGGCTGACCACTTGGACATGAACAAGGAAATGATGGAGCCCGAGAACCCGATCACGAGCGACATCAAAAGCAGCGCGTTGAAATCGATAGCTCCGCTCTGATTCAGGATGCGATCGACGCCCAGTATCCTCAGCGTGATGTTGATCACGAAAAGAACGGCGAGATTGGTCAGGACAAACAAAAAGATGCGTTTCATGATACACCACCCTCTTCAATCACAGGTCACCTGTATGAGGGCAAATGTTCATTTTTCAAGCATGTTTCTTGACAGCCGCCACTCATGCCTAATAAGCTCCGTCCATGCTTCACTTAAGTCATCAGAACATACAGGCTGCGTCGATCGACCCGATCACCGGCTTTCCGAATCGCGCCGCTTGTTTCAACAAGATTTCGCAGCTCGCCAAGCAACCCGCATCCGAGAAAAGGCTCACCGTCATCTGGATAGGACTTGACCGGTTCAAAAGGGTCAACGAATCCTGCGGGCATCAGGGCGGAGACTTGCTGATCTTTCAGATCGCAAGCCGGCTGCGCGACAGGACAGGGCATCACACGCTGTGGTTCAGAATGGCTGGCGATGAGTTCGTCCACCTTTCTTGGGCCGAAGACCCGGACCAGACGGAGAAGCTTGCCTCCGCATTGCTAGATGAAATCGGGGTTCCCCTTGCCCTGAACAATCTTACGCTCCATCCTACGGCGAGTCTTGGCATCGCAGCATTCGAACCCGGCGAATTTCCTCATGCCTGCCTCGAAAGGGCTGACCATGCGATGCAGTCGGCCAAGCGCGCAGGCGGGAACCGTATCGTCACCTCAGGCAAGGAGCTCGTCCCGGGCAGGCTGGGCATACGTCTGGCGCAAGATGAGCTGCAGATCGAGAACAAGCTGCATCTGGCCATCGATCATGGAAAGCTGCATCTGCAGTACCAGCCTATTGTCGCAGCGGACGGCAGCCTGCTTTCCGTCGAAGCGTTGATGCGCTGCAACAGCGACCAGATTTCGCCTGGCGAATTCATCCCCATCGCCGAAAAAACAGGCCTGATCATCCGCCTTGGCGAATGGAGTTTGCTTGAAGGCGCAACCTTTGCTCGCAGGCTGCAGTCTGCCGGCCAGAAGAGCAGCGTTTCCATCAACATTTCCCGCGCGCAGTTTTCCATGCCACATTTTCCGCAGACGCTGCATGCCGCGCTGCTTTGCGCCAATGTCGCCCCGGAACAGGTGGAACTCGAACTCACCGAATCACTGTTCATGGACAATTCCAGCATCGTGCAGATCAATCTGCGCGCAACCAAGGACACTGGTGTTAGAATCAGCATTGATGATTTCGGAACCGGCTTCTCCTGTCTTGCAACCTTAAAAGACATCCATGCCAACAAACTCAAGATAGACCGGGCCTTTGTCGTTGCTCTGCCGCATGACAGACGTGCATTTTCCGTCGTCAGCGCAATCGCCCGCCTCGGCCAGGATCTGGGCATGCTGGTTGTCGCCGAAGGCGTGGAGAGCCGTGAGCAGGCGGACGCGCTGCTCGAAGCCGGCGTTCATGCGATACAGGGATATATTTTTGCAAGACCCATGCCGGAAGATGCGTTACTAAAATGGATACGGAACAGAAAATGACACCTCATCACTCTGCTCTCGAAACGCAACTGGAAATATCGCTGAACAAGATCGGCATTCCCCCTCGCCCTGCGATCCTCGAGACCATCAGCGCAGAGATGAAGAAGGACGAGCCGGACATCAACCACCTCTCAGCCATTATTTCTGCAGACGTGGCGCTGGCCGCCAGCCTGATCAGCATCACCAATTCCCCCTATTTCGGCTTTCGCGGCCGCGTGCATACGGCTCGCGAGGCCTTGATGGTGCTGGGCCTCAATGTCGCAAGCAAGGCGATCGCCGGACTCGTGATGCGCCGCGCATTTCCAAGCTCCCCGCACCTCGAGCGCTTCTGGGATTCCTCTGCCCGCATCGCCCGGCTTTCAGGCTGGCTTGCGCAGCGCATCAGAAACAGCACGCTGCGTGCGGATGACGCCTACACTTTCGGCCTGTTTCGCGACTGCGGCATACCCATATTGATCTCGAGGTTCCCCGACTACCCGAACATACTGAAGGAGGCAAACCAGGACGCCTTGCGCAGCTTCACGGACATAGAGGATCAGTCGCTTCCGACCAACCATGCGGTGATAGGCTATGTGCTTGCGCAAAGCTGGTGGCTCTCGGAAGAAACCATACTGGCGATCCGTCGCCATCACGACGTGGACACGCTCAAAAGCACGTCCATTCCGCCTTCCATTAACAGCCGGCACATGATCGCAGTTTCCCAGCTGGCGGAATATCTGCTGCAGAAGCACTCGGGTCTCAGCCAGACCCAGGAGTGGGCAAAGCTCGGGCCTGCCTGTCTGCAGTTGCTCAATCTCAACAATGAGGGCCTCGATAGGGTCATGGCGGAGGCAACCGAAGTCATCGAGATCGAAAATTGAGGCGGGCGGGGGCGTTTTGCCGCTTTTTAATGTAACATTAAAGGCCTGATTCAACTAGCCCTCCCGGAATGGGCCTCTTGAAACTGTCGGGTGCATTGCCGGGGGCACATGCCAATTGGAGGAGCGTAATGCGGGGTTACAATGTAGCGCCTTGCCTGGTCTGCCATGCAACCCCCTCTCCACCGCCCTGCAATCGATGAACGCCTTGAAGGAAATAATGCTCGCTCTATGTGGGTTGTTTGCCTGCTTTTCGGCAAACGCTTCAGCCCAAGATGATCAGGCCAAGCCGGATATCGGCAATCGGATGACCATGTCGGTTTCCATCCCCCTTTCCCAACCCGAGCAGGCCTCGCCAGAGACCAGCCAGAAGGCATTGAGCTCCCGTGAACAGCAGATAGAAAACCTGAATGCCCAGATCGAACAGATGCAGGCGGTGCTCAAAAACCTGAAATCCAGCCTGCCCTCTTCTGCGCCCGCAGCTCCCGCGAGCGCCGTTCCCAAGGCTCCTGTCCTGCCTGCCTCCCCCCCTGCACCACACGCCGAACCGTTCCGCATGAGCACGGCAAACACAATCTGGCTTCTGGCCGCATCCGCATTCACCATCTGGCTTTCAAGGAAATGGGCAACCCGCAACAGGACGGGCAAGGCCGAATCCCCGCCCGACATCCAGCAAAGCCCGATCAGGACGCCTGCCGCCCGGCCCGTGCATGGGCATTTTGCAGGCTCCATCACGCACAAGCACGCCATCAAAGCCGATGAGGTCGACTCCATGATCGAGGAGGCAGAGCTTTACGCGATCCACGGCCACCTGAACAATGCGATCGAGCTGTTGCGCAACATCACCCTCCAGCATCCCTCAAGAATCGAGGCCTGGCTGCTGCTGCTCTCCATCTTCCGCGGAAACGTCCGTGAATTCGAGGTCAACGCCAGGAGGTTCCTGGAGGCGGTTGGGGAAAACGACGCCTGGCGCGAAATACAGGAAGTCGGCCGCGGCATGGACCCGGAAAATCCGCTGTATTCGGATCCGGAAATTCGCCAGCACAACGGGCCCGATGAAGCAATGCAATCAGGGGATAAGAAAAAAAACCGGCCAGCAAATCCGCCGGAAAGCCTGGGCAGCCCCCGTTCGATCAGCGATGTCCTGGTCAGAATGGGGGCGGTCACGGAGCCAGAGCTCGAGCATGTGCTGACCGACTTCGACCCCAAGCGCCACGGCCACTGCGGCAATTATCTCGCATCGTCCGGACTCATCACCCAAAAGCAGCTGTATGCCGCACTGCTTCGACAGTTGAGCGGCGCGTCGCAAGATGGAGCATAATGTCGCCGGCCAATCAAACCGCTGCGCCCTTAGGCGGGCGCCCACGGAGGAAAGATGCAAACCATAGACACGGCGGGCCTGTTTTCGCGCTACCCCCATCTCGCCAAGAAAATCTCGATGACATGGGGAACGCAGGAATGCAGGGAGATTCTGGTTTCGCTGATGAGCGATTCGCGATCGAGCGTTCGCACGGGTTTTTCGCACGAGGATGCCAAAACAATATTCATGCTGCTGGACCGGCATGACGCGCTTTACCCTCAATTCGACAAGGAGCCCGAAATCGCCGCCCCTGCAAGACCTGCCGTCGCCGCGCGCCAAGCCATGACCAAACAAAGCGAAGGAAACGGGCTGATGCGGTATATATACCCGTTTCTCGCCTTAATAGGATTTGCTGCGACATTCAAGGCATACAAGATATTTTTCTGATGCGGCATGGAGATCAGGACTTTTCCAGACAGCCCTTACCGCCTGCACCAGCCTTTCGAACCCTCCGGCGATCAGCCCGATGCGATAGCAAAGCTGGTCGAAGGTGTCAGGGACGGCCTCTCCTTTCAGACCCTGCTCGGCGTAACCGGATCCGGCAAGACCTACACCATGGCCAACGTGATCGCCAGGCTCGGGCGGCCGGCGATGGTGATGGCGCCGAACAAGACGCTGGCGGCCCAGCTCTATTCCGAGTTCCGCGAGTTCTTTCCGGAAAATGCGGTGGAGTATTTCGTTTCCTATTATGACTATTACCAGCCGGAGGCCTATGTTCCTTCGCGTGACGTGTTCATAGAGAAGGACTCCGCGATCAACGAACAGATCGAACAGATGCGCCTTTCTGCAACCAAGGCGCTTCTCGAGCGCGAAGACGCGATCATCGTGGCCACCGTATCCGCGATCTACGGCATAGGCGATCCTGTCGACTACCACGGCATGATCCTGCATCTCAGGAACAACGAAAAGATGCACCAGCGGGACGTGATCAGGCGTCTGGTCGAGATGCAGTACGAGCGCAACGACATGGATTTTTCACGCGGCAAGTTCCGCGTGCGGGGTGACGTGATCGATGTATTCCCTGCAGAGAACAGCGAGCTCGCCCTGCGCATAGAGCTTTTCGACGACGAGGTCGAGACGCTCTCTCTGTTCGACCCATTGACAGGCCGCATCCAGCAGAAGGTTCCTCGCTACACGGTCTATCCTTCGAGCCACTACGTCACACCCCGCAGCACTGTCCTTCATGCGATAGAGACCATCAAGGAGGAGCTGAAAGAGCGCATCGACTATTTCGTGCGCGAAAACAAGCTCATCGAGGCGCAGCGCATAGAGCAGCGCACGAGGCACGATCTCGAGATGCTCGCCGAGATCGGCTTCACCAAGGGCATCGAGAATTATTCCAGGCATCTTTCAGGCAGAAAGCCGGGCGAACCACCCCCCACGCTGCTCGACTATCTTCCGCCGAATGCACTGATGTTCCTGGACGAAAGCCATGTGATGATTCCCCAGATCGGCGGCATGTACAAGGGGGATCGCGCGCGCAAGGAAAACCTCGTGAATTACGGTTTCCGTCTCCCTTCAGCGCTGGACAACCGCCCTTTGCGCTTCGACGAGTTCGAGCGCATCATGCGCCAGAGCATCTTCGTCTCGGCAACTCCCGCCGCCTATGAGGCGGAACATGCAGGCCAGGTGGTCGAACAGGTGGTGCGCCCCACCGGACTTGTCGATCCCGTGATCATCGTGCGTCCGGCAACCCACCAGGTCGACGACCTGATGTCGGAAATCAGGCAGCGCATCGCTCAAGAAGAGCGCGTTCTGGTCACGACCCTGACCAAACGCATGTCAGAAGACCTGACCGAATACCTGACCGAACACGGCATCAAGGTGCGCTACCTGCATTCCGACGTCGACACGGTTGAGCGGGTCGAGATCATCCGCGACCTGCGCATCGGGCAATTCGACGTGCTGGTCGGCATCAACCTTCTGCGCGAAGGCCTGGACATACCCGAAGTATCCCTGGTTGCAATACTCGATGCAGACAAGGAAGGTTTTCTGCGCTCGGAACGCTCGCTGATCCAGACCATAGGGCGGGCCGCGCGCCATCTGCACGGCACGGCCATCCTCTATGCCGACAAGATCACCGATTCGATGAAACACGCGATGGACGAGACCGAGCGCCGCCGCGCGAAGCAGATGGCATACAACGAAGCGCATGGAATCACCCCTCAGGGCGTGCAAAAGCGCATCAAGGACATCATAGAGAGCGCCTATGACATGGAAGACGTGCGCCATTTCCAGCAGGCCGTAAAGGAACAGGAGAAATACCTTGCGATGAGCGAAAAGCAGATTGCGAAGGAAATCGGCAGGCTGGAGAAGGAAATGCTGGCCGCTGCAAGAAACCTCGAATTCGAGAAGGCGGCGGAACTAAGGGACCAGATGAAGAAGCTGCGCGAGAGCGTGCTGATCTCCCCTCTGTGATCTGACACCAAGGCCCTGTCATGCAGATCACAAAGAGAAAAATTCCGGAAGGTGCAAAAGCATCCCTGATATCGGAAGGATTGCCACCCGGGATGGCAGGGATTTTCGCGGCTCGCGGCATCGAGAGCCGTTCACAGCTTGATACCACTTTCGCTCATCTTCATTCCTTCCATGAACTGAAGAACGCAGGTCAGATGGCCTCCATGCTGGCCGACGCGATAGCGGCGCGCAAGAAGATGCTGGTCGTTGCGGACTACGACTGCGACGGTGCTACGGCCTGTGCGGTCGCAGTCAGAGGCTTGGGCGCATTCGGCGCCCATGTCGACTTCATCGTGCCAAACCGCTTCGAGTACGGTTACGGCCTGACGCCCGAGATCGTCAGGCTGGCGGCGCAATCAGGGCCGGACATCCTGATCACGGTCGACAACGGCATTGCCAGCGTGGATGGGGTCCTGGAGGCCAACCGCCTTGGCATGCAGGTGCTCGTCACCGACCATCATCTGCCCGGAGACTTCCTTCCCGAAGCGGCATGCATCGTCAATCCGAACCAGCCCGGTTGCAGATTCCCGAGCAAGAATCTGGCTGGCGTTGGCGTCATGTTCTACGTGCTGCTTGCGCTTCGCGCAGAGCTGCGCAGCAGGGGCGAGATGCCCGATGAAAAGGGAAAGAAGCTGCTCGAGCTTCTCGATCTCGTGGCGCTTGGCACGATAGCCGACGTCGTGAAACTCGATCAGAACAACCGCATACTGGTGCAGCAAGGTTTGCAGCGCATACGGTCCGGCCGGGCCTGCGCAGGGCTCAAGGCACTCGCGCAGGTGTCCAGGAAGGATCCCGCCAGGATCACGAGTCTTGATCTCGGCTTTGCGCTGGGTCCGCGCCTGAATGCGGCCGGAAGGCTGGACGACATGCGGCTCGGGATCAACTGCCTGTTGTGTGCGGACGAAGGCATCGCGATGGAGATGGCAACGAAGCTGGACAGCCTGAACCGCGAGCGGCGCAGCATAGAAACGGACATGCAGGACAGCGCATTGGCCTCGCTCGAGTCTGTCGACCCGCATGACAATTTCAGCCTCACGCTTTTCGATTCATCCTGGCATCAGGGCGTGATCGGCATACTCGCCTCGCGCCTCAAGGACAAGTTTCACAGGCCTGTAATCGCATTTGCGGAAGCATCGCACGGAATGCTCAAGGGTTCCGGCCGTTCCATCCCGGGACTCCATCTAAGGGATGCGCTCGATCTCATAAGCAAGCGCAGCCCCCATCTCATCGAAAAATTCGGCGGACATGCCGCAGCCGCAGGCCTGAGCATCTCGAAAAGCAGTCTTTCCGGATTCTCGGACGCCTTCGAGCAGGTAGCCCGGGAACTACTGAGCCCTGACGACCTCATGATGCAAATCGAAACGGACGGCGGAATGGATGCCCAGGCATTAAGCCTCAGCGCTGCAGCAGAGCTCGAAGAACAGGTATGGGGACAGGGTTTCCCTGCCCCCCTGTTCGACGACACATTCACCGTTCTGGGCCAGCGCATCGTGGGGGAGAAGCATCTGAAACTCAAGCTGTCCAGGGACGGCGTCGCTGTCGATGCGATGCTTTTCGGCCAGACAGAATTTCTGCCGCCAACCTGCCGCATCGTGTACAGCCTGAGCATCAACGAATACAAGGGCAGCCAGAGCCTGCAACTTTTCGTCAGGCATTGGCAGGCGCCGCCCTCTCAGAACCGGTAGCTTGCCTTGAAGCCTATCTGGTTGATGTAGGGTTTCGTCGTGGTCATCAGACCCACCGGCCCGGTTGTGGTGCTCACACCTGCAAGACCTGTCAGATCCCATTTCGGGTCAACGTGATAATCCACTCCGACGTGAAACCCGTCAGGCTTTTCGACGGGCGTGATCAGCGCGCTATCAGGCATGGGCATGGGAAGGCCCTTGCCTATGTCCACCCCGATGTCGTCTTCCTGAGGCTTCTTGTCGGACTTGCCAAACGCGATGACCGGCCTTGCCTTCTCGCCGGCTGCAGTTTCCCTGAGCAGCCTTTCCACGGGCACCATCCTGATGTCGGATTGAGGCGCTGGAGTCACCCGCCTCTCGGGCCTCTCCACCGCTTTGGCAACCTTGGGCGCGCCATGCTCCGCCGGACCCTGCACAGAGACCGCTTTCGGCAGAGGAGCATCAGGCCTGGGTATTTGGGTTTCGGCATGAAGAATCCTGGCGGCAGTCTGTGCAACGGGCAAAGGATCCCGCTCACGCTCGACACTCCATAGCGCAAAGGCTGCCATTGCCACGACCCAGATTTTCGATGCCGTCTTCATAGCTGTCCGACCATCAAAATTGCCTAAAAGTTCTCCATCCCCCCGTCCCTTGAGGCTACATCGCACCTTGTTCCTGCTCCCGGGTCATGTCGTGCCACATCATGGTGACCAATGCCATCAACGCAGGTCCGACGAAGAGCCCGATCAGACCGAACACTTCGACACCACCCAGGATGCCGAAGAGCACCCACAGGAATGGCAGTTCGACAGAGCCGCCGATGATCTTGGGGCGCACAAGATGGTCCCCGATCGACAGCACCAGCATGCCGAAGATGAACACGCCGACAGCGCCGACCATGTTTCCCTGCGCGATCAGGATCAGGGATACGCCGGTGAAGATCAGGGGGGCGGCAAAGGGTACCATCGCAAGCGCGCCGGTCAGCAACCCCAGCATCGCGGCGTGAGGCGCGCCGGCAACCCAATAGGAAATGCCGATGATGAGCCCCTCGCCCAGCCCCACCAGCACCACGCCGTTGACGGTCGCCCTGATCGCAACAGCAGCCTGCAGCCCATATCTCCTGCCTGTATCGCCAGTCAGCCTCTGCAGCAGCACAAGCGACTTTCTCGCCAGATGTTCGCCCTGTTCGTAAAGGAAGAAAAGCGTGGTCACGGTGAACACCAGTGTGATCAACCGGTGCGCCGCCTGCGCGCCCAGATTCTGCGCGACAGACTTGACCCATGCGTTGTCGAACCTTCCAAGGAAAACGGAGAGGTTCCCGGGATCGGTCAGGTTGGCCGCCCACCACCTGGCGGCCTGCTCCCCCATGACGGGAAGCGTTTGCAACCATGGGGGCGCCGCTATTCCGGTCTGCTGTGCAGCCACCATCCATCGCGTCAACGCGCCCATGTCGGATGCAGCGCGAAATAGCGCATAGATGATCGGAAAGAAAAGCAGGATGGCCACGGCAGCGGTCATGATGGCCGCGACTTTCGTGTTGCCCCGGATGGATGATCCGAGGCGCACGCGCAGCGGCCATGTGGCGATGGCAATGACTATGGCCCAGAGCATCGCAGGTATGAAACCGTGCACCAGCCAGATGGCTGATGCCAGTATGATCATGGAAAAATAATTTTTTAACGTATCCTGTGTCAGCATCTCGGGCCCTGGTATCCGGTTCGAACTTCTGCCAAGAGGCAGCATCAGCGCATCTCATAGAATATCATCAATTTCGGCAACGGACCGCGGGACATACCCTGCCGCCGTGGACGAAAGCTGCAATAAACGCTATGCTTTGCGTTGTTGATCTACATTGATTGACGATTCCGCCATGAACTCAACCTTCTTCTGCGTAACTCAAGCCTGGCGTACTCACGAAAGCGAATTGCGGGCCTACCTCGTGCATCGCCTGGGCAACAGCCATCTTGCCGAGGATTTGCTGCAGGAGGTATTCATCAAGGCGATGCGGCAGGGAGATGGCTTTTGCAGCCTGGACAATCCGCGGGCATGGCTGTTCCAGGTGGCGCGCAACGCGATCATCGATCATCAGCGCCTGCACCGGGAAACAGCCGAGTTACCGGATGACATGCCCGAACCGGATGAGCAAGCCGAACCGATCGTGGCGCTGGGCGAATGTGTCGGGCGCGTATTGACCGAACTTGCTGCGGAAGACCGCGACATCATCGAGCAGTGCGATCTGAACGGCATCAAGCAAAAAGCCTATGCCGACATGCATGGCCTGACGCTGGCTGCAGTCAAATCGCGCCTGCTGCGCGCCCGGCAGAAGATGCGCGAAACACTGGCCACCAATTGCAAAGTGCACTTCGACACGGAGGGTCACGTCGAGGGGCATGTTCCGCGCAGATAATTTGCATCCTTTTTCGGTTTCATTCGTCTCCTCGGTACGGGACCATCAGGTTTGACTATCTTGGACGCACAGGAATATCGGAACATGAAGACATATGCAATGAAACTGCCTCACACCCAGCCGCGCACCTTCCTGATCATCGCTGCGGCACTGTGGTTTGGGCTATACCAGACACTGGAGCAGCTGTCCTACTCGATTGTAAATGCCCTGTCTGTCGGGAAAGGCAGCCATCTCTACGATACCCTGCAATTCTTCTTCTATGACACCCCCAAGGTATTGATGCTACTGGTCGGCGTGGTCATGGTGATGGGCATGGTGAACTCCCATTTCACGCCAGAACGCACCCGCGCACTGCTCTCGGGGCGGCATGAGGGTGTGGGCAACGTCATGGCGGCTTTGCTCGGCATCGTCACGCCATTCTGCTCCTGTTCCGCCGTGCCGCTGTTCATCGGCTTCGTGCAGGCGGGTGTGCCGCTGGGCGTGACGTTCTCCTTCCTGATTTCCGCACCGATGGTAAACGAGGTTGCGCTGGCACTGCTGTTCGGCCTGTTCGGCTGGAAGATCGCTGCGCTGTATCTTGGACTGGGCTTGTCGATCGCGATCGTCGCAGGCTTCATCATCGGCAAGCTGAGGATGGAACATCATCTGGAGGATTGGGTGCGCAACATGGCCCACGTGCAAGCGACTGTCAGTGCAGACGAGCTGACATTGTCCGACCGCATCGAGGCCGGGTTTTCCAGCGTGCGCGAGATCGTCGGCAAGGTCTGGCTTTATGTGCTGGCCGGCATTGCCATCGGCGCGGGAATTCACGGTTATGTGCCCGCAGAATTCATGGCGGGTTTCATGGGCAGCGAGAACTGGTGGTCGGTCCCGCTCTCGGTGCTGATCGGCGTTCCGTTGTACAGCAATGCAGCCGGCATCATCCCCATCGTCGAGGCGCTGCTGGCCAAGGGCGCATCTCTGGGCACCGTGCTGGCCTTCATGATGAGCGTGATCGCGCTATCCTTTCCGGAAATGGTGATCCTGCGCAAGGTGCTGAAACCCGCACTGATCGCGACATTCATCGCGGTGGTATCGATAGGCATCATGCTGGTCGGTTATGTGTTCAATGCGGTGGTGTAGCATGCCTGTCTGCGCCACGCCGCCAGCGCCTGTGATCCGTCTCACTCTGGTGGGAACAGGTGAAATGCTGCTGCGCATGGAGAAGCGATTGTCCTGTGCGGCTGCCGGCCTGGGTGTCAGGCTGGACATGGCGATACGCAAGGATGCCAATGCGATGGGTATTTCATATCCGCAAACGCCTGCCGTGTTGCATGAGGGGAAAGTGATTTTCAACGGGCTACACCGTACCGAAGAAATTGAAGTGTGGCTCAAGAATTTGGTCAATCGAGGAGAGCAGGATGAAAAACATCAAGGTATTGGGAACCGGCTGCGCGAACTGCAAGACGACACTCAAACTGATAGAAGCGGCAGCAAAAAATAAAGGCGTGGAAATCCAGCTGGAGAAAGTTGAAGACATTCAGGCGATCATGGGCTACGGCGTGATGTCCACGCCCGGCGTGGTTGTGGACGGCAAGGTGGTGCATGCGGGTGGCGTGCCGAGCCAGGACAAGATCGCCGGGTGGCTATGATGGACAGCGCAGCAGCCTTTCATTCGCGTCTGAATGGAAACTTCTCGGGCATCCTGCAATGGAAGCAGCTGGATGAACTGTGGGCGCGCGTCAAAACCGGCCTGTGGTTTTTCTACCAGGTGGGCGAGGAGTTGCCAGAAACCCCGCTGAATGGCGAATCGCTCGCGGTGCGCATCGACGCACTGAACACGCTGCTGCGGCATGACCACGACTGCCATTACTGCGGGATCGTCTATGTCGACGATGTGGAGGTGCCCTCCTTGATCAAAGTCTATGACCCAAACAGCCTGGGTTCTTCATGCAGCCACAGCGCCACGCCCACTCCGCCGCGCTGGATACTCAGCATCTCGCCGCCGGCATCCATCGAGACCCACATTCCGGCTCCCCAAAGCCGCAAGCGCTGGTGGCAGTTATTTGCTCATCGGGGATAGCGATGAGGAATCCGTGTCGCGACGGTGCAAGCGCATAAAAACAATGCACTGTTCTAAATTTCAGAGATGATGCACAATACATGCATGATTTTGCAATCCGGTTTGATTTGAAGCGCTCTGTTTAAGGCTTTCCTGCATAACTTGACTCGCGAATACGCATGGCTAACATAGACCCCCTGACCGGATTTCTCGACCGATTCGGCTGCCTGCACGAGGCAGAACGTTTCACATCAAATGCAAAAAGCAACCGCGAGCCGTTTGCCGTCATCTGGGTCAATCTCGATCGGTTCAAGAAAATCAATGATTCCTTCGGACATCCCGGCGGGGACGAGGTGATACAGAGCCTTTCGGTGCGCTTTCGAACGCGCGCAAGCGGACGGGCAGAAATCGCGCGCATGGGAGGCGACGAGTTCGTTTTCCTGATTCCCAGATGCAACCAGACCCAGGCGGAAAGCTTCGCCCGGGAAATGGCCAGCACGGTCGAGGAATTCATCCCGCTGGGAAATCTGATCCTGTGCCCCACTGCCAGCATAGGCATCGCGATCTACGAACCCGGGGAGGATTCGCTCTCCCTGCTCGAGCGTGCGGATCGCGCGATGTTCACCGCCAAGACACGGGGCGGGAACAGCATCGTGTGCTCAGGGGACGACGCTGTGCACGGACGCATGGGTGCGACGCTCGCGCGCGAGGAGCTCTCGATCGAAAGCGCCCTGCACACCGCCCTGGGTACCGGGGGGCTTTCCTTGCACTACCAGCCCATCATGCTTGCAAACGGCGAAGTCGACTCGGTCGAAGCGCTGATGCGCTGTTCGGTCAACGGCGACCAGATCGTGCCCGGGAAATTCATCCCGGTCGCCGAAAGGACAGGCATCATCGTGCGCCTCGGTGAATGGAGCCTACTGCAGGGCGCATTGCAGGCGCGGGAACTGCAAAGTGCGGGACATAACATCAAGGTCTCCATCAACGTCTCCAGAGCCCAGCTGATCTCGACGAAATTCACTCATGCGCTGCATGCGGCGCTGATCTGTTCGAACGTCAAACCGGAACTGGTCGAACTGGAACTCACCGAATCGCTCTTCATGGATGTCTCGGACGTAGTGCAGAAAAACCTGAAGAACATCATGACCACCGGGGTCAGCCTTTCCATAGACGACTTTGGAACCGGCTATTCATGCCTTGCGAACCTCAAGGACATACCCGCAAAAAAACTCAAGCTGGACCGCGCCTTCATCAACGTGCTGCCGGAAAACCGCCGGGCGCTGTCCGTCGTCAGGGCGGTGATACAGCTCGCGCACGAACTCGGCATGACCGTCGTGGCCGAAGGCTGCGAAAGGCAGGAAGAAGTCGATGCGCTTGTAAATTCCGGGGTCGATGCGATCCAGGGATTTTTTTGCGCAAAACCGATGCCAGAGGAAGTATTGATCAACTGGCTGAAAACAAGGGAAAAAAATGACTGACAACCAGCAAGATACCTCTGGCCTCGACGCCCTGATCGAAAGGTCGCTCGCCGACATCGGCATCCCTCCCTGTCCTGTGATACTGGACCGCTTCATGACCGAAGCGCGCAAGGACGAACCGGATTTCAACCTGATGGCCAGCATCATCAGCAGCGATGTCGCGGTTTCAGCAGGGCTCATCAAGACAGCCAATTCCGCATACTTTGGCATACGCCAGCATGTGCGCTCGGTCAACGAAGCCCTCGCGATGCTCGGCATGAGGACAGCAAGCCGCGCCGTGGCAGGCATCATACTGCGCAAGACCTTCCCGAATGTGAAGAATCTCGAGCGCTTCTGGGATGCCTCGGCGCGCATATCCCATCTGTCGGGCTGGCTTGCGCTGCACCTGCGCATCGCGGGCCTGCACGCCGAAGACACCTATACCTTCGGACTCTTCAGAGACTGCGGGATTCCCGTTCTGCTCGGCCGGTTCCCGGAATATGAAAAAATACAGCTGGCGGCATCCAGCGATCCCGCGCACAGCTACACCGACGTGGAAAATGCCTCGCTGCCGACCAACCATGCGATGGTGGGCTGCATACTGGCCCAGAACTGGTGGCTGCCCAACGAGCTCTGCCTTGCCATACGCAACCACCACAACCTCGCCGCATTGAAGTCCGACAAGCTGCCGATCCTGAGCCGCCGCCTCATCGCAACCGCACAGCTCGCCGAACACATCCTGTCGAAACAGATGAAGTCGGATCTGACCCAGGAATGGCCCAAGCTGGGCGCGGCCTGTTTGCAGGTGCTGGGACTCGACGAAGCCGAGCTCGAGGCATTGTGCGAGGAAGCCGCCTCCATCCCGACTGCGGAATGATTGATCCCCCCGAGCCTGAAATCTCCCTTGGAAACTAATGCACGGAAGTCCTGACTAATCCCGTTGAAGCAATTCGCAACGGGATTCGGAATGGAAGACGAAAAGAAGACGCTTTACCAGAGATTCGAGCAGGCTGTCACTGCAGTGCTTGCAATGCTGATTTCCATCATGGTCCTTGCGGCATTATGGGGACTCATCGTGGAAATCTATCATCTGGTGCTGCACGGCGCGAACCATCTGGACCATCAGGCCTTCCAGGCCGTGTTCAGCATGATCTTGACGCTGCTGATCGCTTTGGAATTCAGCCATTCCATCATTCACCCGACGTCGAGAAGCGGGGGAATGATCAAGACACAGACGATCGTGCTGATAGCCATACTCGCGATATCAAGGCAATTCATCGTCTTTGAGCTTCAGTCCGATTCCGCGGCCATTCTTGCGGCCCTTGCAGCATCGCTATTGGCGCTCGGAATCGTGTACAGGCTGATCAGGGAAAACCAGGATTAGACCTCGTCTCACCCACGGTCCGTCATCACTTCACCTGTGTGTCGATGCTGATATCGAGCCCCTTCGCACCCGGCTTGACGACCCCTGCCGTGCCCTCGATGTCGCCGGGCTGCGCAACCGGCATGCCGGATTTGGAAACGCGCGCAACCACCACCACCTTGTCGAATCCGGAGAGCTTCATCTGCGGCTGCATGGCCATGCTGTCATCCAGCGTGAAGTCCATCGGCAGATCCTTGACCTGCTTGCGTATCACCGCAAGCGGCATCTTCGGGCCTTCCGCGGCACGGGCTAAGATGAACACGTAATCATTCGGCGACACCTGGCCTTTCATCGCAGCACTCAAAGAGACACGGCCGCTGATCGCCTTGGCAGGATCCGCCTTGGCGACTTCAGGTGCGGCAGGAAGCTTTGCAAGCTTTTCCTTGCCGCCTGGCTGTCTTGACAGGAAGTCTCTCGCCTGAGCAACACCTTCCCGTATCATCTGTATCTGCGGGAAATCCGGAGGTAGCAACGTGAGCAGCTTTTGCCAGTGCGTGATGGCCGCGACATAGTCGCCCCGCTCCATGTCCGCCGATCCGATCAGTGCAAGCGCAGTGGTGTTCTCGGGATCGAGCTGCAGCGCCTTGTCCAGAAGCCTGGTAGGCTCGCCGAGCAGGGACTGATTGTTGGTCATCGCCAGCGCATCGGCATATTCCGTCCATGCCTGCGATTCGTTGGGCACCAGATTGACCAGCTGCTTGTACGCGCGCACCGCATCCGGGAAGCGCTGAAGCTCGCTGTAGGAGCGCCCGAGCGTCAGCCAGCCGTTCGGATTGTTCGGATTCTTTGCAAGCTTGCCTTCGAGTTCCTGCAGGGCCGCTTCGGACTTCAAGGTTCCAAAGCCTGCTGCAGATTCGGCCTGCTGCTGATCAGGCGGCTGCATCGCACCCACATTGCCGAGCTTGAGATAGAACAGCACGCTGCCTATCGGGATCAAAAGCGCCAGCACGACCGCCAGTTTGCGCGCATTCCTTGCGGGCGACGGCGCATCGCTGCCTTTCACTTCCTCGAGCAGGCGCGCCTGCAGTTCGCGTTTCCCCTGCTCGAAAGCATCCTGCGTCAGGAGCCCGCTCTTCAGGTCCGCTTCGAGCTCGCTCGCCTGGTCGCGCAAAATCTCCAGATTTGCGGCATCACGCAACACCTGGTTGTCGGCAGACGATTTGCGCCAAAGCGGCCAGACCAGGAAAGACAAAGCCAGCGCGAGCAGTGCCGCGCAAAGTATCCAGAATAAAGTCATGCTTGGGGATCTTTCGAAGTGGTTTCGTTGAGGAGCTCTGCAGCGCGTTGCTGGTCCTGGGGTGTCAGTGTCACATCGACCACCTTGCCGCGGCGTTTTTTCAGCTGATAGAACAGCAGGCCGCCACCGATGAAGAGCATCACGAAGGGTGCGACCCAAAGCGGGGCGGTTTCGTCGTCAACGGGCGGATCATACAGCACAGACTTCCCAAAACGGGCCACCAGCATGTCGAGTATCTGCTGATCGGTCGCGCCCTCCTTCATCTTCTGCAGCATGATGTTGCGCACATCATGCGACCATTCCGAATGGGAAGTCGAAACGGGTTCGCTCTGGCAAACCAGGCATCTGACCTTTTCGGCCAGATGCATCATGCGCATCTCGATCTTGGGATCTTCGGCGATGTCTTTCGCCACTGCAGCAAAGGAAAGACTGGGCAAGAGACAGAAAATCGCGATCAGGAGATATCTCATTTGGCTTGCAGCTCCGCAATCAATGGCATCAGCTTGTCGCGCAGGTTTTCCGGCGTGATCGGGCCGATCTGCTTGAAGCGGATGATCCCTGTCTTGTCGATCACATAGGTTTCGGGCACACCATAGACGCCGTAGTCGAAGCCCACCTTGCCGTCCGCATCCGAGATCACCTGATCGTAGGGATTCCCGGCATTCTTGAGCGTATCCATGCCCTGGTCGCGCTTGTCCTTGTAATCCACGCCGATGATGGGCAGCATCTTCTGCATGGAAAATTCCATCAGGACGGGGTGCTCGTCCTTGCACGCCTCGCACCAGGAGGCCCAGACGTTGAGCAGCCAGACCTTGCCCAGCATCTCCTTGGGTGAGAACTGCTTTGCCGGATCCTGCAGCGTGGGCAGCTGGAATTCGGGTGCCGCCTTGCCTATCAGCGGGGAAGGCACTTCGCGGGTATCGCGCCCCAGCCCC
This sequence comes from Pseudomonadota bacterium, assembly GCA_021821945.1. Classification (GTDB taxonomy): domain Bacteria; phylum Pseudomonadota; class Gammaproteobacteria; order Burkholderiales; family Gallionellaceae; genus Gallionella. The sequence continues at coordinate 39,004 of JAJZTF010000008.1, forward strand.
TTGTACAGGAATACGGACAGGATCAGAAAGAGCACGAGGGGCAGGATGAAACGCATCATGATGTTTGTCCTTGAAGATTGCCGACTATGGTGCCGTTGCCCGCGCGGGCGACTGCCTTCTGGTGGATGCGGTAACGGCGGTCCGAGATCGCCAGCACCCCTCCCAGCGCCATCATCAGACAGCCTGCCCATATCCAGTCGACGAAGGGCTTGATGTAGATGCGCACGGCCCATGCGCCATCCGATTCGGGTATCGGTTCGCCAAGGGAAACGTATAGGTCGCGGAACAGCCCCGGCTGTATGGAAGCCTCGGTCAGCGGCATCCCGGAAACGTTGTATACGCGCTTTTCAGGATGAAGCTCGGTCACGAGGCGGCCGTCCTTGTGCACCGTCACGCTGCCCATGCCAGAAACGTAATTGGGGCCTGTCACCTGGGAAACCCCGTTGAAGCGGAACTCATAGCCTCCTGCTGCGAGCGTATCGCCGACATTCATGCGCACGTCGCGCTCGGTCTCGTAGCCCTTGACCATCGTCACGCCGATGATGAATACCGCAACCCCGAGATGCGCGAGCTGCATCCCGTAATAACTGGGGCTCTGCCGGCGCAGTTTCTGCACGAAATCACCCTCGCCGGACAGGCGCTGCTTGAGGCTGATCACCAGCGATGCGATGATCCAGAAGGACATCAGCAATCCCAGCGCGATCAGGAAAGACCACTTGTGGGATTCGAGCGAGAGAATCTTTCCCATCGTAAAAGGAAGCAGGAGCGCAACCACCAAAGCCCCGGCAAATCCCCACTTCACGCGGCTGGCCAGATCAGGTGCGGCCATCTTCTTCCAGCGCGCCAATGGACCCAGTCCCATCATGAAAACCATGGGCACCATAAGGGGCACGAACACCGCCTGGAAATAGGGCGCGCCCACGGACAGCTTGCCGTATCCCAGTGCATCCATGAACAGCGGATAAAGGGTGCCGATCAGCACCGAGGCGGAAGCCACGGAAAGCAGCACATTGTTGGAAAGCAGCAGCGACTCGCGGGAGAGCATGTCGAACTTGCCGCCCAGCCCCACCTTGGGCGCACGCCATGCGAAAAGCAGCAGGGAAGCGCCCACCACCACGACCAGGAATCCCAGGATGAAGATGCCCCGCCTTGGGTCGGATGCGAAAGAATGCACGGAAGTCAGCACGCCCGAACGGACCAGGAAGGTTCCCAGAAGGCTCAAGGAAAACGCGCCTATCGCGAGCAGCACGGTCCAGCTCTTGAATGCGCCGCGCTTTTCCGTGACTGCGAGCGAATGGATCAGCGCGGTGCCCAGCAGCCACGGCATGAACGAGGCATTTTCGACCGGATCCCAGAACCACCAGCCACCCCAGCCCAGCTCGTAATAGGCCCAGCCGCTGCCCAACGCAATGCCTATGGTCATGAAAACCCAGGCGACCGTGGTCCAGGGGCGCGACCAGCGCGCCCATGTCGCATCCAGCTTGCCACCCAGCAGGGCCGAGATCGCAAACGCATAGGCGACGGAGAAGCCGACATAGCCCATGTACAGCATGGGCGGATGGATCACGAGTCCCGGATCCTGCAAAAGCGGATTCAGGTCCGCCCCGTCCGCGGCGGCAGGAAGCAGGCGGGTGAAGGGATTGGATGTGAGCAGCATGAAAAGCAGGAAACCCGCCTCGATCAGGCCCATCACGCCAAGCACGCGCGCGACCATCTCTTCCGGCAGATGGCGGCTGAAGGTCGCGACCGAGGCGGCCCAAACGGACAGAAGAAGCGCCCACAGAAGAAGCGATCCTTCGTGCCCGCCCCAGATCGCAGCGAAGCGATACTGTCCCGGCAATTGCGAATTCGAATGCTGCGCGACATACAACACGGAAAAGTCGTTGCTCAGGAAGGCGTGCGCCAGAACGCCGAAGGCCAGGGCCACGAATACGAACATCCCGTAAGCCAGCGGGCGGGCGACTCCCATCAGCGCGCGACTGTTGCGCTGCGCACCCAGGATGGAAAGCACGCCAAGTGTGGTCGCGAGAAACAGCGCAATGATGAGTGAAAAATGACCTAGCTCTGGAATCATGTCGGCACCTCTAAATTATTGAACGGACTTCGCCTTCTTCAGCGCATCGGCCGCCTCTGGCGGCATGTAGTTCTCGTCGTGCTTGGCCAGCACTTCCGAGGCATGCATCACCCCGTCGGCTTCCATCTTGCCCTGGGCAACCACGCCTTTTCCTTCCTTGAAAAGATCCGGCAATATGCCCTTGTACACCACCGGCAGGCTCTTCTTCAGATCCGTGATCACGAAATGCACGGTAAGGCCGTCGCCTTCCCGCTTCATGCTGCCCTTTTCGACCAGACCGCCTATGCGGAAGCTGCGGTCGATCGGCGCCTCCTTGTTGTAAACCTGGGTCGGCGTGAAATACAGGCTGACGTTGTCCTTCAGCGCGTTCAGCACGAGACCCACTGCAAGCCCCACGGCTGCCAGCGCAACAACGATATATACCAATCTTTTCTGACGCGGCTTCATTCGCTCTCCTCAACATCCAGCAACTGGCGCACCTCTTGCAGGGTGGCTTTTCTCTTGTGCACGACCAGCGCGATCTCGACCGCAAGGACCAGAAACGCGACCGCATAGGAACCTATCCATACATAGGTCAGCGGATTTTCCCTCATCCATATGTCCATGCTCACAGCGCCACCTCCGGCAATTCAGCAACCCACTTGGTATGACGCTCGCGCTCCAGGATGATGCTGCGCACGCGGGAGAGCACGACCGCAACCGCATAAAGCCAGCAGGCGGCGAGCATGGTGAACATCGCGTGCTGCATGGTGACCTGCATCGAGGTGCCGGTAAACTTGATGGTCGACCCCTGATGCAGCGTGTTCCACCACTTGACCGAGAAATAGATGATAGGCACGTTCACCGAACCCACGATCGCAAGCAGCGCGGAGGCGCGGTCTGCGCGGCGCGGATCATCGATGGACGCATGAAGCGAGATGAAGCCGAGATAGAGAAAGAGCAGTATCAGCTCGGAGGTCAGCCTGGCATCCCACACCCACCAGGTTCCCCACATCGGCTTTCCCCAGAGCGCGCCAGTCCAGAGCGCGATGAACGCAAAAAGCGCACCCGTTGGCGCCAGGGCGCTTGCCATCATCGAGGAAAGCCTGGTGTTGAAGATCAGGCCCAGCGCGGCATAGCCCGCCATCACGAGGTACAGGAACATCGAGAGTATCGAGGCGGGCACATGGATATAGATGATGCGGTAGAACTCCCCCTGGGTCGCATCGGTGGGCGCGACGAAAAAGCCGAGATACATGCCCACCGCAAACAGAATCGCCGATGAAACTGCAAACCAAGGAACCAGCTTGCCCGCCAGCGGATAGAACATGGCAGGTGCTGAATATTTAAACCAGTTTATTGCCATAAAAAATCTCAAAAATCATTCCATCGAAATGCGCAGCGCCTGCGCCGCAACCCACGGCGTGAACGCAACCGCCAGCACCAGCAAGGCCCCGAGCAATGAAAGATGCGAGGAAAAACCCATCCCGCTGGTTGCAGCGCCGACCGCACCCGTGCCGAAGATCAGCACGGGTATGCACAAAGGCAGCACCAGCAAAGACAGAAGCACCCCTCCTCCCCGCAACCCCAGGGTCAATGCGGCGCCTATCGCGCCTATCATGCTCAAAACGGGCGTGCCCAGCAACAGACTCAACATCAGCACGCCGACAGCCTCAAGCGGCATGTCGAACTGCAATCCCAGCACCGGCGTCATCAACACCAGCGGCAACCCCGACACCATCCAGTGGGCAACCATCTTGCCAAGCACCACAACCGAAAGGGGCTGGGGCGCCAGCAGCATCTGCTCTAGCGTACCATCCAAATGGTCCGCCGAGAACAGCCTGCCCAACGATAACATTGAAGCGAGCAAGGCTGATACCCAAAGCACGCCAGGCGCCATCTTGCGCAGCATCTCCGGCTCCGGCCCCACTCCGAGCGGGAAGAGGCTTACCACCATCACGAAAAAGATCAGCGTGGTCAGTACATCCGCACGGCGCCGCATCGCCAGAATCAGATCGCGGCGCACCACCACGAAAAACAACCATAATATCTTATTCATGGCGCCGACAGGGACAAACAAATCGTTTCCGCTCCGGCCACCAGAAGCGGCTGATGCGTGGTGAATATCACCATGCCCTGTCTTGCCAGATGTTCGCCGAAGAGTTCCTCGATCAGCGACACGGCGTTGACATCCAGGGCAGCCAAAGGTTCATCCAGTATCCAAAGCGCCGCATCGCTCACCAGCAGCCTTGCCAGCGCGGCACGGCGGCGCTGCCCCTGGGACAGCACCTTGACAGGCAGCCGCTCCCGCCCTTTCAGCCCCATGCGGCGAAGCGCCGAAATCGCTGCCGACTCGCCAAGCTCCATGCCGGACACAGCGGCCGATATCTTCAGGTTCTCGAGCGCGCTCAGTTCGTCCTTGATCGCGTTCAAGTGCCCAAGATACAGCACCCTTGAAAAATACGCCTCGGCAAGTTCGCCCACGTCTTTCCCTTCCCATGCGATCCTTCCCTCGTCAGGCTGGATGAAGCCGCACAGGGTGCGCAAAAGGCTGGTCTTGCCGCTGCCGTTCTCACCCTGAACCTGCATGATCTGCCCGGGCGAGAGCGCAAAGCCCAATCCCGAAAACAGCCGATGATCACCCCGGCTACAAGCTAGGTTGCTGACTTCCAGCATGGAGACAAACCTGAATTGACAAGCTGCCGATTATATACGATTGCCTCTGCCGATTGCGCATCATGCTTTATAATCGCCGCCGCACAACTTCACAAGGACCGCACATGGGATTTCTCGACGACAAACGCATCCTGATCACAGGCATGATCAGCAACCGCTCCATCGCCTACGGGATCGCCCAGGCGATGCGCCGCGAGGGCGCGGAGCTCGCCTTCAGCTATCAGGGCGAACGGGTGCGCGATCGGGTCGTCGAGCTTGCCCGCCAGTTTGACAGCGAACTGGTCTTCCCATGCGATGTCGCCTCCGACGAGGAGATCGACAGGCTTTTCGCAGACCTAAAGCAGCATTGGGAAAAATTCGACGGGTTCGTGCACGCGATCGCCTATGCGCCACGCGAGTCGCTCGACGGGCAGATACTCGACGGCCTGAGCCGCGAGGCATTCCGCATCGCGCACGAAATCAGCGCATACAGTTTTCCGGCAATGGCCAAGGCAGCGCTGCCGATGATGGAAGGCAGGAATGCAGCGCTTCTGACCCTGAGCTATCTCGGCGCGGTTCGCACCATGCCGCACTACAACGTGATGGGGCTTGCAAAGGCGAGCCTCGAGGCCTCGGTCCGGTACCTTGCGATGCAGCTGGGCGCAAAGGGCATAAGGGTGAATGCGATATCCGCAGGCCCCATCAGGACGCTCGCGGCGGCAGGCATCGCCGATTTCAACAAGCTTCTGGGCTTCAATGAACAGCATTCCCCATTGAAGCGCAACGTCACCGCGGAAGAGGTGGGAAATGCGGCGGCATTCCTCTGCAGCGACCTGGCAAGCGGCATCACGGGAGAGATCACCTATGTAGACGGCGGCTTCAACACCACATCGCTTGGCGCAACCGAAGCCTAGCGCCCCGATGACGGCAGTCATAAAACTGAAACAAACCTGCAGCATAATGAAACCCTGATGAAGCAAAGAATGAAAGTGAGTTACGACGCCCTCCCCCGTCACACTTTTATGTTTTCATCTTGGGCATCCATGCGGATGCCCTTTTTTTGTCCAGTCACTCCTGAAACGCGATGTTAGGACGCTTCATTCTTTTCGCAGCCCTGCTCTCGATTCTTGCGGGATGCGCATCGGTTCCACCCGGAGCAGACTATCCGAAGGCGAGATCCGCCGCACTGCAAGATCCTGAAAATACCCGCCTGGGGGGCAAATTCGAGGCTGCCGCAAAAGCCCATGCCGGAAACTCCGGGTTTCGCATCATTCCTGACGGCAAGGACGCGCTTTCGCTGCGCATGCAGATGATCGATGCGGCAGAGAAGACGCTCGACCTTCAGTATTTCATTTTCCGCGGGGACCACACCGGCAAACTGCTCACTGACGCGGTGCTGCGGGCCGCTGCCCGAGGGGTGCGCGTGCGCATCCTGATCGATGACGGTGAAACCCGGCCGGACGACGATCAGATCGCAAGGCTCGAATCCCACCCTTCGATCGAGATCAGGATATTCAACCCCTTTGCATACCACGGCCACAGCATGCTCATCAGGGCTGCCGAATTTCTTTTCAACGCGCGCCGGCTGGACTACCGGATGCACAACAAGCTTCTCGTTGCAGACAATGCAGTCGCGCTGATAGGCGGGCGCAACATAGGCGACCAGTATTTCCAGATGGATCCCTCCTCCCAGTTCGCCGATGACGATGTATTCGCGGCAGGACCCATCGTAAAAAAGCTTTCGGAAAGCTTCGATGAATTCTGGAACTGCGACCTTTCCATCCCGATCGAGGCGCTCGCCTTGGGCCCGGATCAACCCCAGCCAGCCAATGATCCCCCGTACATCAGCGGCATTGCGACTGGAGAACCGCTTTCCGGCATACTCTCCGGACGCCTGCCGCTGACCTGGGCGCATGCCACACTCGTCTACGACAGCCCGGACAAGAAAAACGTGGAGAGCGGCAAGATGGCGGGGAACCTGATGAATCGCTCCATCGTCGATGCCGCTTCGGAGGTAAAGGATGAGCTGCTGATCATCACGCCCTATCTGGTTCCCGGAAAGGAAGGCATGGATCTGATCGGAAGCCTGCGCGATCGCAAGGTCAACATCCGCATCCTCACGAGTTCGCTCGACTCCTCAACCGTATTGCTGGCGCAGGCTGGGTACATGCATTACAGGATTCCTCTGCTCGAGAAGGGCGTCGGGCTCTATGAAATCCGCTCAAGGCCGGAAAACAGCAGAGGGAGTGGCGAGAGCAGAGCCCTGCTGCGCTATGGCAATTATTCGCTGCATGCGAAACTCTTTGTCTTCGACCACAAGCGCGTATTCATCGGTTCGATGAATTTCGACCAGCGCTCCATGCATCTCAACACCGAGATCGGCCTGATCATCGATTCCCCGCTTCTGGCAGCGCAGATCTCATCGAGGTTCGACGCGATGACCCAACCGGAAAACGCATACAGGCTCTTGCTGACGCCACAAAACCGCATCGTCTGGCTCACGCAGGAGAAAGGAAAAAGGATCGAGTATCTAACTGAGCCTGCAAGGAGCGACTGGCAGAGAATCGAGGCGGACACGCTCTCGCTTCTGCCCGTGGACGACGAACTCTGAATGAAGGAAAGTCAGCCCGCCTTGTGCAATGTCATGCAAAAAAGCGTCCCGCCGCCAGCCACGTTCTCGAGCGAAATCGAGCCTGAACCATGCGCCTTGGCGACCGCTTCGCACAGCGCAAGCCCCAGGCCGGTAGAAGAAGATTTCTCGCCGCGCTGCACCGTTTCATCCACCATGCCGACCCCGATCCCGTCGTCACACACCTTGAAGGTCAGCACGCCGCCTTGCCGCTCGGCCCATATCCTGACCTCGCGATGCGCATAGCGGACCGCATTGTTGAGCGCGGATTCCAGCGCCAGTTCGACCAGGTTCTGATCGAAGAAACCGACGTTGGCGTTCCCGCCAGGCCCGATTTTTACCGAAACCGGATGTCCCTGGCGACTCCTTCCCATCTGCACGGACTGGCTGGCATCCACCAGATCCTCGAGAAACTCTGCAATGTCGACCTCCGAGACCATGGGATTCAGTCCCGACTGGTCATGCTTGTATAGCGTCAGAAAGCCCATCAGGCGGCTTTTCAGTTCCAGGCAGCGCCGGTATGCGCGCTGCCCCTCGACGGGCACGCCTTCATGGTGGTTCAGCTGCTCGAGTTCGATCTCCAATAAAGCCAGCGCATTCTTGATGTCGTGGATGACCAGAGCGGAGAGCGCATTCTGCATCATTCGCTCACGATCTCGTTGAAGAAGCGATAAAAGTTCATCACCTTCTGATTGTTGGGAAGCAGCCTGTCCAGCCTCATCAGATAGTCCTTGGCGCGCTCCACAATCGCCTCATTCATGCCGCCCTGCTTCAGCCACAAGAGATGGAGCTGGGCTGCGGTCATCAGCGCATCCAGGTTCTCTCCATGGATGGCAAACGCTTCCTTCACCTTGAGGTAAGCCTCGTCGAAATGCGCGGTGCGCATAAGCCTATTCGCCTCCTCCACCAGATTCAGGATGCGCTTTCTACCCCCGTCTATCACGTCCTCGACCTTGTCGTCGTGTCCCGTGTCCTTCATGGATTTTTTGACATGGCGCGCAATGCGCTTCTCATCCTTGCCGCTGACCTGTATCGCCTCCGTCATCATCTTGAGGCCCAGAACCACATCCCCAGCTTTCAGCGCCGACTTTCCGAGTGCAGTCATCACGAAGCTGTTCTTCCGGTTTGCCAGGAGCGACTTTGATCTCTCTAACAGCTTTTGCGATTTTTCATGGTCGCCCAGGTCAAAATATGCCTGAGCCAGTATCGCATTCTTGGCTACGCCGAAGAGCCCCACCTCGCCGTGCTTTCTTGCCGTTTTTTCCAGCGTCTCTATCGCCCCCTTCTGGTCTCCCATGTCGACCTGGACCTGAGCCAGGGAAAGATAATCACCGGTCCTCTCCACCATGGACCCAGTCGACAATTTTATGGCCTCAAGTGAATTCGATTTCGCCTCCTCGAGTTTCCCCATCAGGAATGCTGCTTGGGATAGGTCCCTGAAGCGCTTGGCGCTCGGCAATATTGCAGATGAGCGGCAAAGGTATTCATAGGCGCCGTCCTCGTCATCCATATCGATGGCTATCCTGGAAAGCAGCTCATAGGCTGAGACATAGTTCTTGTTCATTTCGACGATCTGCTTTGCAATCTTTGCCGCAGCCTCAAGCTCTCCCAGCGCATAATGCGCGCGCGCCTGCCCCATCATGATCCAAGGAACATCGCTGCGCAAACTTGCCGCGCGATCAAAAGTCTCGAGGGCCATAGCATAATCCTGCATCGCAAGTTCGGAATCCGCCTTGCGCCTTAACACATCCAACATCCTGCGCTCGTCTGGCGCAACTCCCAGCAACCTGTTGCATTCACGAACGGCCACATCGTACTGCTTTGCATTGATCGCCTTCAAAACCGGCATCAGGAAGGCGCGTTTGTCCAGAAGCCGCATCAGGCGGGAACGCAGCTTCTTCTCCGGGCATGGTTTTAAAAGATAATCGTCCGGGATGAATTCGACCGCGCTTGCGACAAAGTCGTATTCGGTCTCTGCCGTGAGCATCACGAAGATGGAAGTCGCGCTAAGCAGGTTTTCGCTGCGCAGATGCTCCAGGAAATGCTGCCCCGAGCTGGCATTGTTCAGGTTATAGTCGCATATGATGATGTCGAAGGCATTCGCTTCCACCTGAACGAGCGCCTCCGTTGCGGTGCTTGCGAGCTTGACGCTATTGATGCCCAGGGACTGAAGCTGGGAACGGACCGCATGCCGCATCGAACTGATATCGTCGATGACCAGCGCGGACAGCTTACCGAAATCGATGTACTCATTTTCAACGGCGTTGCGCCCTTGAACCAGGGCTTCCATGCCACTCATTTCGTTCAAAGCACCTCTCCGACCGACGACTGTGGGCCTGTCAATGGCAGAAGATTAGCACAGCCAGCCTGAAATCCACAATCAGATCACATCGCGGACCGGCTTGAAGCTCCTGCGATGCTCGGAACATGCGCCGTGTTTTTTCAGTGCCTCGATGTGCATCGCGGTGGGATAGCCTTTGTGGATAGCGAACCCGTATTGGGGATATCGCCCGTGCAACTCCAGCATCCATTCATCCCTTGATGTCTTGGCAAGAATCGAGGCTGCGGAAATCGCCGCGATTTTGCTGTCACCCTTCACGACCGCTTCGCATGGCACATCGATCTTTGGGCAGTAAAGGCCATCCACCAGGACGAGGGCGGGCTCGATGTCCAACGCCAGCACGGCGCGCTTCATCGCAAGCAGCGTCGCATTCAGGATGTTCAGGCGGTCTATCTCCTCGACGGATGCATATGCGACAGCCCAGGCCAGCGCAGATTCCCTGATCAGCGGGGCGAGCTTCTCGCGTTGTCTTTCCGTCAGCTTCTTCGAGTCGTTCAGGCCCGGGATGGGCCGGGCCTCGTCCAGAATCACCGCGGCTGCGCTCACGGGCCCCGCCAGCGGGCCGCGTCCCGCCTCGTCCACCCCGCAGATCAGGGTTTCAGTCACGGCAGATGGGACAGGACTGCTTCGGCCGCCTTCTGCGCGGTGTTCTGCCGCAGGGTCTCGTGCAGTCCTTCGAAGATCGACTCGAGCTGTTCCAGCGCATCGCCATCGTTCAGGAGGTTGAGCAGCGCCTGCGCCAGGTTTTCCGGCGTCGCATCCGACTGCATCAGCTCGGGCACGACAAAGCGCCCGAGCAATATGTTGGGCAGTCCGAAATAGGGAAGATAGCTCTTGCGCCTCATGATGCGCCAGGTCAGGCTGTTCAGCCTGTAGGTGATGACCATGGGGCGCTTGAGCAGCGCGCACTCGAGCGTGGCCGTGCCCGATGCGACAAGAACGATGTCGGCTGCCGTCATCGCATCCTGCGCATGCCCGAACAACAGGGAAAACGGCAGCTCCTCGGCCTTGCAATCGTATAGCGCCTGCTCGAAAATTGCCCGCGTCTCCCGGCTGACCAGCGGGACCAGGAACCGCGCATCGGGGATGCTTTGCAAGATGATTTTCGCCGTCTCGATGTAGAGTGCGGCAAGCTGCCTGACCTCGGACTGGCGGCTCCCGGGAAGGAATGCGAACACCTTCGCGTGCAAAGGGATGCGCATCGTCTCCCTGATGCCGGCCCGATCAGGATGCATCGGAAGCATGTCGGCAAGCGGATGCCCCACATAGGTCACGGGCACGCCCGCATCCTGGTATATCCGCGGCTCATGAGGAAAAAGTGCGAGCATGTGCGTCACGGCCCGCCTGATCTTCTTGATGCGCTCCCCGCGCCAGGCCCATATCGAAGGGCTGACGTAATGTATCGTCGGGATGCCGTGTTTCTTGAGCGCATGCTCGAGACCGAAATTGAAATCGGGCGCATCCACCCCGATGAAAAGCGCCGGCCTGCTGGACAGAAAATGCGCGCGCAGCTTGCGGCGTATGCCGACCAGCTCGAGATAGTGACGCAGCACTTCGACATAGCCGAACACCGCGAGCTTTTCCATCGGGAACAGCACGCGCATCCCCACGGACTGCATCTTAGGCCCGCCTATCCCGACGAATTCCACATCCGGGCGCGCGCGTCTGATCGCCGCCATCAGATGGCTCGCAAGCAGATCCCCCGAAGCCTCACCCGCAACGATGCCGATTACCTGTGCCATGAAATCAACGTGTGATGCCGCGCGTCGCAACGGCCAGAAAATCCGCGAGCAGCTGCAATTCCGCGCATTCCGCCACCTGGCCCTCGATCGCCTGTTTGGCCTCATCCAGGGCAAGGCCCGACTTGTAGAGCGTCTTGTATGCGCGCCTGATCGCCATGATGGACTCATTGGTAAAACCGCGCCGCTTGAGCCCCTCGGAATTGATGCCGTACGCCGAGGCGGGATTGCCCGCCGCAGTGACGAAGGGAGGCAGGTCCTGGGCCAGCCGGGTCTGAAAACCGGTCATCGCATGCGCCCCTATGCGCACGAACTGGTGCACGCCTGAAAGACCGCCCAGGAACGCCCAGTCTCCGACATGTACATGGCCGCCCAGGGTAGCGCCGTTTGCCATGATGGTGTGATTGCCGACCTGGCAGTCGTGCGCGACATGCACATAGGCCATGATCCAGTTGTGACTGCCTATGCGCGTCACCCCGACATCCTGGACCGTTCCGATATTGAAGGTGCAGAATTCGCGTATCGTGTTGTGGTCGCCGATTTCGAGGCGGGTGGGTTCGTTCGCGTATTTCTTGTCCTGCGGGATCTCTCCCAGGGAACAGAACTGGAAGATGCGGTTGTGGGCGCCGATGCGCGTGTGGCCTTCGATGACCACATGCGGGCCGATCACCGTGCCCTCACCTATCTCGACATGCTCGCCTATGATCGAGTAGGCCCCCACCGAGACATGCCCGGCGAGTCTCGCATTGGGATGAACAATCGCGGTTTCGTGTATCATCAGTCCACCGTCTTGACCGTGCACATCAGCTCCGCCTCGGCCACCAGCTGCCCGTCCACTTCGGCTTCCGCCTTGAACTTGTATACGCCGCGCATGCTGCGCGTGAGTTCCGCCTTGATGACCAGCTGGTCCCCTGGCGCAACGGGCTTCTTGAAGCGTGCGCCGTCTATGCCCGCGAAATAGTACACGGACTTTTCGTCCAGTTTTCTTTCCATGCTCTGGAAGGAAAGCAATGCGGCCGTCTGCGCCATTGCCTCTATGATCAGGACGCCTGGCATCACGGGATGATGGGGATAGTGCCCTGGAAAGAACGGCTCGTTGATGGTGACGTTTTTCAGCGCGACGATGCGCTTTCCGGGCTCGATGGAAAGCACCCTGTCCACCAGCAGGAAGGGATAGCGGTGCGGCAGATTCTCGAGTATGGCATGGATGTCCATCACCGGCACTGCGGATGTCTTTTGAGTATTCATCTTTGATCCTTTAACGATTCCTGTTTAGCCAATTCCTGCTCAAGCTTCCTGATGCGCCGGTTCATCTCGTCGAGATGACGCAGGTGAACCGCGTTCTTGCGCCAGTCCTCGGTTTTTCCGAAAGGATAGATCGCGGCATAGGAACCGGCCTCATGTATGGATTTGCCGATCAGCGTGAAGGATGCGATCGTGACGTCGTCCGCAATCTCGAGATGCCCCAGTATTCCGGCGCTTCCGCCTATCTGGCAGCGCCTCCCTATCGTCGTGCTCCCCGCGATGCCGACGCAACCCGCGATCGCGGTGTGCGCGCCTATCTTCACGTTGTGTGCGATCTGAATCTGGTTGTCCAGCTTCACCCCGTCCTCGATCACCGTGTCGTCAAGCGCGCCCCTGTCTATCGTCGTATTCGCGCCGATCTCGACATCGTTGCCGATGACGACCCGCCCTATCTGCGGGATCTTGATCCAGCGCCCATCGTCCATCGCGAAGCCAAAGCCATCGGCACCTATCACGGCGCCCGAATGGGCGATCAGGTTGTCGCCCAGCACGCAGTCGTGATAGACCACGACGCGCGGATAAAGACGCACGCCCTTGCCGACTTTCACGTTCTCGCCTATGAAGCAGCCCTCGCCGATCACCGAATGCGCGCCTATCACGGCACCGGAACCGATGACCGCCGTCGCTGCGATGCTTGCTGTCGGATCTATCGTGGCGTCAATCGATACGACCGCATGCGGATGCACGCCGGGCAACGCCCTGGGCGCCGGATTCAGAAGGGCGGAGACCCTTGCAAAATAGGCATAGGGATTGCTCGACACGATGCGCGGCAAATCGGTCGCATCGGCATCCGCATCGGACAATATCAATGCCCCTGCCCCGGTCGACGAGAGCTTGCTTCTGTACTTGCTGTTCGCAAGAAAGCTGATCTCGCTGGAAACAGCCTCCTCGAGTGTGGCGACCTGGGCGACTTCAGTTCCGGGGTCGCCAAGTACACGGCCGCCCAGACGCGCCGCAATCTGTTCCAGGGTATAAGCCACTATTTGCTGTCGGTCTTGTCAGAGGCTAGGCTCTTGATCACCTTGTCGGTAATGTCGATCTTGGGATTCCGGTATACCGCCTCCTGCAGGATCAGGTCGTATTTCTCGGATTCGGCTATCGCCTGTATCGCCTTGTTCGCGCGCTCGAGCACGACCGCAAGCTCCTCGTTCTTCCTGAGGCTCAGGTCTTCGCGGAATTCGCGCTGCAGCCGCTGCAGGTTGACATTCAGCGCATTGAGCTCGCGTTCCTTGTTGCGCCTGTCCACCTCGCTCAAAGTCCCAGAATCCTTGTCCAGCAGCAGCTGCAGATCCTTGGCCTGTTTCATTTCCTTCTTGATTTCCTGATCGCGGCCGGAGAATTCCTTTTCGATCTTCTTCTCGGCCGCAATCGCCGGAACGGACTCCCTCAGGATGCGCTCGGTATCGACCACTCCCACCTTGAAATCGCCGGCAAGCGCTGATCCCGCGCACATGAGGCCAGCAAAAAGCAAACAGAATTTCTTTTTCATCGCTCCCACCTCTTTAATCGTCGCCATCAAATCATCGGCATCAGAACATCGAACCCATGGTGAACTGGAAAGCCTGCAGCATGTCCTGGGGCTGTGCATTCAAGGGCTTGGCGAAACTCAGCTTCAAGGGGCCCATGGGGGACATCCAGGTCACCGCAATACCCGCAGAGTAGCGCATGCCTGCCGTGCCGGGCAAATATCCCTGATTGGCGACATAGCCCGAGACGATACCCGAGTCGATGAAGCCGCTCACGCGCACCGACTTGTCCTTGACGCCGGGCATCGGCGTCATCAGCTCCATGCTCGCAATCCCCATGCGCGTGCCACCGACCGGCAGGTCCGTCGAATCCCGCGGTCCCAGAGAATTGATCTGGAAGCCCCGCACGGATCCCACGCCGCCCGCATAGAAGTTCTTGAAGAAGGGCAGTTCCTTCCCGCCGTAACCATGACCATATCCGAACATCGCATTGGTCATGAAGGTCCAGTCTGCATTGATCGGGTAAAACCACTGGTTATTATAATTCAGCTTGTAGTAGCGCATGTCCATCACGGGCAGCGCGATTTCCGTATAGGCTTGCTGCATCATGCCCTTTGTGGTGTATATCGCACTGTCCCGCGTATCGCTTCCCCAGCCCACCGTCGTCAGCACCGTGCTGTTCGTTCCGCCGAATGTGTTCACGTAATTGACATAGCTGATGGGGCTCAGGCTGGTCAGGCCTATCGTCGTCTGTTCGACCGAACCGCCGAAGCGGATGTACTGATCCTCGCTGATCGGCACGACATAGCGTATGCCGGCACCCAGGGTATCCGAGGTAAATGCGCTCAACGCAATGCTTGTGGTATTGAGGACGTTCTTGTAGATGTCGAACCCCCTGCTGACGCCCTCATCGGTGTAATAGGGGTTGGTATAGGAAAGCGAGATGTTCTGGTTGATGACGCTGGTGTTGAGCTGCAGGGAGAGCGTATTGCCGCTGCCGAACAAATTGGTCTGAGATACGCCGCCCGACAGCACGAGACCCTCGCCGCTGTTGACGCCGGCGCCTATCGTGAAGCTGCCCGTGGACTGTTCCTTGACGGACACGTTGACGTCCAGCTGGTCGGCCGTTCCCTGCACGGCGGGCGTCTCGATGTTGACCTCCGAGAAATAGCCCAGGCGGTCCGTTCGTTGCTTGGATTTCTTGACCTTAGTCGAATCGAACCAGGAGTTCTCCACCTGACGGAATTCGCGGCGTATCACCTCATCGCGCGTCTTTGAGTTGCCAGAAATGTTGATGTGGCGCACATACACGCGGTGCCCCGGATCGACCACGAAGTTGAAGGACACCTCGTGCTTGTCCTTGTCGACATCGGGATTCGCATTGATGTTGGCAAACGCATAACCCTCTTCCGCCAGGCGCTCGCCTATCATCTTGGTGGTGTCGGTCAGCGCCTTGCGCGAGAAGGTGTCATTAGGCTTGATCTGGATCAGCTTGTCCATCTCCTCCTTGGAGATCAGAGTATTGCCGGTGACCTCAACCTTGGAAACCTTGTATTTGTCGCCTTCCGTCTCGTTGATCGTGATGTAGACGTCCTTCTTGTCCGGCGTGATCGAGATCTGCGTGGAGTTGATGTTGTACTCCAGATAGCCGCTGTCCATGTAATATGAACGCAGCGTCTCGAGGTCGGCTGACAGCTTCTGCTTCGAATACTGGTCGTTCTTGGTCAGGAAACTCAACCAGGTCGGCGTGCTCAGCTTCATCAGCCCCACGAGATCCGATTCCGGGTACACCTTGTTGCCTATGATGTTGATCTGCCTGATCTTGGAGGTTTCCCCCTCGTCCACGTCGAACACGATGCTCACGCGATTGCGCTCGAGCTTGGTCACCTTGGTGGTCACCGAGACGCCATACTTTCCCCGGGCAATGTACTGCATCTTGAGATCGTGCACCGCCTTCTCCAGCGCGCCCTTGTCAAAGATGTGCGCCTCGACCAGGCCTGCGAATTTCATGTTTTCCTTCAACTGATCCTTGGAGAAGGATTTGACGCCGTTGACTTCTATGCTGGCGATGGTCGGACGCTCGCGCACCAGCACGATCAGCACGCCCTGTTCGACTTCCAGCCTGACATCCTTGAAGAATCCGGTTCCATACAAGGCGTGAATCGCGGCCTTCGCCTTCTCGTCATCCATCGTGTCGCCGACCTTGACCGGCAGATAGCTGAACACCGTTCCGGCCTCGGTGCGCTGTATCCCTTCGACGCGTATATCCTTCACGGTAAAAGGCGTGATCGCCCAGGCCGGTGTGACAAATAACAGCGAGAGTATTCCTGCAAGTCTTGATTTCTTCATTTATTGCTAACCTGAGATGAGGCGATTTATATCGTTATAAAATGCAAGAACCATCAACGTGCCCAGCAGCGCGATGCCGATTTTCTGGCCGTTTTCCCATGCCCTCTCCGACACCGGACTGCCCTTGACCGATTCGGCGACATAATACAGCAAGTGCCCGCCATCCAATAAAGGAACGGGCAGCAAATTCAGAACCCCCAGGCTGATGCTGATCAGTGCAAGGAATCCAAGATAGGCGATCACCCCCATGTGCGCTGACTGGCCCGCATAATCCGCAATCGTGACCGGACCGCTCAGATTTTTCACCGACACCTCGCCCACCACCATCTTGCCCAGCATCTTCAGGCTGATGAAGGAGGTCTCCCATGTCTTGGAAAGCGACTGGCGCATGGCATCCACGGGGCCGTAACTGACCGTCGTGACCACTGCCTGCCATGCCTTCTCGTCGAACCTGGGGGCGGCGCCTATCCTGCCTATCGTCCTGCCCGATTCGACAATGGCTTCCGGTGTCATGTCGAAGCTCAAGGTCTCTTGTCCGCGCCGCACTTCCATGCTTATCGGGCGCCTTGGACTTTCGCGCACCAGCTTCACCATCTCTTCCCAGTCATGCACGGGGGCGCCATTCGCGCTCAGGATCAAATCCCCCACACGCAGGCCCGCCTGTCTTGCCACCCCCTTCTCTGTCAGCATGCCGATCACGGGCGAAATCGAAGGCTGCTCGGAATGCAACCCGAGTTTTTCCAGGAAGTCGCCTTCCAGATCCTTGATCGAGATCCCGTTCATGTCGAGCCGATGATGCAGGACCTGACCGCCGGCAGTTCCCTCCACCTCCACCTCGCGATCGGCCTTCAGCGATTCCGTCATCAGCGTCCACCGCAACTCCTGCCAGCTCGGGATGGCCACCCCGTTGACGCTCAGTATCCGTTCCCCCTTTTGCATGCTGGCCTGCGCGGCCGGCGTGCCTTGCGGCACATCCCCCAGGACAGGCTTCAGCCCTTCTATGCCGTGCATGAACAGCACCCAGTAAAGCAGTATCGCGAGTATGAAGTTGGCAACCGGGCCCGCCACGACGATCGCCATGCGCTGCAGGACGGGCTTGCGGTTGAACGCCCTGTGCAGCTCTTCGGGCGCCACCTCGCCTTCGCGCTCGTCCAGCATCTTCACATAGCCGCCGAGCGGGATCGCGGAGATCACCCATTCGGTCTCTGAATTTGCAAAGCGCTTCCGGTAGATCACCTTTCCGAAGCCCAGTGAAAAGACCAGCACCTTCACGCCGCAGCGGCGAGCAACCCAGTAGTGCCCATACTCGTGAAACATCACGAGCAGCACGACTGCAACGACAAATGCAAACAAGGTCATCATAGGCTAAACCGCATAACTTGTTGGATGGCAATGCGTCGCGCGCTGGCGTCAGCCTCGAGCACATCTTCAAGGCAGGCAACGTCCTGTACCGGCAGAAGCTCGAGCACGGACTCGATCACGCGGGCGATGGAAAGAAAGGAAATCTCGCGATTCAGAAATGCCGAAACTGCAATTTCATTTGCGGCATTCAGCACGGCAGGCGCCGTGCCGCCCGCTTTCAATGCTTCATAGGCCAGGGCAAGGCAGGGGAAGCGCCCGAAATCGGGCTCTGCAAAATCCAGCCTTGCGATCCTGAAAAGATCGAGCGATGCCACGCCGGAAGCGATGCGTTCGGGATAGGCAAGTCCATAGGCGATCGGCGTGCGCATGTCAGGATTGCCCAACTGCGCGATCACCGAGCCATCTATGTATTCGACCAGGGAATGTATCACGCTCTGCGGATGAACCACGACCTGTATGTCTTCGGCTGCGACATTGAAAAGCCAGTGCGCCTCGATGACTTCAAGGCCCTTGTTCATCATGCTCGCGGAGTCCACCGAAATCTTGCGCCCCATGGACCAGTTCGGATGGGCGCACGCCTGCTCCGGCGTGACCTTCTCAAGCTCCCCAAGCAGGGTATTGCGGAAAGGGCCTCCCGATGCGGTCAGCAGGATGCGGGAAACGCCCGAGCTCTCCATGTCCCCGCGATAGTCATGCGGCAATGCCTGGAAGATCGCATTGTGCTCGCTGTCGATCGGCAGAAGTGCCGAACCGCTCGCACGCACCGCCTCCATGAACACGTTGCCGGCCATCACCAGCGTTTCCTTGTTCGCCAGGAGTATCTTCTTGCCCGCATGCGCGGCGGCAATCGTGGGCCGCAAGCCTGCAGCCCCGACGATGGCGGCCATCACCGTGTCCACCTCCGGCAGCGTGCACACGCCCTCCAGCGCATCCAGGCCGCACAGCACCTGGGTCTTGAGTCCGGAACCGGCAAGCATCGCGGAAAGCTGCAATGCGGCTGCCTCGTCGAGCAGCACGGCATAGGCGGGATTGAATTCCACGCACTGCCTGTACAGCAAATCGATCTGCCTGTTTGCCGTCAGCGCAACCACGCGGTACCTGTCGGGGTGGCGCGAAACCACATCCAGTGTGCTGGTGCCTATGCTTCCTGTCGATCCCAGTATCGTGAGCGATTGCATGTCATCCCCTCATCAACAAGGCCATCGCCGCAAAAGGCAGCGTCGAAGTCAGCGCATCGATGCGATCCAGAAGACCGCCATGCCCGGGCAGCAGCGAACCGCTGTCCTTCACGCCTGCCTGGCGCTTGATCAAGGACTCGAAAAGATCGCCGATCACCGACAGCGCAACCCAGGCCAGGACCGCCGGAAGAACCACAGCCAAAGAGGGAACTGCCATCCTCGAACCCACTTCATGCCAGACGAAAAGCGCATAGAGGGAAGTGCAAAGCACGGCACCCAGCACGCCTTCCCAGGTTTTTCCAGGGCTGATGGCGGGTGCGAGCTTGTGCTTGCCGAATCTGCGGCCTGAAAAATAGGCGCCGATGTCCGCAACCCACACGAGGCTCATCGCAAGCAGCAGCAGCCATGGGCTCGCGGCACGCAAATCCAGCATCGCCAACCCCGTGGGCAACAGGACCGCCCATCCCGTCAGGCTCAGGACAAGGCGGTTTTCGATCCTGAATCCCCTGGCCATCCAGACCGGCACGAGAACGGCCCAGAGCAGTGCAGACGCTGCATAGATCCACATGCGGGGAAAAGCCGATGCGATCAGCACCGGCATCAAGAGCAGCGTGAGCGCGAGGTAGATGAAGGTCTGCGCGCGGGTGAGCCTTGAGAGGCCCGACCATTCGACCGCACCCTGCAAGACCAGCAGCAGCACGACCAGCGACCACAAGCTTTTGGGGAGCGCAAAAAGCACCAGCAAAAGCAGCAGCAACAGTATGACAGCAGTGATGATCCGGGACTTGAGCATTTTATTTGTTCGCCGCCAGCTGATCGCTGGTCCGGCCAAAGCGCCTTTCGCGGTGCTGATAGGAGGCGATGGCCAGCTCCAGCGCGCGGCGGTTGAAGGCAGGCCACAGTGTATCCGTGAAATAGAGCTCGGTATAGGCAAGCTGCCACAGCATGAAATTGCTGATCCGCTTCTCGCCCCCCGTGCGTATGAAGAGATCGGGCTCCGGCGCATCCCCCATCGAAAGATAGGGCTGCAGATCCGACTCGGTGAATGAGGTCGCCAATCCGGGATGCTCCTTCAGCATCTGCTGCACGGCATGCATCACATCCCAGCGTCCGCCATAGTTCGCGGCAATGGTCAGCGTCAATCCGGTATTGTTCGCCGTGAGCGCCTCGGCATCGGAAATGGCGCGCTGCAGCTTTTCATCGAAAAAACTCCTGTTTCCGATGATCTTCAGACGGATGTTGTTCTCATGTATGCTCGCAACCTCCCGCTCCAGCATCTTCATGAAAAGCGACATCAGGAAGGAAACCTCGTCGGGCGGACGGCGCCAGTTCTCGCTGCTGAAGGCGAACACCGTGAGATATTTCACGCCGAGCTCCCGGCAGGCCTTGACGATGACGCGCAGAGACTCGACGCCCCGCTGATGCCCCATGATGCGCGGCATCAGCCTGCGCTTGGCCCAGCGTCCATTGCCATCCATGATGATGGCGATGTGACGCGGTATCTTTGAAACATCAGGGATGGTCAGCGTTGAGCTCGTCACATTACACGGCCATCAAATCGACTTCTTTGGCTGACAGCATCTGGTCGATTTCGGAAACGAACTTGTCTGTGAGCTTCTGGATGTCATCCTGCATTCGGCGCTCGTCGTCCTCGGAGATTTCCTTCTTCTTGAGCAGTTCCTTCAAGCCGTGGTTTGCATCGCGGCGTATGTTGCGCACCGCGACCTTCGCGTTCTCGCCCTCGGACTTCACGAGCTTGATCAGATCGCGGCGGCGTTCCTCGGTCAGCATCGGCATGGGCACGCGTATCAGGTCGCCGCTAGCCGCAGGATTCAGCCCCAGATCCGAATCCCTTATCGCCCGCTCGACCTTGCCCACCATGCTCTTTTCATAGGGCTGCACGCCTATGGTCCGCCCATCCACCAGGGTGATGTTTGCCACCTGGTTGACCGGCGTGGGATTTCCATAATAGTCGACCATCACATGGTCCAGCAGGCCGGTATGCGCGCGGCCCGTCCGTATCTTTCCGAGATCTGTGCGCAGCGCATTGAGCGACTTGCGCATTCTCTGCTCGGTATCCTTCCTGATTTCAGCGATCATGCTCTCTCCTCAATACTACTCAACCCTGACCAGCGTACCCTCGCCTTCGCCGGTCAGCACGCGCTTCAGGGCGCCCGGCTTGAAGATGCTGAACACGATGATGGGCAGCTTCTGGTCGCGGCACAGCGTCAGCGCGGTGGCATCCATGACCTGCAGATTCTTGCTGATCGCCTCCGAAAAACTCAGGGACTGATAGCGCACCGCATGCGGATCCTTCTTGGGGTCTGCCGTGTAGATGCCGTCGACCTTGGTCGCCTTGATCACCACTTCCGCGCCCATCTCGACGCCGCGCAATGCAGCCGCCGTATCCGTGGTGAAGAAGGGGCTGCCTATACCCGCTGCAAATATCACCACCTTGCCCTCCTCGAGGTAGCGCAGCGCCTTGCCCCGTATGAAGGGCTCGGCAACCTGCTCAAGGTTCAGGGCCGACTGCACGCGGCAATCCAGCCCGGCACGGCTCATCGCATCCTGCAGAGCCATCGAATTCATCACCGTGGCCAGCATGCCCATGTAATCGGCCGTCGCCCTGTCCATGCCGGCTGCGGCAGGGGCCACGCCCCTAAAGATGTTGCCGCCGCCGATCACCAAAGCCACCTGAACGCCCATCCCGGCCACTTCCGCAATCTCGGCCACAATGCGCTCGATCACCTGACGGTTGATGCCATAGCTGTCATCGCCCATCAGCGCTTCGCCGGAAAGCTTCAAAAGTATGCGTTTATAGACAGGCGCCGTCATGACTCATCATCCCTTTGCCGCGGCGATCGTTGCGGCCACTTCCGCCGCATAGTCCTCGACCTTCTTCTCGATGCCCTCGCCCACGACAAACATCCTGAACGAGGAAACCGTAGCCCCCCTGGACTTCAGGAGCTGCTCTATGGTCTGCTTGCCATCTTCCGCCTTGACGAAAACCTGACCCAGCAGCGTGACCTCCTTCAGGAATTTCTGCACGGTTCCTTCGGCGATCTTCTCGAGCATCGCCTCCGGCTTGCCGGATTCCTTTGCCTTCTCGATCGCAATGCGGCGCTCCGTCGCTATCTCTTCAGGATCCACGCCGGTGGCATCGACCGACTTCGGCTTCGAAGCGGCGATGTGCATGCAGATGTCGCGGCCGAGCGCATCGTCGCCGCCGGAGAAGTTGAGCAGCACGCCGATCTTGCTGCCGTGCAGATAGCTCGAGAGCCTGCCCGTCGCAGTCTCGTAGCGCTCGAAGCGGCGCACCGAAATGTTTTCGCCAAGCTTCATCACCAGCGCCTTGCGGGTCTCTTCCACAGTCCCGTCGCCATTCGCGATCTTCATTTCCGAAAGCGCCGCGATGTCGGCCGGATTGTTCCGGGTCACCGTTTCTGCAACCTGTTTTGCGAATGCGGCAAAATCCTCGTTCTTCGCCACGAAATCGGTTTCGCAGTTCACCTCGACCACAGCACCGGTCTTTGCATCGGGCGAAATGAACGTGCTGACCACGCCTTCGGCCGTCACGCGCGAGGAAGCCTTGCTGGCCTTCGCGCCGCTCTTGATGCGCAGCTGTTCTTCGGCAACCTTGAAATCGCCATTCGCCTCGACCAGCGCCTTCTTGCATTCCATCATGCCAAGGCCAGTCGCCTCGCGCAGTTCCTTGACCATACCTGCAGTGATTTCTGCCATGCTAACTCCTAAATTCAGATAATAAACCTATAAAAAAAGGGGCTTGCGCCCCTTTGTGCGCCGAATTTCCTCAGGCTGCCTGCTCCGGCTCTTCCGAAACCTGCTGAACCAATTCATTCAGCGACTGCGCGCGACCTTCGAGCACCGCATCCGCGATGCCGCGCGCATAAAGGCGGATCGCCTGGGTGGAGTCATCGTTGCCGGGTATCACGAAATCCACACCGATGGGCGAATTGTTGGTATCCACCACGCCGATCACCGGTATGCCAAGCTTCTTGGCCTCGACGATCGCACCCTTCTGGTAGCCGACGTCGATCACGAATATCGCATCCGGCAGGCTGACCATGTCCTTGATGCCGCCCAGGCTGCGATTCAACTTCTCAAGCTCGCGGTTCATCATCAGCAGTTCCTTCTTGGAAACGCCCTCAACCGCCCCTTCCGCCATGATGGCTTCGAGATCACGCAGGCGCTTGATGGATTGCTGAACCGTCTTGTAATTGGTGAGCATGCCGCCCAGCCAGCGGTGATTCACATAGGGGGAATTCGCGCGCGTGGCCTCCTCCTGCAAGATCTCGCGCGCCTGGCGCTTGGTTGCCACAAAAAGGATGGTGCCCTTCTTTGCGGCAAGCTTGCGCACGTAGTTTTCCGCCTCCGCGAACATCGAGACGGTCTTTTCCAGATTGATGATGTGTATGCGGTTGCGATGACCGAAGATGAAAGGAGCCATCTTCGGGTTCCAGAAACGGGTTTGATGACCGAAATGGACTCCGGCATCGAGCATTTGACGCATTGTTACAGCCATGATTATTCCTATATGTCAAGGGTTAGAACTGCCGTCCGCGAGCCTGACCCTTGCGGGCACCCCAACCTGCGCGAACGGGAAATTTGCACCGGCCTATTCCGATGCGATGTGCATTTTAACACGAACAGGAATCCCGCCTCAACCCGGATTTTGGCGCACCCATTCCTCATGCACCGTGGACTTCGAATACCAGAAGAGTCCCGCCGTCAGCAATGCGCCTATCACCAGGGCAAGCCAGGGATATCCGGCCAGGCTGTAATGGATGAAAGGAAATACCACGAGGGGAAGCGCCAGGATCGCCCAAAGCAGAAGCAGCACCATGCCGAACCACCCCACCAGCACGCCCACGGCAGTCCTGACATAGACGCGGACCGCGCCGCAATGGCTGCAGACATCCACATTCGAATCGATCTCGGCACGACAGACAGGACATTGCATGATGGCTTCCCAGGTAAATTAAAGACGATGGGCGCTTTTCGCGCCCCTGACTACTCCATATACATCCCGCCGTTCACATGCAGCGTGACGCCCGTGATGTACGAGGCGGAAGGACCGGCCAGAAAGGCGACGGCTGCAGCGATGTCGGCCGGCTGCCCCAGGCGCTTCAAGGGCACATGTTCGACCAGTTTTGCGCGCTGCTCCTCCCCCAATGCATGCGTCATGTCGGTATCGATGAAACCCGGCGCAACGCAGTTCACCGTGATATTGCGGCTGCCGACCTCCTGCGCCAGGGATCTTGTAAAACCCGCCATGCCCGCCTTGGCCGCTGCATAGTTGGTCTGCCCCGCGTTGCCCATGCTTCCAACCACGGAAGAGATGCTGATGATGCGCCCGCTCCTCGCCTTCATCATCGCGCGCAAAACCGCGCGCGAAAGACGAAACACCGACTTCAGATTGGTTGCCAGCACATCGTCCCACTCCTCGTCCGTCATGCGCGCCAGAAGGTTGTCGCGCGTGATGCCGGCATTGTTCACGAGTATCGTGATCTCGCCAAACCGCCCGCGAAGATCCTCCAGCACCTTCTCGGTCTGAGCGGCATCGTTCACGTTCATCTCATAACCGCAACCCTTGATGCCGGCTTCAGAGAGATAGGCGCTGATCAGAGCCGCCCCCCTGTCCGTCGTTGCCGTGCCGATCACCGTCGCCCCCTGGCGCCCGAGTTCCTGAGCGATCGCCTGGCCGATGCCGCGAGATGCGCCGGTCACCAGCGCGATTTGTCCCTGTAGTGTCATGCCGTTTCCTTGAGTTTAGTCAGCGTCTCCATCAGCGATGCGCCGTCATTCATTGCCAGCGCCTGCTGATTCGCGTCTATGCGCTTGTTGAGCCCGGCAAGCACCCTGCCCGGCGCGCACTCGACATTATAGGCGATGCCCATCTTGCCGAACGCCACAACCGTCTCGACCCAGCGCACCGGGGAATAGAGCTGGCGCACCAGCGCATCCCTTATCATTTCAGGATTCTCGTATGCCGCCACATCCGCGTTGTGCAGAACCGGAATCACGGGCGCCGCAATTTCGACTGCGACAAGCCGATCCCGCAATTGTTCCGCAGCGCCCTTTAGCAGGCTGCAATGGGATGGCACGCTCATCGGCAGCATGATCGCGCGCTTAGCCCCCCTCTCCTTGGCAAGCGCCATGCCGCGCTCGACCGCGGCGCGGTTTCCGGCGATCACGACCTGCCCCGGGGAATTGTAATTCACCGCCTCCAGCACCTCACCATTTGCCGCCTCGATGCACAAGGCACGCACCGCCTCGTCATCGAGCCCCAGGATCGCCGCGATGCCGCCGACACCCTCGGGCACCGCCTGCTGCATGCATTCGGCGCGGAACCTCACCAGGGGCAGCGCATCCTTGAACCGCATTGCGCCGCTTGCGACCAGCGCGGTGTATTCACCCAGGCTATGGCCTGCCATCACGGCGGGAACCGCACCCTGCCTCGACTGCCATGCGCGATAGACGGCCACGCCCGCGGCGAGCATGACAGGCTGCGTGTTGACCGTTGCATTGAGCTCGGCATCGCTGCCGCTCTCCACGAGCTGCCACATGTCTTGCCCGAGTATGTCGGAAGCCTCGGCAAACGTGTCCTTGACAACCGGAAAGTCTGCATAACCCTCCATCATGCCGAGCGACTGCGAACCCTGCCCGGGAAATACGAATGCAAATTTAGTCATAATACCAATCTCAAAGTCATCGGGACGCTACCAGCGCAGCAGCACAGCCCCCCAGGTAAACCCGCCGCCTATCGCCTCGAGCAGAACGTTTTGTCCGGCCTTGATGCGGCCATCCCTGACCGCCGCATCCAGCGCCAGCGGAATCGACGCAGAAGAAGTATTGCCGTGATGGGAAAGCGTGGTGACCACCCTGTCCATGCTCAGGCCCAGCTTCTTCGCGGTAGCTTCTATGATGCGGATGTTCGCCTGATGCGGCACCAGCCAGTCGACATCCGCGCCCTGCATGCCCGCATCCTTCAGCACCTCGTCGACCACACGACTCAATGCAGTGACGGCGAACTTGAAAACCGCCTGCCCTTCCATCTTGATGAAAGGATCGCCCTGCACCTCGCCGTTGCAAATGTTGCCATCCGCCCTCAAAAGCGCATGATGGCGGCCGTCGGAATGCAGCTTCGCGGCCAATATGCCGGGCGCGTCATTGGCCCGCATGACCACCGCGCCCGCACCGTCCCCGAAAAGCACGCAGGTGGTCCTGTCCGTCCAGTCCACCATGCGCGACATCACTTCGGCGCCAACCACCAGCGCCGTCTTTGCCTGGCCCGTGCGTATGTAAAGATCCGCGGTATTGACCGCATACACGAAACCGCCGCACACCGCCTGAAGATCGAAGGCCGCGCCCCCGTTCGCAATGCCGAGCTTGTCCTGCAGCAGGCAGGCCGTGCTGGGAAACATCTTGTCGGGGGATGTCGTCGCAACGACGATGAGATCGATCTCGTCCGCCTTGATGCCCGCGGATTCGATGGCCCTGAGGCTGGCCTGCAAGGCCAGATCGCTGGTCATTTCGCCAACGGCCACAATATGACGCTCGCGAATCCCGCTGCGCGTCACGATCCATTCGTCGGTGGTGTCAACTATCTTTTCAAGATCGAAATTGGTGAGCACCTTCTCAGGCAGATAACTTCCGGTACCGATAACCTTAGAATAGATCATGTCGCTCCCGCTTGGGTGTTTTGACGCTCATGGTGCCACTTTTCGATATGCACGCTGATCTGCTGCCACATGCCGGCGCGCGCTTCCTCCGCGGCCTTTTCAATCGCGCAGCGGAAGGCGAACACATCGGCCGAGCCATGGCTCTTCACCACGATGCCCTTGAGACCCAGAAAACTTGCGCCATTGTAGCGCCTGTGGTCCAGCCTGTGCTTGAATGCCCTGAGAACCGGCATGGAAATCGCGGCGGCAAGCTTCGTGTAAAGGCTACGCCTGAATCCCTCCTTCAGGAAATCGCCCATCATCTTGGCCACACCTTCGGCCGTCTTGAGTGCGACATTGCCGACGAAGCCGTCACACACGACAAGATCGGTGGTCCCCCGGAAAATATCGTTGCCTTCGATGTTTCCATAGAAATTCAGATCGCTTTCCCGCAACAGGGTTGCCGCCTGTTTGACCACCTCGTTGCCCTTGATGTCCTCGCTGCCGATGTTCAGGAGCCCCACGGTGGGCCTTGATTTTTTTTCGAGCGCGGAGACCAGCGTCGAGCCCATCATCGCAAACTGCAACAGATGCTCTGCGGTGCAATCCGTGTTCGCGCCCAGGTCGAGCATGCATATCTGACCCTTCTGGGTCGGCAGATACGAGGCGATGGCAGGCCTGTCTATGCCCGGAATGGTCTTCAGCACATAACGCGCCGTCGCCATCAGGGCACCGGTATTGCCGGCGCTCACGCAGGCCAAAGCCTGGCCGTCCTTCACGAGATTGATGGCGACGCGCATGGAGGAGTCCTTCTTTCCGCGAAGGGCGGACTGCGGCTGCTCATCCATGCCCACCACTTCGGACGCGGCATGCATGCGCAAACGGCCGGCAAAGCTATCCTCCGCGATGCGCAGCGCGTTCAGTTCAGCCTGCAATGTTTCGGTATTGCCTACCAGAATGATGGAGTCACGTGGATGCTGCTGCAGATACGCAACGGCAGCCGGGACGGTGACCGATGCGCCATGGTCTCCCCCCATCGCATCTATGGCTAATGTCACATCCACTAAAGGATCCTTGGCGAGAGTAAACTCCGAGACCCGGCCTGCACTCAATGCCTTTCAGACCGGTTCAGAGGTAAGAAACAAATCTGAAGAACCCGTATACGCCGCCAGAGGCAGCGCGATTATTCGCCCTTGGTCTTGACCACTTTCTTGCCGCGATAGTAACCCGTCGGGCTGATGTGGTGGCGCAGATGCTGCTCACCCGTCGTGGGCTCGATCGCCAGCGCGGGACTGGTCAGAAAATCATGCGCGCGATGCATGCCACGCTTGGATGGGGATTTCTTGTTCTGTTGAACTGCCATGCTATGCTCCTTAAAATCTAATCAATTACGCTTCAACTTTTCCAGCACCGCAAAGGGATGCCTGTCATTCTCTCCGCGCCCGCCTTCTGCCGTCACGCATGAACCGGGTTCATGCATGGGCGATATGGGCAGGCCCAGCAATATCTCGTCTTCCAGCAGCCCTATCACATCCATGTTTTCGTCCGCCAGGATGCCATCAAAGTCCTCCTCGTCGTCATCCAGCTCGTCGAGGCCGGCCTGATCACAAGGCAACAGACGAATTTCATGGTCTATCGCATAATCAAGCGCACCGAGACAGCGCTGGCAACGCAACTGACAGCTGCCGTGAAGACTGACATCCAGCACCGGACGCCCAAGATGATCCATTCCGCCTTGCACGCTATAATCCAGAACGCCCTGCCGGCTGTCCAGCAAATCCTGCAAACGCGGCAATTCGGAAAACGGGATCTGACCGCTTATCCGCCTGCCATTACGGGCAAAATCCAGGCTGTCTATACAGGGCCGTGCGTACATGAGCCGCGCATCTTATAATTTTTGCGGCATTCTGTCAAAATTCAGTGCATCATTGCAGAATGACCTGTTTGCAGTTACATTTCCGCCCGGATCGAAACAACCAAGGATACGACTTGAGCCCCCAGTTGCTGGTTTTAGCCTCCACCTCGCCATACCGCAGCGAATTGCTGAAAAGACTGCAAATTCCCTTCGTCACCGCCTCTCCCGACATTGACGAGACGCCATTGCCGGAAGAATCCGCGCAAGCGACTTCGATGCGCCTCTCGCGGGAAAAGGCCAAAGCAGTGGCCCCGGACTATCCCGATGCGCTGATCATAGGGTCAGACCAGGTCGCCCTGCTTGAAGGAAGGCAAATTTGCAAGCCACTCACGCACGACAATGCGGTCAAACAACTTCGCAGCATGCGTGGCAAGACAACCTCCTTTTACACGGCGCTCACGCTGCTCAACACGAAGAGCGGCCACTCGCAGACCGAAGTCGCGGAAAACCAGGTCACACTGCGCGACCTAGACGACGCGGAAATCGAAGCCTATCTCGAAAAGGAGCAGCCCTACAACTGCGCAGGCAGCGCAAAATCCGAGGGGCTGGGTATCGCATTGATGAGCAGCATGCGGGGAGATGATCCCAACGCGCTGGTAGGCCTTCCCCTCATCCTGCTCACCAGGATGCTGCGCAACGAAGGCGTGAGGCTGTTCTGAATAAGACCACGGGCACCCTCTACCTCATCCCCTGCACGCTCGGGCGCATGCAGGCCGAAAGGGTTCTGCCCGGCCATGCCATCGACATCGCGCGCAAACTGCAGCACTATGTCGTCGAGGAACCCAAGTCGGCACGCCAGTTCCTCTCGTCGATAAACCATGAAAGCCCGATCCAGTCGCTCGATCTTGCAACCCTCAACGAACATTCCAGGGCTGATGAACTCCCTGCCCTGATAGCCCCCCTGCTCGAAGGCAAAGACATGGGGCTGATCTCCGAGGCGGGATGCCCCGGCATCGCGGATCCCGGCGCGGATCTCGTCGCCCTTGCCCATCAGAAGAACATACGCGTCATCCCTCTGGTCGGTCCGTCGTCCATCCTTCTGGCCCTGATGACATCGGGCCTCAATGGCCAATGCTTCGCATTTCACGGCTATCTGCCCATAGAACAGGCGGACAGGAGCAAGGCGATCGCGGCATTGGAGAGCGAGTCCTTCAAGCGCAAACAGACGCAGCTGTTCATCGAGACCCCATACCGCAACGACAAGCTTTTTGCAGCACTGCTCGCACAATGCAGGCCGGACACCCGCCTTTGCATCGCGACTGACATCACCCTCGAAACAGAGGAGATAAGGACCCTGCGCATTTCCGAATGGAAGCAGATCGCAGCACCCGATCTCAGGAAACGCCCAAGCATTTTTTTGCTGCTGGCATCACATTAACAGTTGCCCTGAATACCGCTTTCTGGTATTAAAGCGGACTCAAATTTTTTCTCGTTGGAGACGTACAATGCCGCAATCATCGTTGAAACCCATCGCCCCGTACAAACCCAAGAAAGGCGAGGCATACATGAACCCGCAGCAGCGCGAGCATTTCCGGCGCATCCTCCTGCAGATCAAGTCAGGTCTGGGCGAGGACATCGATCGGACCGTACACACGATGCAGGACGAAGCCACCGTATTCGCGGACCCGAACGATCGCGCAACGCAGGAATCCGACATCAGCCTCGAGCTTCGCAACCGCGACAGGGAACGCAAGCTGATCAAGAAAATCGACGAGATGCTGAGCAAGATCGATGCGGACGAATATGGCTATTGCGAGAACTGCGGCATCGAGATCGGACTGAGTCGTCTCGAAGCGCGTCCGACCGCCACACAGTGCATAGACTGCAAGTCGCTGGACGAGATCCGCGAAAAGCAGATGGCCAAGTGATTGCCGGGGGCCGTGCCCCCAGGACGGGTCAGATCACCAGCGGCCCGTCGTATTCGTCGCTGAGATTTGCCGCCGTCGCCCCGGCCGAAGTATTCGCAAGCTGGCGTTCGTGGTCTGCCTGCACCTGCAACAGCGTGACGACACAGGTATGCAGGCCCTGATATTCATCCTTCCCCGTCCCGTACTGATCGGCATCGGAATAGAAAAACTGGCAGCGGAAACGCCCGTTGCCGACCTTGCATATCACGAAATGGGCGCCCCTCTCGGTCCAGTACAGCGTGGGGCACAGGGTCAGTTCGGTCGATGCGGGATCGAGCTGCAGTTCGCTATCGGCAAGCGCGACATCGACCTGCTTGCCATACCGCTTCTGCAATTCCGCGCTGACGACTTCCCTTTCGGCTTCGGTAAAATCCGGAATGCTCATACTCTTTATCCAGTTGAAAGTCAGGTCTGCGACCAGGGTAACCCGTCAAAGCGCCAGCCGTTGCACGAATTGCGGTGATGATGCTCGTCGAGATCCCCCTCGAAACCGTGCATCACGTTGTACACATCCGCAAGTCCGGCACTCTCGAGAGCGAGGCCTGCATCCATTGAACGGCGGCCGGAACGGCAGATCAGCACCACGGGACGATTGACGCTTGCCGCCTTCTTGACCTGGGCGACAAAATTCGGATTGAGATCCCAGTCCGGCCCGTCCACCCAGGGTATCCAGATGCACCCCTCGGGATGCCCGATGAACATGTATTCCATTTCGCTCCGCACATCGATGAACACCGCTTCCGGATTGTCCTGCAAAAACTTGTGCGCTTCTATGGGTGTCAGGTTTTTCATTGGATCACTTGGAGGCGATATCCAGCAGCTTCTGCGGGCGAAGCACGTTGCCGTCGAGTCCCGCCTGCTTGGCCGTTCCGCCGTATGCGACGGTCATCAGCTGGGAATAATAAACCACAGGCATGGAAAGCTTGGTGCCCTTCTTCTTGTTGATCTCGGACTGGTATATCTCGACGTTGGCCTGGCAAAGCTGGCAGGGCGTGACTATCATGTCCGCCCCGTGGTCGTAGGCCGACTCCACGATGTCCTTGATCTGCTTCTGGGATTTTTCCGGCTCGGAAAAGGCAAGCGCGCCGCCGCAGCAGGTGACCTTCTGCTCGTAGCCTGTTGCGGGCTCGGCCCCCACGGTCTCCACCATCTTGTCGAGATACTGCGGGTTTTCGAAGGATTCGCCGGCAATGCCGAAAGGCCGGTTGGTCTGGCAGCCCACGTAGCCCGCGATCTTCAAACCCTCCAGAGGCTTGACCACGGGCTCCTTCATCGCCTCGAAGCCCACGTCCTCGATCAGCACCTCGACCAGATGGCGCGCCTTGACCGTCCCCTTGAAGCTAAGCCCGGCCTCCTTCAGCGCCTCGTTGGTGTCGGCCATCAGACTCTCGACCTCATGGAGCTTCTCTGCAGTCTCGCGCGTGGCAAGCCAGCAGGCGGGGCAGCCCGAGACCAGATCCTGGCCCGGCATGTTCTGCTCGACCAAGGCGAGATTTCGCGCATTCAGGACCAGGCGCGAGAGCTGGCTGCCCTCGCCGTACCCGATGGATGCGCTGCAGCAGTTCCAGTCGGGAATCTCGTTTAACTGTATATCCAGTTTGTCGCACATGACCTCGATGGAGGGAACGAAATTGGAAGCCGAGGCGCCCTTCTGAGACGAACAACCGGGATAAAACGCATAGTTTTTCTTTGCCATGTCTGCTCTCTCCATCTACTAGATCTGTCTGCGCGCTTCGATCTCTTGCGCCTTGGCAAGCATCTTCTGTATGCCGCCGATGTCCTTGCACTTGTGCCCGCCGAGAATCTCCATCGGGTTCAGGCGTTTTGCCTTCATCAGCCCGAGCGCAACACCCTGCATGCCCAGAAGATTCTTGATGCCCTGGGAAAATCCGTCCTTGAAGTAAACCCCGAGGGAAAACTTGAGCTCATTGACCCTTCCCGTCCTGATCAGACTGTTCCAGAATATCTTCGCAAGCTCGCGCGTGGGCTGACCCTTGGGCGCGACATCCAGCCTGTGCGCATAATGGGCCAGACCGTGCATGATGTGCGTGATCGGCAGCTTCCTCGGACAGCGCACGATGCAGGTATAGCAGGAGGTGCACATCCAGACCGAATCGGAGGTCAGCACCTCCTCTCTTTTCCCGGCCATGATCATGCGGAATATCTTCTGCGGCGAATGTTCCCAGTGGGGGCCAAGCGGGCATGAACCCGCGCACACGCCGCACTGCATGCACATCGACACCCATTCGCCGTCCTCCACCCGCTCCTCGACTTCCTTGAGGAAATTGCCGCCGTAAAGCGCAACTGCTTTTTGATTCAGATCGCTCATCGCATACACTCCTTAACCGAAGCCCTTCATTGGTGATGGTCCCAGCTCGACCAGCTCTGCAACATAGTCGTTGATCAGCCCCGCTATCCTTGCGTTATCGGTGATCGCAATCTCGTAGGTTGAAACACGCTGAGGCTCAAGGCCCATCTGCGTCAGCGTGTCGCCGATCTTGCTCATGCGGTAGCCTGCAAGTTCGGACCCCTTGACGAAGTGGCACTGGTATTCATCGCCCTTCCTGCAGCCCATCATCATCACGCCGTCGTAGCCCGAGTTCAAGGCATCGGTGATCCAGATGGTGTTCACCGAGCCCAGGCAGCGCACCGGTATCACGCGCACGAAGGCCGAATAGACGATGCGCGACAGCCCCGCCATGTCGAGCGCGGGATAGGCGTCGTTCTCGCAGGCGAGCACCAGTATGCGCGGCTTCTCGGAGAACTCGTCGGGTATCTCGACCGCCTTGATCTGGCTTCCCACCGTGTCGACCGAATAATTCTCGAAGGAGATCACGCGCACGGGGCATGCACCCATGCAGGTCCCGCAACGGCGGCAGCGCTGCTCGTTGAACACCGGAAAGCGCTTCTCGTCCTCGTCGATCGCGCCGAAAGGGCATTCCACGGTGCAGCGCTTGCACTGGGTGCAGCCCTCAAGCCGCACCATCGGATAGGAGAGGTCGCCCGCCCTGGGGTGTGCTGCGCGCCCGAGGCTTGCGTTCTCTGCAGCCTGTATCGCCTTCAATGCTGCGCCCGTCGCATCTTCGGTCGCCTGATATATGTCCATCGGCCGGCGCACCGGACCTGCGGTGTAGATGCCGGTACGCTGCGTTTCGTAGGGGAAGCAGAT
The DNA here is from genome assembly GCA_021821945.1 of Pseudomonadota bacterium. Classification (GTDB taxonomy): domain Bacteria; phylum Pseudomonadota; class Gammaproteobacteria; order Burkholderiales; family Gallionellaceae; genus Gallionella. The sequence continues at coordinate 72,754 of JAJZTF010000008.1, forward strand.
GAAATGCGAATCCGCGAATCCGTATTTCAGCTTCGGCAGATCCGGCCCCTGGCGATAGGTCAGATTGAGTATCGAGATGCGCTTGAGATCATTCCTCTGCTGCCTGGCCTCCTCGGAGCCGCCCTCCGCCTCCTTGGTGAGCCTGTCCCAGTCTGCCACGTTCACGCCCGAGCTTGGCACCTGGCCTGTCGCAAGCACGACGAGGTCTGCGTCCAGAACGAGATCCGTATCGAGGATCAGGTCCCTGTAGGTCACTTTGCAGCCGCTGCCTGATGATTCGACCTTGCTTGCCTTGCCCTTGGAGAAGATCACGTCCTTGTGCTGGGCGCTCCTGTAGAAATCCTCGCCCATGCCAGGCACCCGCAGATCGTCGTATACGACGATGGTGGACACCTCGGGGTTTGCGTCCTTGAAATACATCGCCTGCTTGATGCTGGTCGCGCAGCAGTGGCCGGAACAGTAGGGAAGATGCGCTTCGTCGCGCTGCCCTGCGCACTGCAGGAACACCACCGACTTCACCTCCTTGCCATCGGCGCGCCTGATCGGGCCGCCGTTCGACGCCTTGGCCAGCGATTCGAGTCCCGCGTGATCCACCACGTGATCGAGCCCGCCTCCGAGCTCAGGCAGCTTCTTGATGTCGTAGGTCGTAAATCCCGTCGCCTGCACGATGGAGCCCGCGGCGATTTCCGTGACGGCACCCGATTCCTGCGCAAGCTTGATCGCATAGCGCCCGGGCGCGCCCGATGTCTCGGCAACGGTGGTGTTGAGATGCACCGCAATCAGCGGATGAGCGCTCACCCTTGCGGCGAGTTCCGCAACCCCTGTTTCCTGGGGCTCCGCATATGGCGCCTTGAAGGGAACGCGCTTGTATAGCTTGCCCGCCCATCCGCCAAGGCTTCCCTGCTTCTCGACAAGGATCACCTCGTAGCCCGCTTCAGCAGCCTCGAGCGCCGCGGTCATGCCCGACATCCCTCCGCCCACCACCAGGATGTTCTTGAGATGGGTGTGATTGGGGTTGCCTGCAGGCACCTTGGCCTTCTTGAGCTCCGCGCAGGCCATGCGAACGTAATCGTCCGCCATTTCCTGGCGCACCTCGTCGTGCTCTGCCCCTTCCGATACGACCCAGATCACGCCCTCCCTCAGGTTTGCGCGCGTCATCGCTATGTCCGGAAAATTGAACGCCTCCGTCTTCGCCCTGCGCGAGCAGGCCGCGATGCAGACATGCGTGACCTCTTCCTTCTCGATGTCGTCGCGTATCATCTGAACGCCTTCGCTGTTGCACAGGAAAGCGTGTTCGCGCACCAGCGCCATCTTGCCCTCTCTCTGTGCGATCTTTGCAAGCTGTGAAACATCGAGCTTGTCGCCCAGGCCGCAGCCAGAACAGATATAGGCAGCCGTCTTCATTTCAGCCATCATCGAGCTCCTTCGACAGTAGAGGTTTTGTGCACCACCTGTATCGCGCGCAATGCCGCAGCGGTTGCGCTTTGCGCCGCGCGATTCACATCCAGGGGACTCGTCGCAGCGCCCGCGCCGAACATGCCGCCGGACGCGCCCTCGATGAATCCCGATGAGTCGAGCAGGATGTCATCAGGCAGCTTGATGCCGTTCGTCTCCGGCTCCATGCCGATAGCCAGCACGACAAGGTCGTGCGTGGTCGCATAGCGGTGATAGCCTTCCGTGTCCACGCCGTGCAGGACCAGGTTCCCGTCCTTTTCCTCGGCAATCTTGGCGACCTTGGACTTGATGAAGTTCACCGTCGGATCCTTCTTCACCTGCTGATAAAAGTCCTCCAGTCTGTCTATCACGCGGATGTCGATGTAATAGATCGTCGATTTTGCATCGTCGCCATAGGCTTCTCTGACGTAGTGCGTCTGCTTCAATGAAGCCATGCAGCAGATCCTCGAGCAGTGGCGCAGATGATTCTCGTCTCGCGATCCTGCGCACTGGATGAAGGCGATGTTCTTCGCCTCCTTGCCATCGGAGGGGCGCAGCAGCTTTCCGCCGGTAGGCCCGTGGGGATTGGCGAGCCGCTCGAATTCCACGCTCGTGATCACGTTGGCAAAACGGTCATAGCCGTATGGCTGTATCCTGGCAGCATCATAAGGCTTCCAGCCGGTCGCCCAGACGATCGCGCCCGCCCTGATCTCGACGGTCTCTTCCTGCATTGCAAGGTCTATCGCATCGTACTTGCATGCCGCTTTGGCCTTCTCCGCATCGGCCGTTCCGATGATCGAAGGATCGAGCACATACTGCATCGGATAGGCCATGTTGTGCGGCAGATAGGCTGCGCGGGTCTTGGAAAGGTTGTATTCGTAGGGGTTGTCGATTTCCGCATCCACCGCCTTTGCGCATTCTCCGCAGGCGGTGCAGTTGCTGTTGACATATCTCGGGGAGAGTTTGAGCCTGACCGTGTAGTCGCCGCGGCTTCCTTTCACTTCCTGCACTTCGGCCATTGTCATCACGCGCACGTTGCGGTTGGCCTTGATGCGGCGCAGGTTGATTTCCATACCGCAGGTCGGGTGACACATCTTGGGAAAGTAACGATACAGCAGGGCTGTCCGCCCACCCAGAGTCGCATTGCGTTCGACGAGGATCACCTGCTTGCCGCATTCAGCGGCCTCCAGCGCCGCCGTCATGCCGCTTATCCCGCCGCCCACGACCAGGATGGTCTGGTTGGTTGCTATTGAAGCTGTCACTTGAACCTCCGTAATTGATTGCGATAATCAGCGGTGCGTCAGTGTTTCAGTATTTCAAACCTCATGCTATCAAGATCACCCAATATCCAGGTGAACGCTTCCTCCACACCCGGGGCCCCTATGCCGGAAACCGAACCGGGATTCACCAGCAGCGTCTTTCCGCCCAATATGTTTTGCTGCTGAATGATTTCCGCAACATGGCTGTGCCCGCAGCACACCAGATCGTATTCTCCTGTACAGGCCATCGCACGGCCGTAATGAGGATAATGCGTCGCGAAGATGCGCCGCCCCCCGAGTTCCAGTTCTGCATCTTGCCCATGATAGGTGAATAGCGAGCCGTACTTTCCCATCATCCTGTGCAGCGCCATCTGGTCGCCGACATTGTTGCCGTGAACCGCATGCAGGGGAATGCCAAGCTTCAAGGAAGCGCGCAGCGTATTTGCGCCTATCAGGTCTCCGCAGTGTATCACCGCTTCCGCACCCATGGACTGCGCCCTTGCGATCGCATTCGCAAGCGGTTCCGCTCTATCATGGCTGTCAGAAACAATGCAGATTTTCATTTTTTATACCGCATGGCTGGCGCCATGCATCGCATCAATCGGATCCGATCTGTCCCCTGCAAATCGGGCTCTGTTCGATCTTACTATAACAGCCCCGCCTCAACCAGCGACTTTTTGCGTCTGATTCAGCGCATCGGTCTGTCATCGGAATCAAGCATGCCGGGCATTAGGCGGAATTGCCCGCGCCTCTGTCTATAACTCCATCGGGTGACAAGGGTTATAACTCTATAGTGTTGAGCCTCGTTGTATAATCCTATCCTGATGATCGGAAAAGCTGCACCCGACTTACTGAATCCACATTTGATGAATTTGATATCATGTTGATGAGAAAGAGAAAAAATTCCCCCCCTGGCAATGCCGAAGGCGCATTCCTGTGGCTGCGCGAACCCGAGTTCACGCCTCCGGATTCCAGCAACGAAACCCAGGCCTTGCAGAATGCGCCCCGCATCGGAGAACTCAAGACCCTGCTTCAGCTTTTTCTCGAAAATATCGTCAAACTTTCCGGGGCTGCCTCCGCAGTGCTACGCCTTTTGTCCCCCGACGGCCGCACGCTGCAGATCATCAGCTCATCCGGCTTCCCCCTTGAACTGTCCGAAGAATCGGCAGCCTTCAAGGAACTGAATTGCGAAATCGTCCACAACGCCGCGCTAAGCGGAGAAATCCAGATACTCGACATCGATCTGCAGGACCCCGAAGCCGGCTGCCACTTTCAGTCCCTGATCGTCCTGCCGCTCAAGCCGCCACACCCGCCCGGCACACCGCTTGGCATCCTCAGCATCCTGTTTGCCGCGCCGCGCGAATCGGCGGTACAAAAAACGGACGCGATAGAAACGCTGGCGGAGATGATGAGCGCTGCGATCGAGCACACCCACATCAATCGCGAAGCAAGGCGCATCGAACTGATCAACGAGCGCCAGGCGATCGCCAATGACATTCACGACTCCCTTGCGCAGACGCTGACTTATGCGCGCATGCGCGTGAGCATGCTGATCGAGGCCGATCGCAACAACAACAAGCTGATGACCAAGAAATACGCAAGCGACCTCGACGAGGCGCTCGAGATCGCGCAGAAGAACGCACGCGAACTGGTCACCAACTTCAGGTCAGAAATCAACCGCGGCGGCCTGTCTGCGGCGCTCAATGATCTCGCCAACGAATTTCGCAAGCGCAACAACATCGCTCTCGAGTATCATAACAGGCTGGCCGATCTTGAACTTCCGCTCGAGCACGAAATACAGACATACCATATCGTTCACGAGGCGCTGAACAACATCTCCCGCCATTCCGGCGCAACCCATGCCCGCCTGTCCGTCAATGCCCATGCCGGCTATTACGTCTTCACCATCGAGGACAACGGAAGCGGCGCATGCACCTTCGCGCCGGTCGAGGGACATTATGGCGTGCTGATCATGCGCGAGCGGGCAAATCAGATAGGCGGCACCATCAAGGTGGAAAGCGCAACAGGCCAAGGGACGCAGGTACAATTGTATTTCCCCGAACCTTCGCCGAACTGGAGAGCAACAAATGAGTGACAAACTGAGAATCATACTGGTCGATGACCAGTGCCTGTGCCGGCGGGGCTTGAGCGAACTGCTGGGCAACTGCTACGACTTCGACGTGATAGGCACGACCGACAACATCGGCGAATTGCGCACGATGCTGAATGAAAAACCCGATCTTCTGATCGTCGACCTGCGCATGAAGCCGATGGACGGCATCTCCCTTCTGAAGCAGCTGCGCAAGGAAGAATGCACCGTGCCTGCGATCATGCTCACCATGAGCGACTCGGATGCAGACCTCAAGAATGCGATACGTGCGGGTGTGCGCGGATATCTGCTGAAGGACATGCCGCCGGAAGAGGTCGTGGACGCGATACGCCGCGTCGCAGCCGGTGAACTCGTCGTGGCACCAGCGATGACAGTCAAGATGATAGAGATGCTGCGCGACGAACAACCCGAGCAGGAGACAAGAAATTCGCTTAAACTACTCACCGAGCGCGAGCGCGAGATCCTGCAGCTGCTTTCCCGCGGCGAAAGCAACAAGGCCATCGCGCTCAACCTGAAGATCAGCTATGACACGGTCAAGCAGCATGTTCGCCATATCCTGAACAAGCTCAACCTGTCCTCAAGGGTGAAGGCTGCGGTCCTGTTCACCAAGGAGCAGGAAACCCAGGGCATAGACGATCTGTAGACCCGGCATTTTCAATTCACTATAGACTCAACCGGAGAAAAGGCAGCAATCGACATCAACCAAGAGGAGGGGAAAATGGCACACATCGTCATCATGGGAGCAGGAATCGGCGGGATGCCCGCAGCCTACGAAATGCGCGAGAAGCTGGACAAGACTCACAAGGTCACCGTCATTTCGAACAGCGAGAATTTCAACTTCATGCCCTCCAACCCCTGGTTAGGCGTCAAATGGCGGGAGCGAGACCAGATAGACTTCCCCATCCGCTCCTATCTCGAGCGCAAGGGGATAGACTTCATCTCCTGCGGCGTCAAGCGCGTACACCCCGACAACAATCAGCTCGAGCTCAACGACGGCCAGACGATGAGCTATGACTATCTTGTGATCGCCACGGGCCCCAAGCTCGCCTTCGACGAGGTCGAGGGACTGGGCCCGAACGGTTACACCCACTCGGTATGCCATGTGGATCACGCGATGAAATCCAATGCGGAATGGGAAAACTTCTGCAGCAATCCCGGCCCCATCGTCGTCGGCGCCGTGCAGGGCGCATCCTGCTTCGGCCCCGCATATGAGTATGCATTCATCATGGAAACCGACCTGAGGCGCAGGAAGATACGCAACAAGGTTCCGATGACCTTCGTCACCGCAGAGCCCTATATCGGCCATCTCGGCCTGGGCGGCGTGGGCGACTCCAAGGGAATACTGGAATCCGGCATGCGCGACAAGCACATCAAGTGGATCTGCAATGCCAAGGTGACGAAAGTCGAAGCGGGCAAGATGTATGTCACCGAGCACGACGAGACCGGTGCCGAGATCAAGAAGCACGAACTGCCCTTCAACTACAGCATGATGCTGCCGGCCTTCAAGGGAGTGGATGCGGTATTCGGCATCGATGGGCTGGTCCAGGCGCGCGGCTTCGTGATCGTGGACAAGAACCAGCGCAATCCCAAATACAAAAACATCTTTGCAGTGGGCGTCTGCGTTGCGATCCCTCCCGTCGAACCCACCCCCATTCCGGTAGGCACGCCCAAGACAGGCTACATGATCGAATCCATGGTCACCGCAACCGTATACAACATCCATGCCGAGCTGACCGGCGGCACCCCGGACAAGGAGGGAACCTGGAACGCGATCTGCCTTGCGGACTTCGGCGACAGCGGCGTAGCCTTCGTCGCAGTCCCCCAGATTCCGCCGCGCAACGTGAACTGGTTCTCCGAAGGAAAATGGGTGCATCTGGCGAAGATCGCCTTCGAAAAATACTTCATACGCAAGATGAAAAAGGGAACTTCCGAGCCTTTCTACGAGGGCAGCATTTTGAAGATGATGGGCATAGAGAAACTCAAATAACTCAACCAACGACACAAGGAATACGCATGCAGCTCGACGAACAAAGCCTGGACATCCTCTTCCGCGCCGCCCGCACACACAACGGGTGGCAAGACAAGCCTGTCAGCGACGAGCTGCTGCGGCAGATTTACGACCTGATGAAATGGGCTCCCACCAGCGCAAACTCGAGTCCCGCCCGCATCGTGTTCGTGAAAAGCGAAGCCGCCAAGAAGCGCCTGCTTCCGGCCATGATAGAAAGCAACGTGGAGAAGACCCGCACGGCGCCGGTCACCGCGATCATCGCCCAGGATCACGCGTTTTTTGAAAAGCTGCCGCAGCTCTTCCCGCACACCGATGCGCGCTCCTGGTTCGTCGGCAACCAGCCGCTGATCGACACCACCGCCTTCAGGAATGCAACCCTGCAGGGAGCCTATCTCATCATCGCCGCTCGCGCGTTCGGCCTCGATGCCGGACCCATGTCGGGATTCGACAATGCAAAAGTGGACCAGGAATTCTTTGCGGGCACATCGATCAAGTCGAATTTCCTGATCAATCTCGGCTACGGAGATTCATCCAAGCTTTTCCCCAGAAGCCCGAGGCTGACTTTCGAAGAGGCCGCCAAAATTCTGTAGCCCTTCCGAGTACTTGACCAAATTACTTGGTTGATATCTAATAGCCTCATTTAACGAGACTAGAAAGGTATCAATCATGCAAATCCCTGAACGCGATGGCGACGGCTACCTCGTCGATATGAGCGACTGGACCCCGGAAATCGGTCGGGCGATGGCTGAAGCGGACGGCTTCGAGCTCAACGACAAGAAGTGGGAACAGATCATGAAGGCGCGCGAATATTACGAGGAGTTCGGTTCGGTTCCGCCGATACGCAAATTCAGCAAGTACATCGAGGAGGATCAGAAGGACGTTTTCGACCTGTGGATGACCGGCCCGATGAAGCCGATCACCAAGTACGGCGGCATGCCCAAGCCCACCGGCTGCGTCTGAGCCTTGTTACGATTGGGCGGCCTCGTGCCGCTCGATCAGGTTGTCTATGAATTCGCGCAGGAATCCTTCTGTCTGCGCTCCGTGGAAGCGGCCCACTTCCAGACCCTTGCTGTATGCGATCACGGTGGGAAAGCCTCGCACCTTGTGGCGCCCTGCGATCTTCATGTTTTCGTCGGCATCGACGATCCCGAGGTTGAATTTGCCGTCATAGGCCAAGACCATCTTGTGCAGCAGCGGCCCAAGCACGCGGCACGGCCCGCACCAGTCCGCGCTGATATCCAGCAGCACAGGCAGCTTGTGGGAGGCCGCCACGACTAGTTCTTCGAAGTTGTCTTCTTCGACGTTGTAGGAGAAATTGCTCATCTGACGCTTCCATGTGAAATTGCAATGCAAAACAAAAAACCGACTCGCGTCGGTTTTTTGCATCAGGCAACAAGGATTACTTCAAGGTCATGATGAACTTGGCAAGGGATGCGATCTGCGCATCGCTCGCACCCATGCCCTTGGGAGGCATGTTGCCCATCTTCCATCCGAACTGGCCGCCCTTGGTGATATGGTCGACCAGGGTCTTTTCCGCATCAGCCTGCCCCTTGTACTTGGCTGCCACATCCTTCCATGCAGGCCCAACCATCTTTCTGTCTATCGCATGGCACGCCCCGCACTTGGCCTTGCCATCAGCAGGCATATCCACAGCCATTGCGCTACCTGCGAGCAACAAACCTGCTACCGACAGACTTACGAGTACTGTTTTCATGATTTTTTCTCCTCTATGTTGATGAAAGATGAAACCACCTGCAATATAAGAATAACATTATTTACTGACTTTGCAACAACCTTGTTGCCATCGAGGCAATTATATCTCCCTTGCGGCGCGATTGCCCGGCCGGTTCGAAAAGCGCGTCAGGCAGTTGTGCACCTCGATCTCCACCCTCGCCTTCCTGCCATTGTAGACACTGTCCTTCAGCCACGCCACCTCGGCCTTGAGCGCTTCGTCGCCAAAAACCGTGATATGCCAGGATTTTTTTTCCGCATCCCATCGGTAACGGCGCGCCTTTAGCACATCCTTGGATTCGAATGACGAGCCGGTCGCATACACCTGGTAGCTTTTCTGCGGAAGGGCATCGAGCACAGACTGCAGGACCCGCCTTTTGGACTTCGGCAGGTTCTGCTGCAGGATTTCAAGCAATGCATAGCAGTCCTCCTCGGCCCGATGAGCCTCGTAGAAGAAGCCGTATTGATACGCGATATAGTCGAGCTTGGCCGACCCCATTCCCTCGCCGTTCCAGTCGACCTGGGAAAGCGAGCACCCCCATGGCAGGGACTCGAAGATGGGCAGGCGCTTTTCCAGAAACACCCTGTCGAATTTCGCATTGTGCGCCACGACCAGTTCGACTCCCTCGAGGAATCCCGCCACCGCTTCGTCGTCGATGCGTTTTCCCCTGACCATCTCGTCGGTGATGCCGTGCACAGCCACCGATTCGGCGGGTATCGGAAAGCCCGGATCCTCTAGCTGATCAAAGGAAGCCAGCACACGGCAAGCCTGCCCTGTCCCCCTGTCGTATTCGAAGAGCACCATGCCAAGCTCGATGACCGCATCCCGCCCGTGATCGATTCCTGTCGTCTCCGTGTCGACCACGACGCCCCTTGCAAGATTTTCCTGGGCAGCTTCAGAAAACAGGGTTCTTGGCATGAGCCTGCGTATCACCCTGTAATCCGCATGCGCATCGAGGAGTTCGACAGCCTCTGCGATTGATTTTTCCATGGGATTATCCGACCGTCACTTTGGGCAAGCCCGACTTCATGCTTCCGATCGCAGACGCCTCCTGGAATCCGGACTTTCGAAAACAGTCCAGCACCTCTTCCGCATGTTCCGGCGAGACGGAAACAAGAAGCCCTCCGCTGGTCTGCGCATCCGCAAGCAGCCTTTGCTGCCAGGCTTCGAGATGGCTCGAAAAATCCACGTCCTTCCCGTAGCTTGCCATGTTGCGCTCTATCGCGCCCGGCCCATATCCCGCCCTGGCAAGGGGCAGCGCAGACGAAAGGACAGGAACCTGATCGAAACGGATTTCGGCAGCCAATCCGGATCCTTTGCACATCTCGAGCAGGTGGCCCAGCAGGCCGAATCCCGTCACATCGGTCATCGCATGGACGCCCGGTATTTCAGAAATCTTCGTCCCCACGCTGTTGAGCCTCGTGGTCACTTCGACCAGCTCCGCATAGCCTTCATCGGAGAGCGCGCCTTTCTTCAGGGCGGCAGCCAGGATGCCCACCCCGAGGCCCTTGCCGAGTATCAGCGCATCGCCATCCCTGGCTTCGCTGTTCCTCTTCAATCTTTCCGGGTGCACGATGCCCAGCGCGACCAGCCCGTAGATCGGCTCCTGGGAGTCGATGGAGTGTCCGCCCGCCAGGGGAATGTTCGCACGCTTGCAGACCGATTCGCCGCCTTGCAGAATCGAACGTATCGTCTCGACCGGAAGCTTGTTGATCGGCATGCCGACGATCGCCAGCGCCATGATGGGTGTGCCTCCCATCGCATACACGTCGGACAGCGCATTGGTAGCGGCGATGCGGCCGAAGTCGAAAGGGTCGTCCACGATGGGCATGAAAAAATCCGTGGTCGCAATGATCGCCTGATCGTCGTTCAGCCTGTATACCGCCGCGTCGTCGCTGTTCTCGGTGCCCACTAGGAGGTCGGGGTACGGCATCTTGCTTCCCGCGTCCGCCAGGATCTGCTGCAGCATGGACGGGGCGATTTTGCAGCCGCATCCTCCGCCATGAGATAATTGAGTCAATTTTACTTCGGACATAAACCCCTCGATGTTGTTCAGAACCGCAAACCTATCACAGCTTGCCGAATTTGACGAAATTATCGACGTTCGCACGCCTGCGGAATTCGCAGAAGACCACATTCCCGGCGCTATCAACTGCCCGGTATTCTCCAACGAGGAGCGCGTGACGGTCGGCACGCTGTACAAGCAGGCTTCGCCCTTCGAGGCGCGCAAGGTCGGTGCCGCGATGGTCGCAAAAAACATCGCGCATCACATCGAGACCCGCTTTTCTGGCCATGCCAAATCCTGGCGGCCGCTGATCTACTGCTGGCGCGGCGGTCAGCGCAGCGGTGCGATGAGCATCATACTGGCGCAGATCGGCTGGGCGGCGCACAAGCTCGACGGCGGCTACAAGACCTACAGGCGCCATGTGCTGGATCGCCTCGAAACCCTCCCCGGAGACTTCACCTGGCGCGTGATCTGCGGCCCCACCGGATCCGGCAAGAGCCGGCTGCTCAAAGCCATGAAGGAACAGGGCCTGCAGGTGCTGGACCTGGAAGACCTGGCACAGCACCGCGGCTCCGTGCTGGGCAGGCTTCCGGGACTGCCACAACCCTCGCAGAAGTGGTTCGACAGCAACCTGCTGCTTGCCTTGCAGAACCTGGATCCTGCAAGGCCCGTCCATGTCGAGGCGGAAAGCAACAAGATAGGCCTGATCACCCTGCCGCCAGCCCTGATGAACGCGATGCATTCGGGAGACTGCCTCGTGATAGACACGCCTGTCGAGACCCGCGTCTCGCTGCTGATGGAAGACTACAGACACTACCTCGAAAACTCCGATCTTCTGATCGAGCACTTGCAGGGCCTCCACCGCTTCCACGGGGAGAAGCGGCTGGCAAACTGGACCCGGCAGATAAGAAGCGGCGACTTCGCGACCATGGTAGCGGAGCTGCTTGAACTGCATTACGATCCGAGCTACTGGCGCGCGACATCCAGAAACTATCCCAAGCTATCAGAGGCCAAGCATCTCGAGACGCCTTCCCTGTCCTGGGATGCGCTGGGGCTGATCGCAAGAGGCCTGGAAGGTTAGAACCTGTCTGTCACCAGCACTTCGTTCATCGGCAGCTGGCCTCCTCTGGGCCATGCCTCCTTGATCCCCTTGCCGATCGCGACGAACATCGCGATGACATGATCCTCCGGCAGATTGATGAGCCTGCCCACCGCATCGAAATCGAAACCATCCATCGGGCAGGAATCGTAACCCATCTCCTTCGCATGCAGCATCAGGTTCATCGCCGCAATCCCGCATGAACGCATCGCCTCGTCGCGCTGCACCTGTTCCTTGCCACGATAATACTGGTCGATCGCAGGCAACATGAAATCCTGCACCGGCTTGTCCGCGTTTCTCCAGTACCTGCCGGGCTGCTTTTCCCATGCCTTGAGATCGGCGCACAGCACCAGAAGCAGCGACGCATCCGTCACCTGCGCCTGATCCCAGGCCACGGCGCGTATCTGTTTCCTGAGCTCCGGATTCCTGATCTGGACGAAACGCCAGTTCTGTATGTTGAATGCGGTGGGAGAGAGCATCGCCCCCGAAATGAGTCTTTCGATTTCCGCCTCTGTCATGCGGTGGTCAGGATCATAGGCCTTGACCGAACGGCGCGTTTCGATCGCTTGTGCAACATTCATGATGAGATCCTCAGGGTTTGAATCAGAAAATCACTCCCACTCGATCGTGGCGGGAGGCTTTCCTGAAATGTCATAGACCACGCGGTTGATGCCGCGCACTTCGTTGATGATGCGGTTGGATATTCTGCCCAGCAGCGCGTGCGGCAGTTCTGCCCAGCGCGCAGTCATGAAGTCCTGCGTCTGCACCGCGCGCAAGGCCACGACATAGTCGTAGGTGCGGCCATCGCCCATCACGCCCACGCTCTTGACCGGCAGGAACACCGTGAAGGCCTGCGAAGTCTTGTCATACCAGGACCTGCCTTCCTCGTCCCTTGCCGCGCGCAGCTCCTCGATGAAGATCGCATCCGCGCGGCGCAAAAGATCCGCATATTCCTTCTTCACTTCCCCCAGGATGCGGACGCCAAGGCCCGGCCCCGGGAAAGGATGGCGGTAAACCATCGCAGGCGGCAGACCCAGTGCGACGCCAAGCTCGCGCACCTCGTCCTTGAAGAGCTCGCGCAAGGGCTCGAGCAGCTTCAAATGCAGCGTCTCAGGCAGCCCGCCGACATTGTGGTGTGACTTGATGGTGTGCGCGCTCTTCTTCTTGCCTCCTGCCGATTCGATCACGTCAGGATAGATGGTGCCCTGCGCAAGCCACTTTGCCTGGGAGAGCTTCGCGGATTCGCGCTGGAACACCTCGACGAATTCCCGCCCTATGATCTTGCGTTTCTGCTCCGGATCGCTGACCCCTGAAAGATGATGCAGGAATTCCGCGCTGGCATCGACATGGATCACCTTCACGCCCAGATTGAGCGCGAAGGTCTCCATCACTTCCTTCGCCTCGTTCAGGCGCAAAAGGCCGTTGTCGACGAAGACGCAGGTGAGCTGCTTGCCTATCGCCCGCTGCAGGAGCGCTGCGGCAACGGAGGAATCGACGCCGCCCGAAAGTCCCAGTATGACCTCCTCGTCTCCCACGTCGGCGCGTATCTTTTCCACTGCTTCCGTGATGTAGTCGGGCATGTTCCAGTCGTGGCCGCATCCGCATATGTCGTGCACGAAGCGCGCAAGCATGGCCTTGCCCTGCAGCGTGTGAGTGACCTCGGGATGGAACTGCAGCGCGTAGAATCTGCGCGACTCGTCGGCCATGCCGGCGATCGGCGTGGCGGGGTTGCTTGCGATCACCGAGAATCCGGGCGGAAGCTCTACCACCTTGTCTCCGTGACTCATCCATACGTCTATCAGGCCGTGTCCCTGGCTGTTGATCCTGTCCTGTATGCCGGAAAGCAGCGCGGAATGCCCGTGAGCGCGGACTTCGGCATAGCCGAATTCGCGGACCAGCCCGTTCTCTACCCTGCCGCCCAGTTGGGCCGCCATGGTCTGCATCCCGTAGCAGATGCCCAGCACCGGCACGCCCATTTCGAATACCGCATCATGCGCCCTGGGGGTATCGCCTTCCGTGACGGAGTTCGGGCCGCCGGAGAGGATGATGCCTGCAGGATCGAAGGCGCGGATCTCTTCAGCGCCCATGTCCCACGGGTGCAGTTCGCAATAGACATTCGTCTCGCGGACGCGGCGCGCGATGAGCTGGGTGTATTGGGAGCCGAAATCGAGGATGAGGATTTTTTTATGTGACATGGCTAGGATTGAGGATAGGGTTAAGGAGTGAGGAATGAAGATCGGGCCGATTTTGACGCCATCCTCATCCCCCAATCCTGCTTGTTTAATCTATATGGTAATTCGGCGCTTCCTTGGTGATCTGCACGTCGTGCACATGCGACTCCCTGATGCCGGAGGAGCTGATCTCGACGAACTCGGCCTTCGCATGCATGACCGCGATGTCCGCACAGCCAAGGTATCCCATGCTCGCCCTAAGCCCGCCCATCAGCTGGTGTATCACCGCGAGCACGCTGCCCTTGTAGGGCACCCGGCCTTCCACGCCCTCCGGAACCAGCTTGTCCTGGTTTCCTTCGCCTTCCTGGAAATAGCGGTCGCTCGATCCCTGCTGCATCGCCCCCAGGCTTCCCATGCCGCGATAGGACTTGTAGGAGCGCCCCTGGAAAAGCTCTATCTCGCCTGGTGCCTCTTCGGTTCCGGCAAAGAGCCCCCCCAGCATCACCGCATGAGCGCCGGCAGCGATCGCCTTGGCGATGTCTCCCGAATAGCGTATCCCGCCGTCGGCAATCAGCGGCACATCGGTTCCCTGCAATGCGTCAGCCACGCTCTGTATCGCGCCTATCTGCGGCACGCCCACGCCCGCGACGATGCGCGTCGTGCAGATCGAACCCGGGCCTATGCCCACCTTCACCGCATCCGCTCCGTGGTCCATCAGCGCGCGCGCAGCGGCACCCGTTGCGATGTTGCCGCCGATCACGTCTATCTGCGGGAAATGGGTCTTCACCCACTTCACCCTGTCGAGCACGCCCTGGGAATGCCCGTGCGCGGTATCCACCACGATCACGTCAACGCCCGCCTCGGCAAGCAGTGCCACGCGTTCCTCGGTCCCCTCTCCCACGCCCACCGCGGCACCGGCTCTCAGCCTGCCCCGGCTGTCCTTGCAGGCATTCGGGTGCTCGCTGGACTTCAGGATGTCCTTGACCGTCATCAATCCACATAATTCAAACGCTTCGTTGACCACCAGCACGCGCTCAAGCCTGTGCTTGTGCATGAGGTTCCTCGCCTCGTCGATGCTCGTGTTTTCCTTGACCGTGATCAGTCGCTCGCGCGGCGTCATGATGTTCGAGACCGGCTGATCGAGATTGCTCTCGAAGCGCAGATCGCGGTTGGTCACGATGCCTGCAAGCTGCTTACCCTGGACCACCGGCAATCCGGAAATCTTGTACTGACGGGTAAGGGTCAGCACATTGCGCACCGTCATGTCCGGCGTGATGGTGATCGGATCCTTGACCACACCGCTTTCGAATCTCTTGACCTTGGCGACCTTTGCCGCCTGCTCCTTCGCGGTCATGTTCTTGTGGATGATGCCTATCCCGCCCTCCTGCGCCAGCGCGATCGCAAGACGGGAACCTGTGACGGTGTCCATCGCGGCCGAGAGCAGCGGTATGTTCAGGCTGATGTTGCGCGTGAGCTGCGTGCGCAGGCTGACATCGCGCGGCATGACATTGGAATAGGCGGGGACGAGCAATACGTCGTCAAAGGTAAGTGCTTTCTGGATGATGCGCATAGGGAGACCTCGGCAAAGAGCGGATTATACGCATCCTGGGCGACCGGGTAAATCCACCGCCCAGGATCGGAATTCGGGAATACTTAAAGGGCAGCCTCGTTCAGCTCGCCCGTCCTGATGCGTATCACCTGCTCCACGCTGGAGATGAAGATTTTCCCGTCGCCTATCTTCCCTGTGTGCGCGGCCTTGACGATGGCATCGACCGCCGTCTCCAGCATTTCGTCCGACACCACCACCTCGAGCTTGATCTTGGGCAGGAAATCCACCACATATTCCGCGCCGCGGTAAAGTTCGGTATGACCCTTCTGGCGGCCGAAACCCTTGACTTCGGTGACCGTCAGCCCGCTGATGTTCACTTCCGAGAGCGCCTCGCGCACCTCGTCGAGCTTGAAAGGCTTGATCACCGCTTCGATTTTCTTCATGACGAACTCCCTGTTATTCCCCGGAAACTCCGGACTGATCCTTGCATTGTAGCAAGATTTAATGCTCAAGCGACTGGTAACTGATCCTGACGATTTCAAGCTCGACCGTGCCGGAAGGCGTCTGCAGCCTTGCCACATCCCCCTCGTGCAGCTTGATGAGCGCACGCGCCAGAGGGGACATCCAGCTGATGTGGTTGCGGGCCATATCCATCTCGTCCACACCGACGATGGCATAGGTCGATTCAATCCCGTCATCCCTGCAAACGGTCACCGTGGCGCCGAAGAATACCTGCTCGCAATCCTTGCGCAGCGCCGGATCGACCACCTCGGCCTTTTCCAGGCGCTTGCGCAGGAAACGCACACGCCGGTCCACTTCGCGCAGGCGTTTCTTGCCATAGATGTAATCGCCGTTTTCGGATCTGTCCCCGTTCGAAGCAGCCCACGCGATGGTGCTGACCAACACAGGACGCTCCACCTTCCATAGCTGCTCGAGCTCCGCCTGCATCCTGCGAAAACCGCCAGGGGTGATGTAATTCTTCACGCCTTGCGGAAGCTTTGCATCGTCTTCATCTTCGTCGATTTCCTTCATTCCCGATTCCTTGCATGCATCCTGCAAGTATATAGGCTGAAGCATGCATTTCAAGCCCGGCCGGACAGAAGCCCATTACCCGATCGCATTTGTCGGGTAATATATGCATCATTGCAAAACAAGGATTTGAAATGCGACTCGAATTCGACAACCGGTTTGTGAACGAACTTCCAGGAGACTCAAGCGGCCATCTGCAATCGCGCCTGACGCCCGGCGCATGCTGGGCTGCGGCCCACCCCACCCGGGTTGCAAAACCCAGACTGATCGCCTATTCAAGGGAAGTGGCGGAACTCCTGGAGCTAAAGGATGAGCAGATACGCTCAGAAGAATTTCTCGATGCCTTCTCCGGAAACCGGCTGCTTCCGGGGATGAACCCCTATGCCGCCCGCTACGGAGGGCACCAGTTCGGCAGCTGGGCCGGGCAGCTCGGGGATGGCCGGGCGATCTCGCTTGGCGAAGTGGTCAACAGCCGCGGCCAGCGCTGGGAGCTTCAACTCAAAGGAGCGGGCGCAACACCCTATTCGCGCCGGGCGGACGGGCGTGCCGTGCTGCGCTCGTCGATGCGCGAGTTCCTGTGCAGCGAGGCGATGCACCATCTGGGCATACCGACCACGCGCGCATTGAGCCTGATCGCAACGGGGGACCAGGTGGTGCGCGACATGTTCTACGATGGCAACCCGACCATGGAACCCGGCGCCATCGTATGCCGGGTGTCGGGCAGCTTCATCCGCTTCGGAAACTTCGAGATTCTCGCGTCATACGGCGAGCGCGATCTTCTTGAAAAGCTGATCGAGTTCACGATAGACCGCGATTTTCCGGAGATAGGCCAGCAATCGGAAGACCGGTTCGTCACATGGTTCAGGACGGTCTGCGAAAGGACTGCGAAGCTCGTCGTCGAATGGCTGCGCGTCGGATTCGTGCACGGCGTGATGAACACCGACAACATGTCCATACTCGGCCTCACGATAGACTATGGTCCGTACGGCTGGGTGGACAACTTCGACCCCAACTGGACGCCCAATACCACGGACGCGGACTGGCGCCGCTATGCGCTGGCCAATCAGCCTTCCATCGCGAGATGGAATCTGGAACGGCTGGCCGATGCGCTGGAAACTGTCTCCCCTTCGCGCTCCATCCTGGACGAAGGGCTCTCCCACTTCGACGGGACGCTGCAGGAGCAGCTCTCCGGCATGCTGACCGCAAAGTTCGGCCTTGCGAGGACGGAAGAAGAAGATGCAAGCCTCATCGAGGAAGCATTCGAGCTGATGCACAGGGCCAACGTGGACATGACCGAATTCTTCCGTTCTCTCGCGAACGTAAAATCTCAAGTGCCCGATCTTTCCTTGCTGAAGAACGCTTTCTACGGCGAATCCCTCTACCGCGAACATGAAGCAGAATTCGACGCATGGCTTGTACGCTACTGCACGCGGCTGTCCGGACAGCAGGATGCCGATGAAACGAGAAGGCGGCGCATGAATGCGGTCAACCCGCGTTTCGTGCTGCGCAACTATCTCGCGCAGCAGGCGATAGACGCGGCGATGCAGAACGACATGAGCGTATTGGAAAGGCTGATGGAAGCCGCCCGCCATCCGTATATCGACGACATTCCGTCCGATCTCACGGCCAAACGCCCCGACTGGGCGATCGACAAACCCGGCTGCTCGATGCTGTCCTGCAGTTCCTGATAGAATCAAAACACTCACATTGGAGATATGCGATGCAATTTTTGAAACTCTTCCATCTGCTGTCCGTTCTGGTCTGGGTAGGCGGCATGTTCTTCGCCTATGTCGTGCTGCGGCCCGCCGCGGTTGACACGCTCGAGCCGCCTCACCGCCTGAAGCTCTGGGACGACGTGTTCAGGCGCTTCTTCAAATGGGTCTGGGCTTCGATCGCGCTGCTGCTCGCAAGCGGCATAGGCATGATTTCGTTATTCGGCGGCATGGCTCACGTAGGG
This sequence comes from Pseudomonadota bacterium, assembly GCA_021821945.1. Classification (GTDB taxonomy): domain Bacteria; phylum Pseudomonadota; class Gammaproteobacteria; order Burkholderiales; family Gallionellaceae; genus Gallionella. The sequence goes on from JAJZTF010000008.1 coordinate 91,107, forward strand.
CTTTACGTGCACATCATGCTGATGCTGGGCATCGCAATGATCGCGATCTACGGCCACGTGTATTTCGCGCTCTACAGGAAACTGAACCGGTTTGTCGGCGCACAGAGCTGGAAGGAAGCAGGAGAAATGCTGGGCAAGATACGCAGACTGGTCGGCCTCAATCTGACGCTGGGAATCCTGACCGTTTGCGTGGCGGTGATCGGCATGGTCCTGTAAGCCATACTGGGACTGGCGAACGTTTATGTGAACGGCATGCCGATCAAACACGCGCGAAAGATCCTGGGCTCGCCTTCTCGCTACAGGCGTTTCCTGGAATACGGCGATGCGGAAAACACTCCAAATCAATACGTAGAAGAATAGGAACGGCTAGAACAATCGGGGCAGACAATGATTTATTTCAGTCATTAATTTCTCCCACCCCCAACCAGGCATCCGAAGTCAGCAACCCCTTCAGGCAGGCAGTGTCTCTTCCGGAGTGACATGGGATCAGCATCGCAACTGTTTTCTCAAACCGCCAATTGCTCTGCTGCGATACCTAGCGCTTGGGCGATCTTCTCGCGCGAGGCCTTTCTCACGGGCTCTTTGGCCTCCTGCTGGGCATAAGCGCTTTGCGAAATGCCGAGGCGGCGCGCGACTTCCGTCTGAGTAAGACCGAGGTGTTCGCGCCATGCGCGTATTGGTGTCATGTCTTTGTTGATGACCTTGTTGACCACGGCGTTTGGGATGGTTGGCGCGTTTTGTTTGGTAAGGCTCATGTATTCCGTGTAGGGAATCACGACGAAAGCGGGTTTGCCTTTCGCGTCTTTCAGTATCTGGATGTTAGTAGGTGCGTTCATTTCGTTTCTCCACTTGCATGATGGTGACGATGATCGGCTTGCCGCTCTGATCGATCTCGAATATCACCCTGTGGTCGCCTATGCGCAGCCGGTAGCCTTCGCGCCCTTGAAGGCGCTTGATGTCTTCCGTGCAATCCGGCCAATGCGCGAGTTGCTGAACTTCGGCAAAGATGCCTTGCCGTTTTCGCCTATCTGCAATCTTGCGCAATTGCCGCACCGCTTTGGCTGACCACTCGATGGTGTTCATATAATAATCATAAGTAAATTATAAGTTTCACACAAGAGACGAAGCATCCGAAATCAGCGGCCACTTCAGCGTAGAAAGTGCCACTTCTAGCTAGACCAACGCAAGTGATTCCTTCTCGCGCCACAACGCTTCGCTCAATCCTTTTTTCATCATCTGAATCGGTGCGTTGATTTTGACCATCTTGCCCCAGAATTCGCCGGTGCCACCGGTGAGAAACTCGTTTGCACTAACTCCTTAGACTGGAGATTATGCACTTGGCCTCTTCTTGCCCAAAGTCTTTGAAGTGGCGGCCGATTGGGAATAGCATATCGGGAACATGTCCCCCCGGATGCGCAAGGCATGAGGTTTTTTGACTGTCATTCCACGATCGGAGGAGAAAACCATGAATACCGTATCCATTCCCGATGGGCAGGTGAAGCTTGGCGGGGAGCTGCATGTGCCGGAAAATGCAAATGGCATCGTGCTGTTCGCGCATGGCAGCGGCAGCAGCCGGTTCAGCCCGCGCAACACCTATGTCGCAAAGGTGCTGCAGCAGCATGGCATGGGCACGCTGCTGTTCGATCTGTTGACTGAGGAAGAGGATAAGAACTACGAGACGCGTTTCGACATTTCATTGCTCGCCCGCCGCCTGATTGCGGCGACTGACTGGGTGAAGGGCGGGATGACAGGCCTCAAGTTGGGCTACTTCGGCGCGAGCACGGGTGCCGCGGCAGCGCTGCTCGCAGCCGCCACAGCGGACAACAAGATCGCCGCCATCGTCTCGCGCGGCGGGCGTCCAGACCTGGCAGGAAAGACAGCGCTGAGCCGCGTCAAGTCCCCCACCCTGCTCATCGTGGGCAGCCACGATTACGGCGTGATCGAGCTCAACCAAGAGGCCTATGAACTCATGAATTGCGAGAAAATGATGGTTCTGATCGAAGGCGCGACCCACCTGTTCGAAGAACCCGGAACACTGGAGCAGGCGGCGAAAAGTGCGGCTGCCTGGTTCGCCTCGCATTTCAATGCGGATCAGGCAAAGGACGAAAGCTGACTGCAGCCCTTCCCTGGTGTAAGCGCGCTTCGCGTCCATTCGAATTATCCATTGAAAAACAGGGGAATTTTTCACATGAAGGATGCAAAGCGCTGGACTAGGCCGCCGGTGTCAAGTCATAATCACTTTGAAGTATATGGCATGCCTGATTACGGATACCCTGGATGACACGAGTGCAACATGAATTACCCAGCTGCCTGGTTAAACAGCAAGATGGCATCTATGTCGAGCTGTCGAAGGCAGCCGGCAAAATGGAAGACGCGATCAACAGGATTTTCGAAGCCGGCGCAAGGTTCCATGGGCTCGACTATGGTCTTCTGACCGGGTTGCTCTACGGCGATGTCATCGACCTGCATCACGGGACTGGAAGACTCAAGCTGGCCGAAGACATTGCGACCTTTCCCGCCGAACGTCGGGCCTTGTACAAAGCAGTCAAGACGGATGCCGACAAACAGCATGCCGAATATTTCTTTGAGCCTCCCTCGATCACGGCCATCACACCCGTCCACGGGGATGCAGGGGAAAATGGCCCGGTCCCGGGCATGGCAAAAGAACTGCAGCCCACGAAGCTCGACATCGACGAGTTCATCGCGGACATGTGGCTTAAGGGCGTGCGCTACGGCATCGATGTCGAATCGGTCAAGAAGGTCATGGAAAAGCGCGAGACCGTGCGCATGATCATAGCCTCGCAGCGCGATGCGACGGAAGGCATCGATGCCGGGATCGAGGAGGCCTGCAATGTGTTGCACAGGGATAATTCCCCCAAGCTTCAGGCCAACGGAAAGGCCGATCTGCGCAGATTCCAGAACCGTTTCCCGCAAATTGCAAGCGGTGCGCGCCTGTTAAAGAAGAAACCGCTTATGCCGGGAAAACCCGGATACAAGGTGAGCGGGGAAATGATATTGCCACGCGCACCACTCGACGAGATCGATCTTCAGTCTATGGCAGGACCGGGCACCCGGGTAGAATTCCAGGACGGCTTTGAATACATCCTGGCAAGTCAGGATGGCTTTCTGTCCCTCGACATGGCCTCGAACATCATCTTGGTGACGGAGAAGATCGAGAACAGGAGCGGGGTGAGCATCAAGACCACCGGCGACCTTTCCCTTGCGGGCAATGAATTCATCGAGCACGGCGAAGTGCAGGAAGGACGCGTGGTCGAGGGCAGGAACATGACCTTCCTTTCGAGTGTCTATGGCGACGTGATATCTGCCGGCGGGACCATCACGCTCGAAGATAACATCTCCGGCGGAAGCGCGAAAAGCAAGGGGGGTGATGTCATCTCGAACGGGCGCGCATTCAATGCATCCATCGAGGCATGCACGGGGAAGGTGAGGCTCAAATATGCGGAAAGCTGCCTGATCCTCGGCGGGTCAGTGTCGATAGAACGCGCGGTGAATTGCGACATTGTGGCAATCGATGTTGAGATCGGCAGCGCCGAGGGCTGCAGCATTGCAGGAAAGCAGGTCAGAATCAATTCTTCCAGCGCCTGTCGCTCGAAGGAAACCATCGTTTCCATGGTATTGCCCGATTTTTCTCCCCTGGATGCGCAGGCCTTGCGCGTGGAGCGCGAAATCAAGGATTGCAACAAGGTCATCGACGCAAAACGGCAGGAGCTCGAGGCGCTCAAGAATGATGCGGAATTTGCGAAGTATCTCGCACTTGTCTCAAGCATCAAGCAGGGGAAGATACAAATCGGTGCCCAGCAACAGGAACCCTGGAAAAAAATGACGGCCAGATTTGCCGGCAGCCTCAACGCAATGGGCCAACTGAACCAGCAGATCCAGGCGCAACTGGCGACACTGCAGGAACTTCAGCAGGAAAAGGAGGAGCTCGAGGCCATGCGCAAGCAGAAGGGTGCGGGCATATCCTGCGACATCGCGGAAGTGGCCGGGGAAACCCTGGTGCGCGGCCTGGTGGAAGAGGTCCATGCATTGCAAAAATATGCAGCCGGCGAGATCAGAAACAGGCTGCGCGCTCAGAACCAGCAGCGCATCTACTCCGGCGACCACGGCAGCCTTGCGTGGACCATGCAGGCCGGCAAGATCTGAACGACTCAGCCGGCCTTGACCAGGCACTCAGGCCTTGAGGGTCTCGACCACTTCCTCATCATCGACCTGATCGAAGGATAGGTAGAACTGCCCGACTGCATAGAATTGGTCCGGGACTTCCAGGCACACCACCTGGTCCGCATAGGGCCCGATTCTCTCAAGCGTGTCGCTTGGCGCCACAGGAACCGCGCAGACCAGCTTCAGGGGGTGCTTCGCGCGCAGCGCGTGAAGCGCTGCAATCATCGTCGAGCCTGTCGCAAGGCCGTCGTCGACCACGATCACGATGCGCCCAGAAGGATCGATGGGTGCGCGTATCGGTGTATAGCTGGCACGCCGCTCGCGCATCACCGCCATCTGTGCAGACTTTTCCTCCTCCAGGTATTTTTCCGGCATATTCGAGGCATACTCGGAAAGATAGGTCCAGCCCGTCTCGTCCACAGAACCGATGGCGAACTCGGGGTTGCCAGGCGCACGAAGCTTGCGCACCAGCACGACATCGAGATCCCCATCAAGCGCCTTTGCGATGATCCTGCCCATGGGGACTGCGCCTCTGGGGATCGCCAGAACCAGTGGCTTCTTTCCCTTGTATTCTTCGAGCGCATGGGCCAGCCTGTTTGCCGCATCTTGCCGATCTCGAAACATGGCATTTCTCCTTTCGGTCAGAAATACTCAGCGGACATGCTTTCTGGCAGGCTTGGGGTGTTCGGAGGCCCAGCATGCGCGGCGATAGGCCTGCAGGGTCTTCTGTGCGCGTCCCAGCACGCTCGCATGCGGATAATTTCCCTCCGCATCCGGCTCACCCGCATCCGCCCCCATCAATATCTGCATGCCCGAATTCACATGCTCCACTGCATGGATATGAAACATGCCCTGCTCAACCGCATCGATCACCCTGCGATCCAGCATCAGGTGCATGCGGTTCCTGGAAGGAATCAGCACGCCCTGTTTTCCGTTCAGCCCCGCGGCAAGACAGGCTTCGAAATAGCCTTCGATCTTGTCGTTGATCCCGCCGACCGGCAGCACCTCCCCGTGCTGATTGAGCGCACCGGTCACCGCCATGCCCTGCGCTATCGGCAAGCCGGACAGCGACGAAAGCAATGCATAGAATTCGGCGCAGGAAGCCGAGTCGCCCTCGACGCCATTGTATTCCTGTTCGAGCACGAGTGCAGCGTTCAGCGCCAGCGGGGCCATGCGATGGAAGATCGCGGAAAGATAGCTTTGCAGTATCAGGACTCCCTTGTCGTGTATGGGGCCTGACATCTCGACTTCGCGTTCTATGTTGAGCAAGCCGTCGTTTCCTGCGAAGGTGCGCGCACTGACCCTCATCGGATAGCCGAAGCGATAGTCTCCCAGATCGACCACGGTCAGGCCGTTGACCTGCCCCGTCTTCTCCCCCTCAAGGCTGATCAGCACCTCCCCGTCCCTGATCAATTCCTGCATGCGCCTTGCAGGATAGTCGTGACGCCTGATGCGCGCGGCAAGAGCCGCCTCGACATCCTGAATCTCGACCAGCGTGCCGGAACGCTGCCTGCAGATCGCCGCGCTTTCCACGAGCTGCCCTTCTATCCTTGAAAAATTCGCGCTCTGTCTTGTCTGGTCGTCCACCGCGCGATGCGCCTCTTCGATGAGACGGGCGACAGCGGCGCTGTCGAAATGAGGCAAGCCCAGGCTCTTGCAGCAGTGCGAGACGAAAATGCCGAAAGCCAGGCGCGTCTCTTCCGATGATGAAAAACTCTCCGCAAAATCGACCTTCACCCGGAATCGCCGGGCAAACTCGGGGTCCTCTTCCTGCAGCTCATAATATTGCTCCCGGGAGCCTATCAGGACGATCTTGACCTCGACCTCGACCGTCTCCGGCGCCAGCGATACCGCTGATATTGGCGCGAATGCGGTTCCCGGCTCCTCGATCTGCAGCCTGCCGCTGCGCAGGAATCGTCTCAGTTTTTCCCACACCAGCCCGTCCGTCAGAAGATCGCGCAAATGCAAAAGCAGAAATCCGCCGTGCGCCTTGAGCAGGCTGCCCGCGCGGATCCGCGAGAAGTCGGTCACCAGCACATCGTTCTCGCTCTGGTATTCGATGCTGCCGAAGAGCGACCTGAAGAGCGGATTGTCCTCGACGATCACGGGTGCGCCTTCAAGGCCGCCGTTGTCGACCACGAGATTGATTCGATAGCGCGAGAGCACGGCGGAAAGCTCCCCCTCCCTGTCCGTCTCATCCGTGTCGGCTGGCTCGAAGAGATCGAGATTCCCGAGCACATCCTGCGCCACCTGATCGAGATAGGCGCCGAGCCTGACCGCATCGATGATATTGAAACGGCCGCGTATCTTCTGAATTTCCGCATCCAGCAGTTCACCGGCATGCCTGCGTCTCAAGGCGGAAAGGGATGCATGCATCGCCTTCTCCATCGGACGGGTCCTGTCCAGAAACATCGTGATTTCCGCGCGCAACTCCTGCTCGAATTTCTCGATCTCGGTTCGCCGCTCTTTGGACAGCGCGAGCATCTCGCTCTCGGTCAGCGGATGCCTGTTCTCGTCCAGAAACGTGAAAACGAGATGCCCCGATTCCCTGTGCAGCATGAAACCTCTCGCCTCTGCAAAGGCATCGAGCTCGGCGTATGCGCCCGCTTCCTCATCCTTGTATTTTTTTTCGATGCGCAGGCTCTCGTCCTTGAAATCCTGCCTTTTCAGACGCTGCGGAATCTCGTCCTGCAAGGATCTGGTCATTTCGGACATGAGCTGGCGCAGCATCCGCCCCTGTCCCGCAGGGAGGCGCAGCGCACGGGGACGTTCCGGCTCATCGAAATTGTGCAGGAAGCAAAGGTCGGTAGGCACCGCCTTTTTCCTGGCCGCGTCACTCATCGCCTGCTGCAGCAAGGAAGAACGCCCGCTTCCGACCTCGCCCAGAACGAAAAGGTTGTAGTCCGGCTGATCCATGGAAAGACCGAATCGTGCGGCATCCTGGGCGCGCTCCTGCCCTATCCAGGGCAACGGGTGCGCCTGCAACCCGGAAGTATCGGAGTAACCCAGGGCATCGGGCTTTATGGTCAGGCGCAGCTCTGCAGGACCAAGGGTTGTCATCAGCATGTCCCCTTAGCGGAAGACCCCAACACGATCGCAAATCCCGCACATGTCTCCCTCACGAAAGCATTGAAAATCAGCCGAATGCCTGGGCGATTTCATCCGCGCACTTGATGACAGTCGCGACGATTTCATCGACTTTCTCATCGGCAATGCCAAGCGCGCGCCATTGATCCTTGTCCATCTCGCAGACCAGCGTTTCCCTGATGCCGAAATTCTGCAGCACCTTCTCCGCAAGATGCGTCAACATCACGAGTGTTCCTGCACCCTTGGGCGCAGCATGGTGGTAACGGATCACATCGGCGATCTCGGGTTCCAGCCCCCAGCGTTCAGCCAGGAGTGCGCCCATTTCGGCATGCCCCATCTCCAGCATCTCGGCTTCCAGCGTCTCGAGCGGAATGTCTTCTGCGGAGAGGCGCGCATGAAACCTGTCGCTCAGTTCAGGATCGATGTAGTCCAGGACCAGAAAGCCGATGTCATGCAAGAGGCCCGCAAGATAGATGTCCTCCTCTGACGGGAGCATCTTGCGCGGCATCGCTTTCGCGATCACCTCCATCGCAAGGGCGACCGCCATGCTGTGCAGCCAGAGCTTCTCGGCATCCAGCAGGCCCGGCGGTTTCCTCACGAGCGAGCCGTTCAGCGCGATGCCCAGCGCGATCATCTTGATGCGCTTGATGCCGAGCACTGCCGAGGCATCCTTCACCGAAAGAACCTTCCTGGATGTGAAGAACATCGGCGAATTTGCAAGCCCGATGATCTTGGCCAGGATAGCTGCGTCCCTGGTTGCAAGTTTGAGCAGCTCTTCGTCGCCCTCATCCGAGGCCAGGTTGATCGCCAGTATCTCCTGGGCGATCCTGGGCATCGCAGGCAAAGAGAGCAGGCACTCTATCGCCTTGTGCATTTCCGCAGACACGCCCGGCTGATGAGCAATCTGGATCGGCGATTTTTTCCTCGCCCAGTCGAGCAATGCAGCCGCCGGCATGGGACGCGCGAGGAAATAGCCCTGTCCGACATGGCAATCCAGTTTGAGCAACGCATCGAGGTGCGCCTGGGTTTCGACGCCTTCGGCCACAGTCTTGAGCTCGAATGCACGGGATATCGCGATGATGCCGGAAACGATCGCATGGTCACCCTTGTTCATGTCGAGGTTGCGCACAAAGGAGCGGTCTATCTTTAGCGTATTGACGGGCAGCGTGCTGAGATATGAAAGGGAGGAATATCCCGTTCCGAAATCGTCCAGGGCGAACCCGACGCCCATCCTCGCGCACTGCTCGACGACCAGCCTGACCCTTCCGATATCCTCGAATGCGGAAGTCTCGAGCACCTCGACCTGCAGGCGTCCCGCAGGCATCGTGGCATAGCGGGAGAGCTGCTGCTGCAATTTTTCCACGAAATCCAGCGACCCCAGATGATAGGCGGAAATGTTGATGCTGACCTCGATGTCCAAGCCGATTTCCCGCCAAAGCGCCATCTGCTTCAACGCCGTGGAAATCACCCATTCCCCCACCTCGATATCGAGCTCGCTGTTCTCTATGGCCGGCAAGAACCGGGCCGGCGTCAAAAGCCCCAACTTGGGGTGGTTCCAGCGCAACAGCGCTTCGACTCCGACCACTTCCCTTGTGTTCAGATCGACCTTGGGCTGGTAATAAAGCTCGAACTGGTTCTCCTCCAGTCCTTGCCGTATGCGCTTCAGCATTTCCTGCTGGTTGCGCGCGCGGTGGTCAAGCGCAGGATCATAGATATGGTAACGGTTCCTGCCCGACTGCTTGGCCGTATACATCGCCTGGTCCGCATGGCGCAAGAGCGTGTCAGGATGCTCGTCATCCAGCGGATAGATGCTCACCCCTATGCTCGCGCCCATCACGAAATCCTTGCCGCCGACATAGATGGGCCCGGAAATCACGGATAGCAGTCGTTCCAGCGCCATGCTGCACTCATCCCCGCGCTCGAGTCCGAGCAAAAGGACGACGAATTCGTCTCCGCCCATGCGCGCGACCGTATCGCCCCCTCTTATGGTCTGCTGTATGCGCTGGGCGATGTTGATCAGCACCTCGTCCCCGACGGCATGCCCCATGGTGTCGTTGACCAGCTTGAAGCCGTCAAGATCGAGATAGCAGATCGCCAGCATGTTCCGCTCGCGGTTCGCCTGGGATATCGCCTGCTTCAGCCTGTCACCGAGCAGCGTCCTGTTGGGCAGCCCGGTCAGCGTATCGTAATGGGCGATGCGTTCAAGCTGCTTCTCATGCTGCTTGAATACCGTGATATCGGATGAGATGCCGACATAGTTTGCGATCTCCCCATCTTCGTTCCTGATCGCGGAAATGCTGAGCCATTCCGCATAAAGCTCGCCGCTCTTCCTGAGGTTCCAGAGCTCCCCCGACCAGTGGCCCGCACTTGCGACTGCCTGCCACATGGACTCGTAAAACGCCGGACTCTGATGGCCGGACTGGAGTATCCTGAGATTCTTTCCGACAAGTTCCTCGCGCGAGTAGCCCGTGATCCTGCTGAATGCCGCGTTCACATGCAGCACATTGCCATTTTCATCGTTGATCGAGACGCCTTCCTGCATGTTCTCGAACACCTTGAATATCAGACGCAACCTGTCTTCGGTCCGCCTGTGCTCCGTGATATCCGCCGCAAGCCCCATCAGGCCGACAAGGTTGCCTTCCCTGGAAAACAGCTTGATCCGGGTGAATTCTAAAAGGTGCTCCCTGCCATCCTTCAAGCGCAGCCACAACGTCGAGACATGAGGTTTTTCCTGGGCGTAGCACTGCCTGTCGGACCGGGTGAAGCTCGCGGAAACATCGGAAGGCAAAGCATCCTCGTAGCGCTCTGCTCCGACGAGCGCCGCCTCGGCAACCCCCAGCGCGTTGCAGAAGAATCTGTTGACGAACCTGATCCTGCCATCCGCGCCCAGCATCCAGACGCCCATGGTTGCGCTATCCAGCATCAACCTCAGCAGCTCAGAATCTTGATCTTTTTCCGCGATAACGCGATTGGACATTGGGCGTAACGAAAACGACAAATAATGGGCACAGCATACCCCATAGACCCACGTCCGGCAAACATCGGCCCCCTTTGATGCCGGCAGCCCACTAGTCCATATGAAATGCTCGGGTATTTGACACAAAACTGCAACAATGAACCGGGAAAATTGCAAGCCCATGCAAATGTACAAATGAATTGATGATGTCCCGTCTTAAGAATTTGAAAATCAGCGCCAGGATCTTCCTTCTGGTGGCCGTCTCCGCCCTCGCCATCGTCATGCTTGGGATGGCCGTATTCATGCAGTTCAGAAACAACAACGCGATCATCAGCACCATCCTCAACAAGACGGTGCCCGCCCTGGGATCGCTGTCCGACCTCGAATCCGACATCAAGGACATGCAGATCAAGGGGATGACCTATATCTACTCCTCCGACGCGCAGCTTTCCGGCGTGCTTGCCGACAAGCTTCCGGAAGTTCAGGACCTGGTCAAAAAGCGGCTCGACGCGCAGAAAGCCGATGACGAGAAGCAGAAAAAGATCATCGAACAGCTCAAGGATCAGTTGCAACAGTATATGGATGCGGTGGGGCAGAGCGTCTCCCTCAAGAAAAACGGGCAGAACGATCTGGCCATCGCGGATTTCGAGTCAAACGCGATGGCATACCAGAACGAGCTGCTGCAGACGCTTGCCACACTGAGGATAGAGAAACTGCGCACCAACGATGCGGCGGTCGGCCTTTTCATGTCCAACAGCTCAAACAGCCTCAAGGTATTGCCGTCAGCTATCACGATCACCTTGCTGCTGATGATTGCATCCGGCATATGGCTTTTCCGCAGCACCGTCCTGCCAGCCCGGGCAATGGAGGCCGCGATGAAGAAAATCTCGGCATCGCTCGATTTCACGCACCGCGTACCCATGACCCGCAAGGATGAGATCGGCAACTCCATCGCTTCCTTCAATGACCTGATGGACACGCTGGAGCACACCCTTTCCGTGATGATGGGCGTGATCAAGCACAACGAGGTATCCTCCGCACGCATGCACCAGGCCTCCATCAAGCTCGGGCAGATCGCCCATCAGGGGAGCCATTCCGCAAACGAGATACATGCCGCCGCGACACAGATCCAGAATCAGATCGAAAGCATCACCGTGCGCACCGAGGAGGCAGGCCTTTTGACCATCAAGTCAGGCAGGGAGGCAGCCGAGAATGCGCAGACGATACGCGCCGCAATGGGCCACTTCCAGTCGCTCACCGGCAGCGTCGAATCAGCGGCGGAACAGGTATACGCATTGGCCGGATCCAGCAGCCGCATCTCCCTCATCGTCGAGGAGATCCGCAAGATTGCAGAACAGACCAATCTGCTCGCATTGAATGCGGCCATCGAAGCCGCGCGGGCCGGGGAAGCCGGAAGAGGATTTGCCGTGGTTGCCGATGAAGTCAGGAAACTCGCCGAGAATTCGGCAGCGCTCACCCGCACCATATCGGACCAGATAGACGAGATCCAGAGCGCATCGGCGGCATCGACCGGGATGATGAAGAAGGTCGTGACCGAGATGAACGAAACCATGACGCTTGCGAATTCAGCAGGAACGGCGATGCGCACCATAGAGGAATACTCCCAGGATGTGATCGCAATGGTTGACAAGATCAAGCAGCTTGCATCGACCAGCCAGAGTTCGAGCCGCGGCATCGTGGCCCAGGTTGGCAATGTCTCGGAATTCATCAGGAATTCGAACATCGCAGCCAACCACACCAAGGATTCTGCCGACATGATTTTCGACATCTCGATGAGGATGAGCGAAGTGGTCAACCGCTTCAAGATCGGCGAAACCATGGAGGAACGGGTTTCGGCAGGCTAGCAGCGGATCCTGCCCGCAAGGCATCAGGCAATACCTATTACCAGCCTGAATGCAGCGCGCTAAGCTTCGCCAATGGTCCACTTCGCGCTATTCTTCGCTGCGGGGGTGTGGCTGTTGCAGCAGCAGGCAACGCTTCCCTCCCTCTCCCCTGCATGGCTCCTGACCGGGCTTGCGTTCTTCATACCGGGCAAAAAACTGCTTCTGATCTCCCTGCTCGCGCTTGGTGCAGGATACGGCTGGGCTGCCTGGCAAGGCAGGCATCGCCTCTCGGACGAACTTCCGGCAGCCTGGCAGGGACGGGACATAGGGATCATCGGCGTGGTTGCGGGTCTGCCCAAAACCACCGAGCGCGGCCAGCGCTTCAAATTCGACGTCGAGAAAACGCTGGTGCCCGGCCTGCATGTTCCCCGCCACATCTATCTTTCAACTTATGACGACAGCATGCCTGTGCACGCGGGAGAGCGCTGGCAGTTCACCGTGCGCCTGAAGCGGCCCCATGGCAGCAGCAATCCGCACGCTTTCGATTTCGAGCTGTGGGCGCTAGAGAACGATCTGCGCGCCGTCGGGTATGTGTACGAGAAGGGAAACAACATCAGGCTGAAAGCCTTTGCCGGAGGATACATCTACCGCGTCGAGTCCTGGCGGGAAGCAATAAGGGAGCGCATCAACAAGGTGCTCGGGGATGCCCCCTACAAAGGCGTGCTGACCGCGCTCGCAATAGGCGATCAGGCCAGCATCTCCCAGGCACAGTGGAAGATATACAGGCGCACCGGCATCATCCATCTGATGAGCATCTCGGGACTTCACATCACCATGCTCGCGGCAATGGGGTATGTGCTCGCAAGCCGGCTCTGGAGAAGAAGCGCAATGCTCGCGCTGCGACTGCCGGCAAGAAAGGCGGGCGCGGCTGCGGCATTCCTTGTCGCGGCAAACTATGCGATGCTGGCGGGTTTTGGCACGCCGGCGCAGCGCACCGTTTACATGGTGGGTGCGACAGCCTTTGCACTTCTGGCGAACCGCCGATTCTCGCTTGCCCAGCTGCTGAGCATCGCCCTGATCGGCGTGCTTGTGCCGGACCCCTATGCCGTGCTTTCCCCGGGATTCTGGCTATCCTACGGCGCAGTGGCGCTCATCCTTTTTGTAACGGCACACCGCATCGGGCACTTCGGGCACGATGCAAATGCAGCATTCTCACTGGGTGGCACATACCGATTCCTGCGCGGGTATGCAACCGTGCAGTGGGCCGTGACCATCGGGCTGATACCGCTGCTCCTGGCACTCTTCGGACAACTCTCGCTGATCTCCCCCATCGCCAATGCCTTCGCGATCCCGCTTGTCAGCCTGATCATCGTGCCTCTGACGCTGATCGGCGTGTTTTCCCCGTTCGACCTGCCGCTAAGGCTCGCTCATTCATTCCTGGAATGGACCATGATGCCGCTGCAATACCTGAGCGCGCTTCCCCTCTGGACGCAGCATGCGCCCGTTCCCTGGAGCATAGCGGCCGGCCTGTTCGGTGCAGTCTGGATGCTCGCCCCGCGCGGATTCCCCGCCCGCCATCTCGGCAGCCTGATGATGCTGCCGATGTTCCTGAATTCCCCAAGGCTGCCAGAACCCGGAAGCCTGCGCCTCGTCGTCTTCGATGTGGGGCAAGGCCTTTCCGTCGCCGCAATGACCAGGCATCACGCCCTGCTTTACGACACAGGTCCGGATTTTTCCGGAGAATCCGACAGCGGCGACCGCATCCTGATTCCATCCCTGCGCGGCATGGGCATAACCTCTCTGGACGGTATCATCCTGAGCCACCAGGACAAGGACCATATCGGCGGAACCTCCACGATACTTCAGGAGATGCCGGTCGACTGGGTCATGTCATCCAGACCCGTCGAAGGAAAGAATGCCACCCCCTGCCGGGACGGGATGAACTGGAACTGGGATGGCGTGCAGTTCGAGATTCTGAACCCCGGCAAAACCGGCGAGGCCCTTCACGACAACAACCAGAGCTGCGTGTTGAGGATAAGCGCGGGGGAAAAGCATGTACTGCTGACCGGGGACATCGGAATATCCGCAGAGCAGCGCCTGATCCGCCTGCACGAAGACCGGCTTCCCGCCAACCTGCTGGTTGTGCCGCATCACGGCAGTTCCGGCTCGTCGGGGACAGACTTCATCGCTGCCGTCCTGCCGGACTATGCCTTGTTCACGTCGGGCTACCTGAACCGCTTCAACCATCCCAGGCCTGAAATCATGCAGCGCTATCTCGACAGCGGCGCCACGCTTTTGCGATCGGATCACGATGGCGCAATCCTGGTCGAAATGAATGCGCATGAAATGAGGGTGGAACGGTACCGCAAGACGCACGGGCGATACTGGACAGACCGGATTGACTAGATAATCCGGCATATTGTCTTTCATCATGCGAACTGAAAGACTGCGACATGGCCGGCAACACCCTGTTCCGAAAAAACGACGACGAGCACCGACATGTTATCCGAAAAGAAGCTTTCCCCCGAGCAGTCCTTCGACATTTCCGATGCCATGCAGGCGGCAGCCGCAATGGCCCTGATGCTGCGCCGCGAGATGAAGGAAAATCTGTCCGCACAGGAATACCAGATGCTCGTGGAAAGGGAAACGGCGCTGCGCTATGACGCGGACCGGTATCGTGCCGTCGGAATCAAGCTGCTTGCAAACAACGGCGCGCTGACCACGAGAAACCTGATAGGCGCGATCGATCAGGCAACCCGCTCGATCGGCAGCGTCAGGGATATAAGGCGGGTGCTGAACATCATGAACAGGCTAGTTGCGCTGAGCGCTGCGATCATTGCAGGCACCGTTCAGATGATACTGGAACAGGTTGCGGAGCTAAAGGCCACGATCAAGGCCAACGAATAGGCTATCTTGCGCTGACTGCGGGGATGCCCTTCTCTTCCGGCACTTCAAGCCTGCGGGCCAGAGAGAAATGCCGGACCCAGTATCTGTCTTTCAGATTGGAGATCATCACGCTTCCGCTTTGCGTGCTGGAAGCATGTATGAACTCGCCGTTTCCGAGATAGATGCCCACATGCGAGATTCTGTTGCGCAGCGTGCGGAAGAACACGAGATCCCCCGGCAATATTTCGGCCATTTTGATGCGGCTTCCAATCTGGCTCAATGCCTTCGCGCTGTGCGGCAACTCTATGCCCTCCGTACGGTCGAACACGTAGCGCACGAAACCGCTGCAGTCAAAACCCTTGTCAGGATTCGTTCCTCCTCTGACATAGGACGCGCCTTCGTAGCTTACCGCATAGTTCAGAAGGTTCTGGATGGCTCCCGGAAGCGTATTGGCCAGCATGGGATTGGAAGTGACGATATCGGCGGAGGTGGCGGCCTGCCCTGCGGCCAGCGCGCTGCAGCTCAACAGGAGCGCAAGGGTAAAGGTCAGTATTCTCATCGTCATGTTTGGAAGTCTAAAAGCCTTTGATGCTTCTGTAAAGTCCGAATTTTGAATCCCGGCCTCGTGTTTTTCAGTCAGCTGCGCTAGAATTTCGCAAATTTACAAGTCGGATACCTATCGTGGCACTCATAGTACAAAAGTACGGCGGCACGTCCGTCGGCAGCACTGAACGCATCAAGAACGTCGCCAAGCGCATCGCAAAATTCAAGGCCAGAGGAGATCAGGTTGTGGTTGTGCTTTCCGCGATGAGCGGAGAAACCAACCGGCTGATCGGGCTTGCCCGCGAAATCCAGGCCAATCCCGACCCCAGGGAACTGGATGTGGTCGTCTCGACCGGAGAACAGGTCACCATAGGGCTTCTGGCAATGGCATTGAAGGAGCTCGGGCTGAAGGCAAAGAGCTATACGGGCGGCCAGGTCAGGATACTGACCGACGATGCCTACACAAAGGCACGCATCGTCAGCATAGACGAACAGAACATGCGCGCAGACCTCGCAAACGACTATGTGGTCGTGGTCGCGGGCTTCCAGGGCGTGGATCAGGATGGCAA
The DNA here is from genome assembly GCA_021821945.1 of Pseudomonadota bacterium. Taxonomy (GTDB): domain Bacteria; phylum Pseudomonadota; class Gammaproteobacteria; order Burkholderiales; family Gallionellaceae; genus Gallionella. Next base: position 107,174 of record JAJZTF010000008.1, read on the forward strand.
CATCACGACCCTGGGCCGGGGCGGCTCGGACACCACGGGCGTGGCGCTCGCGGCGGCGCTGAGCGCGGATGAATGCCAGATCTACACCGACGTGGATGGCGTCTACACGACGGATCCGCGCGTGGTGCCCGAGGCTCGCCGCCTGAAGACCATCACCTTCGAGGAAATGCTGGAGATGGCAAGCCTGGGATCCAAGGTGCTGCAGATACGCTCCGTGGAATTCGCCGGAAAATACAAGGTCAAGCTTCGCGTGCTCTCAAGCTTTGAGGAAGAAGGAGAAGGCACGCTGATCACTTTTGAGGAAGAAGAAAAAATGGAAGACGCAATCATTTCCGGAATCGCATTCAACCGCGACGAAGCCAAGGTCAACGTGCTGGGCGTACCCGACAAGCCCGGCATCGCATACCAGATCCTCGGCCCCGTGTCCGATGCAAACATCGACGTGGACATGATCATCCAGAACGTCGGCGTGGACGGCACGACGGACTTTTCCTTCACGGTGCACCGCAACGAGTTTTCCAAGACCATGGACATCCTCAACAACGAGGTGCTGCCGCATATCGGCGCACGCCGCGTGATCGGCGACAACAAGGCTGCTAAAGTCTCTGTCGTCGGCGTGGGCATGCGCTCCCACGTGGGGATCGCAAGCAAGATGTTCCGCACGCTGGCAGAGGAAGGCATCAACATCCAGATGATCTCCACTTCCGAAATCAAGATTTCCGTGGTGATCGACGAGAAGTACCTGGAACTCGCCGTGCGCGTCCTGCACAAGGCATTCAATCTCGACCAGGAAGACCTATAAATCATTTGACAGCCGGGGGCGCACACATTAAGATGCGCGGCCTTCGGAGAGGTGGCCGAGTGGTCGAAGGCACTCCCCTGCTAAGGGAGCATTCGGGGATAACCTGAATCGAGGGTTCGAATCCCTCCTTCTCCGCCAGGCAATAGTTTTATGCGCCCGTAGCTCAGCTGGATAGAGTACTTGGCTACGAACCAAGGGGTCAGGAGTTCGAATCTCTTCGGGCGCGCCAATAAATCAACGGGTTAGGTCAGAATTGGCTTAACCCGTTTTTCTTTTGAAGGAACTTTGAAGGGACTCTGCCTTTTCCCTGAACAGCATTTCCAGATTTGCATTGCTCCGGTTGCTCTCATCAGTGATCAGATTCAAGGCATCCAGCAATTCACGCACCTGTGCCACGCTGTAATGTGCTGTCATTGTTCCACGACTATGCCACAGGATGTCCGAGATCGTTTCTTCCCTTACACCTGCCTCACGTAGCCGCATGCCAACAGTATGTCGTAAATCATGCACTCGAACATCCTGTAGGCCTACTGCCCTCCTCGCTCGCTGCCATCCATTGTTGTTCATCGTCTCCACCGCATGCGCCTCACGAAGCTTGCCGCGTTGATAGGTGAATACAAATTCCGGATGTTTACCGCGCTGCTCTTCAACAATCGATTGCGCAACGCGATTGCAAATCAGCGGTCGCCAGCCTTTACGACCTTTGACGTAACGAGGCGGAACAATAAACACGCTGCATTCAAGTTCCTTCAGATACACTTCCCATTCCCATCGCAGATTGCACACCACATCATCACGCGCACCGGTGTTCAAATCGAACAGGGCCATGCGTTGCAGATGAGCTGGTAACAGCGGGAGCAACAGTCGCTGCTCATTCCAGCTGATCGGTCGAGGTTTCCGCGCATCATCGAGCGGCAACATCGAAATCAGCGGTGCTGTTTCCAATAGCGTGCGCCCTTTGTCATCGCGCCATTTTCTGGCACAGTAATTCAGGATATGCCGCACAACAGCCAATGACGCATTGACCGTCTTGTTCTTCCGGCCCTGTTTCTTGCGTGCCTTGATGAACGGCTGCAATGTGTCATCATGGATTTGCTCTAAGCTCAAACTCCCAACGAAAGGCATGATCGCTTCAAGCAAAGTGGCTTCCGTCTGAATGGAAAGTTTCTCTTCGCTTTCCAGCAAATATTTGGCTGCGATAGTTTCGAACTTGTATTTTGGCCGCTGATACTGGGCCAGACGCACTTGTTCGATTTCTTTCAGCAACCATTCTTCTGCTGCTTGATACGTTTCAAAACGTCCCTGAAGTCGAGTTCCTTGATAGGTCTTGTCGACTCTCCAGCGTCCGTCCGGTGTTTCTGTAATACCTGGGGTTCTTTTGGCCATTGTGTTGCTCCTTTCAAGGTCGGCCCCACATCCCCGCCGATTATCATAAGCTGATCAAATACAGAGTCAAGTTCCATGCGATCAAATACAATCGACGTACCCATTTTGATAGCGCGCAGCCGAGGCCGTATTTCCTTGTCGAAATATGCTCCCTTTACGCCAAGATACGAAATTGCATCTTGGCGGTTCAATCCCCTACGCGAAGCGATTGGTAAGGACATATGCTTTACGATAAGGCCCAATCCAATGTTGGATATGGATCCATTGATCCGACTTCGCGGAAGAAAATGTGCTTGGAAGCCCAGCTGGGTATCTCCAACACTTCACCGGTGGCAGTAAATTTGCCGACCTTGGTTTTTTGCCAACGCGCCACTTTTTTTCCAGGCGCAAAGGCTTCTTTGTACCTTTTCAGGATGGCCTTTGAATCACTGATAACCAGAAAATTATGCAGTCGTCCTGTTTGAATATCGTCAATGATGTTGGTGACAAATTGATCAAGTTTATGCCCCCATTTCGGGGTGAGTTCAATTTCTACGCCAGTCAGTTCGTAGGCATTTTTATGAAACGCTGTTTCACAGCGTTTCATAAAAATCACATCTGCTAGCTTCCACGGGATGGTATCTTCATTAAACGCGCAGGGGTACGTACGTTCAGTCAGGTAGCCGTCGTAGTCAAAGCTCATTGCAGCGATTGTTTCTGATTGTGCGATAAGGTAATGATGGAGAGTTGGGAGGTGAACCCGGTATGGATCAATTTCTATGTATTCCAATAAATATTCCGAGTGGTGAGTGATTTCTGCCAACCCCTTCGCGCTTAAAACATAGTATGTTGGATAGCTAAGGATCGTGACTGGTATAACCCATCCGCTTTTAGCTAGCCGACGAGCATGGCTTCTATTCGCTCGTCCCAACAGGTCGCTCAGAACGTCTGCTGTTGAGTATCCCCATCTGTAAAGCCATGTCAAAATTTCGAGCAGGTTGTCTCGCTGGACCTCTGTTGGACTCCCCAATGCTTTAAGTTGTTCTCTGGCGCTTTGGAGTTGGATCGGCAGCAGCCATTCCCTGAAATTTTCTTCATGAAGATTCCATGAGTCCCATTCTTCGCGATGTGATAGCTCAATGTAGTAATCTGCATATTGCAATTCAACCATGTGAGGGATTTTTTGTCGGCAGGTTGAAATATCGCCGCACTAAATTGCTATCAGCAGTGATATAATTGGTCATGCCTGAAATTAAAATATCTGATGATTCCTGGTCATTATCTTTAAAAAACGGAAATGGTGTGTTGCGCCGTGAAGTTTGGGCAGATGAACGGGGTAAGGTGGTTAGGTACAATTTAGCGTATATCAACCACAAAATTTTCCAGGGCGATAATGGGCGGGTTGTAGGCTACGATAATGCGCACGGTTTTCATCACCGGCATTTCATGGGCATAGTCGAACCAATTGAATTTACGAGTTTTGAAGATATTGAAGAGCGATTCCAGGCTGACTGGATTACGTTTAGGAGCAAAAAATGAAAACCACTATAAAAGTAGCAACCACGGATGAGTTTTTCAAACGGGGCAAGGAGATTGCAAAGCTGGCCGATCAGGGCAAGTCCATACCTCGTGAGCGTATTATTTCCTTTGAAGACCCGGAAGATCTAGCGCGACTCATCACCACTGCCAAACTTGTGCTATTTCGTGAAGTGAAAACTAGCCCAGGTTCGATTACTGATTTGTCGCAGCGTCTGCATCGTGATCGTAGCGCTGTAAAGCGCGATATTGATGAGTTGGCGCGAATAGGTTTGGTAGAGGTCGAGGACATGCCATTCCCTGGGCATGGCCGCAGAAAAGAAGTTCGCGCCGTCGCAGATCAGGTATTGCTGGCGATGTAGTACTCACTTCTCTTCCAATAAATCCTGAAGGAGATTTGAAGGAACTGAGGTGTAGAAAACATTGAAATACAGTGAGGGTGTTCAGAATTTTGTGTAAACGGGTAACTCACTGCTGAGGCATCCGATCCTCAAATTGGATGGTAAACCGATTCAGCGCCGATTTCCAATCCCGAATCGGCATTGTCCATTTTTTGCTGATG
>JAJZTF010000009.1 GCA_021821945.1 Pseudomonadota bacterium
AAGAAGGTAGCAGCCAAGCCCGCAGCGAAGAAGGTAGCAGCCAAGCCCGCAGCGAAGAAGGCAGCAGCCAAGCCCGCAGCGAAGAAGGCAGCAGCCAAGCCCGCAGCGAAGAAGGCAGCAGCCAAGCCCGCAGCGAAGAAGGCAGCAGCCAAGCCCGCAGCGAAGAAGGTAGCAGCCAAGCCCGCAGCGAAGAAGGTAGCAGCCAAGCCCGCAGCGAAGAAGGCAGTAGCCAAGCCCGCAGCGAAGAAGGCAGTAGCCAAGCCCGCAGCGAAGAAGGCCAAGAAATAATTCTTCTTTGCCGGAAAATAAAAAACCCGCCTAGTGCGGGTTTTTTTCTTGAGGAACGAGGCGCATGACTTCGGAGCCTTTGTTGAATTTTTGCAGGAAGTCCGCGATCGTTTCAAACGTGGCGGTTTCAGGCGAGCCTGGTTGATCCGAGCTTGACATCCCGCTTTCGAAAAGGGAGTCGAGCTTTAGTCTGACGGGATTGATCTTCACCGGCTGGGCCTTGAAGTACGCGATCTCGTTCGCCTTGATGCGCTTGATGTTGCTGGTCCGGTAGAGGGCTGCGCAGATGACATCCAGCGTGTGCTCGGCATCATTCTGTGCCCCCAGGGTATAGGGATTTGCGATTGACGAAAAATGCGGGTCGTGAAGCGTGGAATAGACGGGTGAGTTGATCACATCCAGCAGTCTCTGTTGCAGCCTGGGCGTGGGGATGATGATGCCGGCTTCCAGAACCGCTGCATTGGAGAAGAAGTCGGCCGGGAATTCCTGTATCAGCCTGCTCGTGTCCTTGTGTTTTTCTTCCTGCTGCAATGCGTAGATCGCATAGCCAGGCATCTTTTTTCCATCCGGGGTCGTGATGGTCGAGTGCACCGCAAAGGCCACCTGTGTATAGCGCATGCCTTCCGGCCTTTCGGATCCGGGTTGATCCATGCGCGCAACGATCGCGACAAGGGCCGACTTCTCGGACAACGCTTTTTCGAATTGCCTCGAAAAGTCGATGATCCGGTCTTCCGAAAAGTGCGAGCGCTTGAATTCATCATGGCTGTCGGAGGTTGCGATTCCATCGCTTATCGCAGTCGAAGCGGTGTCTGGCGTTGCCGTCATTCCGGTCAGGACCGGCGGGGGAGCCGGATCCGCGTATGCGGGAGAAAATGACATGAGCAGCAGGCTGGCGATCAAACATGTCGACTTCATCGGGATGTCCTTTTGTGGAGTATCGTCATGCCGCGATGATATACGCTGTCGTCACTTTTTGCCGAACTTGGCACCGGCTTGTGCTATCTTTGACAGAACGATCTTTTCGAATTCCATGTCATGAGCCTGTCCGCACTGATCGCCGCATTGCTGCTCGAGCAGCTCAACGCCCTGGCAGAACGCAATTACCTGCCAGCGTGGCTGTCGGGTTATGTCGGCTATTTCCAGCATCATTTCAATTCGGGTGCATACCATCATGGCAGGACCGCATGGTGGCTCGCCACGCTTCCCTCGGTAATCGCATCCATTGTGCTTTTCTGGGGATTGCATCGTCTGCACCCGATTCTGTCCTGGGCATTCGATGTGCTGGTCCTCTATCTCTGCATGGGCTTCGGCAGGTACCGCCAGATCTATGCAGGCATACAGCTTGCACTGCGCGGTGCGGATATGCCGGGGGCGAGATCGCTGCTGTCGCAGTTGCGCGGAGTGGGTGCGGACGAATCGGGCCCGGAAGAGATCGCCCGCCTGGCCATCGAAAGTACGCTGATGGTTGCGCTCAATCGCCTGTTCGCGGTGATCGTATGGTTCGTGGTGACGAGCTTTCTCGGGCTGGGGGGAGCGGCCGGCGTTCTTTTCTATTGCATGTCCCTGGCGATGCCTGGGGAGTCCGATGATGAATTCATGAGCTACGCCCGGAAAATGCGCACCAGCCTGGACTGGCTTCCGATAAGGCTCACTGCGGCAACATTCGCCATCGTCGGGAATTTCGAGGACACCGCATATTGCTGGCGCTCCCAGGCTTCGGGCTGGCCCGATCCGGAAAAGGGGATATTGCTCGCAAGTGCCGCGGGCGCATCGGGCATAAGGCTGGGATCCGGGAGGTCGGATGCGGGCAGTCCGGAACTGGGTGTGGGCAGTCCGGAACTGGGTGTGGGCAACAAGAGCGGAGCCGAGGCGCTTTACTGCATAGACCGCCTGCTCAAGCGTTCTTCTGTTTTCATACTGGTCACGCTGTTCATGCTCACGCTGGCAGGACTCCTGAAGTAGCGGCCATGCAGACGCATCCCTTCAGCCTGCTGACCCCGGATGTCGTGCTCGATGCGCTCGATGGCATCGGCTTGCAGTGCGACGGGCGGCTTCTGGCCCTGAACAGCTACGAGAATCGCGTCTATCAGGCGGGAATGGAGAGCCGATCCCCGCTGATCGCGAAGTTCTATCGTCCCGGGCGCTGGAGCGATGAAGCGATCATCGAGGAACACGGATTTGTCGCGCAGCTTTGCGGGCGGGAAATACCCGTGGTGCCTGCGCTGGAAATCGGGGGAAGGACGCTGCACCGCCACGGTGACTTTCGTTTTTCGGTGTTCGAAAGGCATGGGGGGCGGGCGCCCGAGCTGGATGATCGCGATGTCCTGCAATGGATGGGGCGCTTCATCGGCCGCATCCATGCGGTGGGATCATTGGCGCCATACCGGCATCGCCCCGCGCTGGATATCCGGAGTTTCGGCGAGGAACCCGCCGCGTTCCTGCTTGAAAATGGATTCATACCGCATGAATTAATCGAAGTGTATCGCGGTGTGGCAGCGCTTGCGCTGGATGGGGTCAGGCGCTGTTATGACCGCGCGGGTGAAGTTAATGCGATAAGGCTGCACGGCGACTGCCATCCGGGCAATGTGCTCTGGACGGATGACGGTCCGCATTTCGTCGATTTCGACGACAGCCGCATGGGGCCTGCGGTGCAGGACTTGTGGATGCTGCTTTCGGGCGATCGCGCCGATCAGGCAAGGCAGCTTGGCGACCTCATGGATGGATACGAGGACTTTCATGAGTTCAATCCGCGCGAGCTGCATCTTGTCGAGGCGCTGCGCACCCTGCGCCTGATGCACTACAGCGCATGGATCGCAAGGCGCTGGGACGATCCCGCCTTCCCATCGGCCTTTCCCTGGTTCAATACCCAGCGCTACTGGCAGGACCGCATCCTCGAATTGCGCGAGCAGATCGCGCTGATGGACGAGGCGCCGCTGCCTGTCTGATGGTCATTTGCTGGCCGATATCTGCCGGAAGAGTTCCAGTCTCCTGGGATCTATCCTGCCGCTCGCTGCCGCTTCGATCAGCGCGCAACCCGGTTCGTGCAGGTGGTGGCAGTCGCGGAAGCGGCAAAGACCGAGGTAGGGCGAGAACTCGATGAAGCCCTGTTCTATCCTTCCCAGGCTCAAGTGATGCAGGCCGAATGCCTGCAGGCCTGGGCAGTCGATCAGGCTGCTGTTTTCATCCAGTGTATACAGTTTTGCGTGGGTGGTGGTGTGCTTGCCGGAATCGAGCACGGTGGAGATCTCGCGGGTGGCGGCCTGCGCATCGGGAAGCAGCGCATTGATCAGCGTGGACTTGCCCATGCCGGACTGCCCGATCAGCACGCTGGTGTGGCCTTGGAGCAGCGGCAGCAGCGCTGACACGTCCTGCAGGGCGGAGATTTCCAGCACGCGGTAGCCGATTTTCCGGTAGGTGGCGAGCCGCTCGCTTGCGAGTTTTCCTGGAAGATCGCATTTGTTCAGCACGATCAGCACCGAAAGATTCTGGTCGAACGCGGCGACGAGGCAGCGCGCGAGAACCTCGTCGCTGAAGGAGGGTTCAGTTGCGACGACGACGATCATCTGGGTGACATTGGCGGCGATGAGTTTCTCGCGGAAGGCGTCCGACCGGTACAGCAGGGTGGTGCGTTTCCCGATGTTCTCGATCACGCCCTGTCCTTCCGCGCTTTTCAGCACTTCAACCGTGTCGCCGCACACGACATCGCTCTTCTTTCCCCGCGTGAGGCAGGGCAGAAGGCTGCCGTCAGGCATCCTTGCCAGATACTGGCGGCCGAATGCGGCGACGATGCGGCCGTTCAAGGCTTGAAGAGCGCATCAACCAGGGCTGCGCAACCGAAGTCTTTTTCCGTCAGGCCGCCTGCGGAGTGCGTGCTGTAACTGATGCGGCAGGTGTTGTAGGTGACCAGGAGGTCGGGGTGATGGTCTTCGCGGTGTGAGATCCATGCGGTCGCATTCACGAATGCGATGGTCTGGTGGTAATCCCTGAAGGAAAAAGTTCTGGTGATGGCATGGCCGTCAAGCTTCCAGTCTGGAAGCTTGGCCAGAAGGTTTTCGATTTCCATGGAAGAGAGGGGGTTCATCTAGGCGGCCTCGAGATGCGCGATGCGGATGGAGGCGGGCGGATGCGAATCGTAGAACTTCGAATAGAGCGGGTCCGGGGTCAGGGTCGCGGCATTGTCCTGATAGAGCTTGACCAGCGCGTTGATGAGGTCGCGCGAATTGGTCTGCTTCACCGCATAGCTGTCCGCCTCGAATTCATGTTTTCTGGAATAGGCCGACATGACGGGGCCGAACAGGAAGCTGAAAAGCGGCATGGTCATGAAAAGCAGCAGCAACGCGTTCGCGGTGCTGGGCGTGGATACGCCAAGCCCCTGATAGAACCAGCCTGTCTTCATCAAAAGGCCGAGCAGCCAGAGGAAGGCCAGGCTGATCGCGAATGTCGAGACGATGCGCTTCATCACGTGGCGATGCTTGAAGTGGCCAAGCTCGTGCGCCAGCACGGCCTCGATCTCTCCGATGTTCAGATGCTCCAGCAGCGTGTCGAAGAACACGATGCGCTTGGTCTTGCCGAATCCCGTGAAATAGGCGTTGCCGTGCGCGCTCCGGCGGCTTCCGTCCATCACGAATAGTCCGCTGCTTGTGAAGCCGCAACGCTTGAGCAGCGCCTCGATGCGTGCCTTCGTCGCCTCGTCCTTGAGCGGGCTGAACTTGTTGAAGAGCGGCGCGATGAAGGCGGGATAGATGAAGAGAATCAGCAGGTTGAAAAGCACCCATACCCCCCAGACATAAAGCCACCAGTATTCCCCCATGCGTTCCATCAGCCAGAGCACGCCGGCGAGCAGAGGCAGCCCAAGGACTGCGCCTATCATGATTCCCTTCAGCGCATCCATCAGATAAAGCCTGAAGGTCATGTGGTTGAAGCCGAAGCGCGCCTCGATCGCGAACGTGCTGTAGATGTTGAAGGGCGCTTCGAGGAGGGAGGAGATCAGGAGGGCGATGACGATGGTCGCCATGCCCTGGGCCAGCGTCCCGCTGAACCAGTGCTGCGAGAGTTCGGAGATCTTCTCTATGCCGCCGGCGAGGGTGAAGCCCAGCAGGAGTGCCGCGTCGAACAGGATGGAAAGCATGGAAAAGCGCGTCTTCGCAGAGGTGTAGTCCGCACCCTTCTGGTGGCTGGAGAGCGTGATCTGGCCGGCAAAGGCGTCAGGCACGCGGTCCCTGTGCGATGCGATATAGGCCAGATGCCGGCGCGCAAGCCAGAGTTTGGCCAGCGTGGTGAGCGCCAGCATGGCGATGAAGAGTGCGGTGAAAAGCGAAGCTGACATGTTCTGTTAGGTTAAGTCCGGTTGTGACACAATACGCCCCTCAATGTTCAATCGGCGCTAGCGAATTATGGCACAAAATCAGAATCATCTCGTCTGGATAGACATGGAAATGACAGGGCTCAGTCCCGACACGGACCGCATCATCGAAATCGCGATCGTCGTGACCGACAGCAACCTCGAGACCGTCGCGGAGGCGCCGGTCATGGTCGTGCATCAGCCGGACGCGGTGCTGGACGGCATGGACAGCTGGAACAAGTCCACGCACGGCAAGTCCGGCCTGATCGAGAAGGTCAGGGCATCCAGCCTTGACGAGGCGGCGGTGGAAGCCAGGATGCTCGAATTCATGAAGGAGCATGTGCCAGCCAGGACTTCTCCGATGTGCGGCAATTCGATCTGCCAGGACAGGCGTTTCATGGCGCGCTGGATGCCGGCGCTCGAGGACTATTTCCATTACCGCAACCTCGATGTCAGCACGCTCAAGGAACTGGCCAAGCGCTGGAAGCCCGAGGTCGCGCAGGGCATGAAGAAGCACGGCAAGCACGAGGCGCTCGCCGACATATACGAATCCATCGCGGAGATGAAGCATTACCGGGAGCACTTTCTCAGGCTTTAACCGAAACGGGAGGGCATCATGTACAAACGCATACTGGTACCGGTCGACGGCAGCAGCACGTCGGATAGGGCGCTGCAGGAGGCCATAAAACTGATCGACGATCAGCCCGTGCAGATGCGGCTTTTGCATGTGGTCGACGATCTGCAGTTCTTGAACGCCGAAGGCTATGTGGATTATGCGGAGCTTCGGGAACTGACGAAGAAGATCGGCGAGCGGGCGCTGGCAAAAGCGGAGGAAGTCGCAAAGCAGGCGGACATCACGGTGGACACGCTGCTTCGCGAGGCGAACGGGGAGCGCATCGCGCGCGTGATCGACGAAGAGGCGGCAAACTGGTCAGCCGACCTGATCGTGATCGGCACGCACGGCAGGTCAGGATTCAACCACCTGCTTTTCGGCAGCGTGGCCGAAGGCGTGGTGCGCGGCTCATCGGTGCCCGTGCTTCTGGTGCGCAGCGAATGACCTACCTTCGTGCCAGGGGATTGGGCGTGGGCTGTGCGATCCTTGTGAGCGTGTTCCTGTCCGTGTGATGGAAAGGCTCGTCCTTTCCCCTGATCAATAGCACGGTGTCTTCCTCATAGGACCAGGTGTCGTCTGGATTGATGGTCACCCTGATGTTGAAGCTCACCGTCCTGAATGCGTAATCCAGGAAGGGCGCCGAACGTATGCCGAAATGTTCCGAGTCAAGCGTTGCGGAGAGCTCGAACTCCTTCGCGTCATGAGCCGCCTTGCCATGCGCCATCACGATCTGGGCCCTGGGTATTGTCAGCGTGTGGATCACCGATCCCGTTGCAGGCTCCCATAGCCAGTACCCGACCTGGTCGTGATAGGTCTTGACCTGGTCTGGCTTGACCACATGGGTATGGTAGCGCAGGCCGTAATAGACCTGCGGCCCGTTGGTCTGCGGATCTATCGGCTGCAGCTCTATCCTCTCGACATAGGTCTGCTTCTTCGGCCCTTCGGCCTTCGGTTTGACATCAAGGCCGCGCATCCCTTCCCAGATTCCGGCCATGCCGGTGAGCGGCCCCAGATTCTTCAGCGTGTCCACATCCAGATTGGACGGTTCTGTATAGATGTCTTCGGGAAATTGCGACATGCCTTCCTCCTGTGGCTAAAAGAAATCTACTGTTTCGCTCCCATGGACAGCGCGCGCAGCCTAGTCTTTTCCAGTTCGCCGGCATCGCGCTCCATCATCCAGCCCGAGAGATTGTCCATCACGAGATCGGTCAGCGCGTGTATCCACTGATCCTTGTCGTTCAGGCAGGGAATGTAATGGTATTCCTCTCCTCCCGCGCTCAGGAATTCTTCGCGGCATTCCATCGCGATCTCTTCCAGCGTCTCGAGGCAGTCGGATACGAAGCCCGGGCATACGACATCCACGCGGCGGGTCTTCGCCTTTCCCAGTTCCTTCAGCGTTGCGGCGGTGTAGGGTTGCACCCATTCGGCGCGGCCGAAGCGCGACTGAAAGGTGACGATGTATTGCCCGGATGCAAGTCCCAGCCTTTCTGCCAGCAGGCGTCCTGTCTTGTGGCATTCGCAGGGATAGGGGTCGCCCATTTCGTGCGTGCGCTTGGGCACGCCGTGAAAGCTCATGACAAGTTTTTCAGGACGCCCGTTCTTTTTCCAGTAATCCTCGATGTTGTCTGCAAGCGCCGCGATGTAGCCGGGATGGTCGTGGAAATGCTTAACGGTGCGAAGCGCCGGCAGGTTGCGCGTCTTCTGCATGAAGGCAAACACCTGGTCGTACACCGGACCTGCAGCGCTCGCCGCATATTGCGGGAACATCGGCACGATCAGGATGCGCTGGCAGTTCTGCTCCTTCATGCGTGTGAGCGCATCGGCAATGGAGGGGTTGCCGTAGGTCATCGCGAAATCGACGACGAAGGGGGAACGCGTGCGCTCCCCCAGAAATCCCTTGAGCAGGATGGCCTGCTTCTCCGTGTAGACGCGCAGGGGGGATCCGGAATTGAGCCAGATGCTCGCATATTTCTGCGCCGACTTCTTCGGGCGGGTGTTGAGTATGATGCCGTTGAGGATCAGCCACCAGATGGCTTTCGGGATTTCCACCACACGGGGATCGCTCAGGAACTGCCCGAGGTAGGGTTTCAGGGCTCTTGCCGTGGGTGCATCCGGTGTGCCGAGATTGACCAGCAGTATGCCGGTCTTTTCTTCCATGCCATGCTTGTATTGGGGTTCTTGCAAATAGGTCATATCGTTTCCGGCTAAAAGGCAGTCAGGTGAAGATTATCATGGAATCCGTGCAACTTATCAGCAGGCGCTCATTTTAACGGCTGGCTGTCGAGGTTTGACAAAGCAGTGTCAGAAAACTACATTGCGGGACTGTTAAAGCACACGATGTCTTCTGATGAAGCCTGCCCTATTCATACTCGCGCTCTCCGTCTGGCTTGCCGCATGCAACAAGGAGACGCAGCCGCCCATAAAAACCGCAAGGCCCGCATTGACCCAGGTCGTGGGGGATCGCGCTGCCGATCGGGACTTGGAATACAGCGCGGAGATACGCGCCCGCCACGAGCCCTTGCTCGGCTTTCGAATAGGGGGAAAGATCCTGGAGCGGAAGGTGAACGCCGGGACGAGGGTGAAGGCCGGGGATGTGCTCGCACGCCTCGACCCTTCCGATGCGATGCTGAAGGCGAATGCGGCGAAGGCGCAATACCGGCTTGCCTTGTCCGATGCGAAGCGATACCGGGAATTGAGGAAAAGCGGATTCGTGAGCCAGGCGGCCCTGGATGCCAGGGAGGCCGCCTTGAAGTCCGCGAGTGCGGAAGCGGATCTTGCGAGCAACGAGTCAGACTACACGGTGCTGCGCGCAGAACAAGACGGCGTGATCGAGGACGTTCTGGCCGATGCGGGACAGGTGGTTGCAGCCGGCCAGCCTGTGATGAAGCTTGGCGTGCTGGGCGAGGCCGAGGCGGCCTTCGAGATCCCTGAGGATCAGTTTTCGGCTTTTCATGTCGGAGACCAGGCGCTAGTGATCGTGGGCGGCCATCCTCCACTGAAGGGGCGCATCAGGGAAATTTCCGCCGCTGCGGATTCCGCAAGCCGCACCTATGCCGCGCGCGTCGCGCTGGATGCGCCGGTGAATTCGCTTGGCATGAGCGCGCGGGTGCGCTTCAGCCATGGATCGCGCGGGACGATCATGATTCCTCTTTCGGCGGTCTATCAGCAGGGAAACCGGACGGCTGTCTGGATCGTCGGTGAAGGCAACCGGGTGGGTCTCAGGCAGGTTGAAATATCCGCCTACAGGGACAATGGCGCGGTCATCTCCAAAGGGCTCAACGAAGGCGAGCGCATCGTCGTGGCGGGCGTGCACCGCCTGGCTGAGGGCGAGATCATAGATCCCCTGGATCGCAAATGAGGGGGCCCAATCTTTCGGCCTGGTCGCTGAATCACCAGCAGATGGTGCTTTATCTCATCATCGTGCTGATGGGCTCGGGCATATTTTCGTATTTTGCGCTCGGACGTGCGGAAGATCCGGACTTCACTTTCAAGGCGATGGCGGTGCGCACGCTCTGGCCGGGCGCCAACGCGTCCCGGGTGGAACTCGAACTCACCGAACGGATAGAGAAGAAACTGCAGGAGACGCCCTGGGTGGATGTGCTGCGTTCGGTATCCAAGCCGGGGGAATCCATGGTGTTTGTCGCACTCAAGGACTACACACCCAAGGCCGAGGTGCCGGAGGCCTGGCGCCAGGTCAGAAAGAAGCTGGATGACATCCGCCACGAATTGCCACCTGGCATACAGGGGCCCTTTCCGAACGACGAGTTTGGCGATGTGGATGTCAACATCTTCGCGCTGACCGGAGACGGCATAGGCCTTGCGGATCTTCACCGCTACGCAGACCGGATCGCGATCGACCTGAAGGGCGTGCCGGATGTCAGGCGCATCGAGCTGATAGGCGTGCAGGACGAAAAGATCTATCTCGATGCTGCTCCTGCCCGCCTTGCAAGCTACGGCATCACGCCCGCCGAAATAGGCGCAGCTCTGGCGCAGCAGAACGCAATTCTTCCTTCGGGCTTCGTGGAGACGGGCAGCGATCGCGTCTGGCTGCGCACGAGCGGGGAATTCGACAGCGTCGAAAAGATAAGGGAAGCAGACATGCTGGTGAACGGCAAGCACATGCGCCTTGGCGACATCGTCAACGTCTCCAGGGGCTATAGCGATCCCCCGAGCCCCATGATGCGCGTGGGCGGCAAGCCCGCGATCGGCATCGGCATTGTCATGGACAAGGGAGGAGATGTCATCAGGCTGGGCGAGAACCTTAAGGATGCGATGAGGAAAGAGATGGCAGGCCTGCCAGTCGGCGTGGATGTGCATGTGGTTGCGAATCAGTCAGACGTGGTCAAGGGATCGATATCGCTGTTCCAGGATTCGCTCTCGGAGGCGATCCTGATCGTCCTTGCGGTCTCATTCTTGAGCCTCGGCTTGCGCACAGGCACGGTGGTTGCATTCTCCATCCCGCTGGTGCTGGCGATCACTTTCCTCATGATGAAGGCCTTCGGCATAGACCTTCAGCGCATCTCCCTCGGAGCCCTGGTGATCGCGCTGGGATTGCTGGTCGACGATGCGATCATCGCGGTGGAGATGATGGTGGTGAAGATGGAGCAGGGATGGGACAGGTTCAAGGCGGCCACCTTCGCCTACACATCGACCGCCTTTCCGATGCTGACCGGAACGTTGATCACCGCTGCTGCCTTCACGCCGGTGGGCTTTTCCAAATCCGCCGCCAGCGAATACACCTTTTCCATCTTCGCCGTGGTCACCATCGCGCTTCTGGTTTCCTGGATAGTCGCGGTGATTTTCACGCCCTACCTCGGATTCAAGCTGCTGGACCCTGCCAGGCTGCGCGCGCACGGAGGGGACGTCTATGGCACATCTTTTTACAAAAATTTCCGCCGATTGCTGACATGGTGTCTGCGCAATCGCTGGACGGTCATCCTGATCACGTTGCTGGTGTTCGTTCTGTCCGTAATCGCGTTTGCGAAAGGCGTGCAGAAGCAGTTCTTTCCCTCTGCCAGCCGCCTTGAGCTTCTGATCGACATGACGCTGCCTCAGGGGGCATCCCTGAAAGCCACCGAGGGCGAGGTCGAGCGCATCGAAGGCATGTTGCGTGGCGATCAGAGGGTGGATTCCTATTCCTGCTATGTAGGCAACAGCACGCCGCGCTTTTTCCTGTCGCTGGACATCAAGCTCTACAGCGACAATTTCGCGCAGTGCGTCGTGCTGACCAGGAGCATTGCGGCGCGCGAGGCATTGAAGCTGCACCTTGAGAAGACATCGGACGCAGAGGGGTATGCGCATGTGCATGTGTCGCGCCTTGAAAACGGCCCACCTGTAGGCTATCCCGTGCAGTTCAGGATAAGCGGCACAGACCTCGACCAGGTGCGCAGCATCGCGGCCAAGGTGTCGGCGCTGATGCGGGCGAATCCTCATCTTCAGGATGTGAATTACGACTGGAACGAGAAGATAAAGGGCGTGAGGGTCGAGATCGACCAGGATGTGGCGCACAAACTGGGCACTTCAAGCCGCGATGTTGAACAGGCGCTAGAGGGCTGGCTGAACGGACAGGTGCTTACGCAATACCGCGAGAACGACCAGCTGATAGACGTGATGTGGCGGGGTAACGCTCGCTCGCTCGACCGGCTTATGGAACTGGATATACCGTTATCCAGCGGCAGCCATGTGCCGCTTGCCCAGGTTGCGCACCTTGTTCCCGAACTCGAGGAAGGCGTGATCTGGCGGCGCAACCGAATACCTACCATGACAGTGCTGGCCGACATGACAGACAGCACACAGCCCGCAACGGTTTCGGCGCAAATAGACAAGCAGCTGGAGGAATTGCGCTCAAGGCTGCCTGCAGGATACCGTATAGAGATGGGCGGCAGCGTCGAGGAATCCGCCAAAGGGGAGCACGCGATCATGGCGGTGATGCCGCTGATGCTGATAGGCGTGGTGACCCTTCTGATGATTCAGCTGCAGAGCATCAGCCGTACCGCCATCGTGCTCTTCACTGCACCTCTTGGCATGATAGGGGTGACCGCAGCGCTTCTGATCTTTCGGGTGCCCTTCGGTTTCGTCGCGAATCTCGGCTTCATTGCGCTGGCAGGCATGATCATGAGGAATTCGGTGATACTGGTCGACCAGATAAGGCAGGACGAGGAAGACGGGAAATCGCGCTGGGAAGCCATCATCGGCTCGACTGTCAGGCGCTTCCGTCCGATCACGTTGACTGCAGCTGCCGCGATACTCGCTATGATACCCCTGACTCGCCAGGTCTTCTGGGGGCCGATGGCCGTGACCATCATGGGCGGCCTGGTCGTGGCAACGCTTTTGACCTGTTTGTTTCTGCCGGCGCTTTATGCGGCATGGTTCAGGGTGAAGGAGGAATGAGTCCCCTCATTGCGCAATATGACCAAACCGGCTACTCATTACGATCGCAAAACCACCACCAGTTGTGACTGAAAGCCGCTGACCATTTGGCTGATCATCGGCCATAGAGTTTGGGGTGACTTGTGTCTGCTATGTGGCGCAAGGTTGACTCGAGAAATTTGAATGTGGAAATGTTTTCGCAATGGGCAACGTTGAAACGGAAGAACGGTGTCGCTTCTTGATTGGGGCGGAACATGTTACCCGGCGCCATCATAATACCGTTTTTGGCGGCTTCGATCGCTATATTTGCAGTGTCGAAATTTTCTCCAGGGCTTGCCCAAACGAACATCCCGCCTTGTGGTTCGCAATGTACATCAAATCCAAGCTGTTCAAGTTTAGCGATAGTTTGCTGGCGCGCCTGGAGTAGACGTTTACGCAATTTATCCATGTGCTTGCGATAATGTCCATCAACTAGAAGTTGATACATCACCTGTTCATTGATTTCTGAAGTGGTCAGATTGGTAAGGAGCTTGACATCACAAAGCTTGTCAGCCATTTTCTGGTTACAGGCAAAATAGCCAACACGCAGGCTTGCCGAAACGGTCTTGGAAAAGCTGCTCACATATATGACTCGGTTAAGTTGGTCCAGTGTCGCCAACCGGGTGATCGGCATGGGGTGGAAATCGCCGTATATGTCATCCTCAACCAAGGTAACATCGTATTTTTCCGCCAGTTGCAGAATGCGATAGGCGACCGGCTGGGAGATACTTGCGCCAGTAGGATTGTGTAGTATTGTGTTAGTAAAAAATACTTTAGGCCGATGTTCGATGATCAACGCTTCAAGTCTGGCTACATCTGGCCCATCTACGTTCCAAGGCACTCCAACTACCTTCGCGCCAAATGACTTCAGCCCGCCGAATAGGATGAAATAGCCTGGATCGTCAACCAATACCGCATCGCCTGCCTGAATCAGGTGCCGCGTAACTAAATCCATAGCGTGTGTTACCCCCGAGGTCAGGATGATCTGCGATGGATTGGCAACAATGCCGAGCGCGGACAGTTTGTTTTGCAGCAGGCTGCGTAACGGCAGATAACCGCCTGCAGTACCATATGCTGACAAGAATTCCCCATTTTTCTGCGAGATCATGCGCAGGCTTTTTTTGATTCCGGAGTCTTCCATCCACTCGGCTGGCAGCCACCAAGCCCCAGGCATGGTCTTGCTAGTCCGATCTTCCAGCGATTTTTTCAGTATCCAGACAACGTCAATTGCACTTTCTGGTTGGTAAGTGGAATCGAGTGTTTGGGCAGGAGTCGGCATTGAGACATAGAAACCAGAGCCCGGACGCGAATTGATGTAGCCCATTGCGATCAGCCGATCATATGCTTGAACTACTGTAAAGCGACTGATTCCATGTTGTTCGGCAAAGAGCCGTATTGAGGGTAAGCGCATCCCTGCTCGAAGAGTCTTTTCGTTGATTTGTTGCCTGATCGAATTAGTGATCTGGTCTGTCAGGGGGGTGGCGTTTTGAGGGTCAATGGTGACAATTGGCATGGCGATGTGACCAGTACAGTACATATAAATACTGCGCAAACTGTACATGTTTTGTCAACTCTGCTGCATGTAAAGTTACGCCGTATCAATCGGATAAGGAGAGGTTTTATGACTTTAGCCTACAAGCGCGGATTCGTCGCAGTGACGGCAGGAATGCTGCTCAATTTTTTTGGGGACTGGATTACCGGCATCAATATTGAAACATTCAAAGGGATATCTACATTCACCTTTTCCTGGATGTTAGATGTTTTCCTAGTGCCATTTATCACTGGATTTATAGTTGCCAAGATATACCGAGATAGAGGGGGGAAATATCTAGCCTGCCTTCCGCCACTGTTCGTGCGCTGTATCACCTATTTTTATATGTATATGTATGTATACAACGATGGGAAAGATTTTAATTATCACCTCAATCTGTATTACTGGGGGCCTTGCGTAATTCTGGCCGTCGAGGCCTCGAACTTTGGCGCGATTATCGGGGAAGTACTTGCTGGTGCCTATCGCGCAAGGCAAATTCGAACTGTGGAAAACGCCATCAACAAGCGCTATCCAGCTGATGCATGAGCAATTACAAAACAATTGAGACAGAGGAGAAGGCACAGTGATCAGAATCCCGCAATGAGATAAAGTCAAAAATGGTGTATGACCAGTCTGTAGCATGATGCGTCAGGCGACAGGTTTCTGCTGAACAGGTTGATCGTCACGACCTGTTCACCGTCCTTGAAGGGGGGTTTCTTCAGCGAAGCGGTTTAGTCCATGGCCGATGATCAGCCAAATAGGCGGTGGCTTTCAATCGTAACTGGTGGTGGTTTTGGATCGTAATGAGTGGCGGAATTGATGTGGAAGATGCACCTTCAAGTTGCGCTCGCGAATTGAATCCGCTTAATATTAAATCCACACTCGCATACAGGATAGCCCATGTTCAAGTTGCCTCTAGTCATCATCTACATGATCATCGCCTTCAACCTCACCGCATTCACCGTGTTTGTGCAGCTGGACATGCTGATATTCACCGGGCTCGTCTACAAGATCATCGCCTGGACGCTGACGATAGGCGCCTGGTATCTGGCATACAGGAATCGCAACAAGTTCTGGAGAATAGGCGGCTAGATTCAAGCGGACATTTCAAGAAGGAATTTCAATGAAAGACATCGTCAGCCAATACCAGGTCAAACACGAGCCATACTATAGACAGGTGTCCGATGAGGTGGCCGTTTTTGAGGCGGCCTACGATGCGCGCATGCCCATCATGCTGAAGGGCCCGACCGGCTGCGGGAAGACGCGCTTCATCGAATACATGGCATGGAAACTTAACAGGCCTCTGATCACCGTCGCATGCAACGAGGACATGACGGCAAGCGATCTGGTCGGGCGCTTCCTGCTCGATACGCACGGCACGCGCTGGCAGGATGGCCCGCTTGCGATTGCCGCGAGGTACGGCGCAATCTGCTATCTCGACGAAGTAGTCGAGGCGCGCCAGGATACCACGGTTGTGATCCACCCTCTGACCGACAACAGGCGCGTGCTTCCTCTCGAGAAGACCGGCGAGCTCGTGGGGGCTCATCCGGATTTTCAGCTCGTGATCTCCTACAATCCGGGATATCAGAGCGTGATGAAGGACCTGAAACAGTCGACCAAGCAGCGCTTCGGCGCGCTCGACTTCGACTATCCCGAGCATGCGATCGAGGAGGAGATCGTTTCCCACGAATCTGGCATATCGAAAGAGGATGCAGGAAAGCTGGTGTCGATCGCGAAGATGGCTCGCAAGCTCAAGGGGCATGGGCTGGACGAGGGTATTTCCACGCGCATGCTGATCTATGCGGGCACTTTGATTTCAAGAGGGGTGGAGATAAGGCGTGCATGCCGGGTCGCACTGGTCGCACCGATCACTGACGACCCTGACATGCGAGATGCGCTGGAAGCGGCCGTGGTCACGTTCTTCGGAAAGCATAAAGAGGGGAGATGAAATCCGCCTTCAAGCGCATAACGCATGGCCTGAAAAGGTATTTTGGCAGATCGGAGCATCAGCCAGAGCACAGGTCGAAAACCCTGCTGACCGATGTGCACCGGCGTCTTGCGATTTATCTTCATGCGATGTGCGGGCGCGATGTCGTGATCAAGGCGATGGAGGAGGATTTTCTCCATCTCGATAAATACAGACCCTACATCGAGAAAAATGCGATACACCTGCCGAGTTTCTATTACGACCAGGCAGGCGATGTCACGGGGCTCGAGGTCTATCGCGCGGCGGCGGTCCATGCCGCGGCCCACATCATGCATACCGAGAAGGCATTTCCCGATGCGATTGTCGACAAGTGGCAGAAGGCTGTGATCTCGGTCGTCGAGGATGCCAGGGTCGAAACCCTGATGATGAGGGAATTCCCCGGGTTGATCGAGCTCTGGCGAGACCAGCATATCGCCACGCCATTGCATGACAGGAGCGCGGGGGATTATCTCTCGCGTCTGGCCCGCGCGCTGCTGGACCCATCCTACCAAGATGACGATCCATGGATTGCCCAGGGGAGGGCGCTATTCATGGCTGAAAAAAACCTGGAGACTCACGATGCTTCCATCAGCATCGGATCGGCTTTGGCTTCTGAATTCCGGAAAAAGAACATCAGATTCAACGTGCATGCAGACAGGCTGAGCGCGCTCTATCGCGACGACAACCGCTATTCCTGGGAGTATGCGATGCATGAGCCAACCCGTGCCGAAGAGATGCCGACTTCGTTCTTCGAGCTCAAGCTTCTGATGGGAAACAACGAATTTGCAAACGTGGACGAAGACAACAAGGAGATTTCCGAAGGCAAGCCAGAGCGTTCAAATGGGAAGGACACTTACAGCTATGCGGAGTGGGATTACCGAAGCCAGGCGGAGACAGCTTCCTGGGTGACGGTGAGGGAGAAGAAGCCCAAGCCCGGGGAGATCGAAATAGTGGATCAGATCGTGTCGCAAAACGGCCATCTGATATCGCGCATGGAGAGGATACTTCATGCGATCCGCTACAGCGGCTTGCGCCGCATCAGGAAGCTCGAGGAGGGGGATGAAGTCGACATCAATGCGGCTGTGCGCGCGCTGATCGATCTGCGCTCGGGAGTCCAGCCGGATACGCGCATCATGATGCGTTCTCTGCGCAAGAATCGCGACATCTCTGTGCTCGTGCTGCTCGATCTTTCGAATTCGACGAATCAGAGGTTGGCCGGGCAGGAAGAGACGGTTCTGGATCTGACCCGTCAGATCTGCGTGCTGTTTGCAGACGTGATAGAGGACGTCGGAGACCCTTTCGCGATCCACGGCTTCTGCTCCAAGAGCCGGCACAACGTCGAGTATTTCCGTTTCAAGGACTTCGGTCAGCCTTACGATGAAGGTTCCAGGGCCAGGATCGCCGGCATGACAGGGCAGCGTTCGACGCGCATGGGGGCTGCAATACGTCATGCCGCGCATCATCTGGACGGGCAGGAGGCCGGCAAGAAACTTTTGATGCTGATCACGGATGGCGCGCCATCGGACATAGACGTCAGGGGGACGAAATACCTGATGTACGATGCGAAGATGGCGGTAAAGGAGGCCGCGAAGAGCGGAATACACACTCACTGCATCAGTCTGGATCCCAAGGCGGACGAATATGTCTCACAGATATTCGGCGCGAGGGGTTACATGGTCGTCGATCACGTCAGATATCTTCCTGAGAAGATGCTGATGATCTATGCGGGGCTGACCCGCTAGATCAGAGTCTTTCGATCAGCATCTTCTCGAGCCTGATCTGGTCCGCGGTGAATCCCCGTATGCCTTCGGCGAGCTTCTCGGTCGCCATCGCATCCTCGTTCATCTGCCATCTGAACTCTGCTTCAGTCATCGGTCGAGGAGGCTTGCTGGTCTGGCCTCTGTCCTTCAGCTTGCGTTCTAGCATGCCTTCTGAGGCTTTGAGCTCTTCGAGCAGGACCGGTGCGATGGTCAGCCTGTCGCAACCCGCGAGCGCCACGATCTCGCCCATGTTGCGGAAGGATGCGCCCATCACGATGGTCTTGTAGCCGTGTTCCTTGAAATACGCATATATCTTGCGCACTGACTGCACGCCTGGATCGTCTTCGGGCGCAAAGTCTGACGCCCCCTTTGCCCTGTGCCAGTCAAGTATGCGGCCTACAAACGGGGAAATCAATGTTGCGCCTGCTTCGGCAGAGGCGCGCGCCTGGGCAAAGCCGAAAAGCAGCGTGAGGTTGCAGCATATGCCTTCGCGCTCCAGGATCTCTGCTGCGCGTATGCCTTCCCAGGTCGATGCGATCTTGATCAGCACTCTCCTGTTTTCTATCCCCGCTGCGTTGTAGAGGCTGATCAGCTTGCGTGCCTTGGCGAGTGTGCCCGCAGAGTCAAAGGAAAGCCTTGCGTCCACCTCGGTCGAAATGCGTCCGGGAATGGATTTGAGCACTTCCAGTCCGACGTCCACGGCGAGCTTGTCCATCGCATCGTGCGCCTGCTGCTCCCTGTCACGGCTCTGCGATCTCGCCCACGAGATCGCATCGTCTATCAGCGGCGCGTATTCCGGAAGAGTGGACGCCTTGAGCAGAAGGGAAGGGTTGGTCGTTGCATCTTCGGGGCGGTGATGGCGTATCGCTTCTATGTCTCCCGTGTCGGCGACGATCGTGGTCATGGTCTTGAGTTGCTCCAGAAAATTGCTCATGTTTCCTCCGTCGTCATTGCGCTGGAACAGTGGCCTTGACCTGCCAGATTTTCTCTGCATAGTCGAGTATGCTGCGGTCGCTTGAGAATTTTCCCATGTGGGCGACGTTGATGATCGCCCTGCGAGCCCATTCGGAAGGCGTCCTGTAGAGCGCATCGACTTTCTCCTGGCAATGGACGTAGGCGGCAAAGTCCGCAAGCAGAAAGAACTGGTCCCCTTCGTGGGTGAGGATGTCGAACAGCGGCCGGTATCTGTTCTGCTCCTCGGGCGAGAAATAGCCCGAGCCTATCATGTCCAGAACCTGGCGCAATTCGCCGTTGTCGTGATAGTAGTCCCAAGGGTTGTAGCCATGCTGCCTTAGATTGGCCACGCCTTCCGTGGTGAGGCCGAACGTGAAGATATTGTCCCAGCCGACTTCAGCGCCGATCTCCACATTCGCGCCATCCATCGTGCCTATCGTCAACGCGCCGTTCAGCGCCATCTTCATGTTGCCCGTGCCCGAGGCTTCCGTGCCCGCGGTGGATATTTGTTCGGACAGGTCGGTTGCGGGGATGATCGCGGTCGCGGTGGCGACATTGTAGTTCGGGATGAAGATCACGCTGAGCAGACCCTGCATCGCAGGATCGTTGTTCACGAATTCCGCCACATCGTTGATCAGCCTGATGATGAGCTTTGCAATCGCATAACCGGGCGCTGCCTTGCCGCTGAAGATCACGGTGCGCGGGGTCATCCCGTCCTGCTGTCCCGCCCGTATCCTGTTGTAGCGGGTGATCACATGCAGCACGTTCAGGAGTTGGCGCTTGTATTCGTGTATGCGCTTGATCTGCACGTCGAAAAGGGAATCGGGATCGATGCCGATCTGCATGTGACTGCGGACATGCTCTGCCAGCCTTTCCTTGTTTTCCCGCTTGACCGACATGAAGGCGGAGATGAAGGCGTCGTCATTTGCCAGCGGCAGCAGCTTCCTGAGTTCCGAAAGATCGGTTTTCCACCGCGTCCCTATGTGTTCCGAGATCAGCTGTGCAAGGGGCGGGTTGGCCTGATTGAGCCAGCGGCGCGGCGTGATGCCATTTGTGATGTTGATGATCTTGCCGGGATAGTTCTTTTCGAAATCCGCAAATGTGCTGCTTTTCATGAGCTCGGTGTGGATCTCCGCGACCCCGTTGACCTTGTGGCTGCCGACGATCGCGAGATTCGCCATCCTTATCCTTCTGCCCATTTCTTCGTCTATCAGGGACATGCGCTTTAACATCCCGGCATCGTTTGGACTCCTGTGCATCACGTCGTGCAGGAACCGGTGGTTGATCTCATAGATGATCTGCATGTGGCGCGGCAGCAGCTTCTCGAACATGTCCAGCTGCCATGTCTCCAGCGCTTCCGGCATCAGCGTGTGGTTGGTGTAGGAGAATGTGCGCACCGTTATGCTCCATGCCTTCTCCCAGTCCAGATGATGGATGTCGACAAGAAGCCTCATCAGCTCGGGTATCGAAAGGGAAGGGTGAGTGTCGTTGAGCTGTATCGCGACCTTTTCCGGGAAGAGATCGAAATCTTGGTGCTGCTTCAGAAAGCGCGCGATGATGTCCTGCAATGATGCCGTGACGAAAAAGTACTGCTGTTTCAGCCTCAGCTCCTTGCCCATCGTGGTCGTGTCGTCAGGATAAAGCACCTTGGAGAGTATTTCGGATTCCCTCTTCTCGCCGACCGCCTTGATATAGTCCCCGTTGTTGAAGTATTGCAGGTCGAAGTCGCGGCTGGCCTTGGCCGACCAGAGCCGCATGCTGTTGACCACGTTGTTGCCGTAACCGGGGATGGGCGTGTCATACGCCATCGCCATCACTTCGGTTGTGTCGAGCCAGTGATAGCGGTAGACGTCGTCATCGTCCTTGCAGTGGATCACATGGCCGTAGAAGTTGACCTTGTAAAGAAGATCGGGCCTCGGAAACTCCCAGGGGTTTCCATAGCGCAGCCAGTTGTCCGGCCGCTCGACCTGGGAACCGTTTTCGATGTCCTGATGAAACATGCCGTATTCGTAGCGGATGCCGTAACCGTAACTGGGGATGCCGAGCGTGGCCATCGAATCGAGAAAGCAGGCGGCCAGCCGCCCGAGCCCCCCATTGCCCAATGCGGCATCCTCCTCGATGTCGCGGACAGCATCGAAATCAACGCCCATCTCGTTCAGCACTTCCTTGCAGTTTTCCAGGCATTCCATGTTGAGCAGGCTGTTGGCCAGCATCCTGCCGATCAGAAACTCCATCGAGAGGTAGTAGACGCGCTTGCCGTCCTCCCGGTCGTAGTTGTGCTGGGTTTCCATGCAGTGCTCTATCAGCCGGTCGCGTGCGGCATAGGCGATTGCATGAAACCAGTCGCGAACCGATGCGTCGGACGGGTCCTGGCCCACGGAATAGATGAGCCTGTTGATGAGGGAGTGCTTTAGGGATTCCTTGTCCAGGCCGAGAAATTGATGCCGGACATTGGTGACTTCTGACATGCTTGCCTCCGTTGCGTGAGGATGGGCTGTGCAGCCCTGAATTTTCGGAACTGCAGTTGCCATTTCGGACAAACGAGACATCATTCTAATCATGCAGATGCAGTGGAAGTAATTAATAATAATTAATCCCGTGCGCGATTCCGTTATGACATGATTCATACAGTTTCGGGTTCCGTGGCATGAACGAAATGAGGTGCAACATGAAGAAGATTCTGTGTTTGGGCATGCTGACTTTTCTGGCAGGCTGCGGGGACATGATGATGCCCTATGGGCCTGCTTACGGCCCCATGCCTGGCTATGCGCCTGTTCCGGGCTTCGAGTTCGGCGGCTTCGGCGGCATGGATGACGGGGGCATGGGAGGTTTTGACGACGGCGGCTTTGGCGGCATGGATGACGATTGATTTCCGGGTGAACTTTTTGAGGAGCGTACGATGAAGAAGATTCTGTTTCTGGGCCTGCTGCTCGGGTTGTCCATGGTTGCGCCGGCCCGTGCGGATCAGACTGCTGCGCCTGCGACTCAGGCGCGGCCTGATCCCGTGGCAAGGGTCGATCAGCGCCTTGCGCGCCTGAAGGAAGAGCTCAAGATTGCAGGCAATCAGGAGTCCGCATGGACTGCCTATGCGGAGAAGACCAGGAGCAATGTCAAGGAGATGAGAGACCAGATGCAGGCAGCGATGCGCGAGCCTGCAGCGACGGCGCCGGAACGCTTCGACAGGCATATCGAGCTGATGAGGAAGCGCCTTGTGAATTTCGAGAACATGGATCAGGCGTTAAAGGAGCTCTATGCGGCATTGACGCCAGAGCAGCGGGTCATACTCGATCGGCATTTCTCGAGGATGCGCCGCTAGATCCTGCCAGCCATTCCGCTGGCGGCTGGTAATTCCTCACCCAGTCCGGAATGAGCGCGGCTTCCATGGGTCGGGCAATGCCATAGCCTTGCGCCAGATGGCAGCCGAAATTCAGGAGTCGCACGCCGTGTTCCACCGTCTCGACTCCTTCCGCGATCACTTCCTTCTTGAATGCGCGGGCAAGGCTGATCACGCCCTCGACGATCGAGAGGTCGTCTTCGTCATCCAGCATGTCGCTGACAAAGACCTGGTCGATCTTGATCGTTCGCGCAGGCAGCCTCCTCAGGTAGGCGAGGGAGGCATATCCGGTGCCGAAATCATCGATGGAAAAGTGTATGCCCTGTGCGATGCAGCTGCGCATCTTCTGTATCGCAGCCCCCATGTCGCCAAGTGCAGCCGACTCAAGTACTTCGAGCTCAAAGGTGTTTGCATCCAGTTCCTGATGTTTCGAAACAGTCGAGGCAATGAACTCACTGAACCCATGGGACTGAAGATGGCGTGCCGGCAGATTCACGCTGACGCTGAGTCTGATGCCTTCCTTCTGCCAAGAGATCAGTTGCGCCATCGCGGTCTTGATCACCCATTCGGAAAGCCTGATCTCGAAATCGCTGTTTTCGATCAGAGGCAGAAACTCCCCGGGCGGGATCAGTCCGCGCTGCGGATGCAGCCAGCGGATGAGCGCTTCCATGCCGACGACCCTGCCGCTTTTCATGTCGACCTTGGGCTGGTAGTAAAGGACGAGCTCGTCGTGGTCCAAGGCCATCGCGACCCTTGAGAGCCCCTCGGAACGAAGCTGCGCCAGTTGGTCGTTCGCAGCATCGAAGAAGTGCATGCGGTTTCGCCCCATCTGCTTGGCGACATACATCGCCTGGTCCGCATGCCTGATCAGGCTTTCCCCGTCGTTGACGTCTTCCGGATAGATTGCGATGCCTATGCTTGCGGATATCTGTATCTCGTTGCCGTTCACATGGAGGGGCTGCCTGATCGCGTCCATGATCCTTTCCAGCATGTGCCGGCATTCATCTTCCCCGGAGATTTCCGGGAAAAGCAGCACGAATTCATCCCCGCCCAGACGGGCCACGGTGTCGGTGGCGCGCGAGATCGAAAGTATCCTCTTTGAAATTTCGATCAGCAGGGCATCCCCGGTCTCATGTCCATATGTGTCATTGACCGGTTTGAATCCGTCGAGATCCATGAAGCATACGGCGAGACTCCCCCTTGTTCGCTTCGCCTGCGCGAGCCCCATCTCGAGGCGGTCGTTGAGCAGCGCCCTGTTGGGAAGCCCTGTCAGCTTGTCGTAATGGGCGAGCTGTTCGAGTTCCCGCTGCTTGCTCCTGGCATCGGTCACGTCGTTGATGATCGCGACGAAGTAGTCGACCTTGCCTTCCTCGTTGCGCACCGCTCGCACCGCGATATGCACATAGACGATCTCGCCGTCCTTCCTGATGAAGCGCTTGTCGAGCTCGTATTCATCGAGAGTGCCTTGCAAAACCCTGCCGAAAAGGTCCTCGTTCACCTCCAGATCGTCCTTGTGGGTGAGATCTGCCCAGCTTTTGCGCATCAGCTCTTCTTTCGAATAGCCCAGCATCTTGCAGAGCGCATCGTTGACTTCCAGCATGCCCTTGGATGCGCTGGTTGCCGCCATGCCTACCATGGATCTTTCAAAATAGGCCCTGAAATGCTGCTCGCTGGCATTGAGATTGGCCTGGATCTTTCGCCTCATGCTTTCGCGGTCGAAACTGTCGAGTGCGAATGAAACATCGCGCACCATTTCTTCAAGAAGCGTTGTCATTTCCTCGTCGAAGGCATTCTTCTCATTGTGGTATACGGTGAGCACCGCGAATGGTTTTCCGTTGCGGGGGATCGGGAATGAGCCGCTGCTTTTCCAGTCGAAATGGTTTGCCGCCTCGTGCCAGCGCGTGGTTAGCGGGCTTGCCAGAAAGTCGTTGACGATGACGGTCCGGTTTTCGCGGAATGCGATCCCGGAAGGGCCCTGGCCTTCCGGCAGATTTTCGTCCGTGGAGATGCTGATCTGCCGCACATAGTCCGAGCCTTCCCCGTAGATGGACTTGAAGTCGATCAGGCCTGTCGCTGCGTTGCGCAAGCCTATCCATGCCATCTTGAGCCCCCCGAAATCGACGGCCATTTTGCAGATGAGGGGAAACAGCGTCTCTTCGGTTTCCATTCGCACGAGGGCCTGGTTCACTTCGCTCAGCGCCTTGTAGATGTCGGTCAGGCGCTTGATGCGGGATTGGGCCGCCTTGCGCTCGGTGATGTCTGCCACCAGCGCGCAGTTGTATTCCCTGCCTTCATATTCGAAGTAATTGGCGATCACCTCGGTCGGGAAGGTCGTGCCGCCCTTGCATTTCTGCATCGATTCCAGCCGCACGATGTGGTTGCGCTTGAGTTCCTGCCAATGCGCAGGCCAGGTCTCGAAGGGGAAAAGGGGATCGATGTCGGCAATCGTCAGGCTGCTCAGCTCTTCCTGGCTATAACCAAGCTTGTCGCAGGCGGTTTCGTTCCCATCCAGGATATGCCCGTCCTTGTCCACCCAGAGTATGATTTCGCCTGCGCGATCAAGACCAATCTGCCTGAAGCGCAACGCACGTTCCATCGTGTTGCGTTCGGTGATGTCGTAAAATGCGGCGAGATGGAGCCCGTCGAAACCCTCGACCGCCGCAGGACTCGCCAGAAAGGTGCGCGTCATGCCGTCCTTGCAGACGATCCGGGTCTCAAGGTTGCCCGTGGGCTTGTCTGTTCTTTCCGCCTCGAAGGTTTTTTTCTGCCAGGCATCAGTCATCCACTCGCGGTATTGCGGATCCGGATAGGCGAGCTGCCACCAGCTTGCAAGATCGGGAATTTCCGCCTTTGTATAACCCATGAGCCGGGTGAATGCGCCATTGAGGTAGACGATGTTGCCATTCTCATCGCTCAAGGCAAGCGGGACGGGAACGGCTTCGATGATTGACTTGGAGCGCTCCTCAGCACGTTTCCTGTCATCGATGTTGAATGTCACGCCGATAAAATGCCTGCCATGCGCCTCGCCTTTGCGATCCATGATTTTGCCGTAATTCGCATACCACACCCATGTGCCGGATTTGGAACGCACCCTGAATTCGCATCGGTATTGGCTGGTAACGCCCTTTAGATGATCATCCAGAGCCGACCTGACTGTCGGGATGTCGTCCGGATGGATGATTGCAAAAAGGTTGTCGAGATAGGCTAGGGACTCCTCCCCGCTGTAGCCTAGCTCCTTGAAAATGGCAGTGGCTTTGCGGGTGACTTCTCCGGTAATCAGGTCGTTTTCCCAGAGATCAAGCCCTGCAGCTTCCAGTGCAAGTTGCAGGCGCTCCTTGTTGATATCCGGTTTGTCCATGTTCCTTGCTATCTATGAACGAAATCCCCGGCTTTGCCAGGGCTGCAACTGCTATGGGTAACCTTCCGCGATGCGTTGAACCTGGAGGGTATGGATCAGCTTCGGCGAAAAACCATACAATGGTAGACTGGAATGGCAATGTCGGCAATTTTTTGAAAAAAAGTTACGGGTGTGCGCCCGGGCCTGCAGCCTTCCGGTGTTCGGCCTCGGCATGCTCCAGGTTTCTTGCCACGCATTGTCTGAGTTCTCCGCTGTCCGAGGGATCATGTTCCAGTTTGCATGCACATCGGCAGGCGGCGGCGCGGTAGCAGCCTTCCAGGTTGCGTTTCTTGCAGACATCCTCCTCTTTCGAACATTGCACGCTGCAGGCCTTTTCGATCTCCTGTGCCTTCAGGAGTGCGGCGAGCGGGATCTTGGCCTCGGGCTTGGGCTGTGTCGCGATGCCCCATGCAGTCAGGGCGATCCCGCCTGCCAGGAGCAGAATGATGGAAAGATTGGCCCGTTTGAGGACCGTGAGCGTCTTGTTTCGCGAGCCTTGCGCGTCGAACTCGAATTCGAGCAGGCCTTTCGTTTCCTTCTTCTGGTGCAACCGGTCGCATGCATCGATGCATTCGCCGCAGTTGATGCAGATGTCGTGAGGCGCGATCTTTGTCGGCTGGATCTTGGTGATGCATACGGTCGAGCAGTAATTGCATTTTGCGCAATCAGCCGAACGGCTTTCATCATAGGCCACATGCAGCGCATCCTTGGTGCCGAACATCCGCTGCCCCATGCGGTAGAAGCAGGCGTAATCGCAGAAGAAATAGCGAACCGCGGCGATGTCGATGAAGATCAGGCCTACCGAAAAAAGATACAGCAGGAAGGGGGAAAGCTTTTCCCGGTCCGAGAGTGTGACGATTTCCCAGGTTTCCTTTGGCGTGTAGAAGAACAGGAAGGGGATCAGCGAGAGCACGATGGATGCCGCGAGGAAACTCGCGCCCAGAATGGCCCAGTTGAGAAACCTGTTCTTGGCCTTGGCGACGATCAGTCCCTCTCCGTCGACTTCGACGTTCGCCCGCTTGCCAAGCAGCTTGTGGGTGAGATTGTTCGCCCATTCGGAGAGCAGGTTCTGGGGGCATGCCCATCCGCACCAGAGCGTGCCTATGGTCTTGTATGTGATCACCGGCGCGAGCGCGATGATCAGGGTAAGGCCTGTGATCAGCGAAAAGCTGGCCCACCAGACCTGGTGGCCCAGCATGGAAAAGCTTGCCGAAGCGAGGTCTATGCGGAAGAGTCCGGTTGCGGGAATCAGCGCGATGAGTATCAGCGTGGCAAGCTGCACCTTCCTCCTTGAAGGGCGATACTGCCTCATTCGTCGTTCATTCCGGACAGCCTTTCTGCCGCCCTGACGGTATTGGCGATCAGCATCGCAATGGTCATGGGCCCCACGCCGCCCGGCACGGGCGTGATGTAACCCGCGACTTCCTTGACGTTGGCAAAATCCACATCGCCCACGAGCTTGCCCTCGCTGGTCCTGTTGATGCCGACATCGATCACGACGGCACCCGGCTTCACCATGTCCTTCTTGATGAATTCAGGGCGCCCGACTGCGGCCACCAGGATGTCGGCATCCCTGGTGTGCTTTGCAAGGTCGACGGTCTTGGAGGTGCAGATAGTCACCGTGGCATTCTTGTGCAGCAAAAGCAGCGCCATCGGCTTGCCCACGATGTTGCTGCGGCCGACCACCACCGCATGCCTGCCCTCGATTTCGATGCCGGTCTTTTCCAGCATCACCATCACGCCATAAGGCGTGCAGGAAGGGAAGGGCGTTTCTCCCGTGACCAAGGCGCCGACGTTCTTCTCGTTGAATCCGTCCACATCCTTATCCGGATTGATCGCCTCTATCACCTTGTGCGCGTCGATATGTTTTGGCAGCGGAAGCTGCACCAGTATGCCGTGTATGCCGGGGTCGGTGTTGAGCTGCGCCACTTTTTCCAGCAACTCGGCCTCCGTCGCATCGCCGGGAAGTTCGACGTGAACGGAATAAAGGCCGAGATCCTTGCAGGCCTTCACCTTGTTTGCGACGTAGACCCTGGATGCCGGATCGCTGCCCACGATGATCACCGCAAGGCCGGGCGTTATGCCGCGCGCGATGAGCCTGTCGGCACGCGCCTTCCATTCGAGGCGAACCGCCTGGGAGATGGCCTTGCCGTCTATGATCTGGGCGGTCATGCCTTGTTCCGGTAGGTTTTAAGGCCGTTCATGATTTCCGCATGAGCGGCATCCACGCCGGCCCAGCCGCTGATCTTGACCCACTTGCCGGGTTCCAGCGCCTTGTAGAGCTCGAAGAAGTGCTTGATCTGTTCGAGCGTGATGTTGGGAAGATCTTCATAGGTCTTGATCTCGTGGTAGAGCGGGGTCAGCTTGTCGGTCGGCACGGCGATGATCTTGGCATCCTCCCCGCCCTCGTCGGTCATCTTGAGCAGGCCGACAGGACGGCAAGGGATGATCGCACCGTGCACGATGGGGAAGGGCGTGATGACCAGAACGTCCACAGGGTCGCCGTCATCGGAGATCGTTTCCGGGATGAACCCGTAGTTGCATGGATAGCGCATCAGCGAACCGATGAAGCGGTCCACCACCAGCACGCCGGAAGCCTTGTCCACTTCGTATTTTACAGGGTCGGCATCCTTGGGAATTTCGATGATGACATTGCATTCGTGGGGCAGATTGTCGCCCGGGCGGACATTTAAGAGACTCATTGGGTTTCCTTGAAATTAACATTGCGAATTGGAGTTGAAACTTGTGCAATTATAAGCGATGCTGTGCATTGACGCTGAACCCTGTGCAGTTAATTTTAACTTTATGAGGAGATGAAGCCATGGCAATACAACTGGTCGGTAAAATGGTGATTGGACAGTCTGGCGGCCCCACAGCCGTGATCAATCAGTCGCTTGTCGGCGCGATACTGAGCGCGCGCAGGCAGTCCAACATTACCGGTATTCTGGGTGCGCGCCATGGCATCGCAGGCATCATGAAGGAGGACTTCGTCGACCTTTCCACGCAGAGTCAGGGGCAGCTCGAGCTGGTGGCGAATACGCCTGCCGCGGCGCTGGGTTCGGTGCGCCTTAAGCCCGGCCGGGCCGAATGCGAGAAGGTGTTCGAGGTGTTCAGGAAGAACGATGTGCGCTTCTTCTTCTACATTGGGGGGAACGACTCGGCCGAAACCGCGCATATCATCGCCGAGATGGCGAAGGACGCGAATTACGACTTCTGCACCGTGCATATCCCCAAGACCATAGACAATGACTTGAAGGTGACCGACCACTGCCCGGGTTTTGCTTCCGCTGCGCGTTTCGTGGCGCTGGCTTTCATGGGGGACGACAGGGACAATTATGCGCTCTCGGGCATCAAGATCAACGTGGTGATGGGGCGCAGCGCAGGTTTTCTTACGGCAGCTTCGGCCCTGGCGCGTCAGGCTGAAGGCGACGGTCCGCATCTCATCTATCTGCCGGAACGCGTGTTCAACGTGGCGTCCTTCCAGCAGGACGTGCGCGATGTGATGGCGAAGTACGGTCGCTGCGTGATCGCGGTCTCCGAAGGCATCACTGACAAGGACGGCAATCCGATATCGACTTCCGGGGAACGCGATTCGCACGGCAACATCCAGCTCTCGGGAAGCGGCGCGCTGGGGGATGCGCTCGCGGCCTTGGTCAAGGAGGCCTTTCCGGGACAGAAGGTGCGCGTGCGCGCCGACACCTTCGGCTATCTTCAGCGCTCTTTCCCGACCATCATCTCGCCCATAGACGCTAAGGAGGCGCGCGAGGTGGGGGAATATGCGGTGAACCATGCGGCCACGACCGGCACACCGGGATCGGTATCGATCAGGCGCCTGTCGAGCAAGCCTTATGCCAGCGAATGCTTCATCACGCCTCTGTCATCGGTGGCAAAGGAGGCGACCCAGATGAAGGATGAATACATCAATGCAGCCGGCAACGATGTGACCGCTGCCTGGATGGACTACATCAGGCCTCTGGTTGGCGATCTGCCTGTGATGGGCAGGCTCTGATCCTGGAACCGGCCGGTTCTTTGAACCGGCTTCCTGAGGTAGAATTCAGTCGTGCCAAACCGATCCCCGGCCTGTCTGGTCTGAATATCATGAACAAAAAAGTCAAGGTGCTCTTCGTGTGCATGGGCAATATTTGCCGTTCTCCCACTGCGGAGGCGGTTTTCCGTCTCTATGTGGAGAACGCGGGATTGTCCGAATCCATCCTGATCGATTCGGCAGGCACTCATGATTACCATGTCGGCCATGCGCCGGACCTGCGTGCGCAGCAGGCCGCAGCACAGCGCGGCTATGACATGAGCGGCCTGCGCGGCCGCCAGGTGGTGAGCCAGGATATCGAAAGCTTCGACTATGTGCTCGCGATGGACTGCGCCAATCTTGCGATATTGCGCTATCTTGCACCGCGCGAATGCAGGAAGCATCCCGGGCTTTTCCTGGATTATGCGAAGCATCACAGGGAGCGCGAGGTGCCTGATCCCTATTACGGAGGGGATGAAGGTTTTGAGCGCGTGCTGGACATGGTGGAAGATGCGGCCCAGGGGCTGCTGGAGCACATCCAGAAGACCCACTTCTGAATATTAAGCAAGGCCGCACCGGGTGCGGCCTTGCTTGCACATCACTTCGAGTTCTGGGTTTCGACCTGAACCAGAGGTTCGTTCTCGACATACACCTCGTGCTGGCGCGGACGCCTGCGGATGACGGGCTGCGGCCTTGTCTCGGGCGCTTCTGTAGCAAGCTTTTCTGGCGCCGTCTCTATCTGGACCAGCCCTTCGATCTCGAGCTGCTTCTGCATGGGCGGCGCGGTCGGGACGGGCCTTGCTGCTGCAACAGGCTCAACAACAGGTTCTGCGACAGGCTCTGCAGCCAAGCTGGCGGTGGGCATCGCAATGTATTCAGTGGCGACAGCTTTGGCGACGGGCTCTGCGACCGCAACGGGTTTTGCAGCCTCGGTGACAGTGGGCATCGCAATATATTCAGTGGGTACGAGCTTCTCGGCTTCCTGAGCCGACTCCATTGCCTCGGAACCTGCTTCGCGTCTTTCGCGCTCGCGTCGGCCACCGCGTCGGCCGCGGCGGCGGCTCTTCTCGGCTTTTTCCGCTTCGGATTCGCCGGGTTGGGCGACAGCCTTTTCGATCACGGGTTTTTCTTCTGCGACGCGAGGTTCTGCAGG
Organism: Pseudomonadota bacterium; assembly: GCA_021821945.1. Classification (GTDB taxonomy): domain Bacteria; phylum Pseudomonadota; class Gammaproteobacteria; order Burkholderiales; family Gallionellaceae; genus Gallionella. Next base: position 30,770 of record JAJZTF010000009.1, read on the forward strand.
CTTCCTGGGCGCGCGCGGAGGCCTGGGCTCCCGCGCTTCCAAAGGCTTCTCGGCCGGTTTTTCCGACGGCCTCTCGGCAGGGCGTTTCTGTGATGCATCGCCGCGCTCGGTTCTTTCGGCTCTGTCGTTCCTGTCGCGGCGTTTCCTGCCTTCGCCGCGTTCCGGACGCGCGGCCGGTTTTTCAGGGATGGCAACGGGCGCTTCCTTGGCCGGTTCTGTCGAGAAAAGAGACTTGAACCAGCCCAGCAGTCCGGGCGACTTGACGGGCGGCTCTTCCGCCTTCATCGGTGCAGGTGCTGCAGGGGTGATTCCCTTGACGGCGGCGACGGTACGGATTCCCTTGACGGGCTCCTGAGCGCCTTTCACCTCTTCGGGTTTTTCCACCATGGTGTAGCTTGGCTGTTCGTGACCAAGTTCATCCTGACGCAGACGGTTGATGCTGTAGTTCGGCGTCTCCAGATGCGGATTGGGGATCAGCGTGATCGGCACCCTCAGGCGGGACTCGATGCGGTGCAGGTCTGCGCGCTTTTCATTCAGCAGGAAGGTGGCGACATCGACCGGCACCTGCGCATGTATCGCCGCGCTGCTGTCTTTCATGGCCTCTTCCTGAATGATGCGCAGGATGTGCAGCGCGGAGGACTCGGTGCCGCGTATGTGTCCGATGCCGTTGCAGCGCGGGCAGGTGATGTAGTTGCTCTCGCCCAGTGAGGGCTGAAGGCGCTGGCGGGAAAGCTCAAGCAGGCCAAAGCGCGAGATCTTCGCGGTCTGCACGCGGGCGCGGTCGAAGCGCAGTGAGTCGCGCAGGCGGTTTTCCACCTCCCGCTGGTTCTTGCTGTTCTCCATGTCGATGAAGTCGATCACGATCAGTCCGCCAAGATCGCGCAGGCGCATCTGGCGGGCGATTTCTTCTGCGGCCTCGAGGTTGGTGTTGAACGCCGTGGTTTCGATGTCGGCCCCCCGGGTTGCGCGTGCCGAGTTGATGTCGATCGCGGTCAGCGCCTCGGTGTGGTCGATGACGATGGCGCCCCCGGAAGGCAGGCGCACCTCGCGGGAATGCGCGGATTCGATCTGATGTTCGATCTGGAAGCGCGAAAAAAGCGGCACGTCATCGACATAGCGCTTGATGCGGTTCACGTTGTCCGGCATCACCGTGCTCATGAAGGCGTGCGCCTGCTGGTATACGTCGTCCGTGTCTATCAGGATTTCGCCGATTTCCGGGCTGAAATAGTCGCGGATTGCGCGCACCACGAGGCTGCTTTCCAGGTAGATCAGGGAGGGCGCCTTTTCGGATTTTGCGGCATCCGCGATCGCGGTCCAGAGCTGGATCAGGTAGTTCAGATCCCACTGCAGTTCCGCCTCGCTGCGGCCTATGCCTGCGGTTCGGGCGATGATGCTCATGCCGGAAGGCACTTCGAGATGGGACAGCACCTCGCGCAGTTCGGTGCGCTCATCCCCCTCGATGCGGCGGGAGACGCCTCCTCCGTTGGGGTTGTTCGGCATCAGCACGATGTAACGGCCGGCTAGGCTGATGAAGGTGGTCAGCGCAGCGCCCTTGTTGCCGCGCTCGTCCTTCTCGACCTGCACGAGCAGTTCCTGGCCTTCGCGCAAGGCTTCCTTGATGGTCGGGCGATTTCCACAGCCTGGCTGGTAGAACTGCGGGGATATTTCCTTGAAGGGGAGAAAGCCATGGCGGCTTCCGCCATACTCGACAAAACAGGCTTCGAGACTGGGTTCGATGCGGGTGATGACTGCCTGGTAGATGTTGCTCTTGCGTTGCTCCTTGCCGGCGATTTCAATGTCGAGGTCGATCAGCTTCTGACCGTCGACAATGGCGACACGGAGTTCCTCCGGCTGTGTCGCATTGAATAGCATGCGTTTCATATATTTTGTCTCCCGCGCTCTGACACGGGAAGACGCAAGCTACACACGGCTATGCGTGCGAGAATGTCGGCTGACGATGTTTGGTCAAATGGGTTCTCATCATGTAGCTGGTCTAAAATCATCTCGAGTGGATGGGCATGCGTCGCCTGGCGCGTTCATGGACCTGCTTCACCTGAGCATGTCCGGCTCGCCCGTTTGCAACTTTCTGCCCCCCACGAAAAAATCCACAGGTGCTTTGAGCGCGTAAATCAATTACTATCACTGCTGGTTCCGGTGAGCAATATTAACCGGGTCGCGGTAGCTGGATGGCGCGATGCGCCACGGATCTGAGCACTTGTCAGATGCCGGAATTTTCAACCGGTTTTATCCAGCAAAAACGCGCGAACAGCGAAGTATACGCATAATGAACAGTTTAAGCAAAGTTGTATATCTCGAGGTGGACGAGAGCGGGGATGCGCAGCGCATCGACAATTTCCTCTTCAAACACCTCAAGGGCGTGCCCAAGAGCCACATTTACAGGATGTTGCGCGGGGAAGTGCGGGTCAACAAGAAGCGTGTCGATCAGACCTACAGGCTGAGGCTCGGCGACCTCTTGCGCATTCCCCCGGTCAGGGTCGCAAGCCAGGAGGCGCCCCCATACATCCCAAGAGCAGAGTTGCCCATACTCTATGAGGACGATGCGCTGCTCGCGGTGAACAAGCCCGCCGGGATTGCGGTGCACGGCGGAAGCGGGGTGAGCTTCGGCGTGATCGAGCAGATGCGCCGCGCGCGCCCGGAGGCAAGGTTCCTTGAACTGGTGCACAGGCTGGACCGGGAAACCTCGGGCGTGCTTCTGCTCGCGAAGAAGCGCTCCGCGCTGACCGGGATGCACGAAGTCATGCGGGAAGGGGGAAGCGACAAGCGTTATCTTGCGCTGGTGCTGGGCCGGTGGACCAATGTGCGCCAGCATGTCAGGCTGCCTTTGCACAAGTACGACACCCGGGAAGGGGAGAAGCGGGTGATGGTGAAGGAGGGCGGGCAGGCATCGCACACCATCTTCTCCCTGCAGAAGAGCTGGCCTGAATGCAGCCTGCTCGAGGCGGAGCTCAAGACCGGACGCACTCATCAGATTCGCGTCCATCTCGCCCACCTTGGGTTTCCGATCGCAGGAGACGACAAGTATGGCGATTTTGCGCGCAACCGGGAATTGGCAAAACAGGGATTGAAGCGCATGTTTCTGCATGCAGAAAGCATAGCCTTCATCCACCCCCTGACGGGGGAAGCGCTGAGCATAGCCGCGCCGCTGCCGCCGGAGCTGCAAGGTTTCATCGCAAGGCTGGATGGACAGGATTAGTGAAAGGGATACGGCATGGAAAAGCTACACCACATCATCATTGCAGGGGGAGGTGCCGCCGGTCTTGAGCTTGCAACCCAGCTGGGGAGGAAACTCGGTAAGAAGGGGCTGGCCGAGATCACGCTGATCGACTCCGGCCGCACGCATATCTGGAAGCCGCTCCTTCATGAAATTGCCGCGGGCACGCTCGACTCGTCCGAAGACGAACTGGAATACCTGGCGCAGGCGCGCTGGAATCATTTTCGGTATCGTCTGGGCAAGGTGGTGGGCCTGGACCGCGAGCGCAAGGAGGTGCTGCTCGCCCCCACGCTTGACGACAACGGGGAAGAGATCATCGCCGAGCGGCGCTTCCACTATGACACGCTGGTGTTTGCGGTCGGAAGCCAGAGCAACGATTTCGGCATTCCCGGGGTCAAGGAGCATTGCCTCTTCCTGGACAGCACCGAACAGGCGGAACGTTTCCAGCAGAACCTGTTGAACAGCATGTTGCGCGCGCATACTCAGGCGAAGCCGCTCAGGCCGGGACAGCTGGATGTGGCGATCGTGGGTGCCGGGGCGACAGGCGTCGAGCTTGCAGCCCAGCTGCATCATGTGACGAGGCTGGTCTCGGCCTATGGGCTCGATACGATAGACCCGGCAGAGGACATCAAGCTGCACATCATAGAGGCAGGGCCCCATATCCTGCCCGCGCTGCCGCTCAAGCTCTCGAACGCCGCGCTGCGCGAACTGCACAGGCTGGGCGTTTCGGTGCATGTCAACCAGCGCGTCGTCGAGGTCAACGAACAGGGCATCGTGTCCGCCTCGGGCGTCGTGATTCCGGCCGCGATCAAGGTCTGGGCCGCGGGCATCAAGGCGCCGCCCTTTTTAAGGAACATCGCGGGACTGGAGACCAACCGCGTTGACCAGCTGGTGGTCAGGCGCAGTCTGCAGTGCACGCGCGACGATGACATCTTCGCGATCGGTGATTGTGCAGCCTGCCCGATGGACGACAAGGGAAACACTGTCCCGCCGCGCGCGCAGGCAGCGCATCAGCAGGCCTCCGTCCTGTACAAGACGCTGGTGCGCAGGCTCAAGGGAAAACCGCCCCTCGACTATACATACAAGGACTTCGGCTCGCTGGTCGCGATGGGAAAATACAGCACGGTCGGCAATCTCATGGGGGGAATCGCAGGCTCCATGATGATTTCGGGATTTGTCGCGCGCATGGTTTATCTCACGCTCTACAAGATGCATCAGGCAAAGCTTTACGGGTGGCCTCGCGCATTGCTCATCTCCTTCCTGCACTTCCTGCGCAAGGGCATAGATCCCCAGGTGAAGCTGCACTGAAGGGCGGACTATGAGGTAGAATCGGCCAGCCATTGAGATCAAAAGGGAAAGACGTGGGAATCTTCGACAGAATACGGTCAGTTTTTGCCGGGCCTGCTCCGCAGCCCGGCCTCGAAGCCGAGCCCGAACTCATCAATGAGCGCCGTCAAAGAAAGCGGCAGAATGCGAGAAGCGAGACCCGCGCGCTGATCGTGGACGACTCGCGCACCGTGGTGTTCGCATTGAAGAAGATATTGCGCTCCGCAGGATTCATCACGTTCGAGGCGCTGGATGCCGAGGCGGCGGTCGATCTGGCGCGCGCGGAAAAACCGGATCTGATCTTTCTCGACATCATACTGCCGGGGGCAAACGGGTTCTCCGTGCTGCGCACATTGCGACGGGATCCCGGGACGCGCCACATACCCGTCATCATGATCAGCGGCAATGAGCAGGCCACTGAGCTCTTCTTCGGCAGCCGCATCGGTGCGGACGACTTCATGAAAAAACCGTTTTCGCGTTTCGAGGTGTTTGCGCGCATCGAGCGCCTGCTGGATGCCGACATGGTTCCGCGCAGAAAGGCGGTCTCTTCCGGATCGGACACGTTAAGCCAGCCGGCGCAATGACCGCTCATCCTGATGCTCTCGACCCAAGGAGCGCACCCAGTGTGACCGCACCCAAACCCGAAAGCGTGAGCAGGGATAGCGGCTCACCCAGGATAGGCACGGCGGCAAGCGCAGCAAGGCCTGGCACCACAGCCATCAGGAGCGTGACGGTCTGGGGGCCGAGTTTCTTGACCGCAAAGGCGTAGAGCATCATCGCGACGAACACCACGAGTATGCCCTGATAGATCGCCTGCATCGCGATTTCCGAATAGGGGGCCCTGCCGAGCGTGCTGGGCAGAAAGAGCCACCAGAGGGGCAGATAAAGGATCGCGCTGCCCAGCGTCGTGCTGACGGCGGCGGTCAGCGGCGGGACGGGATGGCGGCGCAGCAGCAGCGTGAAGACCGCCCATGAGGATGAGCCGCAGAGAAACAGCAGGTCTCCCAGCATCTGCATCCCGGTCAGATGCGAGCCGTGAGAGAACGTGTCCACGGCGGTCATCGCGATGCCGAAAAAGACGAGGGTCAATGCGGCGCGCTGCGTCGGGGTGGGTTTGCGTTTCAGCCAGAGCCAGGCGATCACCGCGGTGGTGAAGGGCAATGCGCCCGGCAGCAGAACCGCAGCATGGGCCGCTGGCGCCATGCGGAAGGCGAGGTATACCGCCACTGCATAGCCTACCCCCCCGAACAGGGAAAACAGCAGCGCCACCTTGAGCGGCGGCATTTTCACGCGAGGCAGAAAAAACAGGGCGATCAATGCGCCCACGCCAAAGCGCAAGGCGGTCACATCCCATCCGGTCAATACGCCCTTGCCGCCATGGCGGCTGACCAGGATGAAGCCTGCCCAGATGCAGATGGTGAAGAAGACGGCGATCAGGCCGATGCGGGATGATTTTTCCATGTCTGTAAATTCGGGATGTCAATGTCTGGTGCGCGTCAGGAACACCGTGATCTCTTCCCTGTCGTGGTAGAGCTGCTTTGCCATCATCCTGTGGCTGATGCCTTCCGAGTCGAGCAGGGAGCGGATTTTGCCGAGCGCGGCATTGATGGCGGGAATGCGCTGCTTCATCGGCAGCTTCAGGTTGAAGATCGCATGCCTGCACCAGCCATGAACGAACCACTGGCCGACGAGTTCGGATACCCTAGACGGCTTCTCGACCATGTCGCAGATCAGCCAGTCGAGGGCCTTGCGCGGAACAAACCTGAAGCCGTCCTGTTTGAGATGTTCGACCAGGGGATGTTTTGCCATCGTTCCCTTCATCGGGCCGTTGTCAACCGCGGTCACGCGGATGCCGCGGCTCACCATCTGCCAGGTCCATCCGCCTGGCGCCGCGCCCAGGTCGACTGCGGTCATGCCGGATCTCAGCAGTCGCGTCTGTTCACTCTTGTCCAAGAAAACGTCTATCGCTTCGGCAAGTTTCAGCGTGGAGCGGCTGGGCGCATCGGCAGGCATGGACTGGCGGTGTATGCCCATCTCGAATGGAGAGCTGTTGAAAGGGTCGCTGGTGCCTGTTATCGCGGTGCACTTGTCCGGGAAGAATACATGCAGTCTCGGCTGGCGCCTGTCGTCGACCAGTCGTCCCTGCGCCCGAAGCGCGTCTTCCAGAAGCGGCTTGAAGCGTCTTGTGAAGGAGGAGAGCGTCTTGCCTTCGTTGGTGTCCGGAACCTCGAGCCAAAGCGCGCCAAAGCAGCCTTGCGGCAGCGCCGCAAGGATGGGAGTCAGGCGGTCGCGTTCGGAGTGCAGTGTCACGCTATGGTGCAGGCGGATCAGCTGGCGCGCAAAGATCAGTTCGCGATAGGCGAGCTTCTGCCCGTTCAGTTCAATGATCGCATAGCCACTGTTTGCGGTTGCATCGGGCTGCTTCGCGGTAATCGGGCGCTGCGCCCTGGCGTGGCTTAACGCCTCTTCGGCGCAGTCCTTCTCAAAGCCTGCGCGGCAATAAAGCAGCGCGGTTTCGGAGGGCAGGGCGGGCTCTGTCGTTTCGGGGGCTGGTCGCCGGGTCGTTTGCATGCCGCATTGTGGCACAGGAATGCGAATTTTACTTGACGATTCCGCACATTTCGTTATAATCCGCGCCCCTGCAAAGCCAATGTTGGCCTGCAGCCTTCTTGCTCCACCGTACTTCATGGCGGGGGGCTACAAACCACAAGGAGATGTAATGCGACATTATGAAATCGTGTTTATCGTGCATCCCGATCAGAGCGAGCAGGTGCCCGCGATGATCGAGAGATACCGCACGCTGGTGACTTCCAAGGGAGGTCAGATCCATCGTCTGGAAGACTGGGGCCGCCGCCAGCTGGCCTATGCGATCCAGAAGATACACAAGGCACACTATGTGCTGATGAATATCGAATGCAATCAGGAGACGCTGGACGAACTGGAGCATGCGTTCCGCTTCAATGACGCGGTCTTGCGCCATCTGACCGTCAAGACCAAGGCGGCCGTCACTGCGCCGTCTGCAATGATGAAGGAAGAGAAATCCCGCTCGGTGCTGAGCGAGGACTATGTCCAGAGCAGGGATGAAGGCGTGGAAGCCTGATTCGCACATAATCATATCGAAGGGAACATCATGGCTCGTCCATCTAGCAAAAACACCGACGACAAGAAGAAGCGCTTTTCTCGCAACAACCTGTTCAAGCGCCGCAAGTTCTGCCGCTTCACAGCCGAGAAGATCGCCGAGGTCGATTACAAGGATGTGAATATCCTGAAGGAATTCATCTCCGAAAACGGCAAGCTGATTCCGGCTCGCATCACCGGCACCAAGACGCGCTATCAGCGCCAGTTGAGCGTTGCCGTGAAGCGTGCCCGTTTCCTGGCCTTGCTGCCCTACACCGATTTGCACTAGGAGCATCTCATGCAAATAATTCTGATGGAAAAAGTGATCAATCTTGGCCAGCTGGGCGATGTGGTCAAGGTCAAGAACGGCTATGCCCGCAACTTTCTGATCCCGCAAGGCAAGGCCAAGCGCGCAACCGAGGCCAATATCGCGGAATTCGAAGCGCGCCGCGCTGACATCGTCGCCGCAGCTCAGGCCAAACTGGCCGATGCCCAGGCAAGAGGCGAAAAGCTCGCAGGCTTGACCGTGCAGATCGCACAGAAGGCTGGCGTGGATGGCCGCCTGTTCGGTTCGGTCACCAATGTGGACATCGCGAACGCGCTGGCCAAGCTTGGCTTCGAAGTCGAGAAGTCGCAGGTGCGCATGAGCGAAGGACACCTCAAGAACGTGGGCGATCACCCGGTGAGCGTGCAGCTGCATACCGATGTCGCAGTGGACATCACGGTGTCGGTGCTTGGCGAACAGTAATACTGTTTTTGGCGAATTGAAAAAGGACTGGAAACAGTCCTTTTTTGTTTTGTGCAGGGTAAAATGTTTTCCCTGCTTCATTCCGGACCAAAGACATGCAACCTGACTCACAAATCGACCAGATCAAGCTTCCCCCGCATTCGGTGGAGGCCGAGCAATCGGTGCTGGGCGGTCTGATGCTGGAGTCTGCGGCGCTCGACAGGATCAGCGACCTCGTGACCGAGGACGATTTCTATCGCAGGGAACACAGGCTGATCTACCGGCAGATCGTCAGGATGAGCGAACAGGCCAAACCGGTGGATGTGATCACCGTGGCCGAGGCGTTGGAAAACAGCAATGAGCTCGAGAAGGCGGGCGGGCTCGCCTATCTTGGGAGTCTCGTGCAGAACGTGCCATCTGCTGCCAATGTGCGCCGATACGGCGAGATCGTGCGCGAGCGATCCATCATGCGCAAGCTCGTGGAAGTGGGAACCGACATTGCTGCCAGCGCCTACAATCCGACCGGGCGCGATGCCGCTCAGCTGCTGGATGAGGCCGAAGGCAAGGTGTTCGAGATCGCGGAGTCGGGAGCCAAGGGGAAATCAGGCTTTCTCGCCATGCCGCCATTGCTGACGCAGGTGGTCGAACGCATCGAGACCTTGTACGGGCGCGAGGACAGCAGCGATGTGACCGGAACGCCGACCGGCTTCGTCGATCTGGACAGGATGACCTCCGGGTTGCAGGCGGGCGATCTCGTGATCGTGGCAGGCCGGCCCAGCATGGGAAAGACGGCGTTCTCCATCAACATCGCAGAGAATGTCGCATTGGACAGCAGCCTTCCGGTTGCGATCTTCAGCATGGAGATGGGTGCGGCACAGCTCGTGATGCGCATGCTGGGCTCCGTGGGCAAGCTAAACCAGCAGGACCTGCGCTCCGGCAGGCTGGGAGATGACGACTGGGGAAGGCTGACCCATGCGCTGGCCAGGCTGAATGATGCGCCGATTTTCATAGACGAGACGCCAGGCCTCTCATCGCTCGATCTGCGCGCCAGGGCGCGCAGGCTGCATCGCCAGCATGGCAGGCTCGGGCTGATCGTGGTCGATTATCTGCAGCTCATGAGCTCGAATGTCGGCAAGGCGAGCGAGAACCGCGCCACCGAGATATCTGAGATTTCTCGCGGGCTGAAGAGTCTGGCCAAAGAGCTGCATTGCCCCGTGATCGCGTTATCCCAGCTTAACCGCAGCCTGGAACAGAGGCCAAACAAGCGGCCCGTGATGTCTGATCTCAGGGAATCCGGCGCGATCGAACAGGATGCCGACCTGATTCTGTTCATCTACCGCGATGAGGTTTACAACAAGGAGTCCCCGGACAAGGGCAAGGCCGAGATCATCATAGGCAAGCAGCGAAACGGCCCGATAGGCACGGTTCCGCTGGCCTTCAGGGGGGAATACACGCGCTTCGACAATCTCGCGCAGGGCGATTATTGAGCGATAAAGTTTGAAGTCTTTCCGACTATGGGCTATAATGTTTTTTCTTCAACAGGCGCGTAGCTCAGCTGGTTAGAGCACCACCTTGACATGGTGGGGGTCGTTGGTTCGAGTCCAATCGCGCCTACCAACAAGACAACGGGTTAGATCAAGGGTGGTCTGCCCGTTTTTTCTTTGCAGAGGATCTGATGTTTTCCTTGAAAGCATCCGTATGGCGGGCCCTGAAACCCGCAGGCATTGAACAGTAGTTCCGCATGTCCATCGCCCGCATTGCTCTCGATGTGCCCATATCCACCCTGTTCGATTACGAGGCAGAAGAACCTGTATCCCGGGGGCAGCGGGTGCTCGTCGAATTCCGCCGCCGAAAGCAGATAGGCATCGTGATGGAGGTGGTGGCACAAAGCGATGTGCCGCAGGATCGCATCAAGAAAGTGATCCGCGTTCTGGAAGACTGCGAGCCCCTTTCGGAGAAATTGCTCGATCTGTTGCAATTCTGCAGCGACTACTATCACTATCCCATCGGCCCTACCGTGCTTTCAGCGCTGCCCACGCGCCTCAGGGTGGACAAGCCGCTAGCAAAAAACATGCGGCAGGGGTTCCGGCTGATCCGTGATCCGTCACAGCTTCCTGCAAGAAAGACGGTTGCCAGGCGTATCCTCGAAGAACTCGTCAAGAAGCCATGTGCGCTCCCGGAGCTCAGGAGACTGGCACCGACCGCCGGCGCCCAGATGAGGTGGCTGGAAATGGAAGGCTGGATAGAGCGCAGCGAGCTGAAGGACGCGCCTTCCTTGCCTGCTGCCAGGCTTGCCAATGCGCACAGGCTGACGCCGGAACAGCAGCAGGCGGTGGATCAGGTTCTGCAGTCTTCGGGTTTCGGATGTCACCTTCTGCATGGCATCACGGGCAGCGGCAAGACCGAGGTTTACGTTCACCTGATGCATCGCATTTTGCAGCAGGGAGGGCAGATATTGCTCCTCGTGCCCGAGATCAATTTGACGCCCCAGCTGGAAGGCTATTTTCAGAGCCGTTTCCCGGAAGTCCCGCTGGTCAGCCTGCACAGCGGACTTTCGGAAAATGCCCGACTGCAGAACTGGCAGCAGGCGCAGACAGGGGAAGCAAGGATCGTGCTCGGCACGCGCCTTTCGGTTTTTGCGGAATTGCCTTCCCTTGCGCTCATCATCGTGGACGAGGAGCACGACGGCTCCTTCAAGCAGCAGGACGGACTCCGATATTCAGCAAGGGATGTGGCCGTGTTTCGCGCAAGCCAGAGCGGCGTGCCCATCGTTCTGGGTTCGGCCACACCCTCTCTCGAGAGCTACCACAATGCCGAGGCCGGTCGCTACAAACTGCTCAGGCTGACCCGGCGCGCCAAATCCGAGTCCCGTCTTCCCAAAATGGGCTGCATCAATGTGAATCAGTCCGTGATGACGGAGGGCGTGAGCGAAAGGCTGCTTGCCGAGATCGGGGCCAGGATTTCCCGCGGCGAGCAAAGCCTGATCTTCATCAACCGCCGCGGCTATGCGCCTGTGCTGATGTGCGCGGAATGCGGCTGGATGTCGGATTGCAGGCATTGCGCAGGGAAGATGGTGCTGCACCTGAAGGACAGGAAGCTGCGCTGCCATCATTGCGGCAGCCAGCAGGGCATTCCTGCCGCATGTCCCGGCTGCGGGAAGGCCGGGCTGCATCCCGTGGGAAGCGGTACCCAGCGGGTGGAAAGCCTGCTGCAGGCAAGATATCCGGATGCCAGGATCCTGCGCGTGGACAGGGACAGCACGCGCAACAAGCACGCATGGCAGCAGATGCGCGAGCAGATACATGCAAACGAGGTGGACATACTGGTCGGCACGCAGATGCTGGCCAAGGGGCACGACTTTCCTTCGCTGACCCTGGTCGGCGTGCTGGGCGCGGACAATGCCTTGTACAGCGCGGATTTTCGCGCCGCGGAAAGGCTGTTCGCGCAGCTGATGCAGGTCTCCGGCCGCGCGGGGCGGGCGGACAAGCCGGGCGAGGTTCTGATCCAGACCGCCTTTCCGGATCATCCGCTGTTTCGCTGCCTGAAGCATCATGATTTCGATTCATGGGCGTCCCAGCTTCTGTCCGAGCGCAGGATGGCGGGTTTTCCCCCTTTCGTGTTCCAGGCGATGCTGCGCGCGGAAGGCAGGAACGAAAACGAAGTATATGCCTATCTCGAAAAGGCCCGCGATCAGGCCATCGCTTTGCAGCGGGGAGTCGAGGTGTTCGGCGTGGTGCCTGCTAGCCTTGCGCGGCGCGCCAACCATGTGCGCGCACAGCTCCTGATCCAGGCGAAGTCGCGAAAACTGCTGCAGCAGTTCTTGCGCGACTGGCGCATAGATGAAATTCCTGCCGGCAAATTGCATCGCTCGCTGGACATCGATCCGATGGAGTTTTAGAGTGGGGACTTTGGAGGAGGGCGCGATGTCGGTTGAATTCTTGCAGGCGCTTGAGGCTCTGGTGGGCGGCGATGCGCTCATCACGGGACAGTCGGCAGGACCTTACTGCGAGGACAGGCGGGGACGCTACTTTGGCGAGGCGCTTGCGGTCGTCTTTCCGTCGGATACCATTCAGGTTTCCCAGGTCGTCAGGCTCTGCGCATCGCGGCGAATTCCGATCGTGCCTCAGGGAGGCAACACCAGCCTTTGCGGCGCATCTGTTCCCTTGCAGGGAATGGACCAGATCGTCCTCAACCTCTCGAAGATGAACCGGATCGTCGCGGTCGATCCGGTCAATTACACGATGACAGTCGAGGCGGGCTGCAAGCTCGCTTCCATCTATGAGGCTGCAGAGGGGGCCGGCCGCCTTTTCCCTCTGGGGCTCACTGCGATCGCGCCACATTGCGAGATCGGCGGGAATCTCTCAACCAATGCCGGCGGGATAGGCGTGCTGCGCTACGGCAATGCGCGGGACCTGGTTCTCGGGCTGGAGGTGGTGCTGCCCGACGGGCGCATCTGGAACGGCCTGCGCGGGTTGCGGAAGGACAATACCGGTTACGACCTGAAGCATCTCTTCGTCGGCGCCGAAGGCACCTTGGGCATCATCACGAAGGCCGTGCTGAAGCTCTATCCGAAACCTAAATCGAGCATCAGCGCCTGCGTCGCGATAGAGAATCCCGAGGCCGCGGTGAATCTTCTGGCACACATGCGCTCATGCTGTGCGCTGAGCGGATTCGAGATCATGTCGCGCAACTGTCTTGAGCTCGTTTTCAGGCATGTTCCGGACACCAGGGAGCCGTTCGACAAGACCTATCCCTGGTATCTCCTGATCAGGGCGGATGATGTGGAGGCAGGCACCGTAAGCGCCGCATTGCGGGAGTTCGGCGTGCTCGAACACGCGGTCTCGGACGATCCAGGGCAGACTGAGCAATGGTGGCGGTTGCGCAGAAACATCAGCGATGCGCAAAAGAGCGAGGGGGTGAGCATCAAGCACGATGTCTCGGTGCCGGTCAGCCGAGTTGCGGATTTCATCGGTCAGGCAAGCCGCGATCTTCGCGAACGTTTTGCCGGCATACGCATCGTTGCGTTCGGCCACATGGGGGACGGCAACATCCACTACAACGCCTCCATGCCGGATGCATCCAATGCCGCCTTCATCGAAGGTCACGAGCAGGAAGTCAACCGCATCGTCTATGAGGTCGTGAGAAGGCTTGAAGGCAGCATCAGCGCGGAACATGGCCTGGGTCAGCTGAAGCGGGACACGATACGCGACTACAAGGACCCGCTGGAACTCGAGCTGATGCGAAGGATAAAGGATGCATTCGATCCGCTGGGCTTGATGAATCCGGGCAAGGTGATCTGAAAGCAGGATTGAGGATTCAGTTTTAAACTGCGATCTCAGGGTTCGTCTGACTTGCCGATAATCGGAGGAAAAAATGGCAGCACAACCTGAAATCACCAACATGGCGCTGTTCTGCGATTTCGAGAACATAGCGCTCGGCGTGCGCGATGCAAAATATGCGCAGTTCGACATCAGAAAGGTGCTGGAGAGGCTGTTGCTCAAGGGCAGCATCGTGGTCAAGAAAGCCTATTGCGACTGGGAACGCTACAAGGAATTCAAGGCGACCATGCATGAGGCCGCGTTCGAGCTGATCGAGATTCCGCATGTGAGACAAAGCGGCAAGAATTCGGCCGACATCCGCATGGTCGTGGATGCGCTGGACCTTTGCTACACCAAGGCGCACATGGATACCTTCGTGATCATCAGCGGAGATTCGGATTTTTCGCCCCTTGTGTCGAAACTGCGGGAGAACAACAAGCATGTGATCGGCATCGGCGTGAAGGATTCGACCTCGGATCTTCTGAGCGCGAACTGCGACGAATTCATCTTTTATGACGACCTGGTGCGCGAGCAGGAAGCCAAGCAGAAGCGCGCCGCGAAACCGGCCAAGGTGGGCAAGGCCAAGCCGCAGACCGCAAAAGGCGAAGACGACAGGCGCCAGGAGGCGCTGGATTTCATCGTGGAGACCGTAGAGGCGCTGATAGCCGAGCGCGGTTCGGATGAAAAGATATGGGGCTCCCTGGTCAAGACCACCATGCAGCGCAGAAGGCCCGGTTTCACTGAATCTTCGTACGGTTACCGCTCCTTCAAGGAACTGGTCGAGGATGGCGAGCGGCACAAGCTGCTACAGGTCGTGCGCGACGAAAAATCAGGGCAGTACACGATACGATTGGGCGCAGCGGAATGAGCGGGGCAAGCTTCCCGAAAAGAGCTTGGGGTTACAGAAAGAACGGTATGAATAGTTTTGTTCGAGCCATGTATTGCAAGTACTGGGAGCCGAAATAGTCGATGTTCTCGTTTTCCTCGGCGCGCGAGGCGAGGAGAAGAAAGAGACTTGCCAGAAATGAAATTCCCGCGGTGAGCCAGGACATTTCCTTGAAGAACAGCCCCCAGTCCAGGAACAAAAGGGAGCTGTAGATGGGATGTCGTATGTATCGGTACAAACCATGTGTCACGAGCATAGTGGTCTTCTCGATGAAAAGCAGGGGCGCATCATTCCGGCTTGAGTCGTGCTTGCCGAACAGGAAGAGGGAAAGATAGCCCGATGAAACCAGAAGCAGGGAAATGTTCATCAGGACCGCGCTTGCGATCTGGTCGGGCGTGCGAACGGCGTTCCCCCATCTGCCGATGCTCATGACAAGCAGTATCAGCATCAGCTCCCACGCGAAGAACCGGTAGAAGCCATGCGACTTGGGCACGCGCAACGAAGCGCGCGAAAAATAAGCCAGGACTGTGCTGCCTGCGATGAAGGTGAGCCATTCGAGCATGGAAACATTCTGGAAACATACCGTATATAAAGTTTACACCCGTTTCGCTGTCATGGCGCGGTAGGCTGTCGGCTCGCATCGCGATAAGTTACAATTCGACTCAAATGAATATCAAAGCTGTTGTAGCATCATGAATATTTTGCAGTATCCCCACTGCGCTCCCGGGCCGAGCGAACTATCAGTGCTGAACAATGGTGCCGTGACCTGATGCGCGTGCATGTCGAACATGTGGACGGCAGCTTCGAGCCGGATGGCGATGTACTGGGCGCGATCTGTTTCTCATCAGGTCTGCTGATGGTGGATCAGACGTTCTGCATGCATGTGCCGATGGCTAGGATGGATAGGCCGGAACCCGCTTGGGAAGTCTGGCGCTCTGGCGGAGAGATTACGCAGGGGCAATACGGCGATATCCTCTACCGGAAAGGTGAAGACGCGCTGTTCGGTTTCATCGCATTGCCGGAGCGGCGTTTTGCGTGCAATCTTCAGCAGGCAGCAGAATCGGCCTATCGCCAGATTTTCGAGCTGCTGGACAGGCAGAAGTTTCCCCATCTCTACAGGTTCTGGAATTACATCCCCCGCATCAATGAGGCCGGCTTTGGCATGGAGCGCTACCAGCAGTTCAACATCGGCAGGCAGGATGCATTCATGGCGCATGGGCGCGACGTGCTTGGCAATGCGCCGGCTGCCTGCGCGCTGGGGAGCAGGGAGGGACCACTCTGCATCGCGTTCATCGCCGGAACAGCCCCCTCCTTCAACATAGAAAATCCAAGGCAGATCAGCGCGTGCCGCTACCCCCGGCAATACGGGCCGCGCAGCCCGACCTTTTCGCGCGCGAGCCTCGTGCGGTCTGCACAAGGGGATGTCCTCTTCGTCTCAGGCACGGCGAGCATCGTAGGACACGAGACTCTTCACCGCAACGACGCCGTGATGCAGGCGCGTGAATCCATGGCAAACATAAGGGCCGTGCTTGAAGAGGCGAACCGCAAAATTCAAGGGCATGCATACGACCTCTCCTCGCTGACCTATCGGGTCTACATCAGAAACCCCTCCGATTATCTGCCCGTGAAACGAGAGCTGACCGGCATCGCGGGGCAGATGGATGCGGTATATCTCGAGGCAGACATTTGCCGCGCCGACCTGCTCCTGGAAATCGAAGCGGTGTCGGGGTTGATGAGCCGATCATGCGCCTGATCCTGCTGGGATACGATTATCTTGTGTTTTACCTCGGGCTGATCTGGCTTGGCGTGCTTTGCCTTTCCTGGACGCCGTTCGCGCTGCTTGGCACTTATCTGCTGTCGGAGCGATGGGGAACGGCGCTGGGGCGCTATGCGATCATGGCAGGATTCAGGATATATCTCGCAAGCCTGCGCCTTGCGGGCCGATGCAGCTTCGATCTCTCCGCTTTGGATGCACTGCGCGGCGAAAAGCCGCTGATCATCGCACCCAATCATCCCTGCCTGCTGGATGCGGTGATGGTGATCTCCCGGCTGCCGAATGTCGCCTGCGTGATGAAGACCGGCCTGATGAACAACATCTTTCTCGGCGCTCCGGCAAGGTTTGCGCGCTACATCCGCAATGATCCCGGTCATGTGATGGTGAAAAAGGCGACCCTGGACTTCGAGTCCGGCAGCCATTTGCTGCTGTTCCCAGAGGGAACGCGCACCACCTCCTTTCCCGTCAATCCCCTGAAGGGCAGCATAGGGCTGATTGCGCACCATGCGGGGGTGCCGGTGCAGACCGTGCTGATCGAAACCGACAGCCCGTTTCTTACCAAGGGATGGTCGTTGTTCCGCAAGCCTGAAATGCCGATCCATTACCGCGTGAGTCTGGGGCGTCGCTTCGATCCGCCGGGGAATATCCGGCAGTTCATGAGCGAGCTCGAAGGCTATTTCGCGCAGGATCTGGTCCATGGGGCGGAAATCCCGATGAAGCCATGCTGAAAACCTCGAATACGCATCTGGTCCTGATCCCGAGCTACAACCCGGGGGAAAAGGTCTATGAGACGGTGAGGGCCGCGCGGGCGCACTGGTCGCCAGTCTGGGTGGTGGTCGACGGAAGCAGCGATGGCACTGCGGAAGGGCTTGCCAGGATGGCCATGGAGGACGAGGGGCTGCGCGTGATCGTGCTGCCCGAAAACGGGGGGAAGGGGGCCGCAGTTCTGCACGGCCTTGATCTTGCGTCAAGGATGGGATACAGCCATGTTCTGACGATGGATTCGGACGGCCAGCATCCGGCCGGCCGAATCGCCGAATTCATGGCCGCCTCGATGGAAAAACCGGATGCGATGATACTGGGGATGCCGGTTTTCGACGAGCATGCTCCCTCCTTGAGGGTCAAGGGGCGGCGCATATCCAACTGGTGGGCTAATCTCGAGACGCTCTGGTGTGGCATAGGCGATTCGCTTTTCGGCTTTCGCGTCTATCCGGTGGAGCCCTTGCGACGCGTGATGAAGAGACAGCCCTGGATGCGCCACTTCGATTTCGATCCCGAGGCTGTGGTGCGTCTTTGCTGGCTAGGCGTCATGCCCGTCAACCTGCCCGCTCCCGTGCGCTATTTCAGGAAGGAGGAGGGGGGCGTTTCGCATTTTCGCTATCTGCGCGACAACCTGCTTCTGACCTGGATGCATGCGAGGCTTTTCCTCGGTTTCCTGATGCGCCTGCCTTTGCTCGTGGCGCGCAAGGTCAGACAGGGTTCTTCTCCGCGATGGCGTTAAGCATCACCGCGGCCCGCCCTTCCAGCAGCAGGCGGTCTTCGGCCAGGACTTCGAACTGGTAGAGCAGGTTGTTTTCGCTGGCGCTGATGCAGCTTGCTGCAACGGCAAGTTCGGCGGCAATGTCGTCCAGCCTCGGCACATGCAGCCTCGTGTCGCGCACGCTCACGAGATAGCCCGCGCGAGTTGGCTTGCCGGATGAGAGCAGCGCGCCATGCACGGCCATGGCCTGTGCCGCATATTCTATCCCGCAGACGCTGCCCAGTCTGCCGCGCGAGCGCAAAGGATGGTCCGGGTTGCGGTGGCTGCCTGCCAGGCACACGATTCTTTCCGGGTCCCAGTATTCGACGCGGTCAAGCAAGCACATGCTGCCACGGTGAGGGATGTGCGCGGCGATCCAGTCGTGGTCAAGCCGGGATGGAATCATGGGTGTGATATCTGCAGGGCAAGCCGGGTCGCATCGAGATAATCCAGCACCACGCGAGTGTCTTTGCGCATCGCGATCGCCTGCAGCATCGGTAATCCCCTCGCCGCAGGGATGGAGGCTCTGAGCGCTTCGAATTGGCCTTCCATGCTGTCCGCCTTGTCTTCTGTGAGCTCAATGGAAATCCTGGCAAGCGCGCTCGCGCTTTTTTCCGGCGAAAAAACGAATGCGAGGCCGAATGCCTCGGGAATGGGCCGCGCCTTGAACAGGGGTTCCGGGTATGGGGTGTCGCATGCAAGCATCACGGTGCGCGTGTTGTCCACGACCACCTGGGCGACCGCTTCGAGCAGCGCCGCGCAGAAGCTGGCATCGAAGGCGCACAGCACGGACGAGTTTTTCATCGAACCGGTTGCGATGCCCCAGTATCCGGCAGCCGTGTTGTGCACGGAATTGTGAAAGCGTGTGGGCGAAATCTGGCGGTCGCTCGCTGCCAGCATCTCGCAGATCGCGTGGCAGTTTTCCCCGTCTGCGCCCGATGAAGAAAAAACGGTCGGCAGATCGGCGGGGTTGAGCCCCGCCGCTTCTATCGCCTCGAGGCCCACAGCGAGTGCCAGCTTGACCAATGCGCCGCTGCGCCTGCGCTCTGCAGCAGGCAGCGATGAGGGGGGAGGCAGCACGGTCTTTTGCGGCTGGTATGAGGATTCCCCGCGGAGCATATTTTCGCCTGCCTTCCAGCCGGCAAGGCCCGGTCCCAGCAATCCGATGCCTTCGATGTATGCGGCAAGTTTCATGAAGAGATTCCGAAGATGAGGCTGCAGTTCGTGCCGCCAAAGCCGAAAGAGTTGCTGAGCACGCGCCTGGGCCTCTCTTCGCGGTTTTCAAGCAGATAGTCGAGCTGCAGGCTGGGGTCGGTCTGCCTGGTGTTGATTCCAGCCGGCATGAAGCCATGCTTCAAGGCGAGTGCCGAGATCAAGGCTTCCATGCCGCCTGCGGCGCCCAGCGTGTGGCCGGTAGCGCCCTTGGTCGAGCTGCAGGCGGTGTTCCTTCCGAAGAGCGCCTGAACGGCAATGCCTTCCGCCGCATCGTTGCTGGGCGTCGCAGTCCCGTGCAGATTGATGTAATCGATGTCCGACGGGGCAAGGCCCGCCATATGCAGCGCATCCTGCATCGCGATTTTCGCGCCCAGTCCTTCCGGATGCGGCGATGACATGTGGTAGGCATCGCTCGATTCTCCGATGCCAAGAAGCACGATGTCATCCTCATGCTGCGGGGATTTTTCGAGCAGGGCGAATGCGGCCGCCTCCCCGATCGAAAGTCCGTTACGTTTTGCGTCATAAGGCCGGCATGGCTCGCTGGACAGGAGCTCAAGGGAGTTGAAGCCATAAAGCGTGGTCAGACAAAGCGAGTCAACGCCTCCCACCAGGGCGGCATCGATAAGGCCAGCCTCCATCATGCGCCGCGCCGAGCCGAAGACCTTTGCGCTCGAGGAGCATGCGGAGGAGACTGCTGCGGCAGGACCTGCAAGATTGAAGCACCTGCGAACGAAGTCTGCGACGGAATAGGTGTTGTGCGTCGTGCGATAGTTGAAGTCCGCTGGCAGTGCGCCGGTTTCGGCATTCCGCCTGCGGTAGGCGAGTTCGGTCTGAAAAATGCCCGAGGTGCTGGTGCCGATGAACACGCCTATGCGGTGCCTGCCGTATTTTTCGGCAGCATTGCGCACGGCAAGCTGGAAGTCGTCCTGCAGGAGGCCTAGCCATGCGAGCCGGTTGTTCCTGCAATCGTATTCGGCAAGAGGCGGCGGAAGCTTCACTTCCTCAAGGCCTGTCACTTCGCCCACGAAGGTCTCGAGCTCGACGGTGTCGAACCGGCAGGGCGCGAGGCCTGAATGGAGGCCACGCAGCGCGGAAAGCGTCTGGTCAAGCCCGCGTCCTATGCTGCTGGTCGCGGTGTAATGGGTCAGCCAAAGCGGATTCAAAACGCGGTCGTCTAAGGGTTGATCAATCAGCCGGCATTATATTCCCGAACGGGATTCTTGGGACGACAGCCTGATGGAAAGCCAGGCCGAAAAGATGCCCAATGCGGCGCCCGTTGCGACATCGATGGCGACATGCTGGCGCATGGCTAGCGTCGAATAGATGATCGCGATGCACCACGCCCGGTTCAGCATGGATATCCAGCGCGGCGTGCCAATGCGGTTTAACAGACGGTTCAGCCAGATGCCCGAAAATACCGCGGTCACGACATGCAGGGAGGGACAGGCATTGCCGGATGCATCGATGTTCTTCAAGAAATCCACATCGGGATATTTCGCCCAGTCTATGCCGGAAGGGGGCACGGCTGTCGGCCAGAAGTAGAAGATGATCAATGAAAGGAGGCAGGTTGCGGCGATGCTTGCGCCATAGAAATAAAGCTCCCTTCTCGTTTCAATAAGCGCAGGCGGCAGGGAAACATAAATCCAGAGCGAGGCATAGACGGGCAGCGACCAGGGAGAAAATCCGATCGCGCGATCGAGCCAGAGTACCGGCATGATGGCGGGTTCATGGGCAGGATTTCTCAGCAGATAAAAATAGGCGGAGAAGAACAGGGCGATGAAAATCGTGGTGCCGGAAGCCTTGAGCAGGGCATGCTTCATGACCGCCGATGCAATGCGGCTTTGCCAGGTTCGTGCATTCATGAGAGCGCCTCCCTTAGCGTGATGAAGCGAAAGCCGGAATTCCTGGCCTCTGAGAGTATGATGGGGAGGGCTTCGAGTATCACGGGGCGCCTATCCCGGGTTCGCGCGGAATTGCCGTCGTGCAGCAGCAGGATCGTGCCTTTTTTAAGCCCTCCAAGCAGTTTTTTTGCGACGCGTTCGACGTCGCCGGTTCTGGTGTCATAAGCGCGTACCGACCAGCTTGCAAGGCGCAGACCGAGCCTCGAGAGCGCAGGGTCGAGGAAGGGATTGCGCAGGCCTGCAGGGGCGCGGAAGAACAGGGGAGCCATTCCCGTGATTCCGGCGAGCGTGGTCTGGGCCTCCTCGAGTTCCTTGATGATTCCGCGATAGCCAAGCAGCGAAAAGCGATGGAGGTGGTGCTGGCTGTGATTCTCCACCGCATGTCCGCGGGCGACGATCTCGCGGCAGAGATCGGGATGGCGGGCCGCCTTTTCTCCCGTGCAGAAGAAGGTTGCCCTGACTGCATAAAGGTCAAGGATGTCGAGCACTTCTGGCGTCACCTCGGGGTCAGGGCCGTCGTCTATGGTGAGCGCGATCTCTTCCCGCCCGGCAGGCAGCCTGGTCCAGTTGGGGCCCAGCCAGTCCAGGCGGGGCAGCAGACCTGCCAGAGTCAGCAGCGCATGATCGGCAAGGAAGATCGCGAGCGCGATGCGCCAGTGTGCCGGCTGAAGGACGAGCAGGACAACGAGGGCTCCGTGCAGGTAGAGGCTCGCGCGTATCAGGGGTGAGGGTTTCCAGCGGGCGTCAGTCATGGCTTTGCGAAAATGGCTGAGTAGACGAGCGCGAGGATGACGCCGGGGGCAACCGTTGCGCCTATCGCCTGCAGTATCGAGACGCCTGAGAATGCAAGCAACCCGAATCCTGCAACCGCGGTCAGGTTGGCAAACAGCATCGACACCAGCGTCCTGGGGGTGCATTGGGAAATCCCTGACTCCCCGCGATCGAAGAAGAGCGCATAGTTGGAGCCCACTGCTACGACCAGAAGCAGGCCCACGAGGTGCATGATGATCAGCTGCTGGTGAAAAAATGCAAGGGCTGCGGTCACGGTGATCACGGATGCTGCAAGGGGAAGGACAATGTAGAAAACGCGCACCCAGGAGCGCAATGCGATGAGCAGCAGCAGGACGATCAGCGACGTCCCGGATGCTGACAGCATGATGGCTTCATGAAGGTAACCCGAATAAAGATGATCGGACTCCGCCTTCATGTCGATGAGGAGCACGTCATTCAATCCGGAAAGCGCATTCCTGATGGCCAGTGCATCGATTTCCTTGTCCTCAGGAGCCTTAAGCGGAAGCAATGCGCTCGTGCGCCCGGCATGCCGGATGAGCAGGGCATCCAGTGCCATGGACATCGACGTGCGATTAAGATCGGCTCTTTGCAAAAGAGACTGGTGTTTTGCGGCCCCTACGTCGGCCAGAAAGGGGGCGAAGCGTTCTGCCTTGACGGGCAGGCCTTCTACCGCCTGTGTAAGGCGGGATGCCAGCGTTGCCGGATCGGGCAGGCTGTCCTGGCGCATGCGCTGTGTCCTGAGGCTGGGCAGGTAGCGGCTTGGACTCTCAAATCCCGAAATTGCGCCGAGCCCGACCTGCCTTTGCAGTATTTCTGAAGCGCGCTCAGCCCTCTGCAATGCGAACTCCTGATCCTTGCCGGTGACGACCACCATGTAGCGCACGTCGGGTGCGCCGATGTCCGAGCGCAGCGATGCATCGAGCGCGACATCCGCCTGCGATACCGGACTTAGCGAGGATATCTTCTCGTTCCAGAGATCGTTTCGGTGCATGAAAAGCACGATGCAGGCGGCAAGGAGCAGCATGGATGCGGGCCATTTCGCCTTTCCTGCGAGCCTGACCATGCGTGAGAGCATGTCGCCGATGGCAGATACGTCGCGGATGCGAAATCCGGAAGGAGTCAGGGAAGGCAAGACGAAACGGGTTGTCAGGGCGGCAGCGACGAGGCCCGAGATCGCATAGAGTCCCAGCTGTGCCAGGCCCGGAAATCCCGAGAACATCAGTGTTGCAAAACCGGCAATCGAAGTCAGCACGCCCAGGCGAACGGTGGGCCAGAAGCGTCTTGTCCATTCCTCCCTGTCAGGCCCGGATTGCACGAAGAGGTAGATCGAGTAATCCACGGCCTCGCCTATGAGCGCCGTGCCAAAGCCCAGCGTGATGCCGTGCACCGTGCCAAAAGCCAGGCTGACCGCCGCGATGCCGGCAAGCGCGCCGCTGATGATGGGGAGGAAACTTAAAACCAGCGCGACGAATGAGCGGTAGACCAGCAGCAGCAGAATGGCGATGAGGGATATGCTGATGGCGGAGAGCAGGCTCACTTCGCTCTTTATGGTTTCGCGCGAGTTGACCGAGAAAACCCCGGGGCCCGCCATCAATAGCCTCATGCCGGAAACATGCGCCTGATCGAATGCCTGGCGTATTGCCGCCATCGCGCGCTGTTGCGCATCGGTATCCGAACCCGATGCGCGGGTCTCGACCATCATCAGCGCTCTCGTGCCGTCTCTGGATGCCCATGCGCCATCCAGCATCATGGGGCTGCTTTCCATCTGGTCAAGCAGCCTTGCCATCTCGCCTGTCGCATCGCGCGGCAGCAGCGACTTGAAGAGCAGCCCCGCTGGCGATGCGATGAGGTCTATGCTTTCGCTCAATGCTTCGTGCAGCCCCGGGACTTCAAAGCGGGAAGGCGTGACCGCAGGGCTTAGAAGATAACGGTGGTCGAAAAGATAGGCTCTGTCGCGTTCCCCGTTGATGTCTTCGCCATTGTTCACGCTTGCAAATTGCGGGTCCGCCCGCAGTTTTCCTGCGATCAGCCTGGACAGCGCTGCGCGCCTTTCCGCGCTGTCCCCTTCTATGCCGACTAAAATCAGGCGGGAAGCCAGTCCGTCTTGGATCTGTTCGAGCAGAACCTGCTGGGCTGGGGTCGGGTTGCGCGGCAGGAAGGCGGAAAGGTCGGCGGTGAACCGGCTGTGTATGATCGTGAAGACTGAGGCTGTGATGAAGGCAAGCCACAGGAGTAATCCCTTCTGGATTTTCACGGCTTTGTCAGTCTCTCGATGGTCATGACTGAGCTGTCGCCATCCGCCTGGAGGATTTCGATGCTGCTTAGCGCATCCCTTTCCCCTTTGATGCGGATTTGTCTCGCCACCTTCTGCATTTTCGGTTCCACGGGCAAAAGGATCAGCATCCATTGGTCGGGCGTGCCCGTGAGGCTGGCCCTGTAGTTTTTCTCGAGCGCATCCCGATCTCCGGAAAGCGTGCCGCGTATGCTGTCGATGAAGGCTGCGATTTCCGGATATTTCTGAAGTTGCAGGCGATGCATTTGCCCGTTGCGCTCCATGATGAGGCTGTCCTTGTCGACTGTCAGCGATTCAGGCCTGGGCTTCAGCGTGCGCTTTTCAAGATGACTGGGCGCGACATAGTACAGTTCTCCGGAGGATTCCACGGGCTTGTCCAGCATCGCGATGGACTTGATTTCGGTGAATCTTGCATGGTCGCTTCGCACAGCCGCAAGCGCATGCATCAGCGAGTCGAGATTCCATTCCGATGCGCGGGTTAGCTCAGGCGCCATCGCCAGGGCCGCAAGAATCAGGAAGATGGCGGTCTTCATCATTCTTGCGGATCCTGCCAGAAGTCGAAAAAATTGAACCAGTTGTAGGGCGCGCGCTTGCAGTACCGGTCGAGCAGTCCGGCATAGCGAGAGATGGCGTCCTTTATCGCCTGATCCCTTTCGTCTGGCTGGACCGCAGAAAAGTCTGCGAGGCGATCGAAATGAATCGCATACCGGTTTCCGCCAAGATACAGCCCGGTCATGAAGATCACGGGGCGCTTTAGGAGTGCGGCCATGCGGAAGGGGCCGGTGGGGAGCATTGCCGTCCGGCCAAGGATTTCGACCGGGAGCCTTGTTTCATTCCCGGGCGTGCGGTCTGCCAGCACGCCCACTGCATAGCCATCCTTGAGCCTGGCTTCGACCTTGAGCATCGCATCGAGATTGCCAAGCCCGATGATCTCCTGATCGGATTGCGGGTTGATCGACAAAAGCGCTTCATTGATCTTGCGCGCGTTGGCTTCATGCATCAGCATCGCGACGCGCAGCCCGGCGTTCTGCTTTCCGACCGCACTGATCGCCTCGAAGCTGCCAAGATGCGCGCCCATCATGAAAAGGCCCACGCCTTGTTCGAGAAGATGCTCGCCGTGGATTTCAAATTCAAACGGGTCGAAGCGGCGATTGATCAGGTACGCCCGGTCGTGGATGGTGGATGCAAAACAGAAGAAATGCCTGTAGAGGTCCGTCCACCGAACCTGGCGCCCCAGCGCCCGTTCGAGATAGGAGCGGGATGAGAGGCGGCTTTCTGGCGAAGAAAGCAAAAAATATGCGGTGATGGGGTGGAGCGCGATGCGGGTAGCCTTCCTGCCGAACTTGAGCGAGCACCAGGTCATGAAGCGCAGCAGGGGAAGGCTGCCGCGTTCTGGCGTTGTGGCCCAGCTCGACTGGTCTGCGGAAGGGTGGGTGGTCATGATTTTTGCGAGAGGCTGCCGCTGGCTATTTTTCTTGAGCCTGATGTGATGTCGAAGAGCATCCTGCCATCGGGCAGCGTTTTATGCTGAAAATGCAGCCGGTCTCCAGGTCCTGCGGGGCTTGTGAACTTGACCGAACTGATTTCATAGCGATCGGGCGATATGCCGTCCGCGATGCGCATTAGCGCTTCTTCCAGCAGCACGACACCGGGAAGCACGGGATGCCCGGGGAAGTGTCCGGAAAAGGCGGGATGATTCTTCGGGACTGTCCAGGTGTGGCGATCCCCAAACAGCGCCTTCAGCGCGGAATGGGGCAGCTTGCCCGTGCTGTTGCGCGGCAGCGCATCGACAAACAGCAATGGCCTTGGCAGGAAGACCGGATCGAGATGTTCCCTGAGCGCGGCAAACAGCGTTTCCGGTTGCACCCCGGGGGCTACGACGGCTGCAGCAAGCCTCGTGACATCGCTCGTCTCTTCCGGCATGTGGAATGCGCCGTCCAGGACGCCTGGCAGGGAGTTCAACAGATGGTTGAGTCCCGACAGGGAGTGGCGCTTGCCAGCAATGTTGATCATGTCTGCCATGCGTCCGTGCAGCAGAAAAAGATCTTCTGAAAGGGGCTCTATCACATCGTTCATCACGACGGGCGGATCGATATGCGGGCCGGATGCACTCAATCCGTTGTTCTCATTGACCCATCTGATGCCGGGGAAAAGCTGCCATGCGGGTCCGCTGGTCGGCCTTCTGCTTGCGATCTGCCCTGTTTCTGTGGAACCGTAGATTTCAGTCAGTGGACAATTCAAGTTTGCCTCGATTTCCCGGGCGAGCTCAACGGCAAGCGGGGCTGTCGCGGACATCACATGGTGCAGCGCTGGCACAACGAGTCCCGAGTTCAGCAGGGTGCGCAGATGCAATGGGGAGGAGATCAGCACGCGGGGGGCGGGCACGCGGGACAGGACATCGCAGATGTCGGCCGGAAAGAAGGGCTGCGCATGACTCAATGCAAATCCGTTGCACCATGCCATCAGCAGGGTCGATTCGAAGCCGTACATGTGCTGAGGCGGCACGGTTGCGATCAGAACCGAGCCTTCGGGGGCGCCGAGTCGCTGCGCTTCCGCGCGTACGCTCTCTGCCAGCGCTCCCCATGTTTTCCGATGGGGTTGGGGGATGCCGGTCGAGCCGGAGGTGAAAACGATGGCGATCTCTTGTTCGCTACGGATTTGCGGAATCGCGATCTCGTCAGCCGGGGCTTCCAGCATGGCCGGGTAATCGAGTCTCGACAGGCCTTCCGAGGATTGCCGGTTGTCCGTGAGGCAAAATACGTCGGGCGCAAACTCCCTGACCTGGCGGATGACCTCGGGGGTCTGGGTCGGGGGAAGCAGGCTGGTTTTGCCGCTCAATATGGCGGCCGCCAGTCCCACGCTGAAACGGTAGCGGTCGCTGCAAAGATTGAGCATGTGCCTGCCTTCGGGCAGCTGCCCGGCGAGCTGATGCGCCTCTGAAAGGAATTGCTGCCTCGTAACCGGCCCATCGGCGCAAAAGGCGACGATGCTTCCGGCGTGAGGATGGGATATCAGCGGGCTCATGAACGGGCCTTTCTGAACGCCCTCAATTCATCCAGGATGCGCGCATCCTGTGCGTCGGGCAACATGCTTTTGCGCACCCGGTGTTCGACGAGGAACATCAGCGCGATCAGGGGGAGCGTCAGGAAGTTGGCAAACACCGACCAGACGGAAAGCGGAGCAAGAAAGTAGAGGAGGGCTGAAACCATGGCCATGAAACCGAAGAACGCTGTCCAGGCGATGGTCGCGTTGCGTGCGTAAGTTTCATGCTGTCTGGTCAGGGGGGCATGAGTTGCTTCGGCGAAACGCACGCAGAGCGGCTTTTGCCCGCCTGCCAGCGTGCGGCCGAAGGCAAAAAACAGGGCGAGCTGCATGCCCATGTCCTGCAGCCAGTTTATCAGGCCGAAGTGGGATGCGATCGCATGCCATTGGCTGTATGCGATCAGGCATGAGATTGCCAGCGCCGGGAGCATCAGGAAGCGCATCGAGGAATTCCAGGCCATGAGGAAGGCGAAAAAAGCCAGCGGTGCAAGCGCTGCAAGCGTGCCGAGGTTGCCGTCCTTGGACATCGTGTTGGTGTAATGCGCAAGCAGCGCATAGCCGGCTATTGCGATTGCAATGCCTGCCGGTCGCATGGCTTCAAAGCGTCCTGTGCGCTGCAATATGGGTGCAAAGGCTGCGCAGCGACCCGAAGATCTGCTGGTTGTCCGCGCCATCGCTGCGCAGCTGCAATCCGTAACGCTTGGAGAGGGTCAGCGAGATTTCGAGTATGTCTATGGAATCAAGTCCCAGCCCGTCGCCATAAAGCGGGGCGTCCGGGGAGATTTGATCTGCGGTGATTTCGAGATTCAGGCATTCGACCATCAATTGGGCGACTTCCTTCTGTAACGCGCTGTTTTGATTATCTTGCATGATGCATCAATGGAATTTCAAAAGCGGCAGGCCTGCACCTGCCCGTTCCGAATACTACGCAACACCCGAAGATATTGCAATGAGGGTGAAATTTTTATTGTAACAATAGGAGCTTAGGATTTCCGGATGGATATGGGAAGCACCAAACCCGATGCAACTTTATCTTCATCCGGTGGTCACATTCATGTTTTGAAGCGCGGGGAGGTATCATGCCAAATCTTGTTGAACTCTATACATTCGACGGGCCGGTTTATGTCGATACCAGGGAGCTGGACAGCGGCATCACCAATCTGAAGGCATATACATGCGAAGGCCTGTGGTTCCCCGATGCGAGGGTGCAGCGTGAGAAGCTCTTTGCATCGCGGGACCTGGCGGAACAGAATTACAACCGCATCCTGGTCGATCTTTGCAACCGGTCGCGGCGCCATACCGACAGGCAGCCTGACGTGGGCATGATGCCGAGGATCAGGGAAGACAGCCCGCTCAGGGCCTTGCATTGACTTCGGGCACGCCGCTGGCGGGTTGCTGCATCGTTGCGGCGTGTTTTTGCTTTGCCTGCTCTTTGATCTTCTCGCGCTCTTCCTTGGGTATATGGCTGAAGGCGCGGTATTTTTCTCGTGCCGCCTGGCGCTGCTCGGGGGTCAGGCTGGCCCATCTGGCGAGCCTGTTAGAGAATCGCCTCTTCTGATCCGGGGTCAATTTGGGATACTGCTGGGCCAGATGGCGGAAGTTGTGCTGGGCCTTTTCAGGCAGGCTGCCCCACTGTGTCTGGATGGGGGCCAATGCCGCCTGTTCGGCCGGCGGAAGCGAGCTCCAGGGTTCGGCTGCTGCCAGGGGGGCGAAAAAGCAGAAAGCGGCGATGAATAGCGTTCTCATGCGTTATTTGTCGACATACGCGTCCATCGGCATGTCCCCGGTCAGTATGGCCAGATCCGGATTCTGGCGCTCCTGCAGGCTGTTCCAGAATACGGCGGTACCTGTGACAATCACCAGCAGCACGATGGCTGCCAGCACCCATTGGTGGGTTCGATGGGGAAGCAGATCGTGGGCTTTGTGGCCGAATCCGATGAGGGAGAATGCGGGATCGCTGGCGCGCTGCCGCTGCAGCGCGAGCGAGCGGCTTTCATCCAGCGCAGACACGATTTCTGCGTCCAGATGCTGGGCGCTTTGCGTGAGCAGGGCAGCGATCCGTCCGTGGTCGATGCGATTGTCTGGTTGATTTGTCATGATAGATTCACTCCTATTGCGGCGAGCATTGCTGACAATGCGTGGTTCGCCCGCGAACAGTGGGTTTTAACGCTGCCTTCCGTGCAGCCCATTGCTTTTGCCGTTTCCGCCGTATCCAGTCCATCCCAGTAACGCAGCAGAAAGGCTTCGCGTTGACGTGCAGGCAGATTCTCCAGCGCCTCTTCTATTTTCGAGATGATCTGGTCTTGTTCCAGGGCTTTTTCAGGCATCAGGGGTACGCTCTGATTGTCGTTGTCCTGGAGCGTGTCCAGCGGATCGAATTCCTCTTCCTCGCGTTTTCCGGTGAATGCGGAAAACAGCGTGAACCAGTTGCCTCTGACCTTCTGGCGCCTGCAGTGATCGCGTATGGTATTTTGCAGGATGCGGTGGAACAGCAGGGGCAGTTCTTCAGGTGGCTTGTCGCCATATTTCTCTGCCAGCTTGATCATCGCATCCTGCACGACATCGAGGGCTGCATGGCTGTCCTGCATCGCAAACATCGCGTGTTTGTATGCGCGACGCTCAATTCCGCCAAGAAAATCGTTCAGTTCGGCCTGGGTTGCCAGTTTTCTCTCCTTCGCTCCGGCAAATTCTAGCAAATTGCTGCAAATTCTGCCATGAACCATGCGGGTATGCATGGCGTGCGGGTTGACCAAACAGCCGTCTGCCTTTATCTTACTGTGCTCTTTTAGAATATGAAGGTATTGATCATGGAGTTGAGCGGCGCGGAAATAACCATCCGTTGTTTGCAGGAAGAAGGGGTTGAATTCGTATTCGGCTATCCTGGCGGCGCGGTTCTGCATATTTACGATGCGCTTTTCCAGCAGGAAAAGGTCAAGCACATCCTTGTGCGCCACGAGCAGGCTGCTGTGCATGCCGCCGATGGCTATGCGCGGTGTTCCGACAAGGTCGGCGTGGTGCTCGTGACATCGGGCCCCGGAATCACCAATGCGGTGACCGGCATTGCGACTGCATACATGGACTCCATTCCCATGGTCGTGATCAGCGGTCAGGTTCCGACCCATGCCATAGGCGAGGATGCCTTCCAGGAGGTCGACTCGGTCGGCATCACGCGCCCATGCGTCAAGCACAATTTCCTGGTCAAGGACGTCAAGGACATCGCGCCCACCATCAAGAAGGCCTTCTACCTTGCAAAGTCCGGCCGGCCAGGCCCGGTCCTTGTGGACATACCCAAGGATATCTCCAATCAGAAATGCGGTTTCTCCTATCCTGAAAGCATCTCGATACGCGCCTATCATCCGCAAGGGGAAGGCGACATCGAGCAGGTCAGGAAGGCTGCAGAATTGCTGCTGGAAGCCCGCCGCCCCATGGTCTATGCAGGCGGCGGCGTGGTGCTGTCCGATTCCGCAGCCCAGCTCACGGAGCTCGTGAGACTGACGGGATTCCCCTGCACCAACACGCTGATGGGATTGGGCGGATATCCCTCGACCGACAGGCAGTTCGTCGGAATGCCCGGCATGCACGGCACCTACGAGGCGAACATGGCGATGCAGCATTGCGATGTGCTGATCGCGATAGGCGCGCGCTTCGACGACCGCGTGGTCGGCAATGTCGAGCATTTCGCGCAGAACCCGCGCAAGATCATCCACATCGACATAGACCCTTCCTCGATCGCCAAGCGGGTCAAGGTGGACGTGCCCATCGTCGGCGACCTGAAGCTGGTGCTGGGCCAGCTGCTGGATGTGCTGCGAAGAAGCGGCAGGAAGACCTGCGATATTTCCGACTGGTGGAAGCAGATCGGGGAATGGCGCGAATTCGGCGGCGAATTGCGCTACAGGAATTCGGACGAGATCATCAAGCCGCAATTCGTCATCGAGACGCTCTACAAGGTCACGGGCGGAGATGCCTATGTCACGTCGGACGTCGGTCAGCACCAGATGTGGGCGGCGCAGTACTACAAGTTCAATCAGCCCCGCCGCTGGATCAATTCGGGCGGTCTGGGCACCATGGGTTTCGGATTGCCGGCCGCGATGGGCGTGCAGTTCATGCATCCGGATGCGACGGTCGCCTGCGTGACGGGGGAGGGCAGTATACAGATGAACATCCAGGAGCTTTCCACCTGCCGCCAGTACCGTCTGCCCATCAAGGTGCTTTCCTTGAACAACCGGTATCTCGGCATGGTGCGCCAGTGGCAGCAGTTCTTCCACGGCAACCGTTTTTCGGAGTCCTACATGGATGCGCTGCCGGACTTTGTGAAACTGGCCGAGGCATACGGGCATGTCGGCATGCTGATCGAAAAGCCTTCCGATGTCGAACCCGCGATCAGGGAAGCCTTCGCGCGTAAGAACGATCTGGTGTTCATGGATTTCCGCACCGATCCGGCCGAGAACGTCTACCCGATGGTGCCGGGTGGCAAGGGGTTGTCTGAAGTCGTGTTGTCGGAGGATCTGTGATGCGCCATATCATTTCTTTGCTGATGGAAAACGAGGCGGGCGCGCTTTCCCGCGTTGCGGGGCTTTTCTCGGCCAGAGGGTATAATATCGAATCCCTGACGGTCGCACCCACCGAAGAGGCAACCCTGTCGCGCATGACCATCGTCACCAGCGGATCGGATGCGGTGATAGAACAGATCACCAAGCAGTTGAACAAGCTGATCGACGTGGTGTCGGTGATGGATCTCAGCGAAGGCGAGCACATCGAGCGCGAACTGATGCTGGTCAAGACGCGCGCGGAGGGGGATGCCCGCGAGGAATTGAAGCGCATGACGGACATATTCCGCGGCCGCATACTGGATGTGTCCGACCATACCTACACCATAGAGCTGACGGGTTCGGGCACCAAGCTCGACAGCTTTCTGGACGCCATCGGACGCGACCTGATCCTGGAGACGGTGCGAACCGGCGCATCGGGGATAGGCCGCGGCAACAGGATGCTGAAGCTTTGAAGGTCGCCTGCGCGCGACGCGATGAATCTTAATTTTTTATTTGAAAGGGCAACATGAAAGTTTATTACGACAAAGACGCAGACCTCTCCCTGATCAAGGGCAAGCAGGTGACCATCGTGGGTTACGGTTCCCAGGGCCATGCGCATGCGCAGAATCTGCGTGATTCCGGCGTGAATGTGACCGTGGGCTTGCGCCGTGGTGGCGCCTCCTGGGCGAAGGCGGAAGGTGCCGGCCTCAGGGTTGCCGAAGTGGCCGAGGCGGTGAAGGCGGCGGATGTGGTGATGATACTGTTGCCCGACGAGAACATTCCGGAGGTTTACCACCGCGATGTGGAACCCAACATGAAGTCCGGCGCCGCACTTGCCTTCGCGCACGGCTTCAACGTGCATTACAACCAGGTGGTGCCGCGCAAGGATCTCGACGTGATCATGGTGGCCCCAAAGGGACCGGGACACACGGTGCGCTCCGAATACCTGAAGGGTGGCGGCGTGCCCAGCCTGATCGCGGTCTATCAGGACAAGTCGGGCAAGGCGCGCGACATCGCGCTTTCCTATGCAGCAGCCAATGGCGGCACCAAGGGCGGCGTGATCGAAACGAGCTTCCGCGAAGAGACCGAGACCGATCTTTTCGGCGAGCAGGCAGTGCTTTGCGGCGGCGCGGTCGAACTCGTCAAGGCGGGTTTCGAGACGCTGACCGAAGCGGGCTATGCGCCCGAGATGGCCTACTTCGAGTGCTTGCACGAGCTGAAGCTGATCGTCGACCTGATGTATGAAGGCGGAATCGCAAACATGAACTATTCGATTTCCAACAATGCGGAATACGGCGAATATGTCACGGGACAGCGCGTGATTGCCGATCAGGCCAGGGCCGCGATGAAGGATTGCCTCGCCAACATACAGAACGGCAACTATGCCAAACAGTTCATCCTCGAGGGGCGCACCAACTATCCCGAGATGACGGCACGCCGCCGCCTGAATGCGGCTCACCCGATCGAGGTGGTGGGTTCGCAGCTGCGCGCGATGATGCCCTGGATCGGCAAGAACAAGCTGGTCGACCAATCCAAGAACTAATGGGACCCGGGATTGAGGATCGGGCAACGGCTCGTTCCTCAGTCCCCGATCCGCCATTCTATGAATCAATATCCCCATCCCATCATTGCCCGAGAGGGCTGGCCCTATCTGGCCGGCATCGTGGCCATCGCCTTCCTGACCTCCTATTTTGTGGGCGGCATAGCCGCGTTTCTGGTCTGGCTCATCGCGCTCTTCGTGCTGCAATTCTTCCGGGATCCGGCCCGCGACATTCCCGAAGGCGAGGGCATCGTGCTTTCTCCCGCGGACGGACGCGTGATCAAGGTGGAGCGTTCGCAGGACCCGTACGGGCAGCGCGATGCGATTCTTGTGAGCGTGTTCATGAACGTGTTCAATGTTCATTCCAACCGCAGTCCTGTCGATGGCAGGATAGAGAAGATCCAGTATTTTCCGGGCAAGTTTTTCAATGCGGATCTCGACAAGGCATCCTTGGAAAACGAACGCAATGCGATCGTCCTGAAGACCCGCGACAACCAGACCGTGACATTCGTGCAGGTCGCCGGGCTGATCGCCAGGCGCATTCTTTGTTATGTGAAACAGGGCGATGAGCTTAAGCGCGGCCAGCGCTATGGCTTCATCCGTTTCGGCTCGCGCGTGGACGTGTATCTTCCGCTGACAGCGCATGTTAAGGTGAGCATAGGCGACAAGGTCGCGGCCACGACGACGATACTGGCGGTGCTGGCACAAAACGGTTAATCTGGTGCCATGGACGAATACAACAAACCGATGAATCTGCGCCGTCGCGGCATCTATCTGCTGCCCAACCTTTTCACCACGGGCGCGCTGTTTGCAGGATTCTACGCGATCGTGCAGGCGATGAACGGCAGATTCGAGCATGCCGCAGTCGCGATCTTCATCGCGATGGTGCTCGACGGGCTGGATGGCCGCGTGGCGCGCATGACGCATACCCAGAGCGAATTCGGCGCGGAGTACGACAGCCTGTCCGACATGGTTTCATTCGGCGTTGCGCCGTCCCTAGTCGTCTACGAATGGGCGTTGAAGAGCCTCGGGAAATGGGGCTGGTTTGCTGCCTTCATCTACTGCGTGGCGACCGCATTGCGCCTTGCGCGGTTCAACACCAACATGGATGTGGTCGACAAGCGCTATTTCCAGGGTTTGCCAAGCCCGGCGGCCGCGGCGCTGGTTGCGGGTTTCGTCTGGGTGATGCTGGATTCCGGATTCGACGGGGAGTCTTTGCGCTGGTATGCAGCGGTGCTGACCGTGTTCGCGGGCCTCAACATGGTCAGCAATCTGCCCTTTTACAGTTTCAAGACCATCAACATGAGAAAGAGCGTGCCGTTTCTGGTGATCTTTCTGATCGCGCTGTTCTTCGTGCTGATCTCGAGCGATCCGCCCATCGTGTTGTTTGGCTTGTTTCTTTGCTATTCGCTGTCGGGGTTCGCGCTCTGGGCAATGCGCCAGCGCGCAAGATCCTGAGCTCGTGCATTGCTGCGGCACCAACATCCACGGAGTTTTTCATGGCAGAAAAATTGATCATCTTTGACACGACCTTGCGTGACGGCGAACAAAGCCCGGGCGCATCCATGACCCGGGAGAAGAAGATACGCATCGCGCGCCAGCTCGAGAAGCTCGGCGTCGACGTGATCGAGGCGGGTTTTGCCGCGGCGAGTCCGGGAGATTTCGATGCGGTGAAGGCGATTGCCGAGACGGTCAGGGATTCCACGGTCTGTTCCCTTGCGCGCGCCAGCGAGAACGATGTGAGGCGCGCGGGAGAGGCGATCAAGCCCGCGAAATCCGGGCGCATCCACACCTTCATCGCGACCAGCCCGATCCACATGAAGCACAAGCTGCGCATGAACGAGGAAGAGGTTGTCGAGCGCGCGGTCGCTGCCGTCAGATGGGCCCTGGAATACACGGACGACGTCGAATTTTCCGCAGAGGATGCGGTGCGCTCGGAGATGGATTTCCTGGTGCGCGTTTTCACGGAGGTGATCAAGGCGGGCGCCAGGACCCTGAACGTTCCCGATACGGTAGGCTATTCGATACCCGCCGCATGGGGGGAGCGCATCAGGCAGCTGATCGAGAGGGTGCCGGGTTCCGACAGGGTGATCTGGTCCACGCACTGCCACAACGACCTGGGGCTTGCTGTGGCCAATTCCCTTTCGGCGGTGATGAACGGTGCGCGCCAGGTCGAGTGCACCATCAACGGCCTTGGCGAGCGGGCCGGCAATGCCTCCTTGGAGGAGGTCGTGATGGCGGTGAAGACGCGCCGCGATGTGTTCAATCTCGACACGCGCATCGACACCACGCAGATTGTCGCGACCTCGAAGCTGGTTTCCAGCATCACGGGTTATCCCGTGCAGCCCAACAAGGCGATCGTGGGGGCGAATGCGTTTGCCCACGAGTCCGGCATACACCAGGACGGAATACTCAAGCATCGCGAGACCTACGAGATCATGCGGGCCGAGGACGTCGGCTGGAATGCGAACAAGCTCACGCTCGGCAAGCTCTCAGGACGCAATGCCTTGCGCTCGCGCTTTGCCGAACTCAACATCGAATTCCCGAACGAGGAGGCGTTCAACGCAGCCTTTCAGCGCTTCAAGGAACTGGCGGACAGGAAGAGCGAGATCTTCGACGAAGACCTGCAGGCGCTGGCCAGCGAGGAGACGGTGGAGCACATCAACGAGCACTATCGTCTGGTTTACTTGAGGGCGCACAGCGAGACCGGCATTCTGCCCGTGGCCAAGGTGGTAATGAACATCGGTGAAAAGCAATTCGATGCGGAAATGCAGGGCGGCGGGCCCGTGGATGCGGCCTTCAAGGCGATCGAGAAGATCGTGGACAGCGGCACGGAGCTTCAGCTCTATTCGGTGAACAACATCACGAGCGGCACGGATGCGCAGGGCGAAGTCACGGTCCGTCTTGCCAAGGGCGGCCGCATCGTGAACGGGCAGGGTGCCGACACCGATATCGTGGTGGCTTCCGCCAAGGCTTATCTCGATGCGCTGAACAAGCTCTGCAGCAATGCCGAGCGCGCCCACCCTCAGGTCTGATGCGGGGGAGGGATGGCGCTTGGCCGCAACGATTACCGTACACTGATCCTGTCCGCGCTGGGTGGCGCGCTGGAATTCTACGATTTCGTCATCTTCGTGTTTTTCGCGGCGGTGATAGGAAAGCTTTTCTTTCCCCACGACATGCCGGACTGGCTGAGGCAGCTGCAGACCTTCGGCATCTTTGCGGCAGGCTATCTCGCGCGTCCGCTGGGCGGGATCGTGATGGCCCACTTCGGCGACACGCTGGGGAGGAAGCAGATGTTCATGCTGAGCATACTCCTGATGTCCCTGCCTACGCTTTTGATCGGCCTTCTGCCAACCTATGCGGCGATCGGCATCTGGGCTCCTCTTTCTCTCCTGCTTTTGCGCATACTGCAGGGTGCCGCGATAGGAGGGGAGGTGCCCGGCGCATGGGTGTTCGTCTCGGAGCATGTCGAAGCGCGCCATGTAGGCCTTGCCTGCGGCATACTGACCGCAGGGTTGACCGGGGGCATCCTGCTCGGCTCTCTCGTCGCAACCTTTGTCAATCAGCATTATTCTGCCGAAGAGCTGCTTAGAAGCGGATGGCGCGCGCCCTTCATCCTCGGCGGGCTGTTTGGCCTGATATCCGTATGGCTGAGGCAGTGGCTGCACGAAACACCGGTGTTCAGGGAGATGCAGGAAAGGCAGAAGCTGGCTTCCGAGCTTCCATTGAAGGCCGTCGTCAGGGATCACCGCGCGAGCGTCTTCCTGACCATCATGATGACCTGGCTCCTGTCCGCCGCGATCGTGGTGATGATATTGATGACCCCGGTGCTGGTTCAGAAGCTTTATGCCATCCCGCCTGTGGTCGCATTGAAGGCGGGCAGCATCGCGACGCTGGCATTGAGCGTGGGCTGCATGTTTTTCGGCGCACTGGCCGATCGCATGGGCGCGGGGCGCGTGCTGACGGGAGGTTCGGCAGCGCTGGGTGCGACGGCGATGCTGTTCTACCGTTCCGTCACCCCTGAAAACATAGATGCGCTGTATGGGCTGTGCGGATTCTTCGTCGGGGTGATCGGGGTGGTGCCGAGTGTGGCCGTGCGCGCCTTCCCGCCCGAGGTGAGATTTTCCGGACTCTCGTTTTCCTACAATGTCGCCTATGCCGTGTTTGGCGGCCTGACGCCCGTTCTGGTGAGCCTGCTGTTGCCCGTGGATGCCCTGGCGCCTGCTCATTACGTGCTGGCATTGTGCGCGGTCGGCATGCTGATCGGCTTGCACCTTTATCGCAGCGAACGCAGAGCCTGAAATGCAATGTTGTGCGAGAATACCGGATTGATCGTCAGTGGATAAGGAAATGTTTCTAGATAATTTCAACCAGCTGCTTGCCGATGACATGAAGGCGGTCGACAAGGTCATACGCGACCGTCTGCGCTCTGAAGTGCTGCTTGTGAATCAGGTCGGCGAATACATCATCAACAGTGGCGGCAAGCGCCTGCGCCCGGCGCTCGTGGTGCTGTCCTCCCATGCCTTTTCCTATTCCGGCACCCGCCATCACGATCTGGCTGCGGTGGTCGAATTCATCCACACCGCGACCCTGTTGCACGACGATGTGGTCGATGAGTCGGACCTGCGTCGCGGACGCGAGACGGCCAATGCGCTTTTTGGCAATGCTGCCTCGGTGCTGGTCGGCGACTTCCTTTATTCGCGCGCTTTCCAGATGATGGTCGAGGTGGGGCAGATGCGCGTGATGCAGGTGCTGGCGGATGCGACCAACGTGATTGCAGAAGGCGAAGTCCTGCAGCTTCTGAATTGCAACAATGCGGATGTGGATGCTGAAAATTACATGCGCGTGATCCACTACAAGACGGCCAAGCTCTTCGAGGCTGCAATGCGGCTGGGCGCGATACTCGGCAGGGCCGACGAAAAGGCGGAAGCCCAGGCGGCGGCGTATGGCATGCATCTCGGAACGGCGTTCCAGCTGATCGACGATGTGCTCGACTATTCCGCGGATGAGGAGGAAACGGGCAAGCATCTGGGGGATGATCTCAGCGAGGGGAAACCCACGCTTCCTCTGATTTACGCGATGCAGCACGGATCGCCCGAGCAGGCGGGTGTGGTGCGCGCAGCGATCGAAGAGGGGGATGTCGGGAGATTTTCCGAGGTGCTCGAGATCATACATTCGACGGGCGCGCTGGACTTCACCAGAAGACAGGCGATGAACGAAGTGGAGCTGGCCTGTGCAGAGATTTCCGGCTGGCCTGGTTCAAAGTACAAGCAATGCCTGATAGAATTAGCCCACTTTGCTGCCACGAGGCAATACTGACAACGGGGTGTAGCTCAGCCTGGTAGAGTGCTACGTTCGGGACGTAGAAGCCGGAGGTTCGAATCCTCTCACCCCGACCATTCAGTATCGGAGTCTTGATGAGTCGTCTGATTTTTTTGTTTGCGATTGCGGCGCTGGTCTATCTGCTGCTCAAGTCCTACCGCAAGGATACAAGCGCAAAACCCGAGCCTGAAGACATGGTGCGCTGCGCGCATTGCGGCATCCATCTGCCCGTGAGCGAGAGCGTGCGCGATGGCGATCTTCACTTCTGCAGCGCTGCCCACCGCGATGCCTATCGGGCATAGGTGACGCGATGGCGAAAGCGCAGGCTCTCGATCACACGCCCAGCGAATTGTGGCGTTCGCTGAATTACTTCAATCTTTACCGTTTCGCGCTGGCGGCATTCATCCTGGCCCTGCTCTGGGTCTCTGACGTCCATACGCTGTACGGAGAGGAAAGGGGCAGGCTTTTCGAGGTCACGGCATGGTTTTACGCGTTGAGCGTGCTGCTGTCTTTCATGCTTTTGCAAAAGCGCTGGGCGGGATTTTCATGGCAGCTTGCAGTACAGGTGGGCAGCGACATAGCAGCGCTCACCGTGATGGGTTATGCAAGCGGAGGCGTGCTCAGCAGCGTGGGCCTGCTCCTGATGGTATCGCTGGCGGTGGCGGGCATGATCAGCAGCGGAAGGGTGATGCTTTTCTTCGCGGCGCTGGCCAGCATTGCAGTGCTGCTGGAGCATGCCTATGCGGTGCTCTATGACGGCGCACCTTCGGCCGAATACATACAGGTAGGCTTTCTGTGCATGGCGTATTTTGCAGCTGCCAGCCTTGCCCACAAGCTCGCCCGCTATGCGCTCGAGAATCAGAATCTGGCCCAGCGCCGCGGCAGGGACCTGATCGGCATGGCCGAAGCAAACCGCCTCGTGATGCGCGACATGCAGGATGGGGTGCTGGTTCTGGACGAACACGACAGGATACTGCAGATGAACCCGAGCGCGGCACAGATGCTGCACAATCCCGGCATGTCCGGCAGCCTGCTGTCCGCAACCTTCCCCCTGCTTCATGAGCAGTACGAGAAGTGGCGGCGCGATGCCTTGAGCGGACGCGAGACGCTGCAGCTTGACGGCGGGTTGCAGGCAAGGCTGCGCTTCGTGGGGGTGGAACGCCAGGCGTCCCAGGGGGCGGTGATCTTCATGGAAGACATGAGGCATGTGCAGGCCGAAGCGCAGCAGATCAAGCTTGCAGCGCTGGGCAGGCTGACTGCGAATCTGGCGCATGAGGTGAGAAACCCGCTCTCCGCGATCAGCTATGCGACGGAGCTTCTGCAGGAGGAGACGCATGATGCAAGGCAGGAGAGGCTGCTCCAGCTCATCAAGGAGAACACGCAGCGGATCAACCGCATCGTCGAGGACGTGATGCAACTCAACCGGCGGGACCGGGCAAGGCCCGAGGCCTTCGATCTGGCAGCCCTGCTTCCGGGATTCGCTGATGAGTTTTCCCAGGCCGAGCGCATCGAACAGGGCGTGGTGGTGCTGAAGGCAGGGCAGGTGGGCGTGGTCACTTTCGATCGCGGGCATTTCCGTCAGGTGCTGTGGAATCTGTGCCGCAATGCCCTGTATTATGGGAAGCGCCAGGCAGGCAGCCTTGCGCTTGCAACCGGCATCGAACGCGGACGCGTGATTCTGGAAGTGCAGGATGACGGACCAGGCGTCCTGCCGGAACACCTTGCACGGTTGTTCGAGCCTTTCTTCACAACGGCCGAGCAGGGGACGGGATTGGGGCTTTACATCGCGAAGGAACTTTGCGATGCCAACGGGGCATGGCTCGAATATGTCGATGCGGAGCACAGGGAAGTCAAGCAGGGGGCATGTTTTCGCATCACCTTTGGCGAGAGAAGATACATGAAGAGACCGGAACGCGAACATGGCGGATAAGATGAAGGCGGCTGACAGGGTCGTTCTGCTGGTTGACGACGAACCCGACATACTGGAACTCCTGGAGATGACGCTCACCGGCATGGGGCTCAAGGTGGACAAGGCACGCGGTGTGCGCGAGGCGGTCCGCCTTCTGGCGGAGAAGCGCTATGACCTTTGCCTGACGGACATGCGCATGCCCGATGGAGACGGCCTTGAAGTCGTGAGATACATCACGGCGAAAAGGATGGATTTGCCGGTGGCGGTGATCACGGCTCACGGCAACATGGAAAATGCGATCACGGTGCTCAAGGCGGGCGCATTCGACTATCTGGCAAAGCCGCTTTCCCTGGAACAGCTGCGCAGCCTCGTGAAGTCCGCGTTGAGCCTTCCCCATGCTGAACCTGCAGACGACACCAGGCAACTGCTCCTTGGGCGTGCAGCCGCGATGCAGAAGGTGCGGGACCTGATAGAGAAGGTCGCGCGCAGCCAGGCGCCAGTGCATATCAGCGGCGAGTCCGGCAGCGGAAAGGAGCTGGCAGCGCGCCTGATCGTGCAAAGCGGAGCGCGACGCGACCAGCCCATGGTGTCCGTGAACTGCGGCGCGATACCCGAAAACCTGATGGAAAGCGAATTCTTCGGTTACAAGAAGGGTTCGTTCACCGGCGCCGACAAGGACAAGGAAGGTCTGTTCCAGGCTGCAAACGGCGGCACCCTGTTTCTGGACGAGGTGGCAGATCTTCCGCTGACGATGCAGGTCAAGCTGTTGCGCGCGATACAGGAGAAGCGGGTGCGCAAGGTGGGTGCGACGGCCGAGGAGCCGGTTGACGTGCGCATCATCAGCGCGACCCACATCGATCTTGCCGAACGCGTGAAGCAGGGGCAGTTCCGCCAGGATCTCTTTTACAGGCTCAACGTGATTCCGATACAGATGCCGGCGCTGCGCGAATTGCGCGAGGACATTCCCCAGATCGCACAGCAGAAGCTGGATCAGTTAAGCGCCGGATCACCGGTCAGGTTTACAGAAGGGGCGCTTGCCGCGCTCAAGAACTACAATTTCCCGGGCAACGTGCGCGAGCTCGAGAACATCATCGAGCGCGCCCTCGCGCTTTGTTCGGGAGATGTGATCGAGGAGCAGGATCTGCATCTGTTGCCTGCCGAGCGCGCCCAGCAGGACGCGGTCGAGATGGGCGAAAAATATCCGTTGCCCGAATACCTCGACAGGGTCGAGAAGGAGGCCTTGCTCGAGGCATTGCACAAGACGGGTTTCAACAGGACGGCAGCCGCAAAACTGCTGGGGCTGACATTCCGCACCATACGTTACCGCATGGAGAGGCTGGGCATCAAAAGCCCTGACGGGACGGAAGATGCGGATTGATCCGGATGGATGGGTGTCGGATGCAATGCGCATCCCGTCGCCCAATTTCGACAGGCGCGAAGGCGGCATAGAACTGCTCGTGATACACAACATCAGCCTGCCGCCTGGCGAGTTCGGAGGGGATGGCGTTGCGCGCCTCTTCACCAACTCGCTGGATCGCAAAGAGCATCCCTACTATGAAACCATACCGGAAGGACGGGTGTCGTCGCATTTTTTCATACGCCGCGACGGCCATCTGATACAGTTCGTGTCCGTCCTCGATCGCGCCTGGCATGCCGGTTTGTCGATCTGGCAGGGGCGCGAACGCTGCAACGATTTTTCGATAGGCATCGAGCTCGAGGGTAGCGATTTCGTGCCTTTCACGGATGCGCAATACGAGGCGCTGCGCGATCTGACGATCGCGTTGCGCAGGGCGTTTCTGATCAAGGGAATCGCGGGCCACAGCGACATAGCGCCTGGCCGCAAGACCGATCCGGGCCCCTGTTTCGACTGGAGGCGATACCTTGTTTCGCTCTCTTCATGAATGATCCATACGAATGGTGAATAGATGCATCAAATGGAAATGCTTTTGCTGATCGCCTTTGCCGGATTTTATGCCGGCATCCAGAATACCCTTGCTGGAGGCGGCTCCTTCATC
This sequence comes from Pseudomonadota bacterium, assembly GCA_021821945.1. Classification (GTDB taxonomy): domain Bacteria; phylum Pseudomonadota; class Gammaproteobacteria; order Burkholderiales; family Gallionellaceae; genus Gallionella. Next base: position 73,227 of record JAJZTF010000009.1, read on the forward strand.
ACCTTTCCGACGCTGATGCTCGCAGGAGGGCTGAATCCGCTTGCCGCCAACATCACCTCCACGGTGGCGATGTTTCCTAACCAGATCACCTCGTCTCTGGGGGGCAGAAGGCTGGGAGGGGGAGTGGGGGAACTGAGCCTCGAGAAGCTTTTTTTCCTGAGCATAGCAGGAGGGCTTCTGGGCGCGGTGCTTCTGCTCATTACGCCTGTAAGCTTCTTTACGCGCCTCGTGCCCTGGCTGGTTCTTTTTGCGACCAGCGTCTTCGCCTGGGGCAGCTTCAGGAAAAAGCCCTTGCATGCGGCAGCATCCATGTCGACGGCTATGGTTGCGGCAATCCAGTTCTGCATCGCGATCTATGGGGGCTATTTCGGCGGCGGCATAGGATTCCTGATGCTGGCCACGCTGATCATGTCCGGACAGGACGTGCGCATGGCGACTGCGACCAAGAACATCCTGGCGATGGCGATGAATGCATCCGCCGTGCTGCTTTTCGTCTTTTCAAGCCAGGTGGACTGGATTGCGACCCTGGCGCTCGCGCTGGGCGGGGTGGGAGGCGGCTTCGCCGGTAACTGGCTGGTTTACAGGCTTCCCGAGAAAATCCTGCGCATCTTCGTGGTGATCGTGGGCTTCGTCCTGACCGTATGGCTGTTCGTGCGGTAGACGGCATGGGGGAGGATGATTTCGTGCGTTCCCCCTGCGTGCGCAACTGCTGTCTGGACGATAGCGACATCTGTCTTGGGTGTTTCCGTTCTGTCGAAGAAATCATGCGCTGGAGCGAGGCGGATGATGCCGAGCGGCGCGCGATACTGGATAACGCTGCATATCGCAAAAAGATGCGCAGCAATGGCGGAGGCTGAGACCTCATGGATCAGCGGACCAGGGTGTTGAGCGCAGGCATATTCAGTATCGTTCTGGCGCTTGGCATCGCGCGCTTTGCCTATACGCCGCTATTGCCGCTGATGCAGCAGCAGGCGGGGCTTGGGGTTGCGGAGGCGGGCTGGCTTGCCGCGATCAATTACGTCGGATATTTGTGCGGTGCCCTGATCGCATCGCTGATCAGCGACATGGCGCTCAAGGATCGCCTCTATCGCATCGGCATGGTGCTGGCCGTCCTGACTACCGCGATGATGGGACTGAGCACGGATTTTTCGCTATGGGCGCTGTCCCGCTTCGTTGCGGGTTTGAGCAGCGCAGCCTCGCTTTTGCTGGGCAGCGGCCTCATACTGAACTGGCTGATCAGGCACCATCACAGAAGCGAACTGGGACTTCATTTCTCCGGCATAGGCCTTGGCATCGCGATCGCTGCTGCAGCGGTTTACCTGATGGGACACGAACTCGACTGGCGGGAGCAGTGGTTTGCGCTGACGCTCCTTGGCGCATTGCTGGCGGTTCCGGCGCTGCGCTGGCTGCCTCCCCCGGACGCCAGCCAAGTAACAAGCACAGGGCAGAAGATGGAGGACAGGCCGCCTGGCAATCTGTTCCTGAGGCTATTCATGCTCGCCTATTTTTGCGCAGGCATAGGCTATGTGGTGAGCGCGACCTTCATCGTCGCCATCGTCGATCACATGCCGGGGCTGCAGGGGAAGGGGACACTGGTGTTCCTCGTGATCGGGCTGGCGGCCGCACCTTCCTGCATCGCCTGGGATCTGATCGCGCGCCGCACGGGCAAGCTCAATGCGCTGATTTTGGCGTCTCTGCTTCAGGTCATCGGGATACTGATGCCGGTGTTTTCCGGCGGGATGAACGCCGCGATCGCAGGCGCGCTGCTCTTTGGCGGCACGGTGATGGGAATCGTGAGCCTGGTGCTCACGATGGCGGGGCAATACTATCCGACGCGACCTGCCAAGATGATGGGGAAGATGACGCTCTCGTACGGGGCGGCACAGATACTGGGCCCTGCGATCACCGGAGCGCTGGCCGTGCGGCTGGGGAGCTATGCGTCGGGCCTATATCTCGCGGCGGGCTTCATGCTGGCAGGAACGCTGGTTCTGATGCTGCTAAATTCCCTGGAAAAGCGCGAGATGCACCATGCATGAGGATTTCAGGCTCGCCCATGCGCATCATCTGGCGGGCAGACTGTCGGAGGCGGAAGCGCTCTACAGACGGATGCTCGAGGCTGATCCCAAGGATCTTCGGGCGATGTCGATGCTGGGCATGATGCTCATGGACACCCAGCGCATGGACGAGGCCCAAGCGCTTTTTACCAGGATGCTCGAGGCCGATCCCGGGCATCACCACGCGCTGCACAATCTGGGCAGGCTGATGCAGATCCGCGCAAACGACATCGAAGCAGTCCAGCTTCTGCGAAAGGCCGCAGGGAGCAAGCCCGATTTCGCGCCCGCCCATAACGATCTCGCCGTATCGTTGCATCGCTTGGGCAAGTTCGAGGACGCCCTTGCCTCGTTGCGGCGCGCGCTGGAAATCGACCCGGGATTTGCGATGGCTCACGACAACCTCGGGGTCGTGCTTTACGACTGCGGGCGCTACAGCCAGGCATGCGATGCGCATCTTCGGGCGCTTGAACACACGAATGACGCTAATAGGCGCATCTCCATCCTGCTCAATCTGGCCGCCGCCGCATATGAGGCCGGGAATCCCGCCCTCTCGGAAAAGGCCAGTCTTGCCATTCTCGATGCGGATCCGCAACATGCGGGAGCGATGGAACAGCTTGCAAAGGTCATGCAAAGGCAGGGCCGCAATAGCGAGGCGCTCGAATTGCTGAACGGCCTTGCCCGCATGCAGGGGCTCGAGATCAGGGAGGGGCCTGAAAACCCCGAGGCGACCATACTGGTTCTGGGAGCTGTCGGAGCAAGCCATGTGCCCACAAGATGGCTATTCGATGAGTCGCTGTTTGCGAGACTCACGCTCGTGATGCTTTCCCCCGATCGGGAAGATGCGCCGCTTGGGGAAGTCTCATGGGACGATCTGGCGGATGTCGACCTGATCTTCAATGCGCTGGGCGATGCCGAAATGAGCGGAGGACAATTCGAGGCGGTGAAGGATCTTTCCGGAAAACTGGGTAGGCCGCTTTTGAATTCCCCGGATGGCGTCGCCCGGACCGGAAGATACCATGCGCCGAAACTGTTCGGAGACATCGAGGGATTGAGGGTGCCCGATATGCGCCGGCTGGCAAGAGGCGAGGCTCATCCTGAGCCTCCCTTTCTGATCCGTGCGGCCGGCACGCATGGCGGCAAGGATCTTTGCCTGATCAGGTGCGAGGAAGAGTTTTTCGATTACATGAAGGTCACTCCGGGGGAGAGATTTCTTTTGAGCGAATTTGTCGACTTCGGGGATGCAGAAGGCTGCTACAGGAAATACCGCTTCATCTTCGTCGACCGCAGGCCCTACCCCTATCACCTCGCGATTGGCGAGGACTGGATGGTGCATTACTGGCGCACGGACATGAGATCGGTCGAATGGAAGCGCGCGGAGGAGGCGGCTTTCCTTCACGACTGGGCCGGGGTGTTCGGCCCTGCGGGCGCGGCCGCTGTGGCCGAGATCGGAAGACGCATGGACCTTGAATACGGAGGGCTCGACTGCAGCATCCTGCAGGATGGCAGGGTGCTCTTCTTCGAGGCGAATGCGAGCATGCTCGTGCATCTGGACGATGCGGATCCTGATTGCAAGAGGCAGGCCGTATTCAAAATCCGCGATGCGGTGACAAGGATGATCAGGGAGAGAACGAAGGATCGTTCTTCAGGAAGAAGTCTCCCGACCACTTCCCGCTCCTGAAGTCTATCGAGATCCGCTTGGGCACATAGGCCTCGGGTCTTACTATGGGGAAGTCGGTCAGCGGGGGGGCGTCGGTGAAATCGCCAACGCCGCATGCGCGCGTCATCACCGGACGAAAGCCTATCCTGAGGTTCGGGGCGGCTTCTGCAAAATCCGGGGCACTGGCATCGGCGCCGAAACGCACCGCCTTCCTGATGAGGCAGCTGAAGTAGAGTTCCATCTCGACCAGGAGCGGCTCGGTCAGGGACTTCAGCCTGCGGTCTGCAGAGGGGCTCCATTCGACCAGTACTTGTTTGCCTAGAATGTCAACTGTCGCCTTCATGTTTGTCGCTCCCTTCATCCCGTTTTTTCTTCTCGCTCGCGCGCTTGCTCATGCGCCAGATCAGATAGACGACGGTGATGGCGACGACAAAGGTGGATATCTCTATCGTCCAGGAAATCATCCTTATGTCTTCTTTTGTCATCCCTTGTGCCTCAGCATGAGCTGTTGATCCCGGCCTGCAGGAGCGCGAGGTCGAGAATTTCGATGGAGCGTGTCCTGACGGCGATGATGCCCTTTTCCTGGAAATTGGAAAATGCACGGCTGACCGTCTCGAGCTTCAGTCCCAGATAGCTGCCTATGTCCTGTCTGGACATGCTGAGCTGGAACTGTGTCGGGGAGAGGCCGCGCGCGGCATAGCGCTGTGACAGCGTGAGCAGGAAGGCTGCCACGCGTTCTTCCGAGCGCATCGAACCCAGAAGCAGCATGATGCCCTGATCGCGCACGATCTCGCGGCTCATGATCCTGTGGAAATGCCGCTGCAGCGAAGGGATGTCGCGGCTCAAGGCTTCCAGCCTGTGGAAGGGGAGTTCGCAGACGACGCTGTCCTCAAGGGCCAGCGCTTCGCCGTCGTGCATGTCCGTGCTGATCGCATCGAGCCCTATGATCTCACCGGCCATCTGGAAACCGGTGACCTGCTCCCGCCCGTCCTCATGAAGGACGCGCGTCTTGAATGCACCCCTGTTGATCGCAAATACCGCGCGGAACTTGTCGCCGCCGCGGTACAGATAATCGCCGCGGGCATAGCTGCGCTTTTGCATGTTGAGCTCGTCGAGCCTTTGCATCTCTTCATCGGTCAGGCCGACCGGAAGGCAAAGCTCGGCCAGGTTGCAGGTCGAACAGTTGGAAAGTCGGGCAGAGCTGGATGGAGGCACTGTAAACCCTAGGGTCAATGTATGGCCTGAAAATATGCCATGTTTTTTGACTCACATCAAACTCAATTTTTGTTTTGGCTGGCATAATGCATCATTTTCAGCGAGCAGCGCATGGCGAACGGAAATCAATTGGTCCTGGATCTCGATCTGATACGCAGGCTGGACAAGAACGGCCCGCGTTATACCTCCTATCCCACGGCAGATCGTTTTGCCGATTCCTACGATGCAAAATCCTATGAGCACTGGCTTGCCAAACGGGAGATAGGCGGCATCAGCCGCCCGCTGTCGCTCTACATCCATATCCCCTTCTGCAATACCCTTTGTTTCTACTGCGCCTGCAACAAGGTGATCACCAAGGACAAGAGCAAGGCTGCCGTGTATGTCGATTACCTGATCCGGGAAATGCGCATGCAGACGGCCATCCTGAAGGAAGGGCAGACGGTGGAGCAGCTGCATTTCGGCGGGGGGACGCCGACGTTCCTGTCGGACCAAGAGATACGGAAGGTGATGGCTGCGATACGCGAAAATTTCAGGCTGGTGGACAACGGGGAATATTCCATCGAGATCGATCCGCGCAAGGTGGGGGGCGAGACCATCGCGCTTCTGGGCGAGGAGGGATTCAACCGTATCAGCCTGGGCGTGCAGGATTTCGATGACGATGTGCAGCGCGCGGTGAACCGCATACAGTCGGAAGAGGAGACGTTGCGCGTGATCCATGCCGCCCGGGAAAACGGCTTCAAGTCGGTGAGCATAGACCTGATATACGGATTGCCAAAGCAGACGCTGCAAGGCTTCGGCGTGACGCTGGATCGCGTGATCGCAGCCGACCCGGACCGTCTTTCGATATACAACTATGCGCACATGCCGATGCTCTTCAAGCCGCAGAGGCGCATACACGAAGAAGACCTGCCGGCGCCGGAAGAGAAGCTGGATATCCTGGGCATGGCTGTGGAAAAGCTGACTTCGGCAGGCTACGTATATATCGGCATGGACCATTTTGCAAAGCCTGAAGACGAGCTTGCGATCGCGCAGCGCCAGGGCAGGCTGCATCGCAATTTCCAGGGATATTCCACGCATTCCGATTGCGATCTCGTCGCACTCGGCGTGAGCTCCATCGGCAAGATAGGCCCCACCTACAGCCAGAATTACCGCGACCTCGAGGGATATTACGGTGCGCTAGACCGGGGAAATCTCCCCATCATGCGCGGCATGGAGCTCAATGCGGACGACCTGGTGCGCCGCGCGATCATTCAGGCACTGATGTGCCACTTCGAGATTTCAAAGTCTTCCTTCAACATCGCCTATCTGATCGACTTCGACAGCTATTTTGCGGAAGAACTCGGGGAGCTTCTCGAGTACGAACGCGAAGGGCTGCTCGAGATGTCGAAGGACTGGATAGGCGTCACCCCCAAGGGGCGCATGCTGATACGCAACATCTGCATGGTGTTCGATCGTTATCTGCGCACCCGCACCGAACACGCCCGGTATTCCAAGGTGATCTGAAATGCCTCATTCCCGCCCCGCGCGTCGGGCAGGAGTGTGGTAGCATAATCCATTTGCATGTGATGATGAACAGACGCTACGATTTGATCGTGTTCGACTGGGACGGCACGCTGATGGACTCCACCGCGTTGATCGCGGGCTCCATACAGGCCGCCTGCAGGGACCTGGGTTTGAAGGTGCCAAGCGACGAGGCGGCGCGCCACGTGATAGGCCTTGGCCTCGTGCAGGCGTTGCGCCATGCGGTCCCCGATGCGCCGGAATCCATGTACGGCCAGCTGGCCGACAGGTATCGCCACCATTTTCTTGCGAAGGATCAGGAAATCCCGCTTTTCAAGGGGGCGCAGGAGACCGTTGCCGAACTGCATGGCAAGGGCTATGCGCTGGGTGTAGCGACCGGCAAGAGCGCGACAGGATTGAGCAGGGCGCTCGATGCCACGGGAATGAGGCGCTATTTCCACGCGACGCGCACGGCGGATCGGACCCATTCAAAGCCGCATCCCGCGATGCTTTTTGAACTGATGGAGGAATTGGCTGTCAGTGCCGAACGGACGCTGATGGTGGGCGACACGACTCACGATGTGCAGCTTGCGAAAAATGCCGGCGTGGATGCGGTGGCCGTATCCCATGGCGCGCATCCGGAAGAGGAGCTGCTTGCGCTGAATCCATTGGCGCTGGTTGGCGATTTTGCGGCGCTGCGATCCTGGTTCAGGGAATGCGCTTAGGACTAATGCTTGAGGAATGATATGTCGGATCAAAACTGGGAACGCAATGTGCTGGAGAAGCTCGCGATGTCGGCAGTGCAGGAGCAGCGACGCGCGCGCCACTGGGGAATATTGTTCAAGACGCTGACGCTTTGCTATCTCTTCCTCGTGTTCTTCGCGCTGATGGGATGGATAGGAAAGAACGACGGCGCGCTGAGCACGGGCGAGCACACGGCGCTGGTGGACATGGAAGGGGTGATCGCGGCCGACAGCCCCGCGAGCGCGGACAACATGATTTCGAGCCTGCAGGACGCGTTCAAGGACAAGGACACCAAGGGCGTGATCCTCCACATCAACAGTCCGGGCGGAAGCCCGGTGCAGGCAGGCCAGATCAACGACGAGATCCGCAGGCTGCGCGCAAAGTATCCTTCGATTCCGCTTTATGTCGTGGTGGGCGACGTGTGCGCGTCAGGCGGCTATTACGTGGCGGCTGCGGCAGACAAGATCTTCGTCGACAAGGCGAGCCTGATAGGCTCGATAGGCGTGCTGATGGACGGCTTCGGCTTCACCGGGACGATGGAGAAGCTCGGCGTTGAGCGCCGCCTCTTGACCGCAGGATCCAACAAGGGATTCCTGGATCCGTTCTCGGCCATGCGTCCCGACCAGGAAGCCTATGCAAAGCAGATGCTGGAGCAGATACACCAGCAGTTCATCGCGGTGGTGAAGCAGGGCAGGGGGGCTAGGCTCAAGGAAACGCCGGACACCTTCAGCGGGCTCGTATGGAACGGACAGGCCGGCGTGGAGATGGGGCTTGCGGATGGCTATGGCAGCGTAGAGTCGGTCGCGCGCGATGTGATCAAGGCGGAAAATGTCGTCGATTACACAGTGAAAGAAGGGATAGCCGACAGGCTGGCCAAGCGCTTCGGCGCCGGCGTGATGAGCGCGATCGGCTACTCCGCGAGCGGCGGTTTCGCGCTGCGCTAGCGCAGGAGCGGTTTCAGGTTCTGCAGCACGTTCTCCATGATGCGCGGCTGTGCGTCGGCTGAAGGATGGAGGTTGTCGGCCTGGAACTGGTCCCCTTTCACGCCTTCGAGCAGAAACGGCAGGAGTCTGATCCCCCGCTTTTTCGCAAGCCTCGCGTACATGGCATGGAATCTTTCGGTGTAAAGCGCGCCGTAATTGGGCGGCAGCCTCATGCCGACCAACAGCGCCCGGGCGTGCGCTTCGCGGATGTCCTGCAGCATGGCGTCGAGGTTTGCCTCGGTGTCCTCTATCCTGTAGCCGCGCAGGCCGTCGTTCGCGCCGAGTTCGAGGATCACGACCGAGGGGCGGTATTGCTTGAGCAGCCCTGCGATGCGCTCCCTGCCGCCCAGGGAAGTCTCGCCGCTGATGCTCGCATTGACGATCTTGAAGCCCTGGCTGTCGAGTTTCTGCTGCAGAAGATGAGGCCAGCTTTCCGCAATGTCGAGGCCGTAACCTGCGGAAAGGCTGTCGCCGAATATCAGTATATACTTTTCGGCATGCGCGGCTGCCGGCAGCCACAACATGGCCAGCAACAGGAAGGCCTTGAAGGATGAAAATTTCATGAGTGCAATTGTGCAGGCAATAGGCCTTGGCAAGCAAGTCACAAGCGGCGACAGGATGCTCACGATCCTGCAGGAGGTGAGTTTCTCGGCGGACGAGGGGGAAAGTGTCGCCATCGTGGGGGCTTCCGGATCGGGAAAATCGACCCTGCTGGCATTGCTTGCGGGCCTCGATGTGCCAAGCAGCGGCACGGTGATGCTGGGCGGACACGACATTTTCAGGCTGGACGAGGACGGACGCGCGCGCGTGAGAGGCGAACTCTCAGGCTTCGTTTTCCAGTCCTTCCAGCTCCTGCCGGCCCTGAGCGCCCTCGAGAACGTGATGCTGCCCCTGGAGCTGCAGGGAGCGGCTGATGCGAAATCGCGGGCGATGGAATCCCTGGTCGCAGTGGGTCTTCAAGACCGCAGCCACCACCTGCCCAGACATCTGTCCGGCGGCGAACAGCAGCGGGTCGCGCTGGCCCGCGCCTTCGTCGTGCAGCCCAGGATCCTGTTCGCGGACGAGCCCACGGGGAATCTGGATGCGGATACGGGATCGCAGATCATCGATCTGATGTTCGGTTTGAATGGCGCAAGGGGCACGACCCTGATGCTCGTCACCCATGACGAGGCGTTGGCCAGGCGTTGCGGAAGGCAGCTTTGCCTGTCCGCAGGACGGCTTGCCTAGAGCAAGACGAGGTTGTCCCTGTGCACGATCTCCGCATCCCCGCCGTAGCCCAGGATGGAGGCGATCTCGCGGCTTGCATGACCCTTGATTTGCGCCGCCTCCTCGCTGCTGTAGTTGACGAGTCCTCTTGCGATGTCCGTGCCGCTTTCGCTGACGCAGGCGATTACGGCGCCCCGCTGGAATTCTCCCTGGACTTGCTTCACGCCGATCGGCAGCAGGCTCTTGCCTTCGCTGCATATCGCCCTGATTGCACCCTCGTCCAGCACGAGCTTCCCCGCCACCTGAAGATGGCCTGCGAGCCACTGCTTGCGCGAGGCGAGCGGGAGGGATGGGGCGACGAGCAGCGTGCCTATGGCCTCGCCCTCGAAGAGCCTTGTCAGCACGTCCGGCTCATGCCCTGATGCGATCGCCGTGTGCGCCCCGCTCTTGGATGCGCGCTTTGCGGCGAGTATCTTGGTGATCATGCCGCCCCTGCCTATGCTGCTTCCGGCCCCGCCCGCCATTTTTTCGAGCTCGGCATCTCCGGCCGTCGCCTTGCTGACCAGGGTTGCACCGGGATCCTTGCGCGGGTCGGCGGTATAGAGGCCGTTCTGGTCGGTCAGGATCACAAGGGCATCCGCGTCGATCAGGTTGGTGACCAGCGCGCCCAGCGTGTCGTTGTCGCCGAACTTGATCTCGTCGGTGACCACGGTATCGTTTTCGTTGATGATGGGGATCACCTTGAGCGCGAGCAGGGTGGTGAGGGTTGCGCGGGCGTTGAGATAGCGCTCGCGGTCAGCCAGGTCAGCGTGCGTCAGCAGCACCTGGGCTGCATGCAGGCCATGCTTGCGAAAGCAAGTCTCGTATGCCTGGATCAGGCCCATCTGCCCCACCGCGGCGGCCGCCTGGAGCTCGTGAAGCGCAACCGGTCGGGTCCGCCAGTTGAGGCGCTGCATGCCTTCCGCGATTGCGCCACTGGACACGAGTACGACTTCGTAGCCCCGAGCATTGAGGGAGGCGATCTGGCCGGCCCAGTTGGCAAGGGCCTCGAGGTCGAGGCCCGCCCCCTGGTTGGTCACGAGGCTGCTGCCGACCTTGACGACGATGCGCCGGCAATTTGTCAGTACTGTTTTCATCGTTGCAGTCATTTCAGAATTGTCCACTTCCTGCGCGCCTTCTAGATCGAACCGGCATCCGATTCCTGTGCGCTGTCGGCAATCATTTCCTGCTCGCGCGCATTCGATTCCAGTAGATGCTCCATGATCGCATAGGTCAGCTCCTTGCATCCCTCGCCCTTGATCGCGGAAATCACGAAATACCTGTCGTAGTCGGAGAATTCCCTGAGGAATGCCTCGACCTTCGCATCCCTGTCTTCAAGCAGATCGACCTTGTTGAGGAGCAGCCAGCGCGGCTTCTCGTAAAGGGACTTGTCGTATTTCTTGAGCTCATTGAGTATCGCACGCGCCTCGCTCACGGGATTCGTTCCCTCGTATGCCGGCGCGATGTCCACGAGATGCAGGAGCAAACGGGTGCGCGCTAAGTGTCTCAAAAACTGGTGGCCCAGTCCCGCACCTTCTGCAGCACCCTCGATCAGCCCGGGTATGTCGGCGATCACGAAGCTCTTTTCGCTCGAGACGCGCACGACGCCCAAGTTGGGATGCAGGGTCGTGAAGGGATAGTCGGCGACCTTGGGGCGTGCTGCCGAGACCGCGCGTATGAATGTGGATTTTCCCGCATTGGGCATGCCCAGCAGGCCGACGTCTGCCAGGACCTTCAGCTCCAGCTGCAGCGAGCGCTTCTGACCTTCGGTGCCGAGCGTGAACTGGCGGGGCGCGCGGTTGGTGCTGGACTTGAAGTGCAGGTTGCCCAGCCCCCCCTTGCCGCCTTCCGCGAGCAGCGCGCGCTCCCCGTCGTGGGTCAGGTCGGCGATGACCTCTCCGCTGTCGAGGTCGGTGATCACGGTTCCCACGGGCATGCGCAGGATCACATCGTCAGCACCCTTGCCGTAGCAGTCTGAGCCGCGGCCAGGCTCGCCGTTGCGCGCCCTGAATGTCTTGGTGAAGCGGAAGTCGACCAGCGTGTTGATGTTGCGGTCCGCTTCCGCGTAGACGCTTCCGCCCCGTCCGCCGTCACCGCCGTCAGGCCCGCCCTTTTCGATGTACTTTTCGCGACGAAAGCTCGCGATGCCATTGCCGCCATTGCCTGCGATGACTTCGATCCTGGATTCGTCTATGAATTTCATCTTTTGTGCGCCATGAATGAAAAAAGCCCTACCTTGCGATAGGGCTGATCTGCTTCTGTCGTATCGGCTTAAGCCGGAACGATGGAAACGGTCCTGCGCTTTTGTGCGCCCTTGATCGCGAACACCACGCGGCCTGTCACCAGTGCGAACAGGGTGTGGTCCTTGCCCATGCCCACGTTCTCGCCGCGATGGAATTCGGTTCCGCGCTGGCGAACGATGATGCTGCCAGCAGAGATCAGTTCGCCGCCGTAGCTCTTCACGCCGAGTCGTTTCGAGTGCGAGTCGCGGCCGTTACTGGTGCTGCCGCCGCCCTTTTTCGATGCCATGTTCTATCTCCTTATGCGGAAATGCCGTCGATGCGGATTTCGGTGTAGTTTTGACGATGCCCCTGGTTCTTCTGGTAGTGCTTGCGGCGGCGCATCTTGAAGATGCGGACCTTGTCGCCGCGACCGTGGGAGACGATGGTTGCGGCAACGGAAGCGCCTTGCAGCAGCGGCTTGCCGAGAGACAGCTTTTCGCCGTCGGATACCATCAGCACCTTGTCCAGCACGATGGCGCTGCCAACGTCGCCTTCCAAGAGTTCTACCTTCAATGTTTCGCCGGAAGCGACGCGATATTGCTTACCACCGGTTTTAATGACTGCGTACATAACATCCTCGCTTGAATGCGGTTTTAGTTGCGGCATGGGCTATGGGCCATGCCTTCACTGAATTCGTTTTACAGAGCCGCGCATTATACACAAACCTCCGCAATACGCAAAATGGTTTTTCGCGGCGGGTTGTTGTCCCGGTTCATTGACTGCCGGCGGCTTAATGTATAGACTTTCGTTTAAACATGGAAGGAAGCATATATGTCTGAAGCCATACTCGATATCAAACGCTGGGGAAATAGCCTTGGCGTACGCCTGCCTGCGGGAGTGGCGCGCGAGGCGCATCTCCGCGTCAACCAGCGAGTGCGCATCACGGTGGAAGGAAATCACGTCGTCATCGTTCCTATGGAGGAGGAGGCGATGACGCTCGAGCAGCGGCTGGCTGCCTATGATCCTGCAAGGCATGGTGGTGAGCAGATGGAAACGTCGGAGGCTCTTGGTGCGGAGAAGTGGTGACTGAAGCGGGCGCAAAGCGATGGGTGCCGGATCGGCAAGATGTCATCTGGATAGACTGCAATCCTCAGGCGGGCCGAGAAATGAAGGATGTTCATCCCTTTCTCGTGCTCTCTCCGCGCGTCTTCAACGAAAAAACGTCATTGGTGATTGGCCTGCCCATGACGACGGCACAATACAATGTGGACAATCCGTTCGCGATGGCAGTGGGGGCTGCAACAGGCAAAAAGCTTGGGCAGACCAGCTATGTGTTATGCCATCAGCCGAAGTCCTTTGATTGGCGCCAGCGCAAGGCGAAGGCGCATCCGCTCAAGCGCTTGTCCGATGAATTGTTTGAACAGGTTTGCAAGCGGCTAAACCAGATTGTTCAGATCGGTTGAGGAAATGAAGCGAAGGCTCATTGACTGATTTTGCAAGAGCGGCAGCGCCGCCGGTTTCCTTGTTTGGCATGCATGCCCCCAGGTGACATGTTGTGCCTCAAACACATCGCAGGCCCGGCTTAACGTATGTATAAGGAGGCAAGTCAACCGTCTTTAGCATCTCATCCAGTCGCCTCTCTGCCCTGCAACTATCAACTTCTGCCCAGCGAGATATAGTCACCCTAAAAATGCCGGGAAAGCATCAGATAATCGTCAGCGGCGCATCGAGTCGAAGAACTCGGCGTTGTTCTTGGTCGCCTTGATCTTGTCGAGCAGGAATTCCATCGCCTCGAGTTCGTCCATGGGATAGAGCAGCTTGCGCAAGAGCCAGATTCTCTGCAGCACGTCCGGCTTGATCAGGAGCTCTTCCTTGCGCGTGCCGGAGCGGTTGATGTTGATCGCAGGATAGATGCGCTTCTCGGCCATGCGGCGGTCCAGATGGATCTCCATGTTGCCCGTGCCCTTGAATTCCTCGTAGATCACGTCGTCCATGCGGCTTCCGGTGTCGACCAGGGCTGTGGCGATGATGGTCAAGCTTCCGCCTTCCTCGATGTTGCGCGCAGCGCCGAAGAAGCGCTTGGGGCGGTGCAGCGCATTCGCATCCACGCCACCCGTCAGCACCTTGCCGGATGAAGGGATCACGGTGTTGTAGGCGCGCGCCAGACGGGTGATCGAATCGAGCAGGATGATCACGTCCTTCTTGTGCTCGACCAGGCGCTTGGCCTTCTCGAGCACCATCTCGGCGACCTGGACATGGCGGCTCGCAGGCTCGTCGAAGGTCGATGCGACCACCTCGCCGCGCACCGTGCGCGTCATCTCGGTGACCTCCTCGGGGCGTTCGTCGATCAGCAGCACGATCAGCACCGCATCAGGATTGTTCGACGAGATCGAGTGCGCGATGTGCTGCAGCATCACGGTCTTGCCGGACTTGGGCGAGGCGACCAGGAGGCCGCGCTGTCCCTTGCCTATCGGCGCGATGATGTCGATGATGCGGCCGGTGATGTTTTCCTCCGCGCGTATGTCGCGCTCCAGGATCAGCGCCTCGGTGGGAAAGAGGGGGGTGAGGTTTTCGAAGAGGATCTTGTTCTTTGCATTCTCGGGCGGCTCGCCGTTGACCTTGTCCACCTTCACCAGCGCGACATAGCGCTCGCCGTCCTTGGGCGTCCTGATCTCGCCTTCTATCGAATCGCCCGTGTGCAGGTTGAAGCGGCGTATCTGGCTCGGGCTCACGTAGATGTCGTCGGGGCCCGCGAGATAGGATGTGTCGGGCGATCTTAAAAATCCGAAGCCGTCCGGAAGGATCTCCAGCGTGCCGTCTCCATATATGCTTTCGCCTTTCTTCGCATGGCTTTTCAGCAGGGCGAACATCAGGTCCTGCTTGCGCATTCGGTTGGCGTTTTCAATCTGGTTGGCCGCGGCCAGTTCAACGAGTTCGGTGATGTGTTTGGTCTTTATGTCGGATAAATGCATGGCGATGCACGAGGTAGATGATGAAGTGAGGATGGAGCAGGTATGGGATCGGCCACCCGCATGGCCTAAGCGAAAAGCCTCTTGATGGGCTATGCGGGTGCGAGAATAAACGCTTTAGATGTGGCTGTCAATAAATGCGGTAAGCTGCGACTTGGACAATGCGCCGACCTTGGTGGCTTCGATGTTGCCGTTCTTGAACAGCATCAGCGTGGGGATGCCGCGCACGCCGAACTTCTGCGGGGTCTGCTGGTTCTCGTCCACGTTGAGCTTGGCGACGGTCAGGCGGCCTGCGTATTCCTTGGCGACCTCGTCGAGAATCGGCGCGATCATGCGGCAGGGACCGCACCACTCAGCCCAGTAGTCGACCAGAACGGGCAGGGGCGCCTGGGTGACGTCGTTCTCGAATGTGGCATCGGTTACGTATTGTATGTGTTCGCTCATGTTTTGAATCTCGCTGTTTGGGTTCGAAAAAGCCATAATCGGGTTGGAAACTCGGTGCATCGTATCTAAAAAAATGCGAGCTGTGAAGTGCGATGCAATCCTTTGTGGCGGTGTGGGAAATGGCGGGCTGCCCGCAGCTCTGCTAAAATGCCGCAAATTTTGCAACTGGAGTCCAGACATGACGTATGTGGTTTCTGAAAGCTGTATCAAATGCAAGTTCACGGATTGTGTGGATGTGTGCCCGGTGGATTGTTTCCGCGAAGGTCCGAACTTTCTGGTGATCGATCCGGACGAATGCATAGACTGCACGCTTTGTGTCGCCGAATGCCCGGTCGAGGCGATCTATGCCGAGGATGATCTGCCCGAGACCCAGCGCCATTTCACGGCCTTGAACGCGGAGCTTGCGAAGCTCTGGGCGCCCATCGTCGAAAAGAAGGATCCGCCTGCAGACGCCGAGGAGTGGATGAACGTCAAGGACAAGCTGCACCTGCTGGAAAGATGAAGTTCCAGGCGGTTGCCTGATGAGTCTCTATCGCCGCATAGCGCGGCATATCCTTTCCTCACAAGAGCCGCCGGACCTGCGCGGCCTTGTCGTCCTTCTTCCGAACTACCATGCAGCCAGGCCGCTTGCCAGGGCGCTGGCGGAAGAGGCCGGTTTGCCCGCGCTGCTGCTGCCGCAGATGTTCACCCTTTCGGACTGGGCGGAATCCATGGACCTCGTGGCCGGGGTGAAGACGGATGCACAGCGCACCATCGAGCTCTACAGCGCGCTTCGCGAAAGGGACTGGTTCCCGGATGCGAACCTCTGGAGCCTTTCCAGGGAGCTCCTTGCGCTGACCGACGAGCTCACCCGCCACCGGGTGTCGCTTCCCGATTCCTCTGATGAATTCGCAAGTCAGCTTGCCCATGCCTACAGGGCGAAACAGGGGCAGGCGTTGCAGTTCGAGGCGCGCGTGGTCCACGAGCTCTGGTATGCGATGGCGGGTTCGAACGATCTGGACGAGCGCGCAGCCTATCAGATGAAGCTCGGCCTGCTCGCAGGCCAGGTCAAGAGACCCCTTTTCGTGCTGAGGACCTGCGATCCTTCGATCGAGGAGGCGCGCTTTCTCGAAAGCTGCGAGGAGCGGGTCGAAGTCAGGATCTTCGACATCAGGGAAATGGCCGGCGAGCCATTGCTCGCCATGGCGCTTCTGAATAGCGAGGATCAGGACCTCATGAGCGCGGCTGCAAAATTGCAGGCGGCGCCTTTCAACGCGGAAGGGTCGAAGAAGCTGAGGCTCTTCGGCGCGCAGGGGCTGGAGCAGGAGGCGAAGGCGGCGGATGTGCAGATCAGGCGCTGGCTTCTGGAAGGCAGGAGGAGCATCGCCGTGGTGGTGCAGGACAGGCTGGTCGCAAGGCGGCTTCGCGCTTTGCTTGAACGCGCAAGCGTCGAGGTCGAGGACGAGACGGGCTGGACGTTCTCGACGCTCTCGGTGAGCACCGTGCTGATGCGCTGGCTCGAGGCGCTGCAGGGCGATTTCTATTATCAGGATTTGCTCGATCTTCTGAAGTCCCCCTATCTCTTCTTCGACGATCCCTCCGGGCGCAAGCAGGCGGCCTACGAGTTCGAGCAAATGGTGCGCCGTCACGGTGTGATCGCGCATATCGAGGATTACATCGCCCTTGCCGGGCGCGAAGAGGCCGGTCTCGTGCGTCCCCTTGCCCGGCTACGCCAGGCGGCGCGGGTGTTTCAGAGGCAGGACGCAGGACAGAAGGCAGGCAGCAAGCCCGATTTGCCGCTTGCGAAATGGCTTGAGGCGTTGCAGGAGAGCCTGGAGATACTGGGCGTTTCGGAAGGGTTCGGCGCCGATGATGCGGGCAGGCAGCTTTTGCAGCAGATCGGGCTCTGGTGGGAAGAGATGTCTTCCGACAGGACGCCTTTCAGTTTTTCCGAATGGCGGCGCTGGCTTTCACAGCAGCTGGATCTCATCACGTACCGCGACGCGGGCGTCGAATCGCCCGTGCTTTTCACGCATCTTGCCGCTACGCGCTGGCGCAGCTTCGATGCGGTCCTCCTCTTGGGCGCGGATGCGGCCCACCTTCCGGCGCCAATGAATTCAGGACCCTGGTTCAACGATGCGGTCCGTTCATCCCTCGGGCTTTCCCTTTCATCCGAGCAGAGGAAGAAGGTGCGCGACGATTTGTATTGTCTTCTCGCAATGAACGAAGAGATCCTCATCACCTGGCAGGCAGGCAAAAACGGCGAGCACAATCTGTTAAGCCCCCATGTCGAGATGCTGCGCGCAGCCCACATGCTCGCCTTCGACCAGGACCTCGTTGATAAAGAGCTTGGCGAGCTGATCGAGTGTGCTCAGGTTGAGATGCAGGAAATGGCCCATCTAAAAGCAAGCGCAATGCCAAGTCCTGCAGTGGCCCCTGAGCTCGTCCCAGGAAAAATATCGCCATCCGGATACAACTCGCTGTTGGCCTGTCCCTATCAGTACTATGCCCGTCATGCGCTGGGTCTCAACGAGATGGATGAGGTGAGGGAGACGCTCGACAAGCGCGACTACGGGACCTGGGTGCACAGGGTGCTGCAGCGCTTCCACGGAGAAGTTCCCAGTGTAAGGGAAGCGGGGAAGGAAAATGCTGAAAGGGAAATGTGGAGGATCAGCGATGAAGTGTTCGCGGAGGGCCTGTCGCGAGACTATCTTGCCCAGGGCTGGCTCATGCGCTGGCGCGCGCTGATCCCGGCATATATCGAATGGCAGCTGGAAAACGAGGCTTCCGGCATGAGATGCGAGGCTTGCGAGCTCTACGTCGAAGCCGCGCTCGACGGGAGCCTGATACTTCACGGGAAGCTCGACAGGCTGGATGTTTCTCAAAATGGCGAAAAGCGGGTGCTCGATTACAAGACGAAATCTGCAACCCAGCTGAAGGAAATGATAAGGCAGCCGGGCGAGGACGTGCAGCTTTCCTGTTATGCATACATGTCCGATGCATCCTGCGCCGCATTCGTGAGCCTGGACGGAAAGAAGGTGGAATCGGTAACGCTAGGGGAGAATTCCGGGGGGCTCATCAGGCAGAACATCGAAAGGCTGAAGACGATTTTCGAGCAGATCAGAAACGGGCAGGGGCTTCCCGCGAACGGCGCGGACAGGGCCTGCAGCTACTGCGAGATGAACGGACTTTGCAGGAAAGGCGAGTGGGAGATGGAGCGGGCTGATGGATAGTACAAAGGCGCTTGATCCGAAAAGAAGCGTGGTGGTCGAGGCCTGTGCCGGAAGCGGCAAGACCTGGCTTCTGGTGTCGCGCATCATCCGCCTTCTTCTGGATGGGGCAAAGCCTTCCGAGATACTCGCGATCACTTTCACCAGGAAGGCAGCCCAGGAGATGCAGACGCGCCTTCGCGACTGGCTGTATGAGCTTGCATCCGAGGACGAAAGCCATGTGCGCGATTTCCTGCACCAGCGAGGGGTGCAGGATGTGGATGATGTGCTGCCGAAAGCAAGGCTGCTTTATCAGCAGTTCCTGCTTGCAGAGCCTGCTATCACCATCAGCACCTTCCACGGCTGGTTCATGCAGATACTGCAGCGCGCGCCTATGAGCGGCGGATTCCAGCTTGTCGAGAAGACTTCCGATCTGATGCGCGAGGCATGGGAGACCTTCCTTGACGGGCTGCATGAAGATCGCGAGGGCGAGACATCGGAATCGATGATGTATCTTTTCGAGAAGTTCGGGATTTCCAATGCCCGGAAGCTGCTGCAGGGCTTTGTCGACAAGCGTGCAGAATGGTGGGCCTATTCCATGGGGCGCGATGCATCCTGGGCATGCGAAGAGTTGCAGAAGGAATTCGCGGTACCCGATCCCGAATTCGATCCGCTCGCAGACTGGGGCATGTGCGGCAACAGCGAGGAGAGGCTATTCGCGTTCACGATACAGATGGCGTTAAACGGCACCGATGTGCAGAAGGGAAACGCATCGGTGATCGAAACGGCATGGACTGAAACCGAACCGGAAGCAAGGTTCGGGAAGGTGTGGCCTCTGCTCTTCACCGACAAGGGATTGCCGCGCTCCCTGAAACCTACGAAAAAGCAGAATGAGGACGCCTATCTTCACACGCGGGATGCGCTGCAGGACAGCCTGCATTCCGCGAAAGAGGAGATGGACAGGATAGAGGCGGTGAAGATGAACCGGGCGGCGCTGCTGTGCGGAACTGCACTGCTCGGAATCTATCAGTCTTTGAAGCTGCGCCAGCAGCTTCTGGATTTCACCGATCTCGAGTGGCGCGTGCACCAGCTGCTCGCGGAAAGCGACCATGCCGAGTACATGCAGTACAAGCTCGACAGCCGCTACCGCCATGTGCTGCTCGACGAATTCCAGGACACCAATCCCTTGCAGTGGCAGATACTCCAGTCCTGGTTTGCCGCATCCTCGGAATGCCCGCCTTCGGTTTTCCTGGTGGGCGATCCGAAGCAGTCGATATACCGTTTCCGCCGCGCTGACGCGAGGCTGTTCGATGTGGCGCGCGCATACCTTGAGGAAAATTTTTCCGCAAGACACCTGAAAAATAACGAGACGCGCCGCAATTCGCCTGCCGTGCTCGAGTTCGTGAATGCCATATTCGAGGGGATGGGGGAATACGAGGGCTACGAGAGGCATGTGGCGCACCGCAGGGACCTTCCAGGCTGCGTCGAGGTATTGCCGCTATGCGACAATGAAGCTGGAGAGAAGGAAGAGGGCGAGGACAAGGTGGGACAGAGTCTGCGAAATCCTCTTCTCGAAGCCTATCCCGAAAGGGAGGAGGGGGAGCGCGCAAGGGAGGCTTCCATGTTTGCGGAGAAAATAAGCCGGATCGTGGGAAGCTGGCATATCGAAGACGGATCCCGTCCTGCCGTCTATTCCGACATCATGGTGCTGGTGAGGAAAAGGGCGCATCTTGTGACATACGAGAGGGCGCTGCGCAGGCTTTCGATTCCCTACCTGACATCAAGGCGGGGAGGATTGCTCGATACGCTCGAGGCATCCGACATACAGGCGCTGCTCAATTTCCTGGTCACCCCGTTCAACGATCTCGCGCTCGCGCACGCGCTCCGCACGCCCATATTTTCCTGCAGCGACGAAGACCTGATGCAGGTAGCAGGATCTGGAAATGGAGAATCGGGGGAGGGAATTTTCTCTCAATCCTCGGCCCCGAATCCTGGCAGCTGGTGGAGCCGCATCAAGCATCTGGTTGAAAGTAATGAGGCATCAGCAGCCCTGCAGCGCGCCCATCGCCTGCTTCAGGGATGGATGCTGCTTGCCGACAGGCTGCCCGTGCATGACCTTCTGGACAGGATCTATTTCGAAGGCAACGTGAAGGAGCGCTATGCAGCTGCGTCGCCAGCATCGATGAGCGCCGCGGTCCTTGCGAACCTGCAGGCCTTTCTGGAGATCGCGCTGAACGTCGATGCGGGGCGTTTTCCCAGCCTGCCGGGATTCCTGCGCGAGCTTGCCGAGCTTCACCTGGCGGACGAGAACGATGCTCCCGACGAGGGCAGGGTGGCCGAGGCGGGCAACGCGGTTCGCATCTACACGGTGCACGAGGCCAAGGGTCTCGAAGCGCCCATCGTCTGGATGCTCGACGCGAATGCCTCTCCGCCCAGGGACAGGGGTTACGGGGTCCTGATCGACTGGCCTACGGGCAGGGGATCGCCGGCGCATTTTTCCCTTTATGCCGACAGCAAGGGCGCGTTCCGCGCGGAATATTTCGGGAACGAGGAGAGGATGGCAAGGCGCGAGAACCTCAACCTGCTCTATGTCGCGATGACCAGGGCAAAACAGTACCTGATCGCAAGCGGCAACGGCAAGCTCGTGGAGGGAAGCTGGTACGACCTGATCTCAAAGGCAAAGCGCACAGAAAGCCAGCCGGTTCTGGTGCAGGAACGCGCCGCACAAAGCTTGCCTCCCGAGACAAAACAAAGACAGGTCGACGAGCGGCTGCTGCATCCTGTTCCTGCGGGAAGGCGGAAGGCTATGCTTACCGAAGAGCAGAGATACGGCATCATGCTGCACAGCCTTATGCAGCACATAAAGAGCGGGGATTCGGAATCCGCTCTTAAGCGAAGGCCGGGCATCGATCCGTCGCCGGATCTTCTGAGGGAGGCTATGGCGATACTCGATGCGCCGGCGCTTTCCCGCTTCTTCGACGAGCAATGCCATGTTTCGGCGGCGAACGAGATTGCATATGTGAATGCATCCGGGGAGCTCAGGCGGATAGATCGACTGGTCGAGTTTGAACAGGAGGTCTGGGTGCTCGATTACAAGACAGGCGCTGAGACTGCGGGTCACAAGGCCCAGCTCGAGGAATACCGAACGGCGATGCAGGCCGTTTATCCCGGGAAGAGGGTGCGCTGCGCGCTGATTTATGCAGGCGGAAAATTCGCTGAAATCTGAGTAAGGAGCTGTGGTATTATTTGCAACCCGGTTTTCTTCATCATTCATTTAAGGATAGATCATGGAACATACTCTGCCACCTTTGCCTTACGCGATGGATGCATTGCAACCTCACATGTCCAAGGAGACATTCGAGTATCACTACGCCAAGCACCACCAGGCCTACGTGACCAACCTGAACAACCTGATCAAGGGCACCGAATACGAATCGCTGGACCTCGAGTCCATCATCAAGAAGGCGCCAGCCGGCGGCATCTACAACAATGCCGCGCAGGTCTGGAATCACACCTTCTTCTGGAACTGCATGAAGCCCGCCGGCGGCGGCGCACCCGCAGGCGCGCTGGCTGACGCGATCAACAAGAAGTGGGGCAGCCTGGACGAATTCAAGAAGGCATTCCAGACTTCCGCTGTCGGCAACTTCGGCTCCGGCTGGACATGGCTCGTGAAGAAGGCGGACGGCTCTTTGGACATCGTCAACATGGGCGCTGCGGGCACGCCGCTGACCACCGGAGACCGCGCGCTTCTGTGCGTCGACGTGTGGGAACACGCCTACTACATCGACTACCGCAACCTGCGCCCCAAGTTCGTCGAGACCTTCATGAACAATCTCGTGAACTGGGACTTCGTTGCAAAAAACTATGCATAACGTTTTCTGGTGTTAAACCAGGAATCGCGTCGTGAAACCCAAGGGGGAACATGAGTTCCCCCTTTGTTTTTCGATATGGCCGTTTTTGAAGATATGCAATTTTCGCGCGTGCTGTCCTGCCACGCTCCACGTGCGGCCAGCAGGAGCGGGGGCATGAAGCTTGCGTGCAGCAAGCCCCGGAACACGCAATATCGGGGCAGGATAAACCGTGAGGGGCCGGGTTTGATATGAAAGATTCATGCAGGTTTTTAAGCCACATCCTTGATTCAATCCCTGACCATATCGCCGTCATCGACGAAAACGGCAAGATCCAATACGCGAACAAGAGCTGGTCGGCATTCGGGGAAAACAATGCCTGCGCTCTTGGCGATGAGTGGATTGGGGTGAACTACATTGAAGAGTGTAAAAAGGCTGCGGCGATGGGGGATGCATTCGGGCTGCAGGCCTATGAGGGGATCAGGAGCGTCATGGAAAGGGGCGACCCGGGTTTCTATTTCGAATACCCATGCCACAGTCCTGATGAGAAACGCTGGTTCATGATGCGGGTGACCCCTTTTCAGATTTCCGGTGAAAAATATTTCGTGATTTCCCATCAGAACATCACGGAGAGAAAGCTGTCTGAAGAAAAGGTAAAGGAACTGGCAAGAATGGATGGACTTACAAACATCCCGAATCGCCGCACGTTTGATGCGTTTCTTCACGAAGAATGGAGAAGGTGTGCCAGGCTTAAGAAGCCGATTAGCATGGCCTTGATTGATCTGGATCATTTCAAGACACTGAACGACAACTACGGCCATCAATATGGCGACGAATGTTTGGTCAAGATCGCGGGATTGCTCAGGGAATTCGCCAGCAGGCCTGGCGACATTTGCGCAAGGTATGGCGGAGAAGAATTCGCATTGGTCTGGGGGGATACCTCGCTCGAGCAGGCCAGGCAGTTGTCGGGCAGGCTGCTGAAGAAGGTTGCCGAGCTTCAGATTCAAAACGAATATTCGCCTGTCAGCCGCTTTTTGTCAGTCAGTATCGGCTTGGCCGAGATGGTGCCGGACAAGGGAAGAAAATGGAGCGAGCTGATTGCAGAGGCGGATCGGTTGCTCTACATCGCAAAAGAAAATGGCAGGAACAGGGTTGAAAGCTGAATCTGGGAAAGGTCCTGAAAGTCATCCGGCATACCGCAGCCTGCTGGGGCTGGCGGCCTGGATCGGACTCTGCTTCCTGGTGGCGGCCATCGGAGCCGCAGCGTCTATCGATGCCGGCAGCTTTTATGCGCAACTTGTCCGCCCCGGCTGGGCGCCGCCGGCATCAGTCTTCGGGCCGGTGTGGACCGCGCTCTACCTCCTGATGGCAATTGCCGCCTGGCTCGTGTGGCGCGTGCATCCGCGGGCTTTCTTTGCGCTCGGGCTTTTCATTGCCCAACTCGTTGCCAATGGTTTGTGGAGCTGGGTCTTTTTCAAGTGGCATCTGGGCGCACTTGCGACGGCCAATGTCGTCGTGCTCTGGCTCTTGCTGCTCGCGACCCTTTGGGCGTTCTGGAAAAAAAGTCGCATCGCCGGTGCATTGCTTGTCCCATACCTTCTTTGGGTCACTTTTGCCTCGGCCCTCACCTTCACTGTCTGGCAGTTGAATCCGCAATTTCTGGGTGCCGCCACGCCTTCGCTTTAGTCGGCCTCTTGCAATCGACGAAATCAATCCTGCCGCCGGAGAAAAATGTCATGAGAATCTGGGTGGATGCGGACGCATGTCCGGTAGTCGTCAAGGAAATCCTGTATCGCGCCGCTGTCCGCGCCCGGATTCCGCTCACGCTGGTTGCCAACAGGATGCTGCGGGTGCCGCCGTCACCGTGGATCAGGGCGCTGCAGGTTCCCGGCGGTTTCGATGTGGCAGACCAGCGCATCGCGCTGGAGGCGCATGACGGCGATCTGGTCATCACTGCCGACGTGCCGCTTGCGGCCCAGGTCATCGCCAAGGGGGCGACTGTCATTGATCCGAGAGGCGAACTGCTGACTGACGCCAATATCAGGGAGCGCCTCACGATGAGAAATTTCATGGAAAGCCTGCGCGGCAGCGGAGTGGAGACGGGAGGGCCGGCGGCCTTTTCCAGGGCAGACCGGCAGGCGTTCGCAAACCAGATCGACAGGCTATTGGCGAAGCGGCGGTAGCATCTGCATGCCATTCCGCCTGGGGCATCCGGGAGGGCCAGCTAATGGGTGTCGAAATGCTTCACCATCGCCAGCAATTCCCGGGCATTGCTTGAAAGCTCCTCGGATGCGGCCTTGGCCTCCTGGGTTGCATTTGCATTGCTGTCGACGAGTTCTGAAATGCGCTGCAGACTCCTTGCAACGTCTTCGCTTGCCATCGACTGTTCTTTCGAAGCGTCGGCGATATGCAGCGCCTTTTGTGACAGATGGCGGCTGGTCTTCATGATTTCCTTGAGGCCTTCGCCGTTTTCACGGGCGAGCACGATACCCTGTTCGACTTCCCTGACAGCCTTGTCCATGGATGCGACGACTTCCTGGGTGGTGGCGTGAATTCCTGATACCTTGCTGGTGATGTCGACCGTGCTCGACGACGTGCGCTCAGCGAGTTTCCTCACCTCGTCGGCAACCACGGCGAAACCTCGTCCCTGCTCTCCCGCCCTTGCTGCCTCGATCGCTGCGTTCAGTGCGAGCAGGTTGGTCTGGTCGGCGATGCCCTTGATAACCAGCGTAATTTCTCCGATCTGCTGGATCGCCTCCTTGAGCTCTCCTATCGTCTTGCTGGAACTTTGAACGGCCTGCACCACCCGCGCTGTCGATTCGATGCTCATTTCCATTCTCGCGTTGTTCTGTTCGATGATTTTCTGCGAGTCGAGGGAGGCGGAAGCCGATGAAGTGGCATCATGGGCCACTTCGGAGACCGATTGGCTGAATTCTTCCATGGTGCTCGCGATCTGCTGCACATGATCCTGCTGCAATCTGGATTGTTCGGTGACCTGATCCACCCTGGCATCAAGTTCCGCACTGCGCTCCACGATGGTCGATGCGGCAAGCCCCATCTCGTCAAGCATGACCTGGATGTGGGATTGCATGACCTGCAATTCGCATTTGAGCCGCCCCGGCTCATCCCTGCTGGAGATGTCAATTTCAGTGGACAAATCGCCTTCGATGACCGCCTTGAATTGCTTGTCGACATCGTTGAGCGGTGATTCTACATATTTCTTGAAGGCGAAACGCAGGGCCAGGAAAATGAACAGCTGGATGCCGATCTGGCCTGCGATCAGCAACGTGATCATCTGGCGCAACTGTTTGAAATCGCGGGTCAGATCGATCGTCAGATCGGAGGCGCCGTTGGAGCTGCCAACCTCGACCTGGTGGCAGCTCAGGCAGTCCGTGCCGTGGAAGTCGTGAGATTCGATGTACGGCGTGATCACTCTGAAGAGGTATTTCCCGTTGTCATGGGTCAACGAAAAGTTGGGAACGGACTTGCCTTTGGCGACGGATTCATCGATGGCGCGCTTCACGAGAGGGTCATCGAGATGTTCTTCGGGCAGTCCCGGGCCGAACTGCTTCACGACCTGCTCTGTACGCTCGAGCCTCAGAGAGGTCAGCTTCTGCCCCTCAATGATTTTCCTGATCATGAGTTTCCGATTGGCCGGGTCCGAAATCATGCCGGTGACCATCAGCATGTTCGCGTTGTCGATCACCTGCATAGCAGTCGCCTCCCCGCGCTGCTGCGCGTTGGCGATCATGTTGCCCTTCATTTTCTCGTAAAGGGTGTAGGTGGCGCCTGTCATTATCACGAACAATATGGGCTGAAGAATCAGCTGTACCTTGAGTCTCAGGGGAAGGTTCCTGAACCTGAATCGATCGAATTTCGAGCCGATCTCGGCCCCTGATTCGTTGAGCTGTCTGTAGAGCGCATCGGCAGCCTCGATCTCGGCCCTGGTGGGGGCATTCCTGACGGACATGTAACCCGTCACCTTGCCACCTTCGATGACGGGGGAGACGAGCGCCTTGACCCAGTAATGGTCGCCGTTCTTGCAGCGATTCTTGACGATGCCCCGCCAGGGCATGCCTTCCTTCAGCGTATCCCAGAGCCATTTGAATGCCTGAGGGGGCATGTCCGGATGGCGAACGACGTTATGGTTCTTCCCGATCAGCTCTTCTCTCGAAAAACCGCTCATTTCGACAAAGGCGTCGTTCGCGTAGGTGATGATTCCCTTGAGGTCGGTTGTCGTAACGATGCGCAGGCCGGGCGGAAACGGCTTCTCGATCTGAGTGACGGGGTAATTCTTTTTCATGTTGATTTTGCGGTGTTTTGAGCGTGTTTGTTGATTGTGTCAGTTCTTGGATGCCTGCTTGAAGCCTGGCTTGTGATGGATAGGTAATGGGTCAGGTCATGAATTTCGGATTTTGCGATTGCAGTGCGACGTCATGCTGATGCTTCATGTGTTCCGGGAGGGCTTGCAGCGGCTGTGCGACGGAGTGGTGATCCGCCATTCGTCAGTATTTGACGAATGGCGGGCGCGTCATGCAGCAGCCGGAACGGTCTGGTTGGGCGCTTCTCGCGGCAGCGGTCGGGAATTATATCTGTGAATCATAGTAGTAATGCATGGAATCCGGATCGTATTCAGGGTGCAAGGACATTTGTTCGGCGAGCGCATCGCTCCTGATTTCCTCGCTGTTGCGCTCGTCGGGGCACATGAGAAACAGCAAGGAAGCGGCGATCGTGTAGGTTGCGTATTTTGTATGCAGGATGTTCATCATGATGATCTTCTCCCAATTTCAAACAAGCTCGGCAAATTTCCTGCAGCCATTCCTGCAGGCGGTGTTTCATGTGCATAAGAACTTCCGGGTTAAAGAAAGTTCGGATTAATTTATATCTTATATGAATATAAACTTATCATGTTATGTTTTTTGGTTAATATACATCCAAATGTTACATGCTGCAAGCAGTAAACATTTCCAGTGGGGGAAGAGCCTGGATGGGGGAAAGCCCGAGGGCATTCAGTGCGTTGAACGCAGTGGTGTCGGCGAAAACCGGATGGCGCCAGGAGGCGGGGGGATTCGCAGCGTGGATGATGTCCACGCCATTGCATCGGCTAACTCACGCGCCGCAATGCCAGGGTGCCGGCCAGCATGAAGGCCGCAGCGAGCGCGAAGGCGAACTGCGGGGAGACTGCCGTCCACACGACACCCACCGTGGCGCTGGAGAGGAACTTGGCCGCGCCATTGACCGTGCCGAGCGCGCCTATGCTCATGGTCAGCGTTTCGGCCTGCACCATGTCGGCCGTGACCGTCGATTCGAGCGCCTCCTGCACGGCCACGTAAAGACCGGCGACAAGGAATATGCCCGCAAGCAGCGCCACATTGTCGACACCGAACCAGAAGGCCAGCGCCGTCAACAAGGCGGTGATGGTGCCCAGCGCATAGCCCGCGATCAGCACCGGCAGATGACCAAAACGGTCGGCAAGCCAGCCCACCGGCCAGGAGGCAGCGACCTGCACGACATTGCGCCATACATACAGCAATCCCGCCACTTGCGCTGCATGCACCAGGCCCATCGTGCCGGAGAGCAGCGTGGTGGCGGCCAGGATCAGCAATGCATGGGAGAAATCGCCGACGCCGAACACGCCGACCGCGCCCAGATAGCGCCTGAACCTTGCCGGCTGCCCGCGCAGCGAACCGAAGAATTTCAGCGCCGGATTCGGTGAGTGCTGCGGGTCCCTGACCAGGGTGAGAAACGCCATCACCGCCAAAGCGCCGGGAATCACCGAAAGCCACAGCACGAAGCGAAACGGTCCGGCCCCGTCGCTCCAGTGCCACCCTTGCGCCAGCCCCAGCAGGGTCACGCCGAGCAAGGGGCCGAGCACCGCGCCGACGGTGTCCGCAGCGCGGTGAAAGCCGAAGGCGCGCCCGCGCGTCTCCGGGCTGACCGCCTGGATGACGATGGCGTCGCGCAGCGGGCCGCGCAGTCCCTTGCCGAACCAGGACACCATGCGCCCGAAAAGGATCAGGGGCCAGCCCGCCGCCAGCGCGATCAGCAGTTGACCAGCCGGCGTCAGCCCATAGCCGATTAGCACCAGCAGCTTGCGATGGCCGAGTTTGTCGGCGATGTAGCCGGACACCATCTTGGTGAAGCTCGCCACCGCATCGGCAATGCCCTCGATGAGCCCCAGCGCCGCCGCGGGAATGCCCAGCACCGCGAGAAATCCGGGCAGGATGACCGTGGTGGTTTCATAGCAGAAGTCGCCCAGCGCGCTGGTGATGCCGGCACCGGCCACCGTTCGATTGAGCCAGCCATCCGGTTTTGTCCCTTTTCCCGGTGGGAGGCTCGTGGATTCGTTGGTGGCACTCATGGCAGCACCTCGAAGCTGTTTGGTCGAAGGTGAGCGCTGCTGAATCCGGTCTGCCTGTCATGGCTGCAGCCGGCAAGGAGGGCGTTCCAGGTGGGTGAGGTGAGTTTCATGACGTGGTTCCGGTCGGGCTATATGTTTTTGTCGTGTGTTTCGAAGCTGAGGCGCGCTGAAAAATGGTGCCGAAATGCGCTGAATGCTTTGAAGTATAAGGCATCGAGTGCATGGATCGGATAAATTCCAATAAAAAAGCCACCGCGAAGGGTGGCTGTTTTTATGTAAATGGTGGTGTAGTCGCCATCGGGTTCAAACCGCGCCTGTAATGCGATTGCGGAAGTGTGCGGATTGGTGCGGAACATTGCAGGATCAGAATGTTGCCGTCAGTCGTCCCTCTGGCTTTTGCCTTCAGTTGGCGCTGTCACCATATTCCGGTTAACCATCACATCAGTTCGATTCCATCCGCGCAGTCGAACCCGAGTATGCTTTCTGAACCAGTATAGTAGCGCAAGGACCTTGAGGGTGTGAATTCGATTATTCGCTCAACTCGCGGAACGCGCCTGGTGTGGGATTGCCTGGTCGATATCGTCGCAGCATACAAAAAACGCGTCTTGCAAGATTAACCAAACCAATCCGTTGACTACCATTCGTTCCAGAGCTTTACGGCCCCTTCAATGAACGCATCACAGTTCGTCTGCTGCCAACAAGTGTGGTGACCGTTTCGCAGCAGGTAATACTGCTCGTTTGCGCACACGAGGTTCGTTTTCGAGGCCTCCTGACGATACCAATTCAAGGTGTTGACTAAGCAGTCCTGATAGCTGGTTGCTAGCTTCTCGTTCGGCACGTTGGTAGCCAGCCTTCGTCAGTGGAAAGTGGAGTAAGAGTCAGGGCGTAGTCGAGCTATCTCCCTGCCTCTCCTCCCCGAACCGGACTTGCACCTTTCAGCGCATCCGGCTCTCCGTTCAAGCGTTGCTCATAGCAAAGGCGACATCGGCATAGCGCGATTCGATGGTGTTGCGTGTCTCATTGCGCATGATGTACGGATTTTCCGACGGGCTACGCCACCTGAATTGACCCTTCCGACTGGTAACAAGACGCCGAAGCGCCACCGACCCATACCAACCGCGACTGTTTTGGCCCTGCAGCACCCATGTCGCAGCCCGTCCCGGCTCCGGCGCCCGGACGTAGTCGCGCATCAGCGTCCTGAACCCGCGCCGATACCTGCGCGCGAGCCAGTATCCGAATTTCCAGAAGACCGTGTGGTCCAGCTTTCTGAACATGGTGGCCGTGTAGTCAGTGTATTGATAGAAGGCGGCCCAGCCGGCAATCTGCCGATTCAGGCTGTCCATCAGGTCCATCCGGTTCATGCCGTAGTTGCCCGACAGTTGTTTGACTAACCGCTCGGCGAAGCCCCGATACTTTTCCCACGGAATGGTCGTCACCGGCCGCATGCGGCCGCGTGGTCCGCGCTTACGAATGATCCGGTGACCGAGGAAGACGAAGCCGTCGTTCACGTGGGTGATATGGGTCTTTTCCATATTCAGCGTGAGCTTCAATTTGCCTTCGAGGAACTCGCGGCATGCTTCGCGCACTGCCTCGGCATGTTCACGAGTTCCCTTGACCACGATCACAAAGTCATCTGCATACCGACAGTAGGCGATAGCTGGTTTCCACTGCCGGTTTTCTCGTACAGTAATGGGACGCTGCTTGAGAATCGCGAAGTTCCACGCCCACCGATCTTTCCGCACCTTCTTGCTCAGATAGTTCCTTTCCATCCATGCATCGAATTCGTGCAGCATGATGTTGGATAACAGGGGTGAGATGACACCGCCCTGGGGAACGCCTTCACTCGCGGCGCGAAACAGATCACGATCAACGCAGCCCGCCTTGATGAACCTCCATAGCAACGCAAGGAAACGCTGGTCGGCAATTCGTTTGCGGATTCCCTTCAGAAGAAGGCGATGATGGACGGTGTCGAAGTAGCTGGCGAGGTCGCCCTCGATGACCCAGCGACCGGAGACACTGTGTTCGCCACGGTCCTGCAACTGAAGCTTCACCGTGCGAATTGCGTGATGTACGCTACGGGCAGGTCTGAAGCCATATGAAGCCGGATGGAAATCGCTCTCCCATATCGGCTCCATCGCCATCAGCATGGCCCGTTGCACGATCCGATCCCGCAGGCTCGGAATGCCAAGCGGTCTGAGCTTGCCGTTGGGGGTGTCCCGAATTTTGTGTAAACGGGGTTTCTCTCCTGCTACATCATTCGGTCTTCAAACTGGATAGTAAACCGATTTAGCGCAGCCTTCCAATCCCGGATCGGCATCGTCCATTTCCGACTGATGTTATTCAGTGCCAGGTAGAAGAGTTTCAGCAATGCCTCATCGCTCGGAAACGAGCCACGGTTCTTGGTAATCTTGCGCAGGCTCATGTTCACGGACTCGATAGCGTTGGTGGTGTAGATCACCCGCCTGATTTCCGATGGATAGTCGAAGAACGGGATGATGCGCGTCCAATTACGCCGCCAGGATTGAGCAATGGGCGGATACGCCTCGCCCCATGCCTCCTCGAATTCGGCCAGCCGCTGTTCAGCCTCTTCAACCGTGGCTGAAGCATAGATGGCCCGCAGCCCTTCAGCCACTTCCTTGCGCAGTTTCCAGCTCACATAGTTCAGGCTGTAACGCACCAGATGGACGATGCAAAGCTGCACGTCGGTTTTGGGAAACACGGTCTCAATAGCTTCGGGGAATCCCTTCAACCCGTCCACGCAGGCGATGAAGATGTCCTGCACGCCTCGGTTCTTCAGCTCGGTCACCACCTGCAACCAGAATTTGGCTCCCTCGGTCTGGGCGATCCAGATGCCCAGCAACTCCTTCTCTCCAGCCATGTTGATGCCTAGCGCCAGATAGACGGCCTTGGCACGCACCGACCCGGCATCGCGCACCTTCACATGGATGCAGTCCAGGTAGACGATGGGATAAAGCGCATCCAGTGGGCGGGATTGCCATGCCTTGACCTCTTCAGATACCGCATCGGTCACAGAGGAAATGAGCGTGGGCGAGACCTCCGCGCCATACATCTCTTCGAGATGGGACTGGATCTCCCTCACCGTCATGCCGCGGGCATAGAGCGACAGGATCTTCTCGTCGAAACCGTTCCATCGGGTCTGGTGCTTGGGGATCAACTGCGGTTCGAAGCTGCCGTGGCGGTCCCGTGGGATCTCTACGGGCAACTCCCCGAACTCGCCCTTGAGTGTCTTGCGGCTCTTGCCGTTGCGGGTGTTTCCTGCGGGATTGATAACTGGTTCGTTCTTGGCGTGGCCCAAGTGAGCTTCCATCTCGGCTTCCAGGGCACGCTCCACCAGTGCCTTGGTGAGCTGCTTGAGCAGGCCGTTCTCGCCAATCAGGTCTTCGGGTTTCTTGTAATCAGACAGCAGGCTGTCGATCAAGTCTGCGGGCAATCCTTTTGATACGGTCATTTCCACTCCTAACAATATTCCGGCAGTTTCCTGCCAAATGACCGTTTACACAAAAATTCTTACACCCTCC
>JAJZTF010000010.1:0-49776 GCA_021821945.1 Pseudomonadota bacterium
CCCGAACAGGACAGTGAAACGGCTCCGCGCCAATGATAGTGTGGATTGCCCATGCGAAAGTAGGTCATCGTCAGACCCCTTACAAACAAAACGCCCCCGCTGTATCCCAGCAGGGGCGTTTTGCTTTTCTATGTACCTATGCAAAGCAAGTTGCTATTCTGTCACCCATGACTACCGAATCCGAACTCAAATTGCGGGTCAATCCAGAGCATTTCGCACAATTGAAACGAGAGCTCAGACCCTATCAGATCACAAAGCCGGTTACGCGCCGCTTGCACAACGTATATTTCGACACACCGGCGCTTGATTTGCACAAGCGAAAAATGGCATTGCGGCTGCGCCGCGTCGGTGGTAAATGGCTGCAGACATTGAAGGGGGGCGGTTCGGTGGTTGCCGGCCTGCACCAGAGAGATGAAGAGGAAATCGAGGTGCCTGACGGCAGGCTCGATTTGGTCAGCTTGAAAGAAGCGCTACCGGATGATGCGTTTTTGCACTGCATTCGAGAAAATCTACAGCCTTTGTTTGCCACCGATTTTCATCGCACGAGCTACACGATAGACTGGCAGGGTGCGAGCATCGAAGTGTGTCTGGACCGCGGCGAAGTCAGGATGAATGAGCAATTCGAGCCTATCAATGAAGTCGAGATGGAGCTCGTTTCAGGAGAATCCGTAAAACTTTTCGAGCTTGCATTCTCATTGCTCGATACGCTGCCATTTGAACTTGAGATGGTGAGCAAGGCGGAGAAGGGATTTCGCCTTGTAACCAATTTCGTTCCAAAACCGGTAAAAGCGGAAATGCCGCGGGAAACGGGTGAACTCTCTGTCGGATTGCAGGCTTCTATCTGGTCAAGTTTGATGCATCTGCAAGGCAACCTGCATGGTGCAATCGAAGGGAAAGATCCTGAATTTCTCCACCAGATGCGCGTGGCGCTGCGCCGTCTGCGTGTGCTTTTGCGCATATGCGAAAAAATGCATGCCGACATCACCCTTAGTGCGTTGCGCGCTTTTGCGGCATCGCTCGGTGCCAGATTGGGCCAGCTCAGGGAGTGGGATGTTTTTATCGCGCAGATAGAGGCTTCAAACCTTGGGGCATCCGGCAAGCGGGCCATGTCCGCATATGCTGAGAGCAAGCGCAGAGATATATTTGCCGGATTGCCTTTTATCGATATCCAGCGCTTGCTTCTTCGATTCGTGATATGGATGGATGGCGAGTATTGGGATTCTGCCCGAAAATGCGAACAGCCGATTTCGAAGTTCGCAAGCAGGTATTTGCAGAAATTGCATAGGCGTTATCAGCATGCACGCCATCAGCGAAAAGATATCGACCAATTGCATGTCCTGCGCATAGAGGCGAAGAAATTGCGATATGGCTCGGAGCTTTTCTCAG
This sequence comes from Pseudomonadota bacterium, assembly GCA_021821945.1. GTDB lineage: Bacteria > Pseudomonadota > Gammaproteobacteria > Burkholderiales > Gallionellaceae > Gallionella. Next base: position 1,387 of record JAJZTF010000010.1, read on the forward strand.
GCTTGTATGATGTGCGCAGGGTAAGGAAATATCTCGAGGCGCTCGGCCAGGTGCAGGATGCCTTGGGCGAAATTCATGACATCGTCGTTGCGAAGAGGTTAATCGGTGAAATGATCCTGCCTAGGCGAAAAAAAATCCTGACTGATTTTGAAATCGAGATGGATTTGCTGTTGTCGAAGAAACTTAAAGCGTTCAAAAGGCATGTTTCAGCGTTCGACAGGATACCCGTCTTCTGGAAATAGCTTCACCGGTGATGCCCTTTCCAGCGCTTCAGGAGCAATGCATTGCTCACAACCGAGACCGAGCTTAGCGCCATCGCAGTTCCTGCGATCACTGGACTCAGCATGCCAGCTGCCGCGAGCGGAATGCCCAGCACGTTATATCCGAATGCGAAGAATAGATTCTGGCGGATCTTTGCAATTGTTCTTCTGGATAGCGAAATTGCATCCACCACGCTCATCAGGTCGTTCTTCATCAGCGTGATATCGGCTGTCTCGATCGCGATATCGCTTCCGCTCTTCATTGCGAAGCTGACATCGGCCGCGGCGAGCGCAGGCGCATCGTTGATGCCGTCGCCCACCATGCCAACAAGGTGACCATCTGCCTTGTAGGACTGCAAAATCGCTTCCTTGTCCTGGGGCATGACCTCTGCGCGAAACTCTTTGATGCCCGCTTGGGCTGCGATCGCCTTGGCCGTTTCCAGACTGTCTCCGCTGATCATCACGACGCGCAGGTTCATGCCGATCAGCGCCGCGATCGCTGGCCGGCTGCTTACCCGCAGCTGATCTGCAACCGCGACATAGCCCAGCAATTCGGATCCACGCGCAACTGCAAGCACGGATTCACCCTTTTGCTGCAGACTGAGCATGCGTCGTGCATCTATAGCAACGCCGTTATGCTCGGCAAAAGCAGGGGAGCCCAGCAGGCAGGGTTTGCCTTGTATGTCGGCCTTCAGACCCTGGCCGGAGAACTCACTGACATTCATCACTTCCAGAGGGGTTATCTGCAGTTTTCCGGCATGTTCCGCGAGCGCCCTCGAGAGCGGATGGGTAGAAGTGCGGGCGAGGCTGAACGCGATTTTAAGCAGCTCCGCATCGCTGATGTCGGATGAAGGCATGATTTCTGTGACGCTTGGCTTTCCGCTGGTCAGCGTGCCAGTCTTGTCGAACAGCAGTACAGAAAGTCTGTGCGTGCGCTCAAGCGCTTCCGCATCCCTGATCAGAATGCCGGACTGGGCCGCCCGGCCTGTTGACACGACGAGCGCTGTGGGGGTTGCGAGTCCCAATGCGCAGGGGCAGGAGATGACCAGAACCGCTACCGCATTGATCAGCGCAGCGTTGAAATTCCCGTTTGCAATCCACCATGCGGAAAATGTCAGCAATGCTATGCCCACCACGACAGGGACGAAGATCGCCGACACCCTGTCTGCCAACCTCTGGATGGCCGCCTTCGAACCCTGTGCTTTTTCGACCAGACGGATGATGGAGGCGAGCTGCGTGTGAGAGCCAACGGCAAGCGCGCGGCATTTCAGCAAGCCGCGCACATTGTTGGTCGCCGCGTAGACCTTGTCCTCCGGATGCTTTTCCTGTGGCAGACTTTCTCCGGTCAGCATGGATTCGTCGATGCTCGAAGTTCCTTCAATGACCAGACCGTCAACAGGCACGTTTTCTCCGGGGCGCACCCAGAAGACATCATTCACGCGCATCTCTTCTATGGGGATGTCATGCATTTCTCCATCGCGCTCCACATGGGCCGTTCTGGGCTGCAGGCGGATAAGGGCTTCCAGCGCGCTCGAGGTCTTGCTCTTCGCGTTTGCCTCCAGCAATTTTCCCAGCAGAACCAGCGTGATCAGCGTAGCACTCGCTTCGAAATAGAGGGGTTCGTGCAATTCCAGGAGCCATGTCGCAAGGCTCATGAAATAGGCGGCGCTGGTGCCCAAGGCGACCAGTACATCCATGTTTGCGCTGCGTGAACGCAGGCTTCCCCAGGCCCCCTCGTAAAATCGCCAGCCTATCCAGAATTGCACGGGGGTGGCGAGAACGAATTGGACCCATGCAGGCAGCATGAATGGAATGCCCGCAAACATCAGCAGCATCTCGAGAATAAGCGGAGCCGTGAGCAGAGCCGAAATGAGAAAGCGGGCCTTTTCCTTCTTCAAGGCCAGCGTGCGCGACTCCTTTTCTGCAGCATAATCACGAAGCATGTGCGCATCGAACCCTGTCGCCTGTATGGCCTTGATCAGACCTTCTGGAGTGATTGTTTCCGGATTGAATTCGATGTGCGCTTTTTCGGTGGCGATGCTCACCGTTGAACTGACGCCCGGCAGCTGGTTCAGCGCCTTTTCGAGGCGGGTCGAACAGGCTGCGCAATGCATGCCGGTGACTTGCAGGTCGATGGAGGCGGAATTTTCCATGCGAGGATTATAGTCGCAGGGTGAAGCCGTCCGCACGCATTATGCGCGCGGGCGGCCCATGCAGATCATTTCTTGAGCGGGCAGGTGTTGATGCCGAAGATCGAATAAGCCGGGCAGATGCCGATTATCCCGGTTAACAGCGGCACGATGCCTATATAGCCCCATTTGCCTATCGTGCCTGTGAAAGCCAGCGCGATAAGAGCAATGCCTGCGATGATGCGAACTGCGCGATCCATGCTTCCTTCGTTGATTTTCATTTTTTCCTCCTCAAGAAGATATGCGCATCATAGGCCGATTTTTGCCCGTTGTCAGCGGATGAGATCAGCGCGCGGCCTCGGGCCTCATGTGCGGAAAAAGGATCACGTCCCTGATGCTGGGACTGTCGGTCAGCATCATGATCAGGCGGTCTATTCCTATGCCTTCGCCTGCTGTCGGAGGAAGGCCGTATTCCAGCGCGCGCACATAGTCGTTGTCCTTGTACATTGCCTCCTCGTCGCCCGCCTCCTTTGCCGCGACCTGCAGATCGAAGCGCGCCTCCTGGTCCTCGGCATCGTTCAATTCGGAGAAGCCGTTGGCAAGTTCGCGCCCGAGCACGAAGAGCTCGAAGCGTTCGGTGATGCCAGGCTCAGCATCGCTGCTTCTTGCCAATGGGGAGACCTCGACGGGATAGTCGACGATGAAGGTGGGCTCGAACAGCAGCGCTTCGGAAAGCTCCTCGAAAAGGGAAAGCTGCAGTCCGCCTATGCCGTCCTTCGGATTGTATTTGGCCTTCAAGTCCTGCAGTTCCGAGACCAGGAATTCACGGTCGTGGAGCTGCTCGGTCGAAAACTGCGGATGGTATTTCTGTATCGCCTCCACCATGGTCAGCCTGTGGAAAGGTTTACCAAGGTCCAGCTCTCTTCCCTGGTATGAGATCACCGTCGTGCCGAGCACCTTTTTCGCCACATCCCTCAACAGCCTCTCGGTGAAGTCCATCAGGTATTTGTAGTCTCGATAGGCCTCGTAGAATTCCAGCATCGTGAATTCCGGATTGTGGCGCGTCGAGAGCCCTTCGTTTCTGAAGTTGCGATTGATCTCGAAAACCTTCTCGAAGCCGCCAACCACGAGGCGCTTCAAATAAAGCTCGGGCGCTATGCGCAGATACATCTTCATGTCCAGCGCGTTGTGGTGAGTCTCGAAAGGCTTTGCCGATGCGCCGCCCGGGATGGGATGCATCATCGGTGTCTCGACTTCGAGATAGCCTTCGGCTATGAAGAATTCGCGCACGGCCTGTATGATCCTTGTGCGCAACGCGAACACGCGCCTCGCATCCTCGTTGGTGATGAGATCCAGATAGCGCTGGCGGTATTTCTGCTCCTGGTCAGAAAGACCGTGGAATTTTTCTGGCAATGGGCGCAGCGACTTGGTCAACAGGCGGACTTCCGTAACGCGCACCGAGAGCTCGCCCGTCTTGGTCCTGAAGAGTACGCCTGCGGCACCCAGTATGTCGCCCAGGTCATAGTGCTTGAATGCGTTGTGCGCATCGATCCCCGTGTCGCCATTGCTGATGAAGAGCTGTATGCGGCCTCCCATGTCCTGCAGCGTGGCGAAGCTTGCCTTGCCCATCACCCTCTTGAGCATCATGCGCCCTGCAACTGCAACCCTGACCTGTCTGCTTTCGAGCTCCTCGTGCGACATTTCTCCATAGGTCTCGTGCAGATCACCGGAAAGATGCGTGCGGGAAAAATCGTTGGGGAAGGCGACCCCCGCCTTGCGGATTGCGGCTAGCTTGCTGCGGCGCTCGGCGATGATCTGGTTCTCGTCAAGATTCGGTACGGTATCCATGGCTTTATCGGCATTTCACAAAGGATGGAATTGTGTCACAAAATCCGCGATTCCGCGATCAGGATCCTGCTTCGATGAGCCTGGCGCAGGCAAGTCCGCTTTGCACGGCACCCTCCAGCGTCGCGGGATAATTACCCTTGGTGTAGTCGCCCGCCAGAAAAAAACGGGGCAGGGAAGTTCGCTGGTCGGGGCGCAATAGATTGGGCGTGCAGGCAAAGGTCGCGCGTTTTTCCGCGATCACCTTGTGCCATAAGGGCAATTCCCTGATGCCGAATTCCTCGGAAATCTCAAATGCCACCTTTTCTGCAAGCTTTTCATGCGAAAGTTCCTGATGCAAGCCTTCGGCGCTGATCACGCTTGCGATGAGTCCATGCTGGCCGGATATTTCTCCCTTGTCGAACAGCCACTGGCTGCAGCGTCTGTACAGTCCCAGCATCGGATGCGGCAGGGAAACGCTATGAGGGTATTGCAGATAAACGGTATATATTGGCTGGTGTTGCAGCGCATCGATCTGCCTTGCTGTTTCCTGAAGTCCGGAAATCCGGCCTAGCAGCTTTGCCGCAACAGTCGGAGAGGTGGCGCAGATCACATGGCTGAATTCCTCCCCGCCATTCTTTGAAACAACCTTGATGGCGTTTTCAAGAGGTTCGATGCTTTCCACGCCGCAGGAGGTGAAGACCCTGCCGCCGCGGCTTTCGAGATAGCTGGCGGCACGCCTGGGAAAAAGCAGGGTGAAATCGATCCTGGGCAGTAGCATGTCGCTGTCTTCACGGCTCCGGCTAAAGGCATCCCTGATGACGTTCAAAAATAGCTGGGCGGATGCAATTTCCATCGGCGTGTTGAGCGCCGCGATGCAAAGCGGCTCCCAGAGATTCTCTATGAGTTGCCGGCTCTGATTGTGAAACGCGAGCAGATCGATGACCGCAATGTCCGCATCCAGCCTGAAATGAATGCTCTTGAGATGGCTCATGAAGCTGATCGCATCTATCCTGTCTTTCATGCCGATGCCTCTTGCGCCGAGGAGCGCGGCCAAAAGGTGAAGCGGAGCGGGGAGCCTGGGCGCCTTCAATGAAAAGCGCTTGTTGAGATCGAGTTGCAGCGGCGTGCGCAGAAAATCGTCCTCGATATTTCCGCCGACCTTTTCGATCAGGTTGAGCGTTTGCCGGTAGCAGCCCAGCAATATGTGCTGGCCGTTGTCGAGCTGGGTTCCTCCATGCAATACGCCGCGCGCGCGGCCGCCCGGTTGCCTGGCGCTTTCGAAAACGGTGACTTCCAGTCCGCTTTCTGCGAGCGCGACGGCTGCCGCCATTCCGGCGTATCCTGCGCCTATGACCGCGATGTTCAGTTCTTGAGCCAAGTTGTCCAGGCAAGCCAGAGCTTGCGCAGCGGGGTGAGCGAAATGCGCTCCCTCAAGACATGGCATCCGCTGGCCGAGATTTCATCCAGCGTTGCACGATAGATCGCTGCCATGATGAGCCCGGTGCGCTGGGCTTTTCTGTCAGCTTCGGGAAGGTGGGACAGCGCCTGCTGGTAATAGCGCTGTGCGCGCTCTATCTGGAAGGCCATCAGCTTCTGGAAGTTTTCGCTCTCCCTGGCGTTCAGGATGTCCGAAGCCGTGACGTTAAACTGCTGCAATTCGTCCATCGGCAGATAGATGCGGTTTCGCCTTGCATCCTCGCCCACGTCGCGGATGATGTTGGTGAGCTGGAATGCGATGCCCAGATCATGCGCGTACTTCAGCGTCTGCCGGTCGCTGTAGCCGAAGATCTCGACCGACAAGAGGCCGACCACGGAGGCCACCCGGTAACAGTAAAGCTGCAGCGACTTGAAGTCGGGGTAGCGCGGCTGGTCCAGATCCATCTCCATGCCGTCTATGATCTCGAGCAGGTGCTCCTTTGCCAGGTTGAATCTGGATGCGACCGGAAGCAGCGCCAGGGCTACCGGATGCTGGGGCTTACCGCCGTATATCTCGTCCACCTGCGCTCTCCACCAGTTAAGCGTGCTGCGCGCGACATCCGGATCCTTGCATTCGTCCACCACGTCGTCGACTTCCCGGCAGAACGCATAGAGCGCAGTGATCGCGCGGCGCTTTTCCTGAGGCAGGAAAAGGAAGCTGTAATAGAAGCTCGAGCCGCTGGCTGCCGCCTTTTCCTGGCAATACTGGTCTGGTGTCATGGCTTCAATAGTAAAAGGGCGCTGATTTGGCGAGCATGATAACCCAGTCATACGGGCGCAGCACGGGCCTGCGGTTGTACATGTCATAGGCAGCAGCCTCGAGCTTGTCGAGTATGCGCATGCCGCCTGCGATGATCATGCGCATCTCGAGGCCGATGCGGCCCTTGAGTATGCTCCCCAGGGGGGCGCCTTTCAGCATCAGTTCCCTTGAGCGGTCTGCCTGGAATTTCATGAGCCTCCTGAAATTCTCGTCGACCATCCTGTCGGCGATCTGCTCCTCTGAAACGCCGTATTCCTTCATCTCGTCGAGCGGGAGATAGATGCGGCCTATCGCGTAGTCCTTTTCGACGTCCTGCCAGAAATTGATGAGCTGCAGGCTGGTGCAGATCGCATCGGAATAGGCGATGTTCACTTCGGTCGCATTGCGATAAAGGTGCAAGAGCAGAAGTCCTACGGGATTTGCAGAACGCCTGCAGTAGTCGAGAAGTTCTGCGTAATTTTCATACCGTTTCTTCACGACGTCCTGGGAGAATGCATCGAGCAGATCATGGAAGGGCTGGAGCGGAAGATGGTGTTCGCTGATCTCGACTGCAAGGTTCTGAAAGAGCGGCGTAAGAGGAGCTTCGCCATTCTTTATCCTGTCCAGTTCGCTGCGGAATTCGTTGAGCCTTGAAAGCCTTTCTCCGTCTGCAAGGTTTCCCTCGTCCGCAATGTCGTCGGCCGACCTTGCAAAGCGGTATATCACGGTCACCGGCTTTTGCAGGCGCTTTGGCAGCAATATGGATGCGACCGGAAAGTTTTCATAGTGGTCGACTGGCATCAGGCAAGGTCGTTTCTGTGCAGCATGAACACGAACTCATCCCCTGCCGAAACATCGAGCCAGGTGAACGGGAGTTCTGGGAAGGCTTGTTCCAGCGCATCCCGGTTGTGGCCGATCTCGACGATCAGGATGCCGTTGTCATTGAGGTGCTGTGCTGCTTGCCGAAGTATTTTCCGTGTGGCATCCAGGCCGTCCATTCCGCTCCCGAGCGCGAGCTTGGGCTCGTGCAGGTATTCTGCAGGCAGCGATGCAACGGAGTCCGCGTCGACATAGGGAGGGTTGCTGATGATGAGGTCGTATTTTCTGCCCTCAAGGTTTGCGAAGAGATCGGATTCGATGAGCGCTATCCTTTCCTGCAATGCGTAGTCATCCACGTTGATCCTTGCGACGTCGAGTGCGTCAGGCGAGATGTCTGCAGCATCGACTCTTGCATTCGGGAAGGATAGGGCTGCAAGTATTGCAAGGCAGCCGCTTCCGGTGCACATGTCGAGCACGGAGTCGACAGAATCCGGATCTTCTATCCAGGGGGAGAGGCGCTGCTGCAGCAGCTCGAAGATGAAGGAGCGCGGCACGATGGTCCGCTCATCCACATAGAAGCGGTATTCGCCAAGATATGCCTCATGGGTGAGATAGGCTGCGGGGATGCGCTCCTCTGCGCGCCTTCTTATGATTTCAAGCACTTCGCGGCGCTCGGAAGGAGTGAGCCTTGCATCGAGAAAGGGATTCAGTGTGTCGAGTGGCAGATTGAGCGTGTGCAGGATCAGATAGGCCGCCTCGTCATAGGCGTTGCTGCTGCCATGCCCGAAATAAAGCCCTTCCTGGTTGAAGCGGCTCACCGCAAAGCGAAGAAAGTCGCGCAGGGTGATCAGGCTTTGCGTTGCATCTGCAAAATGTTCGCTCATGGCCTTGGCAGCAAGTTTTCCAGCGTGTACTGGTAGGCGAGTTTAAGCGGCTCTATGTCCGCGACACCCACGCATTCGTTCAACTTGTGTATCGTCGCATTGAGCGGCCCGAATTCGATCACCTGGGGGCAGATGTCCGCGATGAACCTGCCATCCGAAGTGCCGCCCGAAGTCGAAAGCTCTGGCGTGATCCCGTAGCTCTTTCGTATCGCCTGGCTGATCGCCTCGACGAGATTCCCCTTGGGCGTGAGATAAGGCTTGCCGGAAAGCTCCCATTCGAGATCGTAGGTCAGGTTGTGCCTGTCCAGTATCCCGTGCACGCGCTCTTTCAATCCTTCTTCCGTGCTGGCGGTCGAGAAGCGGAAGTTGAACAGGATCTCGACCGTGCCCGGCACGACATTGGTCGCGCCCGTTCCGCCGTTGATGTTGGAGATCTGCCACGAGGTGGGAGGGAAGTATTCGTTGCCGTTGTCCCATACTGTCTGTGCAAGCTCGGCGATCGCGGGGGCGGCCATGTGGATCGGATTTTTCACGAGATGCGGATAGGCGATGTGCCCCTGTATGCCCTTGACGGTGAGCTTTCCCGAAAGCGAGCCGCGCCTGCCATTCTTGATCATGTCGCCGACCAGCCTGTTCGAAGTGGGCTCGCCCACGATGCAATAGTCTATTGTCTCACCCCGCGCTTTGAGCGCATCGACCACGCGCACCGTGCCGTCTACCGCGATGCCTTCCTCGTCGGAGGTGATCAGAAGCGCGATGGAGCCTTCGTGGTCCGGGTGGCTCTCCACGAAAGCCTCTATCGCGGTGATGAAGGCGGCGAGTGAAGTCTTCATGTCGGCAGCCCCCCGGCCGTAGAGCAGGCCATCCCTGATGGTGGGCTCGAAAGGGGGGCTGAACCAGGATTCCTCGGGACCTGAGGGGACGACATCGGTATGGCCTGCGAATGCGACCAATGGGCCCTTGCTGCCGCGCCTTGCCCAGAAATTGTCGACGAAGCCAAAGCGCATGCGCTCTATCTGAAAGCCCAGTTTTTCCAGCCTCTCTATCAGTATCTCCTGGCATCCTGCATCGTCGGGGGTGAGCGAGCGGCGTGCGATCAATGCCTTGGCGAGTTCAAGTGTGGCTGTCATGATGGCTCTTTCAATCCGAAAATTTTTTCATAAGCGGCTTCATCGAAGCCGATCAAAAGAAGCCTGCCATCCTTTTCAAGAAGAGGCCTTCTGATCACGCTGTTCTTTTCAAGCATCAGGGAAAGCGCAGAGGCGTCATCTTTCACGCCTTGCCTTTTCTCTTCAGGCAGGCCGCGCCAGGTGAGTCCCTTGCGGTTGATCAGTTCCTGATGCCCGGACTGGTCTAGCCAGTTCTTCGCAGTCGCGGCATCCAGCCCCTTTTTCTTGAAGTCGTGGAATTCGATCTCAATGCCGTGGCTTGCCAGCCAGTCGCGGGCCTTCTTGACCGTGCTGCAATTGCTGATGCCGTATAGTTTCATTCGGATTCGTCCATTGTGCCAAGATCGATCTTGATCTCATCGAGGCTGGATTTCGCAGAGCCTTTTGTCTCTGGCTGGGGAACGAAGGCGGGGACGCTCATGGTGTTGGTGCGCTCCGAAAAATCGATCAGCGCGGAAAGATTGCTTGCCGAATCGGCATTGCGCATCGCTTCCTCCTTGGTGATCTTGCCCGACTTGAAAAGCCTGTAAAGGGCCTGCTCGAAGGTCTGGGAGCCCGGGGAGACGCTCTTGTCCATCGCATCGTGTATCTTTTCGATCTCGTCGTTCTTGATCAGGTCGGCGATCAGCGTCGTGTTGAGCAGTATTTCCACCGCGGGCACAAGCTTTCCCTGGATCGTCCGGACCAGGCGCTGGGAGATCACCGCCCTCAGGCACATCGAAAGATCGGACAGCACGCTCTGACGGGAATCATAGGGGAAGAAGTTCACGATGCGGTTCAATGCATGATAGCTGTTGTTCGCATGCAGCGTGGTCAGGCAAAGATGTCCCGTCTGCGCGAAGATCAGCGCGTGCTTCAGGGTGTCTCTGTCTCTCACTTCGCCTATCATCAGCACGTCGGGCGCCTCGCGCATGCCGAAGGACAGCGCATTTTCGTAGTTCAGCGTGTCGGTGCCGAGTTCGCGCTGGTTCACGATGGATTTTTCGTGCCTGAAGATGTATTCGATGGGATCTTCGACGGTCAGGATATGGCCGGTCTGCGTCAGGTTGCGGTGCTGTATCATCGCGGCCAGCGTGGTCGATTTTCCGGATCCGGTCGCCCCGACGACCAGAACCAGCCCGCGCTTTTCCATGATCAGGGACTTCAAGACGCTGGGCAGGTGAAGCTCGGCGATATCTGCTATCGCGCCCTTGATGAAGCGTATGACCATCGCGATGTCGCCGCGCTGGCGGAATATGTTGACCCGGAAGCTGCCAAGCTGATCGGCCCGATAGGAGAAGTTGATCTCCATGCTGTTCTCGAATTGCAGCATCTGCTTGGAGTTCATCATCTCGTAGGCGATGCGCTTGATCACCTCGGGTGTCAGGATCTGGGAATTGACCGGGCTCGCAACACCGTCTATCTTGATGTTGACAGGCGCCCCCACCGAGAAGAAAAGGTCAGATGCCTGCCTCTCGGCGGCAAGCTTAAGCAGGGGGGTGACGAGCATGTTGATCTCCTTCTAAATGACAGGACAGGGGATGCGGTTTTGCGCAATCCTGACACAATATCCTCAATCCTGAATCCTCAGTCCTGATCTTCGATCCTGCATCAGATGCCGCGCAGCAGTTCGTTGATGCCGACCTTGGAGAGGGTCTTTGCATCGACCTTCTTCACGATCACCGCGCAATAAAGGCTGTATTTTCCGTCGGCAGAGGGCAGGCTGCCGCTCACGACGACCGACCCCGCAGGCACCCGGCCATAGATGATCTCGCCGGTTTCGCGGTCGTATATCTTTGTGCTCTGTCCGATGAACACGCCCATCGAGACCACCACGTTGTCCTCGACGATCACGCCTTCCACGATTTCGGACCTGGCGCCGATGAAGCAGTTGTCGCCGATGATGGTGGGATTGGCCTGCACGGGTTCAAGCACGCCGCCGATCCCCACGCCACCCGAAAGATGCACGTTCTTGCCGATCTGCGCGCAGGAACCCACGGTCGCCCAGGTGTCGACCATCGTGCCTTCATCGACATAGGCGCCGATGTTCACATAAGAGGGCATCAAAACCACGTTCTTCGCGATATAAGCGCCCTTCCGCGCTGCTGCGGGTGGCACCACGCGGAAGCCGCCCTCGCGGAAGTCGCGGCTGTTGTAATCGGCGAACTTGGAAGGCACCTTGTCGTAGTAGTTGGTGAAGCCGCCCTTGATGAAGGCGTTGTCTTCGAGACGGAACGAGAGCAGCACCGCCTTTTTGAGCCACTGGTGCGTGACCCAGTTGCCATCGACCTTCTCGGCAACGCGCAGCTTTCCCTTGTCCAGCTGCTCTAGCACGGTGCCGACGGCTTCCTTCAATTGTGCATCCGCATTGCGCGGTGTGATTTCGGCGCGCCTTTCAAAGGCGGATTCGATGATTTGCTGTAACTGATCCATTTTATTTCCTGTTTTAGTTTAAGACTGGCTGCGGCAGCATGCTGCGATCCTTGTTGCGGCCTCAAGGGTTTCATCCATGCCGGCTACGAGCGCCAAGCGCACGAAATTCTCCCCGGGATTGATGCCCTGCGAGCTTCTTGCAAGAAAGCTTCCCGGCAGCACGGTCACATTATAATCGCGATAAAGATCGAGCGCGAAGGCGGTGTCCGGGACCGGGGTCCTTGCCCAGAAATAGAATCCCGCATCGGGCATGGAGACCGGCAGGGCATCCTTGAGTATCTCGCTCACGCGGCTGAACTTTTCCGCATAAAGGCGGCGGTTCTCTGCAACATGCTCCTCGTCGTTCCATGCGGCGATGCTTGCCGCCTGTATCGCCGGGTTCATCGCCGAGCCGTGGTAGGTGCGGTAGAGCGCGAATTTCTCGATCACCCTCGCATCGCCTGCGACGAAGCCCGAGCGCATGCCCGGCACGTTGGAGCGTTTTGAAAGACTGGAGAAGACCACGAGGTTGCGGTAGTCCGGTCTTCCGAGTTCATGCGCCGCCTGAAGCGCGCCTAGAGGGGCATCTCCTGCGTAGATCTCGGAATAGCATTCATCCGACGCGATCGCGAAGCCATAGGCATCCGACATCTCGAAAAGCATCTTCCATTCTGCAAGCGGCATCACCTTGCCTGTCGGGTTTCCGGGCGAGCACACATAGACCAGCTGGGTGCGATTCCAGACATCCTCCTTCAACTGATGGAAGTTGAGCGCAAAGTTGTCATCGGGCAGCGTGTTGAGAAAATGCGGGGTTGCGCCGGCGAGCAGGGCCGCTCCTTCGTAGATCTGATAGAAGGGATTGGGGCAGACGACGGCAGGATCCTCTTTTGTCCTGTCGATCACAGTCTGCGCGAATGAAAAGAGTGCCTCGCGGCTGCCGTTGACCGGCAGCACCTGCGTCTTCGGATCCGGCCTCGGGATGCCGTAGCGCCTTTCGAGCCAGTCCGCAATCGCGCTGCGCAGCGCGTCGGATCCTGTAGTTGTGGGATAATTCGCAAGCCCACCGAGGTTTTTTATCAGGGCATCCAGTATGAACTGCGGCGTCGCGTGCTTGGGCTCGCCTATGGAAAGGCTGATAGGCTTCAAGCCCGGGTTCGGTTTGACGTCCCTGAACAGGCTGGCCAGTTTCTGGAAAGGGTAGGGCTGGAGGCGAGAGAGATCTGGATTCATTGCGTCGGATTGTCTTGAAACAGGGGCCATTATAAAGGGCGAAGCGGTGTCATCAAAACAAAATATCATGCCGATCGCGGGCATCCTGAGCGGCGCCCTGGTGTGGGGGCTGATATGGTATCCCTACCGCGTGCTGCAGGCGGCCGGTATCACAGGCCCAGAATCCACGCTTGCCACCTATCTCATTGCGATGCTTTCAGGTTCATTCATGCTTCCCCGCGTCCTCAAGGAACTGCCCAAGGCGGGATGGTGGGGCGGATTGCTTGTGCTCTCGGCTGGCTGGGCGAACTTCGGCTATGTGCTCGCTATGCTGCATGGCGAGGTGATGCGCGTGCTGCTGCTCTTCTACCTTGCCCCCGTCTGGACCGTTTTATTTTCCTACTGGATGCTGGATGAGCGCCTGAACCGCTACGGTTATTCGGTGATCGCGCTGTCCTTGTGCGGCGCATTCATCATGCTGTGGGAGCCTAAACTGGGCATGCCGTTTCCCAGAAACCTTTCCGAATGGATAGGCATGTCGGCGGGCATGGGATTTGCGCTGTCTAACGTGGTCTCGCGTCGCGCGATGCATCTCAGCGTCGAGACGAAATCGGTGAGCATCTGGTTCGGCACGGCCTTGCTCACCGCGCCTCTTATAGGGTGGCAGGGAGGCTTCGGGCTGTTGCATGCCGACCTGGTTTCTTGGGTCGTGCTCGGTTTGCTGGGGGTGACGCTGTGCGCTTGTAGCTTTGCCGTTCAATACGGCGTGACTCATATGCCGGCCAATCGCGCGACATTGCTTTTTCTCTTTGAACTCGTGGTTGCGGCCATCGCATCCTATTTCCTGGTGGGAGAAAAAATGGGAATGCGTGAATGGGCCGGTGCTGTGCTGATCGTTTTAGCAAGCCTGCTTTCCGGAAGGCTCTATGCGGAGGAATCCGGGACAGGTAAGCCTGCCGGCCCCGAAAAATACCTGTAGGTGTTTCTTCCTGCCTCCTTGGCTCGGTACATGGCCTGGTCGGCGGAGTTGATCAGGGTCGTGATCTCCTTTGCGTCAAGAGGATAGAATGCGATGCCGATGCTGGCTGAAACGTGATATCCGGTTTCGTCGTTGACGAAGTAGAAAGGCCTCGTCAGCCTGTTCACGATTTCGCTTGCGATGCGCCGGGTCTGCTGGGGATCTTCAAGCTCAGGCAGGATGATGGCGAACTCGTCCCCGCCTAGGCGCGCGACGGTGTCCGTATCGCGCACGCAGCCTGATATCCGCTGGCCCGCTTCCATGAGGAGCGCATCGCCGGTGGCATGTCCTAGCTTGTCATTGATGGCCTTGAAATGATCGAGATCGATATAGAACAGCGCAAGCGGCAGCTTTTTGCGGTCCGCGATCTTGATGGCCATGGCCAGCCTGTCCTGAAACAGGCGCCTGTTGGGCAGGTTGGTCAGAGGGTCGTAGTTGGCCTGCCAGTATATCAGCTCGTCCTTCTGCTTCTTCTCGGTGATGTCGGAAAATTGCGCAACATACCTGTAGACGCTGCCGTCATCGTTGCGAAGGGCGATGATGTTGGCAAACTTTGCATAGAGCGAGCCGTCGCGCCGTTTGTCCCAGAGTTCGCCCTGCCAGTGGTTTTCATCCCTGATCTTTTGCCACATCTGCTGGTAGAACTTTTCATCGTGCAGGCCGGACTTCATGATCCTTGGATTCTTGCCTATCACCTCTTCAGGTTGGTAGCCGGTCAGCCGGGTGAATGCAGGATTGACATCCGTGATCAGGTTGTTCTCATCTGTCACGATGATCGCGTCCGCATTCGATTCATAGATGGATTTCGCAAGCCTCATCGACTGCTCGGAATTGAAAAGCGCTTCGGACATGCGGTTGAAGGTGCCTGTGAGCACGCCCACCTCATCCCGGTTCTTGTTTTCCTTGACCGGCACGAACTGCGCGGTGCTGCCGGTCTTTTTGATGACCTCCATGGATGACTTGAGGCTGGTGAGCGGGCGTATCAGCCGGCGTATCAGCCGCCGGGTCGAAAAATACATCGTCAGCTGCAGGAACAATTGACCAATCCAGAGTTCCAGCCTGGTTTTCCTGATCGCGTCGAAGTCAGCGGTCATGTCTATGGTGATGCTGGCAGCGCCATTCACCGATCCCGGTTGCACGTGATGGCAGGAAAGGCAGTTGGTGCCGCGAAAATTCGTGCTGGTGAGGAAGGGCACGACGGTGCGCAGCGAGGATGAACCGCGGTCCAGCCTGAACTGGGTCTGTTTGGTGGCGATCGCGAGATTGTCCATCTCGTCCACCGCCTGCTCTTCCGGCAGGCCTTTGCCGAACTGATCCTGAACCTGCTTTGCGCGTATGATGCGGACTTCCTTCATGCGTTCCGAGTCGCGCATCTTCCTGATGAACAGCTTGCGGTTTTCGGGATTCGAGATCATGCCGGTCACCATCAGCATGTTCATGCCGTTGATGATGCCGTCTGCAGATATGACGGCGCGCCTTTTTGCGCCATCCAGCACTTCTGCCTTGAAGTTCTGGATCACCCAGACATGGGCCAACGACAGGACGATGGCCAGCATCAGCTGAATGGGGATGTTCAGCTTAGTTGCGAGGTCCAGGGAGCGCCACCAGTTCTTCATTGCATCAGTTCGGCCAACAGAACGGCGAATGATACCTCATTTGCAGCATGGCCAAAACCTGAATCGGATTATGCCACGGTGACGGCAGGCGACATGTATGCGTCCTGTATTGCGTTCAGCAGTTGAATGCCTTCCTTCATCGGCTTCTGGAAGGCCTTCCTGCCCGAGATCAGCCCCATGCCGCCGGCGCGCTTGTTGATCACCGCAGTGCGCACGGCCTGGTGCAGGTCGTCATGTCCTGATGCTCCGCCCGAGTTGATCATGCCCACGCGCCCCATGTAACAGTTTGCAACCTGATAGCGCACGAGGTCTATCGGATGATCGGATGTCAGGGAGGAATAGACCTTTTCGCTGGTCTTGCCGAACTTGATCGCCTTGTAGCCGCCGTTGTTCTCGGCCATCTTCTGCTTGATGATGTCGGCATTGATGGTGGCCGCAAGGTGATTGGCCTGGCCCGTGAGGTCTGCTGACAGATGGTAGTCGATGCCGTCCTGCTTGAATGCCGGATTCCTGAGATAGGCCCAGAGTATGGTCGCCAAGCCCAGTTCGTGCGCATGTTCGAACGCTTCGGAGACTTCCTGTATCTGGCGTCTGGACTGTTCGGAGCCATAAAACACGGTCGCGCCGACTGCGGCGGCACCCAAGTCGAATGCCTGGTCGACGCTCGCAAAAAGCGTCTGATCGTATTTGTTGGGGTAGGTCAGCAGTTCGTTGTGATTGATCTTCACGATGAAGGGGATCCTGTGCGCATAGCGTCTTGAGACCGATGAGAGCACGCCCAGCGTCGAGGCCACGCCATTGCATCCCCCCTCTATCGCAAGTCTTACGATGTTTTCCGGATCGAAGTACATCGGATTGGGCGCGAAAGAGGCGCCGCCCGAATGCTCCACTCCCTGGTCGACCGGCAGAAGGGAGAGATATCCCGTGTCGGCCAGCCTGCCGTGGCCGAACAGCCTTTGCAGGCTGCACAACACGGAGGGCTTCCTGTCCTTGATCGACACCACCCGGTCCAGATAATCCGGCCCGGGAAGGTGCAGCGTTTCTCCGGGTATGCCGATGCAGCGGTGGTTCAGGAGGTATTCAGCCTCGTCAGCCAGCAGTTGCACGATATCGGTCATGTCGGCGCTCCAGGAGTTCTGGCCATATTCAAACCCAAATCGGCGCACAAGCCATTAGGCGGGGGCTGATTTTTTCTAGGGCGATTCCGATTTTCTTTTCGGCATGTGCGTTAAGGCCGGCGTGTATAATTTCATCCGGTTTATTACGAGGTTCTGAAAAATGTCTGTAATCGGCACACCATT
Source organism: Pseudomonadota bacterium (assembly GCA_021821945.1). GTDB lineage: Bacteria > Pseudomonadota > Gammaproteobacteria > Burkholderiales > Gallionellaceae > Gallionella. The sequence goes on from JAJZTF010000010.1 coordinate 18,225, forward strand.
GAGCGCCACCGCCACCCGCGTCATGCTGCTGGGTTCGGGGGAACTGGGCAAGGAAGTCATCATCGCGCTGCAGCGCCTGGGCATCGAAACCATCGCGGTTGACCGCTATCCGGATGCGCCCGGACACCAGGTCGCCCATCGTTCTCATGTCATCAACATGGCCGACGGAGAGGCGTTGCGGGCGTTGATAGAAAAGGAAAAACCGGATTTGATCGTTCCCGAGATCGAAGCCATCGCAACCGACATGCTGGGAAAGATCGAAGGCGAAAAGATCGCCAGGGTGATCCCGACCGCCCGCGCAACCCAGCTCACGATGAACCGTGAAGGCATACGCAGGCTCGCCGCAGAGACGCTGGGGCTTCCCACATCACCCTATCGTTTTGCAGACAGCCTCGATGAGATGCGCGCAGCCATCGATGAGATCGGCTATCCCTGCATCATAAAGCCCGTGATGTCGTCATCCGGCAAGGGACAGTCCAAGGTCGACGGTCCGTCGGAGGTGGAAGCCGCATGGAATTATGCCGCAAGCGGCAGCCGGGTGAACCAGGGAAGGGTGATCGTCGAAGGCATGATCCATTTCGAGTATGAGATCACGCAGCTCACCGTTCGCGCGATGGGCAGGGACGGCAAGGTGGAGACGCACTTCTGCGAGCCCATAGGCCATGTTCAGGTGCACGGCGATTATGTCGAGAGCTGGCAGCCGCAAGGAATGACCCCGCTTGCGTTGCAGCGCGCGCGGGACATCGCGGCAAGGGTGACCGAAAATCTTGGCGGGCTCGGGCTTTTTGGCGTCGAGCTCTTCGTCAGGGGGGATGAGGTCTGGTTCTCCGAGGTCAGCCCTCGCCCGCACGACACGGGCATGGTCACGATGTGCTCCCAGGCCCAGAACGAATTCGAACTGCATGCGCGCGCGATACTCGGGCTTCCGGTGAACACAGAGCTGCGCGAGCCCGGGGCATCCGCCGTGATCTACGGGCAGCTCGAAGAAAAGGGCATCGCCTTCGAGGGAGTGGATGAGGCCTTGCGCGTGCCCAACAGCGACATCAGGCTGTTCGGCAAGCCCGAGTCATTCCCGCGCCGCCGCATGGGAGTTGCGCTTGCAACGGGCAGGGATACTGATGAGGCGAGATCGCGGGCCAAGCTTGCCGCAAGCCTCGTCAGGCCAGTGAAACCATGATCGCAGGCATACATCACGCAAGTTTTCTCACGGATGATCTGGACAGGGCGCGCGCCTTCTATGAAGGCGTTCTGGGCTTGCGGATAAACCCGGATCGCCCGTCGATGGGTTTCGAAGGCGTGTGGTATGACGCAGGAAGCCAGCAGATACACCTGATGGCGCTGCCAGGTGTGGAAAGGGGGCTCGAGCGCCCGGCACATGGCGGGCGCGACCGCCATGTCGCGCTCAGAGTCTCGGACATGCAGATGCTGATCACCCGGCTCGATGAAGCGGGGATTCCCTACAGTTTGAGCCGGTCCGGCAGAAGCGCGCTTTTCTGCCGCGACCCGGACCAGAATGCGCTGGAATTCATCGCGGATTGATCGTGCAGCAGTGCTCCCCAAGGATCTGGTACAAAGAGACCTCCGAGAAAGCCGGCTTCATCAGCGATGATGCGCAGGAAATGGCCATCGGCGAGCTGGAAGCGCTCTGGCAGCAGCTTGTCGAATTCAAGAAGAGGCGCGAAGGGTTCCTGGGGCGCAGCCTGCTAAGCCCCGGGGTGCCAAAGGGGCTATACATCTGGGGAGGGGTGGGAAGAGGAAAGACATTCCTGATGGATGGATTCTATCAATGCGTGCCATATCGCAGAAAACGCCGGTTGCACTTTCACCAGTTCATGTCCCAGGTGCATGCAGAGATGAAGCGGCATTCGGACCTTGCCGACCCTCTGATGGCGGTCGCTCACGACATGGCGGATGAGGTCAGGCTGCTTTGCCTAGACGAATTCCATGTGGACGACATAGCGGACGCGATGATCCTGGGGAGGCTTTTGGGCGCCCTTTTCAAGCGGGGTGTGGTGCTGGTGGTCACCTCCAATCAGCATCCCGATGAGCTCTATCCCAACGGCCTGCAGCGGCAGAATTTCCTGCCTGCCATCGATCTCTTGAAGCGTGAACTCAAGATATTGCATTTCAATGGCAACCGGGATTACCGCATGCAGCAGATGATGCGGGATCCATTTTTTTCCGACGCGCCTGAAGACCTTCGTCGCATGGAGGCGATGTATCATCGCCTCACGAAAGGCGACGAGGAGGTTGCTGCGCATTCCATTCCCGTGCTGCGCGCAACGCGTCGCATCGCGTGGTGCGAATTCGGCAGGATTTGCGGGGGTAATTTCGACCAGTCGGACTACCTCGGGATCGCAAGGCGCTATTCAACGCTTTTCCTCTCGGGCGTGCCGCGAATGACGAATGACAACAAGGATCAGGCTAAGCGTTTTGTCTGGCTGGTGGACGTGCTGTACGACGAGCGGGTCAAGCTCGTTGCAAGCTATGCAGCGAACCCCGAAGACCTGTTTGAGGAGCAGGACGATGAATCACGGCGCATCGTCTCGCGCCTTGTGGAGATGCAGACGCGCCGTTATCTCGGGCATGGTTCGAGGAGCGGGGATGAATCATCTTTCCATGCGCAATGATGCGATCTGCGAGATCGCCATTCTTGCGGTCTCCTCTATGCTCTGACCGCAGCCGTTCACGGTCACTTCGGGCGACAAGGGCGCCTCGTAAGCGCTGTCTATCCCGGTCATGTTGGCCAGCTGGCCGGCCCTGGCTTTCCTGTAGAGGCCCTTCACATCGCGTGATTCACATACCTCGAGCGGCGTGCTCACATAGACTTCGACAAAATTTCCCTGGCCGACTATGTTTCTGGCCATCTCGCGCTCCTGACGGAAGGGGGAGATGAAGGCGGTCATCACCACCAGGCCTGCATCCATCATCAGCTTGGAAACTTCGGTGATCCTGCGGATGTTTTCGACGCGGTCCTCATCCGAGAATCCAAGGTCCCGGCTCAAGCCGCCGCGCACGTTGTCGCCATCGAGTATGTAGGTGCGGTATCCATTTTCGTGCAGGATCACTTCCATCGCGTTGGCAATGCTGGATTTGCCAGCCCCTGAAAGCCCTGTCAGCCAGATCACCTGGCCTTTGTGCCCGTTGAGCTTTTCACGGTGTTCACGCCTGATGTTAAGCGCCTGCTGAAAAATGTTCTGTCCGCTCATTGCCGCTCCGATCTGTGTGAGTCGATGGATTATACCGGGCTTCAGCCGCGCGCATCGCCCCAGTGCAGGGGAACGTTTTCTTCACCGAGATAGTGCACATCTCCGTTGCGTTTGACGCAATACTGGCTGGAGATGATCATCTCGCTAAGCTGCTGATCGGCGCTGATGCGCACATATTCAGAAAGGATGCAGCGTTCGAGGCGGGTGCCTGAGCGTATATGGCTGCCGTGTCCTATCCATGCCGGGCCCACGATGGTGGCCCCCCTTTCTATCCTGACGTTGGATCCGATATAGACCGGCCCGGTGATGTCGACGCCTTGATCGATGGACGTGTTGAGGCCCGCCCAGACGCCGGGCTGGATTTCCTTACCGGGCATGCCCATTAGTTCGACTTCGCCGCGCAGCACGCGCTGCGACACTTCCCAGTAATCGGTCAGGCGTCCGATGTCTATCCAGTTGAAATCGCGGTTCTGTGCAAAGAAGGGGAGCTTCTGATTCACGAGCAGCGGGAAAAGATCGTTGCCGATGTCGAACACTTCCCCGGATGGAACGAGATCCAGCACCTCGGGTTCGAAGATGTAGATGCCCGTGCTGGCTTGGGTGGACTTGGCTTCATGAGGCTGGGGCTTTTCCTGGAAGGATGCGACCTGCCCGTTCTCGTCGGTCACCACCACGCCATAATTCTTGGTCTGCTCGCGCGGCACATCGAGCGTGACCACGCTGGCCAGCGCCCCCTTGCGCTTGTGCTCCATGAGCGCCGATTCGATGTCGAGGTCGATGATCGCATCGCCGCATACCACCAGGGTGGTCTCATCGAAGAAGCCGCCGAAATCCTGGATTTTCCTCATCCCGCCCGCAGAACCCATGGGTTTCGGGACAATCTCACCGTGCTCGCGCAATCCTTCGAACGAATAGCCTATGTTGACCCCCCAGCTGCGGCCGTCGCCGAAATAGCTCTCGATCTGGGAATGGTTGAAGGCCACGTTGATCATGATGTCCACGACCCCGTGTCTTGCCATGTGCTCGATCAGATATGCCATCACGGGCTTGCCCAGAATGGGGATCATGGGCTTGGGCAGATTCTTGGTCAGGGGCCTGATGCGCGTTCCCTGTCCTGCTGCCAGTATCATCCCTTTTGCCATTTCCTTCCTTTCAAATCATGCAAAACAGTCGGCCTCACTGAGCAGCCTGCCCTGGGCATCCTTGGCTGACAAGGCAGGCGCAGCTTCAAGACGCCAGTCTATTTTCAGCGCAGGATCGTCCCAGCGTATCGAGCGCTCGAATTCAGGCATCCAGTAGTCTGTCGTCTTGTAGAGAAACTCGGCAGAATCGGACAGCACGACGAAGCCGTGCGCAAATCCTTCGGGTATCCAGAACATGCGCTTGTTCTCAGCAGAGAGCTCGACCGCGACATGCCTGCCGAAAGTCGGCGAGCTTTTGCGTATATCCACCGCGACGTCGAGCACCATCCCTTGCACAACCCGCACCAGCTTTCCCTGGGGGTGCTGGATCTGGTAATGCAGGCCGCGCAGCACGTTTTTCACGGACCGGGAGTGGTTGTCCTGAACGAAGTCGACATCGCGTCCGGTAAGTTCCGCAAACTTCCTTCTGTTGAAGCTTTCATAGAAGAATCCCCGCTCGTCGCCAAACACCCTGGGCTCGATGATCATGAGGCCTGGAATTTCCGTTTCTATCGCTTTCATGCGTTCTCCCTCAATACCTGCATCAGATAGGCGCCATAACCGCTCTTGATCAAGGGTGCGGCCAGGTTCTCCAGTTGGCCTGCATCGATGAACCCGTTCTTGAACGCGATCTCTTCCGGGCAGGCGATCTTCAGTCCCTGGCGCTGTTCTATGATCTGTATGAACTGGCTTGCTTCGAGCAACGACTCGTGCGTGCCTGTATCCAGCCAGGCGAAGCCGCGCCCCATGGTCTCGACCGACAGTCTGCCCTGCTCGAGATATGTCCTGTTGACGTCGGTGATTTCAAGTTCGCCTCGTTGGGATGGCTTCAAATTGGCCGCGATATCGATCACGTCGTTGTCATAGAAGTAAAGCCCGGTGACGGCAAAGTTCGATTTCGGCTTGAGCGGCTTTTCTTCAAGCGATACGGCGCGTCCCGCCTTGTCGAATTCCACCACGCCATAGCGCTCCGGGTCGTGCACATGGTAGGCGAACACCGATGCGCCCTCCGTGCGCTTTGCCGCATCCTGCAGCTGGCTCTGGAAATCGTGGCCGTAAAAGATGTTGTCACCCAGCACCAGCGCGGAAGGATCACGCCCCACGAATTCCCGGCCTATGATGAAGGCCTGAGCCAGGCCGTCGGGGGATGGCTGGATGGCATATTGCAGGTTCAGTCCCCATGAATGTCCGTCGCCCAGGAGCCGTTCGAAGCGCGGCGTGTCCTGCGGGGTCGAGATGATCAGGATGTCCCTGATTCCGGCCAGCATCAGCGTGGACAGCGGATAGTAGATCATCGGCTTGTCGTAAACCGGGAGCAGCTGCTTGGATACGGCGAGTGTCACGGGATGAAGGCGGGTTCCAGAGCCGCCGGCGAGGATGATGCCCTTGCGTTTGTTCATGATTGTTTCTCCAGCACTTCGGTCAGCATGCGCTCGACACCGCTCTGCCAGTCCGGCAGGTGCAAATCGAAAGCGGCTTTGATTTTTTCGGTATTCATGCGCGAATTGCGGGGGCGCCTTGCAGGGGTGGGAAATTCGCTGGTCGGCACGGGCTCTATCGTTTTGGCCTTCAGGGAAATGCCCTTTTGCCTTGCGAAATCGAGCACGAAACTCGCATAGCCGTGCCAAGTGACTTCGCCTGCCGCCACCAGATGATAAAGCCCCGAGATGTCGGAATTGTGTCTGGCCGCGCGTATCGCATGGGCCGTGACGTCGGCCAGCAGATCGGCACCCGTCGGCGATCCAGTCTGGTCGGCTATGACCTTGATGGCATCGCGCTCGTGCGCCAGGCGCAGCATGGTCTTGGCGAAATTGCCGCCGCGCGCCCCGTAAACCCAGCTCGTGCGGAAGATGAGGTGGCGGCACCCGGACTGAACGATGAGGTCCTCGCCTTCAAGCTTGGTTTTCCCATAGACATTCAAAGGGCCTGTCGGATCGGACTCCTTCCAGGGCTTTTCGCCGCTTCCGTCAAAGACATAGTCTGTCGAGTAATGAACAAGCCAGGCATTCAGCTTCTTTGCTTCTTCTGCCAGCAGCGAAGGCGCTGTCGCGTTGATCGTCCTGGCAAGGTCGGGTTCGCTCTCGGCGCGGTCCACTGCGGTATGAGCCGCCGCATTGACGATGATGTCGGGTGCGACCTTGCGCACCGTTTCCGCAAGTCCCTTGGGATCGGTGAAGTCTCCGCAAAGGTTGCCAGAACGCGAGTCGAGCGCAACCAGCTCGCCAAGAGGGGAGAGGCTGCGCTGCAGCTCCCAGCCGACCTGCCCGTTCTTCCCGAACAGCAGTATCTTCATCCGCGCTCCGCGTAATTTTTCTCCACCCACTGCCGGTAGCTGCCGGAGAGCACATTCGTCACCCATGACTGGTTTTCCAGATACCACTCTACCGTCTTCCTTATGCCGGACTCGAAGGTTTCGGCGGGCTTCCAGCCAAGCTCCCGCTCTATCTTCCGGGCGTCGATCGCATAGCGCCTGTCGTGGCCGGGGCGGTCTGCGACGAAGGTGATCTGATCGCCATAGGGTTTTCCGTCGCTCCTGGGTTTCAGCTCGTCCAGCAATCGGCATACCGTATGAACGATGTCGAGGTTGGCCTTCTCGTTCCAGCCGCCGATGTTGTATACCTCGCCAGGCCTGCCCTTCTCCAGCACGCGGCGTATCGCGCTGCAGTGGTCCTTCACATAAAGCCAGTCCCTGATCTGCTGCCCGTCGCCGTATACCGGCAGGCTCTTGCCGGCGAGCGCGTTGACGATCATCAGGGGAATCAGTTTTTCGGGGAAATGATAAGGGCCATAGTTGTTCGAGCAGTTGGTCGTCAACACCGGAAGTCCGTAGGTGTGATGGTAGGCGCGCACCAGATGGTCTGATGCGGCCTTGCTCGCGGAATAAGGGCTGTTCGGCTCGTAGCGGTGGGTCTCCGTGAAGGCCGGCTCATCCTTCGATAGCGATCCATACACTTCATCGGTCGAGACATGCAGAAAACGGAAGTCCGCCCTGTCGGGTTCCGGAAGCGAAGACCAGTATGCGCGCACGGCTTCCAGAAGGTGAAAAGTGCCGACGACATTGGTCTGTATGAAATCCTCAGGGCCGTGGATGGAGCGATCGACGTGCGATTCCGCCGCAAAATTCACGACGGCCCTCGGCCGGTGCCTGGCGAGCAGGCTCGATACCAGCGCCTTATCGCCGATGTCGCCGTGCACGAAGATATGCTTTGGGTTGTCCTTCAGCGATGCGAGATTCTCGAGGTTTCCCGCATAGGTGAGCTTGTCGAGATTGATCAATGCCTCGTCGCCTTGATCAAACCAGTCCAGAACGAAATTGGAACCGATGAAGCCTGCGCTGCCCGTCGTTAAGATCATAGATTAACCCCAGAAATGGTGGTTCAGTCCTTGCCGAACAAGTCCCGGCTGTATATTTTTTCTGCGACATCCTTGAGATCATCGGTGATGCGGTTGGTGACGATGATGTCGGCTTCCTTCTTGAATTGTACAAGATCGTTGACCACCCTGGAGCGGTAAAACTCGGGTTCCTTCAACGCGGGCTCGTACACGATGACTTCCACGCCCTTGGCCTTGATGCGCTTCATGATGCCCTGGATGCTGCTCGAACGGAAATTGTCCGAGCCGCTCTTCATCACGAGGCGGTGGATGCCGACGACCCTGGGATTGCGCTTCAGGATATCGAAGGCGATGAAATCCTTGCGCGTGGTGTTCGACTCGACGATCGCGTGGACCAGGTTCTGCGGCACGTCCTGGTAATTGGCGAGCAGCTGCTTGGTGTCCTTGGGAAGGCAGTAGCCGCCATAGCCGAAGGAGGGGTTGTTGTAATGGTCGCCTATGCGGGGGTCCAGGCAGACACCCTGTATGATCTGCCTTGTATCCAGGCCGTGGGTGGCTGCATAGGTATCAAGCTCGTTGAAATAGGCAACCCGCATTGCGAGGTAGGTGTTTGCAAAGAGCTTGATCGCCTCGGCCTCGGTCGAATCGGTATACAGAACGGCGATGTCCTGCTTGATCGCGCCCTGTTTCAGAAGGTTTGCAAACACTTCGGCGCGCTTGGAGCGCTCACCCACGACGATGCGGGAAGGATGCAGGTTGTCGTAGAGCGCGCGACCCTCGCGCAGGAATTCCGGAGAAAAGATGAGATTGTCGCAGTTGAATTTCGCGCGGGCCTTGACCGTGTAGCCGACCGGGATGGTGGATTTGATGATCATCACGGCCTTGGGGTTGATGCTCAACACATCCCTTATCACCGATTCGATCGAGCTGGTATTGAAGTAATTGGTCTCGGGATCGTAGTCTGTCGGCGTGGCGATGATGATGTAGTCGGCGCCCTCATAGGCCTCCTTTTTGTCGAGGGTTGCGCGAAAATTGAGCTTCTTGTGCCTGAGATAGTCCTCGATCTCCGCGTCTTCTATCGGGGACTGCCTGCGGTTTAGCATCTCGACCTTTTCGGGGACGATGTCGACTGCGACGACCTCGTTGTGTTGCGAGAGCAGGATGGCATTGGATAGGCCGACATAGCCGGTACCGGCGATTGCGATTTTCATTTATTTGTTTCCAGGTTTGAAGCACTCATTTTCATCAGAGTCTAGCCTGACTCGCAAGCAGCGTCAAAACTTGTCCCGCCACTCGCGCAGGGCTGCGAATGCCGATTCCTCGTCGGCGGCATCGTATCCCATCCGTTTCAGGCTTTGAAGGATCGCGGGCTCCTTGCAGCGCAGAAAGGGGTTTGTGGCAAGTTCTATCCCTATCGTGAACGGCACGGTAGACTGGCCGGCTGCGCGCATCCGTGCGGTTTTTTCGATGCGATCTGCGACATCCGGGTTGTCCGGGTCGCAAACCCAGGCAAAGCGCAGGTTGGAAGCCGTGTACTCGTGCGCGCAGTATGCCAGCGTCGAGGGGGGAAGGCTTGCGATGCGCTGCAATGACCGGTGCAGCGCGTTCACGCTGCCTTCGAAGTTGCGCCCGCATCCCGCGCCAAAAAGCACATCCCCGCAGAAAAGCATGCCGGATCCGGATGAGTAGTAGGCGATGTGGTCGTCGATGTGACCCGGAACCTCCATGATGTCGAATGACAGCGCGAATTCTTCAAGGTCGAGCTTTTCTCCATCCCTCAGATCGTGGGTGATGTGCGGATTCTTTTTATGCTGACGTCCATACACCGGCACGTTGTATACTGCGCGCAATTCTTCGATGCCGCCGACATGGTCATGGTGACGATGCGTGCAGAGGATACCTGTCAGTTTGACGTCATGGCTGGCAAGCCATGAAAGCACTGGCGCCGCATCTCCAGGATCCACCACGACGGCGTGCCTGGCGTTGTGTATGGTCCAGATGTAATTGTCTTCGAAGGCGGGAATGGCGACGATGTCGTACATGATTTTACGAATGGAAGTTTTGTGAGCCCTGATTGTAAATCAACAGCCGAGAGTCTGAGCGAGTGGTTTTCTTCGGAGCAGGGCGGCTACGTTCTGGAACGAGAATTTGCCTGGTTCGACAAGACGGTGAACGACATCTTCGGCTATAACGCAGTTCAGCTGGGTTTGCCCGGCCAGGATTTCCTGAGGAACAGCCGGATACCCTTGCGCTTCATCGGCGCGGACCAGGCTGGAGCGGCTGTGAGGCTGTGCGGCGATGAATTGCCGATTGCGACTGCAAGCCTGGATTTGCTGCTGCTTCCCCATGTTCTGGAATTCGGCCAGCAGCCTCATGCGATATTGCGAGAAGCAGAGCGCGTGCTGATGCCTGAAGGCAGCCTTTTGATCAGCGGCTTCAACCCCCACAGCCTTTGGGGCGTGTATCGCGCACTCGGAAGAACAAGCGGCTATCCCTGGTGCGGCCGCTTCATCGCGCTGTCGCGTATCAAGGACTGGCTTGCACTTCTGGGCTTCGAGATGGCCGGTGGCAGGTTTGCCGTTTATGCGCCACCCTTTCATCAGAGAAGCTGGCTGGAGCGCAGCGACTTCATGGAAGCCGCAGGTGACCGCTGGTGGGCGGTGAGCGGCGGGGTCTATTTCGTGCATGCGATCAAGCGCGTGCCTGGAATGCGTCTGATCAAGCCAAAGTGGAACGAGAATCTGGTGAGGAAACTCTTGCCGGTGGCGCCCAAGCTCAACCAGCCGCGTTCGGGTTGCCAGAGCGTCGAGGATGATTTGGATTTGCGGACGAAATGGAAACTGTAGACATATTTACCGATGGCGCCTGCAAGGGCAATCCCGGAGTGGGGGGATGGGGCGCCTTGCTGCGCGCACGTGGAAAGGAAAGGGAGCTTTTTGGGGGGGAGGCGCACACCACCAACAACCGCATGGAGCTGATGGGCGCGATAGCGGCGCTCGAGGCGCTGAAACGGCCATGCCATGTCAGGTTGCACACGGATTCCAAGTACGTGCATCAGGGCATCACGACCTGGCTTGCTGGCTGGAAAAGGACCGGATGGAAAACCGCCAGTCGGCAGCCGGTCAAGAACGAGGACCTCTGGCGCAGGCTGGATGCCCTGTCTTCCCAGCACAGCATCGAATGGATATGGGTCAAGGGGCACGCCGGTCATGACGGAAATGAAAGGGCGGATGCGCTTGCGAACCGGGGGGTGGCATCGGTGTACGAGAAAGGAGGGGAAAATGCGCAGGGTCGTGCTGGATACTGAGACGACGGGTCTGGATCCCAAGAAGGGGCACAGGATCATCGAAATCGCGGCCATAGAGCTCGAAGGGCGCAAGGTATCCAAGAAGCATTTCCACCATTATCTGGATCCGGAACGCGAAGTGGACGAGGAGGCTGCTCGCGTGCATGGGTTCACCTGGGACATGCTGAAGGGAAATTTCAAGTTTTCCGACATTGCGGCAAGCTTTCTTGCGTTCATCGAGGGTGCGGAAATTCTGGCGCACAACGCGCCTTTCGACATCAGCTTCATCAACAGCGAGCTCGAGCTCATGGGTTTGCCGCCCCTCGAGAATCCGGTCGTGGACACGCTGGCGCTTGCACGGGAGCTTCATCCCGGGAAGAAAAACGGGCTGGACGCGCTCTGCAGCCGCTATGAGATAGACAATTCACATCGCACATTGCACGGCGCTTTGCTGGATACCGAGCTACTGGCCGAAGTGTACATCGCGATGACGCGAGGCCAGGAGAGTCTGTTGATGGAAGAGGAGGCGCCTGCAATCAGACCTGTATTGAACATCGATGCGGCCCGTCTTCCTCTGCGCGTTCTGCTGCCCGATGAGCATGAGCTGATCGAGCATCAAAGGCAGCTTGAGGCGATCGACAAGGCAAGCCGTGGCGCCTGCCTTTGGAAACGGATGGAGAGTGTCGGATGAAAGGAATATCGGCGCGCAGGGCAATCCAGGTCTTTGCGGTTGCATTTCTTCTGTATGCAGGCGAATGCACCTACATGTGGGCAACGCAGAAGGCCCACATCTTCGAGCCGACCCGTACCATGCAGACCACGCCCGATCGAATGGGGGTCAGATACGAGGAATTGAGCATCCCTTCAGGCCATGGAGAAGAGAAGGGGGAACTGGATGCGTGGTGGATTCCTGCGGATTCCCCCGGGAATGCGCCAACCCTGCTTTACCTGCACGGCAACGACAGGAACATCAGCAACAATCTCGAGCATACCCTGCGCTTGCACAAGCTCGGCTTCAACGTGCTGCTTCCGGATTACCGCGGCTATGGCAGGAGCAGCGGCGGGAAGCCCAGCGAAGCCAAGGTCTTCGAGGATGCCGAGTCCGCCTGGCAGTATCTGATCAAGTGGCGCGGGCTGGATCCGCACAGGACCTTCATCTACGGCCACTCGCTGGGAGGGGCGATCGCGATCGATCTTGCGGTCCGTCATCCCGAGGCGGCGGGCCTGATCGCGGAAAGCACCTTCACCTCGATGAAGGCGATGGGAGAGATCGATTACGGGTATCTGCCGGTGGGCCTGCTTCTGAACCAGCGTTTCGAGTCTCTGAAAAAGATCCCGACACTGAAGATTCCGTTGCTGATCATACACGGCACATGGGATCAACGAGTGCCGGTCGAAATGGGAAAAATGCTTTACGCGGCAGCGCCTGATCCCAAGAAGCTACTCCTGATAGATGGGGGGGAGCACAGCAACAGCAGCGCGATAGGCTGGGTCGAATACCGCGATGCGGTGGCGGATTTCGTGAAGAGATATATGAAATGAATCCCCCGCATTCGGCAATTCCGGGATTCTAGATGAAGTCCGATGTCCTCATCATAGGTTCGGGCGCCGCCGGCATGATGTGCGCGATACAGGCAGGAATGCGCGGCCGCTCTGTGGTTCTGCTCGACCATGCAAAAAAGCTTGCGGAGAAGATCAGGATTTCCGGCGGGGGAAACTGCAACTTCACCAATATCCACGCGAGGCCCGAATGCTACCTATCGGAAAACCCGCATTTCTGCCGCTCTGCGCTCGCGCGCTACACGCCGCAGGACTTCATCGCGCTCTTGAATAGGCATGGCATCGGCTTTCATGAAAAGAAGCTGGGCCAACTTTTCTGCAGCCTGGGGGCCGGTGCGATCATTTCGATGCTGAAGGAGGAATGCGATGCCCACAAGGTCAGGCGCTACATGGGATCGACGGTTGAGGGCGTCGTGCGTCAGCCTTCGGGGGATTTCCATCTCGAAACTTCAAGCGGGAAGTTTGAGGCTCCATCGCTCGTGATCGCAACCGGAGGACTGTCCATCCCCAAGACGGGTGCAACCCCCTTTGGTTACCGCATCGCGGAGCAGTTCGGCATCCCGGTCACTAGGCTTAAACCCGGACTCGTCCCCTTGACCTTTGCGCCGGAGCAATGGAAGCCTTATGCGGATCTGACGGGCGTCTCGTTTCCCGCCGTTGTTACTGCAGGGAAACAGTCGTTTCGCGAGGATCTGCTGGTTACCCACAGAGGCTTGAGCGGACCTGCGATCCTCCAGGCTTCCTCCTACTGGCAGCCGGGCAGCGCATTGCACATCGATCTCTTGCCGGATTGCGACATGCTGGCGTTGTTTTTTGAGAACAGGAACAGCAAGAAGCTGCTTTCCAATTTCCTGGTCCAATGTCTGCCAAAAAGCTTTTCCGAAGTCTGGTGCAACCACTATTTTGAAAACAAACCGCTCAACCAGTATGGAGAAAAACAGCGGGAGGCGATCGCAAGCCGGCTGCACGACTGGCAGGTAATGCCTTCGGGCACGATGGGCTATGCCAAGGCCGAAGTCACCTGCGGCGGGGTGGATACGCGGGCGCTTTCCTCGAAGACCATGGAGTGCAAGGAGGTGCCGGGTCTCTATTTCATCGGGGAAGTGGTGGATGTGACTGGGTGGCTGGGCGGCTACAACTTCCAGTGGGCATGGTCTTCGGGCTTTGCTGCAGGCCAATCCGTCTAGAGGCTTATTGCGCGCCCGACCCGTTCGGAGAGATGCTTTTCAAGGCAATCGATCTCGATGTTTCCGGGCATGGATCTGAGCCAGGTCAGCTGCCGCTTCGCAAGCTGGCGGGTTGCGATGATGCCCTTTTCAAGAAACGCTTCCCTGTCGATTTCGCCTTCGAGGTATTCCCAAGCCTGGCGGTATCCCACGCAGCGCATCGAGGGAAGATCGCGATGTAGCCTGTATTTTTCTCGCAGACCTTCGAGCTCCCCGATCAGCCCCTGTTCCAGCATTTGCGAAAAGCGCAGCGCGATGCGCTGATGCAATGCGCTTCGATTCCCAGGAATCAGCGCGATGGAGAGCACGTCAAAGGGCAGGCTCTCCCCTCTTTGCTTGTTCAGCAATTCCGACATCGGGGTTCCGGTGATGCGGAAAATCTCCATCGCGCGTCCGATGCGCTGGGTGTCGTTGGGCGACAGCCGCTCTGCGGTTGTCGGATCGACGGATGAGAGCATGGTGTGAAGATGGGGCGTGCCTTTCTGCCTTATGATCTCGTCAAGCTCTTTGCGGATTTCGGGGTCAGCGACGGGAAGGTCGCTCAAGCCTTCCTTCAGTGCCTTGAAGTACAGCATCGTGCCGCCCACCAGCAGCGGTATTTTGCCGCGCCTTGCAATTTCGTCCATCAGGTGCAGCGCATCCTTGCGGAACGCGGCTGCCGAATAGGCTGCTGTGGGATCGACGATGTCGATCAGGTGGTGTGGCGCGCGCGCGAGCGTTGCCGTATCCGGCTTGGCGGTGCCTATGTTCATGTCGCGGTATACGAGCGCGGAGTCCACGCTGATGATCTCCAAAGGCAGCCTCTCGACGAGTTCCACCGCCACACCCGTCTTGCCGCTTGCGGTCGGACCCATCAGGAAGATGGCGCGCGGCAGGCGCTTCATGCCAGATCCTTGCCGCGGGTTTCGCGTATCGATAGCGCGGCCATGACGCTTATCGCTGCGGCTGCTGAAATGTATCCGCCCACCCAGGGTAGCCCGCCCATCTGCACCAGTTGCTCTGCAAGATAGGGGGCGAGCGATGCCCCTATGATGCCGCCCAGGTTGTAGGCGGCACCCGCACCGGTATAGCGCACTGAAGTCGGGAACAATTCGGGGAGCAGCGCGCCCATGGGGGCAAAACTCGCTCCCATCAGGAAAAGCTCCAGTGACAGGAAAAGCGTGATCAGAATCGGCGAGCCGCTTTTGAGCATGGGCGAGAGCAGAAAGCCTGAAAGCAGCGCAGCGCTTCCCGCTGCGATCAGGACGGGGCGGCGTCCAAAGCGGTCGGATGCCATGGCGGCAAGCGGGGTTGCGGCCGCCATGAAGAGAACCGCGATGCAAAGCATGGAGAGAAACTGCATGCGCGTATAGCCGAGCCTGCTCGTTCCATAGCTCAATGAAAAGACCGTTGTGATGTAGAACAGCGCATAGCACACCACCATCAGCAATGCCCCCTGCAGGAGGGGTTTCAGATGGCGGGAAAGGAGCTCAAAAGCGGGGAGCCTCACATGCAAGGCCCTGGCAAACACCGGCGTTTCGGCAAGCCTCATGCGCACATAGAGGCCTGTGATCACAAGAAGAGAGCTTGCAAGAAACGGGATGCGCCATCCCCATGCGCGAAAGTTTGCATCGTCGAGATATCCGGTGAGCAGCAAAAAGCTGCCGACCGCCAGCAGAAAGCCGATCGAAGGCCCAAGCTGCGGAAACATGCCATACCATCCGCGGCGGCCTGCAGGCGCATATTCCGCGGCCAGGAGTGCTGCACCTCCCCATTCCCCTCCAAGGCCTATGCCCTGGGCAAAGCGCAGTAGGCAAAGCAGCAAGGGCGCTGTCCAGCCGATCTGCTGATAGCCTGGCAGCAAACCGATCACAAAAGTGGCTGCGCCCATTGTGACAAGCGATGCGACCAGGGTCGTTTTTCTGCCTGCCTTGTCGCCGAAATGGCCGAACAGCAGGGAACCGATGGGGCGCGCAACGAAGGCGATGCCGAAGGTCAGGAAGGCGTTCAGCGCTTGCGCGGCCGGATCCGAACCCGGGAAAAACACTGGGCCGATCACCATCGCCACAGCCAGGCCGTAGATGTAGAAATCGTAATACTCTATTGCCGTGCCGATGAAAGAGGCGAAGGCGATGCGCGAGACGGGTGGATTTGGTGAGGTCATCAGCGTGTATGCGATCAATGCTATTTTCCGCGCATGAACATCGCATCCAGTTCCTTGATCGACACCTGGAACCAGGTCGGGCGGCCGTGGTTGCACTGGTCTGCGCGCTCCGTGCTTTCCATCTCGCGCAGCAGCGCGTTCATCTCTACGATGCTCAATGCGCGGTTGGCGCGCACCGCCCCGTGACAGGCAAGGCTTGCCAGAAGCTCGTCCCGGCGCTCGGTCAACACGCGGCTTGCGCCATATTCCCGAAGCTCCTGCAGCACCTTGCCTGCGATCGATTCGGCCTCTGATTGCCTGAGCAATGCAGGCATCGCGCGTATCGCAAGCATCGTGGGCGAAATGGGGGCGATGTCAAAGCCCAGTTTCAAAAGCGTCTGCTGCTCGGCCTCGACGGTTGCGATGTCGAGCTTTTCTGCAATCATGCTGACCGGGATCAGCAGGGTTTGCGTGGCGATCTCTTCCCTGTCCATCGCTGCCTTCAACTTCTCGTAGACGATGCGCTCATGCGCCGCATGCATGTCCACGACCACGAGGCCATGCGCATTCTGCGCCAGTATGTATATGCCGGAGAGCTGGGCCAGCGCAAATCCCAACGGCGGGATTTCCCTTGTGTCGGGCGCAGGATGGGGCGCGGGATCTGGCGAAGGCTCTATCGCCGGGGGGCTGTATTCCGTCTGGGTCTGCCACAAGGCTATGGATGCATTGTATTGGGATGCACTGAGGGGCTCGGGTCTTGGAAACGATGCAGGGTTGCGCGGCGATTGGGCAGCCTGCCCGGGTCTTGCAAGCGCTTCTTGCAGCGTGTGGAAGATGAACCGGTGTATCGCCTGGCTTTCGCGAAACCGCACCTCGCTCTTTGCGGGGTGCACATTCACATCCACCTGGGTTGCGGGCAATTCGAGGAAAAGCACGAATGCCGGATGACGCTGGTGGTGCAGGATGTCCTGATAGGCCTGGCGCAGCGCATGGCTTGCAACCTTGTCGCGCACGAAGCGGCCGTTGACGAAGAAGTATTGCGCATCGCGGCTGCTCAGCGAATAGGCGGGGAGGGCGGCAAGCCCTTTCAGCGCAAGGTCGGGCGTGATGCGTGAAACCGCAACTGCGGCTTTGGCAAATTCCTCCCCGAGCAGCATGGCCACCCGCTTCATCGAGGCATCCGCGACCGATTCCGTATCTTTCACCCCCGGAAGCTGCCATATCGTCCGCCCGTTGTGTTGCAATGAAAATCCCACGTCCGGGCGTGAGAGCGCGATGCGCTTGAAGGTCTCCTCGCAGTGCGCGAATTCGGTGGCTTCGGTCTTCAGGAATTTTCGCCTTGCCGGCGTGTTGAAATAGATTTCCCTGATCTCGACGCTGGTGCCTTGGGGCTGACTTGCAGGCGAGGGTTCGCTGAAATGTCCGTCTCGCGCCTCTATCTTCCAGCCATGGGCATCGCTTGTCGTGCGGCTTGTCAGCGTTAATTCCGCGACCGCGGCCATGCTGGCCAGCGCCTCCCCGCGAAAGCCCATGCTGGCAACCGACTGAAGATCGTCAAGAGATGCGATCTTGCTGGTCGCATGACGCATCAGTGCAAGCTTCAGCTCATCCTTTGCAATGCCCCGTCCATTGTCGCGCACCCTCATGAGCTTGATGCCGCCGCTTTCCATCTGCACGGAGATGTCGTTCGCTCCCGCGTCCAGGCTGTTCTCCATCAATTCCTTGAGCGCGGCGGCAGGGCGTTCGATCACTTCGCCAGCGGCGATCTGGTTGATCAGCAGTTCTGGCAAAAGCCGGATGGATGTGCTCATGGGAGGAAATGAATTTGTTTATCCGGCAATTATAGCCCGTCTTCATGCTTGACATATTCTTGAAACTGGATCAGATTTGCGCAGTAGTTGAGTAAATCGGTCGTATTTGTCCTATCAACCTCTAAGGAGAAATGCCATGAAACTGCTCGATCTTTTCAAACCCGCCGCATTGTCCTTGACCCTGATCGCATCTTCAGCGATGGCAACGGAAGGTTCCATCACCATCACTTCGCCCGCAAACGGCGCCGTTTTGCAGGGAAATGCGGACAACAAGCTCGACTTCAACGTAAAACTCAGCCCCAACGGAAACCATCTGCACATCTATGTCGATGACGGCAACCCCATCATCGATCGTGACATATCGCACTGTCCATGCAGCATTACGCTGCCCAAACTCTCGCCTGGCAAGCATGTCATCGCGATCAAGGAGGCAACCGCAAGCCATGCGTTGACCGGGGTGCAGGCCGTCGAGACGGTGACCAGCCAATAGCATGCAGAATCTGCTCTATGCGCTGATACAGTCCCTGCACAATATCAACGCAGCAGCCATCGCGGGCATTGCTGCGGCAGCGCTCTGGCAGCCTGGTTTGCGATCAGCGCTGGCAAGGTGGGCAGCGGGGGCCTGGGCGCTGCAGGGATTGAGCGGCCTGTTCTTCGGCATCACCACCTATGCCTACGAGAGGCACCTGCCCGACATCCACGGCATCGCCGTATTGGCATTGGGCATCAAGGTGCTCTGCGTCCTGTCGGGGCTGGCGTTGGCTTTCTATCACATGAAGGCCAGTTTGAATGAAAGGGGACAGGTGCTTGTCTGGCGTATCCTGCTCGCATTGGGCCTCATCGCACTTGCCAGCGCGGCTTTCCTGCGCTGGTATTCCTGAACTTGCCATTCATATAGCGTGGTTATTGTCCTTAAGGATGCGAGTGAGGGTATAATCGCGGCCGCATAAATCTGGCAAATTCAGAGAAAAAATCCACCAATCGAGGAGAGATTCATGCGGATAGGCATTCCTGCGGAAATTCGCGCAGGTGAAACCCGTGTAGCAGCCACACCGGAAACGGTGAAGAAGATGATCGCCACGGGCCACGAAGTATGGGTGCAAACCGGTGCAGGCGCGGCTGCGCATTATCTGGATGCGGAATTTGCATCGGCTGGTGCCAGGCTCACCGACGCGGCGACGCTCTACAAGGAGGCGGATATCCTGCTCAAGGTCAAGGCGCCGACCATGGATGAGATCGCGCAATTGCGCGCAGGCAGCGTGCTGATCGGCCTGCTCAATCCCTACCAGGCAGACCTGGTCGATGCCTATGCAAAACAGGGCATCACCGCGTTTTCGATGGAGAAACTGCCGCGCACCTCGCGCGCGCAGGCGATGGACGTGCTGTCTTCCCAGGCCAACATCGCAGGCTACAAGGCGGTGATACTGGGTGCCAATTATTACCAGCGCTTCATGCCCATGCTGATGACCGCGGCAGGCACGGTGAAGGCCGCTCGCGTGCTGATCCTGGGCGTGGGCGTGGCGGGCCTGCAGGCGATCGCGACAGCCAAGCGTCTGGGGGCCGTGGTCGAGGCGTCCGACGTGCGTCCGGCCGTGAAGGAGCAGGTCGAATCGCTGGGCGCGAAGTACATCGACGTGCCATTTGAAACCGACGAGGAACGCGAGATCGCGCAGGGTGTGGGTGGATATGCAAGGCCGATGCCTGCCTCCTGGATGGAGCGTCAGGCTGTGCTCGTTGCTGAGCGGGTCAAGCAGGCAGACATCGTGATCACCACGGCGCTGATTCCCGGGCGTCCAGCGCCCGTGCTGCTGCATGAAGAGACCGTCAAGCTGATGAAGCCGGGTTCGGTCATCGTCGACATGGCGGTGGAGGCGGGCGGCAATTGCCCGTTGTCGGAAGCAGGAAAAACCGTGGTGAAGCACGGCGTGACCATCGTTGGCGAGACCAATCTTCCGGCATTGGTCGCGTCGGACGCCAGCGCGCTTTACGCGCGCAACCTGCTGAACTTCATCAACCTGCTTTGCGACAAGGCGGGCGCGATGAACGTCAATCTCGAAGACGACATCATAAGAGGCACGCTGCTTTGCAAGGATGGCGCTGCGGCAAACAAATAGGAGCAATATCATGACTGGTGCAGTAGATCCCTTTGTATTGAATCTGACCGTGTTCGTGCTCGCGATATTCGTAGGCTACCACGTGGTGTGGAACGTCACGCCTGCGCTGCACACGCCCCTGATGGCCGTGACCAATGCCGTTTCAGGCATCATCATCGTGGGCGCGATGCTCGCTTCCAGCCCGGAAAAAATGGATATAGGCTCGGTGCTCGGACTGATCGCAGTGGCTTTGGCCGCAATCAATGTGTTCGGCGGTTTTCTGGTGACCCAGAGAATGTTGGCGATGTTCAAGAAGAAGGAAAAGTAAATGTCTGCCAATTCCGTATATCTGGCCTATCTGGTCGCCGCAGTCCTGTTCATTCTGACGCTCAAGGGATTGAGCTCGCCGATATCATCTCGGCGCGGCAACATGTTCGGCATGGTGGGCATGGCGATCGCCGTGCTGACCACGCTGAGCCTCACGCACAACGTAGTCTACATCCTGCTTGCGATCGCCGTGGGAGGAACGATAGGCGCGATCATCGCGCGCCGCATCGAGATGACGGCGATGCCGGAACTCGTCGCGGCGATGCATTCGCTGGTGGGGCTGGCCGCCGTTCTGGTCGCGATGGCCGCATTCAACAACCCGGTAGCCTATGGCATTGCGCTGCCCGGAGAGGCGCTGCACAGCAGCAACCGGATCGAGCTCTTCATCGGCACCTTTGTCGGGGCGATCACCTTCACCGGCTCCATCATCGCATTCGGCAAACTGTCCGGAAAGCTTTCCGGCAAACCGCTGCGCTTTGCCGGACAGCATTGGCTTAATCTGCTGCTGGGCATCGTGATGCTGGGCTTTGGCATCGCCTTCTTCATGAGCCCTTCGTGGACGCCCTTTCTGATCATGACCGCGATCGCGCTGGTGCTCGGCGTATTGCTGATCATGCCGATAGGCGGTGCCGACATGCCGGTCGTGGTCTCCATGCTGAACTCCTATTCCGGCTGGGCCGCGGCAGGCATCGGCTTCACGCTCAACAACAACATGCTGATCATCGCGGGCTCTTTGGTGGGAAGTTCGGGTGC
The DNA here is from genome assembly GCA_021821945.1 of Pseudomonadota bacterium. Taxonomy (GTDB): domain Bacteria; phylum Pseudomonadota; class Gammaproteobacteria; order Burkholderiales; family Gallionellaceae; genus Gallionella. Next base: position 39,126 of record JAJZTF010000010.1, read on the forward strand.
GATCCTTTCCTACATCATGTGTAAGGCGATGAACCGCGCGTTTTTCAACGTGATACTCGGCGGATTCGGCGGAGAGGCTGCTGCCGATGCAACCGGGGATGGCGTGCAGAAGACCTATCGCAGCGGCAGTGCGGATGATGCCGCCTTCCTGATGAGCAACGCGGATTCGGTGATCATCGTGCCGGGCTACGGGCTTGCGGTCGCGCGCGCTCAGCACGCGATCAACGAAATGTCCAATGCGCTTACAGACAAGGGCGTGAAGGTGCGTTATGCGATCCACCCCGTGGCTGGCCGCATGCCGGGGCACATGAACGTGCTCCTGGCCGAGGCGGAGGTGCCCTATGAGCAGGTTGTCGAAATGGAAGAGATCAACAACGAGTTTGCGGACACCGACGTGGTGCTGGTGATCGGTGCTAACGACGTGGTGAATCCGGCCGCCAAGAACGACAAGTCCAGCCCGATCTATGGCATGCCCATCCTCGATGTCTACAAGGCGCGCACAGTGCTGGTGGTGAAGCGCTCGATGGCGACGGGTTATGCGGGACTGGACAACGATCTCTTCTACATGGACAAGACCATGATGGTGTTTGGCGATGCGAAGAAGGTGGTCGAGGACATCATCAAGGCGATAGACTGAGTTTGACCCGTCGATATATCAGAATTTGCCCGAAATATGCACGAAATGATGCGAGCAGATTTGCTATGCTTCTTCATCCTCATCTCCTTCTGGATGAACTGGCGTTGATTTAACGGCCTACTCTGGTCCGAAATTCATCGCGATCGACAGGCGTCTTTGGGCGCTTTGATTGACGCTTACGGAATGCATTACGTTGGGGGAGAAGAACACGAACATGCCGGCTTTGGGTTTGATTTCGGTTGTGCAATGGGGATCGTGGATGATCAGGTTCCCGGAGTTTTCAGGGACATGCACGTAATAGACTGCGGACAATAGCTCGTCGAATTCGTCGTGATCGTGCCGGCTTGTCTCATCTCCAGGCCCCATATCGTTGAACCAGAATCCCATCCTGAGCCGGTTTTCCTTGAGCAGTGCCCCGGCAAACGTCATTGCCTGGCCCAGCACTGCCTCCACCCCGGGAATGCGCGTAGCGGAAATGTAGAGATTCTCGTGGCGTCCGCCAAAAGAATGGCTGCGCCGGATGAAATCCCTTTCTTCGAGTCCTCTGTAGCCTTCCAGAATGGATTCGTTGATATTGCCTGCATCTTCAAGATGGGCGAAGTGTATGCGCGAATTCTGTTTCAGCATCAGGCGGTCCGGATCATCGCAAGCACATTCTTCACAAGCTCCGCTGCGCGTCCAGGGCTCGAAGCCTCGCAATAGCAACGCAATTCCGGCGCGTTGCCGGATGGCCTCAGGTGCACGATCTCTGCGTTGTCGAAGGTGATGCGCAGTCCATCCGTGGTGTTGCGGTCGATCGCCGTTGCGCCGTCCGGCGCAAGCACCCCTGCGTCTTCGGTGAATCTGGCAAGCAGTGCGCGGCTTTTTTCGATTGGAAAATTCTGCAACCTGTCGCTTGCGGTATAACGCTCGGGCAGATCCTTCAAAAGGTTTGACACCTTGCCGTGCCTTTCCCTTGCGGCAGAAAGGACGGCGAGGGCTGGCAGCACGGCATCCCGGGTCGGCAAGGGGGAAAGCGTTTTTCCGTTGCGTTCGAATGCCGATCCGACAAGGAAACCGCCGTTGGCCTCGAATCCTGCCACCGCAACTTGCTTGAATTGCTGCATGCCTTCGATCACATAGGGCGACCCTATCCTGGTCCTTGCGACTGATTCGAAAGAACCGCAAAGTTCGATCGCGGTATTGCAGCTGACCGGCACGACCACATGCTTTGCGCCGAGATAGCGCGCGCAAATCAGGCCTACAATGTCGCCGCGCAGCCAGGTGCCATTTTCGTCGGAAATCAGCGGCCTGTCCCCGTCTCCGTCTGTCGAGATGATCGCATCGAACTGGTGGGATTTGGCCCAGTCTCGCCCGCGCCTCACATCCTCGTCCGTGACTGCCTCGGTATCGATGGGAACAAATTGTTCGGTGCGGCCAAGAGAGGTGACTTCTGCTCCCAGCCCTTCGAGTATGCGTTTCACTGTGTCGCGCGCGACGCTGGAATGCTCATATAAGCCCAGACGCATGCCGTCCAGGCTGGGAAAGAAATCGAGATAGCGCGCCACATAATGCTCAATCGCAGCAGGATTCATGGCCGGCATTTCGCCCTCGGCTTCATGCAGCGCGACTGTGGCATCGGCGATGGCCGATTCGTCCGCCTTGGTGATCTCCCCGTCCGGACGGTAGAACTTGATGCCATTTCTGTCGAAGGGAATGTGGCTTCCGGTGACCATGATCGCCGGGATGTATTGATCCTGTGCATAAAGGGCCAGTGCCGGCGTCGGCAGCGCGCCGCAATATTCGACGATGATGCCTTGATGGTGCAGCGCTGAAGCACAGGCTTTCGCAATGCGGGGGCTGCTGGGGCGCAAATCCATGCCAAGCGCTACGCGGTTGACGGAAAAGGACTGGTTGATGACGGACAGGAATGCCAGCGTATAGGCTGCGCACACCTCGTCGGTCATCGCGCTGACCGGGCCGCGCGCACCGCTGGTTCCGAATGCAACGCCGCTGTCTTCCATCACATTTTGAATGCGGATTGTCTTCAATGCAGTCCTTTTCGTTCGATCAAATGCCGAATTTTAACTTATCGGCCTGAAAAATCGGAGATTACAGAAATCCCCAATCCGGTATAGGATTATTCCTATATCAAGTTATGAACAATCATGCAAGCATTGCATGGATTGAAGGGTGCATGGCTGCGCGCTTTCGCAGCCTGGAAAGCCGCTTGTTGTTGACGGGAGAGAGTGTGAGCGATCATCCAAAGCAGGTGCGGGCCATTGCAGAGTTGGAAGAATATGAGTCCGGCCCATCGCATTTTGCCGAGCTGCACAGGCTGAGGGGCGAGCTCGTGACGCAGAATGCAAAACTGCGCCAGACCGAGGCGCTGCTTGAAGACTTGCATGACCGTTATCTGAACCTCTTCGATTTCTCACCCGTTGCGCTTTTCACGCTGAGTCCGGACGGCCTCATCTACGAGATGAACTATGCCGCGGCAGAACTCTTCGGCATCGAGCGAAAACTGCTGCTCAACCAGTATTTCAACCAATGCGTCCAGCCTCTGGATGCAGCGCGCTGGGAGACGCTCTTTGAACAGGCTTTGAAAAGCGATGAAAAGCTGGGATGTCAGCTGCATATTCGCCGCAAGGATGGCGCTGATTTTCCCGCATACCTTGAGTGCATACGCATAGAGAACCGCCACGGCGATACCTCGCTGCGCGTCGTGCTGTTCGATGTGACCAAGCGTGAAAGAGCTGACAGGCAATTGCAAGAATCCGAGCAGAAATATCGCGCCATTTTCGATGGCACACTCGATGGCATCATGCTCGCCGACGAGACCGGCCTGATCGTCGAATACAATCCGGAAATCTTGCGGATAAGCGGTTTGAGCGATGCGGAGCTGAGGCGGATGCACGTCTGGGGATTCCGTCCGGCAGAAAAGATGCTGGCCACCAGAAACATCATTTCCCAGATCATGAGCATGGGCGGCAGCGCAACCTCGGAATTCAAGTACAAAAAACCCAATGGCCAGGTGATACGCGTAGAGGCGAGGGGAGTGAGGCTCGTCATCGGGGATAAAAGCTATCTGAAGTGTGTGGTGCGGGATATCACCGAGCGCAAGAACACCGAGAACGAGCTCAAGGAATACCAGCGTTTGTTGCGTCAATTGTCCAGCCAGAGCATTGCTGCGCGCGAGGCCGAGATGAAACGCATTGCCCGCGAACTCCACGATGAGCTCGGGCAAACCCTGACGGCCTTGCGCATGGACATATCCTTGCTGCGTATCCAGTTTGCCGAACATGAGCCTCTGATGAAGAACATGATCAAGGACATGCTGATGCTGGTGGACAAGGCGATAAACGGGGTGCGCAATGTGGCGACGAACCTGCGCCCCCCCATACTGGACATGGGGATCATGGCTGCAGTCAGCTGGCTGGGCAAGGATTTCTCGGTGCGCACTGGGATCCGGTGCAGCGTCAATGTCGCACATGAAATGGAAATACTGGAAAAACTTGATGACATTCATGTCCTGACCCTTTTTCGCATAGTCCAGGAGTCCTTGACCAATATCGCAAGGCACGCAGGAGCCAGCGAGGTCGAAATTTCTTTCAGGCAATGCGGAGAATGCGTCTGTGTTTCAATCCACGACAATGGCGTGGGGTTCGATCCATCCGAGATGCCGGCAAAGAAATCTTTCGGGCTGATGGGAATGCGTGAGCGCGCACTCGCCCTGCAAGGCAAGGTGGAATTGACCAGCGAAAAAGGGCATGGCACGACCGTGATGGTTTATATGCCGCCGTATCAGACCAATCCAGGGAGAAGAATCGATGATTAAGATATTGATTGCAGACGATCATGCCATCGTGCGGGAGGGCATCAATAAAATCCTTGCGCTGACCCTGGACATCAGGGTTGTGGGGGAGGCCGTCAATGGCCCGGATGTGCTTGCCAAGCTGAAGGATCACAGCGATGTGGATCTTTTGCTGCTCGATCTCACGATGCCCGGCGTGAACGGCATGGATCTGATCAACCAGATCAAAAGCGATTTCCCGCAAGTGCACATACTCGTTTTCAGCATGCACAACGAGACGCAGGTCGCCTCCCGCGCGATCAAGGCGGGGGCATCCGGTTTCGTCTCCAAGGACAGCGACCCCGAAGTCTTGCAGGATGCGATACGCAGGGTTGCCGCCGGGGGAAAATACATCAATTCCGCGCTTGCGGAACAGCTCGCATTTGATGCGCTGCTGCCCGAGCAGAGGGCGCCTCACTGCCTTTTGTCCGAGCGGGAGTTTGAAATATTCGGCTATCTTGTGAAAGGCAAAAGGGTCAATGAAATTGCGGATTGCCTATGCATCAGCAACAAGACCGTGAGCACCCACAAGCTGAATCTGATGGTGAAGATGAATCTCAACAGCACCGCGGATCTGGTGCACTATGCGGTTGCCCACAATCTGTTTTCCCATTGAGTTGGCATTCCTTATTCCAATAGGGAATTTCCTAATAGCACCTCATTGTTTTCCATATAAAAATCAGCATCACCTGATGTCGCGATCGAGTCGCGCTTCCGATAATCCTCACAGTACCGATTGAGGATGCCAGCATGAAACTTGAAGCGATACGGGACATGGCCAGGTTGCACGGCCTTCAGACCAGCAAACGCACGAAGGCCGATCTGATCAAGGGCATACAAAGGGATGAAGGGAATTTCGATTGCTATGCAACCGCATATGCGGGTGTATGCGATCAGTATGGCTGTCTGTGGCGTGAGGACTGTTTTGCCGCAGCAAAGACAAGGGAGTGATTCAACGAGATCGCGTAGCGATACCTTGTCCCTCTTCCCAACCGGGGGGTATGACGGAAGAGGGGACAAACAAGGTGGTGGGAAGTAGTAAGTCTTTAATCTTTAAACGTGAAGGAGTGCATCATGGCAACAGGTAAAGTCAAATGGTTCAACGATGAAAAGGGTTTCGGATTCATTACGCCGGATGAGGGGGGCGATGATCTGTTCGCGCATTTCTCGGCCATCAATGCCAGCGGATTCAAATCCTTGAAGGAAGGACAGAGAATCAGCTTTGAAGTCGCGCAGGGTCCGAAAGGGAAGCAGGCTTCCAACATCCAGGTTGTTCATTGATTTTATCTGGAGTGCTACCTGGCGCCCCTGACAGGGGGCAGGTAGCCGTGAACAGCGATGATCGAGCAGCGCGGTCTTGAACGCAATTTCATTCCTCCGCGAGTGGCCGGTGCGATACATCTTCTGCGCGAAAAAAAGGAGCAGGCGGAGCGTGCGGATCGCGACAAGAGCCGGTTTCTCGCGGTGGCCAGTCATGATCTTCGCCAGCCGGTACACGCGCTCGGTTTGTACGTGGATGAGCTGCGCCGCAGGATTTCCGGTGAAGAAGAGCAGAAGCTTGTTTTACAGGTGGCGAGATCTGTGGACGCCATCACACATCTCATCAATTCGTTGCTGGACATTGCCAAGCTTGATGCAGGATCGGTTGTGCCTGGCTTTCAATCCTGCGACATATCCGAGATCCTGAACAGGATCGATGCCAGTGTCCGCATGCAGGCGGAGGCCAGAAAAATACGGCTGATCATGCATTCCCTGCCGGTGACGGTCATCAGCGATTCATTGATGCTGGAAAGGATATTGATGAATCTGGTCGGCAACGCGCTGAAATACACGCCGCGCGGAGGTACCGTGATGGTTGCCTGCAGGCGCCGTGGTGCGGGATTGACCATTGAAGTGCGGGACAACGGCATAGGCATCGAACGGGAAAGACAGGCAGGCATATTCTCGGAATATGTCCAGTTGAATTCGCGCCATCCCGATGCGCAAAATGGGCTGGGGCTGGGCCTTGCCATCGTCGATCGCTTGGTCAAACTGCTGGGGCATGAGATCGCGCTTCGCTCTGCACCCAACAGGGGTTCTACCTTTGCGCTCAAGCTGAAAATCGGTCCTGCCGATTTGCGGGTCAGTCATCAGGGTGAGCTCAGTGGCAAGAGAATGCTGGTCATCGACGCGGACAAAAAGGAAAGAGAAGGTCTTGCGATGCTACTGGCCTCCTGGGGATGCGAAGTGCTGGTTGCATGTTCGGCAAGCAGCGCCCGTAAGCATCTGAAAAAAGCGTCAAGCTGCGATTTGCTGATTTGCGATGCGTACATGCATGAGGCAGTGGAGAAACTTCTGCCTCAATCCATGCCGTGCATAACGCTTGGAAAGGAAAGCCAGTCCGGGATGGCCGGTCGCTATTTTCTATCCAAGCCGGTGAAGCCCGCAAATCTGAGATCCTTGATTCGGCACATCCTGTAATAGGCTGCAAGAAATGCGCATAATGTATATTATGTAAAATTATGTTCGATCCGGAAAATATTTGTTTCTGAGTCGCTCATGATCGAAAAACCTCGATGCGGCCGCGCAGACTGTTGATGAACCAGATGTGCTCCGCGCGTTCGAGGTCTGCAAGCGTCAAGCGGGCCTCCGTTATTTCACCATGATCGATCATCTCGCGTCGCAGGCAGCCGTCGAGCAGCCCGCATTCGATGGGCGGTGTCAGGTGAAGTCCGTCAATGTCCAGCACGATGTTTCCCTTCGTGAATTCGGTCAGTTCGCCCTGCTCGTTCCACAACAGGACATCGAATGCATCCGGAAAGGAAGCGATGGCATGCTCGTACAGCTCGCGCTTGGTCGTCTTGTGGAATAGCCAGATGCTGTCGCGTGAAACGGGAAATGTTGAAAGAGCGAATCTCGGATGAAAAGGTGGATTTTCAGGAAGCGCTGAAGATTCGATGCCGAATCTGCCTGCTGAATCCAGCGTCATGCGTATGCGATGTGCCGATTTTCCGCAATTTTCGGCAAACTCCTGTAGCCTCCCGATGCACTGACCGGCATCGAATGGGCGATTGAAATACCTGGCCGAAGCGGCGAGCCGCGCAACATGATAGTCAAGCCTTGCATAGTTGCCTTCTTCAAGGCGCATGGTCTCGATGAGCGAAAATTCTTCTTCCTTTCCTGCCAGAAATTTTGATTTGAGTACGGCCTCGCTGAATTCCCCCTCATGAGTCGAATCCCATACGATTCCACCGCCTACGCCGCAAGTTGCAGTGCGATCGGTCTCATCAAGGAGGACGGTACGGATGGCCACATTGAACGTGGCGTTCCCACCTGGCTGCAGCAAGCCGATTGCGCCGCAGTAGATGTCTCGCGGGGTCTTTTCGAGCCTTGCAATGATTTCCATCGCCTTCATTTTGGGAGCGCCGGTGACGGATCCGCAGGGGAAAAGTGCGGCAAAGACATCGTCAAGCCTGATCCCGGATCTTGTCCTGGCCGTGACCGTCGAGGTCATCTGATGAACGGTGGGATGGGTCTCGACGGAGAACAGCTCCTGAACCTTGACGGAATTGGGAAGCGCAATCCGGGAGAGATCGTTTCTGATCAGGTCGACGATCATGAGGTTCTCGGCCCGGTCCTTTTCCGATGATCTCAGCTTTTCTGCCATGATCATATCTTCTTCCGGAAACCGCCCCCGCCTTATCGTGCCCTTCATGGGTCTGGTCGCAATGGCATCCTTTTCCAGGCGGAAGAACAACTCGGGGGAGACGGAAAGGGCCTTCCATCGCCCGAGATCGAGGTATGCCGCATAGGAACGGGGCTGGGCATTTCGCAAATCATTGAACAGGGAAATGCCGCTTCCCTGGCAGCTTGAATGAAGCCGCAAGGTGTGATTGACCTGGTAGACTTCCCCTTCATGAATCGCGTGCCGTATGGCTGCGATGTCGGATTCATAAGTCTCGCGTTCGACATCCGGACTCCATGTTGCGCAGGTCGTATGATCCGGCGCTTCCGGCATATAAGGCTTAGCGGTATCGAAGACGCTGAACCAGGCAAACGGAAAATCACCATTTACTCGTTGGACCGCAAACCGGGAATCAAAGGCGGGAGCTGCCTCATAGCTGACGAAGCCGACTACCCAGGCGCCATTCTGGGCGTACGACTCCGCACGGCGAATGACACCGCGCACCTGCTCGGCGCTTTCAGCGATCAGCGTTTCCCTTGGGGAATAAAATGCGAGCGGTTGACGTAGGCCGGAAGGATCTGGAAAGTCCAGGATTGCACAAGGCTGCATGGCATGTAGTATAACCGGATTGCCGGCCAGCATCTGGCCCGTGAAATCGTTCAACTGCCCAATATCGCCCTGTGAATCTCGGATAGCGGCATGATTCTCTTTGCGCCCCCCAGTTTGATCGCCTCCCTGGGCATGCCAAATACGATGCACGAAGCCTCATCCTGTGCCACGGTTGCCGCACCGGCATCGTACATTTCCTTCAGACCGCGCGCACCGTCATCCCCCATGCCGGTCATGATGATGCCAGTCGCGTTTTTGCCAGCGAATTTTGCAACCGACCTGAACAGCACATCCACAGACGGCCGGTGCCGGTTGACAAGAGGGCCGTCCACGACTTCGACGTGATAGTACGCGCCGCTTCTTTTGAGCAGCATGTGCTTGCCGCCTGGCGCTATCAGTGCGCATCCTGGAATCACGCGATCGTTGTTTTTCGCCTCCCTGACTTCTATCTGGCTGAGGCCATTTAGCCTTGCGGCAAACGATGCGGTGAATTTTTCCGGCATGTGCTGAACGATGACGATCCCGGGGCAGACCCTGGGCAATGAAGTCAGAACGACTTCGAGCGCCTGCGTGCCTCCTGTCGAGGTGCCGATCGCGACGATGCGCTCCGTGGTCTGCGCCATCGCATGGCTGGCAGGAGGCAGGATGACATCGGCATTCAGCTTGGTGGGAATTTTCGTGGCTGTAGAATTCGACAGGCGTCGGACATTGGCATGGGAGGCTGCCCTGACCGCCGCCACCAGCTCGCCCGAGGATTCCTGCAGAAAGCGCTTGAGTCCGATCTGCGGCTTGGTGATGATTTCCACGGCGCCGGCAGAAAGCGCCTGCACCGTGGTTTCCGCGCCCTTTTCGGTCAATGAGGAACAGATCACGACAGGCGTCGGATGTTCGGACATGATCTTTTTCAAAAAGGTGATGCCATCCATGCGCGGCATTTCCACGTCCAGCACGATCACATCCGGCCATTCCTTGGTGAGCTTTTCCAGTGCAAAGATGGGATCCGATGCAGCGCCTATCACCTCGATGTCGGGCTCGCTGTCCAGGATGGACTGCAAGACCTGGCGCACCACGGCAGAATCATCGACCAGCAATACCCTAATTTTTTTCAAGGAGAGCTCCTGTCTCGGCCAGGCTCATCGTCTTGACCCGCCTGACCCAGACGTGCCCGCTCCAGATGTCGAATACGATGTTCCTATGGCCTTTTCCGCCCAGATCATGGGCCTCAATTTCAAGTCCATGCATGGCAATGATGGATTTGGCTGTTCCCGCATTGCGGCAGGAAACGCTGGTGCAGTCTGTGCTGATTCGTCCGACCAAACAGGCGCAATTTCTCGCGATGTCGGGAAACATGTTGCCGCCGCCAAACGCCTTGACGATGTATTCCGAAGGATGGGTCCCCGATCTTCTGATCTCGCGCATGAACATCTCCATCGCCTCGTCCGCATAGCGCCCGTCGAGACTCGCCTGTCTGACGCTCCGGCTGGGCAGCATGTAGTGGCACATCCCGCCTATCCGCTTTTCTGGATGCCACATCGTGATCGATACGCACGAACCCAAAAGCGTGCGTATCCTCGTGTTTGCGTCGCCAAAGTGGAAGTCCCCGGGCTGCAGAACGACTTCATGGATGTGATCCGGTTTTCTCATTTGTCAAATGATACCCGACCAGCGGGGACTTGATGGACGATTCAACCCGATGTCAGCTGATTTTCCGCAAGCATCGCCATTTCGTCGACCGAGAGCACCCTGTCTGAATCCAGGATGATCACGAACTTTCCGTCGACCTTGCCCATGCCCTGGATGAAGTCACTGCGTATCTTCGCGCCAAAGGCAGGCGCCGGCTCGATCTCGCTCCCCGGTATCTCGAGCACCTCGGAGACCGCATCCACCACCACGCCGATGTCGTGCTTCT
>JAJZTF010000010.1:49786-105121 GCA_021821945.1 Pseudomonadota bacterium
GATCCCCGCCTCCAGGATCACGATGCAGCTCCTTCTCGTGACCTCTGTCGGCGTTCTTCCAAAGCGCGCCGACAGGTCCACCACCGGCACCACAGCCCCCCTCAGATTGATCACGCCCCGGATGAATTCCGGCATCATCGGCACCGTGGTGAGGCTGCCGTATTCGATGATCTCCTTGATGCCCAGTATCCCGATCGCGAACATCTCGCCGCCTAGCTGAAAGGTCAGGTACTGCCCATGCTCCTGATGGAGGGTCGCGTCTTCCTTCTTGACTATCGCACCCATGAATCCTCCCTAGAACCTGACGAATTCGGCTTCGCTGACCGCGGCGGGCGCTGCGACCTTGGCTGCGCGTGCAGCCGGCTTCGCTGCAACCGCCTTCCTTGCAGGCGCGCTTCCCGATTCCACCTTGAAGAAGCTCATCGCCTGCTGCAGCTGCTCCGCCTGGCTGCTCATCTCCTCCGCAGTCGCCGCGAGCTCCTCGCTGGAGGAGGCGTTCTGCTGCGTGATCTGGCTCAGCTGGCTCATCGCGGTGTTGATCTGCCCAACCCCCGAGGACTGTTCCTCCGAGGCTGCGGTGATCTCCTGCACCAAGTCGGACGTCTTGTTGATCGAGGGCACCATCTCGTCCAGAAGCTTGCCGGCCTTCTCCGCCAGCTGCACCGAGCTCGATGCCACCTCCCCTATCTCCTGAGCCGCAACCTGGCTGCGTTCAGCAAGCTTCCTCACTTCGGCCGCGACCACCGCAAATCCTTTGCCATGCTCCCCTGCCCTTGCCGCCTCGATCGCCGCATTCAGCGCCAGCAGATTGGTCTGGTAGGCGATGTCGTCGATGATGCCGATCTTGTTGGCGATCTGCTTCATCGCGGACACGGTCTGCTCGACAGCCCCGCCACCCTCGGTCGCCTCCTTCGCGGCTTTGGCGGCCATGCCGTCGGTGACCTTGGCGTTCTCGGTGTTCTGGTTGATCGAGGCCGTCATCTGCTCCACAGATGCCGAGGTCTCCTCGACAGAGGCTGCCTGTTCGCTTGTTGCCTGGCTCATGCTCTGCGCCGTCGCGGAAACCTCCTCCGAGGCCGAGGCCAGATTGTCCGCAGCGCCCCTGACTTCCGCGATGATCTGCGAGAGCTTCTCGACCATGTTCTTCATGGAAGACAGAAGCTGACCCGTCTCATCCTTCGAATCCACCTCGATCTTCACCGTCAGGTCTCCTTCGGCGAGTCTGTTGGATACCGAAACGGCCTCAACCAGCGGGCGGGTGATCAGTCGGGTCAGCCACCAGGCAAAGATGATGGCCAGGATCACCGCGATCACGGAGAGCGCCATCACCAGGGATTTTGCTGAGTTCACGGTTTCGATTGCCTGTTTTCCGGATGCGTCTGACAATTCCTTCTGCGCATTGGCAAATTCCCTGAAGGAGGAAAGGTCTGCATCCGCATCCTTGGCGTATTCCCCGAACAGATAATCCGTCGCCTTCTGCGCGTTGTAGGTCGATGAAGAGCTGTCTGCCAGAGGGATGATTCTGTCCAGTGCCTCATTAAACTTGGCGCGCGCCTCCTCGGACTTGTCGAACAGTGCCTTGCCCTTTTCCGTATTGATCATGGGCTTGATCTTGTCCAGCATCTCGCTGCTGTCCTTGCGCAGTCTGGCGATGAGGTCGAGTTGTTCCTTCTCCATGTCCTTGTTGCTCGTCAGGATCAAGTTGCGAACTGAACGGCCGATCTCAAGGGTATTGGAGATTACCTCGTTGCTCATCGCGATCATCGGCATGCGGTCCTCCACGATGATTTTCGTGGATGCCGAAAGATCGGACAGCCGCATCAGCGAAACTGCGGCGATCACGATCAGAAGTGCGGTGACGAATGCGAAGCCGATACCGAGCTTCACGCCTATCTTCATATTCTTGAACATGTTCACTCCCTAGAGATTTGAATAAAATTAGCCCGACTACGATTGCTCCGCATGCTCTGCCTGCTGCACCAGCGAGGGCACATCCAGTATCAGCGCGACCTCTCCGGTCCCCAGTATCGTGGAGCCTGAAATGCCGCGCAGATTGCTGAAAAGCTTGCCCAATGGCTTGATCACCGTCTGAAACTCGCCCAACAATTCGTCCACCACCAACCCCGCTTTCTGTCCTGCATACTGCACCACCACGACATTCTCGCGTTTGGCATGGCTTCCTTCGATCTCGAAGTGCGTCCTGAGCGGCACCAGAGGCAGCACCTCGCCGCGGAGATTCAGGTAGCTTCTCTCCTTCATTCCCTGCCTTTCGGACTCTGTCAGCTCGACGCATTCCAGTACCATGTCGAGCGGCACGACATAGCTCGACTTTTCAACGCCGACCAGGAAGCCGTCTATGATCGCAAGCGTCAAAGGCAAACGGATGCGTATGGTGGTGCCAAGGCCCGCCGTGCTTTCCAGATCGACCGTGCCGCGCAACGCGACGATGTTGCGCTTGACCACATCCATGCCGACGCCGCGCCCCGAAAGGTTGGTCACGGCTTCGGCAGTCGAGAATCCGGCCTCGAAGATCAGGTTGTATATTTCCTGATCCGTGAGTGTCTGGTTGGGCTGGACCAGTCCCCGTTCCAGGCCTTTTTGCAATATCCGGTCGCGGTTGAGGCCGCCACCGTCATCGCTGATCTCGATCGCGATGCTGCCCGAGTCATGATACGCATTGAGCTTGAGCGTGCCCTTCGCGGGTTTGCCGGCCGCCAGACGCTTCTCTGCTGATTCGATGCCGTGATCCATCGCATTCCGCACGAGGTGCATCAGCGGGTCGCCGATCTTTTCCACGACAGTCTTGTCCAGCTCGGTCTCGGCCCCGCTGATCACGAGATCGATGTCCTTGCCGAGTTCCTTGGACACATCGCGCACCACGCGCTGGAAGCGGCTGAAGGTATCGCCTATGGGAACCATGCGCAGTTTCAGTGCGCCGTCCCTGATTTCCTCGACCAGACGGGACATGGTCGAGGTCGCCTCCTGAAGCGAACTGTCGTTCGAGCGCTGGGCCAGGAGATTGGCTCCTGCTCCCGCAATCACGAGTTCGCCCACCAGGTTTATGAGTTCATCCAGTTTGTCAGCTTGCACTCTTACGTATCTGTTTTCCTTGTTTTTCGATTCCCTTGCCTGACTCTGCTTTTCGAGCGCGGCCTGGACCACTTCCTGCTCGACCGAGCGTTGTCCCACAAGAATCTCTCCGAGCGGGGCCGTCGAGCCATCTGCCTTGGGATTTTTCTGTGCAGCCAAACCTTCGTCCAGCTCCTGACGGGTCAAAGCGCCGATGGACACCAGTATGTCGCCCAGGCGCTTCTCGTCTTCTGGCAATGTCCTGATCAGGTCGATGAACTCGGCAACCTTGCTGTGCGGCGGCAGTATCCTGATGCTGCTGTTCTCGCGCACGAAATCGAATACGCTGGCGATGGTGTTCTTGTCCGCATCCGATTTGAAGTTCACTTCAAAGCCAAGATAGCAGAGCTCCGCATCCATCTCGTCGACAGGCGGCAGCGCATCCGGCAGGGTGACGATGGAGATGATCTCGCCCAGGGTGCCGAGATAACGAAAGAATGAAATCGGGTCCATGCCGTTTTTCAGTATCTCGCGGTCGAAGCGCAGCGAAAGATGCCAGTTGTCAGGGCCTTCCATGCTTGCACCGCTCGATTCGATTTCAGGCTCGACAACGACAGCGGCATGTCCGGCCTGCACGCCCTGATATGCCTGGAGGCGTTTGCGCAGGAACTGTTCGCGTCCCAGCGCAGCCTCGTCGAGCTGTTCGCCCTGTTCTGCGATCACGTTCACCAGTTCCGTCATGTGGTCCCTGCATTCGAGCAGCAGTGCGACGAGATCGCCTTCTATCCTGATGCTGGCATCGCGCACCCGGTCCAGCACGTTTTCGACGATATGCGTGAATCCGACAACCTGGTCGAGCCCGAAGAGCCCCGCAGAACCCTTGATGGTGTGCGCTGCGCGGAATATCGCGCCTATGATCTCGGCGTCTTCAGGGGTGGATTCGAGCTGCAGCAGGGAATTTTCCATGTCCTCCAGGAGTTCTCTTGCCTCGGCGATGAAGGTTTGCAGTGCCTGATCGATGTTGATGCTCATGGTTATCCTTTCTTGCGCGTTGGGTTCAAGCGTGGGACGAGATGATCAGGGGATCGCCGAAGTAGGCTGCCATGTTGCAGATGTCGAGTACATCGAGCACCGCCTTGCTATGCCCGGTCAGATTCAGTATCCGCCCATGCTGCAACGCTTCGCGCTTTGCCAGTATCAGGAGCTGCAGGCCAGAGCTGTCCATTTCGCTGACTCCTGACAGGTCGATTTCGATCCGGGGCTCTGCAAGATGGGGGACGAGTTCGCTCTTGAGTTCGGCTGCCGCATAGATCGTCATCTCGCCTTCGATTGCAAGGTGACAGACGCCGTTTCTGGTTTCAGCGCGTATCGGCATGGCATTCTCCTCAGGGCATGATGAGCTTGGATACGGCGGCAAGCATCTGCGCCGGCTGGAAAGGCTTGACCACCCAGGCCTTGGCACCCGCCGCCTGCCCTTCCGCCTTCTTTCCTTCCTGGGATTCGGTGGTCAGCATGATGATGGGCGTGAACTTGTAGTTGGGCAGCTTCTTGGCCTCCTTGACGAAGGTGATGCCGTCCATGTTGGGCATGTTCACGTCGCTGATGATGAGGTGTATCTTCGCGCCGTTGAGCTTTGAAAGCGCATCCTTCCCGTCGCAAGCCTCGATCACGTCGTAACCCGCCCCCTTGAGCGCGATGCTGACAACCTGCCTAAGCGAGGCAGAGTCGTCGACTACCAGTATGGTTTTTGCCATCATGTTCTCCTAGAAAAAAGTGATTTCTTGCGCTGCAGCCCCGCCCGTGTCGGCGCCGTGGTGTATCTTGCGCTGTTCTTCGGTCGCATAGGTAAGCTCCATTTCCGCGAGCCATGCCCTTGCATCTATGCCGGTATCTTTCTCGGTCAGATGGCGGTGCAGGTTTTCCAGATTGCTCCTGACATGAGCCAGAATCTGGCTTGTCCTGTCCTGGAACTGCAACGCGACTAGCACCTCGGAAATTTCCCCGCCTATCCCTGCGCTTTCATGCTGCAGCAGCTCTGCGGAATTCGAAAGCTGGGAGGTCACTTCATGGAAGCGGTCCAGCACCTGCTTGATGGTGGATTCGGAAGCCGAGACGGACTGCATGTCGTTTTCGGAGGCAAGCTCTGCGATTCCGAACACGTCCGTAATCGAAGCGTTGATGATCCCGACCTTCTCGGTCATCTTCTTTCCGGTGTCGCTGGAAAGCGTGGAGAGCTTGCGCACTTCGTCCGCCACCACGGCAAACCCGCGGCCGGTCTCCCCTGCTCTGGCGGCCTCGATCGCCGCATTCAGCGCAAGCAGGTTGGTCTGGGATGCGATCGCTGCGACTTCGGCGGCCATGGTTTTGAGTTCATCGGTATAGGAGGTCAGGCTGCGCACGCTCTCCAGCATCGCGTTGCGGCTTTGCTGCGCGGCCTTCAGGGTTTCCAGCACACCCATCAGCGCTATCTTGCTCTGCTCAAGAACGGCAGTGGCGCCCGACTCTCCTCCTCCCGCAAGGCCGCCTGCTGCCGACTGCGATGCCCTGACTGCGGATTCGAGCTTTTGGGATATGCCGGCAAAGCGGGCTGCCAGGTCCATGATGGCCGTTTCAGTCTGGCTGCGGGAGGTCTCGATCTGCTTGGACCAGATGGGCATCGCCTCCAAGCAGACTTCCTTGAGGCCCGCCATGGAGGATTTCGAGCGGGCTGATTCAAGTTCTGTACTGATCTGGCGCTTTGCGTCCTCGATGGCTCTGGCATGCCACTGGCCGAGGCGCCTAGTTTCCCACCAGCCTGCGCCCAGCGCGACAGCAAGAAGAAGGACTGATGATGCGATGTTGATCGCATCAATACCACCCAAAACCAGAAGCAGGGCTGCTCCGGTTGCTCCAAGCAGCAGCGCGATGCGCCATACTTTAATTCCGTTCATCCCGTGACCTTTTTGATGTTTGTCGCGGCATGAATGGTGGGCTATTTTCATTTCAAGAAATATCGGCGAGCGCTGATTTTTGGCATAGGAACTATATGATGGACGTAGGAATTATCCTATGCCGGATAATATAAGGGCTAGCCTGCTTCAAACTCACCGTCGCGCTCGATGAACTGCCGTTTTCCTTCGTTCAGCATCGCTGCAAATTTTTCACTTGGAATGGGAGGGCTGAAAAGATAGCCCTGCATTGCATCGCAGGCATGTCTGCAGAGGTAATGCAGTTGCCCCTCGTTTTCAACGCCTTCCGCAATCACATTTATGTTGAGATTTTTGGCCAGCGAGATGATCGCCTTGACGATCGCTGCGTCCTGTAAGTCGGCGATCACATGGCTGATGAAGGAGCGGTCGATTTTTACCGTGTCGATGGGAAATTTCGGGTATCCGGATTATCGGGTGGATTGAGCCTTGATTTGGGTTAGAACTTGCCTGAGTCGAAAGCATGCTCCAGTGTGGATAGGTCGGTTCCAAGATTTGCAACGCGAGTTCTGATTTGTGTCTCATACTCATCGCTCATAGGAGTCGCAAGGCACATGTATCGAGCCGTTGCCACATCCTCGAATCGCTGTTTCCGGACGCGAACCTTCTCTTGGACTTTAACTCGTTTCTGGAGCATGTCGGTGTATAGCACCTTGGCCCGCAGCCGCTCAAAAGTGTAGCCCCGCCCATTGCGATAAACCTCCCTGACCTTAGCATTGAAGCTCTCGGTGAAGGCGTTTGTTACTCGCTGGTCATCGAAATAATTGAGAATGTACGGCTTCCAGTTTCGGAAAGCGGTCTTCACGGCTCGGAATGGCTTGGAAAGCTCCTTCGGAATCGTGCTCTCCCAATGCAGATATTCGCCCCATGCTTCTTCAGGCGTCTCGACTTCATAGATGAAATACAGGCGCTCTTTGAGATCGTAGGCAGTGGCCAGCAAGGGGAAATTGTTAAGCCAGCCAGTCACAGTCAGATATTGCTCATCAGTCAGGTCGTCTCGACGTTTTTCAAATAGTTTGTGCGCTCGCTTGAGACCAAGGCCGGCACCGTTATTACTCTCCTTGGCAATCTTTCTCCGAACGATATCGAAAGCGGCGTTGGCTTTGCTCACGACATGAAACTTATCTACGACGATCTTGGTGTTTGGAAGAACCTCTTGTACGGCTCGGCGATACCCAGACCACATATCAATGGCGCAATGGGTAATTCTCTCCTTGTCTGGCAGAGTGTTGAGAAAAGTAACGACAGAGGATGTGTAGCGATCAGGCAGCATGTCTATCAGGGAGCGACCATGCAGATTGGTGAAGATGGCACGAAAACGCTTCAACTTGATTTCGTCTATACCCAGCCAGATGGGTGTTTCGCGCTTGTACTGCTTTTCCAACTCGGCGACATATTCATCGAATACATTGCGAACTGTTTTCTCGTCAACCTTCACCTGCTTTGCAATTTCAGCATAGGTGTATTCGAGGGCTTGACGGCCAACCCATTTCGCCAGCCGCAAAGTCATCTCGCGTCCAGCATCCACTTCCGGCACTGCTGCGGTGAAAGTCTTATTGCAAGAGCGGCACTTCAGGCGAGGTACATCCAGGTGAATTGCAACCGCCTTGCCATGAGATGGGATGTCGCGGATTACAAGGGTTCGCCAAGCGTGGCTGACGATATTGTTGGAACTGTCACAGTTCGGACAGCACCGGACGATTTCTATTGGTGATGCCTTGATGTGGTATTCATCGTTCGTTTCCTTGAAATCCAGCACGGTCAGGCCCGGCAGATTCAGGATATTTACTGGCATCGAGCGTATTCCAGAAAGTAACCCCCCCGGCATCAATGATGCACGGGGGGATTGTTTATCGAAGCCTTCAAGAACAAGGTTCAAACACTAGCATGCAGTTTTACGCCTAATGCATGCGTAACTTTCAAAATAGTGTCAAAGCTTGGAACTCGCTCCCCAGAAAGGGACTTGTACAGGCTCTCGCGAGAAAGCCCTGATTTCTCGGCGACTTGAGCCATGCCTTGAGCGCGAGCAATATCTCCGAGAGCCTTGGCAATGAATGTTGCGTCACCATCAGATTCTTCGATGCAAGCATCCAGATACATCGCCATTTCTTCCGGCGTGCGAAGATGTTCCGCCACGTCGTAACGTGTTGTTGTGATCATTTTTCGATCTCCTTTAACTTTGAGGCCAAATCCAGCGCCGTTTTAATATCTGCTGCTTGAGATTGCTTATCGCCACCTGCAAGAAGGATAATTAACACTTCGCCGCGTTTGGCGTAATAGACTCGATAACCGGGCCCATAGTCGATGCGCATTTCAGAAACACCAGCACCAATTGGTTTTACATCACCTGCATTGCCAGCCCTGAGTCTTTCAACTCTGGCCAGGATTCGCATCCGCGCTCGCATGTCGCGAAGCCCGTCAATCCAGTTGGCATATTTCTCTGTTTTGCGAATTTCGACCATGGACAATTGTAGCCTACTGGCTACGCCTGTCAAGTTCTTCATATAGTTCCTATATTGATATGAGGAATACCCATGCAGGTATTTATTTCCCGCAAGGGTTGATGAATGACGCGATTCATTGCGCCTGTTTGAAATGCCATTTACGCATGGCGACGATCTTCCTCACGAAGAGGAGAAATCTTGAGCAATAAAAATGCTCGCGATTCCGCTCAACAAGCGCAATCGTGAACGTTCTATGGGCGTATTGATGGATTTGGTCTTGCAGATGCCCGGAGGCTGGTTGGAATGCTCTGTGTCTTTTACGCCCGAAGCGGCAGGCACTGGTGATTATAGCTACCCAGAAAGTTCGGTCAAGCTGGCGTCATACATCCACCCGATAATCCGGAGTCTGTAATTGCTGTCAGTTCAGATGGAATGCGCCTCATCCACCGTTTAATCCGGATACCCGAAATTTCTTGAGATAATTGAGGCTTGAATAGCCCGTGCCAAAATCGTCCAAAGAAATGCTTACGCCGATTTTTTTCAATTCATCCATCGTTTCCGCGGCGCGTCGGGGATCTTGCATCATCACGCTTTCCGTGATTTCAAACTCAAGACATCTTGCCTCGATACCGCTCAGTTCCAGTATTTCAGAAACAAGCTCGCCCAGTTTTTGATGTTGAAACTGGCGCGCCGAAAGGTTCACGGCCAGTGGGACAATCGGAATGCCAGCCTCCTGCCATCTCTTGATCTGATGGCACACTGTCTCAATGACCCACTTCCCGATCGGCAGGATCAGACCCGATTCTTCGGCAAGCGGAATAAATTCGGCGGGCGAAATCATCCCCAGAACAGGATGTTGCCACCTTATCAATGCTTCGGCCCCGATGATACTCCCGTGCTGCAATTCCACCTTCGGCTGATAGTGAAGCATGAATTCATTCCGCTCCAATGCATCGCGCAATGCCGCCTCGAGTTCAACCTGCTTCGTTAAGTGCAGGTCCATGTCTGGCTGATAGAACTGGAAACCGTTTCGTCCTGCTTCTTTTGCCCGATACATTGCCATGTCTGAATACTTCAGCAGGATTTCCGCAGAATCGGCATCCTTGGGGTAAAGCGCAATGCCTATGCTGGCGCTGAGAGCCAGACTGTGTCCACCTATGACCGTCAATCCGGACAGGCGTTTGACAAGCTTTTGCGCAATGGCCAGAGCGTCACTTTCAGCAGCCATGTCCGACATGACCAGTGCGAATTCATCGCCTCCCAGACGCGCTACGGTATCGCCAGGGCGCACGCAGGCAACCAGCCTGTTTGAAATTTCCTTGAGCAACGCATCTCCGGTGCCATGACCCAGACTGTCATTGACCAGTTTGAACCTGTCCACATCGATCAATACCACCATGACGATGCGATTGGCTCGCTTGGCGTAAACGATAGCCTGATCGAGACGATCGTTGAAAAGATTGCGGTTGGCCAATCCCGTCAGATCGTCGTGACTTGCCTGATGCAGCAGTCTTGCCTCGTAGCGTTCACGCCCATTGATGTCCTGCAGCATGCGCCAGAACAATATCAGAAGAATGAGTATGATGAAGACCAAAAGAGCGCTAAGGCTGACATGCTGCTGCCGCAGCGACCGGGCTTCGAATTGATTGCGCTGGCCCAGGCGCTGAGCCTCGTACGCGCTTATCTCGGCAAGCAGCTTGTGGGTGCGCTGCTTGATTTCATAGGCTTTTTCTGTATAAATTGACAGGCCTTCCAGTCCTTGGGAACGGTAGCTCTTTACAACCTCGTCGAGCGCCTGTTCGTATGTCCTGATGTTTTGTTTGAGCTGGCTTATCTTCCCGATGAAAGCAGGTTCGCTTCCGATTGCTTCACTGTTGGCGATGTCGGAGTCGATGCGGGCCAACGCCTCATTGCGGTTTTTCAGTTTGGTTTCTTTCCCGGTGAGGAGATAGCCGCGTTGCTCAATTTCGGCAAAATTGAGGTCAGCCTGAATGATGTGCAGTGAATTGATCGCCTGATAGGTGCGCGACACGCGGGCGAATTGCTTTTCAGAATCTTCTGCGCTGCTCCAGGCAAAAATGATCAGCAAAACCAGGGCGGCCGAGACAAGTGCAGAACTGCCCAGCAACTGCTTCCTCAACGAAATTCCACTCACAAGGCGTCCAGACGACTGAATGATGTTTAATCTGCCATATGATCGTGATTTTCGGATGCCCTGTATATCGGAGTGATATGATTGTTGCAATCAGAATATTCTGAGATGCTCTCGGAATAGGATGATTCTCAGCCTTCTTCCGAGTCCACGAGGTCGTGTCTGATGGCGTATTTGATCAGTGACACGAGATTCTGGGCATTCATTTTCTGCATGATGTGCGTCTTGTGGGTGCTCGCGGTCTTGATGCTGAGATTCAGGTTGTCGGCGATCTCGGAGATGCTCATGCCCTGTGTCAGAAGCAAGAACACCTCATACTCCCTGTCTGAAAGCTGGGTGTGGGGCAGCGCATCCGACTCCGGGCGCAGGGACAAGGCGAGTTTCTCGGCGACATTCGGATTGATGAAGACACCGCCGCCAGCGACCTTCCTGATTGCGCTGACCAGCTGGCTCGAGGCGCTGTCCTTGGAAAGGTATCCCGATGCGCCGGCCTTTAGCGTGCGTACCGCATACTGGTCTTCCTTGTGCATGCTCAGGATCAGGATGGGAAGCCTGGGATGCTCGTTTCTTATCTGCCTGATGAGATCGATGCCGCTTCTGCCGGGCATCGACATGTCCAGTATCAGCACGTTCCATTCGCCCTGGCTCAGGGCTTTCAAGGCCTCCATGCCGTTGCCCACTTCTCCTCCGACGACGATGTCGCTGCAGGCGGAAAGGATCTGTTTCAGTCCCTCGCGCAATATTGCATGGTCGTCTGCTATCAATACCCTTATCATGGTTTTTCACCCAGTGGAATGTTTGCTGTTATCAGAGTGCCGCAACCTGCCTTGCTTGCTATGTCCACCTTTCCCCCCAGTATGTGCGCGCGTTCCTTGATCCCCAGAAGTCCGTAAGTATGCTGCTTTTCAGCCGACTGGAATCCCTTTCCATCATCGCGGATTTCAAGCCTGATCTCGCCATCATTCTGAAGCAAGGAAACCAGCACGTTGCTTGCCTCGGCATGTCGGGAGACGTTGGTCAATGCTTCCTGGATGATTCTGTATATGCTGATCGACCTGCGTTCATCGAATCCAAAGTCATCCCGGTTCATCTTCAGTTCGCAGGAAATTCCAGTGCGGGCTGCGAATTGTTCGACCTGCCATTCTATCGCGGCGGCCAGCCCCAGGTCATCCAGCATGCCAGGCCTGAGCCTTCCAGTGATCCTGCGAACGGAATCCACTGTCTTTTCCAGAATGTCCTGCATGCGCTGGACCCTGGCATCCCTGACCTGGTCGCATGGATGCTGGCCGAGCCAGTCAAGTTCGAACCTTAGCGCGGTCAGCGATTGGCCAAGCTCGTCGTGTATGTCACGCGCAATGCGTTTTTGTTCTTCTTCCATTGCCGCATCGCGGTGCGCCATGAACTCCCGCAACAGTTCCCGGGATTCCGCAAGATTTTGCGCCAATTCCTTGCTCTCCGTGATGTCGATGACGACCCCGTCCCAGATGATCCCTCCCTCCCCGACATCCCTCGGTGTCGCTCGAAGATTCACCCATTTTTCCCGGCCAAGATGCTGGAATTTCCCCTCCCAGTTCCAGACTGAAAAATCCCTCGCTGACCGATCCATGGCTTCGAAAAGGCACTGTCTTTCGGTTTCTGGAAAGATGTTTGCGAATGAACCGGCATCTTCCAGCAGCGCCTTGGGAGCAAGACCGCATAAGGCGACAGACCCTTCGCTTACATAGGTGAAGCGGCCGGAATTTCTCTGCAGATATTGAAATACCATGCCCGGCACATTGTTGGCCATTGCGACGAAGCGCTTTTCGCTCCTTGCCAGGGCCTCTTCGGCGGACTTGCGCCTTGTGATCTCGACGAAGGACACGATTACCCTCATCACCGCGCCATTGCTGTCGAGTTCGGGATAGGCATTGATCAGTGCCCAGCGCGGATTGTCCATGCCTTGAAATTTGGCACCGACGACATAATTGTAGAAACCCTTGCGGGTCCTGAGCACCCTGTTTTCCGGAAGTTCTTCGAGCGGCATCGCACTGCCATCCTCGCGCAAAATGCGGGGCAGGAATTCGGGCATTTTTTTCCCCTGCATCTGACGGGCATCAAATCCGAAAAACCGCTGGGCTGCCGCATTCATATAGGTGATAGAACCGTCTGCGGCATGGACGACGATGGCGGATTCGAGGTTTTCCAGCAGATGCCTGGTCTGCTGTTCGCTGTCGCGCAGTGCCTTTTCCATGGCCTTGTGCTCGGTGATGTCCTGAACGATCGCGACAAAGGCAGCATCTCCGGCCGACAGATGCAGGCGCACCTCCACTGGATAGAGCGTGCCGTCCTTGCGTTTTTGCGTGGTCTTGAAGACCAGATTCCCGATCTCGCCGATCCTCAAGGGTGCAACAAGGCTCTCGAACGCCTCGCTTGAAAATTCATGCTGTATGTCAACCGGCGAAAGGCATTTCAGCTCGTCCATCGAATACCCGAGATTGCGTCTCGATATGCTGTTGGCCAGCACAATGCGCAGGGTGTTCGCATCGAAAATGTATATCTCGTTTGGCGATGCATCGAGAAGGCTGTCTATGCAGCCGATCATGTTTTCCCTGCCTTGGAATTTGTCATTCATGTGTCAACACGCTGATATGTTGGACTGCCGAGCGCGCAAGTGCAGAAAGCGCATAGCCGCCCTCCAGGACAGACACGATGCGCCCGCCTGCATGCTTTGCCGCGATCTCCTTGATCTTCTGCGTCACCCATGCGTAATCGGCTTCCCGGAGCGCAAACCCGCCCATCTGGTCCTCGATATGGGCGTCAAATCCGGCTGAGATCAGCATGAATTGCGGCTTGAAGCGCTCCAGGGCCGGGAGCCAGAATGTTTCCACCGCCGATCTGAACGAGGCGCCCGATGTGCCTGCCGGCAGCGGGACGTTGATCATGCGCTCGCTCCCGCTATTCGCACCTGCATAGGGGTAGTAGGGATGACGGAATGTCGAACAAAGCATCACACGGGGATCGTCGCGGAAGATTTCCTCCGTTCCGTTGCCGTGATGAACGTCGAAATCGGCGATGGCCACGCGTTGCAGACCATGAACCTCCATCGCCTGCATCGCCGCGATGGCCACGTTGTTGAAGATGCAGAATCCGGCGGCATTGCCCTTTCCCGCATGATGCCCGGGAGGGCGGATGTTGCAAAATGCATTGTCTGCCCGCTTTCCCATCACCAGGTCGACCGCATGCGCCGCAGCGCCCGCCGCATGAAGCGCGGCCTTCAGGGTATGGGGATTCATCGCGGTATCGGGATCGAGATGGACAAGGCCGGATTTTGGCGAGCTTGCATGGACCGATTCGACATAGGCTTTGTCGTGCACGCGCAGCAGCTGGTCCATGGTCGCCTCCTTCGCCTGATGACGCTCCAGATGCGGCATCAGACCTTCATGGATGAGCGCTTCTTCGATCGCCCTGATGCGCAAGGGCGACTCGGGATGCCCAATTTCCATCTCGTGTTTCAGGCAATCCGGATGTGTCAGATAGGCCGTCCGCATCATCCCTTCTCCATGAACCGCTCCAGATGCGTAAGAAATGTGCGGGTCTTCACCGGAAGATAGCGTCGCATCGGCAAGACCGCCCACGCGGGAACGACAGGTAAGGACCAGTCCGGCAGCACCCTGACCAGGCGGCCGAGCCTGATGTCTTCGCTTGCAAAGCTGCAGGGCAATGCCCCTATGCCTGCGCCGTCCAGCAACAGCTGCCGGATCATGTCGGGGGAGTTGAGCGTGAGCCGTCCGGGGGGCACTGCCTCCCATACGGACTTCCCATCCAGCAGTTTCCAGGGAAAGGCGCTTCCCTGGTCGGAGAGCAGGCGTACCGCCTGATGGTGCGCGAGGTCATCCGGATGACCGGGGGCGGGATGGAGCGCGAGATAGATGGGACTCGCATAGAGCGCAAAGTGTTGTTCGTCGATTTTTTTTGCGATCAGGGTGTTGTCGTCCGACAAATCCCCCATGCGTATCGCAAGATCATAGCGCTCCGAAATCAGATCGACGCGGCGCGATGACAGGTCGAGATCGACCTGGATCTCGGGATAGGTCGCGATGAAGGTCGCGATCGCCCTTGAAAAATGGTATCGGGCATAATCGCCCGGCATGGAGACGCGAAGGCGGCCGCGCGGCTTGGATTCCTGGCTCAGCACGAAATCCTGCGCCGAGGCGACTTCCTCTGCGATGCGGCGGCAGTGATCGAGGAACTCGAGCCCGAAGTCGGTCAGCGTCAGCCTCCTCGTGGTCCGGGTCAGAAGCCGCTGCCCGAGTGACGCCTCGAGATTGGCAAGCCTGCGCGACACCGTCGCCTTGGGAATGGACAGGTGTTCGGCCGCTCGCGCCATGCTCTGAAATTCGGCAATCGCGGCGAACAGGATGTAATCGTCGGCAGATATTTGTTCCATATATGGCACAGTCTATCCCGAATGGATGGCTTTATCCATCATTTTGCCTGGGTTACGATGCTTGCAATTCAATCAGGACTGGAAATTCACCATGGACAAGCAATCCCGTCGCATCGAACAGCAGGTGGTGGGCATGGAGACATCCGATGGCGCAGGCGTGAGGCTCACGCGCGTGCTGACCGGAAAGCTGCAGCGCCGTCTGGACCCATTTTTGATGCTGGATGCATTCGGCAGCGATGTGGCCGACGATTACATCGCGGGTTTTCCGGATCATCCGCACCGCGGATTCGAAACCGTCACCTACATGCTTGCAGGGCGCATGCGCCATAAGGACAGCGCGGGCAACGAAGGATTGCTCGACAACGGCGGGTTGCAGTGGATGACGGCCGGGCGCGGCGTGATCCATTCCGAGATGCCCGAACAGATAGAGGGCAGGATGGAAGGCTTTCAGCTTTGGGTGAATCTTCCTGCAAAAAACAAGATGGTCGAGCCCTGGTACCGGGATTTTGCAAGCGCCGAGATACCCAAATATCAGACGGATGACGGCGTCAGGGTGCGTGTCATCGCGGGAACGAGCCATGGCGTCAAAGGCGCAGTCGTAAGGTCAGACACGGAGCCCTTGTATCTCGATCTGCATGTGCCTCTAGGCGCTGCTTTCGAGGAGGAGCTGCCTCAGTCGCACAATGCCTTCATCTATGTATATGAAGGCGTGGTCGAGGTGAACGGCACGGCTGTGGCTGCCGGGCGCATGGGGATACTGAGCAACGATGCGGACAACGTGAGGATCGCTGCCCGGGACGATGCGAGGCTGATCCTGGTTTCAGGGCGCCCCCTGAATGAGCCCATCGTGCAATACGGGCCGTTCGTGATGAACACCCAGGACGAGATTCATCAGGCGATCGATGACTACAGAAGCGGAAGACTGGCTTGAGGAAAATGCGATGATCAAACGCTATACAAAAATCGCAATCGGACTGCACTGGGCGATCGCCATTCTGATTTTTTGTGCTTTCCCGCTGGGGTTTTACATGCATGACTTGAAGCTTTCTCCAGCCAAGCTGCATCTATACAGCTATCACAAATGGATAGGCATAACCGTGCTCGCCCTGGCGATCCTGCGCGTGCTCTGGCGCATCACGCACAAGCCGCCCGCATTGCACATCGCGCGCTGGCAGGAAACCGCAAGCCGTCTCGTGCATGGCCTGCTTTACCTGCTCATGCTTGCCGTGCCAGTCTCGGGATGGCTGATGAGTTCGGCAAAAGGGGTCAAGACCGTATGGCTTGGCATTCTGCCGCTTCCGGATCTGGTGGAAAAAAACAAGGCCCTGGGCGAACTTCTGGGCAATGTGCATACCGCACTCAACTACACGATGCTGCTGCTTGTGCTTCTGCATGTAGCCGCCGCGCTGAAACACCATTTTGTCGACCGGGATGACGTGCTGCTGCGCATGCTGCCCATGAAAGGAACGCCATGAAACGTCTTGCAATTGCGCTCGCCCTGCTGCTGTCTGCCCTTGATGCATCGGCTATCGAATACAATCAGGTGCAGCTCAATCAGAGCAAGGTCAGCTTCGGCTACAAACAGATGGGTGTGCCGATGGAGGGCAAGTTCGGAAAATTCGCAGCCCAGGTCGCATTCGATCCGGACAGGCTGGGGAGCGCCCACGCCAGGATAGACATTGCGCTTGCCAGCGTGGACTCGGGATCCAGCGATGCTGACGAGTCCGTCCAGGGGAAGCTCTGGTTCGACACCAAGAATTATCCCGTGGCGAGCTTTGTTTCGACGGGCATCAGGCCGCTGGGCGGCAATCGCTATCAGGCAACGGGGAAGCTGACCATCAAGGGGAAGACGCTGGATGTGACATCCCCTGTCATCCTGACCGTCAACGGCAACAGCGCGCAGTTTGATGGCAGTTTCACCGTCAAGCGTCTATCCTACGGCGTCGGGATCGGTGAATGGACAGACCTCGATACCGTTGCAGATGACATACAGATCAGGTTTCACCTCGTAGTTCTTGCATCACCTTCATCCAACCAGCAAAGGAAAACACCATGAAAAAGCTCATCGCATTGTGCATCGCAGCCTCGATTTCTTCCGTCGCATTTGCCGAACCCGCGACCTATGTGATCGACACCAACCATACCAAGCCCCGCTTCAAGTACAACCATCTCGGTTTTTCCGATCAGGAGAGCCGTTTTGACACCCTTTCGGGCAGCATCACGATAGACCGCGCAGCCAGGACGGGCTCCGTGGACATCACCATAGATGCGAACTCGGTCGACAGCGGCTATCCCGTTTTCAACGGCCATCTCAAGGGCGAGGATTTCTTCGACACGGCAAAGTATCCGACCATCACCTACAAGTCGGACAAGTTCAAGTTTGACGGAGACAAGCTGGTCGGCGTGGACGGCGATCTGACGGTCAAGGGCATCACCAGGCCCGTTGAGCTTACGGTGACCTCCTTCGAGTGCAAGCCCCACCCCATGGTCAAGAAGGAGGCCTGCGGCGCAAATGCGGTCGCGCACATCAAGCGGTCCGATTTCAACATGGGCAAATACGTGCCCGCCGTGAGCGACGAGGTCACGCTTTCTATCCCGGTCGAGGCAATCAAACAATAAGGATGAACACATGAGCTCAACCCTATTTACCCCGGTCACACTCGGGAAGCTGCAGTTGAACAACCGCGTCGTCATGGCGCCTCTGACAAGGTGCCGTGCGACAGGCAACGTGCCCAATGCGCTGATGAAACAATATTACAGTATGCGCGCATCGGCCGGCTTCATCATCGCAGAAGGCACCTCCCCCTCCCCCAACGGGCTGGGCTATGCGCGCCAGCCCGGCCTCTTCAGCAAGGAGCAGATCGCGGGATGGCGCGGGGTGACGGATGGCGTTCATCAGGCAGGAGGCAGGATCTTCGTCCAGCTGATGCACACGGGGCGTGTGAGCCATCCGGCGAACATGCAGCCGGGCGCGAGGGTACTGGCACCGTCGGCTCTCGCAGCACCCGGCGAAATGTGGACCGATGCGAGCGGCATGCAGGCCTATCCGGTGCCCACGGAAATGACCGAGTCCGACATCAGCGATGCGATCGCGGAATTTGCGGCAGGCGCAAAAAACGCGATGGAAGCCGGATTCGACGGGATCGAGCTTCATGGTGCGAATGGCTACCTGATAGACCAGTTCCTCAACAACGCGACCAACAAGCGCACGGACCGCTGGGGCGGCAGCATCGAAAACCGTATCCGATTCGCTGTCGAGGTGGCAAAGGCGTCTGCCGCCGCCATAGGCGCCGAACATATCGGAATGCGCATCTCGCCTTACGGCGTGTTCAACGGAACGGCAGCGGACGCCGAGATGGATGCGATGTATGAGCTTCTGATGAAAAGGCTCAACGAGATCGGCCTCGCATACATCCATGTCGTGGACCACAGCTCCATGGGTGCGCCCGAAGTGAGCCCCGCATTGAAGGCGAAGATACGCGCAACCTTCAAGGGCCGCTACATCCTTTCCGGAGGCTACGATCTGGCCCGCGCCAATCAGGATCTCGATGCTTCCAGGGGCGATCTGGTCGCCTTCGGCCGCCCCTTCATCGCGAATCCGGATCTCGTCGAGAAGCTGAAGAACGGCATCCCTTTGGCAGATCCGGATCCAAACACCTTCTATACGCCAGGGGAGAAAGGCTATACGGACTACTGAAGCTGCATCAAGCCCCCGCAAGGGGGTTTTTAATGCTCGTTTCTCAGCCTCTCGAGTTTTGCCTTGAGTTCAGGCAATATCTCGGCCACCGCCTTTTCCCCTTCGAGTATCGCAAGATGCCTGTCGTCCAAGCTGTCCTGCGAGATGCCCCGGGTGACGGGCGTGATGACGACATCGGCCTTCGCCAGTTCGCAGCGGTTGATCGTCTGGCTCATGATGTCGAAGCTCTGCATCAGGACGTCCAGCGTGCTGTCCGTCCTGTTGTTTCTCGGCGGATTCGAGATGTTCACCGCAATCACGAAATCCGCGCCCAGCGCGCGCGCTTCGGCCGCGGGGACCGGGCTTACCAATCCGCCGTCGACATAGCTTCGGCCATTGATGACGACGGGCTGGAATATGCCGGGCACGGCGCAGGATGCGCTGACCGCAAGCCCCGTGTTTCCGGTGCGGAAGACGACCTTTTCGCCGGTGGCAAGGTCGGTTGCAACCACGGCGAAGGTCCGGTTCAATTGTTCCAGCGGCCTCTTCTTGACTTCGCCGTTGATGAAATTCTCAAGGGGCTTGCCGGTGAAAAGGCCGCGGTCTGGCCAGCTCACGTCCATCACCTTGCCCTCCTTCATCGGAATGGACATCTTCTGCAGCTGGAACCCGCTGTATCCTGCCGCATAAAGCGCGCCTATCGCCGAGCCTGCGCTGGTCCCGACGATGATGTCGGGCACGATGCCCTGCGCCTCGAGCGCCTTGATCACGCCTATGTGCGCAAAGCCTCGCGCACCTCCCCCTCCAAGCGCCAGGGCAATTTTGGGCGGGGGCCTCTGGATGGGTGGCGCTTCTGCGCGTGGGGGTTCGAGGGGCTTGACTTGGGCGCAGGCTGCGACAAGCAGTGCAAGCAGGCTAGCGCAAAAAGCGCGCAGCGTCCGGCTAGTTTTCGGCATCTGATTTTTCTGTCTTGCGGCGCATGAACAACGCCGGGAGCTTGTTCGCGGGTTTCGTTGCAGGCGGTTTTACCTGCTCCTGTCTTACGGAGGGAGACGGCTCATATGGCCTGTTGTACCAGGCATCCTGAACGCGCGCGGATTGGGAAGCGGGAGTCGGATGGGCCGGTCGAGCCGAGCGATTGCCTTTGTATTCTTCGCGCTGCAGTTGGGTCTTGATTAGCTTTTCAATCTCGAGCAGATACTTTTCCTCATCGGGCGCGACCAGGGATATGGCAATGCCCGATGCGCCGGCACGGCCTGTGCGGCCGATGCGGTGCACATAATCTTCGGCGGCAGAGGGGATTTCATAGTTGATCACGAGAGGAAGCTGCTCTATGTCCAGACCGCGTGCCGCCACATCGGTTGCGATCAGCACGCCTATCCTGCCGGACTTGAATGCGTCCAGCACTTGGATGCGCTCGTTCTGGCTTTTGTCCCCGTGTATCGCATCGGCGGCAAATCCTTCCCGCTGCAGCTGTCTGGCGATGCGGCTTGCGCTGAGTTTGGTCTTGGTGAAGACCAGCGCCTGTCTGGCTTCGGTGCTGCGCAAGAGGCTTGCCAGCAGCGCAAGCTTTTCGCCGGAATCGACCAGGTACACTTTTTGCGCGACGTTCTCGGATGTCGCGTTGCTGCGCGCGACTTCCACAAGCCTGGGATGGACCAGGAATTCCGATGACAGCTTCTTGATCTCGCTTGAGAAAGTCGCGGAGAACAGGAGGTTCTGGCGCTGCTTGGGAAGCAGCGCCAGGATGCGCTTCAGATCCGGCATGAACCCCATGTCCAGCATGCGGTCAGCCTCGTCGAGCACCAGCACCTGCACCTGGTTGAGCTGGACGGATTTCTGCTCGATGTGGTCGAGCAGCCTGCCAGGGGTCGCGACCAGTATTTCCACGCCGTTTCGAAGCGGGGGAATCTGGGTCTTGATGTCGACTCCGCCGAAAACCACGAGAGAGCGCAGATGCGTATGCTTTGCATAAGCCTTGATGCTGGCTTCCACCTGGATCGCAAGCTCGCGCGTGGGCACCAGGATAAGCGCGCGCACCGCGTGGCGCGCCGGAGACGGGCTGGAGCTGGCAAAAGGCAAGAGCCTTTGCAGAAGCGGAAGGGAGAACGCGGCCGTCTTTCCCGTCCCGGTCTGAGCGCCGGCCATCAGGTCATGCCCTTCGAGGACCAGGGGGATGGCCTGCATCTGTATCGGGGTGGGGGCGGTATAGCCGGATTCTGAAAGCGCCCTCAGGATCTCGGGCGCCAGTTTCAAATCTGCAAAGTTGTTCAAAGTTTTTCTCTTGACAGTGACTAACTTCGCATTATAGCCGAAGCACAAATCACCATACAGCCCCGCCTTTTCACGCGGCTTTCTGATACCAGGCCTGGGTCCGCCTGACGATGGAAACCACGCTCAGCATCACGGGCACCTCGATCAGTACGCCCACCACGGTGGCGAGTGCCGCACCCGATTCGAAGCCGAAAAGGCTGATCGCGGCAGCGACCGCCAGCTCGAAAAAATTGGAAGCGCCGATCAGCGCGGAAGGGCCCGCAACGCAGTGAACTTCACCGAATTTCCGGTTCAGCCAGTATGCGAGCATGGATGTGAAATAGACCTGGATCGTGATGGGCACGGCAAGCATCAGGATGATCATGGGTTGCTTGACGATCGCATTGCCCTGAAACGCGAACAGGAGGATCAGCGTCAGCAGCAGCGCCGAGATGGATGCAGGCCCCAGCTTCGCCAGCATGAGCTGCAGCGCTTCGGCGCCGCGGGCCAGGAGCATTCTGCGCCACATCTGTGCGATCAATACGGGCAGAACGATATAGAAGACCACCGACACGAGGAGTGTGTCCCAGGGTACGGTGATGGACGAGATGCCAAGCAGCAGGGCGACAAGCGGTGCAAAGGCGAAAACCATGATCGTGTCATTCAGCGCGACCTGGCTCAGCGTGAAAATCGGCTCCCCGTTCACAAGGCGGCTCCACACGAAAACCATCGCGGTGCAGGGGGCCGCGGCAAGCAGGACGAGCCCTGCAATGTAGCTGTCTATCTGGGCGGCAGGCAAATGCGCGACGAACACATGGCGGATGAAGATCCATCCGAGCAGCGCCATCGAAAAGGGCTTGACCGCCCAGTTGATGAAGAGCGTCACACCGATGCCGCGCCAGTGCTTTTTCACTTCGTGCAGTGCGCCAAAGTCGATGCGCAGCAGCATGGGGATGATCATCACCCAGATCAGCAGGCCTACCGGCAAATTGACCTTTGCGATCTCCAAGCTGCCGAGCCAGTGAAAGGGCGCCGGCATTGCCTGTCCCAAGGCCACGCCGATGACGATGCAAAGAAAGACCCAGATGCTCAGATAGCGTTCGAAGATGCTCATTCTTCAGTCCTTTATGCGCCCGATTTCCATGAGCTTCTCGCGCAGGATCATCTTGTCGAGTTTCTCGATCGGCAGGCTCATGAAAAGCTGGATGCGCCTTGCAAGCTGTTCTCCTGCCTTTTTGAAGGCCTCGCGCCTTGCCTCTTCCCCTTCGACATGGGCCGGATCAGGGATGCCCCAGTGCGCCGTTGCAGGCTGACCGGGCCAAACCGGGCAGGTTTCGCCGGCTGCGTTGTCGCACACGGTGAAGATGAAATCAAACTTTGGCGCATCTGGGGTCGAGAACTCATCCCAGCTCTTGCTCCGAAGTCCCTCCGAGCTGTAGCCATGCGCTTCAAGCCATTGCAGGGCGCCCGGATTGATTTTTCCCGCCGGCCTGCTGCCTGCGCTGTAAGCCTTGAATCTGCCCTTGCCCAGTGCGTTGAACAGCACCTCGCCCAGGATGCTGCGCGCAGAATTGCCGGTGCAAAGCACCAGCACGTTGTATTGTTTATCAAGCATGTGATTCCTTTTTTGGTTTTTTAGAGTTGGACTGAAGAGGCGTCTTGCAAGCCTCGATGTTCCCGCCGCAGCAGTTTTCGGTCAGATATTCCACGATCCCGTTCATCGCCTTGAAATTCGCCGAATAGAGGATGAACCTGCCCTCCTGCCTTCGCACGATAAGTTCCGCATGGCTCATGGTGTTGAAATGGAATGTGAGGGTTGCAGGGGAGATCGAAAGCTTTTCAGAGATCTTCCCTGCGGCCATTCCCCCCTGCCCTGCCTCGACCAGCAGGCGGAATATCGCAAGACGCGTAGGCTGGGCCAGCGCGCCAAGGGCCTTCACGACCTGAACCGGCTTCATCATGATTATGATACTTGTTGAAATGACAAAGCGATTTAACCAGAAAAACAGCCTCATTTCAAGGCTTGCGAGATTTTTGTGGCATTAATTCAATTAATCCGTATAATGCGCGCACTGCCGCAAAGCATGCGGCATGAGTCCATCGTTTCCGACCTGCCTCTCGTGCGCCTTAAAGCGCGCCTGTCTAAAAGAATTCCATGTGATTGCGAACAGCAATACTCGGGATTTTCCGGTTAGCAACGATGCTTTTTGCGCCGGTTGATCCACAGCCCATATGGGCCAGCTGCCTGCGTTTACTTCAGGGATGTTCATTAATCCGGCTTGCATGGCTAAGCCCTGCCTCGCTTTTGCACGAACAGCCCTGATCTTTGAATACAAGGAAATAGCAATGTCATTTGCAACACTGAATCTCAATCCATCCATCCTGAAGGCGCTCACCGAGACGGGCTACACGGAGCCTACGCCCATCCAGGCCCAGGCCATACCCGAAATCATAGAAGGGCACGACCTGATGGCTTCCGCACAAACCGGCAGCGGAAAGACGGCGGCCTTCATCCTGCCCGCATTGAACCGGCTGGCAGCGCCTTCCAAAATGCCGGGCAAGGGGCCGCGCGTGCTGGTGTTAACGCCCACGCGCGAACTGGCCCAGCAGGTCTGCGATGCGGCCACG
The DNA here is from genome assembly GCA_021821945.1 of Pseudomonadota bacterium. Classification (GTDB taxonomy): domain Bacteria; phylum Pseudomonadota; class Gammaproteobacteria; order Burkholderiales; family Gallionellaceae; genus Gallionella. Next base: position 73,401 of record JAJZTF010000010.1, read on the forward strand.
AAATACGGCAAGCACATGCGCTTCAAGATCATCAGCATCCTGGGCGGCATGCCCTACCCCGTGCAGAACCGCCTGCTGTCGGGTCATGTCGACATCCTGGTCGCAACGCCTGGCCGTCTGATCGATCATCTGGAGCGCGGTCGCATCGATTTTTCGCGCCTTGAAATGCTGATCCTGGATGAGGCGGACCGCATGCTGGACATGGGCTTCATCGACGATGTGGAACGCATTGCGGAAGCTGCGCCCAGGTCGCGCCAGACGCTGCTGTTTTCGGCAACGCTCGAAGGTGTGGTCGGCAATCTCGCCTCCCGCCTTTTGAATTCTCCCAAGCGCATCACCGTGTCGGCCGCGAAGGACAGGCACGAGAACATCGAACAGCGCATGATGTTTGCCGACGACGTGGCGCACAAGAACAAGCTTTTGAGCCATCTTCTGACTGACACCGAAGTCAATCAGGCGCTGGTATTCACCGCGACCAAGCGCGATGCCGACAGCCTTGCAGACCAGCTTTCTGCACAGGGCCATTCGGTCGCGGCATTGCACGGCGACATGAGCCAGCGCGAACGCAACCGCACGCTGCTCAACATGCGAAACGGCAACCTGCGCATCCTGGTGGCCACCGACGTGGCCGCGCGTGGCCTCGATGTGCGCGGCATCTCCCATGTGATCAACTTCGACCTGCCCAAGTTCGCCGAAGACTATGTCCATCGCATCGGGCGCACGGGTCGCGGCGGATCGACCGGCATCGCCATCTCTTTCGCGTCCAACCGCGATGCGCAGCTTCTGAAGCGCATCGAGCGCTACATCGAGCAGAGAATCGAGATGCACACCATCGCAGGACTTGAACCCAAATACAAACTGCGCACCTCGTCGGACCGTCCGCGCAGCGGCGCACCCCGCAGCGGCGGATACGCCGGCAACCGGGGTAACGGCTTCGGCAATGCGGGGGGATACGGCGGCAATCGCAGCCCTTCGACAGGCCCGGGACAGGCTCGCGGCTACACGGATGGCCGGCCTGCACGCAGCGAAGGATACGGCGGCCAGGCCGCTCAGCCGCCGCGCGATCGCAGTTTCGGCTCGCGCAACGGCAATACCGCCGCACCGCGCAGCGATCGTCCAGGATTTGGTGCGCCGCGCACCGAACGCCGTGGAAGTTTCAACGGCAACCGCTTCAGCAGCCGCGGCAACAAGGCATAACCACCCGATAAAAAGCACGCTTCATGCGTGCTTTTTCATGCCCGCTCCGGACTAGGATTTGGCAAGCATGGCTTTAAGTCTGGCCAGCTTGTCCATGCCTTCTTCCTTGCTCACCTGTGTCTCTGCGTTGATGCCCGCATGCACCAGTTCTCCCTGGGGCATTTCTTCAAGGAAACGGCTGGGCTCACAAAGCGCCCATTCCTTTCCGCGTCTGCGCCGCTTGCAATAACTGATCTGCAGGCTGCGTTCCGCCCGGGTGATGCCGACATACATCAGCCTGCGCTCCTCTTCTATGCCTTTTTCATCGCTGTCCCTGAAAGGCAGGATGTCTTCTTCGGCGCCGACGATGAAAACATGGGGGAATTCCAGCCCCTTGGCCGCGTGCAGCGTGGACAGGGAAACCGCGTCGGGGGATTCCTCGCGCCCGTCCAGCATGTTGATCAGGGCGATGGTCTGCACCATCTCGAGCAGCGTCTTCTCATCCGCTTCTGCCTTGCGTTTTAACCATCCCGTGAAGTCCTCCACGTTCTTCCATTTTCCCTCGGCCTGCCTGGGCTCAAAAGAATCGTAGAGCCATGCCTCGTAGTTGATGGCGCGCAGCAGCTCATCGAGCAGCTCTCCGCAAGGTTCCTTGTCTGCGCGCGCCTCAAGGCGGCCGATGAAGCGGCAGAATGTCATCAGATCCTCATATTGATTGGGCGCGATCAGCTCATGCATCCCGGCTGAAAAGGCCGCCTCGAAAAGGCTGATGTGGCGCGATCCCGCGTGATTGCCCAGCTTCTCGAGTGTTGCATTGCCTATGCCCCGCTTTGGCGTCGTGATCGCGCGTATGAAGGCCGGATCGTCATCCGGATTGGCGATGAGGCGCAGATAGGCCGTGATGTCCTTGATCTCGGATTTGTCGAAAAATGAAGTACCGCCGCTGACGGTATAGGGTACGCGCTGTGCCCTCAACTGCTCCTCAAATGCCCGGGAGAGATAGTTGCTGCGGTAAAGGATCGCGTAGTCCGAATATCTGGTCTGATGTTCGAGCTTGTGCGCGATCAGCTTCATCACCACGCTCTCGGCCTCGTGTTCGTCATCGCGAGCCGCATAGATCCTGATCGCATCACCCATGCCGTGATCGCTCCACAGGCTTTTTTCGAAAACCTTGGTATTGTGGTTGATGAGCTCATTGGCCACCTTCAGAATGCGCTGCGAGGAGCGGTAATTCTGTTCCAGCTTGATCACGCGAAGCTGGCTGTAATCGCTCTTCAGGTTCCGAAGATTCTCTATGCTCGCCCCCCGCCATGCATAGATCGCCTGGTCGTCGTCCCCCACTGCGGTGAATGCGGCGCGGTGGCCTGCCAGAAGCCGGGTAAGCTGGTACTGGCAATCGTTCGTGTCCTGATATTCGTCGATCAGCAAATACCTGAGCCTGTGCTGCCAGCGCTGAAGGGCTTCGGGATGCTCATTGAAGAGCCTCACGGGCAAGTGTATGAGATCGTCGAAATCCACCGCCTGATAGGCGCGCAACGTCTCCTGATAGCGCGCATAAACGCGCGCATGTCCCTCTTCTTCAGCGCTGCCTGCCTCCACCCTGTCTGCTGTAACGAAGGCGGACTTCCAGTTCGATATCCGGGTCTGTATTTCGCGGATTTCCTGCTTGTCGGAAGAATTGGCGAGTTCGCTGATGACCTTTACGGTATCGCTTGAATCGAATATCGAGAACTGCGGCTTGTAGCCCAGGAGCCTCGCCTCGGCGCGCAGTATGTTCATGCCCAGGGAATGGAATGTGCTGACCAGAAGATCCTTGGCATTCTTGCCTTGCATCAGCTGACCCACGCGCTCCCTCATCTCGCTTGCGGCCTTGTTGGTGAAGGTGATCGCGGCGATGTTTCGCGCTTCATAGCCGCACTCCTCGATGAGATAGGCGATCTTGTGCGTGATAACCCTGGTCTTGCCGCTGCCCGCACCGGCCAGCACCAGTAGCGGTCCGCCCAGATACGTGACCGCATCCTTTTGTTCTGCATTGAGCTTGCTCAGCATTGCAGGGCTATGGATATCCCGATGGATTCATCGATTGCCAGCGCCAGCTGTCCTGGCACATCCTGTCTATCCCCAAGCTCGCAGACCACCCCAGAAGATTTCTTGCACGCTCCGGATCTGCGTAGCAGCAGGCGATATCGCCCGGCCTTCTTTCCACGATGCGGTGGGGAATCTCTCGCCCGCTTGCCTTCCTGAAGGCATTGACCATCTCCAGCACGCTGTACCCCTGGCCCGTTCCAAGGTTCACGGTGAAGAGTCCCTGATTCCTGGCGAGGTGATCGAGCGCCAGCACATGGCCGCGGGCGAGATCGACCACATGAATGTAGTCGCGCACGCCTGTCCCGTCCGGCGTCGGATAGTCGTTGCCGAAGACCTGAAGGAACTCGCGTCTCCCGACCGCCACCTGGGCGATGAAGGGCATCAGGTTGTTGGGCATGCCATTCGGGTCCTCCCCTATCAGGCCGCTTTCGTGCGCGCCCACCGGATTGAAGTAGCGCAGGATGCCGATGCGCCATGCAGAATCGGATCTATAAAGATCGCGAAGGATCTGTTCTATCATCAGCTTGCTCGTGCCATACGGGTTGGTCGTGCCGCCAGTCGGAAAATCCTCGCGTATCGGCACGCTTTGGGGATCGCCATACACCGTAGCGGATGAGCTGAACACGAGGTTTTTCACGCCGCTCTCCTGCATCACCTCGCAAAGCGCGATCGTTCCCGACAGGTTGTTGTCGTAATAGCGCAAGGGCTGTCCTACAGACTCTCCGACTGCCTTGAGCCCTGCGAAATGGATCACGCTGTCGATTGCATGCCGGCCGAATGCTGCGCGCAACGCATCCCTGTCGCGGATGTCCGCTTCAATCACGGCGACTTTTTTGCCCGTGATCTTTTCGACGCGGATTAACGACTCGATCTTGCTGTTGCAGAAGTTGTCGAGCACCACCACTTCATGGCCGGATTCAAGCAATTCCACAGCGGTATGGCTGCCGATATAGCCCGCCCCGCCCGTCACCAGTATCTTCATCCCTTGCTTTCAAAGATTGTCGATGCGTTCAAACATACCCAGATATGGTGCAGGCGTCAACGCTGGCGGAAGAAAAAAAAGCCGCTTTGCAGCGGCCTTTTCGATTGGCGTCCCCAAGGGGATTCGAACCCCTGTTACCGCTGTGAAAGAGCTGTATATTACACTTCTGTGCGCATCGGCATACGTTGTAACTATTTGTTTATTTGACTTTGTGTGCATTGAAGTCTATCATTGTCTATGCAATTTGCTCCACATCTGTGAGACAAATCTGAGACAAGTTGACTTAATCAGTCAACAATTAAAACAACGAGGTCCATCATGGCAAGGTCTACCAGGAGTAAGTCGCTCGAAACCAGAACGAAAAGATTCGAGCTGAAAGAGGGAAAACGACATAACGTAACCATCGGACAAGGGTTGATTTTGCTTTACCGGAGAGGTGCAAAGTCTTCTACCTGGTATGCGAAAATTGCCAAAGGTGATGGTGAATATCTGCTCCAAAATCTAGGCCAGGCAGATGACCATCAAGATGCAACCGGCGTTGATATACTCAGCTACTTTCAGGCTCAGGAAAAAGCGCGGGAATGCGCTCTTGAGCTGAAGCGCAACAAGGGAGTAATTTTCAAACCTCTGACCGTTGCCAAAGCCGCTGAACAATATTTGGCGTGGTATGCGACTGAGCGGAAAGCGCTGAAGGAAACCACCGCGACGATCAACGCACATATCCTTCCCCATTTTGGCGAACGACTGGCCAGTGAGTTGACCACCAAGGAAATAACTGCATGGCACAGAAAGCTTGCAACTACTCCGCCGCGCCGTCGCATTGGCAGGTTTTCCAAGCGTGTTCAGGAGGTCGTCAAGGTAGAGGCTACCCAGCCGCGCAAATCCACCGCAAACCGCATCCTGACTGTTCTTAAGGCCATTCTGAACAAAGCCTTTCAGGATGATTTGATTTTCGACGACAAGGCATGGCGCAAGGTAAAACCATTCGAGAATACTGACGAGGCAATCACGCGATTTTTGACCAGTGCGGAAAGCGAGCGGCTTATCAATTCCTGCTCTGCGGACTTCCGACTGCTGGTGAAAGCCGCCCTATTCACCGGCGCGCGCTATGGAGACTTGTGTCGAATGAAGGTAAGCCAATTCAATGTTGACACGCGCAAGGTTTACATCTCCCCCGAAGGCAAAAACAGCAAGGGCCGCTATGTCCCTCTATCTGCGGGTGGGCTGGATTTATTCCGTGAGGTATGCGCCGGAAAAGTGGGCACTGATTTTATTTTCACTCGGGCCGATGGGGTCCAGTGGGGGCGAAATTATCAGACCAGACCACTGAAAGCGGCATGTGAACAGGCGCGCATCGAACCCGCGATCAGCTTTCACGAATTGAGGCACACTTACGCCTCATTGCTTGCCCAGGCAGGTGCAGACCTGTTGACCATTTCAAAGTTGCTTGGGCATGCCGATACGCGCATCACGTCAAAACATTATGCACATCTGTGTGACAAGACCTTGAGCAATGCCGTAGAAAACTTGCTGCCTGATTTCGGGCACAAGCCGAAAAAGAAAATCGTAGCGATCAGATAAAAAAGCAACACAGCCGCCTGACTGATTCAGGCAAAGCGGCGGCAGAGGTGATGCAACACCCGTACCGCCTAACCACAACGTAAAAAAAGGAGTTTTACATCATGGCTACTGTTCATTCTACAGCACTCATTTCCAATGAGTCTGCTGCTCAAATAAGTAATCAATCCCGAAACGAGGGCTTTAACGTCGCGCTCGGTCGTGCCTTATTCACGGATCCGCAAAAGGATCGACACAGCGCTGTTGTCGAGTCAAATGTCACCGATCTGGAGGCAGGTATCAGGGTGAGAGACTTGATCCGGATTGATTTTACCGCCTCGCAGCTTGGTGATGGCCTCTATATCATCACGCTCGATGACAACTGGATCGGCTATCGACGATTTCAGCGCATGCCTAGCTTGACGATGGTTCACAGCGGAAAAACGATCCCGGTTACACCGGACATTTTCGGCAGCATCAAAGTGGTTGGGAAAGTCCTCGATATTTACCGCAGCACAGGAGAATAACAGCATGAGCGTTGACTATGAAGATCAGTTAAACCACATCCGGATTATTCGCCGGGCGCTTCTCATCGGCCTGGATTCATATGGCGAAATCGAGCGCATTGATAATGCCTTCGGCATCCAAAAGCTTGCAGGGAATGACGTTGCAGACGATCTGAAGCCGAGACATCCGACTGCTGGCGATCCGGGGGAAGCCATCGGGGAATTTGCCCAGGCATTGAGATTGCTGGAATTGATGGAGCGCGAAGCCGGCGAGATGCATAGCCAATAAGCAATATCGAGTTTGCCACCCCTAGCCTGGCCGGGCGAAAGGCGGGAACCTTCACCGCTCGGGGTGGCATCTATTTGAAGGGCACTTTGAAGGGGTGCGCATGAAAAGATACTACACCACAAATCAAGCCGCCCAGGCGATTGCCGAACGATTGAATGGTACGCAAGAAGGTGCAGCGGTAAGAGGCTGGGTAACCAGAATTTGTGCTGCCATCTTAAAGGGGGAGCTAGTCGGTGTTCATCAAGGGAAAGAGATTGATCCTGACAGTCCGGGATCAGCCGTTGCTGCTGCGGTAGGAAATATCCGTGCAGATGATCTTAATACATGGCTAGATTCCATCAGGTGTCCCGTGGAGATTGATGAGCAAGTCGAACTCACTGCCAAGGCGAACTCGGCGCCGGTCTCCACGCAAAATAATACGCACGAAGAATCGTATGACTGGAAAGCTGAAGCGCTGAAGATAGCGAATGTTATCGGGCAAAAAAAATATGACTCTGGTGTTCGAGAGATTACTGCACGAAACATCGCAAAGGCGGTTGCAGAAGAGCTGGAAAAGGATTCGCGATCACATGGTCAACGAGGTCCTAGAGCAAGTGAAACAATCCGGAAAGAGGCATTAAAAAGTTGGAAATTTTCTTCACGAGATAGCGGCGCGAGTGGCGCAAGATGGGCGGGTTGAAAATTTTTAAAACTCGCCCCATCATGACAGCACAAACCCCAATAACGGCGCGGCCTTCAAGCCATCGCCGTTTTTTTATTTTTGCGCGACATTTCCATTTCACCCCAGTTTAATAGCATCCAGAAGCACGGGTAATCACGCTTGTGCGTGTTTAAGATTTTGGAGACAGCTATGAACAAATCAACACCGGAAAGTCGCGCATTTTCCATTGCGCAATTTTGTGCAGCCTATGGCATTAGCAGGGCAGCATTCTACAACCTGCAAAGAGATGGGAAAGCGCCCTCGACGTTGAATGTCGGTAGGCGTCGTTTGATAACCAAAGCAGCTGCAGAAGTATGGGAAAAAGCCATGACTTCGGCCTCCGCTTGATGGTGTTTCCATGGCATCTACAGCGGGGTACCCATGAGCCATTCTGATGAATTTATCGATGCCATGCGGGCGCAGGGGCTCGCCATGCACCGCAACGAGCTGGTGGCCGATGGTTTGCTGCATCGTTACCGTGTAGAAGGCGATAAACCCGGTTCTCTCAACGGCTGGTATGTCCTGGACTTGATTCACCCAGCACACGGTGCTTGCGGTTCATGGAAAACCGGGCAGTCAATAAGCTGGCATCCCGCGCATCAAACTGCACTGAGTGATGATGACCGACGCGCCCTGGCGCGGCGTCAAGCTGCCACACGCGCAGCACGAGACGCCGAACAGGTTGCGGTTCAGACTTCGGCACAGAATCGCGCATACAAATTATGGGGGGCGGCCAAACCCGCGAAAAACAAGCATCCATATCTGCTCAGAAAGGGCGTAGGCGCGTTCGGGATTCGCCAGATGGGGGATAGGCTCATCATTCCCCTGCGAGACGATTGTGGGGCGATTTGGAGCATCCAGTTCATTGATTCGGGTGGTGGCAAACGTTTTCTGTCTGGTGGCCGGAAAAAGGGTTGTTATTTTTCCATCGGCGTTCCCAAGGATGTGCTTTGCATCTGTGAAGGATACGCGACCGGCGCGAGCGTCTACATGTCCACCGGCCACGCCACGGCCATCGCTTTTGATGCTGGCAACCTGGCGTCTGTGGCTGCAGCGATGCGCAAGAAATTCCCTGAATTAAAAATCATCATCGTGGCGGATTATGACGCGGACACCGAAGGAAATCCCGGTATGACTTACGCCCTCGATGCAGCCCGCGCAATAGGCGCTCTTGTGGCCTTCCCGATTTTTGAGGTGGCTATCTGATGACTCTCAGCGACATGAATGATCTGCATGCAACCAAAGGCAAAAAGGCCGTCAAGGAAGCAATCGACGCCGCCAAACCGCCAGAATCGATAAGCAAGCCGTCAAATAAAAAGGCGCGACTACCGCCTAAGCTATCAGGGGGATCGTCGGGAACATTCAACGCAGAAGGCAAGCGCGTCATTCGCCACGATCAGGGCAATCTCCCTGATATTCTCGATGCACTTGGCGCGGCTCTCGCCGAGGCCGACGATCTGAATTTGTTCGTTCACTCAGGTCGTCTGGTGCGCATTTATCCGGCATCGGACAAGCAGATGGGCAGTGTCCACCGCCCGAAAGGAACTCTGATTTTGCACGATGTCGATGCGGCCCATTTGGCAGAACTGGCCGGGCGCGCTGCCATTCATGAAAAGTTCGACTTGCGCACGGAAAGCTATCGAAAGATTGACTGTCCGCGCCGTGTTACTGAAGCATATCTGGCGCGGGGCCATTTCCCTGAGCTGCGCAAGTTAACCGGGTCTATAGAAGCTCCTATCGTTACCCTTGAAGGAAAGCTGATCGATCGCCCTGGTTATGATGAAAACACCGGCCTGTATCTCGCGTTCGACACGATACTGGGGTATCGGCGCCCGCAGATGAAATTGAGCCAGGCGCAGGCAAAAAAGGCCATAGATCGATTGCTTAAGTCGATTGAACTTTTCCCTTTTGTAGCGGATGCCGATCGCTCGGCGGCAGTGGCTGCGATTATCACCAGCCTGGTGCGGCGCGCTCTCCCTGCTGCACCTATGTTTGCAGTGTCGGCCCCGTCAGCCGGAACGGGTAAAACTCTGCTTTCCAATACGGCCCCGGTAATTTCGACCGGGCGGGTCGCTTCCGTGCTGTCACTTGGGCATGATGAAGCCGAGTCAGAGAAACGCATCGCAGGTGTATTGCTTGCTGGCGATGGCGCGATCCTGTTGGACAACATTGAGCGTCCCTTGAGCGGCGATTTACTTTGCCAGGTGCTAACGCAATCCTCGGTACGCCTACGCCCGCTGGGCGGCTCCGGAATGGTCTCTGTGCCGACGAATAGCATGCTGGTCGCAACGGGCAACAATCTCGCCGTCTTGGGCGATCTAAAGCGGCGTATCGCGCTGATCCGCCTTGATGCTGGTGAAGAGCGACCAGAGCAGCGGAAGTTCTCTCGCGATCATTTAGAGGATGTTTTTGCAAATCGCGGCGAACTGATAACCGCAGCCCTTTCAATCCCCTTGGCTTACCACAGCGCAGGATCACCGCCCATCGAAAAACTATATCCGCTTGGCGGCTTTGAGCAGTGGGACATCATGGTTCGCAGACCGCTGGTTTGGCTTGGCCTTCCTGATCCACTGCTCAGCTCAGAAGGTCTCCGCGACAACGATCCCGACCTGGATGCAATGCGCCAGTTGTTTTCGTCCTGGTATGAGGCGTTCGGAGATACCAGCAAGAGCGTCTCCGAAGTGGTCAGCGCGGGCATGGACACCTTTGTCGGTTCGAGCGGCAGCGATCCTGTGCGCCCCGAGTTGAGGGATGCGCTGCAATTGGTTTGCAGCGAAAAGCCTAACAGTCGCCGTCTGGGTTACTGGCTTCGCGCTCATCGCGACCGCATCACCGAAGGCATGCAGCTGAACCAATTAGGAATAGATGGGCATAGCAAGGTAGCCAAATGGAGGATTAAAAAATGCGGGTGATGCGGGTAATGGCGGGTAACTCTCTACCTTTCCTGAGAAATATGGCAGAGAAAGTAATATTTATAAAGCTGGGTAGAAAATACCCCGCCATTACCCGCATCACCCGCATCGATATCCCATACCTTCGCGCGGGTCCTCCGCCCGAATTTCCAGTCTGCGGGAGCGAAGACTCGCGAAAATTTTCCAGCTGCTGGCTTTTTTTCTAAGTGAAATATTCAATAAAATTAACTAACTAGGTGAAAATATTAAGGAAATTTATATGCATAACGAGGCAAAATTTTTGACGCAAAAGAGTCCCGTCGATCTGCTCGGTTGCATCCCCAGCCATGCTGTCAAACTGGGTCCACAAGGACACCTGGTGCGCTCTCCTGATGGAATGCTCATCGATATTGCCGCGGCCCTATCGCTGATTGTCTTTTTGGCGCGCACCCCGAGGGTGAGGAAGGGGCAGCAATGAAAAAGCGCGCACGCTATTGCGAATGCTGCGGAGATCGATTCATACCATCCGGCGTTGCAAACAAGGGGATTTGCCAAGCATGCACGGATATTGCACTCATGATTATCCGTGTGTGTGGGGAAGAATATTTGACATCAGAATCGGTTTTATTCGCTCGTATGCGCGAGCGGCTAAAGCCACTTTACGCGGCATCGCCGCAACCACGGCCATCAGGCCACAACGTTATGGAGGCTTAAATGCATTGCGCAACTCAAATACAAATTCCCCTTCTTCATTTGCTAAAAGCGTTACCAGAAGCGCCCCCAGGGACATTCATTGACCCGCCAGAAGCACCAGAAGAGGCGCCCACAACAGGGACATTCATTGACCTACCAGAAGCACCGGAAGAGGCGTTCTCATGGACATTCATTGACCTACCAGAAGCACCAGAAAAGGCGTCTGCAGGGACATTCCTTGATCTGCTAGAAGCAACACCAGAGGCGTCTGCAGGGGCATTCACTGATCTGCTGGAAGCAACACCACATGTGTCTGCAGTGACATTTGCAGGGTCATTCCTTGATCTGCTAGAAAAAACACCACAGCTGTATGCAAGGCCATTCTTTAATCCGCTAAAAGCAACATCTCTGCATCGTGCTGCTCCTGCTGCACACTTTATCGGACCCACAGTTACCTCGCCTTCTTCAGCCGAAACGGCGGTGTCCATCATCGCAGCAGGAGAAAAAGCACGGGGGCAAGGAGATCCACGTCGTGCTGTGGAACGTGTTGCTGACATGGTCAAACGTGCCCGATGCGACCGAACGGCTGCCAATGCAGCAGCCATCATCCAGGCTGCGGCGAAGGCTCGCGGCGAAAACATTTAATCATTTGAACACGGGAAAATATCATGCACAAAAATGAACTAGCAAAATCCAGTGCGGCTCTCGCGGCTGCTACACAAACGCTTGCTCTCTTATTGGAGAGACACCAGCATTGTCAGAATGCAATAGATTGCGGTGCCGCGATCGAGTTGGAGCTTGAAGAGCTTCGAGGTAGCCGCAATAAGGCTGAAGCGGAAGCATTTTTGAAAGGTGCTGTAGTCGATGTGTCGGCGCTGGATAAGCAAATTTCCGCCATGGTGGATAAATCTAAGGAGGCGCTGAAAAATGCACAGATTGCCAAGGCGGCAGCGGACTTGCTGCTGCCTCAGATAGAGAATGCCAAGGAAGCGATTGAGGCAGCGAAGGAAGAGCATGATGTCATATTGGGCGATACTGTTCAGAAGATTTTCACCGATGCAGAAGATGAGTACCACGACGCCGTGAACAAGCTGAAAATCGCCCTAGCGCGAATGGGGGGCACCGCTCTCTTGCTGAGAAAATTAGTTGGTGCTGGACGAGTAAACACGGTCGAGAGCATCATCGATTCGCTGGGGGGTAATGGCACCGGAATATACTCTCGAAATGGTCTTGTCGTGAAGAGTGGAAAAGACGGAACTTATGGGATCGATACCTCTCTTTGTGTGGGCCATTTAAGAGCTGAGATTAATGCAGCAGCATGCGAAATCGGTGCCGAGCTGGCTAGGCGCGGCGCATCGCTTTGATGAAAGGAGATAAGCATGTATTTAGCGGCAAGGCATCTTAAGACTTGTTCTAATCGATCGGAGGCGTTGGCGGTAATTTCACTGCTCGATGGGGTAAAGGTAGTCGCAATGAGCGATGATGGCCGTGGTTCAGGAGTTGAGTTGTTGGATGTGGAAACAAATACCAGAGGAAATATTCAACGCCTGCATATCATCTTGGTGACAAGAGCTGCAGGCGTGGATATCTGCGCGGCCTCCGGACTGCATCTGTCAGCCACGGCAGAAGGCGCGCGGCTGGCCTTTGCTGACGGATGCATTGACCAGATTATCGATGATGACTCTGAGCGGCCTGTGGCTTGTTACATTTTCCAATTCAATTATGGGGGAGACGCGCATGCTTTCCATTAAGATAGAATCAAATGTCAATGACATCGTGGCTTCCCTGAACAAGTATGTCGGCGACCAACAGAAAGCTGTTGTCCGGGCTCTCAACAAGACGGCAATCTCAGCAAGGGCTTCTGCTTCTCAGGAAGTGCGCGCCGCCGGATACAACATCAAGGCTTCAGCGATTAAGAGAAGCTTCTCAATCCAGAAAGCTTCAACTGGCAACCTGGTTGTTGTTTTGAAGTCTACCGGGCGTCCGATTGCCCTGATTAACTACGACGCCCGGCAAACGGGATCAGGCGTGTCATTCAGCGTGAAAGGAGCGCGCCAAACCTTGCGCCATGCTTTTATTCGGACGATGAGCAACGGCCATATTGGGGTGTTTGAAAGAACCGGCGCGGCTCTCGACAAAGGAGCAAAGGGCAGAAAGGTAGGAAAACGCGGCAAACCAATCAGAGCGAATTTGCCGATCCGTGAATTGTTTGGCCCATCGATCCCGATGGCGTTAAGCAATTCAGCGGTTGAGGAAGCAATTATGCGGAAGATCAGGGAATATTTTCCCAAGGTGCTCGCGTCAGAACTGAACTATATCAGCTTGAAGAGTTGATGCTCGCTCAATAGGCTCGCACGATTACCCGCCCTGGTGGCGGGTTTTTTTCGTATGCAATCTATCGCGCTCGAAAAAACACGTATGAGACAAATCTGAGACAAGCTGAAAATAAAAATGGCCTGCATCTCTGCAAGCCATTGATTTATATGGCGTCCCCAACGAGATTCGAACTCGTGTTACCGCCGTGAAAGGGCGATGTCCTAGGCCTCTAGACGATGGGGACCTAGTATTGGTGGAGATAAGCAGGATCGAACTGCTGACCTCTTGCATGCCATGCAAGCGCTCTCCCAGCTGAGCTATACCCCCTTACCTCGAAAGAGCGCGCATTATAGGGATGCGCCTCATGCTTGTAAAGCCAATTCGCAAAAAAAATTACAGATATCGATTCATGCGTGCGAGCACCGTCTCGCGATCGAACAAGGCCATCACGGCATCGACCGAAGGCGTCTGCGTCTGGCCCACCAGCATCACCCGCAGCGGCATCGCGATCTTGGGCATCTTGAGCTGATGGGCGGCCAGCATTTCCTTGATCAGCGAGGCCAGATGAGGGGCTTCCCATTCGACATGTTTTAACCGCTCGAAGAGTTCGCGCAGCACAGGCATCACTTCGGGAACCAGGTGTTCATCGATCAGATGCTGTTCCGCATGCACGTCGATGTAAAACACTTCCGCCTCATCGGCCAGTTCGATCAGGGTTGCCACGCGTCCCTTGTAGAGCGCGACCACGTCTTCCAGCCTGGGCTTTATTTTGAGCGCCACCCCGCGCGACAGCAGATGTTTGCCGGTCAGCTCGGCAAGACGTGCGTTGTCGGCGAGCTTGATGTAGTGCTGGTTTAGCCAGCGCAGTTTCTCGGAATTGAATTGCGCCGCCGATTTGCTGATGTGCTCGAGATCGAACCACTCGACGAACTGCCGTATCGGGAAGACCTCTTCGTCGCCATGCGACCAGCCAAGGCGTGCCAGGTAATTGACCAGCGCTTCGGGAAGGTAACCGTCCTCTTCATACTGCATCACGCTCACCGCGCCATGGCGCTTGGAAAGCCTCTCGCCGTCGCTGCCCAGTATCATAGGCACGTGCGCATATTGCGGAAGGCTCGCACCCAGCGCCTTCAGGATGTTGATCTGGCGCGGCGTGTTGTTGACGTGATCGTCCCCTCTGATCACATGCGTGATGTCCATATCCAAATCGTCCACCACCACGCAGAAATTGTAGGTGGGTGTGCCATCAGGCCTTGCGATGATGAGGTCGTCGAGCTCGCTGTTTTCAAAGACGATGCGCCCCTTGACCATGTCGTCCCAGGCGGCGACACCGTGCGCGGGATTCTTGAAGCGGATCACGGGCTTGATCCCCTGAGGAACGTCGGGGAGCACCTTGCCCGGCTCCGGGCGCCAACGGCCATCGTAGCGCGGCTTCTCGCCTCTGGAGCGCATTGCCTCGCGCATCGCCTCCAGTTCTTCAGGCGTGGTATAGCAATGATAGGCATGGCCCGAGGCCAGAAGCTGGGCCAGCACTTCCTTGTAGCGGTCCATGCGCTGCATCTGGTAGAACGGGCCCTCGTCGTAATCGAGGCTGAGCCATGACATGCCGTCCAGTATCGCCTGGACGGATGCTTCGGAGGAACGCTCAAGATCGGTGTCTTCTATCCTGAGTATGAAGCGGCCGCCCAGCCTTCTGGCATAGGCCCAGGAGAAGAGTGCGGTGCGCGCGCCGCCGATATGCAGGTATCCGGTCGGGCTGGGAGCAAAACGGGTGCGTATGGTCATGAATTCGATGTGCCGGCAAAAGCCCTATTCTACGAAGTTTGGCCGAAGCATGCACCAGGAAATTCGATTCACGCCTTGCGCGTTGCCAGCGCCTGGTCTATGTCGGTCATCAGCTGCGAAAGATTCTGTTCCAATTTGCCGATCAGAGGTTCGGCCTCATCGAGCGTGCCATTCCTGAAATCCTTTTCCAGCTGGGCGGACAGGCCCTGCAGCTCCTCGGCGCCCAGGCTGCCGGCTATGCCCTTTAGCGTATGCGCCTGTCTTTCGGCAGACTTGAGATCATTCGAGGCAAGCGAATCGCGTATTTCCTGGGCGATGTTTCTGTGGTTCGTCCTGAACATGTCGAGCAGCGAATAATAAAGGCCCAGATTTCCGCCGATCCGGCGAACGCCTGCAGCCACATCGACCCCGGGCAGATCGGGAAGTGCCTCCTGCTCCGGCTTCAAGACCTTGGGTTCATCCCTTTGAATGTTAGACAACGAAGGGCGGGCTGGATGCACCCACTTGGCCAGGGTAGCGATCAGATGATCGGGGTCTATGGGTTTGCCGATGTGATCGTTCATCCCCGCGGCCAGGAACTGGTTCTGCTCGCTGATGAACACATTCGCGGTCAGCGCGATGATGGGAAGCTTGGCAAACCTGGGGTCCTTTCTGATTTCCCGGGTGGCGCTGATGCCATCCATCACCGGCATCTGCATGTCCATCAGCACGCCGTCGAACTCCTGATCCTTGAGCCATGCGATCGCCTCCTCGCCGTTCTCCGCCACCTTCACGGTGATACCGAAGCTTTCAAGCAGTTCCTTGGCGATCTGCTGATTGATCTCGTTGTCTTCGACCAGCAGCATGTGAGCCCCTCGCACCTGCGATACGAGCTCCATGTTGAATCGCGCGCCCAGGGTTCTGAACTTGCCCGTCATCGACCTGTCCTTGCTGGAAACCCGGGAAATGGCATCTATGAGCTCTTCCTTGCCATAAGACCTTTCAAGCAAGCCGTCCACGATCTTTTCATCCAGCGGCGAAGCTTCCTCGTTCTGATCAAGCCCCCTGATCATGAGCAGTCTGGGCTTGATGCCAAGAACGACCATCGCCTGCAATTCCCTCGCCACATCCGGATCATTCATGTCGGACAGCCTTGCATCGAGTATCGCAAGCGAAATCGGGCGGGCCTCCTTGTTGGCCTGATGCACGATGTTCAGCGCATCATGCGCATTGTCCGCCATGCTGACTTCAAACTTCAAGGATTTGAGGTGGCCTGCCAGCACATCGTTTGATCCATCTGTCGCAACGAGAACGCGCAGGCCCTTCATGCCGGAAAGCTCGGCGGAGAGGGACTGCTTTTCGGGTTTCCTGAATCTTGCGGTGAAGATGAATTTCGATCCCAGCCCCGGGGCGCTTTCCACCCATATCTCCCCGCCCATTTTTTCAACGAGGCGCTTGCTGATTGTGAGTCCCAGTCCTGTTCCGCCGAATTTTCTTGTGATGCTGGTATCGGCCTGGGTGAAGGGCCTGAAGAGCCTGTCTATCTCTTCCTGCGTCAGCCCGATCCCGGTGTCCTTGACGGTAAAGCGCAGGACCACATGATCGCGCTCCTCCCTTTCGAGCGCTGCGCGTACCGCGACTTCACCCTGGGAGGTGAACTTGACGGCGTTGCCGGCAAGATTGATCAGCACCTGCCCCAGGCGCAGCGGGTCTCCCATCAGCACGGGCGGAACGTCCGCTGCCGTGTCGAGAAGGAAGCCGAGATTCTTCTCCTGGCATTTCGCACCCAGTATCGTCGAAAGGTTGTCCATCACCTCGCTAAGCTCGAATGGAATCCTGTCGAGTTCCATTTTGCCGGCCTCGATCTTCGAGATATCCAGGATGTCGTTCAATATGCCCAGCAGCGATTTGGCGGAACTGTGTATCTTCTGGAGATAGTCATGCTGCTTGCCGGAAAGCTCGGTCTGAAGACAGAGATGGCTCAGGCCGATCACCGCATTCATCGGCGTGCGAAGCTCATGGCTCATGTTGGCCAGGAATTCGTCCTTGATATGGCTCGCCGCTTCCGCATGGCTTCTCGCCTCTTCTGCCGATTTCAGCTTGGCGATTTCCCTCTCGAGGTCCGCGTTGACGCGCTCCAGCATCCTGTTGCGGTTTTCGACCACTTCCTCGAGCGCGACGATGCCGCGGTTGACCAGCAGGGTGAGGATGCCGATCACGAGAAGCATCACTGCGCCGATGATCGCGCCGGATCCCTGGGCCCTTTCCGATCGCTTGATCGCCGTCTGTATCGTTTCCTGGAATTCCTTCTCGGCGACGGCCCGGTAGCTTGCCGCATCCCGGGAATACGCATCCCTCAGGATGCGCATCTGCTGGATCTGCTGGGCGCTTGGAAGGTTCTTCCGCACCGTCATCCTCTGGGCGATGTCATAGGCCAGCCCGTAGAAACTGTTGAAGCCTGACTTCAGCTTCTCGATCTCCCTGGTGTGCGCCGGATAGATCTGTTCCATCTTCTGATAACGGTCCAGGATTTCGGCGGCTTTCATCCTAGAGGTTTCGAGATAATCCACCTCTCCGGTTCCCGCCGCGGTATTCAGGGATTCGACCACGCCTTCGAAGCTTTTCAGGTTTTCGCCTGCTGCATAGAGGATGGGAAATTCGATCTCCTGGACTTCCTTCAAGAGCGCATTGCCGCCGGACAGCACGAGAGAGGAATAGATCAGGTAGGCGACAAAGCATAGCACCGCGGTCGCAGGGACCAGGAGCAGCTTTACCTTCAGGGGATAGTTGCCGAATCTGCTCATGTCGTCACCCTATGGCACGAGAACGGCCTTCACGCTGTGGTTCAGCGCGCTGCTGTCTATGTAACCGATCGCATCAGGATTGTCGGCTATGGTCTTGACGACAGCCTTGTCGCCGACGATCAGCTTGGGAGGCCGCCCTTCCCCGGTGAAGATGATCTTCGCCCAGTATGCGGCAAGCTGGGAGGCATCCTTGTGCACCACTTTTTCATAAAACTCGTCCCTGACCGGACTTCCCAGCTGCTGATCTATCGGATAGGCCGGCTTGTGATTCGGAAAGGTTGAACTCTTGCCCAGGAAGATCTTGGATACCTGGTCGGCAGACAGGCTCGTGATGGGGCTTTTTGCCGAAACGATCACCACCACATCGGCATAGGCGGCATTGACGAAAACCAGCGCCAAAAGTGCCAAGGCCCGCCTGATCAGATTGCATTTCAACATGTATGGACTCGCGGCTAGAATACGAAATCGACAACCGCCGAAATCACATGGAAGGTCTTTCCGGAAAGCGATACGTTGTCCGGTATGTTGACCAGATAGCCAGTCGAGTTGTTTCCCAGCGTGATGTGCAGATACTGCATCTTCAAGTCGAAATTCTTCATGAAGTCCCAGCGTACCCCCACGCTGTTGGATTTCTGGGCCATGTTGAGATAGGGAAGCGCATTGTCATAGGCCGAGGCCGCGCTGCTCTGGCTGTGCATCAGATAGGGCGTGAACCGATCGATGCGATATCCTACACTTGCATACATCGCATTGGTCTTGTACTGGGTGCGATCCTGCAGCCATTCCGACTTGAAAAACCAGCTGCCAGGATCATAGCTCAGGCCTGCGGTCAGATCGCTGGCGGCCACCCATACGCCGTTCAGGCCCGCAAGCTCTGACTGGGTCGACGTGTCGCGGGTCTGATAGCCAAGATGGAAAGTCGCCTGCCCAAAGTCGAGGTTGTCGAAAATCCCGCGCATGTTCTTGGAATTGACGATGCCGGCAGCGGTCTCCGTGGTGTTCTGCCCCGCGATCAGTTTCACGGTGTTTTCCGCTTCCCCCATTGAAAAATGGTATATCGCGTTTACCCCATCCACGCTCATGGTGGGCATCTGCTGGTACAGCTCGAACGGCGTGTGCACCCATACGAAGCTGTAACCCACATCGTGGTTCTCGGAATCCATGAAGGTCGGCAGGGCGAAACGCCCCACCTTGATGTCGAGATCGGGCGTAAAGGCGTACTTTACGTTTGCCCATTCGACTTCCGGCCGGTAGTTGCCGTTTGCGTTGTATTCGGAAATGACCTGGAATATTGCCGTAAGGTCGGGTGTGAAGGTCGCATTCACATGCGCTGCGATCAGGGTGTTGTTGCTAGGCGAAAGGTAGCCGCTTCGGCCCGCACCCGTTGGCATGGGCGCATCAAGCGCGAAATCCGCTGAATTCAGGCTCGCATGGGTTGCGCCCACGGTGCCGTAGCTGCCGAATTCGAACATCGTCTGATCGGTCACTGCAGAGACTTCTGTATTGTCCGGCGAAACGCCGTTCTGATCGGCCATTGCCACGGAAATGCCCGCACTCGACGACAAAAGCAGTGCGAGGCAAAATTTTTTCAGCATACAGTCATCCTCAGTGTAACCAAGACCGTCGAGAATTTTGATTCCAGGACGGCAAAACAGGCGCAACCGCATTGTATAATGCTTGCAATTGTCCCACGGCCGGTTCAGGGCTCGGGCAGCTGATCATAGCGCATAATTGTAAGGAGAACAAAATGGATGAAGAGACCGCGGCATCAGCACGTCCGACCGTGATGGTGGTCGATGATGCGGATATCAACCTGATGATCATGAAGTCTGTGCTTGAAAAGGATTATTCCTTGAAGCTCTTCAAGCAGGCGAAGGAGGCCCTGGATTATGCGTTTGCAAATCCGCCCGATCTCATTCTGCTCGACATCATGATGCCCGAGATCGATGGTTTCGAGGCATGTCGCCGCCTGAAGGCGGATCCGCGGCTGGCTGACATACCGGTGATCTTCATCACCGCCAAGAACGAGGACGAATACGAGGAACAGGGGTTCTCGATAGGCGCATCCGATTTCATACACAAGCCGATCAATGCGCCGATACTGCTCGCGCGCGTCAGGACCCACCTCAAGATAAAACTGGTGATGGATTATCTGAAGAGCGAAAACGCGCGCCTCCACGACAGCAAGAAGCCCTCCTCGCCCGAGCTTCTCAAGGTGATCAAGCTCTTGTGGGAGAGCCCTTTCATCAAGTTCTAGGTCTTCAGGGGTATAACCCGGGCAGCGCGGACGCACTGCCCTTCTTTTTCAAGGGGTTGATGCTCGGGAAGCGGATGAGGTCTGCGCCGCGCCAGGCCTGATTCGCATAACACGCCCGGTCCAGCTCGCGCAACGCAGCAGCCAGCTTTTCATCGTTCATGCGCCTGGACAATGCATTCAGTCCTGCAGGAGGATCTTCCGGCCAGATGGTGCAAGCCCAGTCAAGCAGATGCCTGCGCGCCTGTTGCGGATCGTTTGTGCGGCAGGCTTTCTGGAATGCCTTGAAGCTTCCCCGGCGGGCCGGTTTTTCATCGCGCCGGGGAATTTCTTCACGCCTGCTCAGATACCACCAGGCAGGAACAATGGCAAACAGGATTCCCAGGGCCAGCCAACGATATTCCGGCAGCATTTTCCCTGGCTGCTCTTTTCGCACAGTCCTTGCCTCCCGAGAAACGGGTATTGCCCTGGGCTCAACTGCCGGAAGGATATCCAGCGTTTCTTCGGGCAGCGTCGCTTCCCGCCTTGTGTTGTGCAGCGTATCCCACCAGGTCAACCTGACTGCCGGCAGCACATAGCGTCCGGCATTGGTTGCGATCAGCGCAATCTTCTGATCCCTGCCGCCCAGAACGGTGTTGCCATCGGGGGCGTCCGAGATGCCTGACTGATCCGGATAGGCCTTGATTCCATCCGGGAGTTTCATGAGCATGGCAGGATCCGGGAGCTGTTCGCCTGTCAGCCCACGGGCAGAGAGATGCAGGTGCCGCACCAGGGGATCGCCTGCATGCATCCCGGATCTGTTGTCCCATGTTTCGCTGAGCGTCACGCTTTCGGCGGGCAGCCATGGACTGATGCTTGCAGGACGGGGCAGGACGTTTATTTCGATCGGGTTGGTCCGAAGATGCAGGTGGCGCGTCGGGCTGATCATCGCACCCAGTGAACCGAACATGCTGCCGAAGGCATCGTTCGCGCTGCCGTCGGCGATCTCGGCATCCAGCACGGGCCCTTCGAGGGTGAGCCTGCCGCTCTTTTGCGCGAACAGAAGGTATTTGCGTTCGATGACCTGATAGTGCTTGCCGTTCCTGGTTTCATTCGATGCCCTGTCATGGCCGAACGGCTTCACGATCACATCGCTGGCCGCCGGAAAATCAAGGGTTGCCTGATACAGCGGCTGGTCTGCGTAAAGCCTGACGGTCAACATCGCAGCCGCCTGAACATAGGGTGTTTTGGGTTCGAGGCCAGTTGAAAGGAAAACGGGGTCCGCGCTTTGCGGTCCGGCTTTTTGTGTTTGAGCAGGCTTGTCCACGTTGATTTCGACAGGAGAAGACCGCTCGCCTGCCCACTGCAATGAAGGAATCACCATCTTGCCGCCATGTTTGGGCGAGAGCAGGACGGTCATCTGCATCGTCGAAGAGATATGGCCGTTGATGATCTCAAGGTTCTCGCTGCTCCCGCTGCCCAGGATATCGAAATCCTTCCTCAGCGGGCTCAAGTCGGGCTGGCTGCCTGATTGACCATCCCGCTGCAGTGTCAGCCTCACCGTATCCCCGGGAGAAACCGATGTGCTGCTAACAGACGCCTGCACTGCGGCCCAGGCGGAACCGCCCAGGCACCACGCGACAAGCAATGGAAGAAGATACCTCATCGTTCCTGTTGCCTCATCATGTGTTCGATCAGGAACTTGCGGCGCAGCAATCCGCCCGGATCATCCGGGATGCTGTGCAGCCACTGCTCCTTTTCGATCTGCTGTTCGCTCATGGACCGGCTCTCATCCACGGGGCGCCCCGATTCCGGTTCCCCATGCGCGGCCGGATTTCCAGGCTGCTCATGCCCTGCCTGCGATTTTTCAGAACGCTTTGCGTCATGCTTCTGGCCATCCTCTTTCCGATCACCTTTCTTATTACCTTTCTGGTCTTCTTTCTGATCACCTTTCTGATCGCCCGGTTTTTCGCCAGATGCACCCTTCTGTTCTTCCTTCCGGGATCCGCCTGACTGCGATTGGCGCTTCAGTGCATCGGCCACCAGATCGCGGTTGTGCCTTGCATCGCGATCACCGGGGTTTTGTTTCAGGGCATTTTCAAACGCTTTGAGCGCCCCCTCGAGATCCCCCGTGTGTGCCAGCGCGTTGCCCAGGTTGTAGCTGGCTTGTCCGTCATGAAGTTGCCCCAGCGTTTTTGCGGCATTCCTGTAGTCCCCGGACAGAAGCTCGGCATAACCTTTCCGGTGCGGGTCCGAATATGTCATAGCAGCGCTCCTGGCATCTCCCCGCTTCAGCAATGCATCTCCCTCCTGGTCAGAATTCAGCCAGAACCCTGCGGCATGCGCGCATGCCGGCATCAAGGCCAGGACTAGCGCCGCAAGGCTTCCCTTCATAACCATCCCCTGCGGGCAAGCATGCCTGCAAGCAAAAGCAAGAAGGGCAGGAGCCAGATGCCGCCGTCCTGCCAGTGGGACACCTCCCTGCCCGCTGATGAATCCCGGGCGGCAGGGGGCGCCTCCTGCAGGTAATGGATCAGGCTGCCAAGCTGGGAAAGCCCGGCATATACTCCGCCGCCCGCGCTTGCCAGCTGCCTGAGATGGCCCTTGCCCAATCCGATGACGCTTACCGTGATGCCGCCGGATTTCAGGCGGGAAGCGGTCGCAAGCGCTGCCGAGGGGTCACCGTAGCCATCGCTTAGCACGACGATGCGCTGGCTCCTTGCAGCCCCCGCCTTCAATAGCTTCCCGGCAAGCTCCAGTGCCGGGGCAAGCTGATCGCCGGCACTCGGCATGATGTCTGGCGCAAGAGGCGGCAGCAACGCCTTGACGGTTGCGACATCCTCGGTCAGCGGCACGACGGTGTAAGGCTCGTCGCTGAAGACGACCAGACCCACCCGCGCATCGTGTGCCGCATCCAGAAGATCGTCCAGCGCATAACGCGCTCGCGCAATCCGGCTGGGCTGGATGTCCGTGTCGGACATGGAAGGGGAAAGATCGAGCACGAACACCCAGTCCATGGCCGTGCGATATGCCGCAGCCTGATCCCTTTCCCAGCTCGGCCCTGCCAGGGCGAGAACGGCAAGCGTCCAGAACAGCGCCAGCAGGAGCCATGGCTTGATGCCCTTGGTGCCCTTGTCGTCGAGGCGCAATGCGGGCCATAGCGCAGGATCGATGATCCCGGACCATTCCGCATCTTTCTTGCGGCGGCGTTTGACCCAGTACAGCAGACCCAGAAATACCGGCAAGGCGGCAAGCCAAAGGGGGCGCAGGAAATGGAATGCGTGCAGGCTGATCATGCGGCCTCCCTGATCGCAACCGCGGGTATGCTGAGCAACAAGGCGAGCGCCAGCGGCCAGACAAACCATTCCTTGTGCGGTCTGTACCACTGGTCTGGCCCGCTGCCGGGTTCAAGCTTGTCTATGCGGGCGTAGACCCGGTCGAGCGCATCGGCATCGGTTGCGCGAAAATATTCGCCTCCGGTGATGCGGGCGATCTCTTTCAGCGTATTCTCATCGAGATCAGCATTGCCGCTCATGCCAAAGAACCCTTGTCTGAACTCGCTTCCCACGCCTATGGTGTAAATGCGCATGCCGGAACTCGCCGCAATCCTTGCAGCCGTGATCGGATCCATCATCCCAGCATTGTTTCCGCCGTCGGTCAGCAGGATCAGCACCATCTCGCCCCCGGATTTGGGGCGATCGGCTTGCATCACCTTGAGCGCCAGGCCTATGGCATCCCCTATCGCCGTCTGCTGCCCGGCGATGCCGACCATCGCCTCCTGCAGGAATTTGCTGACCGTGTTCAGATCCAGGGAGATGGGCGATTGAAGGTAGGGTTGCGTGCCAAACAGGATCAGCCCTACCTGGTCCCCGTGGCGGTTTTTGATGAATTCCCCCGCGACCTGCTTTACGACGTCAAGACGCGAAGCGCCCATGTCCCTCGTCGCCATCGAACCCGAGACGTCGACCGCCAGCATCGTCTTCCGCCCGGTGACGGGGACGGGCAGCGGCTCGTCCAGCCACTGCGGGCGCATCGCGGCGGCGATCAGCAACAGCCATACAAGAAGGAACAGGAGGTTGCGCCTGGACGGAAATGTTCCTTTTGCACTGGCATGCCGGATGCCTGCCGCGAAGGGAAGAAAAAGCGCGCTTTCCTGTGATGCTTCCGGCCAATAACGGCGGACGAGCCAGGGAAGCGGAAGAAAAAGTATCGACAGCGGCCATGCGAAGTGGATCATCGGCGCTCCTTGATGAAACCCTCTGCGCCGGCGATCCAGGATGTCCTGTGCGCCCTTGAAATTCCGCCATAGGCGATGCAAAGCAGGCTCGCTCCCGCCTCCTTGGACCACGCACTGCCGCCATGCTCGATGACAAAGTCTATCCAGCGCTCGCCGCTTAACATGGCGACCCTATCCCCTCCGTAACGCGCGATTGCATACCGGCGAAGCAGGTTTTCCAGGCCTTTTGCCAGCGCGATGTCGTCGCAGGATTTAAGCTTCCTGATTTCCCGCAAGGCGATGCGGCGCAGCCGGGTTTTGCTGCGCCAATGGAAGAATGCAGCGATTGATGCAAGCAAGATCAGCGCCAGAACCCACCATACCGGTGCGGGCGGCCACCAGCCGGCGGGATGAGGGGCATGCGGCGGGGCGAGTCTGGAAAGCCAGTCCTGGCTCATCTTGCCCATCCCGGTTCCTTCAACAGGGCGGCCATGCGTTCGGCCGCAATATCCTGGGTGTCCAGCCGGATGAGCGGCAGATCGAGGCGCAGGGAAAGATCATTCAGCCTTTGTTCACGCGCCCGCCAGGCATCCTGCCAGGGACGGAGGGACTGGTCGCCGTTCATCCACCAGAGACGCCCCGGCAGTCCCACGCGAAAGTTTCCTCTGGGCAGCCCGCTGATTTCCAGTGCATCGGTGATCCATAGCATGCGGCAGTCGCTGTGCCTGACTGTGCTGCCAAGCATGTTTTCCGCCGCTTCAGGGAAATCGGCAAAGTCGCTCAGCAGAAAAATCATGCTTCCGGGTTTTAGCATGGGGCGCAGCATCGCAAGCGCCTGCTGCAAATTGCTTTTCACCGCCCCGGGCTCCTTCGGCTGGGATTCGACGAGCGCATTCAGTATCGGAAGGACGCCGGATTTGCGCCCCCGGGGAGGAAGGATGACGGGATCCATGCTGCCATTGGCGATCACCGCCCCCACCCTGTCCCCGCCTTCTGCGGCAGCCCATGCGAGCATCGCAGCGCAGCGAAGCAGCAGGGAGGATTTGAGCTGGCGGCGACTGCCGAAATAAAGCCCGGGATGCAGATCGGCAATCAGCCATGCGGGCCGCTCGCGTTCCTCGCGATATAGCCGGGTATGCAGCTTCCCGCGTCTTGCCGAGACGCGCCAGTCTATGCTGCGCGCATCGTCTCCTTCCACATAGGCGCGCACTTCCTCGAATTCCAGGCCCAGGCCGCGCTGCGCGCTGCGATGCACGCCCTGCAGCGAGGCCATGACCGGTCTGCGGGCATGCAGGCTCAGGCCTTTGACTGCGCCCCGCAATGCCGAAAGCTCCGAAAGATCCGGAAGGATCATGGAGCCGGCACCCTGAGCAGCAGTTCCTGCACGCATTCGGATGCGCCTATGCCCCGGGCTTCGGCGGTATAGTCGAGCAGGAGACGATGGCGCAACGCATTGGGCGCTATCGCCTGAACGTCCTCCGGGCTCACATAATCCCTTCCGTCGAGCCAGGCCAATGCGCGCGCGCCACGCTCGATCGCGATGGCCCCTCGCGGACTCGCCCCCCAGCGCAGCCATTCCTTGAGCTTCCCGCCATAGCTCTCCGGCCTGTGCGTCGCATCGATCAGCGCCGCGATGTAATCCGCAACGGACGGGGCAAGGGTCAGGCCTAGCGCCTCGCGGCGGGCGGAAAATACCGTTTCCTGGGGCATGGAGCAGGCGGGCGTCTCAAGCTGACGCCCGACAAGCGCCTCGCGCCTAGCAAGATCCATGATCAGGCGAGTGGTCGCGCGATCGGGATAATCGATCAGCACATTCAGCATGAAGCGGTCGAGCTGCGCCTCGGGCAAAGGATAAGTCCCTTCATGCTCGATCGGGTTTTGTGTGGCCATCACCAGAAACAGCCCGGGCAGTTCATAGGTGGCAAGCCCCACGCTGATCTGGTGTTCGGACATCGCCTCAAGAAGTGCGGATTGCACCTTGGCCGGCGCGCGATTGATCTCGTCGGCAAGTATCAGATTGTGGAAGAGCGGCCCGCGCTGAAAGCGGAAGCTGCCTTCTTCGGGGCGATATATGTCCGAGCCTGTGAGATCGGCAGGCAGCATGTCAGGCGTAAACTGAACGCGCTGGAAATCGCACTCCAGCCCTTCTGCCAGCGCCTTGATCGCGCGCGTCTTGGCAAGGCCGGGCGGTCCTTCTATCAGGAGATGGCCTTCGGAAAGCAAGGCCACGAGCAGGCTTTCCACCAGGCCGTTCTGGCCGATTATCTGGCTGCCTAGATATTCCTTCAGTCTCATGAAGGACGCGCGTGTTGCGTCCGTTGCAGTCTCTTTCATGCCGCGCTCTCCTGAACTTGTACTTCGTCATAGATGGACTGAGTGCGGGAAAGTTTCGCGCGACGGGATGCCATGCATCCGCAAAAAATCCCCTCGACCGTGCGCCTGCTGGTTATAATCGGCCCTTTATACATTGAGCATAACCGGAGTTTTTGCCATGCAGCATAATTTGTTCGACACCCGCGTCGCCTTCAATCTTGCCGATGGGCGGCAAGGCATCATGTATTCGCTGCCCGCGCTGGAAAAAGCAGGTCTGGGCAGGATTTCGCGTCTTCCCGTATCCATACGCATCGTGCTGGAAGCGGTGCTGCGCAATTATGATGGCAGGAAAATCACCGAGGCGCATGTGAAGGAGCTTGCAGGCTGGCAGCCGGATGCGAGGCGCACGGAAGAGATTCCCTTCGTCGTCGCCCGCATCGTGCTGCAGGATTTCACAGGGGTTCCGCTGCTTGCTGACCTCGCCGCGATGCGCGATGCGGCTGCAAGCAGGGGGCGCGACCCCAAGGTCATCGAGCCACTGGTTCCGGTGAATCTCGTGGTCGACCATTCCGTCCAGATAGACAGCTACAACAATCCGGATGCATTGAAGATCAACATGCAGATGGAATTCGAGCGCAATACCGAGCGCTACCGCTTCATGAAATGGGGAATGCAGGCCTTCGACACCTTCAAGGTGGTGCCCCCTGGCATAGGCATCGTGCATCAGGTCAATCTCGAATATCTCGCTCGCGGCGTGCAACACAGGGAAGGCGTCTATTATCCCGACACGCTCGTTGGCACGGACAGCCACACCACGATGATCAACGGCATGGGCGTGGTCGGCTGGGGCGTGGGTGGCATAGAGGCGGAAGCGGGCATGCTGGGTCAGCCCGTTTATTTTTTGACGCCGGACGTGGTCGGCGTGCATCTCCATGGGAAGCCCAGGGAAGGGGTGACCGCAACCGACATCGTCCTCACCGTCACCGAGCTATTGCGCAGGCACAAGGTCGTCGGCAAGTTCGTGGAATTCTTCGGCGAGGGGGCTGCCGCGCTCACGCTGCCCGATCGCGCCACCATCGCGAACATGGCGCCTGAATATGGCGCGACCATGGGATTTTTCCCGGTGGACGATGTCACCGTGGGCTTCATGAAAAACACCGGGAGAACATCTGACGAAATCGACGCGTTCGAATCGTATTTCAAGGCGCAGGGGCTTTTCGGCATGCCAAAGGCAGGCGAGATCGACTACAGCAGCGTGGTGGAACTCGACCTTTCAGCGATCACCCCTTCCCTTTCCGGCCCCAAGAGACCGCAGGACCGCATCGAGCTTTCGAGGATGAAGGAGACGTTCGATGCGCTTTTCTCAAAGCCGGTTGCCGAAAACGGCTTCAACCAGCCCCCTGAAAAGCTGCATCAGCGCCATGCCATAGGGCGCGATGACATAAAGATCGGCAACGGCGACGTGCTGATCGCGGCGATCACTTCCTGCACCAATACCTCGAATCCCGGCGTGATGCTTGCCGCAGGGCTGCTTGCCAAGAAAGCCGTCGAGAAGGGCCTCTCGGTCAAGCCTCACATCAAGACCACCCTGGCGCCCGGCTCGCGCGTGGTCAGCGCCTATCTTGCCAATGCAGGACTTCTGGAGCCCCTGGCCAGGCTGGGCTTTGGCGTTGCGGCATACGGCTGCACCACCTGCATAGGCAATTCGGGCCCGCTGGATCCGCAGATCGATGAGACCATCGTCAAGAACGACCTGATCGCCGCAGCCGTGCTGTCAGGCAACCGCAATTTCGAGGCGCGCATACACCCTCACATCAAGGCCAACTTCCTGGCAAGCCCTCCCCTCGTGATCGCCTATGCCATCGCGGGCCGGATGAACGTGAACCTCGACATCGAGCCGCTGGGCACGGGCAAGGATGGAAAGCCTGTCCATCTGCGCGACATCTGGCCTTCGGGCGAGGAGATCCAGGCGGTCAGCCACTACGCCATGGATCCTGCAATATACCGCACCCTCTACTCCGACCTGACCCGCGATCTGCCGCTCTGGAATGCGATCACCGCGCCCACCGGGGATCTTTACCAGTGGGACGATTCGACCTACATCGCCCGCCCGCCGTTCTTCGAACACGAGCAGAGCGGAAAAATCGCAGGAATCGAGAATGCCCGCGCGCTGGCGATCTTCGGCGACTCCGTGACGACCGACCACATCAGCCCTGCCGGCAGCTTCAAGCCGGACACGCCCGCCGGCAGGTATCTGCTGGAAAAGGGGGTGGCCACCCGGGACTTCAACAGCTACGGATCCCGGCGCGGAAACCACGAAGTGATGATGCGGGGCACCTTCGCCAACGTGCGCATCAAGAACCTGATGCTGCCGGCCAGAGCGGATGGCTCGCATCCGGAGGGCGGCCACACCCTTTATGAAGGCGTGGAGACCGACATATACAGCGCCGCAATGAACTACATCAGGTCGGGCACGCCGACCCTGATCTTTGCAGGCGAGGAATATGGCACGGGCTCCTCGAGGGACTGGGCTGCCAAGGGCACGCAGCTTCTGGGCGTGAAGGCCGTGATCGCCAGATCCTACGAGCGCATACACCGCAGCAACCTGGTCGGCATGGGCGTTCTGCCCCTGCAGTTCAAGGAGGGCG
Organism: Pseudomonadota bacterium; assembly: GCA_021821945.1. Classification (GTDB taxonomy): domain Bacteria; phylum Pseudomonadota; class Gammaproteobacteria; order Burkholderiales; family Gallionellaceae; genus Gallionella. Next base: position 102,577 of record JAJZTF010000010.1, read on the forward strand.
TGAGCGCTGCCTCATTGCGGATCAGGGGGGATGAGTCTTTCGACCTGGAAGGCATAGATGAGAACCTGAAGCCCCAGCAGGAGGTGACGCTCGTGATCAAGCGGTCAGACGGAAGCCGGCAGGAAGTGCCGCTCTTGCTGCGCATCGACACGCCGATCGAGGTGGACTACTACCGGGCTGGCGGCATCCTGCCCTATGTGCTGAACGAACTCACCGCCTAGCAAATTTCAACGCCGCTGATCAGGATCCGGATACCAGATCTCCCCAAAGATCGTGGGTGTCCGAATCCGTGATCACGACCTCCACCCTGTCTCCGACCTTGAGGTGAGTCCCCTGGTCGATGAATACCAGGCCGTCGATCTCGGGCGCATCGGCATGGCTTCTGGCAACCGCCCCCTCGTCGGTCACCTCGTCCACCAGCACCGTCATGGTCCTGCCCACCTTGGCTTTGAGCCGCTCTTCGCTGATCTCCTCCTGCAGCAGCATCAGGCGCGCAAGGCGTTCCTCCTGCACCTCGGGAGGAATGTGATCAGGCAGTTCGTTGGCCTTCGCGCCGTCCACGGGGGAATAGGCGAATGCGCCCACGCGATCGAGCCTGGCCTCCTTCAAGAAATCCAGCAGCTCCCCGAACTCGGCCTCGGTCTCGCCGGGGAAACCCACGATGAAGGTGCTGCGCAGGGTAAGCTCAGGGCATGTCTCGCGCCAGCGCTTGATGCGGTTGAGCACGTTTTCGCTGTTGCCCGGCCGCTTCATCAGTTTCAGGATGCGCTGATTGGCGTGCTGAAACGGTATATCCAGATAGGGCAGTATCACTCCCTCTGCCATCAGCGGAATGACCTCGTCCACATGGGGATAGGGATAGACGTAATGCAGCCTCACCCATGCGCCGAGGCTGCCCAGCGCCTTTGCGAGTTCGGTCATGCGTGTCCTAAGCGGCCTGCCGCCCCAGAATCCCGTGCGGTATTTGACATCCACCCCATAGGCGCTGGTGTCCTGGGAGATCACCAGGAGTTCTTTCACGCCGGATCTGACGAGATTCTCGGCCTCGGTCATCACATCGCCCACCGGGCGGCTCTCCAGGTCCCCTCTCATGCTGGGGATGATGCAGAAGGTGCAGCGATGGTTGCATCCTTCGGAAATCTTGAGGTATGCGTAATGCCTGGGGGTGAGCCTGATGCCCTGGGGAGGGACGAGATCGGTATAGGGGTCGTGAGGCTTGGGCAGATGCCGGTGAACCGCCTCCATCACCTCATCGGTCGCATGGGGCCCCGTGATCGCAAGCACCCTGGGATGCGCCTCGCGCACGATGTCTTCCCTGGCGCCCAGGCATCCCGTGACGATCACGCGGCCGTTCTCATCAAGCGCCTCGCCTATCGCATCGAGCGATTCATGAACTGCGCTGTCGATGAAGCCGCAGGTATTCACCACGACAAGGTCGGATTCCTGATAGCTTGCCGAGATCAGATAGCCTTCGGCGCGCAGGCGCGTCAGGATATGCTCGGAATCCACGGTCGCCTTGGGGCAGCCCAGCGATACAAAACCCACTTTCTTCATTTCTTCCTCACTCCGCGACCATCAGGCTGACCAGATATATCGTAGACACGCCGGCCGAGATCAGCAATACCTGTTCCAGCGTGTCCTTAAGGCTGGTCCGCTTGTGCAGGTCCGGGATCAGATCGGCAACTGCAACATAAATCAGGCTCGAGGCGGCCAGCGCCAGCAGCGTTGGGACCACGTTCTCGACCGAGTGCAGCGCATAGAAGGCCAGCACCCCGCCTATCAGCGTAGCCAAAGTCGAAAGCAGGTTCAATGCGAGCGCCTGGCCCTTGCTGTAGCCCGAATGCAGCAGGATCATGAAGTCCCCCACTTCCTGGGGGATCTCGTGGGCGATGATCGCAAGCGCGGTCACGATCCCGAGATGCAGGTCCGTCAGGAATGCGGCCGCGATGATCACGCCGTCGACAAAATTGTGGAACGTGCCCCCGACCAGGATCATGAGCCCGGTGCGGCCATGGTGCCTTTCAGGTTCATGCGCCTCGCAGTGATGGCAATGGCGCCAGAGCAGGAGCTTCTCGAGGATGAAAAAGGCGAGGATCCCGGCGAGTATCGTGCCGCTGAGCGCGGCGCCATTTCTTGCAAGATGGATGGCTTCCGGGAGGATGTCGAGAAACACGGCGCCCAAAAGCGCGCCGATCGCATAGCTCACCAGCGCATTGAGCCAGCGCGCGCGCGCATTCAACGCAAAAAGCGCAGCGCATGAAACGCTCAGCGCACCACCCAGTAGGCTGGATGCGATTATCCACGGCAGCACGGTCATGGGATGGATTGGAAACTCAGGGGCGCAGATTATAACGGATTGAAGGTATTCGCGCTTCAAATGCCATAAAAAACCCCCGGATTTCGGTCCGGGGGCTTTTCATGGTGCGCCCAGCATGGGCGCACTCTTGTGGGTGCAAGTCCCACCGTAAGTTGATCACAGCGAACGAAGCGAAGCGCAACTGCATGAGGGCGACCGAGTGTGGGGAGGAAGCGTAGAGCGAAGCTG